>CAYYJR010000001.1:0-452449 GCA_964472305.1 uncultured bacterium
GTATTTTATTTCTCTCTATCAAGACTGCAGACCCTGCCCAACCACCGTATCACACCTCCCCATACCGGTATTTCGTGCTCTCCTCAATGAGGGCGATCTCCTTATCCGTCAATCCGAAGAGCGCGTAGACGCGGGCGTTGAGGTCGGTTTCGCGGGTCACGATCTCGGCGGTGAGGCGGGTGTGGTCGGCGCGCTGGGCGGCGTGCCAGGCTTCCCACTCGTCGCGCTCCTGCACGGGGATGTCGCGCTTGAAAACCTTGTGCAATTCCGCGCGCAGGGTGGGGAAGTCCAGCGTCCACCACGCGGTCAGCTTCTGGTTCAGCGCCTTCTCCGGGGCCTGCCCGCAGGAGCCCTGGCGAAGGAGGGTGCCGAAATCGCTGTGCAGCCGGTGGCGCACCCGCTGGTGCAGCGTATAACGGGCGCGTGCGAGCTCGGTGATCTCCATGGTGAGGGCACCGAGGGCGGTGCGGTCGGCGTCGGACATGGCGGGGATGGGGAGCTTTTCCGTATATTGCGTGAATAGTTGGTAGCGTTCCATGCCTGCTCGTTCACCGAGTGGAAGACAGGTTTGCTTAATGGCGAACCAGATGGTCCGACTTTGCATCAGTCCAAGTAGCGAAGTCGAAGCATCAGGGATGATGTAACCCTTGTTGTTGATGAATTTACCATCAGCGTCCCACGAGAACCGAGGCAACTTTCCAAGTTCAGGCCAGAAGATTTTCGGTTGCTCGAAGGCTTCGAAATAGTCAACTGTATCTTGTATCTCGTACCATTGATACGAACCGGGTTTTCTGCCCGGCCATGGTTTATTCTCATCCCAATCGACCGGTCGTGGTTCAAGCTGCTCACGGAACTGACTGAGATAAGCCTTAATCGTCGGATATGCATCGATATCGATGCCGCGCCGTGTGAAGATCAGCCATCGCCCTTCGTCTTCCTGATACCAGGGACGTAAATCCTCACCACGCAGCATCTTTTTCAGGATCGCAGCACAAGTCGGGTCATCAGCTACAAGGCAGTCGCGCGTATTCTGATCGATGATAAAGGCTT
Organism: uncultured bacterium; assembly: GCA_964472305.1. Lineage (GTDB taxonomy): Bacteria > Armatimonadota > Hebobacteria > CAIYQO01 > CAIYQO01 > CAYYJR01. Next base: position 1,051 of record CAYYJR010000001.1, read on the forward strand.
CATTCAAACCGGTTAGTACGCCACGATACAAGCGACCTTCTACCACCTTACCCAGCGACATTCCTGAGGACATCAGTTTGCGGAAGAGCTGCCGCCCGGCATCATCGCCGAGTTGCCAGCCACTGTCATCCTGGTCATGCATGGATACCGGGAAGAGCTTGTCGGCGACCTGGGCGGCAAAGCGTTCGACCCCTTCACCGCGGGTGAAGACGGCAACCTGTGCCCTATGCTCCGCCGATGGTATGCCTTTCCGCACCACATGCACGGCGGGGTAGACATCCGGCGCTTCCTCGAACACCCGGTTGTCACCGACATCGACCAGCGTTTCTACCGTCGTTGCTTCGCGCAGATACCGGCGCAGCGGTGTCGCATAATTCGCCCGCAGCCAGCTATTGCTGCTGATGTAGGAGAGCCGACCGCCATGCCGCGCCTGGCGCAGACCCTGGGCGAAGAAGTAGACGAAGAGATCGGCGACGCCGTGGTATACCTCGGCGTAGTCCTGTTGGAAATACGGCTTATACGGCGCCAACTGTTCCTGGCGCACGTAGGGCGGGTTGCCGATGACCGCCTCGAAACCGCCGTGCTCGTCGAGCGGGCGGCCGTAGCGGTCGAAGTAGAGTTCGGGGAACTCCAGTTCCCAGTGGAAGAAGCGTTCGCGGGCGGCGATCTCCTGCACCTGCGCGAGCACGGCGTGCAGCGCGGGCGGGAGTCCCAGGGAGCGGCCCATGACGTGATCGACCACCAGCGCCCACTGGTCGGCGGGCACCGCCACGCCGAAGTGCTGCGCGGTGAGGAGATCGGCGAGTTTGCCGTATTTTTCCACCAGTTGCCGGCGCAGGCCGGCATAGAGGGATTCCTGCTCCTTCACCTGCTCCACGCTGGCGGCTTCGTTCTCCTCGATGAGCCACATGGAATCGACCGCCACCGCCATGCGCTGGGTGAAGTCGGCATCGCTGAAGAGCGCGCTTTGCCCGGCCTGCACGGTCGCGGTCTTCCTTTTGCGCGCCGCCTTCGCCGTGGTTGCGCCGTGCCGTTGCAGGGTAGACAGGCGCGCGCCCACCAGCGAGTTGCCGGGGCGCAGGTGGTGGTCGAGGAAGGAGAGCGGGCGGTCCTTCGCCACGGTGATGAGCCACAATGACAGCTTGGCAAGTTCCACCGCCAGCGGGTTGAGATCGACACCATAGATGCACGACTGCACCACCCGCCGCTTCCAGTAGGCGAGGTCGGCCTCCTCCGGCGTTTTGCCGTCGGGCAGGATGCCGTAATCGACCAGGAAGCGCGCGATGTATTCCGTCGCCTCTACCAGAAAGTGCCCGCTGCCCATCGCCGGGTCGAGCACGTTGACGGCCAGCACCGCGCGCACGATTTCGGCGTCGGTGGTCTTCCCGCTCACCGCCTCCCACAGCACCGGTCCGATGGTCTGCTCGACGATGAATTTCACGATGTATTCCGGCGTGTAGTAGGAGCCGGTGGCCTTGCGCTCCCCTTTGTCGTTGACCAGATCGACCGACCAGCCATCCGCCGGCATGCAGGGCACCAGCTTGAACTCCAGCAGTCCCTCGTAGATGGTGCCCATGTGGCGCACGGTGAGGTCGCGGTAGTCGATGAACTCCCCGTTCACCCGCGCCAGCATGTCGATGGCCTGCTGCAGGTGGGCGTCGCCGACGGCATACTGCTCCAGGAAGGGATGCTTCACCGGATCGAACAGCCCGCCGTTGAAGGTGGCGACGTGCAGCGGCGGGCTGCCCAGGTTGATGGCCTGGAAGAGTTCTTTCAGTTGCGGCCATACCCGGGCGCTGGTGGGCAGCAGGTGCCGCCCGCGCGCCACCGCCTGCTTGATGGCCAGCAGGCTGTAGGTGTCGCGGTACAGTTCGCTCTCGCGCACCGGCAGCAGCTCGCGCGCTTCCGCGTAGAGGATGAAGATGAGCCGGTAGAGCAGGATGAGGCTGTTGTCGTAGGTCGCTTTCAACACCTCCGGCGTGGGCCGCAGCGCGTTGCCGGGGTAATCGAGAAACCCCTGCGCGAGGTGGCGCAGGGCGTCATACACCTGACTCTTCAGCGTAGTGCCGACGCCGTGGGCGTATTCCACGCTGGCGCGCAGCAACTCGGCGAGGCATAACGACCCGGCCGCAGGTCCCGAGCCTGACGAGGGGTCGAAGGCGGCGCGGCGGAAAAAAGCGTAGAAGTACAGGAAACGCTCCACATTGCCGCTCTGCACCAGTTCCGGCAGGTCCACTTCGTAATAGACATCCAGCTTGTGCGCCGAATCGCGGTGGTAGAGCCGCCACAGCCGGCCATTGGTGAGGATGCCCCACTCGACGCCGCCGTGCAGCATATAGAAGTAAATCTGGTAGGCGGGGTTTTTGTTCGACAGCGCATCGGCGCCCCTGGTCCTGACGGCGATATCCAGCGGGCGGTTCCAATACTTCGCGTCACCGACGGCGAACGCGCCTTCGCCGGCTACCGCCTCGGTGAGCACCTGGTTTTTGTGCGCGGCCAGCGCGGCGTCGTCACGGTAGAAGACGTAATCCGGCACCTTGGTGCCATCGGGGGTTTTCAGCGGAGCCTGCACCTCGAAGGCATGTCCGAGCGCGCGCAGCACGGGGCAGACCAGGTTGTCTTCCGTCTGCCGCTCATTGTCGCTGGGGATGAAGTGGTCGAAGAGGGCCCTAATTTCCGCCAACGCCGTCTCCGCCCCTGCCGCCAACGCCCGCCATCCCGCCCGGGTGGGCAGGATTTCGTTCAGGTAATGATCCGAAAAGAGCTGGCGGTTCTGATGCGCCGGTTGGTGCAGCGACAGTTGCTGATCGGGCATGCGGCGTCCTTCATCGGGCAGAATGCGCTGTATTCGGTATTACTACAACGCGCGGCAAAGTCCTGCCGGGGTGGGGGAATATCCTCCGCTTTCGTCGGTACTCGGTATTCCAGTGTGAATTCATGCTCGCCATCGGCCAGGCAGCGTTCCACCTCACCGCGCACCCGTTTCACGTCGTCGGGGTGCACCAGGTCGTAAAAGCTCACCTCACCCGCGAGCAATTCGTCGGGGCTATAGCCAAATTGGGCAATGTTCCGTGACACGTATTCCACACATCCGTCAGGGGTGGGACGCCACAGAATAGCGACCATCGGACTGCGATTCACGATCCCTTCCAACTCTTTACGTTCGCGCAACGCATCACGGAGCGCCGACTCCGCACGCGAGCGTTCGCTCACCTGCATCTGCAATTCGCAGGTGCGGTGGTGCAACTGATCGAGTACGCGACTGCTCGCAAGCGACACGGCGAGCATTTCGCCCACCTGGGTCAGCATTTGCTGCTCGCTCTCGGCCAGCGCCCACATCGAGTTGGCATACAGGTTGATGTATCCAAGCCGCTGTCCCTTGTACCATAACGGCACGGTGACGATCATGGCGATCTGCTCGGCGGCATAGAAGGCGTTGCCGGCATGGCGGGCGTCGGCGACCGGCGGCACGGTGATGATCACATTGCGGGCATGCGCGCCTCGCGAATGCCGCTTGGGCATGCGCGCCGCCGGCACGGCGATCAACGCGTCGACCTGACGCGCGGGCACCTGATACGCCGCCAGCAGGACAGTCTGACCATCAGCCGTCTCCTCGACGGCAAGGCCCGCGGCATATCCCAGTCGCGCGCAGAGCGTGTCGAGTACGCTGCCAATATAATCCTGCGGCGGAGTCAACATATCCAGATCGGTCATGTCATCATCGATTTTGCGCATTAATTCCGCTCCAGCGTCCAACCGGTAGCACACCCGATCATCGGACGGACGACGTACATCATAGTCAGTATCGGTTGCATGACGGCACGGGTTTATGCCTGCGGCAGGAATGTAAGAAGAAAAATTCGGTCTGCTTGCTCTGAAGACAGAGTGATGCCTGGAAATATCGACGCACGGGAGGGGTGGGATGGGATCGAGCGTACGCCGGAGAAGTGGGGAAGGACCGTGATGGGGCGTATGTCCGGACGATATTCTCGCAGGAATCCCCACATGCCGCGGCGAACAGGTTCATATGGAGGTAACAAACTCGTGAGTGATGTGCAAGCAACCACCCCCGCGGCGACCATGGTGCCGTTGACGCCGATTCGTAAAGCGATCGCCGATCGCATGGTGTTGAGCAAGACCACCATTCCGCATGCGTATGTGATGATGGATATCGAGATGACTGCCGCGCTGCAATTTCGCGAAGCGTTCAACGCCGGCGGTTATGGCAATGCCGAAGGCGTGCGTATCTCCGTCAACGATCTGGTGGTGAAGGCGGTCGCGCTGGCACTGCGCCAGGTGCCCGCGCTCAACGCCACGTTCGAAGAAGGCGCGGTGGTGTTGCAGCCGGAGGTGAACGTGGGCGTGGTGGTAGCCATCGAGGGTGACGAGGGCATACTGGTGCCGGTGATTCCGCGCACCGATGCGCAGCCCCTCGCCGCCATGAGCCAGGAATTTCGCGCCAAGGCTGAGCTGGCGCGCAAGAAACGATTGCGCGCGCGCGACAGCATGGGCGGCACCTTTACCATTTCGAACATCGGCATGTTCGGCGCCACCTATCTTATCGCGGTGGTGCAGCCGCCGCAGGTGGGCATTCTCGGCGTGGGCGCGGTCACCAGCGTGCCCGCTGTGGTGGACGGCCAGATTGTGGCGAAGACGGTGATGGGGGTGGCGCTCTCCTTCGACCATCGCGCGGTGGACGGCGCGGTGGCGGCGAAGTTCGTGGCTGCGCTGGCTGCGATCCTGCAGCAACCTGCGCTGCTGGCCTGATCATCGCACGAAAATCCCCCGACACGGGCATGCAACGGGTTTGCGCGGGTATCGCCGCGTGGAACGATGCCTGGAGGGGGATGGAATTCATGGATGCACAGAAGGTGGTACCGGCGCCCCGGCGGCGTCGATTCCTCTGGGGCGTGCTGCTGGCGTTCGGCGCGTTGGTGCTGGTGCTGGTGGGCGCCCCATTGCTGATCGGGCAACTGTATCACGGTCCGCGCGACCTGGCTGCCGTCACCGCGGCCATGCCGGGCGTGCCGCTCTTCCCCTACGCGCGCATCGCTCCGGAAAACCGGCTTACCCAGCGCACCCTCGGGTTGCCGTTGCTCATCGCCCGGCTGCAGGGTGCGCAACGGGCGGATGCCGCGCTGCTGCTGGCGGCGGCTGACCGCGACTTCGTGCTCGACTGGTATCGCCGCAGCGCGCCGTTCCAGCAATGGCAACAGGTGGGCACGGAAGAATTGCCCGGCGGCACGCGCCTGCTCTTCCTCCGCGACCGCGAAGGTCTGCAGATCACTGTCGGCCCGACCGCCTTCATCGATACTCCGGTACAACTCATCTATCTCGATGGGCTGACCGACCGCCAGGTGGCCGAGCTCCGCGCCGCCGCGCCGATGTGAGGGGTGTTGGGGTGGGGCATTTTCGTTGGGTGCTGTTCCGCGCGGTATGACCGGTCGTTCCATTACCCCATCGCGCACAACTTCAATATGGTTTCGAAGCCGGACTGGACTGCCAGACGAGGACGATGGATGCTATCAGGGTTTCTTGGGGCCGGGAGGAAACCCGGCCCCGAGATATTCGGCGAATTATTCCGCCGCCACTTTCGCCGGCACGCCAAAGGTCAATAGCACCTCGGCGCGGCCGGTGAAGTCGGTGATGGTCACCGTTTCGGTGGCGGGGTCATACGTGCCGCCGGTGCAGCCGGTCGCTGTGCGACCCAGCGGATGCGGCAGGCGCAGCGTGACCGTGGCGGGTTTTCGGTCGCCGGCGCACTCCACTATTGCGGTGATATGGTTGCGCTCGACCTGCGAGTCGACGTGCAGCGACAGTGAGCCGAAGTAGGTGGCCACGCCGTCCAATGCGATGCGCTGCCCCTGCGCCAGCCAGGCGCGCGGCACCGCCGGCAGCAACCGCAGCGTATGGCCCTTCTCCTTGTAGAGCATCCAGCGCGTACGCATGAGGAACCAGCCTTCCTCGTGCGTTTTGTGCGGGCTGGCATGGAAGAAATGTTCCCAGAAGGTATACGTCTCTCGGTCGGCCAATCCGGCCATCGCATTGTAGTATTCCTTTAGGAACGCTTTCACCTCACCGCGCTCCACGTGCGCCCACGGATGCGGATTGTAATAGGGTTGGCTGAGCGCAACGTTGCGCTTGTTCATCAGGTCCGCTTCGTAATTCAGCAACCAGGTGGTGAGTTGCTCCTCCGGGTTCAGCACCTCGGCGATGGTCAGGTACATCGGACCGATGAGCGAGTCGCGTGAGGTGTAGGCGCCGTGGGTGGACCACGGATACTGGTCGGTGAGCAGCGACACCGGGCCGCGCGCCTCCGCCCACGGGCCCATCGTCGGGCACCAGGTGCCGTCGCCCAGCGGCACCACCGGCGACTTCGCCAGGTTCTCTGCAATGGCCTGGCGCAGATCGGCCTTGAACGCTTCCGCTTCACGCGCGATGCGGGCGGATTCCGCCGGATTCACTTCGGCCAGCATTTCCGCCACGCGGATAAGGCCGGCGTAGGCATACCCATTCAGCATGAAGCAGCGGAAGGGATCCTCCGGGTCGGCGACTTTGCCCTCCATCATGCCGTAGCCATTGCCGCGCAGCTCGTCCGTCATATTGCGGGCGCGCCATTGCAACAGGTAATCACACGCCTTCAGCAGCTTCGGCGCGATGCGCGTCACCCATGCGGTGTCGCGCGTGTAGCGGAAGTGCTCGCCCATCGACCACAACGCGGGACCGGTTTCCAGCATGTAGCCGCCGAAATTCTGGATAAAGCCGTCATCGTGTTGTTTCTCGAGGAAATATTCCAGCGCGCGCTCGGCCAGCTTGTGACAACCCATGGAGTCCATAAATTGAATGATGGGCGAACTTTCCGAGCCGATGGGGCAGTAAACGCCGATGGTGGCGGCCACCGGGCCGTCCGGTTCGCGGCCATACGTGACCAGATCCAGGTGCAGCAGGCCGGCGCGCACCATTTCGTCGATGCGTGGCTCGGGCAGCGACACGTTCGCGGCCTGCGCCAGCTTCGCCAGCCAGAAGGCGCGACACTCGGCGTGGCGCTGCGAGAAGGACTGCGCGATCAACTTCGCGGCGCGTTCTTGCGAGATCGGCTGGTGCGGCAGGAAGCATTCAAAGGTGGCTGTCTCACCCGGTTTCAGCAACACCGCCACCTCTTCCTTCGGCATCGGCTCGCTATTCAACCGGGCGACCAGGTTCACGCGTCCGCTATTGGTGATACTCATGCCCCGGTTGCCGCGCAAGGTAACCGGCAGGCGGCGATTCCACGGCACCTGAACGTACGCATAACGCGGCACCGCGCCGGTGTTCACCGCCTCGATGCGATAGTACAGCACCGTCTCTTCCTCGCGCTGCTTCTCGCCCGGCTCCAATTCCTTGAATTTCGCCAACTGTTCCGGAGTCATCATATTCCCGGCGCCATAACCGTCGGCGACGAGAAAATCGGTGCCGCGCAGCGTTTCCAGCGTGAGCGGCGACTGCTCCAGCGTTACGAAGGCGGTGGTGTGGTAGGTTATGTCATCGTCGACCATCTCGCTGTGCAGAATAGGCAGCACGCCGTCATCCAGCCGCCGGGTGATTTTATGCACCGGCCCCATGCCTTTGCCATACATCAACTGGTAATTGAGATGCGTGTTGTCGGGGAGTTCGGGGAGCGTCACGCCGGTGCCGTGAAACTTCGGAGTGATGGTGATGCCACTGGTGCTGTAGCCGTGCTCGACTTCGAAGTTACGCATATCGCGACTGAGCCCCAACCAGATCGGCACGTGTTCCTGGCGTGTGGCGGCGGCGGCCACCGGGAAGCTTTCTTCCGGTTCGTTGGCGATGGTTTGCAGCACTGTCCGCAATCCGCGCGCGGCGATGGCCTCTTGAATCTGCGCGCAGGTGCGCTGATCGTCCACCGTGGTGACCGCCACGCCATACGCCGGAATGTAGATCGGGTAGTCGCAGTGCACGTCGCGCAGCAGCACGGTGAACGGGTGCTCGGTTGTGCGCACGGTGACCATGGTGGGCGCATCGCCGTGGGACAGGTCTTCGTCTTTGACGGTGACCTCCAGCCGGCACGGCCCATCGGCGGTGAACGCGAAGCGCTGCGCCGTTGCCATGCCCTGTCCGCGAACCGCCGACAGCACGGCGAGTTCCCCGTTGAACACCTCGACCGTTCCCTGCGGACGGCCTGTTAACCATTCAATCGCTATCGTATGCATGGGGATCATTACCTCCGATAACCAGGATCCTATTCAGATTCTTCACGTACCATTCGCCCAGCAGCTTCGCCGGCACACGGCATTATCGTTCACTCATGCGTATTCCACGCACAGATCGCCCAGGATCTCTTTGAGGATGTTGTTCGTGGGATGACCGATGCTGCGATGCTGTATGAAACCCTCTGCGAAGGGAACGCCGGCGCGTTTGCCGTCCTCTTCGGAGTGCCGGCGCATATTGCGGGTATACTCGTCCCACCCGTTAAGGAACTGCAGCCATTCGCGTTGCGAGGCGTGGCAGGCCAGCATGCGCTCTTTCGTCTCCATCACCGAGGTGACATTCACCGCGCAACTCAATGGCAGCGAGCGGCCGAAGATATCGGTCAGGTTGATGGCGTTCCAATAATAGAGATAGGGGAAGCGCGCGGTCGGCCTGGTGGGCACGCCGCAGTCGTAATGCGGCACCGAGGCAATATACGCCGCGTTGCGCACCAGCAGCGAGGTTTGCTCGTGATCGGGCATGTAGTCCATCGGCGGGTTGGTGAAGACGATCAGCGGATCGACCTCACGCATCACCCGCGTCGCCTGCCGGCGATACGTCTCGGTATATTCCACCTGCAGGTCGCACCCGCCCGCCCAGTGGTAGTGGCCGTCGAGTACCTGGGCGGAGTCCGCCGCCTCCCGCAGTCGCGTTTCGCGAATCTGCTGTACGTCCAGCGTGGGGCTGCCCACCTCGCCGCCGGTCGTCGTGGCGAGATGAATCTCATACCCGTGCTGCGCCAGCAACGCCAGCGTGCCCGCGGCCATGAACTCGATATCGTCGGGATGACAGCCAAAAGCCAGGATGCGATCCATTACGGTTCCTTTCCTGATCAACGCGGTTCTTCCCCAGGCGGGGAGGGGGAATTCGTGCTGCTACCCCTGCAGATACGTCAGCGTGTCGCGCAGTGAAGCGTGATGATCCATCATCTTGGGGAAATATTCCAGCCCGAAGCCCCCGTCGTAGCCGCGGGCACGCAGCAGCGCGATGATTGGCGGGTAATGGATCTCCGAGCCGAACAACTCGCCGCGCCCCGGCACGCCGGCGGCATGGAAATGCCCGATAGTGTCCAGACGCTCCGCGATGTTACTGATGAGGTTGCCTTCCATGATCTGCATGTGATACACGTCATACAGCAGTTTCAGGTGCGGATTTCCGATGGCGCGCACGATCTCCGCTCCTTCACGTGAGGAATCCAGGTAGTAACCGGCATGGTCAACATGGGTGTTCAGCGCTTCCATCATCAGCGTGAAGCCGGCGCGGGCGGCGATCTCCGCCGCGCGGCCCAGCGCGGTTTCCAGGTTCGCCCGCATCTGCGCGCGGGTAAGGCCGGGCTGCAGATTGCCGGTGCAGGTGATGCCTTTGTGACAGCCGATCGCGCGCGCGAAATCGATCGTCAATTCCACCCGCTCCAGATATTTCTGCAGGTCGCCGGCGTTCACCGGCGCTCCGCCCACGCTGCCATCCGGCACGTTCACCACCAGGTTGCTCACCGTCACGCCGTGCGCGGCGCATGCCTGGCGTATGCCGGCGGGATCTTTCGCCTGCGGCAAGTTCACGCCGGGCGCGTAACAGGTGCCGTCTTGCAGCCAGAACTCTACGTGGGTATAACCCGCCGCGCCAATCAACGCGATACGGTCTTCGACGGATTTCTGTTGAAATATGGTTTCCAGGCACACGTCAAAATACATGGAATTACCTCCAGGCGCGTTGCATAATGCTGTAAAGAAGCCGCCCGCATTCACTTCGCTGTGCCCCGGACGATATCCTGCCGTCGCGGGATTGCGCAATGTCGAGAAAAATGGGTGGATGAAGAAAGACAGTCCGGGCGCAAATGCAAAGACTCACCCCTTGCCGGGATTTCGACCGAACAGATGATGGACACCGGTATGACGGTAGATTGGAAACTTGATACGGGCTGATGAAGGCATTGGCTCCGTGCCTGAAGCCCCGGTCGGTGAAAAGCAGACGCTATTCGTGTCGCACACGACGAGTCAAGAGGTGGCACGGCCGTGGCCGCACTGGTGCAGCGGCAGCTTCTTGCATAGCAACGGTGATAACAAAACGCCGCGGGAACTCTCGTGCTCCCGCGGCGCAATCTGATTTGCATGTTCCCGAGGAACGGCTCAGTCGGCGACCACCTGGATGACTTCCGGCACGCGCTCTTTCACAATGCGCTCGACGCCGTTTTGTAAGGTCATCTGGGCCATCGGACAACCGCCGCACACGCCGACGAGTTTCACGTGCACCGTGCCGTCTTCGTCAACGCTTATGAGTTCGATATCGCCGCCATCAGCCTGAAGATACGGACGAATCTCTTCCAGTGCTTCACGAACTTTGTCTTCCATCAATGACTCCTTACCCGAGTGTATTGGATTCTACCAACACTGTCGTTTTCTGTCCAGCGTATCCGAAAATTATCTTGGCGAATAGCCGGCGATACACGGATATTCCTTCAGGGTGAGGTGATGCAAATATCCGTGTGCCATGATCGTGAGCATGCCGGTGATTTGACTCGCCGTGTCGCGGGGATGACGGGAAAGTCGGGCACGTGTGCCCGCGAAGGAGGTGACAACCATGCCGGAAATGCATCCGCATCATGAGAAGACAACTCCGGATGAGGCGCGCCGTCGGCTGCACGAACTGCGTGAGAAAGAAAAGCGTGGGGAGTTGACGGTACATGACGCCGGGGAAATCACCCGCTTGCTGGTGGTTCTCGGCGAGAGCGTGCTGGGTGAAAAAGCCGCTTGAGCCTCGATTGTTCCCGGGGATTCCCCCATCCCCGTTTCTGGATACGAACGCTTTCGCATGCTCGTACACATATCAGGATACCGGGCGACAGTCCTGGGCAGCATGCTGTGCCTCGTTGTTTCGACGCCGGTCACACACAGCATCGCCCTACGCGCGCTGCCCTGAACCCAGTAATGCAAGACTATTCACCTCGTCATCATGCTCCGCGCCCCATGCTCCGCATCGGTTCCGGGTGAATGGCGGTAAAAATGCACACGAATGATTGCCGAATGGGTGTAACGTCGCGGCGAGGCAGGGAGAATACTCGATGCGGAAAACACAATTCTGCAAAAGGAGGACTGATCATGCTATCGCGATGGTATTCGATCTTCCTCGGCATCCTCCTGTTAATCCTGGGGATTGCCGGGTTAGCAGCGCCCAACGTGCTGGGTTTCGGCACCGGAACGCTGGTAACAACCTCATTTGTCTGGTTAATCACCGCGATCGTTGCACTCTGGTATGGTTTCCGAGTGCGTGATATCAACAGTGTACGCCGGTTTGCCGGCGTTGTAGGCGCCATCTATCTGTTGTGGGGTATCGTGCAGATGATGGGCGCCCCCACGGCGGAGACGGCAGTCAACGAGCGGTTGCTGGCGTCGTTGAGTGGGGTGATGGTACTGCTCGGTGCGCTGGGGCTGTCCGCGGCGTTGGTGCCCGCGGGCTGGCTGCATGAGCGTGAAGTGATGGCGCCGGGCACGGCCATGTAACACGGGAAGGTGCAAGGACCCGCATGGGGGTCTACCGCGCTCCGGAGTGTCAGGCGACGCTCCGGGGCGCGTACGCATGTCGCCACCTTGCCAGCATGGGGGAAAACCTGCTAGGCTAAGGGACATTCCGGGACGCGACGTGCTCACCGGCGAAGGAGCAGCATCATGGCCTTGCGTGGACAGATTCACCAGTATGGCGATCATATCGATACCGACATTATTATCGCGGCGCGCTATCTGAATACCACCGACCCGGTGGAGTTGGCCCGTCATTGCATGGAAGACGCGGGGGATGATTTCATCGCGCGCGTGCAGCCGGGCGACTTCATCGTAGCCGGTGAGAATTTCGGATGCGGCAGTTCGCGCGAGCACGCGCCGATTGCCATCAAGGCCGCCGGCGTTGCCGCGGTGGTGGCGAAGAGTTTCGCCCGCATCTTCTTCCGCAACGCCATCAACGTCGGCTTGCCCATTCTGGAATCCCCGGAAGCCGTTGCCGACGCTCGTCCCGGCGACTCGCTGGAGGTGGAACTGGAGAGCGGCACCATTCGCAACGTAACCCAGGGGAAAACCTATCAGGCCGAACCGTTCCCGGAATTCCTGCGCGAGATCATCGATGCCGGCGGACTGGTGAACTACGTGCAGACGCAACTCGCGCGTTAGGATACATCGGTAATATGCGGTTCTGCAGTCTATTGTTCCGGTGCCCCCCGAAGCAGCAAACCGTGGAGTGCAGCGCATGAAGGTCTATTGCCACGTGTTACACTAGCCCAATGGCGGTCCGAACTCCAGAATGCCGAAGTGGTCGGTGGCGTGCAGATCGACCGGCGCGCGCAAGGTCGGTTGCCAGGCGGTGATTTCGTGGTGTGGCCGATGGGCAATGCGGCAGAAGTTGCCGGTCCAGCGGTCACCCGGTGTCGGAGGATCGAGTACCGGGGTCATGCCGCTGAAAGGCACCATCAACTCCACCGACCAGAAGTCGCGCCCGCCCCCTCCGCGCACCGCCAGGCCGGGGCAATCCCAGGTGAGATCCGTCTCGCTGGCCAGCGTGTGGTGAAACGGATTCTCCACGCGCAGATCGGTCACGCGGCCAAACGGATTGACGAAAAGCACCATGTATTGACTGCGCTCGCCGTCGGGATCGAGAAATACCCCCACTGCGTCTTCCTCGGCGGGGGCGTCGCGCGCGAATTCGGCCGCCGCGGGCACGGAATCGGCGCAGGTGAAATACACATGCAGGCCGCGCGCGCTCCACGCCACGCGCAACTCGGTGGACAGCGCCGCGTCAGCGCCGTCTTCCGCGCGCACCAGCTGCAGCGCCGGCACCCGCAGCCACAGCGGCTGTGGTAAAAATGCCTCCGCCAGCGTGGGTATTTCCACTCCGGGCAGTACCAGCACCGCATGAGTCGCCATTGATGCCTCCGTGGACGTCACCCAGTATCCCGACGGTCAACCGCCGGGATGACAGATCAGGATTCTTCCGTCACCTCTACTGAACTCACTTCCGGCTGCATCACGATCGCTTCTTCGCTCACCGGCACGGTCGGCGGCACGATCAACGCGATCACCTCATCCGGCTTATCCAGCAGTTCCGCATCCGCCGGCAGCGCGAGCTGTCCGGCATGGAGCGCATCACCCAGTTGCAGCGGGGTAATGTCATAAAGAATTTGCTCCGGCACCTCGAACGCCCCGCAGCGCAGGTTCACCGCGTGGTTGAATTGTTCGAGCACTCCGCCCGCCCGCACGGCGGCGGGTTCGCCCGTCAGCACCACCGGCACGCTGACATGCACGCGGTCGCTGGATGACACCCGTTGCAAATCGACGTGCAAGATCTGTCGCCGCAGGGTATTCACCTGCACGGCGGCTACCAGTGCCGCGCCGACGCTCTTGCCGTCCAGCGACACTTGCACGACAAACGATCCGTAATGACTCGGCGGCACGTGGGTCGAAAAGTCGTGCGCGTCCAGGGAGATGGGTTGCTCGGTGCCGTGCCCATACAGAATGCCGGGAATGCGTCCCGCCCGCCTGATTTGACGCGCCGTATTGGATCCGACACTGGTGCGCGCTTCAACGGCTAACACCGGTTGCTCTGCCATAGATCACACTCCTTTCCGTACCGCGCTCGCGACATGACACATTGTACGTCCCACGCGTATTATACGTGCCCATGCGGTACGCGGGCGTCGGAATGTCGGAACAGTTTCGCTTCCGATTTGCCTTGACGGGAACATATATGTGTACCGCGACCGCGCCGGGGAGTGGACCTGCTTCACCGCGCGGAAAGGGGGTCATCATGAATATTGTAACCGGCGTCTTCGACACGGTCGGGAATGCGGAAACCGCGGTGAAGGCGCTACTGGACGCCAATTACTCGGATGACGACATCGGCATCGTCACACGCGACCGGAATAAAGGCGGCGTCATTGCCGATGATCTGGGGCGCGATTATACCGGTGGAATGACGCCCCAACGCGGCGTCATCACCAGCCGCAGCTACGTTTACGATCGCCTGCCGGATGCCTTCGTTACGAATATTCGCGAGGCACGGCTGCCCGGCGATCCGGTGAAGTGGTATAACGAACAATTAGACCAGGGGATGATCCTGCTGGTGGTGAATGCCGGCGACCGCATGGATGAGGCCGCGCGCAGTATCACCGATCACGGCGGCAAGTTGTACCAACCCGCGCAACAGCCAACGCCGCAACCGGCCGTCGTCCCAACGCCGACACCGGCACCGCAGTCCGCCGCGGCCGCGCCCACCCCGCCCGCCGCGGCAACCGCCGCACCGACGCCACCGCCGGCACAGCCAGCCGTCCCACCACCCGCGCCTGCGCAAGCAGCTTCCACCATCCCGACGCAACCGACTGAAATGCGCGTGGTGGAAGAGCCGGGGACACGACTGGTGGAGGTGCCCGCCTCGGTGATGCATGAAGAAGTGCGGGTAGAGCGCCGGCAGTTGGATCGCCCGTTGCGTCCCGATGAATACGGGGGGGTGAAGACGGAGGGCAACGTGGTACGCGTGCCCATTGTCGAAGAAGAAGTGCACGTCATCAAGGAGCCGATGGTGCGCGAGGAGTTGGTGATCACCCGCGTGCCGGTGACCGAGCAACGCACTATGCGTGAATCGGTCCAGCGGGTTGAGCCGCGCGTGGAGCCGGCGCAGCCGCCTCCCGAGGAGAGGCGCCGTCCAGCCGCGTAAACGGCTGACGGGTGAAAGGAGGTGAATTTCATGCTCTCTCGAGCTTATCTGCTCTTCACCGGCATCTTGCTCCTCGTACTGGGCATCGCCGGGTATATGTCTCCGACAGCGATCGGCGCGACCACGCTGCCGGGGTGGATGCCCGTCGCCTGGGGCGTCAGCGGTCTGCTCGCGCTGTTGCTCGGTTTCGTCTCACGCAATATCAACACGCTGCGCGCGTTCTCCGTGCTGTATGGCGGCGTCTATTTGCTGTGGGGTTTGGCGGCAATCTTCGTGCCCGTCCAGGCTGCGCAGTTCGCCGATGGCTCCCTGGTGAATCTGCTGCACGTGATGATCGGCGCGCTCGGTCTGGCTGCGGCGCTGGCGCCCGCCACCTGGTTGCGGGAATCGGGCACGCATGCTCCCAGCCGCGCTACGTAATAGGGATAGTGGGGGAGGGGGGTGATCGGTCGGCGTCACTCCCGCTACATCACATTCCATCGCCTATCACGTGGCGTATGGAATTAATGATGCAATCGCGTATGCGAGAAGTAAAAAAACCTCCCCGGTCGGATATCCGACCGGGGAGGCATGCTTGAGTTCGCATGAACGCTGCTACGCCACCTCGCTCTGGTTCATGCAGCACTTCTTGTATTTCTTACCGCTGCCGCAGGGACAGGGATCGTTGCGGCCCACGGTGGCATGCGCCACGCGATCGCCCCCTTTCACGCCTTCTTCGGCGCGATTGGTGTTGATCGCGGATTGCCGATGGCTGGAGCGCTGATGAATCTCTTCCTCGGTCACCAGCCGCACGCGGAAGATATTATGGGCGATCTCTTCCTGTATGTCGGAAATCAGGTTGAGCCACATCTCGTAGGCTTCATTGGTGTAGGCGATGAGCGGATCAACCTGGGCGTAACCGCGCAACCCGATGCCTTCGCGCAGGAAGTCCATCGCGTCCAGGTGGTTGATCCACTTGTGATCGATGATGCGCAGGATCACCAGCCGTTCCAGCAGGCGCATATTCTCCTCGCCCTGCTCGTTCTCGTGATCAGTGTAGGCTTCCGCCACCTTCTGCTGCACGTCTTCGCGCAGATCGTCGGTGCTTTGATAGCCGCGCAATCCCTGCAGGTAGTATTGCCAGATGCGCTCGCGGTGCTGCGCTTCGAATAACGGGTTGGCCGGCCCGAAGCGCATATCCTGCGGCGCGTAATACACCGGCAGTTGCGGCGACACTTCCAGCAGCGAGCGTGCCAGCGCATCAATATCCCACAGTTGCGGAGTTGCTTCGCCCGCCAACTCGGTCACGCGCTTGTCGACCGCCTGGGTGATGGCGCCGGTCACCGTGGTGCGCATGTCGTTGCCTTCCAGCACCTGGCGGCGCTGTTCGTAAATCGACTTGCGCTGATGGTTCATCACGTCGTCATACTTCAACACGTGCTGGCGCATCTCGAAGTTGTGGCCTTCTACTTTCTTCTGCGCCGATTCGATCTGCCGGCTGATCAGGCGCGCGGCGATAGGCTCATTTTCCTCCCATCCGCGCAGGAAAAAGTCGAAGCGTTCAGGGCCGAACAGCCGCATCAATTCATCCTGCATCGCCACGTAAAAGCGCGACGACCCCGGATCACCCTGGCGGCCAGAACGCCCGCGCAACTGGTTGTCGATGCGGCGGCTTTCATGCCGTTCGGTGCCGACAATAGCCAGCCCGCCCAGCGAAACGACCAGTTCGCGGTCGACCGCACAGCGCGTGCGCGCTTCGTCCAGCGCGCGCGCTTCGTCCTCCGGCGTCACTTCCGCGACCGGGATGCCCCATTCGTCGATGATCTCGCGCACCATGCCCATCGGATTGCCGCCCAGCATGATGTCCACGCCGCGGCCCGCCATGTTGGTCGCGATGGTTACCGCACCGGATCGTCCGGCCTGGGCGATGATCTGCGCTTCCGATTCATGGTATTTCGCGTTCAACACCTGGTGCGGCACGCCGCGCTGCAGCAGGTTCGTCAGGTTGTCCAGGTGCGAACTCAGGCCGATGATCTCAGCCAGGCTCGATACATTGGCTGCGTCATTGGCGCGTGCCGGCAACCCGCTTGCTTCCATCAACCGCGCCAACCGGTCGGAGCGAATGTCCTCCAGTCGTTGGAAACAGGTGATTTCCGCCAAACGCCGCGCGTCGTTGGCTGTCGGCTCCACGCCCGATTTCATCTTGTTCGCCAGCTCGTTCACCTCGGTGTCGAGCATCGCGATGCGCTCCAGGCGTTGCTCCAGTTGGCGAATCTCTTCCGGCTGCACCAGGCGCAACGACTTCTGGTTGGAGTAGAGCTCCAGCTTTTCCAGCGCGTTCTGCAGGTGGTCGCGCTCGCGGCGCACGTCGTTGGAACGCAGCTTCAGCACTTCCGTGAATTCGCTGCGCTGGCGCTGGTTCAGCGTGCGCGCGTCACGCAGAAAGCGGTGCAGCACGGAGGCCAGCGCGAAGGTCTGCAGCAGGTCGGGCTTCAGCCGTTCGCTGATGCGTTCCGACACTTCAATCGAACGCGTGCCGACCAGCACCGGCTGACGGCGGCTTTCACACTGCAGAATCTCGCCGATAATGCCACGCAGCTTCGCTTCCTCGGTTTTGAACACCACGTCGGCGTGATCGAGGCGCGCCACCGGGCGATGCGTGGGGATGACTGCCACCGGCAGACCGTAAATCTTGATGAACTCCTGCTCTTCCGTCTTCGCGGTGCCGGTCATGCCCGCCAGCCGCTCGTACAGGCGGAAGAAATTTTGGAAGGTGATGGTGGCCAGCGTCTGGCTTTCCCGTTCCACCTTGACGTTCTCTTTTGCTTCGATGGCCTGGTGCAGACCTTCCGCGTAGCGTCGGCCATACATCAGGCGGCCGGTGAATTCGTCCACGATAATCACTTCGCCGTCTTTGACGATGTAATCGATATCGCGGCGATAGCAGGCATTGGCGCGCAACGCGCTCTGCACGTGGGAAAATACTTCCAGGTTTTCCGGGTCGGAAATGTTTTCGACGCCCAGCCCGGCTTCCACACGGGTCATGCCTTCTTCCGTCAACGCCGCGCTTTTCGCCTTCTCGTCCAGGATATAATCCACCTCGGCGTGCAGGTTGCGGATCACCCGATCCACCTTCACGTATAACTCCGTGGGTTTCTCGCCCGGACCGGAGATAATCAACGGGGTGCGCGCTTCGTCCACCAGAATGGAGTCCACCTCGTCCACGATGGCGTAGTGCAGCGCGTGCTGGCGCAGGCGCTCCATGTCCAATTCCATGTTGTCGCGCAGATAGTCGAAGCCGATTTCGTTATTGGTGGTATACAGGATGTCGGCGCGGTAAGCTTCGCGGCGCGTGACGGGCCGCAGGTCGGGCAAGCCGTCCGGTTCCGCATAGCCAGGCGTGTAGATGTAAGCCGGCTGGCGGCCATCACCGCGGTCGGATTGGGTGATGGCGGTGGTAAGCCCGAGAAAATGATACAGCTCGCCCATCAGCGTACCCTGGTAGCGCACCAGGTAGTCGTTGACGGTGACGAGGTGCGCTCCGCGGCCGGTCAGCGCGTTCAGGTACAACGGCGCGGCGGCGACCAGCGTTTTTCCTTCACCGGTTTTCATCTCCGCGATCATCCCTTTGTGCAGGGTGATGCCGCCGATCATTTGCACGTCGAACGGCTCCATATAGCGCTCAATGCGCTCGATTTCGCGCCCCTCGCCGCGCAGACGCGCTTCGGCGGCGTTGCGGTCCTGCTCTGCCACGATGATCTCGTCCAGCGCGCTGGTGCCGGGACCGGTGACGCCGGGTTTGCGAATCCAGATGCGATACTGGCGGCGGCCCAACACGCGCCATGATCCTTCGCGCACTACCGCGAACGCTTCCGGCAGAATGGCATCCGTCGTCTCGCCGTTGGCCAGACGCGATTGCAGTTCCGCGGTTTTAGCGCGCAATCCCTCATCACTGAGGGTTGCCATTTGCGGCCGCAGCGCATTGATCTGCTCGACGAGGCGCCACGACCGGTTTATCTCTTTCTTTGTATGATCAAAGAGGGAAGCAATAAATGCCACGGACTTTCCTTTTCCAGTGAAATCTTCTCGATATCGCGGCCATGCCGCGAGATGGAGGCATTATACCATAAATCCCCGGCGTTGCCGTGATCGATCCCGGCGCCCGGCTGTGTGGCGAGGGAGGAAGAGGAGAGCGCGCGGGGATGGTCAAAATAGGCAGGAGGATGGTTGCGCGCCATCGATGACGTCCGGCGTTTCGTCGCGAAACGCTGTGCGCTCCATGACGCGCGACGCATTCCTCGTGAAGCGGTTCGTTTTCGCCTACGACTGCGCCAGTGTCGTCGCGGCGGCGCGGATGCCGTCGAGGGTATAGGCGCGGTCGCGCTGGGTGATGCCGATAAGGTCGGCCACCTGCCCGCGCATGTGTTGCACGTAGCGCTCCATCTGCGCCAGGCAACTGCTGATGCCGCCGCCGGAGCCGCCCGCCGCCGCCACCGCGATGACCGGCATGCCGTTCAATCGGCTGCCCTCGCCGGCAGTGGATTCACAACGGCGCAGGCGATCGAGCATGCTTTTCGCGCTTTCCGACAGCTCGCCGTAATACACCGGAGAAATGAGCACCACTCCCCGCGCCTCCCCGAGCGCGGCCTGCACGGCACGCAGGTCATCGGTGACGACGCACGTGTGCTCGCGCGAGCATTGTCCCCAGCCGTTGCCGCACTGGCGGCAGTGCGCCACGTTCATGGCGCACAGGTTCAGGTGCGTGCTCTCCGCCCCCGCCGCGTGAAAACCCGCTTCCGCCGCCGCCACGCAGGCAGCGGTGAGGCCGTCGGTGTTCGGACTGGCACTGATGATCAGGTACATGAGTCACTCCTCAGTAGTCTGAGCGCCGGCGAGATGCCGGCGCTCCGGTCGTGCGATTACCCCAGCTTCGCGATGATCGCGTCCGCCATCTGGCTGGTGCCGACGGCGGTAGGATCGTCGCGGGTGGGCTTCATGTCATAGGTGACCGACTTGCCTTCCGCCAGCACGGCTTCGACGGCGGCTTCCAGGCGGTCGGCGGCATCGCGCTCGCCCAGGTAGCGCAGCATGAGCATGCCGGAGAGGATGAGCGCGGTGGGATTCACTTTGTTCTGGCCCTTATACTTGGGGGCGCTGCCGTGGGTGGCTTCGAACACCGCGCCTTTTTCGCCGATGTTTGCGCCCGGGGCCACGCCCAGACCGCCCACCAACCCCGCGCCCAGGTCGCTGATGATGTCGCCGTAGAGGTTGGGCAGCACCAGCACGTCGGATTCCTCCGGACGCTGTACCAGCCGCATGCACAGGGCATCCACCAATACCTCGTCATACTCGATCGTGCCCTTATACTCTTCGGCCACTTCGCGCGCTACGCGGTAAAACAGGCCGTCGGTATATTTCATGATGTTGGCTTTGGCAATGGCGCTCACCTTCTTGCGGCCGTTCTTCACCGCATACTCGAAAGCGTATTGCACGATGCGGCGGGAGCCGCTGACGCTGATCGGCTTGATGCTGATGGCGCTGTCCGGACGTATCTTGCCGCCGGCCATCTCGATAATGTGTTGCGCCTCGGGACTGTCCAGGTCATATTCCACGCCCGCATACAGGTCTTCGGTGTTCTCGCGCACGAGGACAATGTCCACACCCTGGTAGCGCGAGCGCACGCCGGCGTAGCTTTTGCACGGGCGCACGCAGGCATACAGGTCCAGCGCCTTGCGCAGTGCCACGTTTACACTGCGGAATCCCGAGCCGATCGGGGTAGTGATGGGCGCCTTCAGCGCCACGCCGTTCTTGCGGACAGACTCGATGGTCGCGTCGGGCAGCGGGGTGCCGATCTCCGCCATGATATCCACGCCGGCGTGGGCGATCTCCCAGTCGATCTTTACGCCGGTGGCATCGATCACACGGCGAGTCGCTTCGGCCAGTTCCGGTCCGGTGCCGTCACCGGGAATAAGTGTCACGGTATAGGACATGGTGCTCCTCCAAAACGCGCCCGCTCCAGCAGCGAGTCGGACGGGTAGTCGGAACAAGGTTCGACAGATGCCACGCTTGTTCCTTTTTCACGACAACGGCCCTCCCGGGTGGGAAGGGCCGTGATATGGCTACCGGACAGCGACGGTTACTCCGACGCGGCGGACGCCGTGACCGGCTCTTTCTTCTCGGGCGCTTTTGTCTCGGGTGCTTTTGTCTCGGTTTTGGGCTCCGGCTTTGCGTCCTCTTTCGATTCCCCGGTGACGGCGCTCTTGTTGGCGTAATCCTTGATGTGCCAGCCGCTGCCTTTGAAAATAATGCCCGCGGCGTGGAAAACCTTTTTTACCTCGCCGTCGCATTCGGGACAGCGCAGTGCCGGCGTCTCGTTGGCGCTGTGGCGTATATCGAAATGGTATTGGCAGCTTTGACAGGCGTATTCGTACAACGGCATGGTGCTAAACCTCCGGGACAATCGTTGCCGACGTTCAATCACTGTCGGCGAACCGTGACATTATAGGGTATCGCGCGGGTACGGCGCAAGTTTTCCTCATGCGCCGCGCAGGGTATATCCTGGCGCCGAAACAGGTGAGAGACCTGATGGGCGGCGTGGACGCCTCAACAACGGCGTGGCCGACGAGGTGGATACGCACATGCCGGCGCTCAAGCGCGGGGTGACCAGGAAGCACCGCTCGCGGAACGACTGACAGCAATGGATCACAGTGGCATGATTGGCATCGATGGCACCTCCGCAGAACGGAACGGCCGAAAAATTGTTCACAGTCGCTACCTTGCTGCGATCAAACCGAATATACTTCTCCGTTCACGGTTACCGTCCCGTGCTTACGACAGACGGTATGGTTCTGGCCGCGGAAGGTAATCCGCACGGCGTCATCGCCGGTCTGCGTGAATTGCGGCGGTGTTTCTCCCGGACGGGCGGGGATCAGGATGGCGGTCGCGCGCGCGCCGTCGATCGCGGCTTCCATGTGCTGCATCTGCTTGCGCTGGCCGTCCATTTCCGCCGAAAGGCATTCCCAGCGCGCCACCGGTTCCGCAAAATACAGGTGCAGGTGTGCCTGTGGCCGTTTGAAGATCGCCCGCCGGCCGTCGAAGCTCCAGGACGCCAGACCATCGACATCATAACCTTGCGCCAGCCAGGTGAGCCGCGCGCAGTCGCCATCGACGCGGTCGGCGATGACGAACAAGTCGGGCCGCATGAAAACCACCCGGCGGCGGCAAGCGGCGACGTCGGCATAACACGTCGTTGCGTCCGCCAGCACGGTGGACCGCTGATCATCCGCCCGATAATCCGTGACACTGCCATGCACCGGATGCTCATTGTCGCCGATCTGCCCGCGGCCGTCGATGAGGATCACGTTATGCGCGCGGCTGACGCCTTGTACGAATTTCGGCGGCGGATTGAGATACCGGTTATCCCCGGCATCCACCAGCAACCGCTCGCCATAGGCCGCCAGATAGAAATTACCCCGATCCTGGTGCTGGTGGGCCCCGCCGTGCACGCCGCACTGCAGCGCGAAATACAGGCCGTCGCGCGTCTGCGTGGTGCGCCAGATCACCTCGCCGGTGCGCTGGTAGCAGGTGTCCAGCGGTAGAACCACCGGATCCGCGGGGAGGATCGGATCGACACCGAGCAAATCCAGCGGGCTGGGGGTATCCTGGTTGATGGTCATCGCTTCCTGCAGATATCCCTGCACCTGCGAGTTTTGCAGGCGCGAGGCCAGATTGGCGTAGACATGGAACGTCGGTTTGACATACGTTTTTGTATCATTGAAATTCGCGACACCGAACGCCGGATCGGCCAGGTACTGGTTGCGCGCCCAGTACGGCAGGTGCGCAAGGCCCTCGGTGAGGAGATCGACTCCGGCCGTGCGTTGCGCCGTGCGCATTGCATACATGAGCGGTTGCCCACCGTAACCGAGATAGCTGATGCCTTCACCATAATCGCCATCCGCGCCGAACTGGTTGGCGATCACCCCCTGGATGCGTTCGAGCGCGATTTCTTTCCAGCGCGCGATGCGCGCGGCATCGATGTCATAGCCCACGCGGTAATAATGCCCCCATTCCAATGCCGGTTCATCCGCTGCCGGAAGCAGGAAGGCCCGTTCGACCAGGCAGGCAGCCATGAGTAATGCGGCGGAAAACCACGTATCCCAGTTGTTCAACTGCTCCGACATTTTATGCAGGCAGTGGGGATCGGTGCAGTCCATGCGACGGACGATCAACAGCATCCCGCGATCATCGATATTGCGGAAGCCTTCCGGGGCGCACGACAGGTTTTCAATGGATTTCGCCACCAGCCCTCCCAGCAGCGCTTCCCGCTGATCGCGGTTCAATACCGGCCACAGCCAGTCGATGGTCAAGCTCAGCTCAATCGACTTTTCCATGCCGGCCAGCGTCATGCAACCCGCTTCCGGATGAATCCAGGCGGACCATGGAGTGCGCACGATCTCGAGCGCCTGCTCGGTAGCCCGGGAGGCCAGTTCGGGACGCTGAAGCACGCAGGCGGCAAAGGCCAGACTGCTGGTACTCATTCCGCCCTTTTCAGCGCCGTCGGCGGGTAATAACCGCTCATACCGCTGCCAGAGCTGTGCCAATAATCCCATGCGTCGCTGCTCGCGTAAACGCGCGATCTCTTCGCTGCTCGCCAGCAGGCCGACGGCAACGGTTTCACCCAATAGCTGCATCAGGACATCCCTTCGTCAAAATGGTGTGCGATTTCTCGTCTCGCCGCAGAAACTGCCTTGAGTGTGTCCATCACCACCTCTCGCGGATCTGTTGCGCGGTAGGCGGCGTCGAACGTCCTGTTCTGCGCGTGCGCAGACACATTCGGGACTCAGCTTTGCCCACCACGAAGCATCCTCCGCGATCCGGTGACGATCCTGGTAAAGGCAGTTGCGTAAAAGCCTCATGCAATGCGGTAGGGCAGCGTTCTCCTTGGAAACCGGGGACGGTGTATCATTTTCGTCGCGGGAGCGGCTACCACACCCGCCATCATGGAGGATACGCATGCACAGGCCGCCCTCTTACTGTAGCAGTCTCCGGATGGCGTGTCCAGCGATCCGGTGCCCCGCGGGAGCGCATGGGTGAAGTGAGAAAACAGAAAAGAGGAAACCGCAGCCCAGGGTCGCTTCGTGCAATCCTGGGCTCGCGATTGTCATCCTTGCAGGACTATGCTCCGCTCTTTACGCAGAAGCCACTGATCGGCGTTTCGGGTACGTTCCCGATGACAGATCAGTCTTCCGTCGTGCGTCTGTGCCGCGCATGGGACAGTGTATAGAGCATGGGTGAGACACCCGTGCGCACTGCCACCCGGCCCAATACCTTACCGGAGTAATGAAATCCCAAATCGGACTACCGTTGCTCGAAGGTGTTGCAATCCGCGTGGTCGGCGTGGTAGTCTACCACGATGCCGGCGGCATGGCAGGTCAGGTTCTGGTTGTAACGGCACTGATCCACGTGGCAGGCGCCCACCGCGCTGGTAGCCGGGCGCGCGATATGCTCGGATTTTGAGATGAAGGTATCGCACATCGGGTGTTCGCCGCCCACATTGATGGCCGGGGCGTGGCAATTCTTCTCCCGATTGTAGAAGCAATTCGTGACTTCACACCTCGAGACCGGTGGCATTTCGTTTATCATTGAGTTTCCTCCCGTAAAAGAATCTCCACTAATCGTACACGTTCGGGCGATGAGAATGCGGTGTGTTTTCCGCACAACCCGACGGATGTCGGCGCATGTGTACAGGCTGAACACTCGCTGGTAGTGACCGTATTTGTCAGGGCGGGAACGGAGATCGATCTCTGCATCGCATCATCACAGAAGGTTGATCCGGCGGTCACGGGGCAGGTATCGCAAGCAGGATGCTCCCTGAAGACGGCTGTCATTGTTCCGCCAAGCCTCTGAAGTCTGTTTTTGTTAGATACTCATCGGCGAATGATTGTGGAATAGCATTGATGTGCTGACACGGATTTTTCACTGGCAAGCATTATTTGCAGTGATTCTCCTCCTGGGCATGGCGATTCTTACCGGGTGGCAGCATTTCGTTGTGCCTGCCCAACGCCAGTTGTTCGAGTATGGAATGTGCCTGCTCGCGGCGCTGCTGGCGAGCGGTTGTCTGTTGTGGGTAAAGCAACGAAAGCGGCGGGTGGACGAGCGGCGGGTGCTGTTGCTGCTGCTGTTCAGTCTGGTCTGCTTTGCCGTCGGACAGCTTATCCTTCCGGCGATCCAACTGGTGTATTCGGTGAAGGCGCCGGTGCTGGTGCCGGCGGGATTGTTCTTGCTGGGCCACCTGCTGCTGGGCACGGCGCTGGTGCTGGGGGCGGGGCGCTACCCGCGCTCGCTCATCGGCATTGTGACCATCACCTGCGACATCATCCTCACCATCGGTGTCTTCCTGCTCATCACCATCGAGCGCTCGCTGGATCATCGCCTGCTGGCGCATGGCGCGGGATTGGCGGCGACGGCGCTGCCGTGGGCGTATGCCGGCGGCATGCTGCTGACCGCGGTGACCGCCGTCCTCGCCATGAGCACCACCGTATCCACCCACCAGCACGGACCGCGCGGATTGTTGCTGCTGGGGGTGGGGCTGATGATCGGCGGCGATGCGGCGCAGAACAGCTTTCCCATCATTCAAGCCTGGGGGGATTACCCGCACGCGTACTTGTGCTGGACAGTGGGCGTGCTGTTCATCGGACTGGCGACAATTTGGGAACTGAAGCGCCAGCCGCGCGACGCGGTGGAGGCGCGCACTCCCGACGACTATCTGAATGCGCTGGGCATTGCGCTGCCCGGCCTGCTGCTGATCGGGGAAAGTGCCGTCATGCTCGCGCTCGGGCGGCAAATCCTGCATTCTCCGCACGCGCTGCTGCTCTACCGGCTTGAAACGTCGCTATTGTTGCTGGTGCTGCTGCGCTTCCTGTTGCATATGGTGCGCAGCCGCCAGGCGTATGCCGGCCTGCTGCGGCGCGTGCGCGAGAGCGAGCAGATGGCTGTCACCGATCAGCTCACCGGGGTGCCGAACAAGCGCGCCTGCCTGCAGCGGCTGGAAGACGAGTTGGCACGCGCGACGCGCTACCAGCGCTCGTTCACCGTCATCTTCTGCGACATTGATTATTTCAAGATGATCAACGACGTCCACGGCCATCACGTCGGCGACCAGGCGTTGTGCGCGGTGGCGAACGTCCTGCACGCCAAAATTCGCACCACCGACTTAATGGGGCGCTTCGGCGGCGAGGAGTTTCTCTTCATCCTGCCGGAAACCACCCTGCAGCAGGCCACCATCCTCGCCGAGCGCCTGCGCCAGGCGGTGGCCGAGATTCGCCTGCCGGTCGGACCCAGTCATCACCTGCAGATGACGATGAGCTTCGGCCTGTCCTCTTACCCGGAAACCTCCGAAACCCTGGATGACCTGTTGCAAGATGCCGACCGGGCGATGAATCACGCCAAGGAAACGGGCCGCAACCGCGTGGTGCTCTCCAGGGCGAAATTGAATCTGTACCTGGTGCGGCAGTAACGTGCGATAACCGCTTCCCGTCTTGCCATCAGTTGTCTTCGATCCTGCCGCTCTCATTCGATGGCAATTCCCCAGTTTTTCGGGAAGTGCGTTTCCGGGAAGATCTCGCGCGCTTCACGGAGCAGGTCAGGCCATTCCTCCTGCGGGTAGCGGTCGGAAAGGTGGATGAGGATGAGCTTGCCCACGCCGGCGGTTGTCGCGAGGTGGGCGGCTTGCGGCGCGGTGAGGTGGGCGTTGCGGGTCGCCAGTTCCTCGTCAGCCTGCCGGTAGGCGCTTTCGCAGACCAGCGTTTTGCACCCCGACAGCCATGGCGCCAGCCGTGCCAGCGTCACTTCGTCCAGCCGGAAATCGGTCAGGTAGGCGATGCTGTCGCCGGGCTGTTG
The DNA here is from genome assembly GCA_964472305.1 of uncultured bacterium. Taxonomy (GTDB): domain Bacteria; phylum Armatimonadota; class Hebobacteria; order CAIYQO01; family CAIYQO01; genus CAYYJR01. Next base: position 27,868 of record CAYYJR010000001.1, read on the forward strand.
CCGCAATAACGCGGCGCGCAGCGTGTCGAGCGGGTAGGGGACGCCGTCCACATCGACGTGCGTCTGTTCCGGCGGCGCGGCTTTCACCGCCTGCAGCCACGGCCCCGGGCGCAACCCAAGTTCCGCCAATCCGGCGACGTCGATGTTCAGCCGGGGCTTTTCACGCACGAGGAAACCCAGCACGGGAATAAGGTGGTCGAGGTGGATCGCCCCCACGGTGTAGGCGTCCGTCTCTAACAGTGTCCCGGTAAACGGTTCCGTCTCCTCCGGGTGGGCGATGGCAAACGCCTCGTTGAGTTCGAAACGCGTCCAATCGACTCGTTTGTGACTGACATCGCCCACGCGCCAGGTGGCGTGGTGTTCGGCATACAGGTTCCAGCGGAATCCCTGGAAGCGATGGTGCAGGATGCGCGCCGTTTCCGGTGGACCCCACACCACGTTGGGGCGCAGCGTGCGGTTATAGGTGCAGCGAAAGAAGGAATCGAAGCCGCCGATGTGGTCCATGTGCAGGTGCGTGAAAAACAGCCTGTCGATGCGCTGAATCTGTGCGAAGGGCAGCGGCGCCAGCACGCCGTCGCCGCAGTCGAACAACAGCCGCTCGACCGCCTCACCGGTATGGATAGTCACCAGCAACGCGTTATCCCGCCCCGCCGCCCCCAGCACGTCATATTCGATCATACGGGTGCTCCTATGCGCATCGGGGAGGCCGGATGGCCTCCCCGATGATTATCGCATGCTCTTCCGTATTGTGGAAGTTCCGGTTACACCAGGCTGGCGATCAGATCGCCGCAGGCGTCGGTGGGGATGGCGCCGGCACCGAGGTGCGGGATTTTGCCGCTCTCCAGCGCCTTGATGATGGCGTTCTCCACGTCCTGCGCGGCTTTCTTCTCACCGAGGAAGTCGAGCATCATGCTGGCGGCATTGATAGTCGCCAGCGGATTGATGACGTTCTTGCCGGTGTATTTCGGCGCGCTGCCGTGAATCGGCTCGAACATCGACACGCCCTTCGGGTTGATGTTGCCGGACGCGGCGATGCCCATGCCGCCCTGCGTCATGGCGCCCAGGTCGGTGATAATGTCGCCGAACATGTTGGTGGTCACGATCACATCGAACCACTCCGGATTCTTCACCATCCACATGCAGCAGGCATCCACGTAGGCGTGTTGCTGTTTGATCTCGGGATACTCCGTGCCGACTTCCTTGAACACGCGCTGCCACAGGTCATGCCCGAAGGTGAGCACGTTGGACTTATCGACCAGCGTGAGCTGCTTGCGCGGGCGGGTCATGGCAAGGTCGTAGGCGTAGCGCACGCAACGCTCCACGCCGGAGCGGGTGTAGATGGCGACTTGAGTCGCCACTTCATTCGCCTGTCCCTTGTGGGTGAAGCCGCCGGTGCCGACATACATGTCCTCGGTGTTCTCGCGCACCACGATGTAATCGATGTCCGCCGGACCCTTGTCCTTCAGCGGGGTGTCGACGTTCGGGTACAGCTTCACCGGGCGCAGGTTGATATACTGGTCGAGGCCGAAGCGCAGGCCCAGCAGCAACTGGTGCTCGATGATGCCGGCTTTCACGTCGGGATGGCCGACCGCGCCGAGATAGATCGCATCGTACTGCTTCATCAACTCAACGGCGTTCGACGGCATCACTTCGCCGCTGGCGAGGTAGCGGTCGCCGCCCCAATCGAAGGTTTCGTAATCGAACTTGATGCCATACTTCGGCGCGACGGCGTCCAGGACTTTGATCCCTTCACGGATCACTTCCGGGCCGATACCATCTCCCGGAATCACAGCAATCTTATAGGCCACGTGTGTTCCTCCATCAGGCGGTTGAAAATCGGCCCATTGTACCCGGTTTCACAATCCTTGGCAACTTGGTGCGTGGTGACATGAGCGGTTAGCAGTGGGTGGGGTGGTTTTGCCTTTGCGGAAAGCATACTCAAAAACCTGTCGCATCACGAAGGATTCTGGGAGAGCATTGTACACGCGAACCTGCGCATAAGCCTGCACAGGCAGCAGAAGAGCGTCATTACCCTCTGGTCATCCCCGCGCGCGTATGTTAGACTCTGGCTAATCCCACCTGGGAAAGCAGCACCGATGAAATATGTATTGATCGTTCCTGATGGCATGGCGGATGAGCCGGTTGCCGAGTTGGATGGGCGTACGCCGTTGATGGCGGCGCGAACACCGCATCTGGACGCGCTGGCGCGCGCGGGGGTGGTCGGGCGCGCGCGCACCATTCCCGACGGGATGCCGCCGGGCAGTGACGTCGCCGCGCTCTCCATCATGGGCTATGATCCGACGAAGTATTATACGGGCCGCGCACCGCTGGAAGCCGCCGCACAGGGCATCGACCTGGGGCCGCGCGACGTCGCCTACCGCTGCAACCTGATTACCACCGATGGCGAGCGCATCGTGGACTACAGCGGCGGTGAAGTGTCGTCGGACGAGGGCGCCGAATTGATGCGCGTCATCAACGCGCGGTTGGGGTCGTCAACGGTGCATTTCTTCCCCGGGGTCAGCTATCGCAACCTGATGATCTGGGAAGGTGGCACGGTGGATGTAGGCACCACGCCACCGCACGACGTGATGGGCCAGCCCGTCGCCGCGCACCTCCCGCGCGGCGAGGCGGAGGAGTACCTGCGGCAGTTGATCTGGGACTCCTACGAGATTCTTAGCACGCATGAGGTGAATCGTCGCCGCGTCGAGGTCGGCAAGCATCCGGCCAACATGATCTGGCTGTGGGGCCAGGGGTACGCGCCGCGGCTGGATACTTTCGCCGCCGTGCACGGGGTGACCGGAGCGGTGGTGTCCGCGGTGGACCTGATCCGCGGCATCGCCCGCATCGCCGGGTTGCGCGTGCCTATCGTGCCGGGGGCAACGGGAAGGCTCGACACCAATTGGTCAGGCAAGGCACAGGCAGCCATTGCCGCGCTGGCGGAAGTGGATTTTGTCTTCGTCCATCTGGAAGCCCCGGATGAGTGCGGCCATCAGGGTGATCTGGAAGGTAAGATACGCGCCATCGAGTTGACGGACCGCGAGATCGTCGGCTCGCTGTGGGAAGCCGCCCGCGGATACGGTGACGCGCGCATCCTGGTGCTGCCCGACCACTACACGCCGGTACGCCTGCGCACGCACGTCGGCAATCCTGTGCCCTTCGTCCTCGCCGGCACCGGCATCAACGCCGACGGCATTGACCGCCTGGATGAAGCCATCGCCGAAGAATCCCCGCGCTATGAATCCGAAGGCTGGCTATTGATTCGGCAATTGCTGGCGTAGTCCTAATCCCGGGGAGCAGGCACAAGTACGTGCTGGAGACACGTCGCTGTCTGCCGTGACAAGCTATCCCCGACTTACCGTAGAGATTCCACATTGCCGCGCAGCCAGATGCACACCGGGAAATCGCCATACGGACTGAACCCCAGCGATTCGTAGAGCTCCAGCGCGGGATTGCCCACGGTGACAGCCAGGTCGACGGTCTCCACCCAATCCTGTTTGAGGATGGTCAGCGATTGCACCATCAGCGCGCGTGCCACCCCGCGGCGCTGATGGTCGGGATCGACGGAAATTTCGATAATCGTCGCCGGTTTCGCGCCTTCACCGATCACCAGATTCACACCCACCAACCGGTCGCCGTGGAGGGCGCACAGCGTAGCCTGATGATGCAAGGGTCCGTAACTGCCGGCCAGTATCGCTAACAATCCCGTGCGGCATTCGCACGGTGAAGTGCCGAAAAACGACGCATAGAGGCGGGCATCGAGGGTGCCGGCATTCGCGCGATACACCACGCGGGCGGCGGCGTCCAGTTCGCGAATATTCCAGTGTGCCAGCCGATAGCCGGTCGGCACCGACAGCGGCGCCGACCAGGTGTTCAACTCCAGCAGCAACCTACGGCGCCAGTAGCAATCGAAACCGACTGCCTCCAGACTGTGATGGCGGGGCGTACCCAGCATCAACTGCCGTTCGGCGCGAAGATCGTCGGCGTCGGGGTAGGTGTCGCGAATCACCCGCAGCGCCGCGGCAGCCAGCTCGCACGCCAGCGCTTCATTCGGTGGATGCACCCAGGGAAAGGTGAGTTCGATGGTGCGATCCACCGCCTGGAAGAAGAGCACCCCGCGCAACCGCCCGTTCGCCAGCGCCACCACGCCGTCGTTTTTTGCCATCGCGCGGGTAAAGCGCTCGCTGGCCCACGCGGCGCTGGTGCGGCCTTCCGCGGCGGCGATTTGCAGGGTGAATTGCGCCAGCAACCCCGCCCATTCGCCGCTGTTCGCCGGGAGATGAATGATGGTATACGGTACCGATGGCATCGTCGCGTACATCTCGTTTCCCATCATAACATACCCTATAGATCCAGTGCGAGTCGTTGTTGTGTTTGCGTCTGTACTGGTCCGAATGAACGGCGGTGCGCGGGGCAGACACCCAGGCGGCACAACGCGTCGAGGTGTTCGGGAGTGGGATACCCCTTGTGGCGGGCGAAACCGTAGCCGGGGTAGGCGGTGTCGAGGGCGATCATCAGCCGGTCGCGTTCGACTTTGGCCAATATGGAGGCGGCGGCAATGCTGGCGGAGCGCGCATCGCCGCCGATCAGGTTACGCTGGGGCACGGGGCTGGCGGGTAGCGGCAATCCATCGATCAAGGCGATATCCGGTGGCGGAACCAGCGCAGTCAGCGCCGCGCGCATGCCAAGGTGAGTGGCCTGCAGGATATTGATCTCGTCGATTACCTCAGGCGGGATAATTTGAATGGAGAACGCCAGCGCCTGCGCGCAAATCTCAGCAGCGAGCCGCTCGCGGACATCTGGGGTGACTTGTTTGGAATCATTCAATCCGTCCAACCAGCATTCCGGAGACAGAATTACCGCCGCCACCACCACCGGCCCTGCCAATGGGCCGCGACCTGCTTCGTCCACCCCCGCCACGCGCGCCGCCCCGGCCGTGAAGCACTCACGCTCCACTATCCACATCCGCGCGCGGCGTTCATCTTCATGCTGGGAAGACTTCGGTGACCGCTGTCGCATGGTGCGCGTTACCCTCCGGTGCATGGCGGTATGTGTGGATTTACAGCAGTTTCAACCGGTCAGGCGGCCAGAAGGTGGAGACGGCGCGCGCCTTGATATTTTCGAATGGCACCACGCCCCAATACCGGCTATCGAAGCTGCCGCCTTCTTTGCGATTATCGCCCATGACGAAGACGCTGTTATCCGGCACAATGAACGATCCCGCTTCCAACCGCGGCTCGATACGCTGCTTATACAGTTGATCGTAGCGATACCAGTCCATCAGCCAGAGCTGAAAATCGCTCAGATACTCGCGCAGCGACTCAACCTGTTCAGTCGGATTCAGGCGGTCCAGGCGGGAACTCAAATGCGGCAATTTGCCGGGCGGATACATTATGCCCGGAAAATCGCCCTTCGGGATGTCCGGCAAACCCTTCGGCACGTAACTTTCGAGAATCAATTTATCGTTGATGTAGACGTCTTTACCGTTCTTCACCCGCACCGCGTCGCCTGGGATCGCGATTACCCGCTTGATGAAGGCTTCACGCGTCTCCGGCAGTTGCGGCAGGTGAGCGAGCATGAAAGCGACATTCCGCGTACTGTCCGTGTCGGAAATCGTCTCCGGCGCCTTCATCACCTCGTTGGGGAGAAACGCCCGCGCCAGCAATGCCGTTTCGCGCGCCGTCATGGTATTGGTTGGGTCTTGCAGCCACTTGCGCAGCATAAAGATTTCGTTATTGCCCTCAATGGCCTGGATAGGCGGATCGAAAACGATCACCTCGCCGCGCCGCGGCGCGCGGAAGCGCAGCACGAATTTATTCGCGATCAGCTTGTCGCCGCCATGGCGCTGCGCTGCGATGGGATTTTTCAGGTCCGGTCCCAACAGCGTCGGCTCCATGCTGCCGGAGGGGATGTAGAATGTCTGCAGCAGAAAGGGACGCACGATGCCGAACACCAGCACCAGCGCGATGATGATGGTGTCGATCACTTCGAGGGTAAAGTCCTTCGGGCGCGCGGAAGGGAGCGGCGCCGCGGGCGGGAAGCGCCGGTGATAGGCCGCCGCGCCCAGGCGTATCACCACGAACAGCATGGCAAAGCTGGCCAGGGCGATTGCCAACCGGTATAGCCCGGATTGGTGGATGAACATGCTGATGATGAACGCGGGAATCGCCGCGAGCGCCATATGTTCCAGCACCTCGAGTTGAGCGGGGTGCGGCTGCGGCGTTTCCGACTTCGTCACGACCGGTAGTGGGTGCTGCCGGCGATGACGCGTGTAGAGGATGCGGGCGATGATGGCGAGCAGCGCCAGCGTCGACACCACGTAAAGATTTTCCATTTGCAATAAGAGATGTGACGCAAGTGATGTCTGCATAGGGTGAACCTTAATGAATGATCCCGACGCGGCGGGGAGGCCAGAAGATAAAAATTGCCTTGCCGATCACGCGGCGTTCATCCAACAATCCCCACATGTGGCCATCGTGGCTGAACTGGCGATTATCACCCATCACGAAGAGATACCCCGGCGGCACGACCAGCGCGTTGCCGTGAATGAACGGTTGTAACTGGTTGCGTACCGCGGGCGTCTTGGTGGAGATCGATCCGTCGCGATCGAGCGGGAAGTCGTAATTAACCAGATTTTTGACGTAGGGCTCCTGTTGGCGTTCGTCGTTGATATAGACGCCGTCGTTCGCCACGATGCGAATGCGGTCGCCCGGCACGCCGATGACGCGCTTGACATACTCGACGGGATGATCGGGGTCGTAGGGCGTGCCCATGATCTCCAGCGCCACCGACGGCGCGTGAAACACCACCACCTCACGGTGCCGGGGTTTGCGCAGACGGTAGAGATATTTGGTGGCAATCAGCTTGTCGCCGCCATGACGTTGTTCGACGATGGTGTTGGTGGTGTCCGGCCCCATCAGCGTGGGTTCCATGCTGCCGGAGGGAATATAAAACGCCTGCAGCACGAATGGGCGGATGAGGAAAAATACCAGGATGACGGCGATGATGCCGGAATCGAGCAGTTCAGCGAGCACGCGATACGGGGGCACTGCTGGCGGCTCGTTCTGCGTGTTGGCCGTCGTTACCGGCTCGGTGGACGGCAACAGGATGGGGGCGTCCTCGGGTGTTTCGTCCGGCGTCAGCACAGGCGCGACGGGGGGCACGGTTTCGAGCGTGCGGCCATAGGTGCGTCCGATGACGAAGGCAGCCAGACGCAAACCGGCGAGGATCGCCAGCAGCGCAATGGGAAATCCCGGATCATCGACATTGAACATCAGCGATTCTATCCTGCGGCATCCCGCGGGGTGGGAACGCCCCATCCCGCGGGATGCATGGTATGCCGTTTGGTCGCGGCGGTGTCGGGTCGGACGGTATCACCTGCCGCTAGGTGCCGCATTGACGACCGCACCGAACTTCATCCGTTTCGGTACCGATTATACCCGCTTCCGCTCTTTGATACGCGTCGCGCGGGCGCCGATGCGACTGCGCAGATAGTAGAGGCGCGCTCGGCGAACCTTGCCCAGGCGGATGACTTCAATTTTCTGGATCATCGGCGAATGCACCAGGAAGATGCGCTCGACGCCGATACTGTGGGTGACGCGCCGCAGAGTGAATCGCTCGTTGAGTTGTCCGGACTGGTGGCGGATGACGACGCCTTCGAAGAGCTGGATGCGTTCGCGGGCGCCTTCGCGCACCTTCAGGTGGACGCGCAGGCTGTCGCCGGTGCGGAATGTCGGGCGATCCGGCTGCATCTGCTCTGCTTCCAGTTCGCGAATCAGGTCAAAATTTACGCGTTTCATGTTATGTACTCCCGGCCGAGCGGTCGACGTTAGTTTCCCCCTGCCGACATGCAGCCTTCAGACGATCCAGGATTTGTCGATCTTCCGCCGTTAACGGTGCCGTCGCCAACAGGTCGGGCCGCCGTTCCAGCGTTCGGCGCAGGGATTCCTCCCGGCGCCAGCGCCTGATCGCCTCGTGATGACCGGAGAGAAGGACCTCCGGCACCGCCCAATCCCGGAAAACCGGGGGGCGGGTATAGTGCGGGTACTCCAGGAGCCCCGTCACAAAACTTTCGGTTTCCGCGGCGTCCTCGCCGCCCAGTACGCCGGGCAGCAACCGTGCCACCGCGTCGATGACCACCAGCGCCGGCAACTCGCCGCCGGTCAGCACGTAATCGCCGATCGAAATCTCGCGCTGCGCCAGGTGCGCATGCACGCGCTCGTCGATTGCCTCGTAGCGCCCGCACACCAGAATCAGGTGATCGTACCCCGCCGCCAACTCGGCGGCTATTGCCTGCGAGAATCGCTCGCCGGTGGGGCTCATCACCACCACCAGTTCGCGCGAACCGCCTTCGCGCACGGCTTCCACCGCGGCGAAGATCGGCTCAGGTTTCATCACCATCCCGACGCCCCCGCCGTAGGGGTAATCATCGGTAATATGATGCTTATCCGTCGTGAACGCCCGCACCTGGTGCGCGCGGCACTGCAGCAAGCCGGCCTGTTGCGCCCGCCCCAGCATGCTCTCCGCCCAATAGGCATCGAATACTTGCGGCAACAGCGTAACCACGTCCACGCGCAACGGCGTCTGTGCTGCCATGGCGCCTGCGTCCGTTGCGCCGGACTCGATCTGCTCGTCCATGCGGACTCTTCTTTCCCCGGCTGCCCGCGGCGCCGCTACACGCCGGTGGCGATGGGACTGTTGTCCACCTCGACCAACCACTCGTGGGTATCCGTGATCTCGCCGTACTGGATGCCCTGAAGCTGCTTATACAGCCGAGTAAGCACCTCACCGGCTACATCGGGCTGCCCGAAGCGGAACACGCGGTCGTGATAATGCAGGGCATGCACCGGAGTAATCACCGACGCGGTGCCGCACGACCCCACTTCACTGAACTGATCCAGTGTATCCAGCGGGATTTGCGTGCGCGTCACGGTCAACCCCAGGTCAGCCGCGAGCACCTGCAAACTATTGTTGGTAATGCTCTGCAGAATGGACGACGAATCGGGTGTCTGATATTCGCCCGCCGGGGTGATGCCGATGAAGTTCGACGTGCCGAACTCGTCCACGTATTTATGCTCGCGCGGGTCGGTGAATAGCACGATGGGGAATCCCTTCTCGTGCGCCAGTTGGTCGGGGCGCAGGCTGGCGGCATAGTTGCCGGCCATTTTTGCGCGTCCGGTGCCTTGCGGTGCGGCACGGTCATATTCGTCGATAATGATCGCTTCCACCGGCTTGAATCCGTCCTTGTAATATGGACCCACCGGGGTGACCAGCACCAGAAAGGTGTATGTGGAGGACGGCTTGATGCCCACCGTCGGTTCGGTGCCGACCAGCAGGGGGCGCACGTAGAGACTGGCCCCGCTGCCATACGGCGGCACGAACGCGCGGTTCAGCTTCACCGCCTGAATGCAGGCATCGAGAAACATCGCCTCCGACGGTCCCTCCATGCATAGGCGTTCGGCGGAGAGGCGGAGCCGTTCCGCGTTCTGATCAGGTCGAAAGAGAACGATGCGATTGTCGCGCGTATTGAAAGCTTTCAATCCTTCGAAAATCGCCTGGCCGTAATGCAGGCAGTTGGCGGCAATGTGCATCTGCAGGAAAGGTTCCGTCTTGATTTCCAGCGGCCCCCATGCACCTTCCGCATAATCGGCCTGGATATAGCCGTTCGTCGGCAGATATTTAAATCCGAGTTGTGCCCAATCCAGCGTCATCACACCCCCCTGTGCTCCGTCCGCATCGATCATCAATGCCCCGGATCGTTTTTTTTGAGCCCGGGGCGGGCTTCCACGATCATTCGCCCGTGCGCAAGGTCGATTTCACGCACGAATTCTTTCACCGCGGGGATCAATGCCAATGGCGTTTCATACACGTCGTTGGCGCCCGTCGGCCAGATGGTCGTAATCGGGCCCAGCGATTCTCCCGTGGTGGTTACCACCTCTAACCCCAACAGTTGGTGGTGATAATATTCATCCTCGCCCAGCGGAACCGACCAGGACTTGGGGATCATCAACCGCGTGCCGCGCAGCCCCTCGGCGGCTTCGCGCGTTTCCACGCCTTCCAGCTTGAGGATGATCACCCGTCCCTGCTGGCGCACCATTTCGATGCGGGTTACCCGTACCGGCCTGGTGCCACTCTGGAGACCGATCTCCTTCAGCAGCAGGAAACGTTCCGGGAAGTCGGTGTGCGGAAATACCCGCACCTCACCCCGCAATCCTTGCGGCGCGGTAATCTCGCCGATCAGCAGGTCCCACGGTTCGTTACTCACCGGGTCGGAGAATTTGCTGCTGCGGCGGGAAGATGACCTCTCCCGGAGTCAACTCCTGCGTGCGAATTTCAATCACCAGACCGTCTTTCACTACGAGTTGCTGTCCGGCGAGTTGCTCATACAGATTGGTGCCGATGGTGATATCCACCAGGCCTTCGACCGTTCCGCGCGGGTATTCGGAACCGATGACCAGTTGTGTAATCTCTTCCGAACGCTCTTGCAGCTCGCGCTTAATCGCTTCCAGCCGGCGCTTTTCCGCGTCGATTTGCTGGCGAGCAGCCATGGCGCGGTTCAGGTCGGCGCGTTGCAACTCGGCCAGCGCGTGACGCGCGCGAAAGTCGAACTGGTCGATCTGTCGCTGCACGTCCTCGGAAGCCGCGGTATATTCTTCCATCAGGCGTGCCTTCAACTCTTCCGTGACGATGAAAATCAGGCCCACTTCCTGGCGTAAATGCAATGTCGTCATACGATATCCTTCGACCGCGCGTCAGCGCGCGGACTGGCGGTTGAAATTGAAATCCACCCAGATCGCCTTGTCGTGCAGGCCGCCGGCGGCGCGCAATAAAATGCGCAGGGCGTTGGCGATGCGTCCGCCTTTGCCGATCACCTTGCCCATATCATCTCCATCAACGAGTACCATGTAGGCGACGTTTTTTTGTCCGATGGACTCGCGAATCACGATTTTTTCCGGATGATCGGCCAGGGAAGCCACCAGGTAATGCAACAACTCTTTCACGGCTCACTCCTTCCGGATGCCCACGAGAATGCGATGCGCCGGGAATCCGCCACGCGCGATTCCCGGCTGCAATACTGTCGTCCGTTTCCGCTATTCGGCGGGCGTTTTCGCCGGTTCCTCCGCCGGGGTTTCCACGGCGGGCGCTTCTTCCGCGACGGGCGCGGCTTCTTCGGCGGTCGGCGCGGCTTCTTCGGCCGGCGTCTCTTCGGCGGTCGGCTCGGTTTCTTCAGCCGGCGTCTCTTCGGCGGCGGGCACAGCTTCTTCCGTCGGTATCGCTGCCACGACTGGCGCTTCTTCCACCGGTGCGGGGACTTCCGGCATCGGCTCGCCAGTGAACTCCGACCACACGCCCTTCTTTACCAGCATGCGCTGCACGGGGTCGGATGGCTGGGCGCCCTGGCGCAACCAGTAGAGCGCGCGCTCGTTATCCAGGCCGATGGTGGCCGGATCGGTCAGCGGATTGTAATAGCCGATGATCTCAATGAAGCGCCCATCGCGCGGGGCGCGCGAATCGGCGATTACGATCCGGTACGCCGGTTGTTTTTTTGCGCCGACACGGCGCAAGCGAATTTTCACTGCCACGGTGGTGTCATCTCCTCGTCAATAATCTGCGGGGTGGCTCCCCGCGCCCAACACGATCCGGAATGGACCGGCCGGCATCCGTTGCGATCCGCGACGCCGCGTATACGACGTCGACTCAAAATGAAAACGGCAGCTTCATTTTACCGAACTTGCCGCCCTTTTCCGCCTGGGCGAACTGGCCGAAAAGCTCCCGCATTTGCTCGAACTGTTTCAGCAACTGATTCACGTCCTGAATGGACGTGCCGCTGCCGGTGGCGATACGCCGTCGCCGACTACCCCGGATTACGTCCGGGTTGCGGCGCTCTTCCATCGTCATGGACGACAGAATGGCGCGCATATGCACCATTTTCTTCTGGTCGATCTCGATCGGACCCTGCGCCTTCAGGCGTCCGAAGCCGGGTACCATGTCCAGCAACTGGTCGAGCGGTCCCATTTTCGTCAGCTGGTCAAGCTGCTGGGCAAAATCCTCAAGGTCGAAGGTGCGCGCGCGCAGCTTTTTCTCCAACTTGGCGGCGTCCTCGGCATCGATCGTCGATTCCACCCGCTCAATCAACGACAGCACGTCGCCCATGCCCAGAATGCGCGAGGCCAGCCGGTCGGGATGAAAGACCTCCAGCGCATCGTATTTTTCGCCCACGCCAAACAGGCGAATCGGCTTGCCGGTCACCTGGCGCACGGACAGCGCGGCGCCACCGCGGGTATCGCCATCCATTTTGGTCAGGATGAACCCGGTCACATCCAGCCGCGCATGGAACTGCTCGGCTACGTTCACCGCGTCTTGCCCGGTCATTGCGTCCAGCACCAGCAGCACTTCCTGCGGCGGGACGGCATCACGCATGGCGGCGACTTCCGCCATTAATTCGTCATTCACATGCAGGCGTCCGGCAGTGTCCACGATGACATGGGTGAAGCCGTTTTCCCGCGCATGCACGAACGCGGCCTTCACGATATCCACCGGCGAGACGCGGGTGCCCAACTGGAAGACCGGCGTGTGCACCGCCTCGCCCACCACTTGCAACTGCTGGATAGCGGCTGGACGCGCGATGTCAGTAGCCACCAGCAGCGGCTTCAGGCCTTGCTTGCGCAGGTGTGCCGCCAACTTGCCGCAGGTCGTGGTCTTGCCGCCGCCTTGCAACCCCACCACCAGGTAGACGGTGGGCGGTTTGGCCGCGGTCGCCAGCGGGCCGCCGTTGTCGCCCAACAGTGCGATGAGTTCGTCGTGGACGATCTTCACCACCTGCTGGGAGGCATTTAATCCCGACAGCACATCCTGGCCGACGGCGCGCTCCTTGATGCGGGCCACGAACTCCTTGACGACGCGATAATTCACGTCGGCTTCCAGGAGCGCGAGCCGAATCTGGCGCGTCGCTTCCAGCACATCCACTTCCGTCAGCCGGCCTTTTTTCCCCAGCTGCTGGAAGAGTTGTTGTAATCGTTCGGTCAGTCCTTCGAACATCGTACCGGTCTCGCCGATCCTCTCCACCCCCGCGCCGCGAGCGTGGCCGCGTGCTGAGGGCAGTGGTCAGTATACCAACCCGGTATGATACCTGTCAAAGAACAATCGCCCACGCAAAGACGCGAAGTCGCACAGGCAGCGCGTTAGTCTTCGCGTCTTTGCGTGGTGCCGGAATCGGGCAGGACGTCGAAGTTATTTCACTTCGGCGGTGGCGCCACCCTCTTCGAGCTTCTTCTTGATGTCCGCAGCCTCTTCCTTGGGCACGCCTTCCTTGATCGGCTTGGGCGCGCTCTCGACCAGGTCCTTGGCTTCCTTCAGACCGAGCGAGGTGATCTCGCGGACGACCTTAATGACGTTGATCTTCTTGGCGGCATCGAAGCCGGTGAGGATCACGTCGAAGTTCACCTTCTCTTCCACTTCTTCGGCCGGGGCGGCGGCAGCGGCGGCCGGGGCGGCGACGGCGGCGGCCATCGGGGTGACGCCCCACTTGTCCTGCATCGTCTTGTACAGGGTGACCAGTTCGAGCGTATTCAGCTCTTCAACGGCCGCAATGATTTCGTCAATGCTCATCTTTGCCATGTAAGTCTCCTTCATTACTTTATGCGGTGATGCACCGCAACAGCAGTTTGATCGCGCGGGCCTGCCGCGCAGTGATACTACGCGGCGGCTTCGCCGCCCATCTTCTGACTGTACGCCTCGATGGTGCCGACCAGGTTTTGCAACATGGCGCCCATCACGCCGACCAGATTAGCTACCGGTGCCTGGATTGTCCCGACGACGCTCCCCAGAATCTCAGGTTTCGGCGGCAGGGTCGCCAGGGTGCTGACATCGGCAGCGCTTAGCACGCTGTTGCCTAGCAGTCCACCCTTCACTTGCGGCAGATCCTTGCGCAACTCTTTTACGAACGCGGCGAGGATCTTGGTGGTTTCCACCGGATCGCCTTCGGCGAAAATGATCGCGGATGGCCCTTCCAGAATGGCGTCCATTTCCGGCAGGTTCCGGTTAGCGAGCGCGATTTTGAACAGGGTGTTCTTGACCACCTGGTACTGTGCGCCGGCCGGGCGCAGCCGTTTGCGCAGCATGGTTATCTGCTCTACGGTCAGGCCCCGGTAATCGGTGACGATGGCGCCCTGAGTGCGGCCGAGACTGTCGGTGAGTTCGGCGATGGTCGCTTCCTTCGCGGGTGTTGGCACAGTTGTCACCTCCTTTATCGTAAGATGGCCTCCCGCCCGGCATAAAAAAACGCCGCTGACTTCATGAGACAGCGGCGAGCAGGCAGCACAGCAAGCCACGCACGAGCGCGGCATGTTGCTCCAACCTCGGCAGGCGGCCTACAGGCCTTATGCGCACGGCACCTGCTGTCTCCGGCGGGTCAAACCGAGGCACAGTATACCGACGCGCGAACGATGTGTCAAGGTATGGCGGTAAAATGCGCAGGAAGAGCTGACGAGTCAACAACCGGCGCGTTCCTGGGTGGTCGGGCATACGTCGGCGTATTCCGTGGTATAATGCCGCCACGGAAAGCGAGAACGGGGTGGGCAAATCACGCGCGCATAAGCGACGACTGCATGGCATACGGGTGTTGGTCTTGCTGACCGTGCTGGGCATCGTCTATTTGCTGTCGCTCGCGGCGCGCATTTATCTGGATGGCCAGCGCGATGAGGAACGCGCGGCGGACGTCATCCTGGTACTCGGTTCCGCGCAGTATGACGGGCGCCCGTCGCCGGTGCTGCAGGCACGGCTGGATCACGCGCTGACGCTCTACGCGCGGGGATATGCACCGTATCTGCTGTTCACCGGGGGCAAGCAACCGGCCGACCGCTTCACCGAAGCCGATACGGGTCGGCGGTATGCCATCGCGCACGGGGTGCCACCCAGCGCGATCTTCGTCGAACCCGCGGGGCGCACCACCTGGCAGAGCATGCAGGCGTCTACCGCCATTCTGCGTCGCGAGGGATTGCGCACGGTGATTCTGGTCAGCGATCCGTTCCATGCCTTTCGCCTGCGGCGCATGGCGCGCGATTTGCACATGCAGGCGGTAGTCAGCCCCGCCGCGCACAGCCGCGTCCGCAGCTTTGCGAAGCAGGCGGCGGCAATCGTTCGGGAAATGGAAAAATACGTCGTCTACCGGTGCTTCGGATTCTGAAGCCCCGCACGGCACGAACCGTTCGGTCATATCCTTGAGGAGCCGTCATAATGTCATCGATCCTGTCACGCCTCGAAAAGCCGCTGATGACCGCCGCCGGCAAGCTGGGCCAGCAACCGCACCTGAACGCCATTCGCGACGGCGTGGTGGGCGCGCTGCCGCTGGTGCTCATCGGCAGCCTGTTCCTGCTTATCGGGCAATTGCCGCTGCCCACGCGCGCGGGCTTCGATCAATACCTCGCGCAACCGTGGCTCGATCATGCCCCCGCCCTCACCCGTGTCGGCCTCTGGCAATTCCACCGCTTCGTCTACTTCATGACGGAACCGTGGGCTCTCCAACTGCTGGTTGCGTTCCGAATGCTCGTGGGACTGATCTCCCTCTATGTCGCCTTCGGCGTCGCGCACAGCCTGGCGCGACGGTATGAGTTGGACGCGCCGTCCGCCGGTCTGCTGGCGGCGGCGGCGCTGTTGATGATGAACGGCATGCAGTTGGCCACCGCGGTCGGCGCGGAAAAGGTCGATAAATATCTGCCAATGTCCAATTTGGGCTCCGGTGGGCTGTTTATGGCCATCCTTATCGGGTTGCTGGTGCCAGAGGTGCAGCGGCTGGTGCGGCAATACAAGCTGGAGATCCACATGCCGGCCGGGGTGCCGCCGGCGGTCGGTCGCTCTTTTTCCGCGCTCATCCCCGGTTTGCTGGTGCTGGTGCCGGTGTGGGTTGTCGTCCACTTGCTGCACATCGATCTCTTCGCGGTGATCAATGCCGTGCTTACCAAGCCGGTGCTGACGTTGAGCGAGCATGGCAGTTCGGCGTTCGTGGTGATGCTGGTCATTATCCTTATCGACTCGGTACTCTGGTTGCTGGGAGTGCATGCGGTGGCTATCCTGGCGCCCATGGCCGCGGTGTGGCTGATGAATATCGGCTATAATATCGATGCGGTGGCGGCGGGCAAGGTGGCCACGCAGCTCAACACCCGCGAAACCCTGCAGTTCTTCATCTGGTCGGGCGGCTCTGGCGCCACCATTGCGCTGCCTTTCCTGCTGTTGCGCGCGCGCTCGGTCAGTCTGCGCGCCATCGCGAAGGTGGGCGCCGTGCCCGCGCTATTCAATATAAACGAGCCGCTGATTTTCGGCGTGCCGGTGATGATGAACCTGACACTGGCGATTCCGTTCGTGCTGGCGCCGCTGACGGCGCTGATCACCACCGTGACGGCGACCCACTTCGGGTGGGTGCCCATGCCATCGCTGGTGGTGCCGTGGACGCTGCCCGGCCCTATCGGCGCCTTCCTGGCGACCAAAGGCTCCTGGCAAGCCGCTGCATTGTCAGTGGTGAACATTGCGCTGGCGGCGCTGATCTACTGGCCATTCGTGCGCGCATATGACCGCCGCATGGCGGAAACGGAAACGGAAGCGGAAGCGCCGGCGAGTTGATACCGCGGATAACCGCCTGCCGTCATTGTCTTCCGATGCTGGACGATTCGTCTGCTTTACACTCGAGTGGCGTGGCATGTGCCGTTGAATCTTGATGATAATCGGCAAATCAAAGCCGTTTCCAGACGACATCAGCCATCCGTAACTGTTAAGCCGCGTGCTGGAAGCGGATGCTCATCCCGCCTTCCGAGCGTCTGCTCAGGCGATTTGCACATTGTGGACGCCTATGTTATACTATCTCGCCAGTTCAGAGTGACCAGGAGAAGGCTATGAAAACGGGAATCCATCCGAATTACGTGAATACCAACGTTGTCTGCGGTTGTGGGAATAATTTCCAAACGCGTTCCACCCAGAAGGAAATCCGCGTGGAAATCTGCTCCGCCTGCCACCCGTTTTACACCGGGCAGCAGAAGCTCCTCGATACCGCCGGTCGCGTCGAGCGCTTCAACCAGAAGTATGCCAAGTTCCGCAAAGATCGTGAAGGGAAATAACCCGTCGCGAGTTTACTATTAAGCCCCTCGTCATACAGTCATGTGTACGGGGGGCTTAAAATGTGTATACTCAGACGGGGACATCCCGGCACGCGATCCACGGCGCGCGCACAACCGACGAAGGAGGACGCTATGGCTGATCGGTCGGCCGCCGCGCGCACGGCGTATGGCGGTCAGGCGGTGATTGAAGGTGTGATGATTCGCGGCAAGGAGCGGGTCGTCACCGCCTGTCGCCTGAAGGACGGAACGATCGTCACCCGCCATGACCTTGCGGACGGCTGGCAACAGCGCCATGCATGGATGCGGCTTGCGTTCTTGCGCGGCACCCCCGCGCTCATCGATTCGCTGCGCCTCGGATATCGGACGTTGATGTGGTCTGCCGATCAGACCATGGAAAGTGAAGGGCAGGAGAAGATCAGCCCACTGGCGACGTTCTTCACTTTTGCGGCGGCTATACTCATCGGCATCGGCGGATTCGTGCTCTTCCCCAACTGGTTGACCAGCGTGCTTGTTCATGCGCCCATGCATTTGCGCCATGCGGTCGGCCCCGGCTTTTGGGCGCAATTCACCCCCTCGGCCTCTGCCATCCTCCCCAATATCCTGGAAGGCATCATTCGCGTGCTGATGCTGATCGGTTACATCCTGCTCGTCGGACGCAATCCTGAGATCATGCGCGTCTTTGCCTATCACGGCGCCGAGCATAAAGTCGTCAACGCCTGGGAAGCCGGTGCGGAACTCAGTGTCGATGGCGCACGCCCCTTCAGCCGCATCCACCCGCGCTGCGGCACCAGTTTTCTTTTCCTCGTCTTCATCGTCGGCATCGTGGTGCATTCCCTGATTGGCTGGCCCGACAACCGCCTGTTGCTGATGGCATCGCGACTGGTGTTGTTGTTCCCGGTGGCGGGATTGGCCTACGAATTGATTCGGCTGGCAGGCCGCCATCGCGATTCGCGACTGCTGCATGTGCTGGTGTGGCCGGGCATGCTGCTGCAGCGCTTGACCACCGCCGAACCGCAGGACGACCAGATTGAAGTGGCCGTGCATGCCATGCGCACCGTGCTGGAGGATGAAGGCGTGCTGCAGCCGGAAGCCACCGTCACCGCGCCCCTCATCGTGGACACGGCACTGCCACAGCCACAGCCGGCGGGGGAATAACGCCGTTCCCACGACAGCGCGGATTACCGCGGTGTGAGGCTCCTGCCGCACGCTTGCCAGGAACCATGGCGGTTCGCGCATCCGCGCTCAAACGCCGCGGTGGTTGAGCGGGCATGTTTGCCTGTTCAACCACTGCGGTTACCGCTTGATACTCCCGGCGTTTACTTGCCGCCGCCCGCGTCCTTTTCCTCGGGGATCACCACGCGGAAGCCCACCAGATAATTCGCGTTATCCGGGGTGTAGGGGTAGCGATATGCGCAGTAACATTTCGCTCCATCCTGGGACCAGTGGCCGCCGCGCGCGGGGTGACTGGGATTGACGTTGTAGTTTTTTTCTTTCGGCGGCGCGGTGGCTGGGCCTTGCGGGTCTTTCGGCGGCGCACTCGCGTAGTAGGCGGCATCGTACCAATCCGACACCCATTCCGCCGCGTTGCCCAGCATATCGTTGGCACCGTAGGGGCTGGCGCCTTTGGGATAACTGCCGACCGGCGCGGCTTTGCCAAGGCCGGATTCTTTGTGGTTGCACCGTTCCGGGTCCCATTCATTGCCCCACGGGTATTTACGCCCATCGGTGCCGCGCGCCGCCTTTTCCCATTCCGCTTCAGTAGGCAGGCGTCCGCCGGCCCATTTCGCATAGGCGACGGCATCGTCGTATGACACATTCACCACCGGGTGCGTCGGCTGCAGGCCCGCTTTCGGCGGAAAGGCCATACGGTGACCGGTGGCATTGCAGAATTGTTGGTATTGCGCCACCGTCACCTCATTGCGATAGATCCAGTAGCCGGACAGGGTGACGGTGTGTTGCGGACGCTCGTCGCCTTTGCCGCCTGTGCCCTTTGCCGTGCCCATGATAAACGGACCGGCGGGCACATACACCACTTCCGCTTCATCCCGGGTGTTCACCTTCACCACGATGCTGATCGGGGTCGGCTCGATCTGTGTCACGGCGGTCGTACCACCCTTCGGCGGCTGCCCGGCGGCAGACGCCGCGGTGCAATCCGCGCGCACGTACTGCACTCGGTCGCCCACGACGCCGAACTGTAACCAATCATATTGCAGCCATTGTACCTTGATCGGCAAGCCGGCTGGATTGCGCAGCTCATCTGCCTCGCGGCCATCCTCGGCGCCCAGCTTCGCGTGCACCTCCGCCAGCGTGGCGCCATCGACGCCGACCACCACATACTGGATGCCGGCGACCTTGCCTTTTCGTCGCGCCAGTTCGTTCAATCCGCTGGTCAGCCCTTGCGCGGTCAGGTCCTGCAAATCTTTCGCCAGTGTCGCGGCCTTGCCGGCGGCGACCACTTCCGGCGTCAGATCTACCACCGACCATCCCAGGCTCAGCGTCTTCGGATTGCCCAACAGCTTCAGCACGGCTTGCTGTTGCGCGGCGCGTTGTGCGGCATCGACGGGAGTTTTGGCGGGTTTCGTCGTGTTGCTTGACTCCGGCGGCACTTCCAGCGTCAGCAGCAATTCGGCGGCGCTCTTCTTGCCTTCGTCCGCGGCCATGCGCAGCGGGGTGCGGCCATCATGATCTTGAATTTTTCCGTCGCCTTTGCTGGCCATCAACTGCATTAATATTGCATCCTGTCCAGTGGCTGCCGCCCAGTGCAACGGCGTGCGGCCATCCTTGTCGCGCGCGTTGGGATCAGCGGCTTTCGCCAGCAACAACGTGACGATGTCCTGATAGCCCCAGGCCGCGGCGTAGTGCAGCGCGGTATAGCCGTCCTTGTCCGCCACCGTCACATCCGCGCCGCGCGTCAGCAGCGCGGCGACGACATCCTGCTTGCCCAGGGCACTGGCAAAAATCAGCGCGGTGCGTCCGTCGGCGTTTGGCGCGTTGAGCAGTCGGGCATCAACCTTCAACAACTGTACCACGCCGGTGACATCGCCCACCGCTGCCGCCGCGCGAATATCCCGCACTGCGCTTTGGGCGGACAATCCGCACCACAGCAGCAATCCGAGGGTTAGCAGTACCGAATAGGGGGTGCCGTATCTCATGTCGCCGTCCTTCACGTCAGGAATTTGAACCAGACGTTGTATTAGACCAGTATGACATAGATTCGTTTCGTTTTTCTGAAATCCTGCAACACAGCACACCACTAACCACGGTGGTCGCTCGTTCCGGGTAGACCGCAATGCGTGAAACCGGTACAATGAGGTGTGATACGATTTTCCCTTGCCGCCGGGGAAGAGAAGGCGGCAGCTCTCGCTTGGTCAGCGCGGGCTTCCATCGGCTTTCGGGGAGGGGAGTCGGTGAGGAGTTCGTCCCGCTGTGATTTGGTCTGGAGCCATGTCAACTGAACTGGTACTGGTAACGGAGCGCGAACGCCGTGAGCCGATGATTGCGCTACTCGAACAGTTGCGCAGACTCGGCTACAGCATCCATGTGATGCCTCGCGCCTCGAACCAGTATGTCAGTCGCGTGCCAAGCCCGCAGGTGGTGCTGCTGGATATCGGCGCGCGCGAGTTTCAATACTCGGGGCCCAATCCGAATAATCTGCAGGCGGCATGGGAATACGTGCCGATTATCCTGGTTGCCCGCGCGGATGAGATGCCGCGCATCCGCTTCGGTCCCGGCCTGCACGACTTCATCGCCTTGCCCACCACCCCCATCGAGCTGGATACGCGCATTCGTTTTGCCCTGTGGAAGACGCAAGGCACGCGCAGCACGCGCGAACAGATGCAGGTCGAGGGATTGCGCCTGAACCTGGCCACCTACGAAGTGTGGGTGGAAAATCGTCACATCGACCTGACCTACAAGGAATTCGAGCTGCTGAAATTCTTTGTCAGCCATCCGCGCCGCGTCTTTTCGCGTCCCGACCTGCTGGAGCAGGTGTGGGAGAGCGATTACTTCGGCGGCACGCGCACGGTGGACGTCCACATCCGCCGCCTGCGCTCCAAACTCGGCCCGCGCCTCGGTAATATGATCCAGACCGTCCGCAACGTGGGGTACCGGTTCGGGTAGGTATTCACCGGAACGAGTCCCGGTAGTTTGCTGCCGAGAACCAGAGGCGCCCCAGGCTGCGCATCCCTGTGGGACGACTGATCCGTCGCACGGCCGATGTCAGTGAACCGTATCCGGCTTATCCCTGTGACATATCCGCATGCTTCATCCGCAAGGCGGAGATCAGCTCCACCGCTTTTTCCGGAGTCAGGTTGCCGTGCACTTCGCCGTTGATCAGCAGGGCGGGAGCCAGGCTGCAGGCGCCGATGCAGTGCGCTTCGGAAAGCGAGAACAGGCCGTCGGGGGTGGTATCGCCGGGCGCGATACCCAGTTCGCCTTCCAGCGCGGTCAGAATGCGCGCGCTGCCGTTGACGTAGCACGCGGTGCCCACACACACCGCCAGCCGGTATTCGCCGCGGGCGGTCAGGCTGAAGTGGTGGTAGAAGGTCGCCACGCCGTAGACCGTCGCCGCCGGCACGCCCACGCGATAGGCGACGAAGTCGAGTACGTGTTGCGGCAGGTAACCGAAGAGATCCTGCGCTTCATGCAGCACCGGGATCAACGCCGATTCCGGGTGTTCCGCGTTGCGGTTCGCCTCGATGGCCGTGCTCAACCGCTCCCACCGATCGCCGCACCCGCCGTGGCAACCCGCGCAACTCTCGACGGGCGGCTCCACCGCGACAGGGGTGGCGTGCAGCGACGGCGGCAGGATGCCGCGCGGTGCCTTGGGCGTGAAATGCGTATGGAACAGCTCGTGCGCTTTTGCACTCAACGGCGCGCCCACGTACTCGGTGTAGATGCGCTGCACGCTCGGATTCTCGTGCGCAAAGCGGAAATCGCGCTCGCGGTCGATGTTGTAGAGCACCTCGGCACGCCGGCGCAGCACTTCGCGGTCCAGCGGCACGCTATTCGCTCCCGCATACGGTTGGCCGCCGCCGCCGATGCAGCCGCCCGGACAGCCCATGATTTCAACATACTGGTATTTCGCGGCGCCGCTGGCCACCTCGGTCATCAGGTGGTGCGCCGCGCTCAAGCCGTGGCCGACTGCGATGCGCAATTCCTGGCCGCCGAAGTCAATCACCGCTTCACGCACGCGGTCCATGCCGCGCACCGCTTCAAATTCAATGGCGGGTGGCGCTTCGCCGAACTTCAACGCGTAGGCCGTGCGCAACGCCGATTCCATCACCCCGCCGGTGGCGCCGTAGATGGCAGCGGCACCGGTGCTTTCACCCAGCAAGTCATCCGGCTTCTCCGGCTTCAGCACGGGCAGGTTGATGCCCATCGCCTTGCACATCCACACCAGTTCGCGGGTAGTGATAACCACGTCGGTGTCGGGACGGCCATCGGTCATGAGCTGCGGGCGCGCGGCTTCCCACTTCTTCGCCGTGCAGCACATGGCGGTGACCACGAAGATCGACGCCGGATCCCAACCCATCTTTTCCGCGTAATAGGTGCGGATGAGCTTGCTGACGATGCTCATCGGCGATTTCACGGTGGTCAGGTGGTCGAGTTGGCCGGGGTAAAATTGCTCGATGAACTTCTGCCACGCCGCCGAGCAGGAGGTGAGCATGGGCAATGGCCGGCCGGTCTGCCCGCTTAACCGTTCCAGCAACTCGCTCGCTTCTTCGTAGGTGCACATGTCGGCGCCGAATTGGGTGTCGAACACGCGCTCGAAACCGAGCAGTCGCAGCGCTGCCACTGTCTGTCCCTCCAGATTCGTCCCCACCGGCAACCCGAAGCCTTCCCCGATAGCCGCGCGCACCGACGGCGCGAAGTGCACCACGGTGTGTACGTGGGGATTGGCCAGCGCCTTCCAGACTTCCTCGGTGCGGTTGTGTTCCAGGAATGCCGCGGTGGGACAGACGTTAATGCACTGTCCGCAGCCGGTGCACACGCTTTGCTCGAACGGCAATTCGTGCGCGGGCACCACATTGCTGCGAAAGCCGCGGTGCGCCACGCCCAGCGCGGTGACGCCCTGCACCTCGGCGCACACGCGCACGCAACGGTGACAGAGGATGCACTTGTCCGGGTTGCGGATCACCGACGGCGAGCTGTAGTCATCCTCGAAATGCTTCTTTTCACCGGAGAACAGCCGCTCGCGCACTCCCAGGCTGTAAGCCAATCGCTGCAATTCGCAGTTGCCGTCGCGTTCGCAGCACTGGCAGTCCTCCGGGTGGTTATCCAGCAACAGTTCGCAGATGTCGCGGCGAATCTGCCGAATTTCCGGCGTGGTGGTGCGCACCACCATGCCCTCCGTCACCGGGTACGAACAGGAGGCAACCAGCTTGCGCATCCCCTCGACTTCGACGACGCAAATGCGGCAGGCGCCGTCGATGCTCAGTAGCGGATGATAGCACAGCCGCGGCACCTGCACGCCGATCTTCTCCGCCGCCTGCATGATGGTCGTCCCCACCGGCACGCGCACCGGACGCCCGTCAATAGTCAAATTTATCGAAGTTGGCATAATGCACTCGTTTCTCACGATTCCCGTCACGGCCATCAATGGACGTGCTACCGGTAGACGCCGGATGAATCCAGCTTTGGATAATGGCTCGAAGCCCGGTTCACCAGGCGTCTAATTCGTAGCCTGGCGGTTGACCGCCGGGCGCACTTATTCCGTCTTCGCCGCCCGTTTCACCGCGCCGCGTTCGACGGCTTTGAATTTGCAGACGCGGAAACAGGCGCCGCATTTGATGCATTTCGGCTGGTCGATGACATGCTTTTGGCGCGGTTCGCCGGCGATGCAGCCGACCGGACAGGCGCGGCGGCAGGCGCCGCAGCCCACGCACGGGTCGGGGAGGATGGTGTAGCGCACCAGTTCGCGGCACACGCCGGCGCGGCAGAAACCGTCCTGGATATGCTCCAGATATTCATCATGGAAGTGGTGCAAGGTCGAGAGCACCGGGTTGGGCGCGGTTTGTCCCAGACCGCACAGGCTGGCGCGGGCGATAGTGTGCCCCAGTCGCTCCAGCAGTTCGATGTCGCGCAGTGACCCCTGACCATGCGTGAGGCGGGTCAGGATTTCCAGCATGCGTTTAGTGCCTTCACGACAGGGCGTGCATTTGCCGCAGCTCTCGTCCTGGGTGAACTGCAGGAAGAAGCGCGCCACGTCCACCATGCAGTCGTCTTCATCCAGTACAATCATGCCGCCGGAGCCCATGATAACACCGGCGCGGGTGAGCGAATCGTAATCCACTTCGGTGTCGAGCAGGCTTTCCGGCAGGCAACCGCCCGACGGGCCGCCAATCTGCACCGCTTTGAACTTGCGTTTGTTGCGGATGCCGCCGCCCACCTCGAACACCGTCTCGCGCAGGGTGATGCCCATCGGCACCTCCACCAGTCCGGTGCGCTCCACCTTGCCGGCCAGCGCGAAGACCTTGGTGCCTTTGCTCTTCGCGGTGCCGATGCCGGCGAACCACTCCGCGCCGTGCAGCACGATAGGCGGCACGCACGCCAGCGTCTCCACGTTGTTGATGCAGGTGGGACAGCCCCACAGGCCGCTGGTGGAGGGAAAGGGTGGGCGGGGGCGCGGCATGCCGCGCTCGCCCTCGATGGAATGGATCAACGCGGTCTCTTCGCCGCACACGAATGCCCCGGCGCCCAGCCGCAGCTCGATATCGAAATCGAAGCCGCTGCCGAGGATATTCGCGCCCAGAAATCCCGCCGCGCGCGCCTGGGTGATAGCCTGGCGCAGCCGACTCACCGCCAGCGGATATTCCGAGCGGATGTAGATAAAGCCGTGATGAGCGCCGATGGCAAAGCCGGCCAGCGCCATCCCCTCCAGGACGGTATGCGGATCGCCTTCCAGCAGGTTGCGGTCCATGAACGCACCGGGATCGCCCTCGTCGGCATTGCAGATGATGTATTTCGTCGTTCCGGCGGCGGTGCGCGTGTCGCGCCACTTCACCCCGGTGGGGTAGCCGCCACCGCCGCGTCCGCGCAGCCCGCTGTCGATCATTGTCTGCATCACCGCGTCCGGCGTAATGCCGGTCAACGCCTGCGCCAACCCCTGATAGGCCCAGGTGACCAGCGCGTGATCGAGCGATTCGGGATCGATAACCCCGCAGTTGCGGGTGGCGATGCGCAGTTGTCGCAGCGCCACCCGCGGCACGTTCTGCGTGTGCACGAACATCGGCACCGCCTCGCGGTCGGTGAGCAGCGCCTGCACCGGAGTTCCCCCCAGCAGGTGTTCGGTCACCATCTGCCGGGCTGCGTCGGGAGTGGGCAGACTGTAAACGAAATCGCCAGGTTCCATAATCAGGGTGGGCGCTGCCTGGCACTTGCCCGGACAGCCCATCTCCGCGATCGTCACCGATGCGGACAGCCCATGCTCGTGCAGCGCATCGGTCAGCGCCCGTAACACGGGACGATGGTCGGTGCGCGGGCACTGCGGGCCGCCGCACATCACCAGCCGAAAGCGCGCGGTACCGTCTACCAGGTGCGTTTCCAACGGCGGCTGGCCGGTCAGGTGGCGATGCAGCACATCGTGAGCGAGCGCGGGGGTTAGCTTGCCGTAGAGGAACGGCATCGCGCCGCGCGGCATCACCTCCACCAGAGGCTCGGCGTGGCACTGTCCGATACAGCCGACGCGCTTCAGCATCACGCCGGGTAGTCCGGCGCGGGTGATCTCCTCTTGCAGCGCGTTCCATACCGCCTCTGCCCCGGCGCTGATGCCGCAGGTCGCCATGCCGATGCTGATCTGCAGGCGCACGTGTTCCTGACTTGCCGCCTGGCGGGCTTCCGCCGCCGCGCGCGTCTGTACCAGCCGTTCGAGCGGGGTCATCGCGAGAGTCATCGGTGATACCGCCTTCCTGTGTAAGCGAATGGCGACAACAACTGTTGCCGTGCGCCACAATTCGCGGAATAGCCTGTGCCACGAAGGTGTTCCGGTTAACGGGTGGGCGAGGGAAGGTTAAATGCCGACTTGCAAGCGGTCGGGTTTTTCAATCTCTTCCATAATGTCGCCGTCGATCTTGAAGCCTTTTAAGACGAAGTGCGTGGTGGTGCTCAACACGTTTTCCAGCGTGGCGAGTTTGGTCGTGACGAAGTTGGCGATCTCGCGCAGATCCCTCCCCTCCACAACTACGTGTAAATCGTAGCTGCCGGAGAGCACGTATAGCGAGCGTACCTCGGAGAAGCGCATGATGCGCTCGGCGATGGCGTCGAAACCGAATTCGCGCTGTGGGGTGACCTTCACCTCGATGAACGCCTGCGTGCGCGGCGTGCTGTCTACGCGCTCCCAGTTCACCACCGCTTTATACTTGCGAATAGTGCCATTCACCTCGGCTTCGGCGATGAACCGGCGCACGTCATCGAGTGGCTTTCCGCTACGTTCCGCCAACTGCTCGATACTCAGCCGTCCATCCTGCTCCAACATGCGAAGAATCTCATGCACGATAATAATACCTCACCCCTATTGTACCCGTTGATGATGCCGGTCGCAAGCCATTGTGTCTACCGGAGGTATTTGCTGCCGCAATCACTTGCATAACGCGTAAAGTGAGAATAGACATCATACCATGCAATACGCAACATCGCCTCCAGCGTGGCATCGGCGTCCCGCCCATGTGGCATGACGATTGAACGGTATTGGGCACAGATACGCATTTTTGGTACATTTTGCGCTCGAATCCCACCGCAAATCTTTCATTGACAGTCCTGCATCGGTCGGGTAGCATGAAGCCATGACCGCCGTGTTCCACCGCGTATACCTGTCGCTGGGGTCAAATCTGGGCGATCGCGCGCTGTTGTTGCGCCAGGCCGTGCAGGCGCTGGCTGCCTTGCCGCATACACGGCTGGTCGCAGAGTCGCGCATCATCGAAACGCCGCCGTGGGGAAAGACCGATCAACCGGCATTCCTCAACATGGCGGTCGCGCTGGACACCGCACTCGCGCCCGAGGAACTGCTGGTCGCCATCCAGCGCATCGAGCACGCCCTGGGCCGTCGGCGCGTCGAACATTGGGGCCCGCGCACGGTGGACATCGACCTGTTGGTCTACGACGGTGAGACACGCGACACTCCGAGCCTGCACCTGCCGCACCCCCACATGACAACACGCCGTTTCGTGCTGGAACCGCTGGCGGAAATCGCCCCCGACCTGCTCATCTACGGCAAAACTGTGCGCGCATGGCTGGCAGCACTGCCGGCATGATGATTCCCCCCAACAGATCCGTCAGCACTCGAGTGTCTACCAGGCAGGCCGTTGTGAGAACACGGCGGATGAGCATGCGTACTCGCGCGAGTACAAGCACACGCGAGAGCACGAGAAAGAAAGCGGGAGTTGTGGATAACATCCGGGCGCTTACCCGCTTCCAACGCGGCACGGTGGAGAAAAGTGTGGTACAATAGCCCCTGGCAGATGCCGACTCAAACGCCCATGGCTTACCAATCCCTGTACCGCAAATATCGTTCCCGTGATTTCAGCGACCTGATGGGGCAGCGCCACGTGACTCAAACGTTGGCCAATGCCATTGCCGGCGGGCGGGTGGCGCATGCGTACCTATTTTGCGGTCCGCGCGGCACCGGCAAAACGAGCACCGCGCGCGTGCTGGCGAAGGCGCTGAACTGCGTCAACGGTCCCACCGCGACACCGTGCGACGTGTGTCCGTATTGCATCTCCATCCGCCAGGGTTCGGCTATCGACGTTATCGAGATCGACGCCGCCAGCAACCGCAACATCGACGATATCCGCCAATTGCGCGAACAGGTGAACTACCCGCCGGTCGAGTTGCGCTACAAGTTTTACATCGTGGACGAAGTACACCAGCTGACCCGCGATTCCTTTAATGCTTTTCTGAAGACGCTGGAAGAGCCGCCCGGTCATGTGATCTTCGTGCTCTGCACCACCGATCCGCATCAACTGCCGGCGACGATCCTCTCACGCTGCCAGCGGTTCGACTTCCACCGCATCACGCTCGACGACATCGTGCAGCGCCTGCACTGGGTGATCGAGCAGGAAGGCTGGACGGTGGAGGACGAGGCGCTGCACCTGCTGGCGCGCTCGGCGAACGGCGGATTGCGCGACGCGCTCAGCCTGCTCGACCAGGCAGCCTCGTACGCCGGTACGCACATCAGTGGCGTGCACGTCCGCGATATCCTGGGCGGCATCGATCTCGACTTGCTCATCCGCTACACCGACATGCTGCTGCAGCGAGACGCCAACGGGCTGTTCCAACTGGTGGACCATATCATCTCCGAAGGGAAAGATGTGCCGCAACTGGTGGCGGAGTTGATCCAGCATTGGCGCAACCTGCTGCGCGTCACCATCAGCGGCACCGACGCCCTGGTGGAACTGACACCCGAACAGCGCAAACTGCTGGCCC
Organism: uncultured bacterium; assembly: GCA_964472305.1. Taxonomy (GTDB): domain Bacteria; phylum Armatimonadota; class Hebobacteria; order CAIYQO01; family CAIYQO01; genus CAYYJR01. The sequence continues at coordinate 56,391 of CAYYJR010000001.1, forward strand.
AGCAGGCGCGCCTGGGCACTCAGCAAGGGGTGATGCGCGCGATCAATCTGCTGTGTGAGGCGGAAAATGAGCTGCGCTGGAACACCCAGCAGCGGCTGTTGCTGGAACTTTATAGCCTGCGCATTATGCACGAGGAAGCACCCGCGCCCGTCGCGGTGGCGGCTCCCGCGCCCCCCGCCCGCCCGGCAGCCCGTGTGGAGGAGCGCCCCGCGTCGCGCGTTGAAGAACGCTCGGCGCCACGCCCGCAACCCATGTCAACGCCACCGTCAGCACCCACCCCGGCACGTCCGGCACCACCGGTGCGCGACTCCGCACCTGCCGCCGGCGAGAGCGACTGGTCGCTGGCGCGCGTGAAAAAATCGTGGCCGCAGTTCATCGAGTGGATGGCGCGTTCGTCCAAGCTGGACAACCTGCGCAGCCGCGTGGTCGAGAAATGCTGGCCCAGCAACCTGAACGGGAAAATGCTCACGCTGTCCACTGCCAGCGCCTTCACCCGCAGCCAGATCATCGAACGCCCGCAGGTACAGCAGGCGCTGGAACAGTGCTTCCAGACGTTCTTCAAAACGGCATTCATGGTGAAGGTTGAGGTGGATGCAAGCGCCCCCGCTCCCGTGGAGGAGGCTCCCGTTGCGCCCACTCCCGCGCCGCTCCCTGTGGCGGAACCCGCGCCCGCCGCGCCGGTCGAACCAGCTGAACCGGCCGTCGACACCGTCGGCGTGCGTGTGCGGCAAGTGTTTAGCGGTAGCGAAGAACTGCCCGAATAACCACCGCCGGTAAATTCGCGCCCGGATGCCCCCCCGCCCTCGTCTCGTGATCGCCAGACAGCGGTAGTAGGGTATTGCGAATTGCTCCCGACCCTGCACGGTGGTGACAATCCACAGCGTTGTCGGGATACGCGAGGCACGCCGGGGAACGGGATATGGTATCTTCCGTTACGTCACAGTCAGGTCTGCATGTCGGCAGGAAACAACAGGAGATGTTATGCGTTATCAACTCGTCAAAGTGCTATTCGTCAGTCTGCTCATGACCGCGGTAGCGATACAGGCGCAGGAAACCGGCAAAGCCCCGGAAGCCGCGAAAGTGGTGGCCTTTGAGCAGCGAGGTGTCCTGGTTGACATTCAGCACTTCTTTGCGACCGCCACAACCGTTCCGATGCCGGAAGGCGTGGTCGCCGGAGATATCGCGTCCGGTCGTGCACTCGTGACCGATGACGGGATATACGCCTTCCTTGAAACACCGGCGAATGCCGGTATTTTACAACCCATCGCCGTCGGAACCGTCGTGACCGTCGCCGGGAAGCTCCTGCGTCAAGGACGGCTCGTGGCTATCGAGAAAATTACGCTGACCATCAATGCGCCTGTCCTGGACGTGATCCTGTTCAGCAAAGATGCCGGCGCGGCCATCACGTTGACGGGACGCAACATGTGTCAATGCGGCTTATCCGTCGATTCGCTGCCGAAGACGTGCGTATTGGGTCATCTTCACCACCTGCAGGCGCCGGATGGCGCGATTTATCACTACCTTCAGACAAAAACCGCGCAAGCCCTGTTCCTGGGAACAAATTCACATTTCAAAACGGTAAAGCTGAAAGGGCGACTGCTTCCCGGTCAATACCTGCTGGTCGACTCATACGAAGTGATGTAATGCCGTGCTGATCGGTATGACGGAGCCCCAACTCACGTATTGACCCGGCGTAACGCATCAGCGTGCTGGATGCGTGGCCGGAAACGATATCGAATACTGACACACGAACGGGACCGCGGCATTGAACGCCGCCGCCCCGGCTGGTGCATGCCGGTGCTCTGCGACACCTGCCCGACCGGCGTGCGTTGTGCCCGCGTCGGCGCCGCTGCCTGGTTCAGGTAGACGGTATAATCGTTGCCGGTTAGTTCGGTTTGCGTGGCGTTGCGTGAGTCGTTATGAAAGCGCACCGAGAAGTTCCCATATTGCGTTTGTGCGGTGCCCGTCGGCGCCAGGTTGACCCAGAAGGGCGAGAGCGTGGCGGCATCGGCGATCAACGTCAGGCGCGTGGTGGAAAGGGTGGGCGGCGGTGGTACACGATCAGCGCCGAGTCGGGTTTGCCGGGCAGATGTACCTCCAATCCACGCTCCAGCAGCACGAGGCCCGGGACGCGCTGCGTCTCAAGGGTGTCGAGGTTGGTCACGTCATACTCGGCCTGTGGCTCCAACCCGTGGAGCACGAGGCGCGCGGTATCGAAAGGACTGAGCGGCCGCTTCAGGGCGACAACCAGCCCCTCGCCCAGGTCGGCGCGATCGTGCTGGCACGCCATCCACGCATCCTGGGTCGTGCTGAACTCGGTCAGCGGGTAATAATCGCCCAGGAACAGGTGCCGGATGTCCATGTACTGCTTCAGCTTCCGCTTCATCGCGTCGAACGGGAGATCGTCGCTCATGGGCCGCGTCGTCTCGGGGGTTTGCCACGGGGTAGCGACCTTGTTGTCGGTCAGGTTCATGCCCAGGTGGACACCCATCCTGCTGCGGAGTTCATAGTCGTTGTCCCAGACATCGCCATCGTGCATCCAGACCAATGGCAACCACAGGCGGACGCCATAGCCCTGGCACTGCTGGGCGATGGTGTTCCGCGCGCTGTCGGATTCCGTCAGGGTTACGCTGCGCCGAATCATCTCCAGGTCAAGACGGCGCCCGCCGCTTGCGCAATTGTCGATGATCAGGTTGGGATGGCGTTGCAGCAACTCATCCAGGAACGCATACATCCCCTCGACATACCGAATCTCGGTGATCCCCTGCCGGTCCTGCTTGATTGGGCTGAGTGTGGCATCGTTGGCACGCCAGAACTCGAGGGGGGCGATGTTGAAATCCTGCCGGAAGACATCGATGCCGAACCCGGTGATTCGATCCGAAATGAGGTCGGTCATGAAGCGGCAGGCCTCGGGATCGCCCATGTTGAAGAGGCCCTCGCCGCCCGAGATCCGGTTGCGGTTTATCTCGGCGGGGTACCAGGCGGGATCGTCAAAGTCGAGCCACTTCGGCCAGCTCCAGCATTCGGTTTTTTCGTCGATATGCAGGAGCCATTCGGGATGCTCTTCGAAGATCGGCGTGCCCGGGCAGACCCGCTCCTGTTCGAACCAGAGCAGGAACTTCTTTCCCGTCCGGTGGCAGGCATCCCCGATGGGCTTGAGGCCTTCCGGATACAATGCCGGGTTCGGATCCCAGTTCCCGTTCTGCTCCCACCAGGGTAGCTTCTTGCCGAACCACTCGGCGTCGATCCAGTAGTACTCGATCGGAAGCTCGTGCCGGACCACCTGGCTGATGTTGTCCAGGTGCTGCGCGACGCGCATCGTGCCCCAGGTGTGGGTACACAGCATGCCGCCCACCGGCTGCCCGCCGGCGGAGGGCCGATAATGGGCGAGAATCAAGCTGCGCAGCAGGTTGTGGCCGCGCAGGCGGTCGCCCTCCCAGAAGACCAGCAGTATGCGCGGCGAGCGGACCTCCTCGCCGGGATACAGCGTGAAGTGCGTCTGCGCCATGCCCGCCTGGAGCTGCACCTCGTTGCCCTCGCGCGCGGCCCGGAAGGCCCATTCGCCGGTCCAGCCGATGGCCGTTATCACGCCGGCCTGCCCGATCTCCAGGTTGAAGTAGGGAAGGTATTCGCTCGAGGAGCGCCCGCCGCCCGGCTGCACGCGGAAGGTCGCCTTGGGGTTGAGGACGCGGGCCAGCGGGGTGAAATCACCGGGTGAGGCCAGCGCCCCGCGCGAGTGGTGGATCGTGAACTTGGTGCCCCACGGGGCGGACTCGGGCACCACGACCGTGTCCAGCGCCTGGATGTCGGCCAGGACAGGCGTGTTGACCGCGCCGCCGTTCCTGAAGTAGAGCAGCCACTCCACCGCCGGGAAGTCGTGGTACTCCGTCGCCACGCAGCGGAGCTCGAGCCCGGTCGCGGGGTCGTTGAACACCACCGTATGCTCGGTCCGGTTTGCATCCAGGGGGCGCGTCTCATACCGGCGTGAACAAGTACCGAGCCATTCGACCGAGGTCTGTTGACCATAACGGAAGGAGAACGGCAGGTGGACGGCCTCTGCCGAAAGCAGATGCCCGGCGATCCACGCGTGGGCTGTCTGGGATTCCTGGACTGATGGTTTCATGGATTTACCCTGCTTTCTGATTTCCTGTGAGAACAACCGAATCGCCTGCCTTGAGTCTAAGCGTACGCCGGCTGGATCCGTGACAAACGACATAGTCCTGATCCCGATTTGCGCGCAGGCAGAGGTACGACACTGCGCCGTCCTTCCATTCCAAATCCAGATGTGCACCGCCCCGCACCCGCAGTCCGCGCACGTGGCCCGTCGGCCAGGCTGTCGGCAGGGCTGGAAGCAGGCGGATCACCACGTGACCTTCCGCGTCATGCTCATGGCTCTGGACGAGCATTTCGGCGATCGCGGCGCAGCCGCCGAAGTTTCCGTCGATCTGGAAGGGGGGATGTGCACAGAAAAGGTTGGGATAGGTCCCGGCGTCCTCGCCGTCATAGTTGGTACCCGCCGCGAGGCTGGGCTTAAGCAGGTTCATCAGCAACTGGTGGGCGCGCTCGCCGTCGCCGAGACGGGCCCAGAAGTTAACCTTCCAGGCGAGAGACCAGCCGGTACCCCCGTCGCCGCGGCCCTCGAGTGTCACCCGGGCCGCCTGCGCCAGTGCGGGGGTCTCGCCCGGGGTGATCTGGTCGCCGGGGTGGAGCCCGTAGAGGTGGCTCACGTGGCGATGATGGGGATCCTGCTCATCGTAATCCTCGAGCCACTCCTGGATCTGGTCGCGACGGCCGATCTGGTGCGGGGTGAGCCGCGCGTGGGCTTCCCTGAGTTCGGCGGCAAAAGTGATGTCTTCATTCAGGATTTCGGCCGCCGCGATGCAATGGCCGAAGAGTTCACGGGCGATCTGGGTATCCATGGTCGGCCCCATGCAGGTGTTCAGACAGGTGCCGTCCGGAAGGCGGTAGGCGTTCTCCGGCGAGTTGGATGGCCCCGTCACCAGGTGGCCGGTCTCCGGGTTTTCGACCAGGAAGTCGAGGAGGAAGCGGGCGGCCTCGCGCAGGACCGGATAGACCGAGCGCAGGTAGCCGGTGTCGCCGGAGAAGGCGTAGTGCTGCCAGAGATGCCAGCAGAGCCAAGCCCCGCCGGTGTTCGTCGAGCCCCAGCCCGCATTCTGTCCTGGAGCGGTGAAGCCCCAGGGGTTGCAGATCACATGGGCCACCCAGCCGCGGGCTCCGTAGTAGGCTTCGGCGGTCTTGCGGCCGGGTTCGACCAGGCTCTTCACGAATTCGATCAGGGGCTCGTGGCATTCGGCGAGATTGGTCACCTCCGCCGGCCAGTAGTTCATCTGCGCATTGATGTTCAGGTGATAGTCGCCGTTCCAGGGCGTCTGCAGCTCCTCAGCCCAGAGCCCCTGCAGGTTGGCCGGCAGGCCGCCGGGACGCGAACTGGAGATGAGCAGGTAGCGACCGTACTGGAAATACAGGGCACAGAGGGCTGGATCCATCCCCTGTTCCTGCGCCCGATGCAGACGCCGGTCGGTGGGCAGGTCGTCCGCGGCATCCGCGTCGATCCCGATGGAGACACGGTTGAAGAGCGCCGTGTAATCGGCCACATGGCGCTGCCGCAGCTCATTCCAATCCCGCGCACAGGCAGCCGCAATAACCTCGGCGGTGAGCGTCTCCGGCTGGCCGCCCCAATAGTCGGTGGCGGCAGTGACGAGCACGACAGCGCTTTCGGCATCGTGCAGTGTCACGATGTCGCCCTGAGCCGTCACAGAGCCGCCGCTGGCGGCGACTTTCAGCCGCGCGGCATAGCGCATGCCCTTGCCTCCCTGGCCGTTGGAGAGAACGCCGTCCAGCAGCAGGCCATCCTCGCCCTCGGCGCGGGTGCGGCCACGCTCCTGGCGGCTCAGGCGGAGGCGCAGGTTGAGCCGGGCGCCCTTTTCCGCCTGGAGGCGGAGCGCGATGACGCGATCGGGGAAGCTGGCAAAGAGCTCCTGACGAAATGTCGCGCCGTCGATGCCGTAGGTCAGTTCTGCGGTGGCCATCTGCAGATCAAGGCTGCGGCGATAATCCGAACAGGTCTCCACTTCCCTCCCGGGCCATTCGATGGTGAGATCACCGAGGATCTGGTAACAGCCGAAGGGAACCTTCCCTCCTCCGCCCACCTCCGTGCCCGAACCTTCGCCGGCACAGATGAAGTGCTTGCTCAGAAGCGCCTGGGCCTCGGTGTTGCGATGGTTGAAAAGGAGTTCGCGGATCTTCGGCAGCACCTTCCACGCATCGGGGCGGTCGGCCTGGTGGGGTGAGCCGGACCAAAGGGTCTGCTCATTCAGGACGATCCTGTCCCGCACGGTGCCGCCGTACCACAGCGCCCCCATACGCCCGTTGCCGAGCGGCAGGGCCTCCTCAAAGCGGTTGGCCGGCCGGTCGAACCAGATGGTCTGCATCATCGTAACCCTCCCCCGTGAACAGGCGTGCCCAGACGCGCGGCGGGGAAAGCGTGGTACTCCGTCTCCACGCAGCGGAGCTCGAACCCGGTCGCGGAATCGCCGAACACCACCGCATGCCCAGTCCGGTTCGCATCCAGGGTGTGCGTCTCATCCCGGCGCGAACAGACGTCGAGCAACGCAGCCGAGGATTGCCCGCCGCAACGGAAGGAGAACGGCAGGTCGGCTGCATCCCCCAACAGTAGATGTTTCTGCACCCAAGCGTGTGCCTGCATAGAGTTACCTTTCACCGGTTTTTGGATATGGCATGGCGTTCCAGTCACTTCACGCTACAGTTCCATGTGTCCGGCCAGCCGGAAAGTGCAGCCGTGCGGCAGGTACTCGGCCCGGAGCCCCGGCAGATGTTCGTTGATGTAGCGGGTCAGCGTCACCATCCCCGCTTCCTCGGAGGTTCCGTGGTTCACCCGGATCACGGGGTGGCCGATGTCCTCGGCACCCTGGATCCCCGACCAGTAGCAGGAGCCGTCGTCGCTGAGGATCGAGCAGTCGCAGCCCATCTGCAGATAATAGGGAATCTCGCAGCCGCAGCCGGTGCCGGATCCGATCCGCGACACCATCTGGTCTGGGTTGCCGACGACCTGCACCTGCGGTTCGCCAATCGCAGCGCAACGCGCGGCAATCTGCTGCGCAAACTGTCCGAAGGGCACGGGCTCGATGTCGTAGCGATGCAGGTAGTTGTTCATGCCGATCGCCACCGGCCGCTCCCCTAATCCCAGAAAGCGCGCCCAGGCCCAGGGAATGCCCATCTCGGGCCACCGGTCCCAGCAGTCGTGGTTGCGGATGATCGTGATCCCATGCGCCCGGATATACGCCGCCTTTTCCCAGCCGAAGCCATCATCTGTCTCCGGCGGCACATCGTGGTTGATGTGCCAGAACGTCGGTTCATGGCAGATCAGCAGGCGATAGCCACGGGCCACTACCTGGCGCAAGGCCTTCATGCTCGGCATCCAGGTCACCAGGCAGCGGTCAAAGTCTTCCTCCGGATCACCCATGATGAGCCGGTCGGCCGTCTTCCCGGGAGTGACCCAGGCTGAGCGGGAAATAAAGTGTTCCAGAATGTCACGGGGCTTCATCGTTTGCTCCTCTCCACGTGGTAAACGGGGCTGTTCGACTGCTATTCCTTCCGTTCGTACATGACCAGTTCGCTGGTGAGCGCGCTGTCCAGCTCGATCGGCAAGCCCGCGAATGCCAGCTCGCGACCCGACATACGGAAACGCTGCCCGCCATTGTCCAGCGTCACCTCGTAGTCGACCCCGGCGTCCACGCCGCGCAGGCGCAGCCGGTATTCCCCGGCGCCGTTGAGGAGCTTGAACACCCCGGCGTAGCCGCGGCTGCGGTCGGGACGGGCGTATTCCAGCACGCACCATTCGGTCGGCGTCAGGAGGCCGATGTCCGGCGTGTGGTGATGGACGACCGGATGCCCCGCCAGCACCGGGCGGCAGAAACCCTTGTGTAAGCCGACATAGCGCCGGACCTTGGCAAAATACTCCGTCGCGCGGTCGGCGCCTTGCGAGCCGAAGCCGACGAAGATCGGCACGGCGAAGAGCGCGACGCGCAGGTGCGTGTCGAGGTCGCCAACCTGGTGGGCGTGCTGGACATGGTTGTGATAGTAGCAGAGCGACTCGGGCGGAATGAAGAGGGTCAGCGCGTTGATGCAGCGGATGCTGTAGGGCAGCACGCTCCAGTCGGACTGGCAGGCGTAGTGGAAGCGGGCGAGCATGCCCAGGTCGTTCCGGCCGCCGCCCGCCGCGCAGTTCTCCAGGCAGACATCCGGGCACTCCTTCAGGATGCGGTCATAAGCTCGGTGGACGGCTTCGGAGTGCCGCCAGATTTCCGCCTCGGCGTAGCCGTCGCGCACGGTCTGGCCGCCTTCGCCGGTCATGACGTTGTAATCGAGCTTGTAGAAGTCGAGGTTGAAGCCCTTGATGATATTGACGATCGAATCCTCGTAGTACGTCGCGGCAGCCGGATTGGCGAGGTCGAGCGTGTCGGCGCAGTCCCGCTTGTCGTCGGTCCGGAGCGTCCACTCCGGGTGCTCCTGGTACGCCCGGGTTTTTTTGCTCAGCGCCTCCGCCTCATGCCAGAGCCCGAAGAGCATGTCCTTTCCATGGGTGTAGTCCCGCAGGCCCGTGATGCCGCCCGCCGGCAACCAGTCACCCTCGAACCAGTCGCCGCGGTGCTGCCACCAGTCGGAGAAGTCGTCCCCGTACCAGCCGGCATCGACCATGAAGGCCTCCACGCCCATCTCGGCGGTGATGTCGATCTCGCGCTTGATCCAGTCGCCCTTCTCCTCCACCACGCGGCCGGCGATGGTATACATCTCCCGGCCCTGCGGGCGCGGCGGGATGACACTCGCGCGCATGTGCCGGTGCCACTGCGCGACAGCCGCATCGAAGGACCCATGCATGGGGCCGAGATGGACCTCGGGGCTGATGACGGTCTCGCCAGGAGCGATCAGGCGTAGCGGCGCCGGGGCCAGCGGTCCGATGCGAAAGGAAAGCACGGAGTCGTAGCGGTAGGCGAACTCCGCAAAGAAGTTGCCGCCCCAGGCCAGCCCGAGGAAGAACAGTTCCCCGGTCACTTCGTTCCGCAGGATGTAATAGGGCGAGCCGAACGCGCGCCCGTGTTCCGTCCGCTCGATGCGGAAATGCTCCTTCGGCAAGGGCTGCCAGGTGAATCCCCCTTCCAGACCCCAAACGTCGTCTGCCAGGTAACCGAGGGAGAACTTGGACCGGCCCTCGCGCTCCTCGAAGGCGGGGTTCCGGATCTTGTTGGAAAAAGGCTGGGGAGCGTCATCCGTGTTCCAGAGAACCCCGGACCAGGGCGAGACATGGCCGAGCGCGGCCGGCTGATCACCGGTGTTGGTGATCTCCAGATATCGCGCCAGCACCGGCGTGCCGTCGACCCGCGTGACCACCTTGACGGTGACCGGGCGCACCTGGTGCCGCAATTCCACCACGGCTTCTTCCGTCCCCGTGCGCTTCCCTTCGCGGCGGGAAGTTCCGACAAGGTTCCATCGGTTGTGCAGCGACTGCCCGTCGATCTCGAGTTCAAAGGCGTGGACCGGGCGCTTCAGGGAATCCAGCCCCGGCAGGCCGGGGAGGACATTCTCGCGGTGGACATGCCCGCTGGCCGACCAGTAGAGTCCGATCCAGCGACCATGCTCCAGCGCTTCCTCGCACACGGCGGTGTCCGAAACGTAACGGGCGCCGGGGCGGGTGGAGGTGGGGAAACTGAGTTCGACTTTCATTGCGTTCATGCTCTCTCCTTGCGGTCAAATTTCTCCCCCGGATCGCCCATGATTGTATCGAACGTTCGCACCCGTTTAATCCGGTCGGCGCGGGAGAGGAAGTGTTCCAGAATGTCTTTGGCCTTCATGGGGCGATCCTTTTGCCTGCCGGTAATTCCCGCGCCACCTCGATCAGGGCCTCAATATTCCGCAACGGAACATCACCCTGGATGCACTGTGCCGGTGCAAAGATGTACCCGCCTCCCACACCCATCAGGTCGCGCACCCTCCGGGACTCGGCGCGGACCTCGTCCGGGGTGCCATAGGGCAGCGTGCGCTGCGTGCTGAGCCCGCCCCAGAACGTCAGTTTTGCACCATACAGTCGCTTGAGTTCGGCAATGTCCATGCATTCCGGCTGGACCGGATTCAGCGCGTCCAACCCCATCTCGACCAGAGACGGCAGCAGCTTCGAGATACATCCGCAGGAATGGACCCAGACATCCTTGCCGTACGAATGGATCAGGTCGTACTCGCGCTGTTCGCCCGGGCGGATCAAGTCCTCCCATACGTCCGGGGCCATCAGCAAGTCACATTGTGAACCCCAGTCGCTGCCGAGGAGGACACCGTCGATCTCCGCCATGCCCAGGATTATCTCGAGCATGACCATGTTCCGATCGACGATTTCGGTGCACAACCGCTTGGCAAACGGATAGTCGCGCGCGATGTCGCACAGGAAGTTCTCGATGCCGCGCGAGAAATACGCCTTCTCGAAGTGGCTCCCATACACCATGGCCAGGAGATACTTGTCGGTCTGCTCGCGCAGGGTCTTCACCTTGCGCTCGAACTCGTCGAAGTTGCCGTAACCCTTTATATTCGCGCGCGAGACCGGGGTCTCGAAATCCGTCCAGTCCGCGCCCAGCTCATGCCACCCCCACCAGGGCGGAAACACCTGCCGGACGTCGTTGCCGAACCACTCTTCCACATCGGCCACGCCCTTGACCCGCCGGATCTCGTCCTCCGTCTCGCCGCAGGTCATGATGCAGTATGGAGTTCGCTCCGTATCCTTATGCGCCAGAGCAGCCTTGACCAATTCGCGTGATGTCATAACCATATCCTCAAGTGTTGCCTAACCGTCAATATGCCAATATCGCCAATGGATGTCAGCTTCCCATTGGACATTCCTCGTTACCACCACTGCCCACCGCCCACCGCTCACCGCTCAGCCAGCCATAAGCCCCCGCTCGCCGAGCGACTTGATGACCTCCTTGTGCCATTCGCGCAGGCGGCGGCTGATGTGGTACTCGTCGTGCGGCTGCCGCTTGTCCCAGCGATCCGCAAGTTCCGCCAGCACGGGCAGTAGGTCGTTCAGCCGCTTCGGATCCGGGAAGCCGGGATTGGTCTTGTCGGTGCACATGTGGAAGTAGTGCACCTCGGCTTCTAGAACGACATGGGCTGCCCGCGCGAAGAAGGCGAAATCCTCGAACTTCTGCAGGATGAAGCGCTGCGCGTCGGCCTCGAGCTTCGCTACCGCCGGCCGGGCGCGGGCGAGCAGATCCTCCGCATCCGCCAGCGCCTGCCGCTTCTCCTCGACTAACGCCGCCGGCCCGACGGCCCGGTACGACGGGCCCATGGTCCCGGCGTGATACGGCACAAGGCGATAACTCGGCATGCCCATCTTGAGCGGGTATGGGAATACCGTTCCAGCCTTGGCGGTCAGCACCTCGCCATGGCCCAGCCATCCCCAGACCAGATTGATGTCGGGCAGGATGGACTGGGCGGTGAACCACCCCTGCCCGGCATAATACACACGCGCCGCGACTCCTTCGACATCCAGGAAGACCTCCGCCAATTCCGGCAGATCCACGCCGAACTCGTTCCGCAGGAACTCGCACAGCACGTCCCGCGGATTTATGTCCGGGTCCATCGCACGCCGGAAGAAAAACTCGGCGTTGAATCCTCCGAGCGTGTCGAAGCAGCAAAGCTCCAGGTCGGTCGGGAGCGGCTCCCCGTCCCGCACCCACGCGAGCTGGGGGTACAGTGCTCGCCGGCCCGGCAACACATTCGCGTGCGGACTCCACGAGTCGTGGATGGTGGCAATGCGGGCGTTGACGTAGGCGGCACCCAGAGCCCGCGCTTCCTCGAGATGCTGGGCGAGCTGCGACAGGTTGACGCTCGGATAGAAGTTGCGCCCCCAGTACTCGGAATGGACGTCGAAATGCACCAGCAGCGGATTCGTCGACGATGCCCGGTACAGGTGCAGGTTGAACGGTGTGCACAGGTGGAAGTCGCCGATGGTGTCATCCGCGCTGACGAGTATATCCGGACGCTTGCGGGCCGCGGCGAGCAGCGCCTCGACGGCGCGCCGGTGGCCGCCGCCGACGTGCAGGTCCACCGACAGCTCCAGGTTATGCCGGACGCACTGCTCATGTACCGCGCCGACGATCCGGTCCAGGTACTCCTCCATCGGCACCGTCTGATGCTGGAACTCGCTGACCACGACTTCTGACCCTTCCTCGATCCACAACTCGAGGCCGGTCAGGTTCGGCGCCAATTCCAGGAGTTCGTCCACCTGGTCCTGCAGCAGTTCGTAAATCCGGGGGCTGCGCATATCCGGCTCACCGGCGGCATTGAACAGTCCCTCACCCGCCGCGCCCCACTGCGCCGCCGGCGGCATCATGATCGCATGGAAGCTAAACCAGAACCCGATTCCGGCTTCGCGGCACATCGCGGCGGCTTGCCGCAGGTTCTCGCGCATGACCTGGACGTGCTGCCTCTCCTCCGCCCCGAGCAATCCCGGGTATTTCGGGAACAGGAACGGTCGCCCGGCGTAACAACCGCGACCGACCGTCCAATGGACCAGTTGCGACACGCCGTGCGCCCTGGCGAAATCCACCAGCCGTCGCCAGTGCGCCGGACTCCCGAAATCACTGGATAGTCCAATTTTCATGGGTTTCATTTGCGTCTCTCGTGTTGTTGTCATCGGCGTTCCTTTGTGGTCAGCCTTAGCGAGGTCCCCTTCTGCCCCAGCGCAAACATCGTCCCCCTGCGCCCGCATTGGTCGTGTTAATAGTGGCGCCATTTTCGCTATTTATGCCAGCAGCCCCCGCTCGCCGAGCGACTTGATGAGTTCCTTGTGCCATTCGCGCAGGCGGCGGCTGATGTGGTACTCGTCGTGCGGTTGGCGCTGGTCCCATTGGGCTGCGAAGTTCGCCAGCACGGGCACCAGTTCGTTCATGCGCCGCGCGTCGGGGAAGCCGGGATTCGTCTTGTTGGTACACATGTGGAAGTAGTGCACCTCGGCTTCTAGAACGACATGGGCTGCCCGCGCGAAGAAGGCGAAATCCTCGAACTTCTGCAGGATGAAGCGCTGCGCGTCGGCCTCGAGCTTCGCTACCGCCGGCCGGGCGCGGGCGAGCAGATCCTCCGCATCCGCCAGCGCCTGCCGCTTCTCCTCGACTAACGCCGCCGGCCCGACGGCCCGGTACGACGGGCCCACCATCCCGGCATGGTACGGGATGCGCAGGCTCGGCATGCCCTGGGCAAACGGGTAGGCAAAGGCCGCCCCGGCCTTGGTGGTCATCACCTCGCCATGGGCGAACCACCCCAAAACCAAGCCCATATCGGGCAGAACGGACTGGGCAGTGAAGGTCCCCTGCCCCGCATAATACACGCGCGCCGCGACCCCTTCGACATCCAGGAAGACCTCCGCCAATTCCGGCAGATCCATGCCGAACTCGCCGCGCAAGAACTCGCACACGGTCTCCCGCGGCGAGGCGGTCGGATCCTTCGCCCGGCGGCAGAAGAACTCGGCGTTGAACCCGCCGAGCGTGTCGAAGCAGCACAGCTCCAGGTCGGTCGGGAGTGGCTCCCCATCTCGCACCCGCGCGAGCTGGGGGTACAGTGCTCGCCGGCCCGGCAACACATTCGCGTGCGGACTCCACGAGTCGTGGATGGTGGCAATGCGGGCGTTGACGTAGGCGGCACCCAGAGCACGCGCTTCCTCGAGATGCTGGGCGAGCTGCGACAGGTTAACGCTCGGATAGAAGTTGCGCCCCCAGTACTCGGAGTGCACGTCGAAGTGCACCAGCAGCGGGTTCGACGTCGCCGCCCGGCACAGATGCACATTGAACGGCGAGTGCAGGTTGAAATCACCGAAGGTGTCGTCCGCGCTGACCAGGATCGCCGGCCGCTTGCGGGCTGCGACCAGCAACGAGTCGACCGCGAAGCGGTGCCCCCCCATGACGTGCAGGTCCACCGACATCTCCAGGTTGTGGCGGACGCACTGCTCATGTACCGCGCCGACGATCCGGTCCAGGTACTCCTCCATCGGCACCGTCTGATGCTGGAACTCGCTGACCACGACTTCTGACCCTTCCTCGATCCACAACTCGAGGCCGGTCAGGTTCGGCGCCAATTCCAGGAGTTCGTCCACCTGGTCCTGCAGCAGTTCGTAAATCCGGGGGCTGCGCATATCCGGCTCACCGGCGGCATTGAACAGTCCCTCACCCGCCGCGCCCCACTGCGCCGCCGGCGGCATCATGATCGCATGGAAGCTAAACCAGAACCCGATTCCGGCTTCGCGGCACATCGCGGCGGCTTGCCGCAGGTTCTCGCGCATGACCTGGACGTGCTGCCTCTCCTCCGCCCCGAGCAATCCCGGGTATTTCGGGAACAGGAACGGTCGCCCGGCGTAACAACCGCGACCGACCGTCCAATGGACCAGTTGCGACACACCGTGCGCGCTGGCGAAATCCACCAGCCGCCGCCAGTGCTCCGGCGTTCCAAAATCACTGGATAGTCCCAGTTTCATTTGCTCTCCTTTGTCGCTCGTTTTGTCGTAAGCGTTACCGTAGCGCTACCTTCTTTCCGTTAGTTCCGGCATCGGCTGCGCGTGCGGCACCACCATCTTCGGCAGGTACCGGTACTTTGCCTCGTGGTTTACCTGGTGCAAATCATTAAAATGCGATTCCGTTTTTTCTGTGTTCCCGATGGTCCCGTCGTTGGCGGGACGTAGGGTGCCAAACGTGGAAGTCCATTTCCACGTTTGGCACTGGATAGTCTTGCCGTCCTTCGAAATCCTGGTGCACAAGCTAGCCTGACCGTAAATCGCCGGCATAACCTCGTCCGCGCCCACGTCGCCGGGCTTAAGCCAGGCCAGCGGTGTCCAGGTACAGCAGGTGGTCGTTTGCCGCGTCCGCAGGCAATCCGCACTGCAGTTACCGGGGGATGTCGTAGCTGATCTCCCACGGGCCCTCGACGGGGACGCGAAAAAATATACCGTTGAGTTCCAACTCGAGTTGTGGCATAGCCATCTCCTGCGATCTGCCGCCCAGGGGTGATAAGGGGATCAGACAGTACCAGTTCCCTGCGCAGCGGACATGACATCGCGCAAACTTACTACATCGGCATATCGCTGTCAATAACCGTCTGATCCAATGCCGTCCACTTACCAAAGAGCCTTGATTATGACAAAAATACGATATCGCTGTGATGCGAGTGCGACATTGCCGGCGTATCGTCGTATATAGGACAGAAGCGACATGCGCCACAGCAATGCGAATGCAGAGGAGAGTGATCGATGAAACACCTGCACGGTATGATGACAGGCATATTGTTTCTGGCGCTGCTGGCCATGGCGGCGGTGGCGCAGGAAGGCCGGCGTGGTGGGGAGGATGGCAAGCGCCGTCCCGCGCTGGAGCAACCGTTGCCGGCGGCGGTCGCCACCGAGGCGACGCTGTCCGTCGTGTTGGGGCGTCCGACGAATACCGAGATCACCCTGAGCATCCTCTCCGCCGGTACACGGGAAGCGTATCTTGAATATGGCACGACGCAGGGAGTCTATCCCCGGCAGACGGCGCAAGTGACCCTGCCGGCCCATACCCCGGTGGAGGTGCTGCTGAACGGCCTGCAAGCGGATACGCGGTATTATTACCGCGTTCGCACGCGGCAACCCGGCGAGGCCGCATTTGCCGCGGGTGCGGCGCATGCCTTCCACACCCCGCGCGCGCCCGGCAGCGCCTTCACCTTCGCCGTGCAGGGCGATTCGCATCCGGAACGTCCGCAGCAACACGATTCCGCGTTGTACGCGCAAACGCTGCAGGCCGTGGCGGCGGACCCCCCGGACTTCTACCTTACCATCGGCGACGATTTCAGCGTGGATACGCTCCGCACCATCAATGCCGAGACCGTCCAGCAGCTCTACCTGCGCCAACGGTATTTTCTGGGATTGCTGGGTCAGTCCACTCCACTGTTCCTGGTTAACGGCAATCACGAGCAGGCGGCGGCGTGCAACCTGGACGGCACGCCGGACAACATCGCTGTCTGGGCACAGACGGCGCGCAACGCGTTATTCCCGCAGCCAGCGCCCGATACTTTTTACACCGGCGACGCGCAGCCCGTGGCGCATATCGGTTTGCTGCGCGATTACTACGCCTGGACGTGGGGTGATGCCCTTTTCGTGGTGATCGATCCCTACTGGCATTCGTCGCAGCCGGTGGATAACATTTTTGGCAGCCGCGATAAAGGCGGCAAAGGCGGTCGCGACCGCGACCTGTGGGAAAGCACTCTGGGCGATGCGCAATACGCCTGGCTGAAGATGACGCTGGAGAAGAGCACGGCAAAGTACAAATTCGTCTTCACCCACCACATGCTGGGCACCGGGCGCGGCAACGAATTGGTCGGACAATTCGAGTGGGGAGGCAGGGATCGCAACGGCCGGGACCTGTTCGCCGCCAAGCGTCCGGGGTGGGCGATGCCCCTGCATCAGCTTTTCGTGAAGACCGGCGTGTCGATTCTTTTCCAGGGTCATGACCACGTCTTCGCGCGGCAGGTCATCGATGGCGTCACCTACCAGACGCTGCCCGAACCCGCCGATCCCAATTATGCGCTGTACTTCTCCGAAGCTTACCCGGCGGCGGACACGCGGCCCAACACCGGTTACGTGCGTGTGACCGTCTCCCCGGACAAAGCGACAGTGGCCTATATCCGGCAATACTTGCCAAACGATGAAACGGCTGACCATAAGAGCGGTGAGGTGGCATTCAGCTTCACCGTCGCTCCCCGCAAGCCGTAACGACAAGTTGAAAGGAGACAACTATGAATACGCTACTTCGCATCACCTTGATGGTGCTGTGCATCGCGCTGACACTGGGCGCTCTGGCACAGGGTAATCCGCCGCCGCGCAATGACGGCAATCCGCCGCCGCTGCGCAACAATGGCCAGCGCCCACCCCGCGACGGCGCCGGTGGAGGCGGGGGGTATACCCTTGAACAGGCCATCCACCAACTGCTCGTGCAAAACAAGGTATCGGCAGTGTTTCACGGTCACGACCATCTCTTCGTGAAACAGGAGTTGGACGGCATCATCTACCAGGAAGTGCCGCAGCCGGGATGGGTGGGTCGCTTTGATAGCCGACGTGCCGTCGAATATGGGTATCGGGACGGAGTCGTGTTGGGCAGTTCCGGCTACCTGCGCCTGACGGTCGCGACGAAGCAGGCCACAGTCGAGTATGTCCGTGCACTGCTGCCGTCGGCGGAAACCAGCGACCAATGGAACGGAGTCGTGGCGCATAGCTATACTATTTCGCCGTCGTCGGTTCCATGAATTCCCGCGGGTGAGCGGTGACTTGCCGCGAGACGAGCGCCGGGGCGGGCGCTGAAAAGCGCACGGCAGACGTGGATTTTGACGTCTCTCCCCGGTTTCGGTATACTAAAGCGGTTTTACCTCAATCCCCCACCCGGACGGCGTGATTGCCGTCCCCTGGAGACTACCGATATGCTCGATTACGGCCTGACCGAAGAACAATTATTTATCCGCGACTGTGCTCGCGAGATTGCCGACAAAAAGATCCGTCCCGTCGCTGCCGAGTATGACCGAGAAGAGATCTTCCCGTGGGACGTGGTGAAGGCACTTGCCGCCGCCGACCTCTGCGGGGTATACATCGACGAGAAATATGGCGGCCTGGGCGGCGCCACACCCATCATGAACATGGTGCTGGTGACGGAAGAGCTGTCCAAGGCGTGCGGGGGTATTTCGCTGGCCTTCGCCGCCACCGGGCTGGGTACGATTCCCATTATTGTGTCCGCTTCCGAGGAACAAAAGGAAAAGTATCTGCCGGACATTGCCGCCGGGAAGAAACTGGCGGCCTTCGGCTTGACCGAAGCCAACGCCGGCTCCAACGTGGCGGGCATGCAGACGCGCGCGGTGAAAGACGGCGACGACTACATCCTCAACGGCACCAAGCAGTGGATCACCAACGGCGGCGAAGCGGAAATTTACACGGTCTTCGCGGTCACGAATCCGGAAAAAGGCGCCCGCGGCGTCTCCGCGTTCATCGTGGAACGGGGCACGGAAGGCTTCACCTTCGGCAAGAAGGAAGATAAGATGGGCATCCGCGCCAGCGCCACCCGCGAACTAGTGTTCCAGAACTGCCGCGTACATAAGAGCCAATTGCTGGGCCGCGAGGGCACCGGCTTCATCACCGCGATGAAGACCTTCGACCTCTCGCGCCCCGGCGTCGCCTCGCAGGCGGTGGGCATCGCCTCCGGCGCCCTCGATCTGGCCGTCGATTTCGCCAACAACCGCAAGCAGTTCGGCGTGCCGGTCTCCAGCTTCCAGGGTCTGCGGTTCTATATGGCCGACATGGCGATGAAGGTGGAAGCCGCGCGCGCGCTGGTGTATGCCACCGCCCGCCACATCGACAGCCATCCCGGCGAGCGCTACACGCTCTACTCGGCGATGAGCAAATGCTTTGCCTCCGACGTGGCGATGGAAGTCACCACCAACGCCGTGCAGGTGTTCGGCGGCCATGGCTACATGCGCGAATACCCGATTGAAAAATACATGCGCGATGCCAAGATCACCCAGATCTACGAAGGCACTAACCAAATCCAACGCGACGAAATCGGCCGCGCGCTCATCCAGGAGTTGCACAACCGATAAGGTTGCGGATTCACGCGTCATAACGGATGGGGCGGGGCAACCCGCCCCGTTCGCGTTTGGTGGTGCATAAGCTGAGGATTCGGCTTCCTTATCATTATTGTCAGTATTTCGATATCGAGTGGGCAAAACCGGTGTGCCGGAGCGCGAAACGGGGAACGTTGTAGGAAAACACCGGCGATAGAACGGTCGGTAGGTAGCGTCGTGTGCGGTAATGGGGGCGGCATGCGAGTCGGCATCATCGGAGCGGGTCCGGCGGGTACGGTTTGCGCGCTCACGTTATTGCGCGAAGCAGCGCTGCGCGGGCAGCAGCACGAGGTGTTGCTGTTCGACCGGCGCTCTTTTGCGCAGGCCGGTCCGCGCGGATGCAACATGTGCGCCGGCGTCATCTCCGCCACGCTGCTGACCGTGTTGACCGACCTCGGCGCGCAGGTACCGCCGGAACTGGTGCAGCGATACGTTGACAGTCACTATTTTGAAACGCGTTCCGGCAGCGCGCACATTCCCCGCGATCCGTTATCGACGATCTGTACCGTCTTTCGCAGCGCCGGTCCGCGCGGCGAGGCGGCACACGTCGAGCAGAGTTTCGATCAACTGCTGTTGCGCACGGCGCAGGCTGCCGGTGCCCGGCAGGTGAATGCCATGGTGGAAGATGTCAGCCTGCCCACCACCCCAGATGGGCCGTACCAGTTGCACACCGCAACGGGCGAAACATACGCGGTGGACGTGCTGGTGGGCGCATTCGGGGTGAACAGCACGCTGCCCGCGAAATTCGAAGCGCTGGGATTCGGGTATCGGCGACCCGACAGCTACCACGTCTGCCAGGCGGAGCTGCCGCTGGATGACGGATTCATCGACAGCGCCTATGGCGGCGAGATCAAGATCTTTTCCCTCGGCCTTCCCGGCATTCGCTTCGGCGCCCTGGTGCCGAAACGACAGCATGTCACCGCCACCGTCATCGGACGCGACTTGCACCTGCCCGACTTGCAGCGTTTTTTGAATCACCCGCGCGTGCGGCGCCATTTCCCGCCGGGCTGGGAGATGCCCCCGGTCTGCTGCCACTGCCATCCGCGGTTGCCGGTTACGGCGGCGCGTCATCCGATCGCCGATCGCCTGCTCATCATCGGCGACGCCAACATCGCGCGGTATCTGAAAGGCGGCATCGAGTCGGCGTTTTTTACCGGTGCGCTGGCAGCAGAGATGATCCTGGCCGGCACGCTTAGCCGCACGGAACTGACGCGTCACTTCCTGCGTCCCTGTCACGCGAAATACCTGTATGACAATCTTTATGGCAAGCTGCTGTTCGCCTGCAATGATCTGTTCTCGCGGATACCGGCGCTGGCGCGCGCGAATATGCGGCTGGTCGAACGTGAGCGGCAATATCCGCGATGGGACGATCGCCGGCATACCCGCATGCTCTGGCATATTTTCACCGGCGAGGCGCCATACGCGCAGATCTTTCGCGAGGCGATCAGCTTCTCGTTCATCGTGACGATGCTGCTCACGCTGCTCACCCCCCGGCTTGACCCCTCGTTCAACAAGGAGGATAGTTAGCTATGCTTGGAAACAGCGCGCCACTTGGACCGTTACGTGACAGAGAGACCGTCGCCATTATCGGCGCGGGACCGGGCGGATTGGCGTGCGCGCTCACCATCCAGCGTGAAGCGGCGCGGCGCGGCATCACCGTGCGCACGCTGGTTTTCGAAGGCAAAGACGCCACCCATTACAAGCAGTGTTCCGGGGTGCTCTCGCCACCGCTGCAACAACTGCTGCGTGATGAATTCGCCATCGAACTGCCCGCTCTGGTGCAGCGCGAAATTCAAGGATACGTGCTGCATACCGAGGACGCGCGCATTGCGCTAAGCGGGGTAGAGCACGGCGGCACGTCGCTGGCGGTGCGGCGTCAGGAGTTCGACACCTATCTGCGGCAATGCGCCCAGCAGCGCGGCGTAGAGTTCGTGCATGCGCGGGTGACGGATCTTGAATTTCGCGATGACGGCGTGTGGATTTTCAGTTGGAATGGCACGTATCGCGCGAAAGTGGTTGTCGGCGCCTTCGGGCTAAGCCGCGCGATGCTCGCCACCCTATCCGCGCGCACGGCCTATCGCCCGCCGGCCGTGCTGGAAACCGTGGTGACGAAATGGCATCCCGGCGCGAACCTTGCGCCCATCCCCGATTTACTCGACAACTACATCCACGTCATGCTGCCCGCGTTGCCGCGTATCGAATTCGGCGCGCTCATCCCCAAAGGCAACCACATCGCCGCCATTATCGCCGGCGAAGGCGTGCGGACCGAGGACATGGATGCCTTCCTGGCGTTGCCGGAAATTCGTATCCTGGCGCCCGCCACGGGGAGCGATCTGGAATATTTCAAAGGACGCTTTCCCGTTGGACTTGCGCGCGGCAGTTTCGGCGACCGTTATGTGACGGTAGGCGACGCAGCCGGTCTGGTGCGGCCATTCAAGGGGAAGGGCATCAACTCGGCGATCATCACCGGGATGCGGGCCGCTGGGGTGATGATGACGGAAGGCGTCTCCGCAGCGGCGTTTCGCACATTTTATCGCCAGTGCGCGGAAATTACCGGCGACATTCCTTATGGCCGTCTGGTGCGACGTCTGGCCTGCCTGGCTTCGCATCATTTCTCGCTGCGTCCGCTGGTCCGCCTGGCGCAACAGGATCCCGCGCTGCGCGCGTTGCTGTTCGATTGCGTCTCCGGACGCGAAACTTACCGCAACATCGTGCTGCGCCCCGGTAACTTCTCCCTCGCCGTGCGCGTGGGATTGGCCACCCTCCGCGGACGGTAAAGTCCCCGCGTCCGGGGAGACACGGGGGCAGCGAGTTGTCGGTGTCACACGCGGATTATTCAAGCGCTGCGTGGCGGATTCGGCATCACGGGTGCCGTCATAGTCGGTCGTCAGCTTCTGGTAGAGCGTCCGTGCGCCGGTGTTGTCGTTGGCGGTGCGCGGCTGCCGAGAACAACGCGAAGGCCGCCGTGCCGTATGACGAGAATTCAGCCAGTTTTGTGTAGTATTCGGCTGCTTTCCCGTCATCTATGGAGACGGGTTGGGAAAATCGAGTATGGTTGGCTGCGCCAGGGCATTAGGCCGCAGCGCGGCCAGCAAGCACAAGTCCAACAGGAATCGCAAGGGGTTGCCTGCTTTCAGATCCTCCCCGCGCCATCGACGGGATCAGTGCCCCTGCACGGCGGCGAGGATGGCGGTCACCCGGGTAAAGCGGCGGTGCCAGTCGTGCTCCGCCGCCGCGGTGGCGCGGACATCCGCACGAGAACGACCTTCCGCCAGCGCGGCGACCACGGCGGCGTCGAACGTCCTGGCGCCGGTGACCTGCGTCACCAAGTCGCCGAAGCCATCCAGCTCTGGCAGCGGCGTACTGACGACCGGCAGACCGCAGGCGAGGTATTCGTAGACTTTCAGCGGATTAATCGCCCGCGTGAGCGCGGATTCGTGGAATGGCACCAGCGCCACGTCGAACGCGCGCAGGCAGGCAGGAACCGCCGCGTAATCCACCGGTCCGATCAACCGCACGGGCGTGCCTTGCGCGCGGGCAGCGAGCGCGGAATCCATCGGCCCGACCAGCGTCACGCTCCACTCCGGGTGCGCCGCGGCCAGGCGAAGGACCAGTTCCAGGTCGAAGACGTTTGCCAGCATGCTGCCCAGGAAGCCGATCACGGGGCGCGGCAGCGGGGCAATGGCGGTTGGCTGCTCGTGCGCACCGGCGAAGCGGTCGAAGTCGATGCCGTTGGGCACGTAGTGGACATTCACGCACCCACGCGCGTGCAATTTCTCCACCAGCGCCCGCGAGGTGGCCAACACCGCGTCAGCGCGCTGCACCAACGCATCTTCCGCCGCCTGCAACTGGCGCGCGCGGGAGGGATGCAGCGCCGGCAGATCGTCTACGCAATCATAAATCACCGCGTCCCACGGGCGGGCATCCAGCAAACCCACCACCGCGTCGGTGGGCGCGGAAGTCCACAATATCGCGCGGTCAAGTCCGGCGCGGCGCATGGCGCGATCGACTTGCCGACGAAGCCAGCAGCGGTTGAGGACCATGCGTGGCTGATCGGTGGGTGAGGGGATGAGCAGCGGCGCGAGCAGGTGCAGATTCGGGGGCAACCGGTCGGCGTGGTGCAACCCGCCGGTCGCCCCGCGGCGCAGCGCGCGTCCCAACCGGTCGGCAATACGTGGCAGGTGATCCCACCGCAGGGGGCGTGTGCCGGGGTTATCGACAAACAACACCGGTCGCTCACCCGCGAACATCCATGCAAATTGATGCATGCGTTCCCACACGCCGTTCCAATCCACGCATGAGCAATACACCACGCCTGCCGGCTGCCCGTTGTCGATCTCGTCCATTACCACTATTGTTTCCGTTTTGGCGATGATGTATTCGTCTTTGGATCCCGTGAGCCGTTCGCCGTCTGCGCAAAGGAGCGATGCGCCAGCGCGAAAAATATTAATCTGCCGGCGGAATGATTTTCGCTGACGGCGCAGAAAGAGGGTGAATGGTCATGCGCTGCTGCGCCCGTATCGTGCACGGTACCGGGCGTTTCATAGCATGGCGTGACGGGTATCACAATCAGAAGGCACCGCGACTGTGAAAACGCCATGGTAACGAGTTGATCCCCAATAAGGACTTGACTACGATGGAGTGTGCGGAATGTGGCACGGTGGTGCCGCCCGGACGACGGGCGTGCATCGCGTGCGGGACGCCGGTTATGCGTTCAACCAGAACCAGTCCGATGGAGAGCGTCGACGCGCTGCTCGCTGAAGCTAACCTGCTGCGCACTCGCGGCCAGCATGACGAGGCGATCGGCGTGTGCACGCGCATCTTACGCCAGGAGCCCACGAACGCTGCCGCCCACTCCCTGCTCGCCAACATCTACCGCGATCAAAGCAATTATCGTGAAGCCCTTGGCTGGTTCAAGCTGGCGGTCGAACTGGACCCGGACAATGCCACCGACAAGCAACGGCTCGATGAGATGATCGACCTGGTGTTCCAGGGTGCGCTCTCCGAGGGTGGTCGACCCGTGCGCTCGCGTCCGTTAACTCCCACGACGCCCCTCCCGCGCCGCCGCAGCCCCATGAAACCGGGGGGGACCACTCTCCAGCAGTTGCTCGCGCGCATCCAGCCGACGCATGTTGTCATCGCCACCACCATCCTGTCGGTGTGTGTGATGCTGTTCTTTGTGCTGGCTGACCGCCGGCATCGTACCGCGTTGCCGGCCCCGGACACGTATGCGCAGCCTTCGGGCAGGACAGCCGTTGAGCCGGGCGACGCGGAGAACGCCACGGGCACCGCCGTCGCCACCACGACGCCGGCTATGCAGGTAACCCCCCCGCCTGCGGACGTGACGGAAAACGGCGGCATCCCCGGGTTGCCCGGCATTATCGTACGTCCCGGCAGACCGACGGACGACGGCAAGTCGTCCACCCCACCCCCCGCAACCGCCAATACGAACACCACTCTTCCCGCGAATGCCGATCCGCCATCCGGGACGCAGGTGCCGCCATTCCAGCCATCGGCCTCTTCGGAAGCGCAGGAGGCGGAGCAGATTGATCATAAGACACGGGTGCTGCGCGTGTTGCTGGAAAACAAACTTGCGACATCGAAGCTGCCCGCTGCCACCCTGCAGGGGCTGCAGATCGACCCGCGCTTCAATACGCTGACGATCGAATACACCATTCCGCGCATGAAATCCCCCACGGAAACGAAGCAGGGATTGCTCTACACCGGCCTGCATTTGATTTGGGAGGCCATCGAGCAGAATAAGTCGCTGACGCTTTTCACCCTGCGCGGTTATGCTTTCCCGAGCGCGGATGCTTCCGTCGTGTCGTTGGCGATGGCGGCTGATGTCACCCCGGAACAGGCGAAATACGCGCGCAGCGCTACCGACTACCGCACGGTTGTCGGTTTCTTGAGCAAACCCTGGTGGCGCGCCGATATCGATCGCGTGCCGTTGTAAGTAAGGCGCATTCATCGTGCATGGGTGCTATCCCGGCGTTTCCCTTCTCCTCCCCCGGTGTCAGGATGCCATGCGTAGGTGCTGTTGCGGCTTTTCGACACGTCCGTTCGAAACCGCCTTTCTCAGCGATTCCCACGGTGAGTGTGGTGGAATACACCCTACAGCAAGTATTGTGCGAGCGATGCCTTCTCCACGGCAATATTGCTGCCGTTGAAGACCGCGTATACACGGCGGATGGTCATTACACGATATTGCGGGGAAACGCATCGGGCCTGGGGAATAACCGAGTGATTGCTAGAAAAAAACAGACACCCACCCACCACCTGAACCTGCCGCGGACAGCCTTCCCGATGCGGGCGCACCTGCCGCAGCGCGAGTTGGAGATATTGCGGCACTGGGAAGCCATCGGCCTGTACCGGCTGGTGCAGCAGCGCACGGCGGATCGCCGACCGTTTCTCCTGCGTGACGGTCCACCGTTCTGCCATAGCGGCATCCACCTGGACCACGCGCTGAATAAGATACTCAAGGATATCATTGTCAAGTTTCGATCAATGCAGGGGTATGACGTGCCGTTCGTACCGGGGTGGGATGCCCACGGTCTGCCGGTGGAAATTCAGGCGGTGCGCGCGTTTTCCGTCGCCCGCGGCGCCATCCCGCCGCGCGAGTTGCGTCGCGATTGCGCCCGCCTGGCGCGGAAATACAGTGAGCACCAGCGTGATCAGTTCAAACGGTTGGGTATACGCGGCGACTGGGCGCATCCCATCACTACCACCGATCCGTCGTACCAGGCAGCAGTGCTGGAGACGTTCCGGCGGTTGGTGGAGGCAAAGGCAGTCTATCGCGACATGCTGCCGGTATGGTGGTGCCCCACCTGCGAGACGGCGCTGGCGGACGCGGAACTGGAGTATGCCGATCGCGATGCGCACGACGCGCACATCGCCTTTCCCGTGCTGAGCTTGCCCGCCGGCGTGCTGCCGAAAGCCGATTCGTCGCGCTTGTCGGTGGTGGTGCGCGCCACCGCGCTGTGGATGCTGCCCGCCGGGGTGGGGGTGGGAGTAAACGCCGACGCTGACTATGCCCTGGTGACCGATGAGGACGACACGGAAGGCTTTACCTACCTGGTCGCCCGCACGGGAATGGATGCCTTTGCCCGTGCGGCGGGCATGCGCCGTCCGTGCGTGGTCAGCACACTCGCCGGTCAGGCATTGGTGGGCAGCACGTTGCGCCACCCGTTGCTGGCGCGCGAGTTACCGCTGATACCGGCGCCGGCGGCGGAGGGGACGGGCTTCGCGCTGCTTGTTCCCGGTCACCGGGTAGAAGATCTGGCGATTTCCCGCGCGCATGGATTGCCCATCGTGCAGCCGGTGGACTCGACGGGCAACTACGACCGTGACGCCGGGCTGGTCGCCGGCCTGTCGCTCGCGGCCGGTGAGGAAGCCATGCTGGCGCGCATGGATCGCGATGGCACGCTGCTGGCGTATCGCACCACCACACAGCCGGTGCCGCATTGCTGGCGCTGTCACGATCCGGCAGTGCGGCGCGCGCTGCCGCAGTGGTTTCTCGCCACCGCACCGCTGGTCGCGCGCGCGCGAGCAATGCTCAATCAGGTGAGCTGGTTGCCGGCATGGGGGCGGGCGCGCCTGGACGCGCTACTGGCGGGACGTCCCGATTGGTGCCTGTCGCGCCAGCATGTCTGGGGCACTCCCATCCCGGCCTTCACCTGCACCGCTTGCCGGACGCCGTTGCTTACCGCGGTGGCCATTGCCCATGTGCAGGCGATCATTGCGCGGGAAGGTGCCGATGCCTGGTATCGCCGCCCGGCGGCGGAACTCTTACCGCCGGAGACACGTTGCGACCGCTGCGGCGGGACGACTTTCCGCACCGGAACGGACGTTTTTGATGTATGGTTCGATTCAGCGTGCAGCCACCTGGCCGCACCGGAGGAAGAGCGGACGGCAGACCTGCTGGTCGAGGGGCAGGATCAATATCGCGGCTGGTTTCACCTGTCGCTGCTTGCCGGCGTAGGGAGTGGCGCGGCCCAAGCGCCGTACCGCGCGGTATTCAGCCACGGCTTCGTGCGTGACCGGCTGTGCCTTGCCGCGTCACCTGCCCAGCGCACCGACCCGCTGGGCATCGTACTGCATCACGGCGCCGACGTGCTGCGGCTCTGGGCTGCCGCCGCCGATGCGCGTGGTGACGTGGCGTTGTCCGATACCGCGCTGCGGCAGGCTATCGCCGCGTATCGTCGCCTGCGCAACACGGCACGCTTTCTGCTGGGCAACCTGTTCGACTTCACACCGGCGCTGGTACAACCTGCGGCCGCGCTGGCGGAGAGCGACCGCTGGGCGCTACACCGGTTGGCGGAATGCGTCGACACGATGGCCGCGGCGTATGACGGCTATGCCTTTCCGCGTGCCGTCCGCGCGGTTACCGCCTTGTGTGCCGAATTGTCCGCCGTCTATTTTTCGGTCGCGAAAGAACGGCTGTATTTGCCGGCGACGGGCGATCCCGCGCGAAGAGCGGCGCAGACGACCTGTTATCACCTCGTTGTCACGCTGGCGCAAGTGCTGGCGCCGCTGGTGAGCTTTACCGCCGACGATATCTGGCAGCACTTGCCCACCGGCGACCGCCCACCCAGCGCGCAGTTGACCGATTGGCCGGCGGTGGCGGGGTGGCGCGACACGGCACTGGCGGCACGGTGGACGCACCTGCTCGCTTTGCGCCGTGAGGTTGCCGCTGCCGTGCGGGTTGCCTGCCGCGCTCATGAAATTTCTCGGCCTGCGGCGGCAAAAGTTCTGCTGTACTCAGCAGGGGAAACACTCGGCTTGCTCGAATCCTTCGGAGATACGCTGGTGACAGCCTTTGCGGTATCGGCAATCGAGTTGGCGCCCTGGGATGACGCGCCTGCCGATGCCGTGCGGAGCGCACTGCCCAAACTGGCGATGCGGATTGTTCCGGCCGCCGGCGTATCCTGCCCGCGCTGCCGGCACTGGCGCGAGATAATGGATCGCGTTTCCGGGCTCTGCGCGCGCTGCCATGCCGCCGTGCACACTACGCATTCCGCCGAATAACCGGAGAAAATTGCGTTTGATGCGGTATGGACGACGGTACACTAAAGCAACGTGATTTCGCGTAGCATGTGGAGCAGCGGTTTGTACTGGGAAGAGACGACCGCCGGCTCACCATCGAGGAATGTCGATCCGGATGGGGGCGTACGGAGCACTGAACGCTACCGATTACATCTCTCCAGCCAGAAAGGGGTTTATGATGACCACCATTCAAAATTCACCCACCCGCCTCCGGGCTATTAAAAAGCGGCTGCTGGCCGAGAAAGAGCGCCTGGAACTTGAGCTACACGAGATTATTGAGCGTACCTCGCACTCGTCCGAGCTCGAACAGGTGACGGAACTCTCCACCTACGATGACCATCCGGCGGATATGGCATCAGAAACCTTCGAGCGCGAGAAGGACCTGGCGCTGGAAGGCAATATCGCGGACCTGTTGGACAAGGTCAACACCGCGCTGGAGAAGATTGATGAAGGCACCTACGGGGTGTGTGATTCATGCGATATCGAGATCAATCCGAACCGCCTGGAGGCGCTGCCGTGGGCTTCGCTCTGCCTCAACTGTCAGGATCGGTTGGAAGGACGCTAATCCGGTGAATGGAAATGCCCGCGCCATCGGATGGGTCACCGCGTTGGCCTTGCTGGTGGCGGCGGTGGATCAGTATCTCAAGGGACTTGTCACGGACGCGCTGGCGCCTGACAAGTCCCATATCCTTTATCCCGGTGTTCTCGAACTCAATTATCACCAGAACACCGGCGCGGCTTTCAGTTTGTTTCACCATGCGCCGTCGTGGATACTGCTGGTGTTGAATCTGCTGGTGCTGGGTATTTTTCTGGCGTTGATTCGACCGCACCTGCCCACGCGCGCCGGACGCGTCGCCGGCGTGCTGGTGCTGGGCGGAGCACTCGGCAACATGATTGATCGTCTCCGACTGCACTATGTTGTCGATTATCTCGACTTCCACGTCTGGCCGGTCTTCAACTTTGCGGACGCTTGCGTCGTGATAGGAGTCGGCGTTCTCATTGTGCTGCTGCTGCGCACCGAGCGCGCTCACCCCATCGTCCCAGGAGGGGCATCGTCATGAGACCTGTGCTCATCACCTTCCCGGCACCCACCTGGCCGGTGATTCTCATCATCCTCGCCCTGTTGCTGGCCGGCCTGGGCGGCTGGCTGCTCTGGTTGCGGCAGCGCCGCGCCGCCACGACCGAGCACCTGTATACCGCCATCGCCGTCTTCGCCATAAGCACCCTGTTGCTGACAGTCGTGCGGCAGGTGCTGCAATTGGACGAAATCCGCATCAATTCGTATGGCGCCACGCTGATGCTCGGTTTTCTCGTCGGCATCTTCACGGCGATTCGGCTGGGATTGCGGCGCGCGGTGTCGGCGGACCGTCTACTCGACCTGGGGCTGGTGGTGCTGGTCGGCGCCGTTATCGGCGCGCGGGTGGGGTATGTGCTCATCACCCCGGGTGAACCGCTGCTGAATTTGTCATATGTCCTGAAAAACGGATTGGGTGGATTGAGTTTTCACGGCGGATTGATTGGCGGGATCCTGGTCGGCAGCATCTTCATTTTCGTGAATCGGCTGCAATACTGGCGGGTCGTCGATTGTAATGCGCCAGGCATCGCCGTCGGGTATGCCATCACGCGCATCGGCTGTTTTCTCAATGCGTGCTGTTATGGCAAACCTGCCGCAGACTTGCCGTGGGCGGTGAAATTTCCTCATCCGCACGACGCATTTATTCAGAACGTTCCCCTGCATCCTACCCAGTTATACGCGTCGCTGATGGGGTTCGCCATCTTCGGTATCCTGCTGCTGCTCTCGCGTGGGCAAAGCCTGTATCGCGCCGGACGCCTGTTTATGGCACTGCTGGTACTCGAAGGCATCGAGCGATACGTGATGGAGATCTACCGCTGGCCCGACCCCAATTTCCACGGCACGGTGACCCCGGCGCAGTTCGTGAGCATGATCATCGTCCTCGTCGGCATTATCGGGTGGTTTCTGTTGCCGAAAAATCCCGCGGTCGTGACCGTCTCACCGCCGACTGGCAAAGCCGTCACCGGTAGTTGAACACGAGTTTGGTGGCTGAGTAAGCCGTGGATGGCCATTGCGAAAACAGCACGGTGATCGGTGGTATCTCGACTGCATCGGGATTCTCGCTTTCACTACGGCCTGTCCGGTGACTATACGGCGCCGCAGGCTGATGCGGGCCGACGCAACTATGGCATTGATTCCGGTCAATCGGGTGGTTTTCAACAGTCGTCCCAAGTCGGATTCATCCGGCGTTTCCGGGTAACCTGGCGATTGACCGCCGGAATTTCCCTCGTCATGCAGTGAACCGACCATGCCTGATTCCTTCCGCTTTGAGGTTGATACCGGCGATGACCGTCTGGATGCGTATCTGGCCGCGCGCGTGCCCACGCTTTCGCGCGCGCGGGTACAGCAATTGCTGAAAGCAGGCGAAATACACGTGAATGGTCGGGTGGAAAAGGCCAGCTATCACGTCGTGACCGGCGACGTGATCACCCTGCGCGTGCCGGCGCCGGTGGAACCGACCGGCATCCGACCGGAAAACATCCCCCTCGACATCGTGTACCAGGATGCCGACCTGCTGGTGATCGACAAACCCACCGGCCTGGTGGTGCACCCCGGCGCGGGCAACTGGTCGGGCACGTTGGTGAATGCGTTGCTTTATCACGTCACCGATCTGTCCGGCATTGGCGGCGAATTGCGCCCGGGTATCGTGCACCGGCTCGATAAAGAGACCTCCGGGTTGATGCTGGTGGCGAAGAACGACGTGACACACCGCGCGTTGGCCGAGATGATCGAGCGGCGCACGGTGGTGCGCGAATACCTGGCGCTGGCCTGGGGCACGATTGCGGACGAAACCTTCACCGTCAATGCGCCCATCGGTCGTCATCCCACCGAGCGCCAGCGGATGGCGGTGCTGGCCGATGCCTCGATCACCGGCACGCGCCGCCACGCCGTCACCCACTTCACCGTGCGCGAGCGCATGCTCCATGCCACCGCGCTCACCGCCCGGTTGGAGACGGGACGCACTCACCAGATTCGCGTGCACCTGTCTTACTACGGTTATCCGGTGGTGGGCGATCCGGTGTATGGCCAGCGCGTGGCCCGCCGCATCCTGCCGTTGTTGTCGCCGCGCGCACGCGTCGCGGTAGAGGCGCTGCCCGGCCAGGCGCTGCATGCCTTTCGTCTCTCCTTCCCGCATCCGCGAACCCGCGAACCGCTCGTTTTTACCGCCCCGCCGCCCCCCGCGTTCACGCGGGCCTGGGAGGCGCTGCGGGAGGAGACGGCATAACCTTTGCGGGTTCGCGTGACTTCCGGTACAATAGCAGGCGTCTATGGGTATCTTCAGCCGCTTGTCGCAAATAGCCAGGCCTTTCCGCGGGACGTTGATCGCAGCGTTCGTGTTGGTGATGGTCAGCACCCTGCTCGATACGGCGGTCATCACCTTTCTGTTCACCGCTATGATTTTCGTAGTGATCGGCGAGAAGGGTGCCGCCGCGCAAGGCATCGTGGTGAAGAAGATGCTCGGATTCGATCTAGGCCACTTGCTCAAGTGGCTCGTGGCCGACAATGATCCGTTCCGTTTGCTGCTCATTCTCGCCGCCATTACCGCACTCACGGTCTTCCTCAAAAGCGTCAGCGACTCGCGGAACGGCTTCCTGATGAATAAGTTCGCCAACCTGGTGGGCCGCGAGATGCGGCAGCGATTGTTCAACCACATGCTGCGGCTGTCGCCGGCGCATTTCGAGCGCGAAACCACCGGCGCACATCTGTCGCGCATCACCGGCGACGTGCCCGTATTGCAGCAGTGCATGGGGCCGCAGTTTGCCGAGATTCTGCACGCGCCGCTCACCATTCTGATCGCGCTTGCGTATATGTTTGCCATCAACTGGTGGCTGACGCTGACGGCGCTGTGCTTGGCGCCGCTGATTGCGGTGGTAATGGCGGTGGGCGGGCGGCTCATTCGCAAGCTGGTGATTCGCAACCAGGAGCGTTTGTCGGATTTCAACTCGGTGCTGGTGGAGCGATTGGGCAACGTGCGCATCATCCAATCGTTCATCCGCGAGCCGTATGAAACCGCGCGGGTGGCACAGTCCAATGCGGACTATTATCGTTCGACCATACGCTCGGTGCTGGTGATGGAGATTGTGTCACCCGGCATCGTGTTCATCGCCTTCCTCGGCATGATCGCCGGCATCATCACGGGCGGCTGGGCGGTGCTGCACGCGCAGATGGATTCACAGCAGTTCGTACTGTTCCTGATGCTGGCGCAGAAGGCGGGCAGCCAGTTCAAGGGGCTGTCGCGGCTGAACCAGGTGCGCCAGCAGGCCAGCGGCGCCGCGTCGCGCATATTCGAACTGCTGGACGAGGAGCCGGAGATCAAGGACGCGCCGGATGCGTGCGTAATGCCGGCGCTGACGGGGCACATCGTTTTCGACCGCGTGTCGTTCCGTTACGCCGCCGGCGACGAGGTGCTGCGGGAGATCGTCCTTGATGTGCAACCGGGCGAAATTATCGCGCTGGTGGGTCCCAGCGGCTCCGGCAAAACCACGCTGGTGAACCTGCTGCCGCGCTTTTACGATCCCACCGGCGGGCGCATCCTGGTGGACGGCGTGGACCTGCGCGCGATTACGCTGGCGTCGCTGCGCGGGCAGATCGGCATCGTGCCGCAGGAAACCGCGCTGTTCAGCGGCAGCATTCGGGAGAATATTCGTTACGGCAAACTCGACGCCGACGACGACGAGGTGAGCGCGGCGGCGCTGGCGGCCAATGCGCTGGAGTTCATCGAGCGGCTGCCCGAAGGCTTCGATACCGTGGTGGGCGAGCGCGGCGCGCGCCTTTCCGGCGGCCAGCGCCAGCGCGTGGCCATCGCCCGCGCGCTGCTCAAAAACCCGCGTATCCTCATTCTCGACGAGGCGACCAGCGCGCTGGACACCGAGAGCGAGCACCTGGTGCAGCAGGCGCTGGAACGGCTGATGGAAGGCCGCACCACCTTCGTCATCGCCCACCGCCTTAGCACGGTGCAGCATGCCACCCGCATCCTGGTGCTGCAGCACGGCCGCATCGTGGAAAGCGGCACCCACGAGCAACTGCTCGCCCGCGCAGGGCTGTATCAGCGCCTCTACGAGATGCAATTCCACGCGACGCCGGACGCGGATGAAGTGGGGTAAGCAAAGAGGTCTGCCTGTTATCTGTCCGGCAGGCATCCGCGCGGTTTCGTGGAATGAAGATACGGTTGCACTCATCATGACGATTCTTGCCCTGATAACCTACAACCTGATATTGCTGCTGCTCAGTCCGTTCATCTTGCTCGTGCTGCTGTGGCGGCTGGTGAGCGGGAAGTCGCGGCGCGGGTTGGCGGAACGAGTGGGGTGCGTGCCCACCGCGAAGCTGGCCGGCGACGGGCCGCGGCTGTGGCTGCACGCGGTGTCGGTGGGCGAGACGGTGGCAGCCAAGCCCGTGTGGCAGACGCTGCTGGCACGGCTGCCCGGCTGGCACTTCGTGCACTCGACCACCACCCCCACCGGCCAGGATCAGGCGGTGAAGGCGGTAGGCGAGCGTGGGCAGGTGATCTTCTTCCCCTTTGATCTGCTGCCGTGCGTCTGGTGGGCGCTGGCGCGCGTGCGTCCGTCGCTCATTGTGGTGGTGGAAACCGAGCTATGGCCGAATTTCCTCGCGCTGGCACACCTGCGCGGCTGCAAGGTGGTGCTTGCCAACGGCATTCTCTCCGACCGCTCACTGCGCGGCGCTCGCCGGCTGGGACCGCTCTACCGTTGGATGACGGGCAACATCGATCATTGCTGCATGCAGTCGGCGGAGGATGCCGCGCGCATGATCGCCCTCGGCGCCCCACCCGAACGGGTGACGGTGGTGGGCAACACCAAATTCGACCAGGTGCTGACCGAGGTGCCGCTGGGCGAGCAGATCACGCTGCGCGACGCGCTGGGCATTACCCGCGACGAGCCGATTCTGTTGGCGGGCAGCACCCATCCCGGCGAAGAAGAGCATGTGCTGCGCGCGTTTCGCCAGGTTAAGGCGAACAATCCCCGCGTGCGGTTGATTATCGCCCCGCGCCATATTCAGCGCGCACAGGAGGTGGAAGAACTGGCGGCGGCGCACGGATTCACCGCCGTGCGGCGCACCAAGCTGACCAACCTGCCCCCGCCGCACGACGCGGTGATCGTGCTCGATACCATCGGCGAACTGGCGCGCGCCTACGCGCTGTGCCACGCCGCGTTCGTGGGCGGCAGCCTGGTGCCCATCGGCGGGCACAACCTGCTGGAGCCGCTGGGGCTGGGCAAGCCGGTGATGTTCGGGCCGCACATGCACAAGAACCGCGACATTACCGCCATCGTGCTGGACGCCCGCGTGGGTTATCAGATCGCCGACGCCGACGAACTGGCCGCGCGCTGGCAAGAAGTACTCGCCAATGCTCGCCTGCGCCGCGACATCGACGCCAGGGCACGCGGCATCTTCCAGCAGCATCGCGGCGCCGGTGACCGCTGCGCGGAGATCGCGGCGCGATTGGTTCAGGGCCAACCGCCGCCATCCTAAATTCGCAATTTGAGCGTTGATATTTTTCTACTCCACTAACTGTTTCACGCGCGTCGGTTGAGTAGGCCATGAATGGCCGTATCGAAACCACGCGCGCGATGGTCGTAGGTTTCGATACGGACATCCTGTCCTGCTCAACCGACGACTATCGCGTTTCACATCACGGAGTAGTTATTGGCAATTCCTATTCCCGAAAGGCGCGCATGCCCACGCAATCCGGCATCTTAGATACGCTCCTCGACATCATCGACGGCAGGCCCGGCGCGGGCGCGGCCTGCGTGCGCGGGACGCTGGGCGTGCTGGCGGGGCTGCATCGGGTGGGGCTGGAGATCGAACTGGCCACATATGCGCTGGGGTGGGCGCGGGTGACGCGCTTGCCGGCGGAGGTGGTGGCGGTGGGCAACCTGTCGCTGGGCGGCACGGGGAAGACGCTGGCGGTGCTGAAGCTGGCGCGCGAATACCTGGCGGCGGGCAAGCGGGTGGCGGTGCTCAGCCGCGGTCACGGGCGTACCTCGCATAACGAGCAAGTGGTCATCGTGACACCCGGCAACGGCGCGCCGCCTTCCGCGGAGGTCGGCGACGAGCCGTCGGTGCTGGCCGCCAGCCTGCCCGGCACGCCGATCCTGATCGGCAAAAACCGCCGCAGCACGGGCCGCCGCGCCATCGACGAGTTCGGCGCCGACGTGCTCATCCTCGATGACGGGTTCCAATACTGGCGTTTGCATAAGGACCGCGAGATCGTACTCATCGACGCGCTGCAACCGCCGGCGCGTGAACACCTGCTGCCCCGCGGCATCTTTCGCGAGCCGTGGGCGCACCTGCGGCGGGCGCACGAGGTGTGGATCACCCATGCCCGGCTGGCCGATGCCGACCGTATACGTGCCCTCGCCGCGCGCATCGCCCGTTGCGCGCCGGCGGCGACTATCCGCTACACCGAACACCATCCCACCCACCTGCGCACGCCGCAGGGACGCCAGGCGCCGATGCAAACGCTGTTGGGACACCAGGTGCTGGCGCTCTCCGGCCTGGGCAATCCGCGTCAATTTGAAGTGATGCTGGCCGCGCTGGGCGCGCGCGTCACCCCCTGCCGCTTCCCCGATCATCACCGCTACACCCCCGCCGACCTCAACGCCATCGCCGCCCAACTCGCGCCCAACCGCCTGCTGGTGACTACCGCCAAGGATGCCGTCCGCCTGCCGTTGCACCTGCCCTTCCCGGTGTGGGTGGTTGAGGTGGAACTGGCGGAGGTGGCAATGCCGGGCGGGTGACCTTCCGGCCTTGTCGAACACCCATCGCGGTCGTATGATGCACGTGGAATCGCCCGGATCACCCCCCAGGAGGACGCCCATGGACGAATACGCGGAACCCCCAGCTCAACCCGCACGCGGATTGCCCAGGCTGCTGGCGCCATTCGCCGCCCTCTTTCCCCCAGGCATGCCGCCGGCGGTGGCGCTGGTGGCGATGTGGCTGCTGCTCCACAGTGTAAAGGAAGCGCTGACGCTCGCTCCCATGCTCTGCGTGCTTACTTACATGCCACATTACGGCCGCATAATGGGTATCCTTGATATGGTATATGGCGTTGATAAGTACCGCTTGCTGTATATGGCGTGCACAGGCGTGCTTTGCATCGGGTGCGGTTTTATGCTGTATCGGCGGCAACCCTGGGCGCGGACTGGCGCAATTGTGCTGGCATTACTGCTGGCTGGTGAGGCAATATATCAACATGTCGTCAGTGTGTGGTCAGCATGGCCGATGCCGGCCTCCGCAATGGCGGGTGTGCTCACTTCGTACATCACCACGCTGGTCGAACTGTTCCTCTACAACATGATGATCTTCATCTTCACGCGTCCGCCGGTGTTGGTGTGGTTCGGCATCAAACCCACCGAGCCGCCGTCTGAGACGGTCACCCCCGTGGACGACGACGCGGGAGATAACGATCCGTTGGCTTATGCGCGCCTCTCCAATGCCTCCGCGCAACTGCCCGTCGCCCTCGGTAAAGGCGTCAGCGCATTGTTCGCTCGCATTACCGGTCGGTTGCCATTGGAGATTGCGATCGTTGCCGCCGTCATGATCAAAGATGCGGCGCCTTCCCTGCTCGCTCTGGTGCAAATGCTCTTCAGCAATTCTCTGTCACAACTGTGGGCGGCGCACCAGGGCGTGGTCGTGCTGTCGGTGTTGCTCTCCGGGGCGGTCGGTGTCCTGTTGATCCACACCGGCGTCGGCATGTATCGTCAGGTCTATTGGGCGCGCTACTGGTCCGTCAACCTGCTCATAATCTTCTCGTTCATCCTGCTCATCTCACAGGCGCACTTTTTCATGTTGCTGTTCCAGCGCGGCACCGAGTATCTCGCGGTCAATTATCTATTCACCCTCGTTACCGTTTGTTTCAACCTTGCGCTAATCTACTGTCTGACGCGTCCTTACATAGTCGCGTACTTCGATGGGCAGGAGGACGCCGCGGCGTAAGACGACCGCACCCGCTGCATGGACCGCCCAGACACGACCGCGCGGTCTACTTTCTCGCCACTCATCACTCGTCATTCGTCACTCCTTCCCTGACGCCTTGCCATTTCCGCGCTCGAACCGTATACTGTGGGCGACTTTGCGGTACCCCATGCCGCCTGACTGTTGCCCATGTATCTGAAACGACTCGAACTCTTTGGTTTTAAGACTTTTGCGGAACGGACCGAATTGGAATTCGGGCCGGGCATCACCGCGATTGTGGGGCCGAACGGGTCGGGCAAGAGCAATATCAGCGACGGCATCCTGTGGGTGCTGGGCGAGCAGGGGATGAAGGCGCTGCGCAGCGCCAAATCGACCGACATGATTTTCAACGGCTCCGCCGCGCGCAAGGCGCTGGGCATGGCGGAGGTGCAC
This sequence comes from uncultured bacterium, assembly GCA_964472305.1. GTDB lineage: Bacteria > Armatimonadota > Hebobacteria > CAIYQO01 > CAIYQO01 > CAYYJR01. The sequence goes on from CAYYJR010000001.1 coordinate 93,580, forward strand.
CTTACCCTCGACAACTCCACCGGGCGCCTGCCCACCGACTTCACCGAGGTGACGGTCACCCGCCGCGTTTTCCGCTCCGGCGAATCCGAGTTTCTCATCAATCGCACCCCGGTGCGGCTGCGCGACGTGCAGGACCTGTTCCTCGACACCGGCATCGGCAAGCAATCGTATTCCATCATCAGCCAGGGTGAGGTGGACGCCATTCTGTCGTCGCGCTCGGAGGACCGCCGCGCGCTGTTCGAGGAAGTGGCAGGCATCAACAAGTACAAGCACCGCAAGAAGGAGACGCTGCGCAAGCTGGAGCAGACGCGGCAGAACCTGCTGCGCGTCAGCGACATCATCGAAGAATTGGAAACGCAGTTGGGACCGATGGCCGAGCAGTCGGAGAAGGCACGGCAGTACCAGGAGATTCACAGCGAGCTGACCGTGCTGCAACTCTCGCTGCTGGTGACGCAATACGTGGGCTTGCAAAGCAGCCAGACGCGCGCGAAGGAGCGCGAGGAGGAACTGGGCAAAGAGCTGGAGAGCATCCGCCACGGGCTGCACCAGTTGGAGATCAAAGAGACGACGCTGCGCGCCGAACTGCAGGTGCTGGAAGACGAGTTGGAAGAACGGCGCGGAGTGGAAAACCGGTTGTCGAGCGCGGTGCAAGCGGCGGGGAACGCGCTGGAGCTGTTGAAGCAACAGGAAGACACCGCGCACACGGAGCACGAGCGGCTGCGGCAGGAACGCGCCGATTGGGAAGGCCAATCCGGGCAGTTCGACGCGGAAATCGCTGCCGCCGAGGTGGAGCAGGCGCGGTTGCGCGTGATCATCGACGGGCTGGAGGCGGAGGTAGCCGATACCGATGCCGCCTTGCGCGATGCCTCTTCCGCGGTGAATGAAATCGCCGGAGTGATTCAGCAACGCCGCGGTGCCTACCTGGACGTGCTGGATCAGGTGGCGAAGGCGCGCAACGAGCTGGCACGGGTGGAGTCGATGTTGCGCACTTCCGAAGGACGCACCACCCGCATCGCCTCCGAGCAGGCGGAGGTGGCGGCGAAGCTGGCGGAACGGCGGGAAGCGCTAGCCGCCGTGCAGGCGCAGGTGAAGGAACGGCAGCAGGTGCGCGAGCGGCTGATTGAGCAGCGCGCCGCCGCCAATCGCGCGCGCCAGTCGGCGGTGGAACAGCAGGCGGAATTGCGCCGTGAGGAGAACCGGGTGCGCGAGGCGCTGGCGGCCACCCGCGCGCGCCAGCACACGCTGCAGGAACTGGAGGAGTCGCTGGAAGGCTACTTCCCCGGCGTGCGCGCGGTGATGGCGGCCATGCATGGGAAGAAGCTGCACGGCTGGTACGCCCCGCTGTCCGAACTGCTGCAGGTGCCCGCCGAGCTGGAGACCGCGGTGGAGGTGGCACTGGGCGCCAACCTGCAGGACGTGGTCACCGACAGCGAAACCTCGGCGCGCGAAGCTGTCGACTTGTTGAAACGCGCGCAGGCGGGTCGCGCCACCTTCCTGCCGCTGGATCTGTTGAATCCGGCGCCTTGCGCCACGGTGGCGGTGGGCGGCGGCATTCTCGGGCTGGCGGTGGACCTGATCGATTTCGACCCGCGCTATGAAACCGTGGCGCGCCATCACCTGGGGCGGGCGATCATCGCGCGCGACCTGGACGCCGCGCTGGCGCTGGCAAAATCCGACGCCGCGAAGGGGTGGAACCGCATCGTCACGCTGGAAGGCGAAGTCGTGCAGCCTTCGCGCGCCATCACCGGCGGCTCGATGGGCAAGGGTGGCGGATTGCTCAAGCGCAAGCGCGAGTTGCGTGACTTGATCGAGCAGGTTGCGGCGAGCGAGCGCGAATCGAATGCGCTGCAGCGCCAGGTGCGCGAGGCCGTCACCGAGGTGCAGCGGCTGGAAGCGGAGCTGGCGGCACTGGGCAAGGCGAGCGAGCAGGCGGCTACCGCGCTGGTGGAGGCGGAACGCGGCGTCGCCACCCTGCAGCGCGACGTAGCAGCGCTGGACGAGCGTCACGGCGCCCTCGCCGCGGAGGTGGAGTGGATTACCCGCGAGCTCGAGACCACGCGCGCGGAACAGACGCAATTCAACCAGGCACTGGATACCCTGGAAATCGCTCGTCGCGAAGCGGAAGAGGCGATCACCGAGGCGGAACGCGAACTGGCGGGTGGGCAGAGCGAGCGCGACGCCATCACCGAGCGTTACGCGGCGCTGCGGCTGAAGTTGAGCGAGGCACGCGGTGAAGCACAGAACCAGCAGGCGGCCGCCCGCCGCGCCGCCGCGCTGCGCGATTCGCTGGGTGAGCGGCTGGCGCAGAACGCCAGTGCCACCGCCGTGCTGGTCGCGCAGATCGCCCGGTTGCAGGGCAGCCAGGCGGAGGCGACCGCCGAGGTGACGCGCCTGCGCGAGGCCTACACGCGCGGCAGTGGCGAGGTAGAGGCGGCGAAGAATCGCCGTGCCGCCATGCTGGAAGGCATCGCCGCCAACCTGGAGACGCAGAAGGCACAGCGTGAGGCAGTGGAGGATTGCCAGGGACGCCTGCACCGCGCCAACCTGCGCACGACCCAGGTGGAAGCCGAATTGAGCTTCCTGGAAGGCCAGTTTTTCGACGATTACCGGCTGACTCCCGACCAGGCGGTGACCCGCGCACAGCCGGTGGAGAACCGCGGCGTCGCCGTCGCCCGCCTGAAAGAACTGCAGGCTGTTATCGAAGAACTGGGAGTGGTGAACCTGGGCGCCATCGAGGAATACGACCGCATCCGCGAGCGGCTGACTTTCCTGGTCGTGCAGCGCCGCGACCTGGAAGAGGGACGTGAGAAGCTGTTGAAGGTGATCGCCGAGATCGACGCCACCTGTAAGGAAAAGTTCCTCGACGCCTTCGTCGCCATCGCACGCGAATTTCAGGATCTGTTCGTGCGCCTCTTTGGCGGGGGCGAGACGCATCTTTCGCTTGAGGATCCCTCCGATGTGCTGGAGAGCGGCATCGAGATTCACGTCACCATCCCCGGTAAGCGCAACCAGCATCTGCTGCAGCTCTCCGGCGGTGAGCGCGCCTTGACCGCGCTGGCGTTGCTCTTCGCCATGCTGCGTATCAAGCCGAGTCCCTTTGTAGTACTCGACGAGATCGATGCCCCACTCGACGAGGCAAACATCGGACGCTACTGCGACGTGCTGCGCGACTTCACCGCCGACACGCAGTTCCTGATTGTCACACATAACAAGGGCACCATGGAAGCCGCCGACGTGCTTTACGGCGTGACGATGGAAAAAGCCGGCGTGTCGAAGATTGTCAGCGTCCGCCTCTCCGAACGCAACGCGGCACGAAGTTAATTTCCGCTGCGACGCATCCCTGCTCAACGCTGGCGAAAATTCTTTCTGCCCCCCCTCTGGATTACACACCGCATCACGGGTATACTTGCGACATCTTACTGCTTTGGAGCGCCGCCTTGGCAACCCAACATTCCATTCCCATTACCCTGACCGAAACCGCGAGCGTGCGTTATCGACGCCCGGTCACCGGGGGTGTGCCCATCGCCCGCGGATTAGCCCCGGAAGGGAGCGTGTTTTTTCTTACCGCACATGGAAAGCACGTGCCGCTGCAGTCGATGGTGCTGAATCGCTGGCAGGACGGGAGCACCCGCTGGGTGCTGCTGGATTTTCTCGCCGATCCCGATCCCGGAGCGACGTCGGCCTACCGGTTGGGCTGGCACACGCGCGGGAAAGCGCTTTTACCCACGAACACGGTGGATACCGCGGGTTTGCTCACGCTGACGGATTCCCGCACATTGCGTCTGGCGGATCGGCTGGAGGTGCAATGCGTTCAGACCGACGAACGGGGGGAACGCTGTGCCGCGCGCATGGACGAGGTGCAATGGGAAGTTGATGGCCCCATCCGCGCCACATTGGCAATCCGCGGAGCCTTTACCGCCACTGATGGACGGCATCTGGGCGCTTTTCGTCTGCGAGTGACCGTTTATGCCGGTACGAGCGCCATTCGTCTGGAACCGATGATCCTGGCGGACACCGAACATGGACTGCTGCATCGTTTCAAGGAGTTGGCATTGATCGTCCGTCCCATCGGCGGCTGGCGACGGTGGCGGCTGGAGGAGGCTGCCGGCTGGCAGACCGATCAGGAAGCGCGCCTCTTCCAGGTGGATGATCAGCAATACACGTCACCGAACGGTGGCGGCACGCAAGCGCCGGGTTGGGTGGAGTGGGAAGATGCCGGGGGGCATGCAGCGCTGGCACTGCGCGATTACTGGCAGCAATGGCCTAAAGCCTTTGACGTATATCCGGATGCCATTGCATTGAGCCTGTTTCCGCGCTTCACTCCCGGAACCTTTGACCACATGTCACCCGACCACAAGTATGGGTATCTTTTCGAAGGTGATTGCTACCGGCTGCGCGTCGGGCAGGCACGACACTGGGAGGCATGGATCGACCTGAAGACAGATGGGCCGACCCTGGCACAAGCGATCAACGCGCCGCTGGTGCCGGTAACGAGTCCGAAGGCGGCGGTTGCCTCCGGCGTATGGGGAGAAATTTCCCCGGCCGGACCGGCAACGAAAGCCTATGACGCCTGGGTGAACGCGCTCTTTGCCGCCTATCAGCGGTCCATCGAGCAACAGCGCGACTACGGCGCGATGAACTGGGGCGACTGGTATGGCGAGCGTTTTGTGAATTGGGGCAACCACGAGTATGACACGCCGTATCAACTCCTCATGCAATACGCCCGCACCGGCGACTTGCGCTTTTTCTACGCCGGCGACACCGCGGCGCGTCACATGGCGGATGTGGATGTGGTGCATGCGGTGAACGATGAGCTGTCCGCCTATTTCCGCCTGACCGCGCCTTGGTCGAATATGCCGTCGCGCCCCGGTCTGGTCCACGAGCATTGCGTCGGTCACGTCGGTGGTTTCCATACCATCGAGGAAGTACAGGAGATCTACCGCACGTCGGGCTTGAGTGAGCAGAATCAGGGGTATCTCTGCCTGGAGCCTTTCAACCTCGGTCATGTCTGGACAGAAGGCTTGACGCGCCATTATTTCCTGACTGGCAACCCCTGGATACGGGAAACGGTGGAACGCATCGCCGACCATCTGGCGCTGCTGACCGAAGAGGATAATTATCACTGGATGGGTGAGGCGCACTGCGGACGGGTGACGGGATGGACGCTGCTGGCCCTGGCCGCCGCGTATGAGCTTGATTGGTCGCCTCGCTACCTGCGCGCCATGGCCTATCTCGTGGAAAAGGCGCTGGCGGACCAGGATCCCCACTGCGGCGGTTGGCTCTACGAACTGCCGCGGGGCCATTGCGACTGTACCACAAAACGTCATGTGGGGAAAGCCGGCTTTATCTTATCTATTCTCGTGAACGGGCTTTCCCGTTATGGCGAGTTGACCGGCGACCCACGTATTCCCGACGCGGTGCGGCGCGCCATCACCCACCTGAACAACGATACCTGGAAAGACGAGCAGAGCGATTGGCGCTATACATCCTGCCCGGCATCGATGTGGATTCAGCAGATCGGCGTCTCCATGCTGTCGCTGGTCAACAGTATACGGTTAACACATGATCCCGAACACCTCCGCATTCTCACCAAAGCCTGGACAGCGAAAAGCCGGCGCACGATATTGAACGAACGAGCCGGTCAATCCGAAGGCAAAGCCTTCACCCATTCCATGTATGGGTCGGCAGAAACAGTATCGATTCTGCAGCGCATGAAGGGACGCGGTGGCAGCCGGAAGTGACGATGGACCCACCCGACGGCTGACAGCATCCCTGGGAAGCCATGCCCTGTTCCCCGTACCGGCTATGTCTGTTCGGGGAACAGGGCGCGGAGCATCTCCAACGTGGCGGCTACCAGTTCGTCACCGCCTTCGGGGCCGACCTTCGACACTGCCGGCATGGAACCGTAGCCGCTGCCTTCAACACCGCGCGCGGTGGGCAGGTACCAGCCGGTGCCGTTGGCAATCTGTACGATCACCGTTTGCGCCGCCGGGCTTTGCGTCTTGATGCGCAGGCCGTAGTCGAGGTAGAGCTCGAACGGATTGGTCGCCAACGCCAGCTCGCCGATGCGCAGCACATGCATCTCCAGTGGGAACGGTTCCGGCGTGTAGCGGCCTTCGTGGGTATCCACCACCTGCTGCAGAAGAACGGGCCACCACGAGGCGGGATCCTGTTGCCGGATGGCGTTGACGTGTTCAGCCGCCGCCCAATCGCGCTCCTTGCGGGAGACGCTGCGCGGGGTAAGCAGCATCCGGCGCACCTGGTGGGCAAAGGGCAGGTCGTCGGTGGTCGGCGTCGTGCAGGCGAGAGCGCGCGCCACCGCGTCCCCGACGCGCTGGGCGATCTCCTGGCGTTCGGTAACGCCGCGACGGCGGCGCATCTCCGCCTCCTCGCGCGCATAGAGCATGAAATGCGGCGACTGGTCGCCCGCGGCGCCGCACAACGGCAGGATAAACAATCCCGCCCCGAAGCGCGCGCGCAACTCCTGCCGAATCTCGTGCCAGTAGTCCGCCGACCACTGCTCCAGATGCTCGTCCACCTGTGACGGGCAGGGGATATCGACCACGACGCCTGCCAGCGCACCGGCGGCGTCCCAGGTGAAGAGCAAGTCCAGACTGTGATCCTCGAATCCCTCGATGCAAACAAAATCCTCGCGATTCGTGCTGCCGTACATCTGGGCGTGCCCATCAGCGTAGAGCGCGCGGCGATTGTGGCCGACCACGGCATGGCCAAAGGCGGGGGCAATGGCGTGCGGCGCGCGGCGCATCCACGCCTCTACCGCCGCTTCCGCGGCGCGATCGGCGATCCACTCCAGGCATTCCGTCGGGTGCATGACGTCGCCGCCCGGATATACGTAAAAGCCGTCCTCGTAGACCATCGCGGTGTGGGTGTGCGTGGCGTTGAAGCTGAACTTGTCCGCCGGTACGTCGGGCAGTTGCACGGCCAGCCGATCACGTACCGCCTGTATCAGCGCCTCCGCGGTAAACGGCAGGTCGCAGGAAATCAGGATAGCGCAATCACGCGGCGTGCCGCCTTCGATGGCAAGCGCCGTCACCGTCAATGGGTCCAGCGCCTCACGTGCGATACGGCGATGCATCTGCCCCTGCACCATCGCCGGCCGTTGCGGCGTCATGTTGCGTTCCGCCCAACCGATAGACAGCATGTATCTTCTCCTTCTCATAGTGACTGGTGGCGAGGGCAGGCGATGGTCACCTTGCCTCGCCTCCTTCACCTATTCCAGTGCCGGTGTGGTATTCCTGCCGCGATGCACGTGTGCTATAACCGTTAAGACTGTACAATCTTGTCACCCCAAAACTGAACAGTTCTCCTTGCTGGAACATAGCCACCGGTCAGCGGGTATGCCGGCGAAAAGCCGGATTTGTCTGGCGTCTGAACGTAGCCCCTGCTTGACCAGGGATGAACTGAACCATATCGATGTCACTGCCGTCATATCTGACAACCTGCCGACTTTCTGCTAGACTAGAGCAACACGTGGAAATGGGCTTCCACATATTGTATCCCACTGTTTGCTGCCTTCGGGGGTAACAGGAACAACGAAAAGCGGAACTGCAATGAACTGAAGTGTGCGAGAGAACGCCGCAACCCGTGGCGGCGTGAATGGAAAGCGAGAAAGCCACGACATGCGTTTCCCGGTCATATCTTGCTGCCTGTGCGTATTGTTGGGCGCGATCTGCCGCGCCGCGGAGCCGGCAGCGCCGTTGCAACTGCCGCCGCCGGCGCCGGTAACGGCGTACCAACCGCTGCCCAACCTGCCACCAACGGCGCTGGACGAGGTGAATAACGGCGTGGGCGTAGCGCAGCAGGTTGCGCGCGAGAAGCAGGTGCAGGGACGCGTGCTGTGGATCGACGCCACCGCCAACCTGGACCGCATCAACACCGCCGAAAAGATTCATGCCCTGGTGCAGCAGATCAAAAGCGTCGGCTTCAATACCATCGTGATGGACGTGAAGCCTATCGTCGGATTGACGCTGTACCCCAGTAAATACGCCGCGAAGCTAACCGAGTGGAAGGGTGGGCAGTTACCGTTGGCGTTCGATCCGCTGGCAGAGATGCTGAAGGACGCGCATGCTGCCGGGCTGGGGCTGGTGGTGAACCTGAACGTATTCAGCGAAGGACACCGGCTGATGAGCCGCGGACCGGGCTTCGACCACCCGGAGTGGCAGAGCGTGCTGTATGAGCCGCAATTGGTGATGAGCGTCGGTCCTGGCGCGCCGAAGGTGCCGATCACCCGTCCCAACGGCACCGAGTTCGGCACCACCCTGACGCTGTATCTCTCGTTTGCCGAATTTGATTCCAAACCGGGCATGACGGTCGTGGTGGTGGATGACGCCCGTCGTGCGCTGCTGATCGCCGATGGCGGCGCGTGCGCCAACCCGGAGCCGTCGGTGCCGCGCGGCGGCGCGGTGCTGGTTGGCGACGGCAAGGCTGGCGAGCAGTTGCGGCAGCATGTGCAGTTGGGTGTCGCCATTCCCATGGAAACCGTCGCCACCTACATGCCCAGCGGGCAGTCCGGCGCCTACGGAGTGCCGTTGTGGGTGAATCCGCACGCTCCCGGCGTGCAGCAGCGCATGCTGGACATTATTACCGAGGTGGTGACGAATTACCAGGTTGACGGGGTGATCTTCGATGATCGCCTGCGCTTCGCGGGCATTAACGCCGATTTCAGCGACAGCACGCGCCGCGCCTTCGAACAATACGTAGGCAAGCCGCTTACCTGGCCGGATGACGTGCTGCGCTACGAGATCAGCTTCCCTTCGCTCTCGCGGCGGATGATGACCGGACCGTATTACGATACCTGGGTACTGTGGCGCGCCATGGCCATCCGCAACTGGCTCGCGCGCGCGGTGAACGCGGTGAAAGCCATTCGCGCCACCGCCACGGTGAGCGTCTACGTCGGCTCCTGGTATGGCGAGTATTCCGCCTATGGCTCCAACTGGGCGGCGGATGACTTCCAGGCCGGTTTCCGCTTCCTCACCGACACCTTCCGGCAGACCGGCTACGCGCAACTGCTCGACTGGGTGAGCACCGGATGCTATTACACGACGCCCACGCTGGCCGATGCATATGGCGCGGGCACGCCCCCCGGCACCACCGTGGAGGCTGCCGCCCAGCTTTCCAATCGCTGCGTCAACAGCACGGCATGGGTTTACGCCGGCATCTCGCTGGATAAATTCGATAAAAATCCCGACGGATTGGCGCGAGCGCTACAGGCAGCCACCGCCGCCACGCAGGGAGTGATGGTGTTCGACCTGTCGCACAGGATCGATCAGTTCTGGCCGGTCTTTCAACAGGCGTTCCAGCAACCGGCGCGCGCGCCGCATGCCGTGCCGGGATTGTTGAACGACGTGCGCGCCAAACAGGCTGTTCGTCGCCAGGCCGGCATCACTGATCCGCCGGTGATTATTCTCAACGGAGCCGCCGGCACCGGATTGTAACCTGGTCATGTTTCCTTCCCGCGACACCCCTGGTGAAAAATCAGAGCGCTGAATGGCTTTGCATCAGCCCGTGGCGTCTAACTGACAGGGGAAAGGGGTACATAGTGCAGGGGAGGGTCATCATGGCAGCACCGCAACGCATATTACTCGTCGAGGATGATGCCGATCAACGCGCGTTGTATATGCTGGTGCTGTCCAGAGCGGGATTCGAGGTGACGCCCGCCGCCGATGGCGAGCAGGCGCTCACCCACCTGAACGCGCAATCCTTCGATCTGGTGCTCTCCGACCTTTACTTGCCCGGCATCACGGGCGGGGCGTTGATCCACTCCGTCCGCGAACGTTATCGCCTGACGAAAACCATCCTGATGAGCAACCACTACTCAGTGGAAGAAGAAGCAGATGCCTGCGACGCCGACGGTTGCCTGCGCAAAGGCGACATCCACCGCATGGTCACCCTGGTGGCGACGACGCTGGGGACGATGTAATCCTCGGATGAGCCGCGGGCTCCGGCCTGCACGCGCATCCGGCTGAAGGTTCGCTGCATTGCGTCCCGCCACGCCGGTGCCGAATCCACTCACCGTTCAGCACTCCCTCACACCGCGATATCTTTCACGATGATCTGCGCGGAAGTGATGCCTTGCCAGACGTTGAGATCGACGGTGAAGGCGATGTCGATGCGGTCGCCAGGGTGAAGGTGAGGGAAGAGTTCGCCGTGACGGAACCAGATGCCGGAGAGGGGCGGGCGCTCGGGGCCGGTGCGCAGGGAAAGGCTGAGGTGGGCGCCGTCCTGGCCGCGACGGGCGCAGTGTTGCACGGTCACGTCGGTGGCGGCGAAAACGGGGGTGGGATTGCCCATGCCGAACGGCTCCAGCGTCTTCACCTGCCGGGCGAAGCCGGTGGTCACCTCGGTGATGTCGAGCCAGGCGTCCACCATCAGCGAGGGGAGCAGATCGTCGGCGGTAAGAGTGCGGTCGCCGATGGCCAGCAGCGCCTCGCGCAGCGCGGGGATGTTAACCTCGTCCAATTCGAATCCGGCGGCGACGCGGTGACCGCCGAAGCGGCGCAGCAGCGGCGCGCACTGCCCCAGCGCTTCCCACAGGTGAAACGGCGCGCGGGCGCGGGCGGAGCCCTTGCCGACGCCGTCCTGCACCGCGATGAGCGCGCACGGGCGGTGATAGCGCTCGACGATGCGCGAGGCGACAATGCCGATGATGCCGGGATGCCAATGCGGCGAGTCGAGCACCAGCACCTTTTCCGCCTCCAGATCGCGGGCTTCCACCAGCGCCACCGCCTGCTCCAGCGTGCGCCCTTCCTCTTCCTGGCGTTGCGTGTTGTGCGCGCAGAGCTGGGCGGCCAGCGCCTCCGCTTCAGTCCGGTCGTTCGTCAGCAACAGGCGCAGCGCCAATTCCGCGTGGGCCACGCGTCCGGCGGCGTTCAGCCGCGGACCGAGTTGAAACGCCACGTCGGAACAGGTGGCACACTGGTGAATGTTGATCGCTTGCAACAGCGCGGCGAGACCGAGCTTCTTATTCAGCGGGGTCAACATCGGCAGCCCGTGGCGGATGTAAATGCGGTTGGCGCCGATGAGCGGCGCCACGTCGGCGATCGTGCCCAGGGTGACCAGATCGAGGAATTTCGTCGGCGCGCCGGCGGGCAGTCCGCGTGCGGCGCACACGGCGCGCAGCAACTCGTAGGCCACTCCCACGCCGGCCAGCTCGCGGAAGGGATAATCGCTGTCAGCGCGTTTGGGGTTGAGCACCGCCACTGCCGGGGGCAGCAGACCATCCGGCTCGTGGTGATCGGTGACGATCACGCGCAGCCCGATGGCCTGCGCGTGCGCCAGTTGCGCGTGGGCGGTGATGCCGTTATCCACCGTGATCGCCAGCTCCACGCCTTCGGCGCGCGCTTCGTCCAGCGCGGGCTGGTTCAGGCCGTAGCCATCGTCGATGCGGTGCGGCAGATACCAGTCCACCGCGCCGCTGCCGGCGCTGAGCGCGCCTAATGCGCGCACCAGCAGTGCGGTCGCGGTGATGCCGTCGGCGTCGTAATCACCGAAGATGCGGATGCGAGCGCCGCGGTCGAGCGCATCGCTAACCGCCGCCACCGCTGCCGCCATGTCGGGGAGCAAGTGCGGGTCGGGCAACGCGGTCAGACTGGCGTTTAGGTATTCATCCACCTCGGCCGCGGTGACTACTCCGCGCTGCGCAAGCAGTTGCCCGATGGCGGCGTGCAGGTCGGCGGGCAATCCCGGTGGCGCAGGCGCCGGGGCGTGGCAGAGCCAGCGCGCGCCGGTGAGGCTGTGCCGTGACGAGGGGGTGGGTTGCGGTTCGGTGTGAAAAATGGCCATAACCGTTCGTATTATACACGCCCGCGGGGAGGACGGGAAGGCGATATCCCGGATGGAGGCATTTTTCAGACCGCGAAATGAAGCCGGCCCGGCATTATCCGACCGGGATAGCGTTCACCGACCCCGTTCGTTATAATGAAGGTGGTTTTCATTTGTTGAGGGTACACATGTCCGGAACGCTCTATGTGGTCGGCACGCCGATTGGCAACCTGGAAGATATCACCTGTCGCGCGCTGCGGGTGCTGCGCGATGTGGAGTTGATAGCCGCTGAGGATACCCGCGTCACCGGCAAGTTGCTGGCGCACTTCGAGATTCCCACGCGCACCATGAGTTATCATCGCCACAGCGGGATGGGCCGCGAGGTACAGGTGACGGCATTGCTGCACGCGGGCAAGGACGTGGCGCTGGTGAGCGACGCCGGCATGCCGGGCATCAGCGATCCGGGTCAGGCGTTGATCGCGCGCTGTGTGGCGGAAAACATCCCGGTGGTGCCCATTCCCGGCCCGTCCGCGGTAATTACCGCGCTGGCGGTCTCCGGCTTTCACACCGACCGCTTCCGTTTCCTCGGTTTTCTGCCCCGTACGCGCAAGGAACGGTTGTCGGTCCTGCGTGACAGCCTGGCACAGGCCGACACCTGCGCGGCCTACGAGGCGCCGCATCGCGTCGCGGAGGCGCTGGCCGACCTGGCGGCACTGGCGCCCGAGCAGCCGGTGCTGCTGGCGCGCGAGTTGACGAAGAAGTTTGAGGAATTGCGCCGCGGCAGCGCGGCCGAGTTGGCGGAGCAACTGACCCGCGAGACCGTGCGCGGCGAGATCGTACTGGTATGGGCCGGCGGGTCCGTCTCTCCTGCCGCCGACAGGACCGCCGAAGCGATCACCCTCGCCCGCCGCTACCGCGACGACGGCCTCAGCGCGCGCGACGCCTCTACCCGCGCCGCCGCGGAAACCGGCACTCCGCGCAAAGCAGTTTACCAGGGATTGCTGGCGGAAGCGGAATGAACCCGTTAGCTGTTTTGATTCTACGCTACCTGCTCAACCCATGAATCAGCGTTCACACCAGCGTCATCCGCCTGCTCTCTTCGGTTGGTGTGGGCGGTTGCCCCTCGACGGGTGTGTGCGGTGGCTGGTGTAAACCCGTGGTGAACTTCAGTCCCTGCCAGAAGCCTTTCATACGCTGCGGGTGATCCAGCAACAGGCTGATGGCAATCGCGATATACATCGCTGAAAATACTTGGTGAATACCGTCGCCATCCAAACCGAGCGGTGAGAGCACCGGGAACTGCTGCACCAATGTGGGGGCGACGAACTGCCCAATGAAAAGGCCGAACAGCAGCATTCCTTGTCCGATGGAAAGGCGCAAGTTCGCCAGCAGTACCACGGCCAATAGCGATTGCGCCGCCGTCAGTAGGATCTCGTGCATCTGGAAACTGCCCATCGGGATCGGTGTGCTGAATGATCCGCTCGATACGCCGTATACACCGGGGATCATGCCGACCAGCAGCGTCCACTGGTTCAGTTTGGAGGATAACAGACTGCCCAGCGCCATACTCGCCTGACCGCGCAGCGCGAACATGATGGCTACAATGAACTCCGGTGCTTCCGAGGCGATGGGCGCCAGCCACTGGACCAGTAGGAATTTATTGATTTGCATCTGCGTGCCGGTGGCGATCAAACCTTCGGAAAACGGCTCGGCATTAGCGAGAATCGATCCGGCGGCGAACAGGAACATCACCAGCGTGGCGAGTCGACGCTTCGTCTTTGGCAATTGCACCAGATACTCCGCCGGCCCGTCAATCTCGCATTCTACGCAGGGTCGGCGTCCGGCGACGGCGATATACCATATATACAATCCGAGGAAGACCAACCCGTCATACCACGCCAGGGTGCCTTTAAACGGGATGACAAACGCATACGCGGTAGCCATCCCGAGGAAGGCCAGTTCGGTGCGGCGTTCGGTTCCTAGCCGGACGGCACGACGCGTTTTGGCCCAGAAAATGGCGACGATCAGCACCCAGGCGAGTCCGATAATTAACCGGTTGGCGCCGGTCATATTCGCAATGGCGTAATGCGCGTAATCGGCCTGCGGGAATTTTCCGGCCTGCCAGGTGAAATACATATCGACGGCGTATTCCGGCAGCACCGCAATCAGGGCGACCACCGCCAGTGCCAGCGTTTGGGAGATGTCCATCTGCGCCGCGTCGCATGCCCACAAGAGCAGGAAGGAGGCGCCAAGAATAGCCAGACCGGCGAAGAGCGTCACCATGATGACTTGGGACAAATCGGCGGTGGCATGTGCATGGAGAACGTGTGCGGCCCTACCGCTCATGCGCAGATAAAGGCCGGGCAGCGTCGCCGCGACGGCGAGCAGGATGGGCAACAGAAAGCGCCGGTATTTCGTCATTATACCTCCGGGCGCGGGCCGCGACATTGGCCACGCGCAGAATAATTCTGATACGCGCAGCCAAAAGTCTGGCACCCGGAGGGAATCCGGTTGGGCAGGCCAGAAGGCGGGAAACCTTCGAGATTGTTGACCTGCCGGGAACCGCGGAGCGGTTCTGTTACTCCCTTTTGGCAAATGACAACCCTATCCTAGCATGAAACGCGTTGATTGACAAATATCGCCGCGCTTGCAAAGACGCCGGCAGAATCTGCGTATCCACTGATGTGATGGATTGATAAGAATGGCAAAACACGCTAGAGTTACACGCGAGGTGTTTTCGAATGAGTCAAACCGCTATTACCCCAACACGTGAAGAGAACTATCCCGAGTGGTATCAAGCCGTGGTGCGCGCCGCCGACCTGGCGGAGAACAGCCCGGTGCGCGGCTGCATGGTAATCAAGCCGTGGGGCTATAGCCTGTGGGAGAATATTCAACGCGAATTGGATGCCATGTTCAAGGCCACCGGGCACGTGAACGCGTATTTTCCACTCTTCATTCCGTTAAGCTACCTGGAGAAGGAAGCCGAGCACGTGGAGGGGTTCGCCAAGGAGTGCGCGGTGGTGACCCATCACCGGCTGAAGGCGGTGGACGGCAAGCTGGTGCCCGACGGCGAACTGGAGATGCCGCTGGTGGTGCGTCCCACCTCGGAAACGATTATCGGTGCAATGTATGCGAAATGGGTGCAAAGCTGGCGCGATTTGCCCATTCTGATCAACCAGTGGGCTAACGTGGTGCGCTGGGAGATGCGCACGCGGCTGTTCCTGCGCACGACAGAGTTTCTCTGGCAGGAAGGTCATACCGCGCACGAAACCGCGAGCGAGGCCATGGATGAGACGCGGAAGATGCTGGATATCTACAAGGTTTTCGCGGAAGAATATATGGCTATGCCGGTGATTACCGGTGAGAAGAGCGCGGGCGAACGCTTCCCCGGCGCGGTGCACACGTACAGCATTGAAGCGATGATGCAGGATCGTAAAGCGCTGCAGGCAGGCACCAGCCACTTCCTGGGACAGAACTTCGCGAAGGCGTCGGAGATCAAATTCCAGTCGCGCGAGGGCGCGGAAGAATTCGCCTGGACCACCTCCTGGGGCGTTTCCACGCGGCTGATCGGCGGCATGGTGATGACGCACGCCGACGACAACGGCATGGTGGTCCCGCCGCGGTTGGCGTCACAGCACGTGGTGTTGCTGCCCATCATTCGCAAAGACGAGGAGCGCGAAGTGGTGCTGCCGTACTGCGAGTCGCTAGCCGCTGAACTGCGCGCGCAACGGTATGACGAGCGTCCGGTCGGCGTGACCGTGGATACGCGTGACATGAACGCCGGCGAAAAAAGCTGGGAGTGGGTGAAGAAGGGCATCCCGCTGGTGGTGGAGATCGGCCCGCGCGATATCGCAAACAACGCTGCCTTCATTGGCCGTCGTGATAAAAGCCGCAAGGAGCGCTTCACGCTGCCGCGCGACGAATTTGTTACCGGCATCGCCGCCTTGCTCGATGATATCCAGCAGAGCCTCTTCGCCCGTGCGAAAGCGTACCGCGACGAGCATACGCGGGTCATCACCGACTGGGATGAGTTCGTCCGCTTCTTTACTCCGCAAAATACGGAACAGCCGGAGATTCACGGCGGTTTCGCGCTGTCCTACTGGTGCGACAACCCCGCCTGCGAGGCGCGCATCAACGACGAGTTGTCCGTCAGTATCCGCTGCATCCCCTTCGACAGCACCGCGCATGGCGAAGGCCCGTGCATCGGCTGTGGCTGCCCAGCGCACCAGCGCGTGGTGTTTGCCAAGGCGTATTGAGTACTATGACGGTATTCGGCGCCTGCACGCGTTCGGCAAGGGCGGGAAGTTACATCGGCGCTTCCTTGCCGATGTAGCCGGCGATGATTTCGAGGAGTTGATTTTTATCGAACGGTTTGGAGATGTGGTCGGTTGCGCCGACTTCACGGCTGCGCTCCATGTCGAGCGGGGAATCGAGTGAGGACAGCATGATAACCGGCACGTCGGAATGGAATTCGCTGCGAATGCGCGAGCACACTTCATAACCGTCCAGGTGCGGCAGCATGATATCCAACAGCACCAGATCGGGTGACTGTTTTTGAAATACATCCAGCGCCTGCAGGCCGTCTTCGGCGATGTCGACATCATAGCTTGCCCGGCGCAGAATGAGTTCGAGCAGTTTCGCCAATTCGGCGTTATCTTCCACCACGAGTATGCGTTTCATCTGGCCTCCCCGTGCACTTGCTATAAAGCGTTTCCGTTTTTCATGTGTATTGTCACCCGTCAATAGCGAGACCCCGGGGCACACCGTGGAAGTCCACTTCCACGGTGTGCCTTAAGGGTGGGATACCGGTTTGACCAGACGCAGTTCAGCGGTGCCGTTAGCCTGCCGGCGTACCTCGACGACCGGAATCAGCATATGCAGCAGCGGGATGCCCCGGCCGCTGCTGGACAAGCCCGACGGCAACTGCGTCTTCACAATATGCCCGGATAGTGTTTGCTCCACTTCGAAGCGTATTTCCAATTGGGCCGGGGTGATTTCCACCACACCGCGAATGCGATACCCCTGGGCATGCTGCACCAGGTTTGTGAAAGCCTCGGATACTGCCAGCGCGACATCGTCCAGTTCGTCATTGGTGAATGGCAGCGTGTGCGCTTCGGAAAGAATCAGATGACGCACGTCAGCGATCGACTCTACATCTGCCGGAAAGGAGAATGCAATGCGTCGCGGCATCGGGGTGGCGGATGGCTCAGCCATGCATTCCCCCTTCGCGCCGCTTGACGAGCAAGGCGGTGATGTCATCCGTTGGCTCGTTCTGACCAATGGCGTCCTTGAGCAGTGCGAACGCCATTTCCTGTGCGGGCATGCTACAGTGCCGGCGAATGTGAGTGCACAACCGGCGTGAATTCATCAGATGCCGTCCGCCGTGGCGCACGTTTACCAGACCGTCGGTATACAGCAACAACACATCGCCCGGATGCAGCCAAACCTGCTTGTCCTTCAGTACTACCTCCGGAAAGATGCCCAGCGCCGGACCCTGGCTGGGCAGCGAGACCAAACGATTCACCATATCGGAGCGGCAGATATAGCCGGGATCGTGCCCCGCGCTGGTATAGAGCAACCGTCCGGTTGCCGGTGTATAGCGTCCGGCAAACAGGGTGACGAACATCTCCGGACCCATGTCCTGGTAAAACAGCCGGTTCGCCACGGTGAGCAGGTGCGCGGGAGACGCATGCATCGGCGCATTGGCCTTCACCACGTATTTCACCATGCTGACCAGTAGTGCGGCGGAGATGCCTTTACCGGAGACATCACCGATAAGGAACAGCACATCATGCGCATCCGCCGGGAATATATCGTAGAAATCGCCGCCGATCTCGCGCGACGGCTCCCACACGGTACCGATCTCCGTGAAGGGTACCTCCAGCATGCGCGAGGGCAGCAGGTTTTGCAAGATACTGCGTGCCAGGCTCAGGTCGCGCTGGCGCAGTTCCTCCGCCTGGTGCTGGATAATCATTTCCTTCTGCTGCAGATAGGCCTGGCCGATGCCTTCGGAGAACAGATCGAGCAGTAGATGCAACCGTGCCAGCGCCTCGATGAACTCCGCCGGATGCCAGTATTGCTCGTAGCGGTAGACATCATAAATGGTATCCCAAATGATCGGGCGCAGTTGTTGCAGGGCATGAAACATTTCCTGAAACGACAGTCCCGCCTGCGCGCTCTCCAGTCCGATTTGTTGCACGGTGGTCAGGCTGGTTGCGCTGGTCTCCGGAGTGGGGGATTGCAGCAGCACCAGCAGCAAATCCACCAGCGCTTCCCCGCGGCGGTGCAACAAGTCTTCCATCGCCGGGGTCGGTCCAGCCACCTGTCGCGCGCGCTCGATCCAGGCGGGAATAACCCGGTCCTTGCTAGCCCGCAGACGGTTGGCCAGTTCCAGCAACAGTGAACGACCCGGCAGTGACAGTGGGCCCGCCAGGCTGGATTGTGTCTGTTCCATCACCTGCTCGCGTTTTTGCACGTAGATTGAAAGCAGCGGAACACGCAGGTCATCCAGTACCTGATCACGTGAGCGCCCGAGGAAAAAGACGGTGGCGGGGGAGAGCAACTCGGTGGCATAATTAGCGGCAAGGAAATCCCATGTACTGTGTGCCAGCAGGTCAATCGCTTTGGTAAACGAATAGACGTGCAACTCCCATTCCGCAGCCTGTTCGCCCCATTCCTGGCCCAATTCGTGCACCCGCCGCGCGTACGCGGATTCCTGGCGCAACCGCATTGCCCAGATGTGCAACGTCTCGACCGCTAGCCGGCGAATCGTGTCGAGCTGGCGGTCGGAGAGCAAGGAGAAGAGCAGGATGGTCGATTCCCAGATGCGTTCTGCACGCTGGGCTATCTCTTCCGCGTGATCGTCGATAAAAGCCGCCAATGGCAGCAACGCGGGATCATCTATATTGAAGCCCCCTGATGGCATCACATTCATACGATGGAATCGTTCCTCCCGCGGCAATACCGGAGTTTTTACTCTAACATGAAATGTCGGCCCGTGTTCGGAAAATATTCAACAAAGGCGACGAACGGCAGACAAGGAGTAGTTCTCCGATGTGAAAGCGTCTCACATTTTGCGATCGCCGAGTTTGCGCGGACGTACGAGCATGGCGTAACTTGACACACCTCGGATGCCTAAGTACAATGGCATACATAGCGAAGCTATACAATAGCGCCACGGCAGGACGGATGCTGGTAGAATAGTGTATGCGCCGAACACAACGGAATGAAACGAGCGGGATAACGCGATACGGGCATTTCGAGCAGGCCGTTGACGAGTTGACCATCGGCCTGAAGGATGATCCCGAGTTGCGCCTGGATGTCAAGCACGAGCTGGCGAATCATCTGGAGGAGACGGCGGAGGGATTCGTTGCGGAGGGGCAGAGTGAGGCGGAGAGCCGCGACATGGCGTTGAAGGTACTCGGTTCGCCGGTAGAATTGGCGGATGAGCTGGCGGCGGCCAACCGCCGACGCATGCGGCAGCGGGCGCTGGCCCGGTTGCTGGTGCGCTCGCTGCTGGCGCCGGCGGCGGTACTCCTCGCGCTGATAATCGGCTACGGCGGATTGGCGCGGGTGCAGCACATCCTGGTGCGACTCAACCAGTTTCGCGGCGTGGAAGCGCCTGTCCGCCTGCCGTATCTCGACCTGGAGACCCTGCTTTCTCCCATCGAGCGAACACGGCGCTTCCCCACCGCCGACGATCTCTGGTTGCACCGCGAGGAGAGCGCGCAGCGGTTGGCACGCCTGTGGGAACAACATCGCGGCGATTCGGCGGGCAAGGGTTACCTCGCCTTGTATGCCGGGTATCTGTGCAGCCAGGGAGACGGCGAGTCGGCGCGGACGCTGTTGCTGCAAGGCACGCACGACGATCCGGGGAATGCGTGGTACTACTACCATCTGGCCGTGCGCGATTACCAGCGTGGGCACGATACCCGGGAACCGACCGCATTGTTTACGGCGCTGCGGCAGCCGCACTGCCGGCTGTATCTGCGGGAGGTGCTACATGACCAGTATCGACGCCTGCCGGCACCCCGGCTGACGGAAGACTATCTGCGGCAGGTGGAGATCGCCGACGCCATCACCGGCCACCTTGCGCAATATACGTGTACCCCTGCGCTGGCAGGATTGATTCCCGACTATGCCACCCGTCTGATCGCCGCCGGGGAGCCGGCGCAGGCGGAGCGTGTGCTGCGTAACTGGCGGCGCTTGCCGGCCCAATTGGTTGCCGGCGCGACCGGCGAGGCCGAGTTGCGCCTGGCGGGTGTGATACTCGACCAGTGCGGACCGCGCGTCGCCGACCTCTTCGATCGGCTGGGCCGGTATGACGATGCCCGCCGCGCCCGCGCGGACACGCGGCGCTACCGGATGCTGTTCGCCCCGCTCATACACCCGCCGGACGACCGCACGGCGGCCAAACGCTACGGCGGGGTACTGGCCTCCACACTAACCCCCGCGTATGGGCGCCGTGAGATCGACGCCGAGGAATATATACCGGCGCGGTTGCTGGCATACACCCTCTTCGAACAATGCGCGGTCGATATTTTGTTGGTGCTGCTGACAGTCTTGATAATCGGCACGCTGGGTGTGCTGTGGCGCTATCTGTGGCGGTTGCGCCGGTCGGCGGTGATGCCGTTGTTGTTGCTGCCCACCTGGCACACCGGGCTGCGCATTGCGTTCCTCGGTTTATTATTGCCGTTGGCGGTGTTCTATCTGTATTCCCACTGGTCGGGTCTGGCGGGACGCGAGCATAGCTTCGAGAGCGACGCGGTGATGTGGCTGCGGTTGACCATCGAGCACAGCCTGCTGGGGGCGGCGCTGATCGGTCTGCCTACCGCTATGATCGTCCAGCGCGTATGGGCACGCTGCCGTTTCCTGGGCATTGCCGTGCCGTCCGGTCTTACCGAACGCATGCTGTTCCGCCAGGTGTTCGGCATGGCCACGCTGCCCATCGCCTTTGTCGGCATCCTCTCCATCGGGGGCATCGCGCTGGTGATGCACGCCTACTGGCTCGCGGGATTGATCTTCCTGCTCATCGTGGTGCTTGCCGTGTGGGCGGAACGGCGCAACGCCGCGCAGCAACCCGCGCAGGACGATTGCGTTCTATATCGCGGCACCATCGCCCGCTCATTGCTCCCGATTTACGCGGTGGCCATCCTGCTCATCGCCGCCGCCACCCAACCGTATCTGCTCCACAGTGAGATGACGTATCTGCGCCAGGACCGTGTGATGTTTCCCCATCAGCAGGCGTCCGGGCTTACCCCGGCGCAGCTTCCCCTGGTTCGTAAGCTGAAAGTGTCGCTGGAGCGCGCATTGGACGATTCGCGCGCCACTTCGCCGACGGAATAATCATTCGGACCGCGTCAACACCCTTCGCGCCGGTAACAACCTGCGGGGGCGGGTGTAATGGTGACGTTGATCACAGCCGTGCTGGCGATGTTCTTGCTGGGCGCCGTCTATGCCTACGGGGTGCTGTTGCCGGCGATCATGACCGCGTTTCACTGGGAGCGAGCGACGGCCGCGCTGCCGCATGCGGTGCTGCTTTTCGTTTATGCCATCGGCATGAGCATCGGCGGCGCGCTGGAATATCGCCTCAGTGTCACCGGCAGCGCCATGGCTGGCGGATTGCTGTTCGGCCTGGGACTCTGGTTAGCCGGACGTGCCGACAGCTTGCTTACCTTGATCGGGAGTTATGGATTGCTGGGCGGTCTGGGATTCGGGTTTGCCTATGTGGCCGCGGTCACCGCATCGATGCGCGCAGTGCCGCACCGGCGGGGGCTGGCGGCTGGTTTGGTGGTAGGCGCTTTTGGCCTGGGGGCATTCGTGTGGGCGCCGCTGGCGCAGCACCTGCTGCCGGCGTGGGGCTGGCAAGGCATCCTGGCGCGTTACGGTGTGGTGCTCATGTTCGCGCTGCCGCTGTTGGGGCTGGGCATTCGCGTACGCACCCGCGACCGCCGGTTGCCCGACGGCTACAACGGCGCCGGCAGCAGTCTCGGCGACGCGATACGCACTCCGGTCTTCTGGCTGATCTTCGCCGCCTACACGCTGGTCACCGCGGTGGGGCTGTTGTTGCTGGCGCACCTGGTAAATTTTGCGCTGGGATTGGGCATGCCGTCAGCACGTGCGGCGTGGCTGCTCTCCGTCGCCGCGATCGGCAGCGGGGTGGGACGCTTCATGATAGGATGGCTGTCTGACCGCATCGGACGCCTTCCCTGCCTCATCACCGCCAGTGTGCTGGAACTGGTGCTGTTGACCGGATTGGCGTGGATCACTCAGCCGGCGGCGCTGTTGGGTATCGCCGTCGGCACCGGGCTGGCCTTCGGCACCTGGCTTTCGCTGTATGGACCCACGGCCACCGACCTGTTCGGCATGCGCTTCGCCGGTGCGATTTATGGCGCGTTGTACCTGAGTTATGGCCTGGGTGGATTGCTGGGACCAACGCTGGGCGGCGCGCTGGCTGATGCGAGCGGCAGCTATCGGTTGCCATTCCTGACCGGCGCCGGCATGTGCCTGCTGGCGGCGGTGCTGTTCGCCCTCGCCTTGCGCCAGTCGACGGCCTTCTATCGCCATCCCCCCGCGTTGGAGGAAGAATTCCCCGGATAGCGGTCGGCGCGATTCTTCATCACCGCGTAACTGGCGCGTAACCGCCGGATAATCTCGCCGCCCAGACGAGTGGCGTGTGAGTTGCGGGAGGGCAACGCTTCCCCGAGACGGACGCACTGTGTCCGCGGTGATGCGCCTACAGGCAGGATGTCCGCGGTCCTGCGGTACGGTTTATTATGCAACCACTGGCTCGTCGGGGCCGTTCACCGGTTCGCCATGCCACAGGTATTGCATCTCCTCACAGGTTTCCAGCAACTCGGGCAGTGTACCGGTGGCTTCCACGCGCCCATCTTTCATTACGATGATCTGGTTGGCGCGGCGTAGCGCGGCTTTGCGGTGGGAGACCACCAGGCAAGTGGCGCCTTCGCGCGCGAAGACGCGGTCCCAGAGTTGTTGCTCGGTTTCCACATCGAGGGCACTGGAAAGGTCGTCGAAGACCAGTATCTCCGGCTCGCGCACGAACATGCGCGCGGCGGCAGTGCGCTGCATTTGGCCGCCGGAAAGCTTCACCCCTTTCGGGCCGACCATCGTCGCCAGTCCGTCCTCCAGGTGGCGCAAGTCGTCCTCCAGCACCGCCTGATGAAGCGCCGCGGCGATGGCGGCGTCGTCCTTGTCCATGCCCATCAGAATGTTATCCCGCAGCGTGTCGCTGAACAGCCGCGGCACCTGCGCGGTGTAGGCGCTGTGCGGCGGCACGAAAAAGGCGCCGGCGTCTTCGATGCGCCGGTCATTCCAGTAGATCTCGCCGCCGTCGCACGGCAGCAGACCGAGCAACACGCGCAGCAACGTGGTTTTACCCGATCCGTTTCTTCCGGTAATGACCGTGAATGCTCCCCGCGCGATGCGCAGATCAACCGCCGTGATGCCATTCGTGGTGCCGGGGTAAATGAAAGTGAGCCGGCGCGCTTCCAGCGTTTGCAGCGGTCCGTAGGTGCATGTCGTGGCGTAGCGTATCTCCGGCAGTCGCCCATCCAGGTAGGTCTCGCAATATTCCGTCAGCGCCTGTGGAGGCGCACCCTGCATCAGCCGGTGCATCCGCTCCGCGGAGACGCCGATCTGCTGGTAACGCGCCACCAGCAGGCCACAGAACGCCGCCAGCTCGCTGATGAAGCCGAGGTAGAAAACAAACAGCGAGAAATCGCCCACGCTGAACTGCCGGTGCTGCATTGCCTGCCCGGCGAGGATAAGGATGATTCCGGTGCCGATGTTGGTGGCGTTGCGGAAGATGGAGCCCAGTAGTTCATTGAACAACCGGTCCTTCAGCGAGATAACGCGACGATCTTCGTTCAGGGTGTGAAAATGCGCGATCACCTCCCGCTCCGCCGTGGCGACCTTGACCGCCTGTACCGCGCCGAATAACTCGCCGATGAAACCGCTGACGATGCCCGACGCGCGGCGGCTGGCACGGCGATACTCCTCCACGCGCTTCGTCGAGGCAAAGGCAACCAGGCCAACGACGATGAACGGCAATATGGCATACAGCGTAATGGTGGCATTGATCTTCGTCATCACGACAACCGCCACCACGCAGAAGGCGATAAGCCCCAGCAGGTCGTTGAGCCACAGCGCGAAGAGCGGCATCTCGAAGGCGTCCCCGCGGAAGCGGCTGATCGCCTCGCCCGGCGAGTCGGGCAGCGCCGCCGCGCCGGGACGGCGCAGGATGTGACGCAACAGGTTATGGCGCAACAGCGTCAGCGTATGCACGAAAAATGGCACATTGGACAGCACCAGGCCGAGTGCGCTCAATATGGTGACCGCCTCGGTGGCGAAAAGGAACGCCACCAGTGTCCACACGCCGAACTGCGCGGGCGTCTTGCCGCTCAGTAAGTCGAAAAAAGCGCGGATCACCAGCCCCGGCATCTGGAGCGCGCCCATCATCACCAACATGGCCACCAGGTTGCCCAGCCAGTATCCAGGACGGAAACGAATCAACCGCCAGATGATTTTCCAAGTGGGCATTACTGCTTGCGGGACGCCGGGCAGGATCTCGGTCGAGGTGGTCATACCAGCACCTCCTCGAGTCCGGTTTGATGCAGGGAGTAAAAGCGCGAGGCAGGATCGGCAAGCAGCGCCTGTCGACCGCCATATTCCGCCACGCACCCCTCTTCCAGCACCAGCACGTCGTGCGCGCGGTGCAGCGTGCCCAGGCGGTGGGCGACGACGATGGCTGAGCGGTTGGCCAGCAGGTGGTCGATGGCACGCTCGATGAGTTGTTCCGTCGCCGGATCGAGCCGCGACGATGCTTCGTCGAGTATGACCAGCCCCGGATCGCGCAGGAAGACGCGGGTGAACGCCAGCAGTTGCGCCTCCCCGGCGGACAGGCTGCGTCCGCCGGTCTGCAGCCGCGTGTCCAGCCCCTCCGGCAATCCGGCAAACCAGTCGCTCAACTCCAGCGCGGCGATCACTTCCAGAATGCGCGCGTCGGGAATGTCGGGGTTGAAAAAGGTGATGTTGTCGCGCACACTGGCTTGGAAGAGCTGCACGTCCTGGGTGACGAAGGCAACGCGGTGCCGCAGTTCCGCTAACGAGGCCTGGCGAATCTCCGTCCCGTGCAGGCGAATGGCGCCATCGCGCTGGTCATACAGTCGAAAGATCAGCCGGGCGATGGTCGTCTTTCCGCTGCCGGTGCGGCCCAGTAGACCGAGTATTTTGCCTGGCGCCACATGGAAAGAGACTTCGCGCAGGATCGGCTGGTCCGCATGATAGGCGAAGCTCACCCGGTCGAACTCCAGCGACAGCGGTGTGCCGGTCGGCAAGCTGCTGCCGGGACCGTCCGCGATGCAACTGCGCTGGTGCAACAGCTCGGACATACGCTCCACCGTGGCTCCGATATTTTGGAGGCTTTCCACCTGTTGCGTCAACTCGCGGATGGGGCGGGCAATCAATCCGGTATAATGCAGCACCAGATAGGCTGTCCCGATGGTGATCGCACCCGCGTGATAGAGCGAGAGTCCGAGGACAAGGGCGGCACCAAACCCACACATCAGCAGCAGGCCGGCCGTGACGCGCACCAGTATGCTCATCAACGACGACTTGCGCCATAAACGGAAGATGCGCGCCATCAACTGAAACAGCCGTCGCAGCACGAAATCGACCGCGCCCGCCGACCGCACGTCCTCGGTGCCCGCCAGCCGCTCTTCCAAAAAGCCGAACAGGTCGGTGGCAGCGTCGCGATGCGCTTTTTGATAGGGAATGGCTACGTTGCGCACGGCGTTGAGCCCGATGAGAGTGATGATGGCAAAGAGCGTGAAGAGCGCACCCAGGTCGCGGTGAATCAAGAAGAAGGCGATGAGAATACCGAGCAAGAGCAGCAGATTGCCAGCCACGCGCAGCGCCATTTGCGAGAAAAAGTTGGCGAAGTCCAGGCAATCACCCTCGATGCGCTCGATGAATTCTCCCGGGCTGCGTTCGTGATGAAACTGCATGTCCAACCGCAGGCAGTGCGTTGCCAATTCTTCGCGCAGCGCGTTGGTGGCGACCCACCCTACGGATTCGCCCACGTAGGCGGCGGAGACCGCCACCCCCTGTTGCAGCAACGCGAGGGTGATAAACGCGATGGCCAGCTTCAGCAATATGGGCAGCGGCAGATCAGCCCCCGCCGCGTCGATGAAGTCGCGCAGGTTCAGCGGATTGCCCACCTGCAACCCGATGCTGATGAAGATTAGCACTGCCAGCAATACCGCGCGCCCCCGTTGCGGGCGCAGGTAGCGCGCCAGGATCTCATAATATTGCCGCAGGGAAATATTCATGGATGCTACTCGAGATCGTCCGGCACCCGGTGGTGCTGAACGTCATTCACACTTATCTTTATCTTCGCTTACGTTGCGGGCGATACCTTTCCGACATGGTGTACAATCATCAGGCAATTGGCATGGCCGGTGATACCCGGGATTTGAACATTTGTCAAGGTTCGAACCTGCGGGAAACAGGCTCGGTACCTGAATGCGGGAATAATATTAACCTGCGTTATGCATCATACTTCGAATAATGTCACAGCCAGTTCGGCAATCCTGTAACGCATGCGCGTGACCAATGAGCGGGCCCGCTCGGTATGGTGGTTTCACGAAGGCCGCGATGGTGGGGAGAAGGGCGATTCCGGTTCGCGGGTCTCAACCACCGGACCGGGCACTCAAGTTGACAAGCCAGACAACGGTCGGATGATGACGCAATCCGTATAAATCGGAACTATTATGCTTAAAATGTGCTGTGGTTACTGGTGTATAAGCGAAGAATTACTGATATAATAATTATGCCGTGTGCAACTTTTACACATGATCAATCAATAGTAAAGCTTTCTCACGGTGATGCAATCAGTTAGCGATTATCTTAATCGTGTAACTGTTGATTTTCTTGCTGACTACTGTTATGCTATATATCGACAAAATCCACTCATACTTGTACCAGCAATGGAGGAATACACAGATGTCCACCATCGATACGATGAACCTCAACGAAATTGAGGCAACGATAACCGAACTCCGCACTCGGCGTAAAGCATTGAAATCATCGCATCTCACCGCCCAGCGGAAAATCGTTTCACTGGCGCGACGCCGTGAGCGCCTGATGCAGCAAGTGCATGTGCTCGATGAGCAGATTATTCGACTTCGCGGGAATAACCAGCAGGAGACCGTGACGGACCGACCGCAACCGTCAGCACAGCAGCGGCGCACCCGTCGGACCCAGACGGACATCACCCAATGTCTGGAAGCCATCATGACCTGCGTCCAGCATCATACGATCACCCAGCGCGCGACGATTATTGCGGAGTGTGGACTGTCACCCGCCAATGCGTCAGCGTATCTGCGCCAACTCTGCAAGGCCGGAAAATTGATTCGCCGCGGTGAAAAGCGTGCGACAACCTATACGTTGCGATAATGTGGTGAAGCTGTCCGGTATCGCTGATATCTTCGCTGGCGAATGCAGGCGGTTTCAGTTCAAGCCGTAACCGCTGCGCGTGGTCCCGCGTACAAGTAATATCTTCAAGCGGCTTGGCGACATCACATAATAATCGCAAAGTGTGATAGCACAACAATAATGGGGCCTGGTCGTGCAGCGATGCCTCCCCGAGCGGGGAAGTCGTAAACGACCGATGCGTTCGCGACGGATGAAGCGTCGCGCAGTCGACACGGTATGCGCTGGGAGACAGGCTCGGATAGGGGGCAACGCAATCGAATCGATAGTCAGCAATCCTGACACCCTGCTGCGATGCCGGCCCGAATCCGAGTGGTTTATCACCGGCGGTTGAACGTTCCCCATCAGGGAGGGTATCCGCAGCGCGGGGAGATGGCTCCCCAAGTATTCGACGCCGCATCACCAGGGGCGCGTAGCCCGATTGGATGTGGGGAGTTAGGTTTTACCCGAAGAGGCGGGGCGATGAACCGACGGGGACGTTGGCATCGACCTCGCCTCTTCGCCGTTTGGTTTGGGATTCGTATTGGTGAATCACCAACACGGGTTGATATTGCCGGTCATGCAATATTCAATGCACGCCGCCGGCGATGTTGATGACAACATCAATACTCTACCGGGAACCGTGCCGCGGATAGGGAAATAAGGATCTGCCCCATCCGCGGTACGCACCGCTACGGCACCGGGTAGAACAGGTGATTCTGCAAATCATACAAATTGGTGCTGGTGACTTCCTTTACCCGTACCACCAGCGGAAAGGTGCCTGCCGTACTGGGAGTCCAGGCGATGGTATTCGAACTGCTGTAGTCCCGCAACAGTGTCCAGATAGTGGCGGTGGGATCACCCACCCAGAACTGGTAGCGCAGGTTGTAGCCGTCCGTCGCCTGCGCCGTCACTGTGCTCGCGTTCCCGACTGTACCGGTCGACGGCGTCACCACCAGCTTGACAGCGGAGAGCGGCATGCCGGTGTTGCTGATGACATAGCTCTGCTGCGCCTGGATCGCCGGATTCTGGGTGGTGCCGGTCTCCCGCGCGAGGACTTGCAGGCTATAGGTATCCGCCGTTGTCGGCGTCCAGCTCACCGAGGGGAAGGTCGCGTAGCTCTGCAGCACGGTCGGTACACCCGCGCTGGTAGTGGCGACAAACTGATACTGCACCGCCGTCCCGCCGACCGGAGTGGCGGTGAGCGTGACCGTTGTGTTGGTCGGTTGGGGTGACGTGGGTGACGTACTGAGCGACACCCCGCTCAATGCGGTGGTGACCACCGGATAGAACAGATGGTTCTGCAAGTCATACATTTTAGTACTGGTTGCCTCTTTCACCCGCACCACCAGCGGGAAAGTGCCCGCCGTGCCGGGGGTCCAGGCGAGGGTGTTCGAACTGCTGTAATCTTGTAGCAGCGTCCAGTTGGTGGCGGTGGGATCACCCACCCAGAACTGGTAGCGAAGATTGTCGCCGCCCGTCGCCTGCGCCGTCACTGTGCTCGCATTCCCCACCGTACCGGTCGACGGCGTCACCACCAGCTTGACAGCGGTGAGCGGCATGCCGGTGTTGCTGATGACATAGCTTTGCTGCGCCTGGATCGTCGGATTCTGGGTGGTGCCGGTCTCCCGCGCGAGGACTTGCAGGCTATAGGTATCCGCCGTTGTCGGCGTCCAGCTCACCGAGGGGAAGGTCGCGTAGCTCTGCAGCACGGTCGGTACACCCGCGCTGGTAGTGGCGACAAACTGATACTGCACCGCCGTCCCGCCGACCGGAGTGGCGGTGAGCGTGACCGTTGTGTTGGTCGGTTGGGGTGACGTGGGTGACGTACTGAGCGACACCCCGCTCAATGTGGTGGTAACCACCGGATAGAACAGGTGGTTCTGCAAGTCATACATTTTGGTGCTGGTTGCCTCTTTCACCCGCACCACCAGCGGGAAGGTGCCTGCCGTGCCGGGGGTCCAGGCGATCGAGCTTGTCGTACTGTAATCCCGCAGCAGCGTCCAGTAGGTGGCAGTGGAATCCCCGACCCAGAACTGGTAGCGCAGATCGCTGCCCCCCGTCGCCTGCGCCGTCACGGTGGTCGGCTGATTGGCGACACCGGTCGCGGGCGTAACGCCAACCGTGAGACTGGTCAGCGGTAACGTGCCGGGAGTCGTCACACTGGCATTGCTGGTGAGCGAATCCCCGTTATGCGGATTGTTGTTGTGCATCCGCACGTGATAAGTATATGTTGTTGCCGGCATGACCGCGGTATCACGATATGCGGTGGTGCCGGCTGCCAACGTCGCGAGATCCCCCGCGCCATCCCGCGATACGATTATCGGATCTACCGAATCCTGATTGACGCTCCACGCGAGTGCCACCGCGGTAGAAGAAGTGGCCTGCGCCGTGAGACCGGTCGGCGATGGGGTGCGCGTATAGGCCAGAAACGTTACCGCGGTGCCATTCACGATGCCGTTTTGCGGAGACCAGCCACCCTGGTTATGGTAATAGTAGGCGATGCCATCGACGAAGATCGGTCCTTGTGTCACGGATAAGACAGTATTATCCGGGAGATACCCAATAATTGTGCTGCCGGGGGTTGAGTAGAACGGCAATTTCCCCCCGCCGTTCTGCGTAATGACCCAACAGGGTAAGGGTTCAAACGTAGCGGTAGGCAGTCCGCCGGTTTTGAACAGATTGCTGCCGTAAATCCAGCGGTTGGGATCGCCAAAGCGATCCTGGAAGCGGACGTTATCCTCGTGTGACGGATCATTGACATACAGATCGTTCCCGGAGTAGGCGGTCAGCACGACGAAATGGATATTGGCCTCGTTCTGTCCAATCCGTGTTTCAAGCACGACCGGCAGATTCTGGTCGATCAGCGATTTCAAATAGGTGAGATCGGGTGGAGTCGGTTGCCAGGTTCGGCTTTCCACCCAGGCCAATTGCACCGTGTTGGGATAATAGGTCATGACCGGCCATTGGGGTATATACGGACCATGAAATCCCCCGTTCCCCCGCAGCCAATCACATAACGTGCCAGGATCCAGCGCCACCCCGAGATAAGCCAGCGCCATCGCCCCCGAGGTGACGCCGCATCCCCAACTCGTCATGGTATAGCCGGGATCCCCCAGCGTTTTGGTCGCCCAGCGTGGATCGTTCTGCAGAAACTTCGGCACATTCAACGAGCCCGCGTGGACCAGGGCTGTTGACAGGATGCAGAGGGTCAGCAGCGTCCCGACGACGCGTATGAATCCTCTCATTGCGATTCCTCCTCCTCAATTGACGACCGGTTGAGACCGCGAGTTCGACTATCCGGACACCCGGACAGCCATCGCAGACAACCCGGATGAGGATTATCCTCATACCGGAGTTATTTATCCTGTTTCATCGCAATACTGGTCGTTGATCTCTCTATATTTGAACCAATCGCCGCACTATCCACACCTGGAATCCCCACACATGCTGCCGGGCATGTCGCATCATCTGACGCGCAGCGTCAACTTGCCGTCAACAGCAACCGGTCGCCGCATTGCCGCGCATCCGTCGAAATAACACTGCGCCCAAGGTATCCACACCAACAGCAAAACGGCTCTGAATCTTGTGATTCAGAGCCGTTTTTACGCTCGAAAGTTGGTACGCCCGGCAGGGATCGAACCTGCGGCCTCTAGGTCCGCAACCTAGCGCTCTATCCGCTGAGCTACGGGCGCATCATCGTATAAACTTGCTGGCGGAGAGGCCGGGATTCGAACCCGGGAAGAGAATTTAAAGTTCCCTTACCCGCTTAGCAGGCGGGCGCCTTCAGCCTGACTCGGCCACCTCTCCGCGCGACAGTTCATTGTACCAGATCGCGCCGCCGCTGGCAATACGCGGGACACGATACTGGAGCCACCGGTCGGATTCGAACCGACGACCTGCGGTTTACGAAACCGCTGCTCTGCCAGCTGAGCTACGGTGGCCCACACGAAGTCCGCCAATCAAGGACTGGCGGACGGGATGCAGTATACCGAAGTCGCCGCGCGCTGTCAATATTGCTTTGTCACCTTGTCGGCGTCGCGGGGAAAATATTGCATGGGGGAAAAGTACAGGGGCGTTACGGCGCGGTTCGTGCCGCCGCTGGTATGCGACGACGGCCCCGACTGACGTCGGGGCCGTCGTGGTGCGGGTTGGCCGTGCGAACTACATGCCGTAGTCCATGCCGCCCATGCCGCCGCCGCCCGGCATCGCCGGGGCTGCCGGCTTTTCTTCCGGCTTATCGGCAACCAGCACTTCGGTGGTGAGGACCATCGAAGCGATGGACGCGGCGTTCTGGAGGGCGCTGCGCTCCACCTTGGCCGGGTTGACGACCTTCATGCTGACCATGTCGCCGTATTCCTCGGTCAGGGCATTGAATCCCCACCCGGTTTTACCCGACGACTTCACCTTCTCGACCACGATGCTGCCTTCGATGCCGGCGTTCTCGGCGATCTGGCGCAGCGGCTCTTCGAGGGCGCGCTTGATGATCTGCACGCCGATTTTCTCGTCCGCGGCGATTTCGGCCGACTGCTTGGCGATTTCCGTGAGCACGGCGTCGAGCGCGGGAATGGCGTTCACCAGGGTGACGCCGCCGCCCGGCACGATGCCTTCTTCCACCGCGGCGCGGGTCGCGCTCAGCGCGTCCTCAAAGCGGTGCTTCTTTTCTTTCAGTTCGGTCTCGGTAGCGGCGCCGACTTTGATCTCGGCCACGCCGCCGGACAGTTTCGCCAGTCGCTCCTGCAACTTTTCGCGGTCGTAGGAGGACTCGGTGGTATCGATGGCGCGGCGAATCTGCTCGATGCGTCCCTTGACCATGTTGGCATCACCAGCGCCTTCGACGACGGTGGTGTTGTCTTTGGTGATGGTGACTTTGCGCGCGCGCCCCAGCATGTCGGGGGTCACGTTTTCCAGCTTCATGCCCAGGTCTTCGGTGATGAAGCGGCCACCGGTGAGGGTGGCGATGTCTTCCATCATGGCCTTGCGGCGATCGCCGAAGCCCGGCGCCTTCACGGCGGCGACCTGCAGCACGCCACGGATCTTGTTCAGCACCAGGGTGGCGAGGGCTTCACCCTCGACGTCTTCGGCGATGATGATCAGCGGGGCGCGGCTGCCGGCGACCTTTTCGAGGAGCGGAAGCATGTCCTGCACGTTGGAGATTTTCTTCTCGTAGATGAGGATCATCGGGTTCTCGATGATGGCTTCCATCCGCTCGGGGTCGGTGACGAAATACGGGCTGATGTACCCCTTGTCGAACTGCATGCCTTCGACCACGTTGACGGTGGTATCGGTACCCTTGGACTCCTCGATGGTAATGACGCCGTCTTTGCCGACCTTGTCCATCGCCTCGGCAACGTACTTGCCGATCTCGGGGTCATTGCCGGAGATGGAGGCGACGTTCTCGACGTCGTCCTTGCCAGCCACCGGGTGGGCCAGCTCTTTGATGCGCGCCACGACGGCCTCGACGGCCTTGTCGGTGCCGCGCTTCACGATCATCGGGTTGGCGCCGGCGGCGATGGCGCGCAGGCCTTCCTTCAGGATCGCCTGGGCGAGTACGGTGGCGGTGGTGGTGCCGTCGCCGGCGACATCGTTGGTCTTCGACGCGACTTCCTTCACCAACTGGGCGCCCATATTCTCATACGGATCTTCCAGCTCGATCTCTTTTGCGACGGTCACGCCGTCTTTGGTGATGGTGGGGCTGCCCCACTTCTTGGACAGCACCACGTTGCGACCGCGCGGGCCGAGGGTGGTCTTCACGGCCTTCGCGACAATATTGACGCCACGCTCAAGCGCGCGGCGGGCTTCTTCGTCAAACGCAATGATTTTCGGCATGTTAGTCTCCCTTCAGTCAGATACAGAGAGGCGCGGTGGTCACGCGAGGACGTGACGCACCCGGCGCCATTATTTCGCCGCCAGGACGCTGTCCCAGTCCATGATGACGTAGTCGACGCCATCGTGCGTGAGTTCGGTGCCGCCGTACTTGCTGTAGATGACGGTGTCGCCGATTTTGAAGAACGGCGTCGTCTCTTTGCCGTCCACGATCTTGCCGCGGCCGATCGCGACAACTTCGCCTTCCGTCGATTTCTTCTTCGCGGTGTCAGGCAGGATGATCCCGCTTGACGTCTTCTCTTCCGCTTCGGCTGGCTTGATCATGACCTTTTCGTCGCCAACTTTGAGCATGGGTAGAACCTCCTTATCGGAATTACACGGTGTGAGTATGATGGCGGTCACGCAACGGCGACCGCCGTCGTGTTAGCACTCGGCAGTTGCGAGTGCTAAATACAGGGGTTATTATAGCAGGGATTTTAGCAGTGTCAAGGGGAGAGTGCTAAAAAAATTGGAGTATTGTCGAAGGAATCGCTGTGTTATATCGCTGGCGGTGTATGCAGGAGCGGAAAGCCCATGGCCTCGCGTTGGCGCAGGTAACCGGCGGCGCAGCGGTGGGCGAGGGCGCGGACGCGGTCGATGTAGCCGGTGCGCTGCGTGACGGAGATGGCGCCGCGCGCGTCGAGCATGTTGAAGGTGTGCGAACAGCGCAGGGTCAGGTCATAGGCGGGGGCGGTGTCCTCGGCGTCCAGCAGGCGATGCGCGTCGCGTTCGTAGACATCGAACAGCGTTTGTGCCAGCACGGGATCGGACAGTTCGAAGGTGTAGCGTCCCCATTCGTGCTCATCCTGACGAAAAATTTCACCGTAGCGCACCAGTGCGTTCCAGTGCAGTTGCTGGTAGTGATCGACGTGCTGCGCGGCCATGCAGATGCGCTCCAGGCCATACGTCAGTTCAACGGAGATGGGCGACAGGTCGATGCCGCCCGCGATCTGAAAATAGGTAAACTGGGTGATCTCCAATCCGTCCAGCCACACCTGCCAGCCCACTCCGGACGCGCCGAGGGTGGGGGACTCCCAGTCGTCTTCCATGAAGCGGATGTCATGGTGGCGCGGGTCGAAACCCAGCGCGTGCAGGCTTTCCAGGTACAACTCCTGGATGTTGTCGGGCGAAGGTTTCAAGGCGACCTGGTACTGATAATGGCGATACAGCCGGTAGGGATTCTCGCCATACCGGCTGTCGGCGGGACGGCGGGACGGCTGCACGTAGGCAACCTGCCACGGCTCGGGACCGAGCGCGCGCAGGAAGGTCGCCGGATGCATGGTGCCTGCTCCCATCTCGACATCATAGGGTTGCTCGATCAGGCACCCGCGCCGGGCCCAGTATTCTTCGAGTGTTCGGATAGTCTCCTGGAACGTCACCGCGCGCAACCTTTCGGGGGCGGATACGCGGCGATTATAACACACCGCTCAGCCGGGTCGCAAGGAGACAGGTGATCTTTTCGTATAATCGAGAGGTAACATAGTGCATTGAATAGAAAAATAAGGAATAATATTATAGAATAACCGTTCAGCATCCCTCCCCAGTTCGTCTCCATGGCGGGGGACGGAGCGCTGAACGGTTGTCCGTTGGGTACACGGATAAGACTGTTTCCGAATCGACTACTGCTGGGGGAGAGCATGCGTTTCGCACGCCGCGGATTCACCCTGATCGAAATCCTAATTGTCGTAACCATCATCTCCGTGCTGATGCTGATCATCATCCCGCGGGTCATGCTGGCGACGACGCAGGCGCGCGAGGACGCGCTGAAGGAAAATCTGCGGCACATGCGGCTGGCAGTGATGCTGTTCCAATCCGATACCGGCGGCTATCCGACTGCCCTGGAGCAACTGGTGGTGCCGCGGCACCATGCCGCCTCCTTGCTGCCGGAGAAGGATGCCACCGGCATGCCCATCAGCGCGGAAGGCTATCGCGGTCCGTATCTCAATCCCGCGCGCATGCCGACCGATCCCTTCACCCGCACCGGCACCTGGGGCTACGACCCGACCACCGGCGAAATTACCAGCTTATCCGATCGCACCGCCATCGACGGCTCGCATTACTCCCAGTGGTAACCTGCGTTCGTCACGCAACAGTTCTCGACGGTTCAGCGAGGGTGTTTCAGTCGTCACTCCGGAACGGAACTACTGTCCCCTCCCCGTCTCGGCGCAGCACTGCCCGCCTCTTTTCACCTGTCCCGTCGGGACAACCGTATGCACGGCCGTGGCTTGCGGGGATGAAGCCGCCTGATGGCGCCGGTATTTCCGCAGAACTGATCCTCCGCAGACAAAACCGCCGGGAGGTATCATCAATACCTTCCGGCGGCATAACGGTTTGAGACTCGACGGTTTCCTTATTTCGCGCACTTGCAGCGCATGCCATCGAAATATCCCACCGTGGGCAACTCGCCTACCAGCGGGCGCGCGTATTCGATGAAGTCGGGGGTGACGTAACTGCCGCTGGCGGCGATGAAATGATCGGGCAGCGACTTGGTCTCTTTCGCCACTTCGCACAGCGGAGTGCAGATGTAGTCGATGCCATATTTGCCGTCATGTGCGGTGCGGATCATGGAGACGCTGCCGTCCTGGTCCTGCTGCGTGGCGTATCGCACCGCCTGGCGGCCGCACTCGCGGGCTTCGGCGGCGTCCACGTCGCTGACCACGCCGGGGAAGGAGCGCTGCAGATAACCGAAGGTGTCGGCGCGCACACGCAGTTTGCTGCCCAGTTCGCTGCGCAGGTAATTCGCCAGCCAGTCGCCCAGCATGCCGGACCCGGACAACTGAATGTTGCCGTGTGAATCGCGCTCGATACCGCTGAATTTTTTCCACAGCGCGGTGAGTTTGTCCAGATGCTCCTCGGCGACCAGCGCGTCGATGTCGCGCATGGTGCCTTCCAGTTCCTTCACAATCACTTCCGCGAAGGTCGTATGCCCGTCGCCGGCTGTGGCGTCTACGATGCCTTCCGACACGGCGATGATGCAGCGGCCCAGGCGATTGTAGACTTCGGCCACTTCATCGCGAATCTGTTCGCGGGTCACCGGACGCTCTGGCAGGTAGATGAGATGCGGGCCATCGTCGTCGTGGTTTTTCGCCAGCGCGGCGGCGGCGGTGAGGAAGCCGGCGTGGCGGCCCATGATGACGTTGATCTTGATGCCGGGCAGCGAGCGGTTGTCCATGTTGTCGCCGATGAAGGCGCTGGCGACGAATTTCGCGGCGCTGCCGTACCCCGGGCAGTGGTCGGTGACGCGCAAGTCATTGTCCACCGTCTTCGGCACATGGAAGCAGCGCAACTCGTAGCGCGCCTCGGTGGCCATCTGGTTCACGATGAACGCGGTTTCCGCAGAATCGTTACCGCCGATGTAGAAGAAATATCGCACATCGTTTTTCTTCATCACTTCGAACATCTGGACGCACTCGTCCTTGGTCGGCTTCTTGCGTACCGAGCCCAGCGCGGACGACGGCGTCGCGGCGACGGCTTCCAGGGTCTCCTTGCTTTCGTTGAACAGGTCTACGAAACTCTCGCCCAGGATGCCTTTCACGCCGTGGCGTGCCCCGAGCAGGTGTTCGATTTCCGGCATGAGCTGCGCGGTTTCGATCACGCCGATCAAGCTTTGATTGATGACGGCAGTGGGACCGCCGGACTGTCCGACAATCGCGTTGCCTCGTAACTTGGCCACAGTTAAACCTCCACTTCACATTGCGCCGGCAAGGGCCGACGGAAAATTCGTACATAGGGTAGCCAATATTGGTGGATTTCGTCAATGCGGACGGGAGGGGTGACCAGTGACGGGTGCGCAGTGTCCGGTGACAAGCGATGGGTGATCACCAGCGTGTGGAACAGGGTGACGATCACTGGTGAGTCATCACGCAGGCCCTGCCCCTAACTGTTCGGTGACGAATGCGTAATCGGCTGGCTCGTCGATGTCAAGGGTGATGCCGGGGTGAGGGATTGACACCGGCAGCAGTCCGATGCCGAAGCGGCGTGAGGCTATGGACGCCATGTGCGCCAGCGTCAGCAGGTGCCACATATGGACGCCCAGCACGTAGCTGAGGCCGACGCGCAACCCGATGGCCAATGCTGAGGAGATGGGATTCTTGCGCGCGTGATAGAGCGCGTTCATGCGGCGGGTGGCGTGAGTGTTTCGCATCAGGCGCGGATCGACCAGGAACAGGTTGCCGTGGCAGATGGAGGCGTCTTTAAAGCGGTTAAACGGCTTGGGGAAATTCACGTACGGGCCGGTGTAATACTGCTGCGGCACTACGGAGAGGAACATATTCTCCGCATACTCGGTTTCGATGACCGCACAGCCGGTGAGGAAATCGGAGATGGCCCGCGGAGTGATGAGCGGCAGGTCGGCGGTGGCGAACAGCACCATCGGCGCATCGGCGAAGTGCGACAGCCCGCTGAAGATGCTTTCGATCAGCGATCCGCCGTCCGGCGCGTAGAGATAACGATCACCTTCCGCGCCTAGCGCCGCACGCAGTTCGGCTTCGGGACCGACGATGCAGATGCGCTGCACCTGTGGCACTGTGCGCAACGCATCGAGTGTGTAGCGGATGGCGGGTTGGCCGCCGATCGGCAGCAACGCTTTATACCCCGGAGTATCGCCCGCGAACAACGCGATCTGGTTCACGCCGCCGGCTAACACTACGGCATCGATGCGATCAGTCTGAACACGCATACCTTGCCTCCGCTCCTCCAATTCCACCCGCGTCTGTCTTGATCCTTGTACATTGTAGCGCGTTTTACGGAAATGAGCGAATACGCGACAGGTTTTCGTGCCGTCGACCGCGATGGCCGGCATGGTGTCGCCTTGCCCTTGTGAGTGAGTGGTGTAATCTGGTAGACTCATGGTATGGCAACTTCCGATCCGCGCGCCGTGGCCTTTACCGTGCTGCTGCGCATTGAAGAAGGCGCGGCGGCGAACGCGGCGCTGGAGCAGGCGCTAGAGCGCGCCGAACTGGAGCCGCGCGACCGCGGACTGGTGACCGAACTGGTCGATGGCACGCTGCGCTGGCAGGGACGCCTCGATTATCAACTCGGTAAACTGGTCGATCGCCCGCTCACCCACCTGCCGGCACCGATCCGCATCATCTTGCGGATCGGTGCGTACCAGTTGACACGGTTGGAGCGCATTCCCGCCCACGCCGCGGTGCACAGCGCGGTGGCGCTTGCTCGCCGCCATGGGCACGAAGGCACCGCGAAGCTGGTCAACGCGGTGCTGCGCAAGCTGGAGCGTGAAGGCGCCGCGTTGGCGTTTCCCGATCCCGCCTTCGATCCGGTGGGCTATCTGTCCACGGCCTATTCCCACCCGGCTTGGTTGGTGGAACGCTGGCTGACGCGTTTCGGGTTTGCGGAGACGGAAGCATTGCTGCTGCTCGACAACACCCCGCCACCCGTCACCCTGCGCATCAACCGGCGCTGGATCACCCGCGAAGGATTGATGGCGATCTTCGCGATGCACGAGGTCGAGGTGGCGCCGACGCCGATGTCGCCGTGGGGGCTGTATCTGCTCGCTGGGGGCAACCCGCGCGAGTTGGACGAATATCGCGAGGGATTATTCAGCATCCAGGGTGAAGGCTCCATGCTGATGGTGGAGTTGCTGCGTCCCGGACGTAATCGCCAAGGCTGGGATCTGGCGTCCGGGGTGGGCGGCAAGGCCACCTACCTGGCGGAATGGACCGACGATTCCGGCTCCATCTTGGCCACCGACACCTCGCAAGAGCGCATCAATATCCTGGCAAAGGAGATGGTGCGTCTGCAACTGGAGTCCATCAAGTTGTTCCGCGGCGACGCCCGCACCTTCCCGCTGGAGCCGGAAACGAAAGATTACGCGCTGGTGGATGCCCCCTGTTCCGGCACCGGCTCGCTGCGCCGTCAGGCGGACGCACGCTGGAAGAAAACCCCCGAGCAACTACCGGAGCTGGCCGTGCTGCAGCGCGAGTTGCTGGAAGCTGCCGCGCGCGCCATCAAGCCGGGCGGCATCATCCTCTACTGCACCTGTTCGCTGGAACCGGAAGAAAACGAGCAGGTGGTGGAGTCGTTCCTGGCCGACCACCCGGAATGGACGCTGGAGCAAGCCGGCGCCAAGCACCCCGGCCTGCCCGACGACGCGCGCGATCCCGCTGGCTATGTGCGCCTGCTGCCCCAGCGCCATGGCACCGACGGCTTCTTCGCCGCGCGCCTGGTGAAAGCATTCCCCCCGGAGAGCCCCAGCGCTTCGCTGATTTCGGAATGATCGACCGGTGCGTCACACGACGTAATCGCACGGAACAACGACGGTTCCGTGCGATTACGTCTTTTTGTTGACTTGCCGGCGCTCCCTGGACTATGTCGCGGCTTTTTCCGGCGCCCCTTGCGCAGCGAGCAAGCTGGCGAGTAGTTCGCGGCTGCCGTCGGGCACCAGCACGAGTTGGGCGTCGCTGCTCAGCACGCGTTCCGTCTCCAGAATCTGGAACATCGCCTCGCACACTTCCTCGTCGCGCACAATTTCCGCCAGTGACTTGCCGATGACGGCCGGGCGCACGGTGGCGGCTTTGGCGAATTCGACGGCGGCGTTGCGTTCCGCGGTGCTGGTGATGACGCTCACCTGGTTAACGCCGTCCTGCTTGATAGCCGAGGTTACCTGGCGCAGACGGTTTACCACTTTGCTCTCGATTTGATGAATCATCTCCGCATCGCGGAAGTGCACTTTGCGGATGTAGATCGAGCCGAGCATGTAACCCCACTCGTGCGACTTGGGCGATACTTCGTCGCGCACCGTCTGGCTCATGGCGTGACGATCGACCATCATTTTATCCAGCGGCAGGTTGCTGAGACAGCGGACGGTCGAGTTGCTGACGTTGGCGGACAGCGATCCGCGCGGATCGGTGTTTTTGAACAGGTAGGCAACGGGATCGCTGATGAACATTTCATACCAGATGCCGATGCCCATCGGCGCGCCTTCTTCGGAATTCACCGGCTGGCTGCGCAGGTATTCCTGGTCCAACCGCATATCGAGGCGGTAGCACTTGCCGAAGAAGTTCACGATAAGTGCGTATAACCCCATTTTGGGGAAAAGGAAGTGCAGGCCGGGCTCATCGATAATGGCGATGACGCGCCCGAACAGCACGAACACCTGACACTGGCGCTCTTCGACGACGGTGTAGAACCCGAACAATCGGAAAATCCCGAAGAGAATGGGGACGGCGATGGAACAGCCGATAAACGCGATGATCGCGATAATGATGATCGTCATTATTTCACCTCCTTGATGGTGCGGCGCGCCTTCTCCAGCAAGCCCAGTTTGACGTTGCGCACGTATAACGGCAGCACGGCCGGATTCGACATTTTCAGCGTGGAAAGCTGCGCCGCCAGCCGCGTCAGCGGTTCGACCTCCGCCTGCGCCTTCAGCGTCTCGATTTCCACCGCCCGCCTGGACTGTACGATCTTCTGATCGGCGGAGGCTTGCGCCAGGCTGATGTCGGACGACACCTGGTTGTGTGCGGTATTGATAGCTGCCAGCGCCGATTCCACCTCCGGCGGCG
The DNA here is from genome assembly GCA_964472305.1 of uncultured bacterium. Classification (GTDB taxonomy): domain Bacteria; phylum Armatimonadota; class Hebobacteria; order CAIYQO01; family CAIYQO01; genus CAYYJR01. The sequence goes on from CAYYJR010000001.1 coordinate 134,238, forward strand.
GATCGATGCCGGTAATGAGCGACGCTTCCAGCACGATGCCATAACGTGCCGCGGAGGAGCGGCTTTCCAGATCCATATGGTCGTTCAAATCGCGCAGGTTCTTGCGCAGATCGTTGATGGAGATGCCTTGCACGATGGCGGAATCGGGTTGCATGTCTTCGGCAACCTCGACCGCACGTGCTGTCGGCGCCTCGAAGTTGGCGATGCGTTCGCGCAGCACGGAGACGAAGTAACCCATGATGTGCGCGATGGGGCTCTTCACCCCGAACAGATATGCATACAGATTGCGCTCGCTGACGCGATAGCGTATCTGGCCGGTGAGCCCGGTGTTCAATTGGTCCTTCGTCACCGCTTCCAATATGGTCCCGCCGTTGTTAGCCCTGGGCGCCAACGGATCGTATGCCATACTGACCGTTTCCGTGGCGATGGAGACTTTATGGATTTTCTCCCACGGCCATTTGAAATACGGCCCGCCGGGCATGATGACGCGCATCTGCGGAAAGGCGTAACGCTGGCGTTCGTCATCGCGCAACGTATCCGCGATGGGATCGTCCAGGGTGGTAGAGTTGCCCACGCGCTGTGCCCGTCCGAATACCGTCTTTACCGCGCGTTGATTCTGATCAACCGAGTAAAAGCCGGTGAGAATGCAGCGGACGAAAAACCACGCGAGAGCGCCGATCACGATTCCATTGAGGATTTCTTGCTCCATACAAACCTCCTATAGTGTTGCATTATATTGTGAGGGGATGGCATGTTCGTCATGCCGGTTGCCAATCGGCAGTGTAACCTTCATCAGTTATCATACACCATATTTTCCGTGTGTGGGTGGATTCCTGATAATGGCATTTGGTCATCGGCTGGTCTCCTGCCTGGCGCAAACGCGAATCGCACCCTTCGCCGTTGCGAGGGAAGGCGTGTTGGGGAAAGCACGACAGTCCAGAACTACAGAACACACGTTTCTCAGACTGGAGAGGGCGCTGGCTCCGCAACCGGATTGTCTGCCGGAACATGACGCGCGCCTATTCACAACACCACATCTGCTGACCGTTGGTGCCCCGCATACCCTCGTGCCGCGTTGACACTCGATCAACCGCGCCCGTATAATGCAGTCAGACCGTCGCTCGTTCACATTGCGGTCTACCGGGATCAGTGACGACCATATGCAATATATTGACCTGCACCCATCGCTCTCACAGTGGATGAGGGAAATTAATACTCGACTGACAACGCTGTTCACCGGCGAGTCTCCCGCATTGCACGCTGCGGGTTTGGCGGTGGTGGGGTCACGCGGAAAGCGATTGCGACCGGTGTCGCTGTTGCTCTCCTGCGCGAATTTCGGGGAGGTGACGGAGCGGGCGTTGACTTTCTCCGTATTGGTGGAATTGATACACACCGCCTCGCTGGCGCACGACGATGTGATCGACGAAGCCGATTCCCGTCGCGGCATGCCGTCCGCTCCCGCGCGCTGGGGCAATAAATTTTCCATATTGCTGGGCGATTTTCTTTTCGCGCGCGTCTTTGAACTGGCCACCACGGATGGCGACCGGGTGCCGTTGCAGCTCTTATCGTCCGCCTCGACGGAGATGGGGCGCGCCGTCATCACGGAATGCGCCGGCCTGGATTTCGACAGCACGGAAGCGGATTACCTGCAGGTGATTTACGGAAAAACCGCCTCGCTGTTCGCGGCGGCTACCGCCATCGGGGCACATCTGGGCGGCGCCACCTATGCGCAGCGCGAGGCGCTGGGCCGGCTGGGTGGGGCATTCGGCATGGCCTTCCAACTGGCGGACGATTTGCTGGACCTGCAAGGCACCGATGTGGATACCGGCAAACCGCTGGGTAACGACTGGGCGCAACGCCGCGTCACGCTGCCGCTCATCCAGGCGCTACGGCATGCGCCACCCTCCATCGGCGACGAGATACGCGCACTCTGGCGTCAGGATCCGTTTACTACCGACCATCAGCGCTCGCTGTTCTATCTGGTGGAAGCCGCGGGAGGGTTTGAGTATGGTTGGCAGAAGGTAAAGGAATATCGGGAAGAAGCGTGCGGCAACCTGGATGATCTTCCGGCTAGCCATGGGCGTGACGCATTGCGGCACTTGTGCACCGACGCGTTTCCGTTGCCGATAATGCCCGCCGCGGTCTGAGCGATTCCGTGCGATCACGGACCCGCCTGATCCACGGTGCGTAAGACCGTTCACAAGGAGATTCCGTGAAAACAGTGTGCGATTGGAGAGCCCTTCTCCTCCTCATCTCACTGGTGCTGGCACTGGCGCCCTCCGCCATGCGCGCCCAGGCCGCGGACACGCTGTCCGGTGTCGACGCCATTGTCACCCGCGCCAACGCGCTGGGCGACAATCAGAAATACGACGATGCGATCAAGCTGCTGAACGACGCCATCGAACGCTACCCGACTAATGCGCGCCTGTACCTGGCGCTGGCCAACTGGCAGGAGACGCGCGGCCTCAGCCTGGCCGAGTTGGACAGCATCACCGAAGGCAAAGCCGCGTTGCGCGAGAAGTTGAACCGTACTCCCTACGCAGTGATCGCGCGCGAGTTGTTCGAGACCTACGGCCGCGCCATTATGTATGCGACCGACGTGCAGGAAGTACGCCGGCGCGTTAACGAACTGATGGTCAACGAATACCCGGTGCTCCTGGGTGATAACGGTCCGCTGGTGCTGCCCGGCAATCCGATGCCGTATACCGCGAATCTGATCGATCCGCAATTGCCGACGGAAAAGCGCGGCGCCTGCCAGTGGCTGGTGACCACCCGTCCATTGCCGACTTCAGATCGCTACTCAAGCGATCCCAAATATCGCGCGGAAGGCACCGACAATCGGGATCCCCGCTATAGCAACTGGGCTGAGTTCAGCCACATGCTGCTGGCGTATGAATACGACCGTGCCCAGCGTACCTGGCAGTTAAAATTTCGCGTGATGTGGCAGCAGGCTCCCGGCAACAAAGGGGAAGGCCGACAGCGCCTGGCACAGCAGTGCGCGCTGTTGCTGCTGCGCTGTTCGTCGCTGTTGCGCGCCTATACCACGTTGACGCCGCGATTTACGCCGGACGGCGCCATTAACGTCTGGCTGGCCGAAAAGGGCGTCGCCGGCGGCGAAGCTTATAACGACAGCATCTATTTACACGAGATCGGCACACCGCGCACCACCACGGAGTGGATACGCGAGTTGACCCACGAATACGGTCACCAGACGCTGCCCCCCACCGGCGGCTATGTCAAGCCGGAGTGGGCGTCGAACGGCATATTGGGCGAACGGCTCTTCATGCGCTGGCTGTTGCTGAACCGCAACCCCCAGAAGGATCCTCACCTGTGGGTCAACAGCATGGTTCCGCAGGAGATCACTGAGAACCGCATCGACAACCTGATCCGCCTGTTCGCCGCCGCCGGCCCGGAGTCACCCGTATTGAGCGGCACCGACCGCCCGGCGATGGAAGGATTTGTCGGCATGGCGCTCTATCTGGACATCACCCGTGGCAGCGACTATCTGGCAATGAGCCTCAAAGGCATGAAAACACCGGCCTTTGCCGGTCCGCAGGGCTTTCTAGAAGCCATTGCCAACCAGGAAGCCTATTACCAGGGACCGGACCACCCGTTGGTGATGCTGCGCACCGGCGGATTGCCCGCGGATATCCCGCTGTGGGTGTACCTGCGCAAAGGCACTTGGCGCGGCGAACTGAATTATCGGGAGGAGCCGCCGCAGAAGATCACCATCGAGGTGGACGGCAAGGTGACGAAGATGGAGGAAACGAAAGCCTTCATTGCCGGCGGCCTGAACGACGGCTGGCACCGCATTTACGTGAAAATGGACGGTAATCCGGCGCCGGTGCTGAATACTATCAAGCTGGTGCGGCAGTAAAAGTGACGGGAGAAGGAATACCGACGCAACTCCGCCGCCCCGCACGAAGCTGTCTGCAGCCTTGGCGGCGGCAGTACCCTGGTTGATCAGGAGTCGGGGTTACAATCAGCAATCCAGTGTACCGACGCATCGGCGGGCAGTGACACAGGCTGGATTGTTCGGCAGCCTGTTGCGGTCACGACGGAGATGATGTTACCGGTTCAGCGCTTGAACTGTGCCAGCTTGCGGTTATGTCCGAACACCACCAGCACATCGTTCTCTTTGATGACGGTGTTGGTGGTGGGCGTGGTAGTGAACTTCTCGCCGGACTTCACCAGCAGCACCTGCAGGCCGTAGTGACTGGGCAGTTGCAGATCGCCCAGCGTGCGTTCCCACCATCCACGCGGCGCTTCGATTTCCTCGATGCCGAAGTCGTCCGAGACATCCATGTAGTCGAACATGCGCGTGCTGGTGGATACCATGTGTGCCAGCCGTTTGCCCATATCGTGCTCCGGCTGCACTATCTGGTCGGCTCCGATGCGCTCCAGGATCTTCCGCTGTTGGTCGGTCAATGCTTTGCAGATAATGTAGCGCGCGCCCAACTCTTTCAGGTTCAGCGTGATGAGCACGCTTTCTTCCAATCCGGAACCGCGTCCGACGATGCAGATGTCGAACGAGGGAATATCCAGCGTGCGCAATGCTTCCAGGTTGGTGGCGTCCATCTGCATGGCGCTGCCGAGTGATGGCGCGGTGCGCTGCACCACCTCTAATTCTTTATCCACTCCCAGCACGTTATGGCCCAACCGGGCCAGTTCCATCGCCAGGCTTTCGCCGAAATATCCAAGGCCGATAATTAGAAAATTTAAAATTGTCATGCTCGTGACTCCTCTGCCGGATCCGGCAATTGCCTCGTGCACCGCGTGCCACATCGGTGTGACCGGTGTATTGTCGACTCCATGATACCGCAAACAGCGAGCGAGGTCATCCCGCCATCACCGCTTCCGTCGGGAGTCGGTGCAGTTGCGTGCGTTTGGATTGCGCGAAGGCGAAGACGAACGCCAATGGACCAAGGCGGCCCAGCAGCATGCTCAAGATAATCAGCACCTTCGACACTTCGTGCAGTTTGGGGGTAATGCCCGCGCTCAAGCCGACGTTGCCGAAGGCGGACAGCACTTCGAAGATCAGGCGCGCATAGTGGGTCATCGTCTCCGCATTGGCGGGCAATCCCCACAAAGTGATCTCGGTGAAGCTGATGCCGATGATCACCAGCAATGCCGCCAGCAGATACAGGCTGACCAGCGAGAGCGCCAGCCGCACCATCTCACCGCCGATGCGGCGGTGAAAAACCTCGATATCCGACCGTCGGCGCAGCAGCGTAGCGATGGCGAGAACGATGATGGACAGCGTGGTGGTTTTAATACCGCCGCCGGCGCCCAACGGCGACGCGCCCACGATCATCAACAGGCTCAGCATCATCAGCGTGGGCGGCGACACTACCGTTAGGTCCACCGGATTGAATCCGCCCGTGCGGGCCGTCACCGACATGAACCAGCCGGTCACCAGCCGCTGCGTCGGATTGTCCAAGATGCCCAGCGTCTGGTCGTTGCGCGCCTCGAAGAAAAGAAATAACAGCATGCCTCCCACGATGAGGATGAGTGTGGTGCCCAGCACCAGCCGGGCATGCAGACTCAAGCGCCGGTGGCGCGGCAGCGTCGCCAGTTCGCGCAACACGCCGAATCCCAGGCCACCCAGCACGATCAGCGTGCCCAGGATAATCAGCAGCCAGGTATCGGCGCGTAACGTCGGTTGCGCCAATCCCTGAAATCCGTGCGCCAGTGTGAATCCGGCGTTGCAAAATCCGGAGATTGCGTAAAAGATCCCATGATAAGCGGCTTGCGCCCACCCCAGGTGGAGTTGCGCGGCGAAGCGCGGCGCCAGCAGCAAAGCCCCGAGAGCCTCCAGCGCGAGAGTGGCGATGATGATGGTGCGCGCAGTGCGCAGGGTATCGCGCGGACTGATGACGCCTTGTGTCGTGTTGCCCGGTCCGCCGGATTCGCCCACGCGCACCCCAAGCAACCGCGCAACCAGGGTTGCCACGGTCATGTAGCCAATGGCGCCGACCTGAACCATCAGCAGCACAAGTCCCTGACCGAACGGCGACCAGGCATCGGCAGTGCTCTGCGTTACCAGCCCGGTCAGGCAGGTGGCAGAGACGGCGGTGAACAGGCAATCCAGCAAACCGACCGGCGTGCCACGCTGGGCGAAGGGAAAGGAGAGCAGCGAAGCGCCGATGAGGATGGTCGCCGCGAAGCCGAGTATCATGAATTGAATAGGCGACAACCGCCGCGGTAACGAGGTGCGGCGTGATACAAACGTGTTGGTTGGCAATTCTCGGCTCCAGGACATGCGTAATGCTCCCGCGGCATTATAGCGCGCTTCACCTGTGCCGTAAACCGCGCTGGTGCATGCCGTTGCCTTGTCGTACCGTACCGGCTCTGGTATACTGAATAAACTCGCGGCATGTGGCCGCTGGTATGGCACAACGCATGACACCATTCCCACGTGCGAGCGAGAACGGAGTTGGTGTTGACATTTCCCTCCCGGGGGTGGCAGAAATGATTCATCAACGCGCTGAGATTACCTCGCTCGATATCGAGCCGACCGTCGCTCACGTGCTGGGCATGGGATTGGCCGCCGGTCGTGGCGAGCGCTTTCGCCCACTTACCCTGAAAGCCAAAGGCTATTTACGCGCCAAAGCGGCCGTGCGCTTCCTCGGTCACCGCGTCCTCGACTGGATCATCCATATTCTGCAAGACCAGGGAATGGGCGACTTCGTCATGGTGACTAAAGGCAAGGAGAACCGCTACCAGATTAAAAGCATCGTCGGCTACGGTGAGTCGCTGGGCGTGCGAGTGCGTTATTCGCCCGTGCGTTTCGACCATGAAAACACCGGCAGCGCCGACGCCGTGCTGACCAACCTGGAGTTCTTCGATATCGACGAAACAATCTTCGTCTTCCCCACCGATTCGGTGCTCGACATTGATTTGCCCGGCATGCTGGAGGCTCATCAGCGCAGCGGCGCCGTGGTCACCATCGCCACCGCGCACCAGCCGGCGGAGATCATCGCGAATCGGTACGGGCTGATCAACTGTGCCGTGGACGGGCAGGTGCGCGGCTTCCTTGAAAAACCGTCGCTGGAGAAGATCTACGAACTCTACGGCGGCACCGACGGGCAATTTCCGCAATTGCCGCTGTTACCGACGAACGCCGGTTTCTATCTGATCAATTCCGCCCGATTGCGCAAAATAGCCCATCATACCGAGATCGCCATGATGCGCAAGCACCAGTTCGACATTGGCGGCGACCTGCTGCCATGGCTAGTGCAGAATGGGCACCAGGTATCGACCCACGAAATTGGCCGTATGGGCGACCTGGGCAATATTCCCAGCTACCTGCAAACGATGGTGGATGCCTTGCAGGGACGCTTCACTTCGCTGACAGCGCTGTTGCCGCGCATCTATCCTGGCATCGACCGGCTGATGATCGACGAGGAATCGCTGGAGATGACGGATCCGGTCAGCGGCCTGACACTGGCGGAAAAGATTCGGCAAGGACTGGTCACAATTCGTCCGCCCGTCCGCCTGGGGAAGTACGTGCGCATTTATCCAGGCGTCACGCTGGCGGAATGCAACGTCGATGATGACTGCGAAATTTTCGAGGACGCCACCATCGTGCGCTCCTCTATCGGCGCCGGCTCGATGGTCGGACCGTATTCCTACGTGGAAGATACGCTGACCGGGATCATGGTCGAACTGCATTCCTCCCGTGAACAGCCGGTGCTGCTCAAGCGCTACGTCGCCATCGGCGACGAAGTGGTGGTGCGCGGTGGGGTGGCGCTCACCGATTCCGTCACCATTCATCCGCGTTTGAAAGTGCCCAGCGGCGTGCGCATTCCCGGACACACCGACGTGGAAAGCGCCGAGCAGATGCTGGAATTCCTCTGATCACGGCGTTGGCGTTCGCCGCAACGTCGGTCCCCCATCCCCGGATGGGGGACCGACGTTTTGCGCAGATCCCATCCTCGTCTTTCGTGCCTTGCTCATGCGCTGCCGCTCGCATTGTTCCCATCCTTCTTGTCGCTCCTCCTCGACACGCATACGTCCGCTGTCGCCTTATACTGGCGGTGAGCACCTGCGGAAGTCCGCGGGCGCTTTCGTCGTTTATGCGAAGGAGCTTGAATGGAGCATATATTGGGGCTAGGTCTGGCAGCAGGCAGCGGCGTGCGTTTTCGTCCGCTCACGTTAAAGGCCAAAGGTTATCTGCGCGCCAAAGCAGCCGTGCGGCTGTTGGGCCGTCGTGTGCTGGACTGGATCATCGGCATCCTGCAACAGCAGGGAGTAGTCGACTACGTAATGGTCACCAAGGGGAAAGAGAACCGTTACCAGATCAAGAGCATTGTCGGATATGGCGAGTCGCTGGGGGTGCGGGTGCGCTATTCGCATGTGCGGCTGGATCACGAAAACACCGGCAGCGCCGACGCCACGCTGACCAACCTCGATTACTTCGACGTGCATGACACCGTGTTCGTCTTCCCGACCGATTCAGTGCTCGATATCGACTTGCAGGCCATGCTGGACACCCATCGCCGCTCCAGCGCGGTCGTCACCATCGCCGCCGCCCAACAGCCGGCGGAGGCCATCGCCAATCGGTACGGCCTTATTGACCGCGCGGCGTCGGGACGGGTATTGGGTTTCATCGAAAAACCATCGCTGGAAGCGATTTATTCCCATTACGGTGTGCATGGCCAGACACGGCAGCAACTGCCGCCGCTGGTGACGAACGCCGGTTTTTACTTGATGGATTCGCTCGCGTTGCGCGACATCAGCCACCACCCGGAAGTGGCGGCCATGCGCAAGCGGCAGTTCGATATCGGCGGCGACTTGCTGCCGTGGCTGGTGGCGCATGGTTATCCGGTCTACAGCTATCAAATTGGACGCATGGGCGACCTGGGCAACATCCCCAGTTATCTGGAGACGATGGTTGACGTGTTGCACGGGCGCTTCCCCTCCATGACGGCGCTGATGCCGCAAGTCTATCCCGGTAGTGACCATGTGCTGATTGATGCTGAATCGCTGGAGCTCACCGATCCTATCAGCCACCTCACCCTGTCGGAAAAGCTGGCGCAACGGCTGGTGATTATCGAGCCTCCCGTGCGCATCGGAAAATACGTGCGCGTTTACCCGGGTGTCACCCTGTCGGAATGCAATATCGACGACGATTGCGAAATTTTTGAACATGCCGCCATCATCCGCTCCTCCATCGGTGCCGGATCGCTTATCGGACCTTACAGCGAGATCGAGGATACGCTGACCGGTACCATGGTCGAGGTGCAGTCACAACGCCAGCGCCCCATCTCGCTGAAACGCTTCGTGGCCATCGGCGACGAAGTGATCGTACGTGGCGGCGTCTCGCTGACGAATTCCGTCACTATCCACCCGCGCCTGAAAGTGCCCACCGGTGTCCACATCCCCGCCCGCACCGATATCGAAAGCGCGGAACAGTTGTTGGAGTATTTGTAAAGCGCTGTGTGGCGGGTGGCAAGTGACAACTGGTATTAAAATTCCGCATACAGGATACGCGCCAATTGGTCGAGGGATTTTTCGGCATCGAAGTGGTCGCGCACGCGGTCGGCGGCGTTGGCGCCCAGGCGGGCGCGCAAAGCGGGGTCGACACAGTGGGCGAGATGATCGGCCAGCCAGTCAGGTTGGCCGGGCGGAACCAACAGGCCGGTGGCATCGTGCTCGATGGCCTCGGGGATGCCGGATAGTCGCGAACCCACCGCGGGAAGACCGGTGCACATCGCTTCCAGCAGCACGTTCGGCAGACCGTCGCGGTCGCCGTCCGGCGCCTCCACCGAGGGACAGCAAAAGACATCCGCCCAGGCATAAGCCGCGCGCAATTGGTGTTGCGGCATCCAGCCGGGCAAAGCTATCTGATGATTCAGTCCCAGCCGCCGGCGTTGTGCTTCCAGCGCGGAGCGCAGTGGTCCTTCACCGAGGATGCGCAGGGTGAACGGCACGCGGCGTTGGCGCAACCGCGCGCACGCCTCCAGCAGCGTGCTGAAGCCTTTCTTAGCCACCAGGCGCCCCACCGCCAGCAAACGCAACGGCTCATGCGGTGCGCGCGGGCGCTCGGGTATACTGGCCGCCGTCCACCGGCGCGGCAGGCCGTGATAGATGGCGTGCATACGCTCGGCATTACCGACGTAATGGTCGCGCAGGTAGCGCAGGTTGGCGCGCGTGCAGGTGACAGTGGCCAGCGCGCGCGACATCTTCTCTTCCAATCGCTCCCCTTCGACGTAAATATCCCGTGCGTGCAGGCTGAGGAAAAACGGTAAACCTTCCGCCGCCAGCATCGCCACCGTAGACGGCAGCGAGCCGAAGTGACCCAGCACGGCTCGATACCCCTTTACGCGAAAAAGCTCGCCCCAGCGCGTCGCCAGCCCCGTCGCCGCCGACGGTCCCACCAGCCGGCGCATCAACCGCGCCGCCGCCGACGCCCATCCGTAGTGCACCCCCGGCGCCAGCCCACTCGCCGGTGGGAACAGACTGAAGATGTCCACCTGGTAGTCGCGCGCCTGCAATCCTTCAATCTCGTTGGCGATGAAGGTTTCCGATGGCGTCGGATAGGTACCCAGGACGTAGGCAATACGCATAATTCATCGCTTCGGACCGCGTTACGCGCGCAGATGTCCCGCGCCGTAAGCGACCCATTTGTAGCTGGTCAGTTCTTCCGGCCCGACCGGGCCGCGGGCGTGCAGTTTATCGGTGCTGATACCGACCACGGCGCCCAGACCGTAGTCGCCGCCGCCGGAGAGGCGGGTGGAGGCGTTGACCAGCACTGAAGCGGCATCCACCCCCGCTACGAAACGGTCGGCCAGCGCCAGCGAGCCGGTGATGATGCCGTCGGTGTGGCCCGAGCCGCAGGTATTGATGTGGACGATAGCGTCCTCGATGCTGTCCACCACCTTGACCGACAGAATGGGTGCCAGGTATTCCGTCGTCCAGTCTTCTTCCGTCGCCGGCAGCATATCGACAATGGCGCGGGCGCGTGGACAGCCGCGCAGTTCCACCCCCTGCGCGCGCAAGGCGTCAGCGAGCACGGGCAGCGCGCGCGAGGCGCAGGCGGCATCCACCAGCAGCGTCTCCAGCGCGTTGCACACCTCGACCTTTTCACACTTCGAATTCACCACCACTGCCGTTGCCATCGCCATGTCGGCGTCGGCGGCGATATACTGATGACAGACGCCGTCATAATGCTTGATGACCGGGATGCGGCTTTCCGCCGTGATGCGCTCGATGAGCGACTTGCCGCCGCGCGGGATGATGACGTCGATGCAGCGTTCCTGCCGCAACAACTCGCCCACCGCCGCGCGGTCGGGCGTGCGCACGATTTGAATCGCCGCCGCGGGCGCACCGGCGGAGTGAGCCGCCGCCGCCATCGTCTCCGCCAGCAGCACGTTGGTGAGCAGCGCTTCCGAGCCGCCGCGCAGGATCACCGCGTTGCCGCTTTTTAGGCACACTCCGGCAGCGTCAGTGGTGACGTTGGGTCGGGATTCGTAGATGATGCCGATGACGCCCAGCGGTACGCTGACGCGCTGCACGCGCAGGCCGGATGGCCGCACGTGGCCGCGCGTCACCACCCCCAGCGGGTCGGGCAACTCGGCCACCTCGCACAGCCGGTCATACATATAGCGGAGGGTTTTTTCCGACAGCTTCAGCCGCTGCAGCAGCGGTCCCGCCAACCCCTCCGCTTTCGCCGCCGCCACATCCCGCGCGTTGGCGGCCATAATGGTGACTTTGTGCGCGGTTAGTGCTTCCGCCATTGCGCGAATCGCCGCCGTGCGTTGTGTGCCGGGCAGCGTGCCGAGGGTACGCCCGGCCTCGCGCGCCGCCTGCGCCATCTCCGGGATCGTCTGCGTATACATGCCATAATCCTAACACGGATCATGATGTTGTCAAGCGGATTGGCGGAATCTGCGGTAGCGAGGAGGAGACGAAACGTGGAAACGCGGATGACACGGCGTTCCGTCACGGTACGGTGTTGCGGACGCTCCCTGTTGCGCAAACGGCGCCGGCCCTTGCGGAGCCGGCGCCGTTGGTTGCTTGTTCGGGTGACGCGTTATTCGTTTTTCTTCAGCTTGCTGAACACGTCGCCGAAGAGATCTCCCAGCGTGGGAGGGGCGTCGTCGCTGCGCTGGCGCGTCATGAAATCGCGCACTTCGTTGCGCTCACGGTCGCGAGTAGCCTGGCGCAGGCTAAGCACGATGCTGCGTTCGCGGTAGCGCACTTCCAAAATCTTCACTTGCAGGTGTTGTCCAGGTTCCAGTGTCGGAGTGGGTTGCTCGCTGCCGCGTCGATCGGTGATTTCGCTGAGGGGAATGAAGCCTTCTACGCCTTTCGCCACCTTCGCCACTACGCCGGCTTGCTCCACGCTGAGGACTTCCACCTCTACCATCTTGCCTTCGCGCAGTTCATTGCGCACCGCGTTCCAGGGATCTTCCTCCAACTGCTTCAGTCCCAGCGAGATGCGTTCGCCGTCTCGCTCGATCTTCAGCACCAGCACGTTGACCTTCTGACCGACCTGCACGACGTCCGACACCTGTTGCACCTGCTCCCAAGCCAGGTCGGAGATATGCAGCAAGCCGTCGATTCCGCCGATATCCACGAAAGCGCCGAAGTCGGTGATGCGGCGTACCACGCCTTCCACCACCTGGCCCTTTTCCAGCTTGGCGAGTGTCTCGATGCGTTTGGCTTCCCGGCGTTCGTCAGCCACCTTGCGCTGTGACAGCACCACGCGACCTGCGTCGCGGTCCGCTTCCAGCACCTTGGCTTCCAGCGTCTGGCCGATATACCGGTCCAGCCCGTTCAGGTTGCGTGTGGCGATCTCCGACTTCGGGATAAATCCGCGGACGCCAAGATCGACCGACAACCCGCCCCTGCTGGCATCGATCACCAGTGCGCGCACGTTTGTCTGTGCATCGCGTGCAGCGAGCAGGGTATCCCACACGCGGGCATAATCAGTGCTCGTTTTTTCAACGACAATCCCACCTTCGGCGACGGTCGCCTCGGGATCTTCAACAAATTCGGTCGGCATGAGCCTTCTCCCTGGAGGATTCCATGATGCCCCACGCCCTTCGAGAGGCATGCGGTTCACTACGCTGAAGTGTAGCATACCATATTCTTTCAGCAGAGGGAATACCTGTGCAGGCTGCACGCCGAGGAACGTAATTTTTTCACTTGATTCGATTGCCTGTTGTCGGTAATCACCGGCGCGGCGTGAAGCCAATCCGAGTGAGTATTGGCAGGGGAGCTGTCGTGATGACGATACTATTACGCAGATTGCATCGTTTGCGCGTTGATACCGCACGCCGCGCACCGCCGGCCCTGGCTTTGACGCGACGCTGCACTATTCCGCGGACGGATTTGAACTCGCGTAGCGGCTGGCAAGATGACGTCTCCACTCGTCAACACGCCGGACGTACCGACCTTGACAGCATCGTATTTTATGGTAAGGTTCTCCCATGAATTCCGCACATATTTTCCGCATTACCCGTGAACTCGGTATTGCGGCGGCACAGGTACAGGCGACGGCGGCGTTGCTGGCCGATGGGGCGACCGTGCCGTTTCTGGCACGATATCGCAAGGAGGCGACCGGATCGCTGGATGAGGTGGCGATTACCGCGGTGCGCGACCGGTTGGAGCAACTGGCGGAACTGGACAAGCGCCGGGAGGCGATGGTCGTTTCGCTCGAGGAGCGCGGCTTGCTGACTGAGGCGTTAGCGGGGCAGCTTTCCTCCGCCGCGACATTGACGGAGCTGGAAGATCGCTATCTGCCGTACCGGCCCAAACGGCGCACGCGGGCAACCATTGCGCGCGATAAAGGATTGGAGCCGCTGGCGCAGCGTCTGCTGCATGGGCAGGCTGATCGTATCGATCCTGTCATGCTGGCTGCGCCGTTTGTCAGCGAGAAGTGCGGCGTGGCAACGGCTAACGAGGCGTTGGCCGGGGCGCGGGATATCATAGCCGAGTTGGTCAGCGAGGACGCTGAGACGCGCAAGCAATTGCGCGCGTATTTTTCCCGGCAGGCTACTCTCACCGCCGCGCTGGTGAAAGGGCAGGAAGAGGCCGGAGCAAAGTTTAAGGATTATTTTGCATGGAGCGAGCCGGCGGACACCGCTCCCTCGCACCGCATTCTGGCATTGTTGCGCGGAGAGCGGGAAGGCGCGCTGACGGTCCATCTCCTTCCGCCGCAGAACGCGGCGGTCGGAGTAGTGGCCGGTCGTGTTGTGCAGGGGCAGACTCTCGTCGCGCAGCAGGTACTGCTTGCGGTGCGGGATAGTTACCAACGGCTCCTCGCCCCCTCGCTGGAGAATGAATACCGCAGCCTGCTGAAGCACCGGGCGGACGAGGAAGCGATCCGCGTATTCGCCGAAAATCTACGCGAGTTATTACTCGCTCCACCACTCGGCCAGCGTCGCGTGCTCGCGCTCGATCCGGGCTTTCGCACCGGCTGCAAGCTGGTCTGTCTGGATGCGCAGGGAAATCTCTTGCAGCACACCGCGATTTACCCACACCTGGGGGACCGCCAGCGTACCGAGGCGGCGCAGGCCGTGCGCGCGTTGTGCGCGCGATACGATATCGAGGCGATTGCCATCGGAAACGGCACGGCGGGACGAGAGACGGAGGCGTTTATCCGTGAGCTGGCGCTACAACTCCCGGTGGTGATGGTGAACGAATCGGGTGCGTCGATCTATTCCGCTTCCGCGGTGGCGCGTGAGGAATTCCCCGACCATGACCTGACTATGCGCGGCGCCGTATCCATCGGACGCCGCCTGCAAGATCCGCTCGCGGAACTGGTAAAGATTGATGCCAAGTCCATCGGTGTCGGTCAGTACCAGCATGATGTGGACCAGGGAGCGTTGAAGCGCAGCCTCGACGACATCGTGATGAGCTGTGTGAACCTGGTAGGTGTCGACGTGAACACGGCCAGCGCGCAACTGCTGACGTATGTCTCGGGGATCGGCCCGACGCTGGCGCGCAACCTGGTGGCGTATCGCCAGGAACATGGCCCCTTTACGATCCGCACGCAGTTGCGCAAGGTTAAGGGACTCGGCCCGAAAGCCTTCGAGCAAGCGGCCGGATTTTTACGCATCCGCGATGGGAAACAACCGCTCGATGCCAGCGCCGTCCATCCGGAGAGCTACCCCATCGTGGACCGCATGTGCGCCGATCTCGGCTGCACCGTGCGTGCATTGCTGTGCAACGAGCCGCTGCAGCAACAACTCGATCTGTCTCGCTATGTGACTGAACGGGTGGGCGTGCCGACATTACGCGATATCCTGGCGGAACTCGCCCAACCCGGACGCGATCCACGGCCATGTTTCGAAGCGTTTGCCTTCGCTGAAGGCATCGCCTCCCTGGATGATCTGCACGTCGGCATGACACTCCCCGGCATCGTGACCAATGTCACCGCCTTCGGCGCTTTCGTCGATATCGGTGTGCATCAGGACGGTCTGGTGCATATCAGCCACCTCGCCGATACTTTCGTGCGCAATCCGCATGACGTGGTGAAAGTGCAGCAGCAGGTTGCTGTCACCATTATCGGCCTCGACCTCCCCCGGAAACGCATCGCGCTGTCCATGAAGTCGTAGCCGGAGCGGGTGAATGCCGTTCCGGTTGGCGTGCGGCACTGTCAAGACAGTTGCTTAACGCCGCCGTCCGCCACTGTCACCCTGGTACATCCTGCTTCCTGTTTCAAAACGTTCCGCAACCGGTCGCGCGGGACTGACGGTAATGCGATTTCCCCCAAGTTCTTGTCCATCCAGGGCGGTCATCGCTGCATGCGCCTCTTCATCGGAATCCATTTCGACGTAACCAAATCCCTGACTCCGACCCGTTAGACGTCTGGTGACAACCTGTGCGCTGCGTACCGTGCCAAATTGCGAAAACAGGCGCTCAAGGTCCGCGTTGCCGGTGTCGTCACTCAGGTTGCCCACGTGCAATTTTCTGATCATCGTCACATCTCCTCACCCAACAGCGCCCGGATTCAACAAGGCTGATTTTATTTTCCCAGAAACAAATGTTCTACACGAGGTCGCGATGACAATGATTCGCATGGCAAAACGCGGGTGGATACCGGGTGCGCGCCGCCCGGCATGCTGCGGTCGAGATGGCGCAGATGCTGCCTATTTGCTCTCGTCGTATTGATCGGTTCAGCACGCCGAGGACACTTGCTTGCGCCCGTGACGAAAATCCGGTACACTCTCGTGGTAGGAAAACCGCGTCGTCTTCCTCGTGACTCTTCACACTCCGTTTGGGTTTGGCTTTGCGCCGGTGTCTGGTGCCTGTGGTAGCCGTCCAAATTTTTCAGAGACGGCAAGATGACAACGCAGGGATCAGCCATACGGGTGGCCTGGATGCGCAAGGACAATTGTCTGTTGCGCGGCTCCACGCTGCACGCATCGGCATCCGCTTCTTATTTCCCGATCCGTTCGGTAGCCTGGGTGCCGTCCGACGTGTGTGCCAACCGTCCGGGAAATTGGTTTCCATACTTTAACAGGATGGTTGGCTGAGGATACGATGCGATATACTGAATTTCCCCTGGACGACCGACTGCAACGAGCACTCGCCACGGCCGGATTTGTCTCGCCGACACCTATTCAAGCCGCGGCGCTGCCGGTGGCGATGGCCGGACGTGACCTGGTGGGTACGGCACAGACCGGCACCGGAAAAACGGCAGCTTTTGTGCTGCCCATTCTGCAGCGGCTTATCGCGCTGCCGCTGGAAAGCCGCAAGACCCGTGCGGTGATTCTGGCCCCCACCCGCGAACTGGTAGAGCAGATTCTCGCCATGGTGCGCGAACTGGGCATCCATACCAACGTGCGCACCGTCGCCGTCTACGGCGGCGTCGCCATGCATCAGCAGACACGCGCCTTGCGGAATGGCGTGGAACTGGTTATTGCCTGCCCGGGCCGCCTGCTCGATCATATCAACCGCCGTAACACCGATTTTCGTCAACTGGACTGCCTGGTGCTGGATGAAGCGGACCGCATGTTGGATATGGGATTTCTGCCGTCGATTCAGGAAATCCTCGAGCATGTGCCCGACAAACGGCAAACCATGCTCTACTCCGCCACCTTCCCGAGATCACTGAACGCCTTCGTGCAGCAGACGCTGCGCGATCCCGTGCGCGTGGAAGTAGATACCGCGGTGCCGGCGCAAACAGTGCGCCATACCCTGTATCAGGTTAATCACGGCATGAAAACTGCCATGCTCACCAGTCTGTTGCGTCAACTGATTCCGGATTCGGATTCGGTGCTCATCTTCACGCAAACTCGCGTGACCGCCAATCAGGTAGCCGCCGACCTGTATGCCGCGGGCATGCACGCGGATGTGTTGCATGCGGAAAAAACGCAACGGGCACGCCAGGATACGCTGGATCAATTCCGCGCCGGTGTCTTTCCCTATTTGGTGGCGACGGATATCGCCGCGCGGGGCATTGATGTGACCAGCATCTCACATGTGATTAATTACGACATCCCGGGCAAAGCCGATGATTATCTGCATCGTATCGGACGCACCGGGCGCATGGAGCGCGCCGGTCACGCCATCTCACTGATGACCAGAGGGGATATTCGTTCCGTGCGCGAGATCGAGCGCATGCTCGGGAAGCGCATTGAGATTGCACAGTTGGAGAACGACTCTGCAGGGATGAACGACGACGGCGCCTCCCCGCACGATGATATGGCGCGCCCGCGGGCAGCTACCCGTGCCGCGTCGCATCCTTCACGGCGCCAGGACGAGGAACGTCCACGCTGCGCGCCGCGCCGCGATACGCCCATGGCGTCCGCTGGGCGTGCCGACCGTCCGGAACGCGCGCGACATGCCGATGCGCCGCGAAATGAACGTTCCGACCGGAGATCGGCGTCAGACGCCCCCGCGCGGGCGGCACGTCCGGGCAAACACCACGTTGACGCGGCGCCCCCCCGTGCCGACCATTCGCAGCGCCGGCATGACACGGAGCCACTGTCACGGAAAGAACGTCGCCGCATTCAATTCGGTGAAAATCCGACAGCGCGATCACCGCAATCCGAGCCGGTGGACCGTCGGCACCGAGATGGAGAAGCAACCTCTGCACCACGACGACGGGAACATGCCGCGGAACACCGTGATACCGCGGCGGCGCCTTCCGAGACGCCGCGCCGCGAGCGTTCCGGTGGGAAACATTTCACCGGCATGGCGGCAGTTGCCAGGCATAACCGGAAATTCGCCGGGACAAAACGCCAACCCGGCGAGGTATCATCCGGCCCGCGCCCACATGCAAAAGCCGCTGCCACGCATCAATCCGCTGCCGTGCATGCCACGCATGCAAAACGACAGGCCGGTCGCGGACGATAGCGCATTACGATAACAGGCGATGCGGTTTGTCGTTTTCGCGTTCACTCCGGAGATGACGAAATGTGAAGCGTAACCTTCTCGGTGACCCCGGATACACCAGTATCCGGGGTCGCCTGACGTGAATCCCATCCCACTGGCCATCCGGAGATGGCCGGGAGCACCCCATCGGTCTTGATGCGTTGTTACCACTGTCACCCCTCCCATTTTTGAAACACTTTTGCAGTATTGGCACACCGACAGGGTCGCCCGGTGCTTGGCTGACGGTCATTTTGCGAAAACGACCAATTCAAACCGCATCGGATGGGGAGCACTGTCAGGAAAGGTGTGAGCGAAAGCATGACGAATAGTCTTGCTTTGGTGAATGAGATAAGCTGGCGTATTTCGTAATTTAGACCTCTTCATGTTATGTAATGCAGGAAATTGAGCGATGCCGCGGCACTCGCACAGCAGCAGCGAATGAGTTTACGGTAATGCTGATGACAGATGGTACTCAAGATGCCGGATCGGTTCACACCTCGTCTGTGGCGGCTCCTTCAGGTAGAAAATTGGCGAATGAGGAGCAGCTCACCTTGCTGGTACGTCGTTTTCAACTTGGCGATGGCCATGCATTCGAGACGCTGCTCGAACACGTCACTCCGTGCATCACTCCGATTATCTCCCGCTTCGCTCGTCATCACGCTGACGCCCAGGATGTTATGCAGGAAGTCGCGATTCAACTGTTGCGTGCATTACCGCGCTTTCGCAGTGAATGCCAGGTGTCAACTTTCATCTATCGCGTGACGCTCAACGTCTGCATGAATTGTAAAAAGCGGTGGGCGCATACACCGTTGACATTCACCGATATTGCTTTCGCTGACACCGATGAACCATGCGACCGCACACTATCCGTACCCCCGTATCCCACCCCCGAGCATGCTTTCATACAGAGAGAGCGGGAGGAAGTCTTGCACGCGTTGATTTACAGTCTCGATCCCAAGTTTCGCGCGGTCCTGGTCTTGACGGATATCTGTGGGATGAGTCAGCAGGAAATTGCCCAGATTATGCAAACCCCGCTGAACACCGTGAAAACGCGACAGAAACGGGCGCGGGATGCGATGCGAAAAAAAATTCTCGCGCGGCAGGAACTATTTGACCGTGTCGGGTGACGAAGGTGAGTATGCAGTGTCGCCAGATATCAGCACAGATCATCGCCTATCTGAAAGGTGAACTCGCGCGGGAGGAAGCCACGCGCGTTACATCGCATCTCGCCGCCTGCCCGCGGTGCCGTGATGAAGCACGCGTGCTGGGCAACGCTTTCAGCGAGATGGCACGGCTGCCGACCTTTCGCGTCACTTATGACATTCACGCGATCGAGGCGGGGGCCTGGCGTCAGCCACCGGCGGCGCCCATCCGCCAGTGGTGGAAACTTGTGCCCGCGGTCGCCTGTGCCGCCGTGATTGTCATTATGGGATTCCTGGTCTATCATCGCATCTCGACCACACGGATCGCGCAGCGTCCAAGGCTATCCCCGCGTTCGCCCGCGCCCGCGGTTGCGCCCCGGCCCAAGGTTCCCGTTCGTATGGGGCCGGACGAAAGTGATCAACCGCACATCGCGATGCGCCGGCACGAAGAGCGCCAGGTGGTGGCTGACAACCGGCGCCATGCACACCGGCAGGTGGCACCCCGGCAGCAACGCACGGCGCCACGCGCTGAACGGCAGCACGCGACCCCGCGTGGAACGGTACAGCATCCGCCGCGGCAGGAATCGGTTCCCCCCGTCGACGGGGATGCGGTGATTGCGCAATACGTCGATACGCTGGCGCTGTGCATGACCCAATCCGATAATCCTCGCGCCTCAATTTCCTGTTCGATACTGCCGGTCGCCACTGCCGACGAACGGGATTTGCCCGTCGCTGACTCGCTGACCGCCGCGCTGGTGTGCGCGTTCAATGACCGGCATGTCACAATCGATATCAAGCGGTTGGCCCCGTTGGCGACGACGGCTGATCTGCAAACACTGACGCCGAATGCCGCCACCCTCGCACGCCTTGCCGACACGGTAACGGGTGATTATGTGATTGCCGGGCACTTGAAAAAGGCGAAAGCCGGGTATGTGCTATCGCTCTATGCCTTCGACAAGCAGGGGCAGTCGATGGTCTTTGACGGCGACCATCCGATTTTATTGCCGTCCAGTGTGATACCCCGGTTCAGCGACATAATCAGTCACGGCATGATGCGCACGATCGCGATCGCATCCGCCGCGAAACACCGTCAACAATACCGGCAATCATGCTCCTGATCCGGGAACTATTTTCCATCGCCGGCGTACAAAGCAAGCAAATCAACGTTATCTATCCCAAGGAGGTAGCAGCATGAGATTCGTAGCTCGAATACACAGGGGTCTGCTCATTTCCGTCCTGGCACTTTGCGGTCTGACCGGTGCGTTCGCGCAGGCGGCGACCACGACGAAGGTGTCCGTTGAAGTCACCAATGTGGTGGATGTCATCGGCGACGGAAAGATCGACTGGTCAAAAGAAGAGATTCGCGCACGGGGCATCGGTTTTGCGCCCAAGTTCGCGAAAACCCCCGGTCAGATGACCGTGCTGGCGCGGGAAGCGGCACTGGTCGCGGCGGAACGCAACCTGCTGAAGGTAATAAATGGCGTGCATGTCACGTCGGAAACGACGGTCGAAAACCTGGAAGTGACGCAGGATATCATCAAGACAAGTGTGAAAGGTCTCCTGAAAGGCGCGGTGATCGTCAGCGAGAAGCCGTTTGGCGAGAATGGCTACGAAGTGGTGCTGGCCGTGAATCTTTATGACGAGAAAAATGCTCTGTCGCAGAGCATTGATCTCCCCGTCCAGTTCAAAGCGGCGAATCCGGGTGTCACGATTGTCCCGACCACGCCGAAGGAAGATCCGAAGTCCGACATTACGCCCGTGATTACGCCCCCGGTTACCCCATCGGTTACGCCCTCCGCTCCCGAACAGCAGCCGGAGCGTTATACCGGACTCGTCATCGATTGCCGCGGGCTCGGTCTGGCGCGCTCCATGTGTCCCCGCATCCTCGATCAGACTGGGGGGAATCTCTGGAGTACCTCGATGGTGTCTGTGGAACTTGTCAACGAACGGGGTATTGCGGGTTACTTCACGACGCTGGATGATCCTGCCTTGCTTGATCGCGTCGGCAAACACCCGCTGGTGGTGACGGCGCTGCGACTTGGGGGCGGCAAGCAATTCAAAACGGATGCGATTGTCAGTCCGGCGGATGCGGAGTTGATCCGTACGGAAAATCAACAGGCCTTGTTCCTCGACAAATTGAATGTCGCCTTCCTGACCGAAAATTAACCGCGCCGTGGCGCGTAGCGAATGATTGAAAAGGAGTATCCCATGAAACGATATGTTCTCTGGCTCAACTGTCTGGTGCTGTTGCTGGCTGCGGTGAGCGCGCTGGCGGCGCCCGCCGAAAAAGTGAACCCGACACCAAAATGTAATAAGCGTGCCATCCTCTGGCGCTCCCTTGATATGCCGGCGAATGCCCATGACGGCGATATCTGGATCAATCCCATCGACGGCATGGAGATGGTGTATATCGGCAAGGGTTCCTTCCGCATGGGCAGCAATGAAGTCGCCGATGAGCGACCCTATCATAAAGTCAGCACCAAAGCATATTGGATCGCCAGGTACGAGGTGAGCGTAGCGCAATATCGCAAATTCAGCGAAATCACCAAACACCCGATGGCGGCTATGCCGGATGTGCGCTGGCTGGAGAATTCGCCGATCGTGAACGTCGATTGGAACGACGCGGTCGCTTACGGCAAGTGGGCGAACGGCCGCCTGCCGTCCGAAGCCGAGTGGGAAAAAGCGGCGCGCGGGCGAAAAAGCCAGATTTATCCCTGGGGCAATGCCTGGGATGCCGCTCGCTGCAATAACGGGTTGGAAGGGAAGAATGCGCCGATGAAAGTCGGCAGCTTCCCCGCCGGCGTCAGTTTCTATGGCGTGATGGATATGGCGGGTAATGTCAGCGAGTGGTGTGACGGCGTCTATGAGAAGCAAGGTGATCTCATGGACTATCGCGTTCTCCGCGGCGGCTCCTGCCATGACATCACCTCGAACGCGTATCGCGCCAGCCGGCGCGATTACCTGTCCCCCGCCACCCGCGCGAATGTCATCGGCATGCGCTACGTGATGGATGCCCGGTAACGACGAAGCGCAGCGCGGAAACAGGAAGCTACCGCTCGCTTCTCGAATGCTGAAAGGAAATACCATGCGACACTATATTCATTGTGTCCCATTTTGGCGGATGCTCGCTGCCGTTCTCCTCACCCTGATGCTGGTGTTTGCCGTGAGCCTTGCCGTCATGGCGCAGGACGGCAAGGCGGAGTCCGAGTTCAAAACGGTCGTCGCGCAGGGCGTCGGCGCCGGTCCGGATCGTGCCAAAGCCCGCGACGATGCGATACAGGATGCCCAGCGCAAAGCGGTGGAACAGGGATTGGGCCTGTATATTAAGTCCGAGACGGTGGTGAACAACCTGGAACTGGTTTCCGACACGATTTATAAAGACTCCGCCGGTTTCGTGCACACGTATACCGTGACCGCCGAGAATTATGATGACGCCAAGGACCTGTACTGGGTAAAAATCACTGCCAAGGTGTCCCTGCAGCGGTTGGAAAATCGGCTGGACGATCTGTATGACAAGCTGAAGATCGCCGGAAATCCGCGCATCATCATGGCGCTCAACGGCACCGACAGCCTGCGCGATCCCGACGGCATCGTGAATGCGTTGACCAGCGAGATGGTGGAGAAAGGCTATAAAGTCATCGACGAGGATCAGCTCACGTCCGTGCGGCAGAAAGACGCGTTGCGCCTGATTCGCCAGGGGGAAGTCGATGCCAATACGGTGATGCTGCTGCAGGATAAAGCGGACATCATCATCACCGGCAAGGTGTCGGCGGATAATCCCGAGCGCATCATGGACGATCCGGCTACCTTCTCGCAGAAGGTGACCTTGGACGCGAAAATCATCCGGACGGATACCGCCCAGATACTGGGCGCCAAACGCGGCCTCGGGGTGGGCGCGGCATTCTCGACCAAGGCGGCGCTGGAAGCCGCGGAAGATAAAGTCGGCGCCGACTATTTGAGCAAGAATCAACGCACGCTGTTGCGCGCCGTGCTCGACCCGTGCAAGGAATATACGGTCAAAGTGGCGCCCTGCACCTTCGCCCAGTTGTCCGCCGTCGAGAGCAAGCTCATCCAGTCGCGCTTCGTCCGCCAGGCGGATGCGCGCTTCGAGGAAGGCTATGGCGTGCTGACGGTCTCGTTCACCGGCAATGCCAAAACGCTGGCCATGCACCTGGAATCGCATATCGGGAAAGAAATTCGCCTGAAGGTGATTTCCGTCACCGGGGTGACGGTGATGGTGAAACCCGTCGCCGAGTGAAACGACCAGGGGAATGCCGGGTGGGTCGATATGGCTTGTCGGATGCAAGCACATGTCTATCTGGAGATACGGACCTGCTCGACCACACGACTACCGTCACGCCCTGACAAATACAGGAGGCATGGTGTATCATATCTGGTCGTAGGAGCATGATCGCCTGCCCGGCATTCTTTCAATGTGTTTATACATTTCACAGTAAGGAGGACACCTACAGATGATCCGTATAATCGTATCATTGCTGCTGCTGGCAGTCGGCCTATCGGCGTTCGCACAAGGCTCGGGGGATTTGCGTAGCGGAGAAAGGCCGTTTAATTATGAATTCGCTAAACGAGTTACCGGTGCCGGATGGACTTACAAAGGTGAAGCTACCATTACTGGAATACTCTTTGATAATTACGGATTGATCGAGCATATATATCAAAATGTCGATTGGATAACTTTCAATATTACCGGTTGGGATCACTTCGTCGCATATATCGGCATCTCGGATGATAAAACAGGCAATAGCGATATTGTCATCGAGACAGACGGCACGCAGGTTTTCTCACGAAAGGTCACTGCCGGCGACAGGGCCGTTGCCATCGATATCCCGCTCACCGGGCGCAAGACGATGACGATACGTGCGAAAACCCCGGCGATTTTCGCTGATCCCAAGTTGGTGAAAGGAAACCCAACACAACCTCCTGTACAACAACCATCAACCTCATCAACTACAATACCCCCTTCACAGCCGGCCACCTTCGTGGTTGATCCCAGCGATCTCGATAAACTCGCTTCGGCTCTGCGTAAGCGCGTAGACAACAAGCCGGAATTGAAGACGAAACTGGATAACGGTTTCATGGCGGTGATGACGTTCAACCTGATCGACATCCCATCTGCATCTATCTCATTGAATGTCATCGAGGATTTGTCCACCCGCATGATTAACGCCGATTTTCAGCTTGTCGAGCGCGGGCAACTCGACAAGGCGTTGAAAGAGTTGAAGATACAAGATTCCGCCTTGATCGACCAGGCGACGGCGCAAAAACTCGGCCAACTTACCGGCTGCAACTATATCCTCGTCGGCAGCGTCTCCGACCGCGGGCAGTTCATCGTGATGAACGCGCGCATCCTGGAGACGGCAACCGGCAAAGCCATCGCCGCCGAGAGCGTGGAGTGCCGGAAGATTCCGATCAATCGATGACCCTGTATGAGCACAGTCAATCCGTGAGAATGGAGGCATTATGGGAAGGGTGTGGTTTGTTGTCGCCATGGTGATGGCCGGCGCGGTTTTCGTGCAGGCAGCGTCTGCGCAGGATGTCATGCGCACCGTGGCGGTCGCCATGGTGGAGCAGATTGTCGGGAATCCCGATGTCCAGCGGTTGCAGGGGAAGACGGTGGCCGTCGCGCGGTTTCGCAATCGCGGCACGGATGAAAATCTTGACGTGTCGGCCTTGCAGGATAAAGTCATCACCGCGCTTGTGAAGGCGAAACTTTTCACCGTGGTCGAGCGCGAGCAACTCAACACGGCGCTGCAACAGTTGAAGATCGACGTTGCCAGCGGATTGATCGACCGAAACGAGCAGAAGGAACTGGGCAAGTTTCTCTCTGCGGATTATCTGTTGATCGGCGTCGTATCCGGCGACAGCCTGCACCCGTCGGTGGACGCGCGCCTGATGAAAATCGAAACGGGCGCGCTGGTCGCGGCGGCCGAGTATCCGGCGGAGAACGGGCGCGGCGGCCTCCCGGGGGATCCCGGTCCCGCGGAGCCGACGCCCGCGGCGGTGAAGTCGACCATTCAACTAATTTCCTACAATACCAGCATCTTCACACTGTCTTCGACCGCCGACAAAGAGGCGGATGCTGGCAGCGATGCGATTCGCTGGCTGGTTGACCAGCGTATTTTCGCCGATGCCAAAGACGTGCTCGAACGCTGGACGCCCGAGATCACCGGCAAAATCTATCGCAGTCCCGCGCGGCTGGTCGCGAAAGTCACGCCCCGCGCGGACGCCTATTACCTGGATGTCAATTTCGCCCAGATGATGCGCGAACTGGTTTTCATTATCTTCGGCAAAGTCACTCCGCGTATCGCGGTCGATACATCGGAAACCATCCTGCGCCGCAATCCCCCCGATCCGGCGGTGAAAACCGTCATCGAAGGCGCATTCCTCAAATACGGCTTCCAAGTGGTTGATACCGACCGGGCAAAAATGGCGCTGTTGCGCGAGGCATTGCGCCAGACCGAGGCTGGCGACAGCCTGGCGCCCAATCTGGTGAAACAGTATCTGGGCGAGGTGCAGAGCGATATCATCGCCGTGGGCGACAGTTTCGCGGAAGAACGCGCCGAGCGCGACGGATTCGATGCGCGCATAGAGTTCAAACTCGTTGAGGTAAACACCGGGCGAGTGCTCGCGTCGATTGAGAATACCGCCACCCTGTCGCGAAAGGATTATCCAGCGGTGGATGTGACGTCGAGCGTACTCGGCAAGTTGGTATTGCAGCGCGCCGCGGAGGGGACGACCATTCGCATGTGCGCCGACATCCTGAAGTCATACGGCCAACCGGTCTACGCCGTGCGCGTGTGGCATATCGGCAGCCTGGCCAATAAGCGGACGATCGAGGAGTGCCTGACGGAGCAGTTGCCCGGCGCGACGGTGACGACAACGTCGTTAGATTTACGGGCGACGAACTGCGCGCTCTTCAGCGTCATGACGAAACGGACGGCTGACCAGGTTGCCGAAGCGTTGGAAAAGGTTCCCGGCCTTCACGTTGCCGTTACTGGCATCGACTGCCGCTCGATTGTGTGTGAAATACCGGTTAAATAGCAGGAGGACTCGATGTTTTGTGGTGTCACATTTTTTTGTTCGCCCCGTATGCTCGGGGTGTTGATGCTGTGTGTCGTCACCGGTATCGCCGCACAGGCGGGATTGTACCAGCATTACATTATCGATCGTTCAGATGGTGGAAGCATCTTTAAAGTTCCCTATTATGCTTACATCATCAGCAATATCCCGGAGCTGGATGTCATGCGTCCCATGTGTCGGACGGTGTTGATGCGGCGCCATAAAAATACGCCCCACGTGTTGTATATCCCGCTGGCGCAAGTCGGGACATACGGCAGAAAAAAGACGGAGTTGCTCCCATACGATCACCTGAAGAACACGGAAACAGTGGTCGTGATCGACCGCTCCCGGTTGACCGATGCGGAGAAGACCGCGCTTGGCAAACTCCAACTCTATGTGTTCCCGCTTATGGCGCCGTTGCCGCAATCCGGGTGTGTGCGCACCTGGGTGCAGACGACCGGAGCCGAGGAATACCAGGTATACGTTGAACTTCCCGAGGTGAGTTGGATCGAGCAGGCGGCGAATGATTTGTGGGCATTGCCCAGCACGGCGCCGGTGAGCGTACAGCAGACGCTGGACATCGTACACAAAGTCTGCCGGACGGCGATGTTGTCCAACGATGCGCAGGCACGCAATGCGCTGCTCGCGGTCATTAAATACAGCCGGGTGCAATCGTTCACCCTGGACGATTACGAGAAGTTTGCCGGCCTCCGCGACGTCGATCAGAAATTGATCGCGTTGAATTGGAACGGCGAAGAAGAATGCACCGCCGAAATGGCGGTGCGAATTCTTCCACCGAGCTTGCGCGCGCCATGTCATTTGCAGACGCCGGACCGCGTGGGACTGACGGGATGGCAGCGCTTCTGCCGGACGGCGGTGGCACGGCACGAAAAAGGCGAAGAGGATACCTGGGCTATCTGCGCGCCCACCGCGCAGTTTCTCAATGAACTGGTTACCAAAGTGATTGCCCGTAATTTCGAAGGCGGACCCTACGATATACCGGTGTATGATCTCAGTTATATTACCAGCCTTGCGGTGGGCACATCCCTCGGGGTGGGCGATCCTGATCGCGAACGCTTGCTGCCCGGGCCAGTGCAGATGCAAATGGAGGAGGTTGCGGGAACGGCATTTCGCATGAAAGTCCGCTCGATGGTTTCCACGCAGAACTGGGGTCGTGTCCTCGACGAAGCACTTGGCAAAAACGCCGACACGGATGATCCCTTGCGCAAGCCGGACACCATCCGCCGGGTCAATCAGGCCAGTAACACCGATGCAGTCCTGCTGCTTATGGTGCGCAAACTCTCTCCGCAGGTGACGTATACGTTCCCCCGTAATCGGATTACCGAACCTTATCCAGCGTTCACAGAAAAGGAACCGGATAAACCGAATAAGCCGGATGCCGACAGGCGTAAATCGCCATTCGGGCCGCATGTATATCCGGGTGAAGCACACAAAGATCGTGTCAACTCCCGTGAATATCAGGAAGACCTGGCGAAATATACCTATATCGAACTCCCCAAATGGGAGCGTGCGCGTGAGAAGTGGGAGCAAAATCGCCGGGAATGGGAGCGCGGGAAATCATCGTACCAGGTGAATTATGAGTTCGAGGTGGTCACCACCCCCGCGATGTCGCTGGGTGGGCAACTGAAATTATTGGATATGTATGCCACGCAAAATGTGTTGTGGAGTACGGACGTGAACCTGGCCAGCAACGGTGAGCGGAAACAGATACTCACAATTCCGGTTCAGGTGACCGGCGAAGATACCGATCCCCCCCAACCGCGCGCGATGAACAATTATTCGAATAAATATACCTGGAGTGACTGCAGCGCCACAGTCGGTTCCGATACCGTTTACGGCATGGGGCAATCCCTGTTGGTCAGGTCATTACGGGACGGTGTCGCGGAACTGGTGAAGACGGCGCTCTGGTACACTGATTTGAAGCCATGGAGCCGGCCGGGAAAAACATCGCGCGGCACGCCATACGAATAACCGGCGGGCACTGCCTCCCCGCGGTGAACGGCACGGCGCTGTCGAGTGACGTCGTCTGTTCTGCGACCTGAGCGCCAGGCAGCGCCTCACGGCGATGGTCATCATGGCGTCGAATGTAATTGTCGCGACCGGTCGTAAGATAACATTGCGATTTGCTGAGCCGTATTGATTTACTCGTGCCGTGCAATTGCCGACATGTCGACCAGCGCGCCTTGCGCCCGCAGCGCCGCGCGCAAGGCATCCATCTCGATCCGCGCAAACGGGATGGCGCGCGCGGCAACCTGTGCCGCCACCACTCCCACGGCTTCGCCCATTGCCATCACCCGTAGCGGTCCCAGCACGTCGCACTCGACGCTCACCGCACGGCCCGGGCAGATAAGATTTTCGACCGGTTGGGGCAGCATGATGCGGTAGGGGATCGGTGTGACCGGCACCGTACGTTGAAAGTGCAATGGTGAATGCCGCATACAGCGATCCTTTCCGCCGACAACCATCCATCTAGATTAGAAGACGGCCAGGTATTGTATTCAGCACCGTAGTTCTCACACCTGCTTGCCCTTAGTTTTCGTCGCACTGACCCAAATACGTGTGGCAAGTAATGGCTAAAATATATCAAATTGCCCTTCGACAATAGAGGGTACCCCGTGATTTTGGTTGACAGGCATTGAACGCTGTGTTACACTAGCCCATAGTAGGTCAGAGGAAGATCGCATCTCGAAACGGCGGTATCTCCCTTACTGATCGTCAAACGCTTTCGGTTATGGCGGTAGCTCGTACATCTTAGAATGGGCGCAAAGGAAATTTAGACAACTATTCGCCTCTTCACCCACGATGCCGGCATGGCCACATTCCAAGCTTTACTTTGAAGGAGGTACAACACATGAGAAAGTGGATCGGAGCCTTCGTGGTCTCCCTCCTGATCGCCTCCGCTTTCCCAGTATTCGCGGAAGGGCCATTCTCGGATGTCCCCGAGACGCACTGGGCTGCCAAAGCGGTTGCTGATCTTGCACAGGCCGGCATTCTGGAAGGCGTGCGCGTCGGAACGACGGCACAATTCCAGGGCACACGTCCCATGACCCGTTTTGAGATTGCCATGGCACTGGCGCGCGTGCTCGAAATTGTCGAAGGCGTGAAGCCTTCCACGCCAGGCAAACAACTCACCATGCAGGACGTGATCAACGAGATTCAGAACAACCCGCAGGTGCAGGCGAAACTGCGCGGTCCCGCCGGTCCCGCCGGCGCTCCGGGTGCTGTCGGTCCTGCCGGCGCTCCGGGTGCTCCGGGCGCGATTGGTCCTGCCGGTCCTGCCGGTACTCCTGGTACACCAGGCATCGCCGGTCCCGCCGGTCCTGCCGGTCCTGCCGGTCCTGCCGGCCCTCCGGGAAAAGGTTTGACTGACGAGCAGATTGCGCAGTTAACCAAATTGCTGACCACCTTCGGGCCGGAAATCGCCGCGGTGCGCGGCGACATCCGCAGCTTGCAGGAGCGCGTCACTGCGCTGGAAGCGGCCGTGGGCAACAAAACCCCGCAATTGCGCACCAGCGTGCACGGCGCCATGCGCTTCGGCGTTCAGGGAAGCGGACTGGATTTCAGTGCCGGCGCTGACTCGAACACTAATGGCATTGAAGACTCGGTTGAAGCGATCGGCGCCCTTCCGGACTTTGCGAAAGACGCATCGAAGTCGTCGCGCTTCGGCGTTTACCAGACTGACGTGAATTTCGACGGTTCCGTGTCGGAGAATCTGGCCGGGCACCTGACCATGCGCATCGTCAGCCCGATCTCGGCAACGCCCGTCGGCAATCCTGTATACTCCGGAACTATCGTAGCCGACAATCTGCAGTTGTGGGATTGGTACGCGACCTTCAACGCGCCCCAGATCTTCGGTCAGAAGATCGCCGTGACGGCTGGTCGGCACTCGACCATCATCGCCCAGGGCCTGGCGGTCGACACCAATCGGCGCCCGCTGGCCGGCATCTCGCTTGACAGCGGCACCGGCAACTATACCTACGGCGCGAACTTCTCGACCAATGACGGCCACAGCCCGGTCATGTATGGCTACCTGGGCTACAATATCGGCGATTTGTCCGATACCCTGACGAACTGGAACGTGGTTGGCAATTACATGCCGCGCGGTCTTGCGGGCGAGAGCGTATGGAACATCGGCGCGGAAGGCAACATTGCCGGCTATCGCGTGTTCGGTGAATATGCGCATGAGAATCTAGGTGCCATCAGTGGTTTGTTCAGCGATTTGGATAATCGCGGGGCACTCGTCATCGGCGCTGACGTGCTGAATAACTGGAACGGTCTGAATATGACCGCGCGGATCGGGAAAATTGGAGCCGGATACACCAACACCACCGGCATTCTGAATCCGTATACTTCGGCGAACGCGTTCGATCTCGATTGGGTCGATCGTCCGCTCTTCCTGAGCCAGACCAATGTCACCGATGGGTGGGAAACTGATTTCCATTACACCTACGGGAAAGACACCCTGCTGCGCGCTCGCATTTATGGCGGGTTCGGCGATCAGAATGCCGGGGCGTCGGGCGATACCGCCCTCATCCTGTCGGCGAAGAAACCCATCGCCACTGGTGTCGCCGCCAATCTGCTGTGGGGTTACCGCGGCATTTCCGTGCCCACCGATAGCGCGAGCAACCTGCAAGTGTTGCGCGCCGGTCTTGAATTCACGCTGTAGCCTGAATTCGCGACCCGACATCCGAACGGCCTTCCCGCAAGGGGAGGCCGTTCGCCGTTCTGGGATACGCCATACCCACCCCTGTCGCATGGTAACGCCATCACCCGGCTTGCTTTGCAAGCACAGGTATGCTATATTGAACATAGAAGTTGACTCACACCGGCCACACGGGAGCGCGTTCCATCGCAACGGAACCCGGTATGGCAATTATCGGTAAGACGGAGGAGTTCCTCGGGCAATGCGCACCGTCTTTGTGATCCACGGACCCAATCTGAATCTGTTAGGGCGACGGGAGCCGGAAGTATACGGCACTGTCACGTTGGACGATATTAACTCGCGTCTGCGTGCACTGGCCACCGAATTGGGGCTGGAGATCCGCATTCTGCAATCAAATAGCGAGGGAGAGATTGTCTCTGCTATTCAAGACGCCGGTGATTGGGCTGAAGTGCTGATCCTCAACGCCGGCGGTTACACACACACCAGTGTGGCGATTCCCGACGCTATCAAAGGGGTGAGCCTTCCGACTATCGAGGTGCACCTCAGCAACATCCACGCGCGCGAATCGTTCCGCCAGCAAAACTACCTCTCTCGGGTGTGCGTGGGCCAAATTTGCGGATTTGGCGCGCAAAGTTATCTGCTCGCGCTACACGCCGCCCACGCTCTGAATGCCAACCTGTCCTTGTGAGGTGAGAGTGTCATGGCGACCCGCATTGAGCGCTTACGCGCACGGATGAGCGAAGAGAGCCTGCCCGCATTCCTGGTCACCCGTCCGGAGAACGTGTTTTACCTCGCTGGCTTCAGCGGTTCTGCCGGCATGCTGGTGATTACCCCTACTCACCAGTTGCTACTCACTGATTTTCGCTACCTGCTGCATGCCGCTGAGGTATCGCCCGACTGGGAAGTCGTGCAGGTCGACCCGCGCTTCGATGTCACACTGCGTCGCGTGTTGAGCGGATTGGGAGTGGAGCGCGTTGGCTTTGAGTCGGATCATCTCACCGTGGCCAGTTATTACCAATATGGCGGTGATGATGCCTCGCTCCCGTATGTGCTGACGCCGGCACCGGAACTGGTGGAAGGACTGCGCCTGGTAAAGGAACCGGATGAACTCGCACGAATACGCGAGGCGGTGCGCATCACTGACGCTGCGTATCAGCACGTGCTCAACTGTGCAAAGCCGGGCATCAGTGAGCGTGAATTGGCGTTGGAAGCCGACTGGTTCATGCGGCACCATGGCGCGCAGGGTCCGGCATTCGAGATTATCATCGCCACCGGTGCGCACAGCGCCTTACCCCATGCCGAACCGGACACCCGCCCGCTGCAGTCCGGCGATCTGGTGGTCGTGGATATGGGCGCATGTGTGGCGCATTACTGTGCGGATATGACACGCACTTTCGCGGTTGGCGATCCGCCGCCGCTGGCCTGTGAAATTTATCGTATCTGCCTGCGCGCGCAACTGGCTGGATTGGATGGCATCCGAGCGGGGATTACCGGGCGTGACGCCGATGGTATCGTGCGGGCGGTGATCGAGGATGCCGGTTACGGCGCGGAGTTCGGTCATGGCACCGGCCACGGCGTCGGCCTGGCCATACATGAAGCGCCGCGGCTGAATCGTCTGTCCGAAGAAGTGCTGCCGGCCGGAACCCTGGTAACCGTGGAGCCGGGTATCTATTTGCCCGATTTCGGGGGAGTGCGCATCGAAGATCTCTGCGTGCTGACCGCCACGGGAGTCGAGGTACTTACCGGAACGCCGAAACCACCCGAATTGCCAGTATGCGCCTGATTGAAGTGATAGAACATTGCTTAAATAAATGGAATAGATTATGCAGTGCAGCAATGCAGCACGATATGACATTAAGATGACCCCTGTGTTGCCCTTCGGAGCATCCGAGGTGACTGTGTATCTGCATGGAAAAGGGGGAGATCGACATGGCTCATCGTATACTTGTCGTCGATGATGAACAGGACATTCGTCAATTAATCACCCTGATTCTCCAATCATCAGGATATGAGGTTCTCTGTGCAAGCGGCGGGGTGGAAGCCCTGACCATGCTCGAGCAGTTTGAAATTGACATGGTCATTCTGGACATCATGATGCCCGAGATGGATGGCTGGGAAGTGTGCCGTCACATCAAGAGTCGCCCGCGCACGAAAGACTTGTCGGTGTTGATTCTCACTGTGCGCAGCCAGCCGCTGGACCGTGTGATCGGACTCGAAGTCGTGCATGCGGATGCTTACCTGACCAAACCATTCGAGCGTCATGAACTGCTGGGCACGGTAGAACAATTGCTGACCGTGCCAACCTCGGCAACGGAATCCTGATGACCAGGGTCTTGCCGAAATAACCGCCGTTTGGTATTGTCACTATACACCATTGATTCACGGGATGCGGAGGCGTTTCTCATTTCCGAGCAAAAAACATCCTGGGGCCAGCAACTGCGTCAAAACTGGAAATCCAAAGTCTACCAGCTTAAACTGGTTGCCCTGGTCTTAATCATTCTATCCGCCATCGGCGCCATCTTTTACCGGATTGTGCTGGGCTGGTCGCTGTCGGAAGCATTGCTGCAGATCGTCAACACCATCAGCACGCTGGGGGGTAATGTCAAGCCCGTCGAGGAAGCGCTACGTCCCCTGCACGAATGGTTCAGTATCTTCTACATCACCACCATCCTCGTGGTCGTCCTCTGGGGCGTCAGTCTGCTTATTGAAGCCATGGTGCGCGGCGAATTAGTCTATTACTGGGGGGCACGGCGTATGGAACGACGCATCGCGCAATTATCCAAACACTACATCATTTGCGGATTCGGCCGCATGGGCCAGGAAATCGCCCGCTCGTTCCTGCAATCCCGCAAAGCGTTTGTCGTGGTCGAACACAACCCGATTCAGTTGCCGGCGCTGGAGAACTCAAACTACCTGTATGTGCAGGGGGATGCTCGTGAAGACGAGTCATTGTTGCGCGCTGCTGTTGTCCGCGCGCGCGGCTTGGTCGCCGTTGCCGCCACGGACGAGGAAAACGTCTACATCACCCTCAGCGCGCGTGTGCTGAACCCCGAAATATTCATTGTCACCCGCTGTTCACAAGCCTCGGGCGAAGCGAAATTGCTGCGTGCGGGCGCCGACCGGGTTATTTCACCCTATGTCACCGGGGGACGGCGCATCGCCCAGGCCATATTGCGTCCGTCAGTGGTTGAATTCCTCGATACTGTCATTCATGGCGAACAAATGGAGATGGTGCTCGAAGAAGTCACCATCGAGAGGGATTCACCCGCCAACGGCACTGCATTGGGTGACGGCACCGATCCGGAAACCCAGTTGGGTGTGCATGTGCTGGGCATCATGACGCGAGACGGGCGCATGCTGATGCGCGAATTTCATGCGTATGTCCTGCAGGTTGGTGATACGTTAATCCTGCTGGGCGAACCGGCACCCATGCAGGCGGCCATCAAGCGCCTCACCGGAAAAGTGGTGGAACTGACCGAAGGCGCTTCACTGGTATGATCGCCTGGCAGTTGCGCAGGCCTGAACAGCGTCTCGCCGCACTGCTGACCGACTCAACCACCGTACCGGGCACTCGCTTTAACCGACCAAACCACGGTCAAATGCTGACGCAATCGGTATGACGCGCAGAAATACCTGCGGCGGCACCACGAAAAATGCCGGGCACGTAGCACGTGCCCGGCGTTGAATGCTTCACGACGCAGCGGTCAGGCGATTACCATCATGCTCTTCAGCGACTTGCCGATTTTGCGTTTGGCGCGCTGCAGGGCGTTGTCGATGGACTTCACCCGGCGATTCAACTCCACCGCGATTTCCTGATACGATTTGCCTTCCAGATGGCTGCGCAGCACGGCGCTTTCCAGGCTGGACAGGTCACGGCGAATGCGGCGGCGCAAATCGTCGGAGAATTGCTGGGTAATCACCACTTCTTCGGGATCGCTGGTGGCTGTTTCGGCGAGTGTATCGAGCAGGGTGCGGTCGGAATCGGAGTCGAACAGATTGGTATGCAGGCTGACGTAGGAATTGAGCGGAATGTGTTTCTGGCGAGTGGCGGCCTTGATGGCGGTGAAGATCTGACGGCTGATACATAACTCGGCGAAGGCACGGAACGGCAGCATGCGGTCGTTGCGGAAATCGCGGATCGCTTTGAACAGGCCGATCATGCCTTCCTGCACGATGTCTTCATGGTCAGCGCCGACCAGGAAATAGGAGCGCGCTTTTCCTTCAACGACACTGCGGTATTTACAGAGAAGATGCTCGGTGGCCAATTGCGAGCCTTCCTTGGCATAGATGACGACCTCTTCATCGCCCATTCCGTGGAAATTGACGAAGTGATCGCGTATCGTCAAAAACATAATCCGCCCTCCATTCTACCCAAAAGTTTCCTATGCAAGGTCAGGGGCGAAAGCCGGGTGACCCGGGAGGCGCTCGCTCCACCGCTGGGGGAAAGATTGAAAGTCCGTCTCTGTTGCGGATGACACACCAGTGATCCCTCTTCACGAATCACAGTGAAATTATAGGAACAAGGACAAGCGAGCGTCAAGGGCCTTTGGGGGGGCAAGTCGGTTTTTCTTACAAAATTCCTCCTTGCCGGCGAAAATATTTTTTCGCTTGCCCGTCAATAGCCCTACCGGCGTGTTAGGGATGACACGGAAATGGGAGATTTTCACGCTAAATAGCACGTGGAGCCGGCGTGCGGCCCAACAATGTCCGCACCGCCGCTTCAATATCCGCACTGGCCATCAACGCCTCTCCGACCAGTACGGCGGCTACTCCGGCGGCCTCCAGTTCCATCACCTGGTCGGATGTGGTGATGCCGCTCTCACTGACTGCCAGACGATCGGCGGGGATATGCGGCAACAGCGCGTACGTGGTGCGCAGATCGATGGTAAAGGTATGCAGGTCGCGGTTGTTGATGCCGATCACGCGGGCGTCTGCCGCGAGGGCGATCTCCAGCTCAGCCTGATCGTGCACCTCCACCAGTGCGTCCAACCCGCAGGCGGTCGCCAGGCGCAGCAGTTCGGTCAACTCGGTGGGTGCGAGCGCCGCCACGATCAGTAGCACGGCATCCGCGCGTCCGACGGCTTCGAATATTTGCGCCGGATGAATGATGAAGTCCTTGCGCAACAGCGGCAGCGTGGCGACGGCGCGCACCGTGTCAAGGTAAGCCAGCTTTCCCTGGAAAAACGGTTCGTCGGTGAGCACCGAGATGGCGGACGCACCGGCAGCCTGGTAGGCGCGGGCAATAGCCTCGGGGTGAAAGTCGGCGCGGATGAGGCCGCGTGACGGCGACGCCTTTTTAACTTCGGCAATGAGGGCGATGCCGGGCGCGGCAAGCGCACGCATGAATCCGCGCGCCGGCGGTGCGGTGGGCGGCGCGGTCGGCAGATCGGTTCGCGATGCCAGCATGGCCTCCGTCGTCGCCAGAATGCGGTCGAGATAGGTTCCGGTCTGTTTGGGCATGGGTCGTGCGATGTCCTCTCTGCGCAAGGTACGGGTGTATTCTCGCATATTCCGGGAACATGGACAAGGAACACCGGCGAAAAGGGCGAAAAAGGCGGGAACATGAGGTGGATAATCGATGGACATGAAGATCTGGCATGGAATGCCGTGATGCTGGGACGCGACCTGGCCGCTCCGGTGGCGACTATCCGTCAGGCGGAGGGGCCGGTCCCCGCTCATGGCGACGGTACGGCGACGGTCAGCCTGCCCGCGTTGCGCGCGGCGGATGTCCGCGTGGTGCTGGCGACCCTTTTCGTCCTGCCGCAGCGTCCGGGACGCGATCCCGTCCGGTGTTATCATTCTCCGGAAGAAGCCCATTGTCAGGCCATTGCCCAGCTCGAATATTACGAGCATTCGGCTGCTGTCGGCGAGGTGACGCTGCTGCACACCGCGGACGATCTGGCGGCGGCGGTTGCACAACGCGTGCCCACCCCCGGACTGGTGCTGTTGATGGAAGGCGCCGATCCGCTGCGCACGCCGGACGACCTGAGCCTTTTCGTGGAACGCGGCGTGCGCAGCATCGGACTGTCATGGAAAGGCACACGTTACGCCGGCGGCACCGACGAACCAGGGCCGCTGACCCTGTTGGGTGAGACGTTGCTGCGCGAGATGGAGCGGCTGGGTGTAGCGTTGGATCTGAGCCATCTGGCGGACGTGGCCTGCTGGCAGGCGCTGCGGCGCTTCCGCGGGCGTGTCATCGCCTCGCATGCCAATTGTCGCGCGCTTTCACCCGGTGATCGGCAATTAAGCGACGACTTGATTCGCGCCATCGCCGACCGCGACGGCGCCGTCGGGTTGGTCATGTATAATCGTTTCATCCGCCCGGACTGGGACAGCTCGGCGGGGAAAGACGCGGTGAGGCTGGCCGATCTGGCTGCCCACGCGCGTTACATCGCCGACCTGGTCGGCCCGCGTTACGTGGCGTTGGGTACCGATCTCGACGGAGGCCTTGGACGCGAGGATGTCCCCCGTGAGATCGATACCGTGCTCGATCTGCCGCGTTTCGCCGACGCGCTGGCAAACGCGGGATTCACCCGGCTGGAGATCGACGGCGTGCTGGGCGAAAATTGGCGGCGCGTGTTGAGCGGCATCTTACCCTCCGCGTGAGACGCGCAGGAAGAGATTGCTGTTCAGCAGGATCCCAAATAAAGGAGTATGCGATGCAATTGACGATTGGCGAGTTGGAGATGTATTACGAAATCTCGGGCGAGGGCATCCCGCTGTTGTGCCTGCCCGCCTTTCCCTTCGACCACCGCATGTGGCACGCCCAGCAACCGCTGGATGATATCGCGCAGCGCATTTTGCCCGATTATCGCGGCACGGGCGCTTCGTCGCTGACACCGGGGCCCTATACGATGGATTTGCTGGCGGACGACATGCTGGCACTGCTCGATCACCTGCGGATCGACCGCGCGGTGGTGATGGGTGTCTCCATGGGTGTCTACACGGCTTTTGCCTTGTACGCGAAGGCTCCGGAACGTTTCCGTGGCTTCATCATCGCCGACACGCGCGCGGAGGCGGACAGCGCGGAAACCGCCGCCCGGCGCATGCGCACGGTCGAGGGGCTTCGCGCGGAAGGCACCGCCTTTTTGCGCGAGCGCGTGAACGACCTGTTCGCCGCCACCACGCGGCGCGAGCATCCGGAACTGGTGGAGGAGATGCAGGCGGTGGCGCTGTCGCAGCATCCGGAGGGCCTGGCGCAGATCACCATCGGCATGGCGCTGCGCCCCGACCGCACCGATATGCTGACGCAGATCCTCACCCCGACGCTGGTGTTGTGCGGCGAGGAAGACACCGTCAGTCCGGCATCCGGCATGCTCACTATGGCCAATCTCATTCCCGGTTCGCGCTTTTACCTCATTCCGCGCGCGGGGCATCTCTCCCCGCTGGAACATCCCGCCGTCGTCAATCTGCGCATACGCGATTT
The DNA here is from genome assembly GCA_964472305.1 of uncultured bacterium. GTDB lineage: Bacteria > Armatimonadota > Hebobacteria > CAIYQO01 > CAIYQO01 > CAYYJR01. The sequence continues at coordinate 172,903 of CAYYJR010000001.1, forward strand.
TTTAGCCAGCTTGCCTCCCGTGTAACCCGCGCCTTGCTTTCCGTGGATAATCTGTTTATCATTGGGCAATCCGGTATGAACCATCAAGGCACAACGACTCCGAGATAATTCGTTGTGGCCTGGTATCCTGGTGGTGTAGAAAAACAGCCATGATCATCGATATGCATACGCATGCCTTTCCAGACGCACTGGCGGAGCGCGCGGTGCGGTCGCTGGCGGCGACGGCGCAGGTGGAACCGCATTCCGACGGCACCTGTGCTGCACTGCGCGCGTCCATGCGCCGTGCCGGCATTGGATTGTCCGTCATCGCGCCCATCGCCACCAAACCGTCGCAGGCGCGTGCCATCAACGCCTGGGCGGCGGCGGTGAACCGGCAGTATGACGACTTGATCTGTTTTGGCAGCATTCACCCAGCCCAGGATGACTGGGCGGCGGAGATCGCGCGAATGCTCGCCGACGGCCTGCGCGGGGTGAAGTTTCATGGTGATTATCAGGATTTTTTCGCCGATGAGCCGCGCATGCTGCCCATCTATCGCGCGCTGGCGGACGCCGGTCTGATCGTGCTCTTTCACGCCGGGGTGGATATCGGCCTGCCACCGCCAGTGCACTGCACGCCCGAACGGCTAGCGCGCGTGCTGGACCAGGTTCCGCAGATGACTGCCATCGCTTCGCACATGGGCGGTTATGCGCAGTGGCACGATGTCGAGCGCTGGCTGCTGGGCCGCGAGTTGTTTTTTGACACGTCGTATGCGCAGGCCGACATGGGCGCCGAATACATGACCGCGCTCATCGAGGCGCATGATCCCGCGCGCGTGCTGTTCGGCACCGACTCGCCGTGGACCGATCAGGCGGCGGAAGTCGCCGCTTTCCGCGAGTTGCCGCTCACCGAAGTCGCGCAAGCCGCCGTGCTCGGGGACAACGCCGCGCGGTTATTGCACCGATAATCCCACCCCCGAGAGGAGAAATGATCGTGACCTGTACCGCTTTACGCGTGTTTCGCACCAGTGAGCTCTCCCCGGCGGAAATCAATCGACGGCTGTTGCCGCCGGCGGCGGACCTGGCCCGTGTGCAGGAGATCGTGGACGGCATTGTCGCTCGCGTGCGCGCGGAAGGCGACGCGGCGGTGCTGGAGTTGATCCGCCGGTTCGACTGGCCGCAGGCGACCCTCGACCAGCTCACCGTCACCCCTGACGAGATGGCGCGCGCGGCGGCGGAGATCGATGTGTCTACACGGGACGCCATGAAGCGGGCAGCCGAACACATCCGCCGATATCACCAGCGGCAAATGCCGTGCGACTGGTTCGACGCAATGGAGCCCGGCCTCGTTCTCGGCCAGCGCCACACCCCGGTGGACAGCGTGGCCTGTTACGTGCCAACCCGCAAGGCATCCATCCCTTCCTCACTGCTGATGAGCGTGGTCCCCGCGCAGGTGGCGGGAGTGCCGCGCATCGTGGTGGTCGGTCCGTGCCAGGCAGACGGCGCCATGCCTGCCGGCGTACTCGCCGCAGCGCATCTGCTGGGCGTCACCGAGATGTATAAACTGGGTGGTGCGGTGGCGATGGCCGCGCTGGCGTTCGGCACCGACACCTTCTCCAGGGTCGATAAAATCGTCGGCCCGGCGAATATCTTCGGCACGCTGGCGAAGAAGGCGCTATACGGCGAGGTGGGCGTGGACGGCCTTTATGGCCCCAGCGAGGTGGTAGTGATCGCCGACGGCAGCGTACCCGCGGCGTGGGTGGCGGTAGACCTGGTCAGCCAGTCGGAGCACGGCGAAGATTCACAGAGCGTGCTCATCACCCCTGACGAAGCGTATGCCGCCGCGGTGGACGCCGCCGTGCAGGCGCTGCTCGCTGCTTCGCCGCGCGCGCAATATCTGGCGACCGCGCTGGAGCAGCGCGGGGCAGTGGTGCTGGTGCGCGACCTGGCGGAGGCGGTGGAGATGGCCAATCTGCTGGCGGCGGAACACCTCGAACTGGCGGTGGCCGCGCCGGAAACACTGTTCCCTGCCATCCGCCACGCCGGCTCCATCTTGCTGGGCGGCCATGCGCCGGTACCGGTGGGCGACTATTACGCCGGTCCCAGCCACATCCTTCCCACCGGCCGCACCGCGCGCTTTTCCAGCGGCCTGGGCGTCATGGATTTCCTCAAACGCTCCAGTCTTATCCAACTCACCCCCGACTGGCTTGCGGTCGCCGGCAGCGACATTACCACCCTCGCCGACCACGAAGGCCTGGACGCCCACGCGCAGGCGGTGAAGGTGCGGGTGGAGCAAGAGCGGTAGAGAGCAACACTGCGTCGCAGTTGGCCTGGCCTTACGCTGTATTCATTTTCCCGGGCGCCCGCGATCAGCTTGGGCTTTGAATGCCTTGTACTTGGCAACGGCTTCGGCGACGTAGTCGGTGACGAGTTGCGTATCGAGCTGCTCGAGCGAGGTGATGTCCAGCGTTTTCAGGATGCTGGTGCCCGCGCGCAACACACCGCGCGGGTCGTCGAGCATGGTGCCGTAGAGGAAGCGCAGGCAGACCGCGTGCTTTGTTACCCCGATGGCGCAAATCCACCGCCAGTAGTCATTGTTGAGCGTGTAAGTGAGCATGCGGTATTTAATCGCGGTGTCGAAAGCTGGGCGCGCGCGCAGCACGGCGCCGTCGAGTGCCTGCACAATCGGCACAAAGCGCGCGTCGATGCCGGCCAGAAAAGTCTCGAGTGCCGATGCCATCAGCGTTGCCTCCCCACGGGTGATCCCTACCAGATTCGGCGTTGAACGCGATTGGCCTGCACCCGAACACACCGCGATTATTTTCCCCACTGTAGCAACGACTGCAGCCACTGCAGCAGCGTACGCGGCCAGGGCATTGTTTGCTGTATATCCGGTGGTGGGGTGGGGCGCACCGGCGGCGGTGCGACGATCTGGTCATCGGGAGTCGGCTGAGTGAGATCATCCGGTGGGGAATCCGGTGAAGTGAAGGGGCCGGGCGTGGTCTCGTGCGCGGGGCGCTTGGATGCCGTCGCTTTGGGATAACTCGGCACGATTGGCGCGACTGGCGGCGCGAGTGTCGGTGCCGGGGCGGGCACGGTGGTCGGTGCCGGTTCAACCGTCCGAGTCGACGGGGTGGGCGGAAGTATGGCCGGCAATTCCGTTGTATCGGGCAGATCGTCCGCCCCTGGGAAGATGTCGGGCATCGGGCTGATCTCCGGTGAAGAGGGCTCACTGAGATGCAGGAGGCACTCGGTAGGCACACGATCCGCGGGTAGGTAGCGCAGCATGGACGGGCAACCGGGGGTCGCGCACAACCCGGTGTCGCGGCAGAGCATCACCCGCACCAGCCCCGGCGGCACAGGAAAATCGCTGGGCGGCACGCCGCGCAGCGCGGCACGCATGAAGGCCGCCCATGTCTGTGCCGGCAGGCTGCCGCCGGAGACCCCCGCCATCGGCCGGTGATCGTCGTTGCCCATCCACACCGCGGCGCACAAGTCGGGTGTGTAACCGATGAACCAGGCGTCGCGGAAGTCGTTGGCGGTGCCGGTTTTGCCGGCCGCCGGGCGGCCAATCACTGCACGGCGGCCGGTGCCGGTGGCGATCACCGCCTGTAATCCCTGTGTCAACAGAAACGCCGTTTTCGGCGTGATGCGTTGCTGCGCGACAGGGGCCAGGCGAAACAGCACGGCATCGCCGCGGCGGATTTCACGAATCAACGCCGGCTCGATGGCTTTGCCTCCATTGGCGAAGGTGGCAAAGGCGCGTGCCATTTCCAGCGGCGTCACCTCCGACACACCCAGCGCGAGCGGCAGCGTCGGGGTGAGCGGACTGGTTATGCCCGCCGCACGTGCGGCCGCGACAACGGCATACGGGCTGACTTGTTGTGCCAACCGTATCGCGACGCTGTTCAGCGAGCGCGCCAGCGCGGTTTCCAGCAGCACCGGACCGTTATACCGATCGCTGTAGTTGTGTGGCGACCAATCGCCGACGGTGATGGGCGCGTCCAGTTCCGTGTCATTCATCAGCCGCCCGTGTTCCAGTGCCGCCAGATACACGAATGCTTTGAATGCCGATCCGGGTTGCCGGTGTGCCTGCAAGGCGCGGTTGAACTGGCTGCGGCGAAAGGCGGCGCCGCCCACCAGCGCGCGGATAGCGCCGGTGTGCGGATCGAGTGCCACCAGCGCCCCATTGCCCACCTGTTGTGCCGCGCCCGCCGCCAGCGCGTTCCGCATGGCGCGTTCCGCCGCTTGCTGCATCCCCGCGTCGACGGTGGTGACGATAGTCAAGCCGCCGTGGTAGATCACGTCGCGGTCATACTCCGTCAGCAATTCCCGCCGCACCGCTTCCACTACGTAAGGTGCGCGCCAGGAAGGGCGCGCGCGACGGTGCAGGCGCAACGGCTGCGCCAGCGCCTGCCGATACTGCGCCGCGGACAACCAGTGCAGCGTCCGCATTGCGGCAAGCACACTCCGCTGGCGCTGCACCGCCGTCGCGAAATGATAGCGCGGGTCGCCGCCCCCCGGCGCGCGAATGAGTCCGGCAAGCAGCGCACTTTCCGCCGTGGTGAGGCGGTTAACCGGCTTGCCGAAATACGCTTCAGCCGCGGCGGCGATGCCGTAGGCGCCGTTGCCGAAATAGACAGCGTTCAGGTAGCGTTCCAGGATTTCGCGCTTGGAGTGTGCGCGTTCCACGCGCAGCGCCAGCACCACTTCGCGCAGCTTGCGGCGAAATGTCCGCCGTTCATCCAGGAGATCCAGCCGCACCAGTTGCTGGGTGATAGTGCTGCCGCCCTGCACCACCCGCCCCGCGCGCAGATTTGCCCACGCCGCGCGCAGTATGCCCCGTCCATCCAGTCCGTGATGAGAAAAAAAGCGGCGATCCTCGGCAGCCAGCACGGCGTGCACGGTGGAGGACGGCACCTGGTACAGCGTAACCGGCCTGCGGTAGCGGTCGTAGAGCATTGCCAGCAACTCGCCGTCACCGGACAGGATGCGGGTAGGGCCGGGATAACGATCGGCAGGCAGTGTCAGCGGGACCAGCGTGGCAGCCAGCAACAACACGCCCAACGCCGCCACGGTATAGACGGCAATCAGCCATGCCCACGTCAGCCAACGCCAGGAGCGGCGGGTAGTGTCACGATGCTTGCGCCGTAACCGTGCGCCGGGCCGGCGCACGCCGTCCCACCGGCCATACAGCGCCGGGAGAGCGAGTCGCGGTGCGGAATCCGGATCTTTCGACGGTTCGTGCTGTGACATGACTGCGCGCGCTCCATCCCGAACAGGTAATGGAAATGTACCCGCCGGGAGACGCGATGGAGAAGAAGCGATGGGGGATTCGCCTCACAAAGCGGCGCGGTTATTCATTGGAGGTCGCGCCAACCGGGCCGCCTTCGCGTCGCAGCAATTCTTTGCGCGCTAACTGCTTCACCAGGCTTACGTCATTGCGGATGGCCGTCGGCACGCTGCCACCCGTCATGCGGCCGATTACCACATCGAGGCGCGTCAACGCCTGCAGATCGACCAGGGTGACGAGGTGGGGATAGGTGACGAGCATCTCGCGCAGCACATGAAAGGCATCGTTTGCGGTCTTCTCGTCGGTAGCGTATTCGATCAAGGGTCGCACGGCGCGCGGATCGCCCAGCATGCTCAGCGCCGCAACGGCCTTCCAGCGCACCGCGGGCACGTCGTCATCAAAGGCTTTTTCCAGCGCGGCAATGGCGCGCGGGTCGCGCAGCATCCCCAGCGCTTCCGCCGCCGCCTTGCGTAAGTCGGGATTCTTATCTTTCAGCGCCGTCAGCAGCGGGTCCACCGCGCGTGGATTGCCGATGGTGCCGAGTGCCGTCGCCGCGCGCGCGCGGATGACCGCTTTGCCACGGGTGAGCAGGAAGATCAACGGCTCCACCGCGGTCTCGCCAAAGCCGACCAGCGCGGAAACAGCGCGGAACTGCACCCATTCCTCGGTGTCGGCGATTGCGGCTAGCAGCGCGTTGATGACGCGCGGATTGCCCAAACGACCCAGCGCCTCGGCAGCCGCCGCGCGCACCTCGCCCTTCTCGTCATTGCGCAACAGCGCCAGCAGCGGATCGATGGCGCGCTCGTTGCCGAGTTTACCCACCGCGCGCGCCGATACCTCGCGAATGCGTTCGTCAGTATCCGATAATCCGGCCAGCAACGCCTCGACCTCACGTGTATCGCCGTTGTCGCCCAGCGTCTCGATCATTAACAGTCGGGTGGCGACATCGGCCATGTGCAGCGCGGAGATGAGTAGATTGGTCGCCTGCGGGCCGACTAATGCGCGCAATGCGGCGACCGCGCTCTTCCGCACCGCGGGATCGCTGTCGGCGAACGCGCGCACGAGCGGTTTCACCACGATGGTGACCCCGAAGCGCCCGAGCCCCTCCACCGCCTTGCTGCGGATAATCGGGTCATCATCACGCGTAGACGACAACAGCAATCCCAACGCGCGCGGATCATCGGAAGCCGCTAATTGCTCGACGGCATATAACCGATCCGACTGCACGAAGGAACGCAGGTCAAAACGCAATTTGATGAGTCGCAGCCAGTGCATCGTCGAACGTCCCCTGTCTTCAACGGCGACGCCAGCGAAATCCCGTGTTGCGGTGTCGTCGTCTACGAATTCTTCGCCTCATCCGTTAACCGCCGATCCATACAATCGACCGGCATTCTTCTATCATGATAATGATAACATGAATTCGGTGGCGATGGTACACGCAGCAGGAAATCGCTGATGATTTCGCCGTGGGCACGGCCGCACGGCAACACGAAGCCTGTCCTGTCCAACCACCGAGCCGGCACACGGGATGCACAGGCTGTGATCCTGCTACGTCAATGCGCTGCATCAGGCGTTTCGGGTGAGCCCCTGTATGCTCAAAGGAGCCACCGTACCCTCCTCACAACAAAAAAATTTCCCGTGGTGCAATGATCTTACATGTTTAGATAGCAGCACGCTTGACAACAATAGACTCAAGCTATATGCTATAAGCAATGATAGCCGTCGCGAAAGCCAGGCGGCAAATTCAAGTGGAGGTATCACACCATGGCAAAGGTTATCGGAATTGACCTCGGGACTACCAACTCGGTCGTGTCGGTGATGGAAGGCGGTGAGCCAACCGTCATCACGAATCCCGAAGGCAGCCGCCTGACGCCCTCGGTGGTGGCGTTCACCAAGGCCGGTGAGCGATTGGTCGGCCAACCCGCCAAACGGCAGGCGACCATCAATTCGGAAAATACGGTCTTTTCCATCAAGCGTTTCATGGGGCGCCGGTATGACGAGGTCGCCACCGAACGCGGGATGGTGCCCTATAAGGTCACCACCGGAGCCGGCGGCATGGCGGTGGTGGAGGTACAGGGGAAAACCTACACCCCCGAGGAAATTTCCGCGATGGTGCTGCAAAAACTGAAATCCGACGCGGAAACTTACCTGGGCGAAAAGGTGGACGAGGCCGTCATCACCGTTCCGGCTTACTTCAACGACGCGCAGCGCACCGCCACCAAAACGGCGGGCGAGATCGCGGGATTGAAGGTGCTGCGCATCATCAACGAGCCGACGGCGGCGGCGCTGGCCTACGGGCTGGACCGCAAGAAGGACGAGACCATCCTGGTCTGGGACCTGGGCGGCGGCACCTTCGACGTGTCGGTACTCGACGTGGGCGACGGCGTATTTGAAGTGCGCTCTACCAACGGCGACACCCACCTGGGCGGCGACGACTGGGACGAGTGCATCGTGAACTGGATGGCGGACGAATTTAAGAAGGAGCAGGGCATCGACCTGCGCCAGGACCGCCAGGCGTTGCAGCGTCTGCGCGAGGCGGCGGAGAAGGCGAAGATCGAGCTGTCCACCACGGTGCAGACGAACATTAACCTGCCCTTCGTCACCGCGGACCAGAACGGGCCGAAGCACCTGGATATGGTGCTCACCCGCGCGAAGTTCGAAGATTTGACGCACGACCTCGTGAAGCGGATGGAAGTACCGTTCCAGAGCGCGCTGCGCGATGCCGGCCTTTCCGCCAGCGAGTTGGACGAGGTGATCATGGTCGGCGGGTCCACCCGCATGCCGATGGTTATCGAACTGGTACGCAAGCTGGCTGGCAAGGAGCCCCATCGCGGCGTGAACCCGGACGAAGTGGTCGCGGTCGGCGCTGCCATCCAGGGATCGGTGCTGGCCGGCGAGACCACGGGCGTGGTGCTGCTCGACGTCACCCCGCTGACACTGGGCATCGAGACTGCGGGCGGCATCTTTACCCGCATGATCGAGCGCAACACCACCATCCCGACGCGGAAGACGGAGACCTTCACCACCTACGGCGATGGCCAGACGGCGGTGACGATCATGGTCTTCCAGGGTGAGCGCGAAATCGCGCGTGAGAATCGCTTGCTGGGACAATTCGACCTGACCGGCATCCCGCCCGCGCCGCGCGGTATACCGAAGATCGACGTCACCTTCGACATTGACGCCAACGGCATCGTCAACGTGAGCGCCAAGGATCAGGCGACCGGGCGTCAGCAGAGCATCACCATCACCGGCTCCGGCACGCTGGACAAGTCGGAGGTGGAGCGCATGGTCAACGACGCCCAGTCGCACGCGGAAGAGGATAAGGTTCGCAAGGAACTGGCCGAGGGGCGCAATGCCGGCGACACGCTGGCATACCAGGTGGAAAAGCAGATCACCGAGTTGGGTGACAAGCTCACCGCGGCCGATAAGGAGATGCTGGAGAGCGGTGTGAAAGCCGTGCGCGACGCCATTGCCGGAGAAGACCTGGCGCGTATCCGTAGCGCCACGCAGGAACTGAACAACAACATGATGCAGGTTTCGCAACGCATCTATGAGTCGACCGGCGGCGCGCAGCAGCAACCCGGCGGCGGCCCGGGCGGCGCGCAGGAACAACCTGCCGGTGGTGAGGACATCATCGACGCGGAGTATAAGGAATCGAAATAACCGCATCCAACGGGGCGCGGCCTACCGCGCCCCGTGGAGATACACGAAAACTCGGGAATGCCACAGAAAGGAGGCTAACATGAGTCTGATTCGTTGGGATCCCTTCGGGGACATGGCTCAGTTACGGGAGCAGGTTAATCGCTTGTTTGAGCAAAGTCTCGCACATTCCGGCCGTGAACCAGGCTTCGCCCAGACCTGGTCGCCGACTGTGGATATCGTCGAGACGGACGCGGCGATTACGCTCCATGCGGAGTTGCCGGGCATGAAGCCGGAGGAGATCGATATTCAGATCACTGGCGACACGCTGACGCTGAAGGGTGAGCGCAAGGTGCAGAAGGAGGAGAAAGGCAGGCAGTATGTGCGCATAGAGCGCAGTTACGGCGCCTTCCAACGCTCCTTCACCCTCGGCCTGCCCATCGATCAGGGTGCGGTGAAAGCCAATTACCGCGACGGTGTGCTGGAGATCACCCTGCCCAAGCGCGAGGAAGTGAAACCCAAGCAAGTCAAAGTGCAGGTGCAACCGGAACCCGGCCTGCAGGAGATCGAAGCGAAATAACGAGCGAAGTCGCGGGGCGGTTCCAACCGCCCCGCGCCAATTTTGGATTCGGGATATGGGATTTCATGGCGGTGTCTGCGTAAACCGCAGCCTGTGATCCCACATCCGAGATCCAAAATCGGGCGGTTTATGATGGCGAAGGACTATTACAAGCTATTAGGCGTGAGCAGGACGGCGACGGAGAAGGAGATCAAATCCGCCTACCGCAAGCTGGCGCGCAAGTTGCATCCGGATGTGAATCCGGGCGACACGAGTGCGGAGGATCGGTTCAAGGAGGTCTCCGAGGCGTATGAGGTGCTCTCCGACCCGGAGAAGCGTCAGAAATACGATCAGTTTGGCCACCTGGGCGACGCATGGCGGCATGCCGGCGAAGGCGGATTCCACCCCGGCGGCGGAGGCGCGCAATGGCAGCAGATGAACCAGGGAGAGTTCGGCGCGAACGTCGATCTGAACGATCTGCTGGGCGGCTTGTTCGGCGGGCGCGGCGGGCATTTCCGCCCGCAACGCACCGCCAGCAAAGGCGAGGACCAGCAATATGAGATTGAAATCACGCTGGAGGAAGCGTATCACGGCACCGAGCGTACCGTCACGCTGGGCACGCAGGATGTCTGCCCGAACTGTCACGGGTCCGGCACGGTCAACAATCGCACGTGCGGCACCTGTGGCGGCGTAGGGATGGTTGAGCGCCCGCAGACGCTGTCGGTGAAGATTCCGGCGGGCGTGAAAGACGGCGCGAAAATTCGGCTGGCCGGCAAAGGCGGTCCAGGCCGGTACGGCGGGCCAGCGGGCGACCTGTATTTGATCCCGCGCATCCTGCCGCATCCGCGGTTCGAGCGGAAGGACGATGACCTGTACACCGAAGTGCCGGTATCCTTTCCCACCGCGGCGCTGGGTGGCGAGATGCAGGTACCGACGCTGGACGGCGCCACACTCACCGCGCGCGTGCCCGCCGGCACTTCGTCCGGACAAAGTTTGCGTCTGCGCGGCAAGGGAATGCCGAAACTGCACGGCAACGAGCACGGCGACCTGTATGCGAAAATTCGCGTTATGGTCCCGAAGTCGTTGAGCGAGCGCGAACGGGAAGTGATTGAGGAGTTGCAGCGGATTCAAGAACAGCAGTAGGCTGGTGAGCGCCCGCTGCTCCCGGAGGGGAATGATGGTTGATGAAAAAGAGGAACGCAATCAGCCGCTATACATTATCAGCGTCGTCGCGCGCATGCTGGAAGTGCATCCGCAAACGCTGCGGACATACGAACGGCAGGGATTGGTCCGGCCGCAGCGCTCCGGGCATAACCGCATGTTTTCAGACGCGGATATCGAGCGCATTCGCCAGATCATCCGGCTGCGCGACGACCTGGGGGTGAACCTGGCGGGGATCGAGGTGATCCTCAACCTGCTCGACCGCATCGACGAGTTGCAGCAGGAAGTGGAACGCGTGCGCGCGCAGGCAAAGCGGCGGCTGAACCGGATCAACCGGGATTGGTAAACACCGAGAGTATCGTCTGTTGTGCGGGCACTTTGGCAGATGCTTCCGCAACAGGGGAACGAAGCAAGGGGGACGACCATGCCAATGGATTTTAATAAATTCACCGAGAAAGCGCAGGAAATGATGGTGATCTCGCAAGGGATCATCCAGCGATATCAGCATATGCAACTTGACACCGATCACCTGCTGTTGGCAATGCTGGAGCAGGCGGATGGAACCATTCCCAAGGTGTTGCAGGAGATGGGGAACGATACCATCCGTCTGGCGGAGGCCGTACGCGGATCGCTGGAGCGCACGCCGAAAGTGCAAGGGAGCGGGGCGCGACAGGCACAGATTTATCCGACACCGGCGGCACAGCGTGTCATGGGTGAGCTGTGCTGGGCGATTGCCGAGCGCATGAAAGACGAATATGTGGCGACCGAGCACATCCTGCTGTCGATCATCGAAGAGGGCACATCGAGCGGCGCGCGCATACTGCGCGAGTTCGGCATCACCCGCGAGAAGGTGGAGCAGGCGCTGGTGGCGGTACGCGGCTCGCAGCGCGTCACCGAGCCCGGCGCAGAGGGGCAATACCAGGCGCTGGCGAAATACAGCCGCGACTTGACGCAGTTGGCGCGCGAGGGCAAGCTCGATCCGGTCATCGGGCGTGACGAAGAGATTCGGCGCGTCATCGAGATCCTCTCCCGGCGCACGAAAAACAATCCCGCGCTCATCGGTGAGCCTGGGGTGGGCAAGACCGCTATTGTGGATGGGTTGGCGCAGGCGATTATCGACAACGCGGTGCCGCAGACATTGAAAAACAAGCGTGTCATCGCGCTGGACCTGTCCAGCATGGTGGCGGGCTCCAAGTTCCGCGGCGAATTCGAAGAGCGGCTGAAGGCGGTGATGGATGAAATCCGCAAGGCGCAGGGTGAGATTGTCCTGTTCATCGACGAGTTGCACACCGTAGTAGGGGCGGGCGCGGCGGAAGGCGCCATCGACGCCTCCAACATGCTGAAGCCGGCGCTGGCGCGTGGCGAGTTGCAGTGCATCGGCGCCACCACGCTGGACGAATATCGCAAGCACATCGAGAAGGACCCGGCGCTGGAACGCCGTTTCCAGCCGGTGTTCGTGGAAGAACCGAGTGTGGAGGCGACGGTCGCGATCCTGCACGGGCTGCAGGCACGCTACGAGCAGCACCACGCCATCACCTATACCGACGCGGCGATCGACGCGGCGGCGCGGTTGTCCGCCCGGTACATCTCCGATCGCTTCCTGCCCGATAAGGCCATCGATCTGATCGACGAGGCAGGCGCGCGCAAGCACATCCAGGCGATCTTCATTCCCGGCGACGTGCGCGAGTTGGAACAGCGCATCCTGGAACTGGAGAACCAGCGCGACGACGCGGCATTGAAGCAGGACTACCAGGAAGCCGCGCATATTCAGCAGGAAGTCGCGCAACTGAAGGCGGTGGTGAAGGAGAAGGAAGCAAACGTGCCGCACCAGGTGGACCCGGTGGTGGACCGCGAAGAGATTGCCGAACTGGTGGCGCGCGCCACGGGCATCCCGGTTACGCGCATGTTCGAGGAAGAGGCACAGCGACTGCTGCACATGGAAGACGAACTGCACAAGCGGCTCATCGATCAAGCGCATGCGGTACAGACGGTCTCCGAGGCTATCCGCCGCGCCCGTGCGGGGTTGAAAGACCCGAAACGGCCTATCGGCTCGTTCATCTTCATGGGTCCGACCGGGGTGGGCAAAACCGAACTGGCGCGCGCGCTGGCAGCATACCTGTTCGAGGACGAAGAGGCGATGGTGCGTATCGACATGTCGGAATACATGGAAAAGCACGCCGTCTCGCGGCTGATCGGTGCGCCTCCCGGCTATGTCGGATATGACGAAGGCGGCCAACTCACCGAGGCGGTGCGGCGGCGACCGTATCGGGTGATCCTCTTCGACGAGATCGAAAAAGCGCATCCGGATGTCTTCAACATTTTGTTGCAGATTTTGGAGGACGGGCGGCTGACCGACAACATGGGGCGGACGGCGGATTTTCGCAACACGGTGATCATCATGACCAGCAACGTGGGCAGCCAGCACGTGCTCGGGACCACGGGGCCGACCATCGGCTTCGCGGTCGACGATGCGCTGGTGACGGATCAGAGCTATGAGAGCATGCAATCGCGCGCGCTGAACGATCTAAAGCACGTTTTCCGGCCCGAGTTGCTAAACCGCATCGATGAAGTGGTGGTCTTCCTGCCACTGCAGATGGAACACATCAAGCAGATCGTCGAGTTGATGATCGGCAAGGTGCGCGCCAATCTGACCGAGCGCGGCATCGAGATCAGCCTCACCGAGGCGGCATGCGAAAAGCTGGCGCAGGAAGGGTACGATCCCGCCTACGGCGCGCGCCCGCTGCGGCGCGTCATCCAGCGACTGGTGGAGAACCAGATCTCGCGCGGCATCCTCGACGGCAGCTTTCGTGAAGGCGACACGATCGTGGTCGATGTCGTGGACGGCAAGATCGTCCCGCACCTGCTGGTGGCGGGCAATCAATCCACCGCGGCATGAATGCGAGAGATCATTGAAGCCCAGCGACACGGGGGCATAGGGTAGACAATCTCCGTGCCCCCGTGTCGCCGAGGTCAATTCCCTGTTACCGTGCCAGCTTCCGCACCGTTAGTTCCATCAGTTCCACGCTTTCCCGACTGCCGCCCATGTTCAGCCGCAGGTCGTAGCCGTCCTGGCCGGCGAACATGGCATCGTCCAGGCGCAACGTGTAGGTGTAAACGCGGTGCGGATCGGTATCGATCCATTGCCATGGCGTATTTTTCATGCCCGTCGGCGTGCCGTAATAGAGGGTGAAGCCGGTCTTTCGCGGGGTGGTGACTCCGCACACGGAGACCGCCACCTCCACCGGCACGCGCGCGGTATTGAAGAACAGAAAGCCGTCTGGGATATCCAGGTGAATCCACGGCGCGTCGTCGCGTATGGTACACAGCACCTTGCGCTTTCCGCGATACGACTCCCAGTAGCGCCCGCCCGGCAGATTGGGCAATGGGTGGATGGCATCCGGCAAATAGGCGTGGGGATCCAACGTCACGCAATCAGCCGTCACCGCCGGCGGACTCCACGTCACCACGCGTTCATGCGGAGTCGCCAGCACATCGGTCACCCACAGCGGCTGAGCCGGCAGCGACAGCGACGACGGCGCGGCGATCGTCACCCCGTGCGGGGCGCCTTGAAGTGGGATAAGCCGGATCGCCGCATCCGGCACCGCCAGGCCCGACGGCACAGGGATGGACGACGGCGTCAGCGCCACCTCGCAATCATGCTCCGGCGCCAGCAGCGCCGCGGTGCTCGTTTCGTGATGGAACAGGCCGGCGCGCACACCCGTCGCCGGGTAGAACACTCCATCGAACTCCATGTCCTGTGCCGTGCCGAGTGCCCGCAATTCATTCGGTAACGTGGGATCGGCCAGCCAGTCCGTCGCGTCGCGTTCACCGTGAAATAGCAACGTGGCGACATCATCCAGCAGGGCGGCGACGGCGGGTGTCCACCGGGCGGCATTCGACGCGCATAACGGCAAGTCGGCCCATAATTGCGGCGCATCCGCCGTCAGCACCCGGCGGCGCAGCACCTGCATCCGCCAGAAAAAATCGTTCGGTTGCAGCGCAACCCGGGTTGGGCACAGCGCAACGATGTCCGGACGCTCCGTGCCGATGGCGGTGGACAGGTAGCGGGAGATCCAGCACAGATCGAGATCACCCGCCTCCGGCACGATCACCTGCGCCCGTGGATCAGCCCGGTGGATGGCGTCCGTCGCGGCGCGGAACAGCGCATGCACGTCATCCATCATCGCCAGCAGCACGTCGGGTGAAGGACGGTGCCACACCTGATAGTAGCGCACTTCCGGGCTGTAGCGCCGCACCAGAGCGGTCAGGAAAGCGCGGTATGCCGTGATGTCCGGGCGTGCACGAGGCAATTCATCCGGTGTGGGATTGCCCAGGTAGGTTACCGCCCACGCGGGAGCCGGGCCGCACACCAGCACGACGTCGAGCTTGTGGGCTTTCGCCTGCGCAACGACGGCATCCAACGCCGCGAAATTCCAGGTGGCGGCCGTTGGCTGTATGCGCGCCCAGTCGGCGCGCAAGCGCACCAGACGCACCCCCGCTCGCTGGGCGAACTCCAGCGGGCCGGTGGGATCCGGCAGGGTGAGCATTTCGGACAGGGAGAGACCGAAACGCAGGGGCATGGCCGCGACGAGTAACGGGAGCCACCAGCACAGGACACATCGCCACAACCGGGTAAAGACCACCATGCGCTCCTCAACGGGGAATACCTAACGATACGACCCACGCATTCGTCAATCCTTCTTTCCAGCACAGGTACTGTGATGTAATCACGCACCCGGCGTGGATATTGTGATCGACGGTTGCCTGTCGCACCACACGGGCAAATTGGCGATGAAGGCGCGTCTCCTTTCAGCTATACGCGCAACGTACGGCGTATCTGCGACAAATCGGTCCGGTGCATCAAGTATCCCAGTATCAGGATTGTGGATTTTCCTCCAATACGCGGGTGCACGATGCCTCACAGAGTTGCGCGCGGTAGACATACGCCAGGCTGCCGATAAGCGTGAGTAAGGCCAGGTGTCCCTGCCGCAGGTACGCGATCGCTTTCTCATGCGGCACGATATCCACCTTCTCTTTCAGCACCGTCAGATGTATCTCCAGCATTTGTGCCGGCGTGACGCTCGCGAATCCGGCCTTCGCCGCCAGGGTTTGTATGCTGCCCTCCATCACCGCTGCTACGGTCGCAGTGGAGGCATCCGTCATCGCATCGAGCAAGGCGCCGTACTGTGTCGATAACTCGCTAAAGACGGCGGGTTGCGTCTGTGAGAGTGCCTGCTCATTCCCCGCCGCCGACAACCAGGCCTGGGCGAGTATATCGGTTTCACGTCCCAGCCGTTCCCACCGCCGCTCGTATCTCACCGTTTCACGCAGGTGGAATTGATCGATGGCATATTGGATCGCCCGCGGCAGCATCGCGAGATCATCGCGTCCCTTCATCAGGTATCCCTGGGCGCCAAGACGGAGCATGCGCAACGCCATCTCATTATCATGCAAACCGGTGAGCACGATAATGGGAATGCCGCTCTGGACGGTGTGCAGTTCGACAAAGGTATCGAACCCCTGGCTATCCGGCAACGAAAGGTCTAACAAGATCACATCGATCGGTTCGAATTCCAGACACTCGATTGCCCCAGCCAGTTGGGTTTCGCAAAGCAACTCAAACCGTTGCGTGTTGTTGACGGTCAGCGATTCACGGACGAAGAAAATATCATCCGGATCATCCTCAATTAACAGCACCCGTATCGTATCAGCCATCGTTCCCCCCTTATCGATATCCAATCTCATGTCGGTTGCACGGTGACGCGCTGTGGAAGTCAACCGCGGTCATCCATCGGCAGGCAACTCGACGATCTCAAACCAGTATTGCTTAAAGACGCGTATCACCTGACAGAGTTGCTCGAAGGTCACGGGTTTCTGGATAAATGACGAGACACCCAGGTCATACGATTGGAGAATATCGGCCTCGACTCGTGAGGTCGTTAAGACCACCACGGGAATTCGACGCAAAGACGGATCACCTTTAATGATGGTCAATGCCTCGCGTCCGTCCATACGCGGCATATTCAGATCGAGCAAGATAATGCCGGGTCTTGGCGCAGTCAACGGGTTGGTATAAGCTCCGCGGTGCCGGAGAAAATCCAGGAGTTCCTCGCCATTCGTTACGCGATAAATGCCGTTTAATACATGTGACTCACGCAGCGCATCCCGGGCCAGCATGAAATCGTCATCATCATCTTCCGCGAATAAAATAGTGAAGTGTGTCTTTTTGTCGGTCATGGTCGTTCTCCTTGCGCATGGTCGGCGGAGGGTAAGTGCACGCGGAATGTCGCCCCGTGTCCGAGAGTACTCGATGCGGTCAGCATGCCATGATGCCGCAGTACAATTCGTTGGCAGATCGCCAGGCCGATTCCCGAGCCACCATACGCGTCGCGTGCATGCAATTGCTGAAACGGCAAGAAGATGCGGTCGAGATATTTTTCCTCGAATCCGATGCCGTTATCACACACGGCAATCTCGACCATGCCGTCATCCTCCAGGCGACCGGTGATCCACACGCGGGGTGGTTCCTGTTTACGGCTGAATTTCAGTGCATTGGCAATCAGGTTTTGGAATAATTGGTGCATCTGGCGCTTATCGGCAAAGACGGCCGGCAATGACTCGACTTCCACGTGCCCGTGACATTCGGCGAGGCGCTGTTCCAAATCGTCGAGTACCGCGTGTATAGTTTCCTGGAGGTCGATGGTCTCGAACGATTCGGCAATCGTACCGACACGCGAGTATTCCAATAGATCATCGATGAAGCGGCGCATGCGCAAGGTGGCGTTGCGCATGCGTTCCAGGTATTCACGACCAGTATCATCGATCGTTTCATGGCAGTGCGTATACAGTCGGTCGCCGAAAGCTGTCACCTTGCGCAACGGCTCTTGCAGATCATGCGACGCGACATAGGCAAACTGCTGCAGTTCTCGATTCGACCGTTCCAGTGCGGCATTCGCCTCTTCCAACGCGCGTGTGCGCTCCTTCACGCGCGTTTCCAACACATCATGTTCGAGGCGAAGGACTCGTTCTGATCGCTTTACCGCGATAAAGAGTGGAGCGATCAAGGCAATGCCAACGGCCTGCAACAGCGATATCACGAGCAGCACGAGCGATTCTGTGAGCAGCCCGACGGTCAGCTCATGGGCGCCCGCCAGCACACGATCAAAGGCGATGGCACGGCGGAACACGATAAGGGCAATCGAGGAGGCGATGAGGAACCAGGCAAGGCTGCGACCGGTAATGCGAATTAAACGCAGCGCATAAAATGCGGCAAGTGCTTGCAGCGCCAGTGCCAATGCTTGCAGCACGATTATCAGCACGAGTTCTCCTTTCCGTAACTTTGCTGCTGCCGGAGCACCGAGCGTTACCCCTCGGCGTGGTTTACCGTTCCTCTTGTCTGCCGTGAAGCATCCTCCGCGTTCCGGTAACGTTCCCTTTCACGATGGTGTTTCAGTCGAGAGTTCGTCTGCCGGGCGTGTCACCATCACACGAATCAGTTGATCATGATGGCGCAGGGTTTTGCCGTGAATGTCCATCACGATCGTGCTGCCGTCTTTACGGCGCATGCGATAGTCCTGTACCTGCTCCTGGCCGGAAGTGACATGCCCCCACCAGGAGGTGCCATCCTCCGGGACGAATAACGTCTGCATCGTCATCCCGAGTAATTCCTCGGGGGCATACCCGAGCATTGCGGCAAATTGTGCATTCGTATCGGTAATGACGCCTTGCTCGCACATCACGATGCCGACCGCGGTGGCATCGGCCAGATGTCGGAAATGCTCTTCCCTGAGACGCAGTTGCGCCTCGATGCGCCGTCGTTCGTCCAACTCCTGTTGCAAGGCCGCATTGGCAGCGTTCAGGTCAGCCGTCCGCTCACTGATGCGACGTTCCAGCTCTTCGGCGGCTAACCGGGCTATGATTTCAGCCTGCTTGCGGTCGGTAATGTCGCGTGCCGCACAGATCACCACCGTCACTTCACCTTCTCCGCGGTGAATCGGATGCAGGATGTATTCGAAATGCCGAATGCCCGCAGTTGTCGACAGACTGCATTCGCCTTTCTGCGCCTCATTGCGTTGAAAGACCAGTTCGCACTCCCGCATCAACTGGGTGATGCTGTCGGTCCTGATGCCCAATTCCTGCCAGGTTTTCCCGACGAAGTCCATCTGCTTGATGCCCAACGCTTGCGCGGCACACAGGCTGGCATAGGTGAAGCGACCGGCACGGTCGAGTAGGTACAGGTGGTCGGGGATGGCGGTAAGAATCTCCTCAAACATGCGGGATTGTTGCTCGACCCGCGCCGTCAGGCGTTGTAACTCCAGTTCAGCCGGTTTGGGGTGTGGCGCCGCCGCCTGTGGCTCTGCCGGGACTGTCGAAGTCGCCGGGGCAGTGGGAGGGGGGGGGGCCACGGAGGTGTCGGGGCACACTTTTCGCAGAATCAGCATGACGTCACGCTGGCTGCTCATCGCCGCCATAAAGAATGGTGTCCGTCCGAGCAGATCCTTCACGCCGACTTGCGCGCCCTTTTGAACCAGCAGCGTCACGAGCGCACAGTGCCCTTTCATTGCGGCTTCGTGCAACGGCGTTCGTCCGAAGTGATCCTGTGCGTTGATATCTGCCGCCTTGCTGATCAGCAGATCGGTAATATCCACAAAACCGAGTTTCGCCGCCACATGCAGCGGGGTCCGATGAAAATTATCCCCCTCGTTGATGTGCGCACCTTTGACCAGAAGAAAATCGACTGTTTCGAGGAAGTTGTGTTCGGTCGCCTCGTGCAGAGGGGTATGTCCCAGGTGTGTTCGGGCGTTAATGTTCGCCTTGCGAATCAACAGGCTATGTATGACATCCGTGAAGCCTCCCGCTGCCGCAAGGTGCAGCGCCGTCTGCCCGGAGACATCCTGCGCCTCGACGATTTCCTCCCCCTCGGCTAATAAATCCGCGACAATATCCGTCGCACCGTGCTGCGCGGCAATATGCAGGGGAGTTCGTCCGTGATGATCCCGTGCCGCCACATCAGCCCGATGCCCCAGCAAGACATGCACGATCTTCATATGGCCTTTTTCGGCCGCCAGATGCAATGGCGTATACCCCACCTCATTCCGAGCATTGATATCGGCTTTTTTCGCAAGCAGATGGGCGACTAACTCGGCATCATTGTCTGCGGCGGCTTTATGCAGCGGTTTAAGCGTGACGTGATCCGAGTGATTCATCTTCAACTCCATTCCGGAACTGTATCGATGTCTCAGCTCCTTGTCATGAGAAACAGCGTAGTCGAACAAGGATGGCGATGAGACGCTCAATCCATGGCAGACTTATCGACTTGCGTTCCATGCAGATTGGCGCCGGAAAAATCCGTCCGTTTGAAATGCGCATCAAACAGAATCGCTCCACGCAGGTCGGCGTGGCAGAATGTCGCATAGATTAAATTCGCCTTTGCCAGGATAGCGCCCCGGAGATTAGCCCGTTGCAGGTTGGCACCTTGCAGATTGGCGTGCCAGAGGTCAGCCGTGCGCAGATCGGCATCAGCCAGGTTCGCGCCTTCCAGATTGGCTTTTGCCAGATTGGCACCGTGCAGTTTCGCGTTCCAGAGGTCGACATTTTGCAGATCCGCACCGCAAAGATCGACCCCATGCAAGTCGGCCCCGCGTAAATCGGGGTGAATGTCGGGATACATCTTCCGACTTAAATTCCACACCAGCACCCCTTGTTTTATGAGATGTAAATGTTCAGTGTCCGCCATGTTTACCTCCTTCGCCATCGCAGGTGATGGCGACGGTACCTTGATGTATTGCGAGAGTATTTCTCGCACAAAACATGGATGAAGTAATCGTCGCCCCCGGTGAATACAGCGGAGGCACACAGAGCGAAAGAGTGTCGGTTGCTACCATGTAACGAAGCTGGTGATGAATACGGGAGACGCGGAATGCTATTTCCGCATATTGACTGGAAGAGAAGATGCTGTGAGGTATCCTGTTGCGATATGGCACCTGTCTCACGCGAGAGAAGCGTCACCATCGATGGCTGAAATCGGTGGACGCTGCAGGAGCTATTTCGTCCTGGTATCGATAACGTCCCCACAGGTATGCCTCGAGCGTTCCACGCAGTGCTCTCCGAACGGATGGCACACTGTCCTGCTGCGATGAAGCGACTGTAGGTGATGGCACAGGGAGATGCTTATCAGAGCGAGACATCCCCCTTCTTTACATGTTCAGGTTAACTTTATCATAACTTACGATATTGTATCTGTCTATAGGTGAAAGTCCCTGGAAGGTGCTTCGAATAAACTGAGTGGGCGTTAACGTGCAATAATCTTTCCCCGTGGCATGTCACCACCCATGGCACCCGCTGTGGGTTCCAGTAACTCACTCTGCTTCCCAGGCAACTCTCGAGACGACCCATGGTAATACGGAACCGCGCCCATTGCGTAAGAAGTCGCGTGAACGCACATTCTTACGCAGGACTTCGGTGTGCGGAGTCGAAGGATACAGTTAGTTTGCTGTATGGAGTGTAGAATGCGCCTGGAGACTGCGGTACATGCCCGTGCTGGGCTGTTGGGAAATCCGTCGGATGGGTATTTCGGCAAGACGTTGTCTTGCCTGGTGGGCAATTTCAAGGCTCGCGTGCTGCTGGAGGAGAGCGATTATCTCCGGTTGCAGCCGCATCCGCGCTTTGACCCGTTCGAGTTCAGCAATATCGCCGAGTTGGCGTCGATTTATGGCGAACAGGGGTATTATGGCGGCTTGCGGTTGCTGCAGGCGGCGTGCAAGCGGTTTTTCGTCGAGTGCGCCGCGCGTGGGATCACGCTGGACGGGCCGAACTTCACCATGAGCTACGACACAGATATTCCGCGCCAGGTGGGTTTATCGGGCTCCTCGGCGATCGTCATTGCCGCGCTACGCTCGTTGTTGCGCTGGTACGGGGTGGAAGATCGTTTCACGCAGGCCGAGTTCCCCACCATCGCGCTGGAGTCGGAACAGGAAGAGTTGGGCATCACCGCCGGCATGCAGGACCGGGTGATTCAGACGTATGGCGGAGTGATGTATATGGATTTCGACCGCGCGCTGATGGAGTCGCGCGGATCAGGACGTTACGAGCGCCTTGACTCCCGGTTGCTGCCGCCAATGTACCTTGCCTACGTGCTGGATCCCAGTGATTCGGGGAAAATTCACAGCGACGTGCGTCGCCGCTGGAACGAAGGCGATCCCGAGGTGCGCCACGCCATGCTTACCTTTGCCGGCTTCGCCGAGACGGGTCGCGCGGCGCTGGAAGCGGGAGACGTGGGCACTTTTGGCTCGCTGATGGACCAGGCTTTCGCGTTGCGTCGCAAAATTTTCGGCGACGCGGTACTGGGACCGGACAACCTGCGCATGGTGGAACTGGCGCGCGCGCATGATTTTCCGGCCACCACCTGCGGCTCCGGCGGCGCCATCGTGGGCGTGTTGGGCGACGATCGCCAGAACGCCGGCTTTGCCGACGCCCTGCAGGCGGAGGGGTACCGCTTCCTGCGCCTTGCCGTCGGGCCGCAATATCCGTGGAGCGTAGAGTAGGAGGTATCTATGGCAACTGCTGCCGACATCATGACAACGGAACTGGTCACCGTGGCGCCGGAAACATCGGTGCGCGAGGTGGCGAACATTCTGGAGCAACACCGGTTCAGCGCCGTGCCGGTGGTCGATGCGACGGGAACGGTGCATGGGGTGGTGAGCGAAGAAGACATGGTGGCGCGCGCCGCTCGCATTCACCTGCCGCGGCATATCGATTTCCTGGGTGGCATCATCTTTCTGGAAAATCCGCAGACCTTTTCGGAAGAAGCGGAGAAGATTCTCGCCGCGGCGGCGCGCGACATCATGGACAAGCAGTTTACGTCCCTGCGATCCGACACGCCGGTGGAGGAGATCGCCACTCGCATGCTGGCGGAGGATTTGCGCCGCGTTTTCGTGCTCGACGATGCCGGCCACCTGCAGGGCGTCGTCACGCGCGCGGACATCGTGCGCATGCTCACCATGGAGGGCCAGTTGCCGGAAAACGGATCGTAAACGATGAGCGATACGCCGCAGATACCCCCCACGTTCTCGTCTCCCTACGTCGGGCAGCATCCGATACCCGTATGGGCACCGAATCCCGGCGTGCCTATCGTGTCACGCCTCCTCGCTTACCTCTTCGCCGCCCTGATGCTCTATACCATCGCCCAGACCATCCACGTCAGTTATACCGGGCGCAAACCCGATATCCCCGCGCCGCCGAAGGAGTGGGAAACCTTCACGAGCGTTGATGGCTGCACGCTTCCCTATCCCGCGCACTGGGCTACCGCGAAAAAGCCGGTCGAAACGCGCAAAGGCGATGAAATGCTCGAGCAGGCGGTTTTCGCTTTGTCGTCCGACGGCCAGGTGTTAGTGTCGATGCTGCTGTTCACCTTTCCGCAGGATGTCGGCTACGGCACGCTGGACAACATCGACCAGGGCATCGAGCAAGACAGCCGAGAGCACTTTGCCGATTTTACCAAAACTGAAGCGACAGGCCTGCAGGTGGAAGGGGCCGGCCGAACATTCAACTTTACTGGCGAGGACCGCCGGAAATTGCCGATGGCCGGCGGATGGGTGATCGTTCCCGATGGTCGCCGTGTGCTGTGTCTGCGTGCGGTAGGCCCGCGCGAGGCCTGGTCGACGATGGCAGGCGTCCTCACGCACATGGCCAATGGATTTGCCAGGCCATAAGACTTTCGCAAATGGCCACATTCGTCACCATCTTCGCCATCCATGTCTCTCCACCGACCTGCATGTCGCCGCCATGGCGGGTATTGCTCTCTATGCTGGAGGCGCAAGATGGGACCAACACCGTTGCCGGATCGAGTGCCCGGCGGACGGCTCGATCTGCGGCACCGTGCGTATCATTTCCTGCGCCGCCCGTACCGGGCGGTGCGGGATAGCCAGCGGCTCGCACCGCTGGTGCAACCCCTGCGTAATGCGTTTTTCGCGCTATTTCACCGCTACGAGATGTGGACCGAGGCGTGTCGCGAGCGACGTGATGGCCTGCAGACCGGCGGTCATCTGCTGCCCGATGCCAGCCTGAGCCTGTTGCACGATACCACGCCATACGAACCGACACCCTACTGGATGCTGGAGCAGTTGCGCGTGCTGTTGCCGCTGTCGGCGGAGGATGTCCTCCTCGATGTCGGCTGCGGCAAGGGGCGGGTGGTGTGTTTCTTCGCCGCACTACCGTTGCGCAAGGTGATCGGCATCGACATGGCGCCTGAACTGGTGGCCGCGGCGCGGGAGAACGCGCACCGCTGCCGAGCGCGGACGCCGATCGAGATCGTGGAAGGCGATGCCGCGACCTACGACATCCGCGACTGCACCGTCATCTACCTGTATAATCCGTTCGGCGAGGCGACGTTCGCCCGCATGCTGGACCATATTCGCGCCAGCCTAGCGGCGCACCCGCGCCCCCTGCGCATCGTGTATACCAACCCGCGCTGTTCGCGCTTGTTGGAACGCCAGCCGTGGTTGCGCCGTGAAGCCGAGTATTTCGACTATATTCAGGTCTGGCGCGCCGATGCCGCGCGGGCAACCTGCTGATGTGTTGCCATGCCAGCGCGGTGTGCGGTTGTATCCTCTTGCCCTTTTTAGCGCATCCCTTTACACTGTAGTCATCCCATGATCGTCAAGCTGCGGCATATACTCTGGTGCTGGTGTCTGTGCGGGATGCTGTTCCCGCTGGCGGCGCAACAACCGGCGCCCTCGCCTGCGCCTACCCCAAGCGTCGAGCAGGCGGCGACTGCGCCCACCCCGCCAGCAACCCCGGCCACTCCGCCACCGGGCGCCACCACACCGCCTACCGCACTGCCCACGCTGCCGGGGCCGCCTCCAGCCGCCGGTCCGTTGCGCCGTTTTCGCGTGCTCTCCCACCGGCAGATCTTCTCGCCCGCCACCGGCACCTACCAGTTTATCGGCGACGTGACGCTGGAAACCGCCGAAATCGTCATTCATGCCGCCGAAGCCACCTACGACAGCAACAGCGAGAAAGCCATCGCGCGCGGCAACGTATCCATACGCGCCGAAGATGGCAACACCTATTGGGGCAACGTGCTGGAACTGGATGTGCGGACACGCCAGTGGCGATTCCTCGATTGGTCGGCGGAACTGCCGCCCGGTTACCTGGGCCGCCCGTTCATTGGTCCGGTCATCATCGAAGGCCAGGAACTCAGCGGATTGCCGAATTACTTGCGTGCCGAGCGCACGCGCGTGACCACCTGTGACCTGCCCAATCCGCACTACCTGCTGGTGGCACGCGAGGTGGAGGTATTCCCCGGCGATAAGCTTATCGCGCGCGATACCGATCTCTACGTGCTCGGTCATCGCGTGCTGCGCTTGCCGTGGTTCATCCTCTGGTTGAAGCAAAAGCGCTCGCCGGTGGTGCCGGAGTTCGGACGCAACGAGCAGGAAGGCTACTATCTGCGTGCGCTGTACCAGTATGTGCTATCACCCGACCAGTTGGGCGGCATCCGGCTGGACACCACGCAAAAGCTGGGTGAAGGGCTCGGTATCGACCATTTCTACACGGTACCGAACGGCTACGGCGAAGCGTTCGTCTACGGGCGGCAGAATCTGACGGAATATGTGACACGGCTCGATCACACCCAAAAACTGCCCGCGGGAGTGAATGTTCGCTTTACCGGCGACGTGCGTAAGAACAGCCTGTTCACCTTCCAGCCCACCACGTTGACAAACGTCACGACGAACATCGCCCGGCCTACGCCGCGCACGAACACCTTCCTGAACTTCACGCGACGGCTCAACCAGGGATCCTTCAGCACCGACAACACCAATGCCAACCTGGTGCATACCTCAAACACCGCGGGCGGCACGTTCCGCCTTAGTGAGGAATACAGCAGTTTTGGTCGCGGCGGCGTCGGTGCGAATCTGGCGGATCAGGAGTTGTGGTCACGCATGCAATGGATGCGCAAGGTGGGCTTCGGCAATCTGAACCTGCGCCTCGATCGTCGCGACGACCTGGACCATGGCGCTTCCGGCGTGACTTTCACCTCGGGCGTGCAGCGCCTGCCGGAAGTCTACCTGGAGACGGATAATCGACAGCTCAACCTTGACTTTCTGTCGCGCGTACCCAGCCAGTTGACCGCGGGGTGGGGCGTCTTCGATGAGCAACCGAATAATGTCCGGTTAAGTCGCTACCTGTTCAACTGGCGGGCGCGGCCCACCGCCATAAAACTTGGCAACACCGAATTCTCGCCGAACGCCAGTTATCGGCAGACATTCTACGGTGATGCCGACGCTACCGCACTTTACCTGGTGAATGCCGGCATGACCGCGCGTACCACTTTCGGCCCGCTCAGCAACGTGGTTTCGTATGGGCGGCAACAGCGCAATGGCTTCTCGCCGTTCCGCTTCGATACCGCCTACCCATACGAAACGCTGAACGACAGCATCCAATTCATCACGACGCCGGTACGCATCTTCATCACCGGTGGGCGCGACCTGCAAAACCGGCAGTGGCAGGACATGACTTTTCGCTCTGAAACGCAACTGTTGCCCGCGTTGAGCATGACGCAATCCTTCGCTTACGACCTGAACAACGGCAACTGGCGCGACCTGATCAGCCAATATCGCTGGGTCACTGACCCGACCATCGCTGTCGGCCTCGGTTCACGCTACGACCTGGAAAACAGCAAGTTGCGCCAGGTATCCACTGATCTGGCATGGGTCGTCAATCCGCGGTGGCGGTTGCAATGGCTCGGGGGGTACAACGGCACCACGCGCCAGGTGACTTACAATGAATTTCTGCTCACGCGCGACCTGCACTGCTGGGATGCCTCGGTCTACTACAGTTATCAGAATCGCACGGTGTTTCTCTATTTCCGTCTGAAAGCATTGAATCTGGCGCTGCCGCAATTCGGTATTGGGCGCGGTGGCCAGGTGCTGAGTACCAGTCAAGGCATCCAGTTTTAACCTGTTGGGGCTAGCGTGGAATCGGTATGTGGACGGCGGAGTTTTTAATTATTTTCAGTAGAAATCACCTCTGACCGGGTATACTGCACGAGGGTACTGGATGATGACAGCCGATACGACCGTCACGCACGCGATTAAGATCGCCGTCATCGGCGGCGGCAGCACCTACACACCGGAGCTGATCGAGGGGATTTTGCAGAGCGAGCTGCCTGTGCGCGAAGTGGCACTGGTCGATCCCGACCTGTGGAAACTGGAGATCGTCGGTGGATTGGCGCAACGCATGGCGGCACAGGCGGAGCGCCCGTTGACCGTCACCCTTACTGACGCGCGCGAACCGGCGCTGGCCGGCGCGGACGTGGTGATTACGCAATTTCGCATCGGTGGGCAGGCGGCGCGCATTCAAGACGAGCGCATTCCGCTGAGCCATGGCCTGGTGGGACAGGAAACCACCGGTCCGGGCGGATTCGCCAAGGCGCTGCGCACCATCCCGGTAGTGCTCGAAATTGCGCGGGAGCTGACCGTGCAGGCGCCGGACGCCTGGCTGGTAAACTTCACCAATCCGTCCGGATTGATCAGCGAAGCATTGCGGCTGTACGGCGGCGCCCGCTTCGTCGGTCTATGCAATTATCCTCTCACGCTGCAAATGAACGCTGCCCGCGCGCTGGGTGTGGAAGCCGGGCGCGTCACGCTGGACTACTTCGGATTGAACCACCTCTCGTGGACGCGGGTGCGGGTAGACGGCGAGGATCGCACCGATGCGCTGATCGACATTATGCTCAGCCGGGCAGAGCACCGCGAGCTATCAGGGTATGCCTTCGATCCCGCTCGCTTGCGCGCGCTGGGACTCATCCCCTCCGGCTACCTGCGTTACTTCTATGACACTGCGAAGATGGTGGAGGAATTGCGTAAGGCGCCGCAGACCCGCGGTGAGCGCGTGCGCGAGGTGGAAGAGCGCCTGCTGGCTTGTTATGCCGAGAGTACGCTGTGCCGTAAACCGCCCGAGTTGCAACAACGGGGCGGCGCGTGGTATTCCACCGCGGCTATCCGGCTGATCGAGGATCTATGGCGCGAAGACGGCGGCACCCATGTGTTGAACGTGCCGAATACCGGGATGCTGCCCTTCCTGTCCGGTGGACAGATCGTGGAAGCGCCCGCACGGGTGAGTACGCGCGGTATTGCCGGCTTGCCGACTGTCCTCCAGCGCGGCGAGGGATACGTGATCGGTGATCATCCGATCCCCGCCGAGGTGGTCGCGCTTATCCGCCGGGTGAAGGACTACGAGTTGCTCACCGTGCAGGCAGCCATCAGCGGTCGGCGCAATGACGCCATCCACGCCCTCGCTGCTCACCCGCTGCTCGATGGACGCCACGCGGAGATTCCTATCCTGGTCGATGAACTGCTCGCCGCGCACCGGGCTTACCTGCCGCAATTCGCGTAGCCGCATTGGTGGCGGCGCATACTCATCGGTCAACACACCACAGCACCAGCCCAGGAATCGGTGTTCGATCCGTAACCGCAAATCCATCCTGGTATCGATCCTCCTCACCCCATCCTGCCTGCACGCGCGTCAAACCGCAGGCGAGATTCACCTCGGTTCGGCCAACACCGCATCCGCCTGTTTTGGCATAGGAATGCGATAGGGTGTTTCCGCGGTCAGGTCGATTGTCAGACGGCCGCGGGTGGTCCAGGCACGCACCGGGAAGAAGACCGTGCCGTCGGGGCAGCGGTCAGGGTGCGGTGAGCGTGACGGGATCATTCCCATGTCCACAGTTGTATCCATCAGTATGCGTATGGTGCACGGTATCGCTTGCGACGGGGTGCAACTCCTGCCATGGAATGTTGTCAGATAGAAGCAGGGAACGGGCGCGAGCCTCGTTCTCCGCGGATTTGCCTTTACCAGCCCCCGGCAGGGGAGTATAATACGGACGAGTGGGCTTGCGTGCCCCACCGCAAACCAGCACGCCGATGGAGCCGCCGTGAATTTATCCATTGTCATTCCGGTTTATAACGAAGTGGACAGCCTGCCGCTGTTGCACCAGGCGCTGACGCAGGCGCTCACGCCCACCCCCTACTCCTGGGAAGTTGTACTCGTCGATGATGGCAGTTCCGACGGCAGCCTCGCTTGTTTGGAACAGTTGGCGGCGGCAGATACGGCGCACGTGCGCGTGGTGGGGTTGCGCCGTAACTTCGGCCAATCCACCGCCATCGCCGCCGGCATCGATCACGCGTGTGGCGAGGTGATCGTGCTGATGGATTCCGACCTGCAGAACGACCCGATTGACATCCCGCTGCTGATGGAAAAGATCGCGGAGGGTTACGATGTGGTGAGCGGGTGGCGCAAGCAGCGACAGGATCAGTTGCTCACCCGTAAAATTCCCTCGCAACTCGCCAATGGCCTCATCTCGCGGGTGACGGGCGTACGCCTGCACGACTACGGCTGCACGCTGAAAGCGTACCGGCGCGAGGTGATCACCGGATTTCGGCTGTATGGCGAGATGCATCGCTTCATTCCCGTCTACGCCAACCGGGTGGGCGCGCGCCTGCTGGAGGTGCCGGTCAACCACCACGCACGCAAGTTCGGCAAAACGAAATACGGACTGAAGCGCACCTTCAAGGTCATCCTCGACCTGTGCGCTGTCAGCTTGCTTACCCGCTACATCGACAAACCGGTCTACCTGTTCGGCGGCATCGGCATGGGCGTGGTGGCGGCGGGATTGCTGGCGTTATTCGGGCTGGCCGCACCGCCGACCTGGCTGGCGCAACATCAGGGGATCGTGCATATTCTTGCCACCAGTCTGCTGCTGATCACGCTGGGAATCGTATGCGTGCTGCTGGGTCTGCTTGCCGAAGTATTGTCGCGCGCGTTCTTCGAGTCGCGCGGAGCGACGGTATATACCCTGCGCAAGACGATCAACATCGAGACGGTTACGAGGTCAACACCGGCGGTGCCTCGCGGGTAATGGGAGCGCGGGCGCGAAAACGCTGCACAAAATAACGCGCCGCCAATGCGGAACCCGCGCCGATGACCGCTCCGGCCAGCACGTCCAGTGGGAAGTGCGCGCCAACGTAGATGCGCTCGTACATAATCAGCACGGCATAAGCGTAAAGCGCGATTTGCAGCCAGCGGCGTTCACCCCACGCCAGCGTGCAGGCGATGACGAAGGCCATCGCCACGTCACCGGACGGAAATGAGCCGTGGTGCAGCTTCTCCAGCAGATATACCCCGGGCAGCAACGATGGCGGCCGCAATTGATCGGTCAGGTCTTTCAGTACCATCACGAGCGCCGTCTCGACGGCGATCGCGAGAAGCAACGGCGCGATCTGTTGTCGCCGGAACAACCACAACAGCAGCAGTATCGGGATCAATACCCACCCTTTGCCGGTGTAGAGCAGCAATGTGAAAAAGACGTTGAGTGCGTGTGTCCGGTGCGTGTTGATCCAGCGGAACAGCGCGACGTTGGCGGGGAAGATCTCGAAGGTATTCCAGCGCGTTTTCACGGTGTCGCCGGTCAGCGTGGGGGTGAACGGCGCGGTGACGCTGATCACCTGCCCGGATGACGGCATTCCCGCCTGCGCGACGCCGGCGCGGTAGCCGGTCCATCCCCCCAGTAATATTGCGACGCCCAGGATGATCAAGGTGAGTCGCCAGTGTGCCATATTGCGTTGCTTAAGCATCATTCACTACTTAGCGCGTTGTGTCCGGGTGCTGAATGCGGTTGTTATGCCTGTGGTTGGGTTATCCGATGCCCAGGATAATATCCTATCATAAACGTGATGCTGTTTCATAGGCCGTCTTTGTCGGGAACTCCGGCTGGCGAGGTTTGTTCGCCGGTGAGGCGTACAAGACAGTAATCGCCTGCTCGCGTGATCTGTTGGATGCGGGCGTGTTGCCGGAGTAACGCCAATCCGCGCGCATTCGTCACACAGGTGACCATCGGTCCCGATGCCAGGATGCGCGGCAACGCATCACAGGCTGCGCCACGGTCTTTCTCGTGGAAGGTCACGCGCCGATGGCCGTAATACACCAGGCTCTCGCTGGTATGGATATGGTACAGCCATACCGGCTCGGTGGTCGGCAACGACCGCAACAGACCACTAAGCGCCAGTGAATTGCCGTAGGCGCTGTGGAGATAGAGCGGCACCACGGCCAACATGATGAACGTGAAGAGAACGCCCCAACCGCCAACGAGCCAACCGGAATAGCGCTCGACGCTCTGGCGAGCGCGCGCGAACAGGATGCCGGCGAGAAACAACACGCCAAGCCCGGCCAGCAGCCAGGTGATGTGCTGTGTTAACGGCTGGGGGAATGCCAGCCCTTTCAACGGCGCGCCTTCCGCCGTCGGACGAGTGAGCGTATAACATAACCCGCCGATCCAGCCGATTCCGATCAGCAGCAGCACGAACAATTCGCTAAACGCCGCCCGGTGCTGGCGGCGGGCGAACATGCCGTCCGCTTCCGCCGGATGCTCCACGCGGCTCAGCAGGTGTAGCGCGAACAGCAAGGCGGCCGCGCCGGCAATGCTGTGGATATACTGCGGCAACTGGGTGCGCGACAGTGAAAAGAAGCCGATCACGCAGGCAAGCCATACCCAGGCGAATCGGCGGATGCGTGCCGCGTGGTCGGAAGTGGCTGATACAGGCGGCGCGATGAGATCGCGCACCAGCACCGCGCTGAAAGGGAAGAGGAATACCAGCGACAACAACGGAAAGGTGAACAGCCCGAGCAGTAGATTTTGTGTGCCGTGCCCTTCCTTAGTGGTGGTATAGCGTTGTAGGTTCTCGCGCAGGAAGAAATGACGCAGGAATTCCGGTCCATCGACGATATAGGTTGCGATGAACCACGGCGCGGCAATCAGCACGAATACCACGAGCATTGCCACCCACGGCGTCCGCTTGATCGCCGGCAGCAACTCACGACGGCTAAGGTAATAGATAAACCACACCAGCGCGGGGATCACCACTCCGACCGGCCCTTTGGTGAGGAATGCCAGCGCGCCCGCCAGCGCCGCCAGCAGATACCAGCGCCGCGCGCCTGCCGCGGAGCTTTCCAAATCAGCTTGCAACAGCGCCAGCAGAGCCGTGGAGATAAACAGCGTCAGCGTGGCGTCGGTGGTTGCCGCGCGCGCCCACACAGCCGTAAATGGCATCGTCGCCAACGCCAAGGCGCCCAGCAGCGCCGCTCCGCGTGCGCGCTGACGGCGTCGTTCATCTTCACCCGCGCTTGCCGGCAACCAATGCAGCAGGAACCCGTGTACCAGCAGCACCAGCAGGATGCCGGCGACCGCCGAGGGCAACCGCGCGGCTACCTCGTTCTTCCCGAATACGCGCATCGATGCGGACTGCAGCCAGTAGATCAGGATCGGTTTTTGGTAGCGCGGCAGGTAGTTGAAATGCGGAATCAGGTAATCGCCGCTCTCCACCATCTCGCGCGATGCTTCGCTGAAGCGCACCTCATCGCGTTCGGTGAGCGGCACCTGGCCCGGCCAGACGCAAAAGAGCAGGAGGCAGGTAATGAGCAGCAACAAACGTTGCCGCGTTGGTGCTAGTTGTCCCAGGCGTTCCAACACGCGGCGGTGATCCTTTCTGACCGGTTGGGCTACGTCCTTCAGTATAGCAGAAGTGGGATCATTCGCTAATAGTGCAACGGGTATGCTGACACCGCAACAGGGCAATAGATTCGTCAATACTTATGCGGCACACGGGGCAACGGCCTGTTATGCCGGGGTTGGCGAGTTGGAACGACAGGCCATGTTTTCTCGGCGTCGCGCGGTGATAACGGATTCTTGCTCCCGCGCGTCGTGGAACCACGATTCCCTGTTACCTCACCAGGACTATTTGTCACAAATCCCGCCTACCGGTGTCCTGCTTATCATCCTATCATGGGAATGCGCGGTTGCCGCGCGAGGAGGGGTGTAATGGTGCACGAATGCGATATTGCCGTTATCGGCGCTGGACCGGCGGGCATGGCCGCGGCCATTCGCGCGCGGTGGATGCGAGCGCCGGGATCGGCGCCGGCGCGGGTCGTGTTGTTCGATCCGGCGGGATTCGGCGGCATCGCGCGCATGGGCGCTATATATCTCACCGGTCCCTCGTTCGGCTTCATCGGGCATGATTTGGTGCGCAAGTTACGGGCGGACGTCGAACTGCTGGAGATTCCGCTGTTGCGCGAAGCCGTATCCGGGCTGCAACGCACGGACGCGGGTTGGCAGGTGGAGACGCCGCTGCGCACGGTGGCGTGCACCGCGGTGGTGCTTGCCACCGGGCTGCGCCGGCTCTCGCGTGAGATCGACCTTACCCGCACCAGCCGGCTCATCCACCTGACCGGCGGGTATCGCCGGGCTGTCGAGCGTATCACCGATTGGTCGCGCGAACACACGGACTGCCACCTGGTCATTATCGGGGGGGAGCCGTTAGCCGCCTCGCTGCCGCTGTTCCGACAGCTTGACGCCGGACGCAATCGCCTGGAGGCGATATGCGAGCCGCGGCAGGGGATGTGCCGCCTGCGCCGCGAGGAAGAGCACGCCGTCATTTCCGTGGGGGAGATGGGGGAGACGCGTGAGATCGTCTGCGATCAGGTTATGCTCGATTATCACTCGCTGGAAATGGCGCCGTCATCGCTGGCCTTCCTGTCACCGGCATTGCGCACGGCGGTGGGATATTGCGCGGTTGGGCCGGCCGGTGTGCCGATGTTGCCGGGTTTGTTCGCCGCCGGGGACTGCGCCGGCGCGCCCTGTCTGTGCCTGAAAGCGCTGGCCGAAGGATCGCTGGCGGGCGATCACGCCTACCGCTGTGCATGCGCACCCTCACTGCTGGATATCGATGAGGTATTGCTACCGGCGGCGGCCTATGGCACGTAGCGGGCGACTACCGTGAGTAATGAGGATACCGCGCGGGAATGTTCCGCGGTGAAGGTGGGAGCGATGAGCACGGTGCGAAAGCCGAAGCGTCCGAGGAAGCGATGGATAGCAATGGGCGAGTAGAGCCGGAGCGGGGATCGGCCGTCATCCCAGGAGACGGCGTGAGTGTTGCGGGTGAGTTGATCGCCATTCAAGGTATTGACCGCCAGCACGCCATCGACGCGACAATAATATGCGGCCAGTCTCAGCAGTTCCGTCGGATCGGTCGCATGTTCCAGCCCGCGTGAGATGGAGACAGCGTCGAAATTACCCGCCGGCCACCGCCCCTCACCCGCGGGGATGCGGAGCGTCGGCAGGCCGGTGTCATCATGGGTGCGCTCGCAGGCCGGCATTGGCTCCACCTCAGCCACACGCCACCCGCGAGCGCACGCCAGCTCGCGAAACCGTTCCGAAGCGCCGCCGATATCCAGCAGCGCGCCGCGCCCGCCCGCCTGTTCGAGATAAGCCAATCGCTGCCGCAGCGCCGTGTCGCTCTCCTCGTCCGGCACGGTAGGCAACGGGGCATGTTCGTAAGGCGGTTCCATCGCCGCGCCGTCATCGGTGGCGCGGTAAATATACCGGCACGAGGAGCAGCGCACGATGTGCGACCGTGTCGCAGAGCGTAACGCCTCTTGCTCGGGTGATGCGCAGATTGGGCATGTCTGGTTGGATGACATGGGAAACGGCTTTCATCAGGGAATGACACTACACTATAGGAACACCAACAGCCTTTTCGCGTATGAATGATCAGACAATATGCGCAGATTGTGCGACAGAAGCGACAATCGACGGCAATTTCATGCCATCCGGTCATTGCCACGCCGCCATAGCATCCAGCGGGTAGTGGTCAGATGTGGCACCGGGTGGAAGATCGGCAAAGGCGGCAAAGTGAGCGGCGAGAACATTGGGTTTTGCCCGGAAAGATGCCGACGACTGGGTGTGGGGCATGGTATAATAGGCCGTGCATGGCGCTTGACGGGTCGATGGGGAATCGATAGGGTATATAACGTCACAGCGTTCACGGGTAAAGGTTACGCACAGGCATGAGACCGGCTGTTATCGCCACCATCGTTCCCATCTTCGCCGGGGTCCTCGGCGTGTTTCTGCTCGGTTATTGGCTGGGCAGCGGGCGCCAGCCATTGGCGTTGAGCGAGCGCATTCCGGTGGCTGAACGAGCCACGCCGCCAGGACAGCTCGCACCGGTCAACCTGTCCGGCACTTTCGTCATTTCCGATGGCGTCGTCACGCCGTTGCCGGGGGTATGGCCGGGATTCCGCGGTGAGCGTGAGGACGGCGTCTGTACCGAAACCGTGCCGCTGGCGCGCGGGTGGAGCGCGGAAGGTCCGTCGAAACTGTGGGCGGTCGATTGCGGCGAAGGATATGCCGGAGCGGCGGTGCGCGCGGGTCGGGTCTACCTGCTCGATTACGATCAGCAGGAGCGGCGTGATGTGCTGCGTTGTCTGTCGTTGGCCGACGGAAAAGATATCTGGCGGCGCTCTTATCCGGTGAAAGTGAAGCGCAACCACGGCATGTCGCGCACGGTGACCGCGGTGTCGGAAAAATACGCCGTCAGCCTGGGTCCCAAGTGCCACGTACTGTGTGTGGATGCCGTCACCGGCGCCTACCGTTGGGGATTGGACCTGGTGCGTCAGTTCCGCGGCAAGGTGCCGGCCTGGTATGCCGGACAATGCCCGCTCATAGACGGCGATCGCGTCATCCTCGCTCCGGGCGGTGACGCGCTGCTGATCGCCGTCGATGCCGCCACCGGTAAGATACTCTGGCGCACGCCCAATCCCGACCGGCTGCCAATGTCGCATTCGTCCATCATCCCGATG
This sequence comes from uncultured bacterium, assembly GCA_964472305.1. Lineage (GTDB taxonomy): Bacteria > Armatimonadota > Hebobacteria > CAIYQO01 > CAIYQO01 > CAYYJR01. Next base: position 208,221 of record CAYYJR010000001.1, read on the forward strand.
ACGGTGTTCAACCAGCGCACCTATGTCTATTGTGCACAAGGCGGCGTGGTGGGCGTCTCCGCCGATGACGGTCGCGTACTGTGGCAGACGGACGAGTGGAAAGTGCGCATCGCGACGATTCCTACCCCGCTCATCCTGCCCGGCGGGCGCATCTTCCTCGCCGGGGGGTATAATGCCGGCAGCCTCATGCTGCAGCTCAAGCGCGAGGAGGGAAAGATTACCGTCAAAACCCTCTACCGCCTGAAGCCGGACGAATTCGGCTCCGACCAGCAGACACCGATCTATTATCAGGATTATATTTACGGCGTCATCCCCGGCGGGCAGCTTGTCTGCCTGCGCCCGGACGGGAAACTGGTATGGAACAGCGGCACGACGCGCTTCGGACTGGGGCCATACCTTATCGCCGATGGCATGCTGTACCTGCTCAACGATACCGGCATACTGACGCTGGTCGAGGCCAGTCCGGCGGGGTACCACCAGTTAGCGCAGGCGAAGGTGCTGTCCGGCCCCGATGCCTGGGGACCGCCGGCACTGGCAGGTGGGCGATTGCTGGTGCGCGACCTGACTCACCTGGTGTGCCTGGACGTGCGAAGGAGATAGGTGAACGTGGAGCGACCGATCGAGCGCTGGGTGCGGCTGGCGGGCATCGTGTTGACATTCGCCGCGGGCTTCGCACTGGCGGGAATGATCGTCGGACGGACGCGCCAGACGGCGACTATGCCGCTACCGGTGACGGCACCGATCGATCCGGCGCTGATCGCCTATCGGGAGATTCGCGAAATCCCGACCGGTCTGCGCGCCTCACGCGGCATTGCGCTCACTCCGGTTGGGCAGCTCTGTGTGGTGGGCGACCGGCAGTATCGGCTGTTCGATGGCGCCGGGGCGCGGTTGGCCGACGTTTCGTTGCCGGATTCGCCGCAATGCGTGGCTGTAACCGAATCCGGAATGATCGTTATCGGCTACCGCAACCGGGTAGAGACGCGCGTATATACTCATCCGGAACGCCCTGAATACTGGCCGATGGTGAACGGGAAGCCGTATCTGACCGCCGTGGCCGTGACGAAGTCAAGCATATGGATTGCAGACGCGGGGAACCGCCGTGTCTACTGTTTCAAGGCGGGGAAATTGCTGCGTCGTATCGGGAACGGCCTGGAAGCACCCAGTCCGCATCTTGACGTGGCAGTCGGGCGTGATGGCCTGGTGTGGATGGCCAATCCGGGGCGCCACCGATTGGAAGGATACGCGCCGGATGGTACACTACAGCGACAATGGGGCACGGCGAGTACCGCGGTGGAAGGCTTTACCGGATGCTGCAACCCGGTCGATTTCGCATTACTGCCGGACGGGCGCTTCGTCACCGCGGAAAAGGGTACACCGCGAGTAAAAATCTATCGGCGGGATGGTGTCTTCGAGTGTGTGGTGGCTTCTTCGGGCAGCTTTGATGCACCCGACGCCATCGCCGACCTGGCGGTTGATACGAAGGGGCGCGTGTATGTACTGGACCGCCGGCGCAACACAGTGCGCGTCTTTGCGTCTAATACAAAGTAGCACTCCGTTACGTGTGATGTCGATGGTCATTGGTTGAGGACAGGCTGTCCGCGTTGCAACCACACAACCATTACCGTGTGATTGCAATACGGCCAATCCCAGGCAATATCGAGTACGTGGCAAGAGGCGGACCTGCTCAACGACCACGCCGCATGACGCTTTAAGTAGTCGTAGTAGGATAGCGGGAGAGTATTACTGGTTTGCGTGACTGGCATGCTGGAACAGACAGCCCCGGTTGGGTGCCGTCGCCATGGTCACCCATCCTGCCGCAGGCGGATCGTCTTGCCGGTTCCGCTCCAGTAGAGATTGATGCGATGCTACGAACCTGATGAGAGCGAGACATGTAATGCCTGACAATAAACCGACAACCCGGCGCGAATTCCTGCGCAGCGTGGCGCGTTACGGCATGCTGGCGCTGCTGGGCGGCGGTGTGGGCGCGTTGACGGCACGGCGGCGGGAGACATGCGAGAACCACGGCGTCTGCCGTGGTTGCACGGCGTTCGATGACTGCGGGCTGCCGCAAGCATTATCGGCGAAACAGGCGGGAGTGGAAGGGACGACATGGCGGAAGACACCGGCACAGTAAGCCGGCGCGATTTGCTGGCACGCGGGGCACGCGGCGCGGGAGTGCTCATCGCCGGCGGGACGCTGGGTGCGCTGGGATTGCGCGCGCACGCAGAGACCGTGTGGCAGATCGACCCGAACAAGTGCACGTGTTGCGGCAAGTGCGCCACCGCCTGCGTGCTGACGCCCTCCGCGGTGAAGTGCGTGCATGCCTATGCCATCTGCGGCTATTGCGACCTGTGCTTCGGCTTTTTCGATACGCAATCGCAGTCCAGCAACCTGGACACCGGCGCGGAAAACCAGCTTTGTCCCACCGGCGCCATCAAGCGCTCTTTCATCGAGGATCCCTATTACGAGTACGTGATCGACGAAGCGCTGTGCATCGGCTGCGCGCGGTGCGTTAACGGGTGCAACCAGTTTGGCAATGGGTCGCTCTTTCTGCAGGTGCGCCATGATCGCTGCACCCACTGTAACCAGTGCGCCATCGCCTCCGCCTGCCCGTCGCAAGCCATCGTGCGCGTGCCCGTCGATCAGCCCTATCTGCTGAAAGACAGGAAGCAGGACGGATGATGCGCTTCCTTCGCACCCAGCTCTTGTTGCTGCTGCTCTCCGTCGCCGTCTTCGCGGAGGAGCGCTATCCGCCACCGGAATTTGACCAGGGGTACGTGCTGCCGCACACTCAGACACCGTTGCCGCGTCCGGAGTGGATGGCCTATCAGGATATATTGGTGCTGGCGGTTGCACTGGTGCTGGCATCGTACCTGACGTTGAAACGCCGCTCGCGCGCCGGCGTTTTCGCGCTGATGCTTGGTTCTCTCGCTTACTTCGGCTTTTACCGCCATGGGTGCGTGTGCCCGGTGGGATCGATCCAGAACGTGGCGCAGGCGCTCGGTCAGCCTGCTGTCGCGTTGCCGCTGGGGGTGGCGGCGTTCTTCTTGTTGCCGTTGCTCGTCGCGCTGTTCGCCGGGCGCGCCTTCTGTGCCGGCGTGTGCCCGCTGGGGGCGGTGCAGGACGTGACGCTATTGCGTCCGGTGAAAGTGCCGGCGTGGCTGGAGCACGCGCTGGGATTGCTGGCGTATGTCTACCTGGGCGTCGCGGTGCTTTTTGCCGCCACCGGCAGTGCCTACCTGATCTGCCGCTACGACCCGTTCGTGGCTTTCTTCCGCCTCGGTGGCACGGTGCCGATGCTCACCGCGGGGGCGATCATGCTTGCCGTGGGAGTCTTTGTCGGACGGCCATATTGTCGCTTTTTCTGTCCTTATGGCGTGCTGCTGCGCTGGGTGGCACCGCTGGCACGCTGGCGCGTGCGCATCACTCCCGACATCTGCACCCAGTGCCGCCTGTGCGAGGACGCCTGCCCCTTCGGTGCGATGCGCTATCCCACCCCGACGCCTGCGGGCGACCGGCGGGAAGGCAAATCGCGACTGGTATGGCTGCTGATGCTGCTGCCGGTGTTGATCGCGCTGGGCGGTACGCTGGGCGCATTCGGCAGCGGCATCCTGGCGCGACAGCATGCCGCCGTGCGGTTGGATATCCGTCTCTGGCAGGAAGAGCATCATCAGGTGACCGGTGTGACGGACGAGAGCAAGGCGTTTCGCCAACTCGGACAATCGCGTGAGGAAGTTACGCTGGCCGCGACGGCGATTCGCCGGCAATTCCGCATCGGCGGCCTGCTGCTCGGTGGGTGGATCGGCCTGCTGATCGGCTTGAAGCTGATTCTGCTTTCCATTCGCCGGCGGCGCACGGATTACGAAGCCGACCCTGCCGCCTGCCTGGCGTGCGGGCGCTGCTACCGGTTCTGCCCACGGGGGAATTCGTTACTCGAACGGGAGAGCGAGGCGCCATTTGAACCGGCGACTCCAGCCTCCGCTGGAACCGCTGCAGGCAAGGATGCCTGCGGTCCATAGGAGGGTGATCGAACATGAAGCACGATATCGCCTGGTACTGGTTGTCGCGGCGCCTCGCATGGGTGGCGGCGGTCTTTTCGCTGATCGTCCTCGGCGTGCTGGTCGCCCATCACTGGCGCAGCGTGACGGTGGCGGGAGTGATCGATGGCCAGGTGGCGGCGCTGCGCGCGCAATTGGCGCGGAGACCGAAAGACGAGGGATTGAAGATGGAAATTCGCCGGGTTGATCTGCGCGTGCGCGAAACGTTTTTCCGCCAGCGTGCCTTCGTGCGCCTGGGTGGGATGCTGCTGCTGGGTGGGGTGGCGGTGTTGTTGCTGGCGGTGAAGTGTGCCAAGCAGTACCGGGTGAAGTTGCCGTGTCCGGTTGGCGCGTTGCCTGCCGAGCGCGACATTGCCGCTCGCGGACGTTATGCGGTGCTGCTGGTGGGGGTGCTGCTGGGCGGATTGCTGCTGGGGTTCGCGTATAGCGCGCATTTGGAGAGCGATGTCGCCGTTGCCGCGCCGAACGCGCCGGCGGATTACCCGAGTACGGCGGAGGTGGCGAAACATTGGCCGCGTTTCCGTGGTCCGGACGGCAACGCTATCGTGACCGGGGCATACCCGACGGCATGGAACGGCGCGAAGGGCGTGAATATCGTCTGGAAGACGAAAGTACCGCTGCCGGGTGAGAATTCGCCGGTGGTGTGGGGCGATCGCCTCTTTCTCGCCGGTGCCAACGAGCACCTGCGTGAAGTGTATTGCTACGACACCACCACCGGCAAGCTGTTGTGGAAACAATCGGTGACCGATCTGTCGTGCGCCGATGCCGGCCCATTGAACGTGATGGCAGACACCGGCTACGCCGCGCCCACCCTGACCACCGATGGCACACACGCCGTTGCCATGTTCGCCAACGGCGACCTGGCGTGTTTCGATTACACCGGCAAGCGGTTGTGGGCAAAAAATATGGGCAAACCACAGAATATGTATGGTCACGCTACCTCGCTGCTGCTGTATCGCGACCGGCTGTTGTTGCAGTTCGACCAGGGTGATATGGGCGAGGATGGCACATCGGCGCTGCTGGCGCTGAACGTGGCGACGGGCATGTCGGTGTGGACGGTGAAGCGCAATGTGCCGAATTCGTGGAGTACGCCCATTGTCATCAACACCGGCAAGCGCGAGGAGTTGATTACCTGTGCCAATCCGTGGGTAATTGCCTACGACCCGGCGACCGGGAAAGAGCTATGGCGCGTGGAATGCCTGGGCGGCGACGTGGCGCCTTCGCCGGTTTTCGCGGGTGGGCTGATTTTTGTTGCCAATACCGGCGCCAACCTGGCCGCCATCCGTCCCGGCGGCGCGGGGGACGTGACGAAAACCCACGTGGCATGGATGGCGATGGACGACCTCCCCGATATCGTCAGTCCGGTCAGCAACGGCAGTCTGGTGCTCACCGTGGTTACGTACGGCGTGCTCACCTGCTACGACGCGAAAACTGGGAAAAAGGCGTGGACGCACAGTTATGACAACCTGATGTTCCGCTCTTCGCCGACGGTGGTGGGCGACCGTATATATTTGCTGGACGAGAAGGGCGTCATGCACATTATTGCCGCGGGCCGTGCCTTCAAGGAATTGGGCACGGCAGCGCTGGGTGAACAGTCCAACTGCTCACCTGCGTTCGTTAATGGCCGCATCTACGTGCGCGGCAAATACAACCTTTACTGCATCGGAGCGAAATTATGACGCTGGTCGCTCCGAGTCCGGATGCACTCGACCTTGCCCCGGTAGCAGAGATCGTTGCCGTTTGCGGGCACAGTCCGGCGGCGCTCATCCCGATATTGCAGGCGATCCAGCGGCAGTATCGCTACCTGCCGGAAGCCGCGTTGCGCCGGGTGTGCGAGCTTACTGAGATCACCCCAGCCGCCATCGCCGGAGTCTCGACGTTTTACACGCAGTTTCGCCACCGACCGGTGGGTCGTCATCTCATTCGCATTTGCCACGGCACTGCCTGTCACGTGAAAGGCGCCGAACTAGTGCATGACGCGCTGCGCCGTCACCTGGGATTGCGTGAAGAAGCGGATACCGATGCCGACGGCATCTTCACGCTGGAGCGGGTGGCTTGCCTCGGTTGCTGCACGCTGGCGCCGGTATTGCAAATTGACGGAGTCACCTACGGCCACCAGACGCCCGACACCGTGCCCGACACGCTGCACGATTTCCTGGAACTCGAACGGCGCGGGTATGTATCGCGGCAATGCGATGAGTCGGTCCCGCGCGCGGCGGGATTGACGGAAATTCGCGTCGGCGTCGGCTCCTGTTGTGTTGCCGGCGGCAGCATGGAAGTGCTGCGGGCACTGGAAGAATCCTTACGCGCGGTCGGCGCCCCCGCGGTGGTAAAGCCGGTGGGATGCGTGGGCATCTGCCACCAGACGCCGCTGGTGGAGGTGCTGCCGCCGGACAGCGAGTCGATGTTCTACGCCCGCGTGCGCGCGGAAGACGCCGCCGGCATCGTGCACCGCCATTTTTCACCGCGTGGCGTGGTGCGCAAATTCGGTTTCGCGCTTTCCACCGCGCTCGACCGGCTGCTCACCGATGAAACATGGACACCGGTGACGCGCTACGCTCTCAACGTGCGCGACGCGACGGTGTGCGCTTTTCTCGACCGCCAGCGGCACATCGCCACCGAGCACTGTGGCGACCTGGACCCGCTCGCGCTCGACGAATACCTGGCACACGATGGCTTCACCGCGCTGCGGCGCTGCCATGAGGCGCTGGCGCCGGCAACCCTGGTGGAGCTGATCGGTGCCTCCGGCCTGCGCGGACGCGGCGGGGCGGGCTTCCCCACCGGCGAGAAATGGGCGCGGGCGAGCGTCGCCGCCGGAACGCCGAAATACGTCGTCTGCAACGGCGACGAGGGTGATCCCGGCGCATTTATGGATCGTATGCTGTTGGAATCGTATCCATATCGCGTGCTGGAAGGCATGACCATTGCCGCTCACGCTATCGGCGCACACGAAGGCTACCTGTATATTCGCGCTGAGTACCCGCTGGCCGTGCAGCGTATTCGGGAGGCCATCCGGCGCTGTGAGGCACGCGGGTTGCTCGGTGAGTTGCGTTTGACGGTGATGGAAGGCGCGGGAGCGTTCGTTTGCGGCGAAGAAACGGCGCTGCTCGCGTCGATCGAAGGCCGGCGGGGGATGCCCACGCTGCGCCCGCCTTACCCGGCTGAGCAGGGGCTGTGGGGCAAGCCGACGTTGATCAATAACGTGGAAACCTACGCGGCGGTGTCGTGGATCGTGCGGCATGGCGCGGAGGCGTACCACGCGCTCGGTACGCCTGACAGCGCCGGCACCAAGGTGTTCGCGCTGGCCGGTAAGGTGGCGCGCGGTGGCTTAATCGAAGTGCCGATGGGCATCACCCTGCGCGAGATCGTCGAAGAGGTGGGCGGCGGCGTAGCCGGTGGCAAGCGGCTGAAGGCGGTGCAGATCGGCGGGCCGTCGGGTGGGTGCATCCCGGAGGTACTGCTCGATACCCCGGTCAGTTATCAGTCGCTGAACGAACTGGGCGCTATCATGGGTTCCGGCGGACTGGTGGTGATCGACGAGGACGACTGCATGGTGGATATCGCCCGCTACTTCCTCGAATTCACCCAGGATCAGTCCTGCGGCAAGTGTACCTTCTGTCGCATCGGCACCCGGCGCATGCTCGACATCCTCACCCGTCTGTGTACCGGGCATGGCCGCGCGAGTGATCTGGAGAAACTGGAGACGCTGGCCGGCATGGTGCAGCGCAACAGCCTCTGCGGATTAGGCCACACCGCACCCAATCCGGTGCTGAGTACCCTGCGCTTCTTTCGCGATGAATACCTGGCCCACCTGGATGGCCGCTGCCCGGCGGGAAAATGCCGCGCGTTAGTCACCTACCGCGTCACCGACGCCTGCAACGGCTGCACCCGCTGCGCGCAACACTGCCCGGCCGGAGCCATCCCGAGGACGCCGTACGCGCAACACGTTATCGATCACGCGAAATGCACTCGCTGCGACACCTGCCGGCGCGTATGCCCGGAAGCGGCGATTCTCGTCGAATCCCGGCGGTCAAGTGCCGGACTACACATAGACGCCGGATAAATCCGCGCATCCCCGCGGTTGACCGCCGGGATGGGGACGAGTTGACACCGATGCCAACATTAATTATCGATAACCAGCAAATCGCGGTGGAGGAGGGCGTCACGCTCCTCGATGCCGCGCGCCGGTTGGGCATCGCGATTCCCACGCTGTGCCACCTTGCCGGCCGGGCGCCGTTGACCTCTTGCTTCGTCTGTGTGGTGAAGGTGAACGGCCGCGCGCGGCTGTTGCCGGCCTGCGCGACGCTTGCGGCTGACGGCATGGTCGTGGAGAGCGAGACGGCGGAGGTACATGCCGCCCGGCGCACGGCGCTGGAGTTATTGCTGGGCGATCACCTCGGCGATTGCATTGGCCCGTGCCAGGTGGTCTGCCCGGCGCACATGGATATCCCGGCGATGCTGCGCCATTTGGCTGCTGGGCGCGTCCACGAGGCACTGGTTACCGCTCACGCGCACATCGCGCTGCCCGCGGTCATGGGCTACATCTGTCCCGCGCCGTGCGAGAAAGGCTGCCGTCGCGCGCTGCACGACGGCGCGGTATCCATCCGCGCGCTGGAACGCCATGTTGCCGCGAATGCGACGCATCACCCGGCATGCGCATACCGCACCGGCAAGCGCGTGGCCATCGTCGGCGCCGGGCCGGCTGGGCTGGCGGCGGCGTATGCGCTGTGCCAGCAGGGCATCACCCCTGTGCTCTTCGACGCGCGCGAGGAGCCCGGCGGCATGCTGCGCTACGCGGTGCCGGAGGAACGTTTGCCGCGCGCGGTGCTCGTCGCGGAGATCGAGTCGATCCTTGCGCTGGGCGCCGAATTTCACCCCGGCGTGCGCGTCGGCGTCGATGTCACACTGGAGAATCTACGCCAACAGTTTGACGCCGTGCTGTTCGCCGGCGGCGAGTCTGACCCTCCCGCGGAGTTGGAGCGAACAATCCACGGCATCGCGGTGGAGAAGCGCACGCTGCAGACGGCATTGCCCGGTGTGTTCGCCGCCGGTGCGGCGGTGCTGCCGTCACGCCAGGCGGTGCGTGCGCTGGGTGATGGACGCGCCGCCGCGCAGGCCATCGCGCAATACGTGATGGGTGAATCAGTCACCGGCAGCGAGCGCCGCCCGTATACCGTGCACATGGGCCGCCTGCACGCGGAGGAGATCGCGCAACTGCTTGTCCAGGTGAGCGATGCCGCGCGCAATGAATCCGAGGACGCGTTCACCACCGAGCAGGTGCAACGCGAATGCGCGCGCTGCCTGCATTGCGACTGCCGCAAGCTGCACGCCTGCGCGTTGCGCGACGCAGCCATCGCCTACAGCGCGGAGCCGGGCAAATACAAAGGCGAACGACGGCACTTCACCTGCGACGCCACCCACCCGGACGTCATTTACGAGCCCGGCAAGTGCATTGACTGTGGCCGCTGCGTGTTGCTTGCTACCGAGGCCTGCGAGGACTATGGGCTGACTTTCGTCGGCCGCGGCTTCGATGTGCGTCCCGCCGTGCCGTTCAACGCCGCCATGGCAGACGGCCTGGCAACGGTGGCGCGAGCGTGCGTTGCGGCGTGCCCGACGGGGGCGTTGGCGATGAAACATACTGAATGATGAAGGCGGTATGCGTCCGACAGCCGGTTTGGCATTACCCCATTTTTTTGCGCCGGCAATGCAAAATTAGCGTTTTTTTGCTACCCTGTGGATATCGAACTTTCGCGTGAGGGATCACCATGGATATTGCCGCGCTCACCCAGAGTCTGCTGTATCATCCGTCAACCGGTGTCATTGCCGTCTTTGCGGTGCTGATCATTGCGTTCACGATCTGGAGTCGGCAGCGCGGGCCGGCGTTTTATCCGCCGCGCAACCATCGTTTCGTCACCTGGCTGGCGGCGGACGTACTGTTGCCGCTGATGCTGCGCTACTGGGACAAGGTGGTGCGCGTGGAATTGGACCAGGGCAGCGTGGAGCGATTGCAGGCGTTGCGCAGCCAACGGGTGGTGCTGTGCCCGAACCATCCCACGCGCGTGGAGCCGGATATCGCGGTGTACCTGTCGCGCATCATGCACGATGAATGGAACTATATGGCCGCGCGTGAAGTGTTCGATCCCCCGCCCATCGGTTGGCTGCTGCAGCGCCTGGGCGGCTATTCGGTGGTGCGCGGCACGCGCGACACCGATGCCTTTCGCACCACGCGCCAGTTGCTGGCGGAAGGCAAGCGCTGGCTGGTGCTCTTCCCTGAGGGCGAGACGCTGGGGCAAAACGATACGCTGGGCTTGTTCCAGTCCGGCGTCGTCCAATTCGCCTTTTGGGCGCTGGAGGATTTGGCGAAACAGGGGACGTATCCATCGCTTTACCTGGCGCCGGTCGCCATCAAGTATGTGTTCCTGAGCGATCAACGCGCCGAACTGGCACGCACGCTGGCGCGACTGGAGCGGAAACTCGCCATCGCCGACACGCAGGGCGATCTGTATGCGCGCCTGCGCCGCGTGGGCGAGGAGGTGCTCGCGACGGCCGAGCGCAAATACGGCGAGTGCCCGGCAGAGGACGCCACCTTCAACAACCGCGTGCAGCACATGAAGGAAGTGATCGTCGGGAAAGTGGCCAAAGAACTGGGCGTGACGATGCGCCCGGAAGTGGCGCTGCTGGAGCGCATCCGTGCACTGTTTAACGCGGTAGACCGCATCGTGCAGGAAGAACCGGCCGGCAACGACTACGAACGGCGCCTGCAAAACGAGCGCCAGCAGCACGCGCGCGGCCTCTATCACGACCTGTGGCGGGCACTGCGCTTCGTAGTCACCTTTGACGGCTACGTGCGCGAAACGATGACCATGGAGCGCTTCATGGAACTGGTCATCCGGCTGGAAACCGAAGTGTTCGGCAGGTCGCGCTGGCGTGGCCCGCGCAAGGCGGTCGTGCAGGTGGGCGCGCCTATTGACCTTACCGCGCGCTGGGAGGAATACCAGGCCGATAAACGGGGAACGGTAACCACAGTCACCCGCGAGTTGGAACACGCGGTGCGGGCGATGCTCCACGAGCTAAGCCGGCATTCAACACCGTTGGCGACGAGTGGGACAGTGTTGAGTGACCGGTGACTGGAGACGAGAGGCTGGGGGAGGGATTCCAGCTAATGACCACCCTGGCGACTACAGTGGCAGGTAAGATGCGATGACGAACACCAAAATCCTGGTCCTGACAGACATTGCGAAATCATACCCCGCGCCGGAGGGGGAGACGATGATTCTGCGCGGGGTGTCGCTGACCGCCGCGCCGGGCGCTACGCTGGCGATTGTCGGGCCGTCGGGATCGGGGAAGAGCACGTTGCTGAATATTATCGGCACGCTCGACGCGCCCACTGCCGGCAGCGTGCGGTTGGGCGAAACAGAAGTTACCGCGCTGCGGGGTGACGCGCTGGCGGCGTTTCGCGCGGGGTGCGTCGGTTTCGTCTTTCAGGAGCACCACCTGCTGCCGCAGCTCACGGCGTTGGAGAACGTACTGCTGCCGAAGCTGGCTGCCGGGCCCACCGCGCAGGCATCTGCTCGTGCCCGCGCGTTGCTGGAGCGGGTGGGGGTGGCGTCGCGCGCGGATGCCTTCCCGGCGCAGCTTTCCGGCGGCGAACGCCAGCGGGTGGCGATTGCCCGTGCGCTCATCAATGGCGCCGGATTGCTGTTGTGCGACGAACCCACCGGCAACCTGGATGGCGACACCGGCGCGGCGATCATCGACCTGTTCCTGGAATTGGCCCGTGAAGGCGTGACGGTGCTGATGGTGACACATAACCTGGCGTTGGCTGCGCGTTGCGCGCAATGCCTGGAACTGCGCCACGGGACACTCGTGCCGCGCGCGCTGCCGGCGATGGAGGAGTAGCAGTGGGTCTCTGGCACGTGATACTCCGCGGGTTGTGGCATTACCGGCGCACGGGCCTGGTGGTCATCATCGGACTGGCCGTGGCGACCGCGGTCATCACTGGCTCGCTCATTGTCGGCGCTTCCGTTTCCGGCAGTATCCGCGACACCGCCCTCGCGCGCCTGGGCAATATCAGCTTCGCGCAGACCAGCCGCAGCTACTTTCGCGCGGCGCTGGCGGATCAGATGGCACACGAGAAGAAAGGTCTGCGAATCACGCCGCTTATTCTCACCAACGGCGCGGCGAAGAACGCGACGAGTGGGGCGACACAGCCCAACGTGCAGGTGGTCGGTGTCGAGACCGGCTTCTGGGCGCTGTTCCCCGGCGCCGCCGATCCCGGATTGACCGGGCGCGAGATCGCTGTCAACGCCACGCTGGCGCGCGAGTTGGGAGTACAACAGGGCGATAGTGTGCTGCTGAACGTGGATCATGCGGGCACTATCGCCCCCGACGCGCTCTTTGCTCGCCGCACGCGTGAAGATACGGTGCGCACCCTGCGCCTGCGCGTCCGCGCGGTATTGCCCGACGCCGGCGCCGGTGGTTTTACATTACGGACGGGCACCGAGATGCCGCGCAACCTGTTTGTCGCGCAGCCGTGGCTGCAGACCGCACTCGACAAACCGGGCAAGGCCAATACGCTGCTTTACGCCTTTTCGTCGTCAGTCAATGTAAGCGCAGTGAAGGCAGCATCAGTCTATCCCGATTCCCGGCATCTCCGCTGGAGCGACTGTGGGCTGTCGCTGACGACAAATGCGACGCAGAACTACCTGGCGTTGACGAGCGAGCAACTGCTGCTGGGTAACCAACTGATACAGACGGTGCGACACAGTGCCAAACCACTGGGAAAGGTTGCCGACACCTCCGTCTACCTGGCAACAGCCATCCGCCAGCTTCCGAAGGCAAAAGATATGCCGGCGCCTGCCACCTGGTACGCGCTCATCGCCGCCGTCGAACCGCTGCAGCCGTTCCAGTTTCAGGCCGGGGGCGCGAAACCGCTGGCAAAAGACGGCATCTGGTTGAACGCGTGGGCGGCGTTGGATTTGCACGCTCGCGTCGGCGACCGGGTAGCGCTCGATTATCTGGTTCCCACTCGTGAAGGCACCTTCCGCACCGCCACCGCGACACTGACGGTGGAAGGCATCGTGCTGATCGCCGGGCCGGCCGACGATCGTGGGTTGATGCCGGAAATCGACGGCATCACCGGCGCGAAGACTATCGACGAATGGTCACCGCCCTTCCCGCTCGACCTGCGCCGGGTGACGCCGCGTGACGAGGAGTACTGGAACCGTTACCGCACGACTCCGAAGGCGTTCGTCAGTCCGGAACTGACGAAGGTGATGTGGGCTGCCGGCTCCGCCGGGCAGCGTGGCGACTGGGTAACCTCGCTGCGCATCGCGCCCAAGCATGGAAGCGACCTGGCGGCGTTGCAGCGCAAATTGCAGGGCGCATTTCACCCGAATCCTTTCACGTTTCTTCCGGTGCGCGAACAGGCGCTGCAGGCATCGCAAGGCACCACCGACTTCGGCCAGTTGTTCCTGGGAATGAGTTTCTTCCTGGTGCTGGCGGCGGCGGGGCTGGCAGCGATGCTGATGCGATTGACGGTGGAGCGGCGCGCGGCGGAGGCGGGCATCATGCTGGCGTGCGGCGTGCCTCCGCGGACGATGGCGTGGGCGCTGCGCGGTGAAGGAGCCGTGCTCACCGTGCTCGGTGTGCTGCTCGGTGTGCCCCTGGGCGTGCTCTACGCGTGTGGCATCCTGCACGCGCTTGCCACCTGGTGGATCAACGCGGTGGGCACGTCGGCGTTGTGGCTGCACCTCACCGGCGACAGCCTGCGCGATGGCGGTCTGTCCGGGTTGGTCATCGGTGGGCTGGCGCTGGCGTGGAGCGTGCGTCGCTTCGGGCGTGCACGCATACTCGAACTGCTGGCGGGCTGGCAGGCGCCGCGCATCGCACCGCGCGGCGGTGCGCGGATGCTGGCGCGGTGGTCGCTGATCGGCCTGCTGGCGGTGACGGCCGTGTTATTGTTACTGGGAGCGATCGGCAAGGCGCCTGCCGAGGAGACCTTCTTCGGTATCGGCGCTGCACTGCTGACCGGCGGATTCTTCGGCGCCTATCTGGCGCTGACTCGGGCGGTAGAGCAGCGCATCACCGCGCCCACGCTGTGGCGGCTGGCGATGCGCGCCATGGCCGCCAACCGCGGGCGCAGCTTGCTGGTACTGGGATTGCTGGCAGGTGCGAGCTTTATCATCGTCACCGTGGCGGTCAACGCGCGCGATTTCTCGCGCCTCGATGTGTTCGACCGCCGCTCCGGCGCCGGCGGCTTCGCGCTGCGGGCGGAATCGACGCTGCCCATCCGCCTCGACTTCAGCACCCCTGCCGGGCGCAAACATTTGGGCTTTTCCCCCGAGGATGAACGATTCTTCGCCGGCACGCGCGTTTATCCGCTGCTCATCAGCCCCGGCGACGACATTAGTTGCCTGAACCTCGCCCGTTCGCAGCAACCGCGCGTGCTGGGCTTGAGCCCGGCGTTCATCAACCGCGGCGGATTTTCTGTCATAACCAAGGAGAAACGCGATAATCCGTGGCAGATGTTGCCTGAGCATGAAGTGAGATTTCCCACGGATGATAGAGTGCATTTATCAACTCCTGCTCCTGTCTCCGTCTTCTGCGATGCCGATAGCGTGATGTGGTCGTTGCACTCCCACCTGGGTGGAGAGCTGTACCTTCGGGATTCGTCAGCGAAGTATGGAACTCATGCACAATACGATGGCCTTCTTCCCGGCAGCATCTTCGCCGGCGAGTTGCTCATCGCGGAGCAGCATCTACGCCGGTTGTTCCCCGATGTGACGATACCGCGCTATTTCCTCATCGAGACGCCGCGCGACAAAGAACAGGCGGTGGCGGACGCGCTGCGCCGCACCCTGGGCGATTTTGGATTGGAAGTGCGTGGCACGCGCGAACTGTTGAACGCCTACATCGGTGTGCAGAACACCTACCTGGCCACCTTCCTCGCGCTGGGCGGGCTGGGCTTGCTGCTCGGTACGCTGGGGCTGACGGCGGTGCTGTTGCGTAATGCCTTCGAGCGCCGCCGCGAATTCGCGTTGTTGCTGGCAACCGGGTTCACACGCGACGACTTGACACGACTGCTGTTGCTGGAGAACGCGGGGCTGTTGCTCGCGGGGCTGCTGTGCGGCATCATCTCCGCGCTGACCGCCACCGCCCCGCACCTGGCTTCGGTGCAAGCGAAAGTCAACTGGGGGGCGTTGACTGCCGTGCTCGTTGCCATTCTCACCGTCGGATTGGGCTCTTGCACCCTCGCCGCCCGCGCCGCCGTGCGCGGCAACCTGCTGGCGGCGTTGCGGGAGGAATGACGGCTGCGGAATCGCAGAGGCAGGAAGGCACCGCGAATCATTATCATGGATTCGGCAAGTGGCAGTTTTACTCCATGCGCGATACGAGAGAATCGGCGTGGCATGGGCATCCCGCCCGTGAAGGCTACCAGAGCCTTCCGGACTGCGCATCGCTGCCGAAGCCTGGTGCAAGCATGGCACAGGCATGCTTGACTGTCACGTTCTGCTGTCGCTTAGCGAGTACGGGAAACTCGGCCGCAGACGCACCGGGGAATGTAAATGCAAAATGTGTATCAGCAAAAAATGGAAACTGACACGAATTTTTCGAAAATCGGCTTGCTTGAGAACAGTGGTGACCTGAAAATTCGTGTCCGTCCACACTTTCTGCGGGTGATGGTGGTATTGCTTGTGATGCTCTGCGTTACAGCTCGCGCGGAGTGGCCGTCGTTTCGCGGCAATTCGCAGATGACCGGGACGGCGCCGGCGTTGCTGCCGCCGTTGAAGCTGTTGTGGACGCATGAGGCCGGTTCGGCGGTGGCATCGACGGCGGCTATCGTCGGCAATACCGTCTTCCTGGGCACGCAGAAAGGCGAGTTGCTGGCGTTGCGGTTGGCGGACGGCACGCGCAAGTGGCGATTTGCCACCGGGGCGCCGGTGAGTGCCTCGCCGTGCGTGATGGGCGGCGCGGTATTCATCGGCGACGAGGACGGCGCTTTTTACGCGGTGAGCGCGGTCACCGGCAAACTGTTATGGAAGTTCACGGCTGAAAGCAAGATCATCTCCTCCGCTGCCGCGGCACCGGGGGTGGTGCTGTTCGGCGCGTATGACAATACTCTCTATTGCCTGCGCGCCGGCACCGGCAAGCTGCAGTGGAAGTTCAAGGCGGAGGCGCAGGTGCACTGTTCGCCGTGCGTGGTCGGCGGGCTGGTGATGATCGCCGGCTGCGACGGCCGCGTGCGCGTCATCGACCTGCGTACCGGCAAGCAGTGCGCGGCCGCGTCGGTGGAAGCCAACTTTGCCGCCGCTCCCGCCTTCAGCAAGGGCAGCGTCTTTGTCGGCTCGCTGAACGGCGACTACCTGGCCGTGCAGGTGAAGAACGGCAAAGTGGCATGGAAGATCACCGAGGAGCAGGACGGCGGTTCGTGCTACGCCACTGCCGCCATTAGCGGCGATGCGGTGGTCTTCGCCTCACGCGCGGAAAAGGTCTTCCGCGTCGATCGCGCCACCGGAAAAAAACGCTGGAGCTTCTCGGCGAAAAGCGGTATCGATTCCTCACCCGTCATCGCCGGCGGCACGGTCTACGTAGGCAGCGATGACGGCTTGCTCTACGGACTTGATCTGCAAACCGGTAAAAAAAGCTGGCAATTCAATGCTGGCGCGGAGATCAAAGCCTCCCCCGCCATCGCGAATGGACGCCTGGTCATCGGCAGCGGCGACGGCGCGGTGTATTGCTTCGGGAAGTGATGGTCGCTACGGCTTCCGCTCCCGGTACCGTGGCTGTCGCGAAACCATCTCGGACGCCCATCGTAGTTCCCGCAGATCATCCTGCCCGACTCGCCACCGATGGGGGCCAGCTCGATCGAAACGGGTGGCGGCAGCGATTGCCCCGGGAATTACAGCGCGAGTCCAAGCATGATGGTGAGGTGTATGAGCGCGATGACGCCCATGAGCAGGATGCCGCCCCACAGAATGAGTTGTGCCAGGCGAGGTTCGCGGCGACTGATGAAGAGAATGGACAGGCCGAAGATGACAACCAGCAGGATTTTATACACGAACATGCCGGGGATGCCGTACACGCGCAACACATAATTCGCCAGCGCGTTACCTTCTTTGACGCCGTTCAACAGCAGTTTATAGGTGGCCAGCAAGTCGGCGGTGGAGAGAAGGACGAAGGTGGTGTAGAGCAGTCCGACGGATTGCCCGGTGAACCAATCCGACCAGAAGTAGCGGGTGGCGTGCAACTCCGGTTCTTGCTCCGAGAACATGGGGTATCCTCCCGCGCGGCCCCGGACGGCACCCTCGAAGCCGCATCGCATGCATGGGACGGCGGTGTTACACCGTTTCGAAAGTACTCATTTTCGCCAGGTTCACGGTGGTCAGGTTGACGACCTCGGCGGTCGTCGTCATGCGCTGTGTCGCATATTTACGGTTCATTTGCGGGCGCACCATCCACATCGGTTGCGGCGTCAGTTCTTCCACCAGTTCATTTAAATCGGTGATTAACGAGACAGTCTGCGGGCGGTATTTCACAGGGTGCTCCTCCGGATGTGTCATCCGAAACTCAGTATAGAATGTTTCCCGCTCTGAGGCAAGCGAATTTCGCGGTGCGGTGTCGTTGTTCGCGTGTGTGAAAAATGCAGATGCGCAATCAGCCTTCAGGGTTTCACTGCACTTGCATCGCCAGCCATTCGTCCCAGTGGGTTTGTTTTGCGAGCGCGAGCGGCACGTAGAGCGAGGCGTCGCGAGCATATTGTGTGGGGGTGGGTATGAAGATGCTGATGCCGTGAGCATTGGGGTGGGCGTCGCCGTGATATGCGGCAATCACTGCGGAGTCGATGGCTGCCAACAGGCTGTCCGCGGCGGCGCGCACATCGGCGCGGGAGGTGTTGGCTTTCACCAGTTGCGCGTAGTGGTACAGGTCCTTGTATTCAGGGTAGGCGAAATGTTCCGCGCCGGTGCGAGCGGCGGCATATTGCGCCGCCTGCGTGGAGGACGTCGCAATGAGGGTATCGGCGAAGGCGCTTAGTGCGGTGGCTAGCGCGGGCAGTTGCGCCGTGTCGAGCACCGAGTGGGTGATATTGGATCCGGCACCGTAATACGCCAGCGTGTCGCGCGCCATGGCATCGGCAAGTGTGCGTGCCGTCATTTGCGGATTGGTGACCAGATCGGCCAGCCAGGTCTGGTAGGGATACCCCGCGCCGGGCGGACTCTCCTCCGAACCGACGACCAAACCGCAGGAAGCACGCATCTCGTAGGCGATCTCCAACATTTGCATCAATGAAGAATCGAACGAGACAATATCCAACGGCGGCGAGGCGGCCAGCGCGGCAGGCAGCTCGGGGGTGCGGATGTAGGTGCCGGAGGTATCGTCGAACGATACCGCGCGGGAAGAGGCGTCCGCCGCGCGCGACCGCCAGCCGGAGCCGTGGTTCCAGACCACCACCAGATACTGCTGCGCCGGGTAGCGCGCCTTGCCCCAGCGGATGAAATCCTGTAGCGTTTCCGGCTGTCCCATATCCACTTCGCCCATCTCCTGCAGGACGGGCGAGGTCATGAGGTTGAGATCGTCGTCATGCTCGATTTTGAAGCGTCGGGTGCCGGTCCAGTTGCCGTTGGTGGCATCGAAGCCGGGTGCGCGATCCATTTGCACCGCCACCGTCACCGCGTCGGATGCGGGCACGGACTCCATCTCGTTTACATCCTCGACGCCGAAGCCTTCCAGGTCGTTGTCGGCATTCATGAAGACCAGCACCGTCCACCGGCGCGATGGCGCAAGCGTGTCGTCCACAGTGGTGGTCGCGCCTTTTTTTACAGTGATCGACAGCGTGAGGGATTGGAATCCTGCCAGGGTCGCGGTCAGCACGCATGTACCGGTGGGCACGCGTTCGAGGGTAAAGTAACCGTTGGCATCGGTGAGCGCGCGCCGCTTGGTGCCGGCGATCGTCACCTCGGCATTGGCCGCCGGCAGGGTGCCGGATCGCTCGAGGGTCAGGGCAGCCTGCGGTGAGATGAAGATATAGCCAACCACGCGGCCCGTGGGGGACGCCTGATCCTGGCATCCGGCCAGCAGCAGTGCGGCCAGGCACGCCAGGCAGATAAACACTCGCGGCAATGACATCAGCACACCTCTCGCGTTGACGCTGTCTTTTGTATACCCGTCGGCGCCGACCACTATGCGGGAGCAACGGGTTGGCTACTGCGCCTGCGTGGCCAGCCAGTCATCCCAGGTGGTGTCTTTGCTCAGGGCGAGGATGCCGTAATTGCTCGCGGTGCCGGGCAGCGCGTAGTAATCCAGCGAGGGGAAGTAGATGCTGATCCCATGCGCGCGGTTATAGTCGCCGCCGCTGTGTGAATTATCCAGCACCACACTGCTGATGGCACTGCTGAGCGCAGCGGTGTTGGCATCCAATGCCGTGTCGTTCACCTTGGCGTTGAGCTGCGCGGCGAAATCGGCGAGGTCGAGAATTGAGAGGGAGGCGCCGCCGAAATGCAGCGCGCGCTGTCGTGCGTAGGTGATTTCCGCGGCATATTTTGCTGCGTTGGCCGTCAATATGTTGGCAAGGTTTTGCGTGGCGGCGGCGACGGTCTCCACCCGCGTGAGGTCGATGACGGAGGAGGTCAAGTTCGCTGACTGATTGGGCAACAGACTCCAGCTCAGGTACACTTGCTGCGAGATATAGACCGCGATCTGCGCCGGGGTTTTCAGCAGCCATGCCGGTGAGTTGAGGGTGCGCAACACCGGTTCGTAATCGAAGCCGGGCAGCGGTGTTTCTTCCTCGGCGGCAACAAGGTAGTCCGCCGAATTGCGCAACTCATAAGCTACCTCCAGCATTGCCATCAGGCAGGCATCGGTCGCCACGATGTCGATAGGGTCGCGTCCGGCGATGGCGGTGGGCAGATCGACATCACGGATGATCGCGCCGCTGCTCGAATCATCCACGCAGATGGCGCGGGACATTGCCAGGGGCGTGCGTTTGTCCTGATAGGTATTCCATCCCGATCCATGATCCCAAAGCACCAGCAGGTAGTGCTCGGCGGGGGCATATTGCTGGCAGAAGTTAACGAAGTAATGCAATGTGTCGGGATCGCCGGTGTTCCGTTCACCGGTCTCCAGCGTGGTCGAGGTAATCGCGTCGGTCGTGTCGTGCTGCACCTGGTAAATCGTGGTGTTGTTGAGACCCGCTCGATCGAACAGTGCCAGCGTGCGCACGGCTGGCGGGTTGCCGCTGCCGTCATCTGCCGGGGTACCGCGCTCCATCTCGTTCAGGTCTGCCACCCCCCAGGGATCAAGGTCGTTATCGGCGGCCATGTAGACCATCACCGTCCACTTGTGCTTGGCGGGGGTGATCAAGTCGGGGGGAGTGACGGTATTGGCGCCTTCGTTCACCGTGACGTTCAGCAAAAGGCGGGTATGCGCGGTGTATTCGATGCTGAGTTGTCGCGCGCCGCAGGGAATGTTGTCGATGTGGAAGAAACCGCCGGCGTCGCTGACGTCGGTGAGTGATGCATAACCGCGCACGCTGATATTGGCGCCGTCGATGGGCTGGCGCGTCGCCTCCGCCCGCCCGCTCACCATCAGGCTGCCCTTGGTCGTGCCTTCGTAGACGTATCCCTCGATGCTGCCGGTGATGCCGGAGGGAGGGGTGACGCGGTGCGCGCCGCCGCCACCGCCACAACCCATCAGGCATACGATCACTAACGTGGCAGCGAAGACGTGGGACAGGCTACGCATGGAATTCCCCTCGTTCGAACAAGTTACGGTAGGACGCAGGACGTCCCAATCTTAGTTATGATACCCCGGAAAGAGGCTGTTAATCACGCGATAATATTGCTATGACGTGTCGTGGGATGCCGGCATAATCCGCGATGATGTGCACCTCGCGCCAGCCTGCCGACCGCAGCACCGCGGCCACCGTCTCCGCCTGACCCTGGCCCACCTCCAAGCCCAGGAATCCGCCGGGCACCAGCCGTGATGGCGCATCGTGAATCAGCCGTCGAATCAGCACCAGGCCGTCCTCGCCCCCCCGCAGTGCCAGCGCCGGCTCATAGTTCCGCACCTCGGGCATCAATCCGGCATACTCCTCGTCGGTGATGTAGGGCAGGTTGGCGACGATTGCGTCGAGCAGTGGCAGACCGGCAACCCGGAGAGGGTGCAACAGGTCGCCGGCGAGAAAGGTAACACGGTCGCTGACGCCATGACGTACGGCATTGGCGCGAGCGACCTCCAGCGCGCCGGGCGACAGATCGACGGCGATCACGCGCAATGCGGGTTGCTCGGCGGCCAGCGTGACGGCAATCGCTCCACTGCCGGCGCCGATGTCGGCGACGGTTGTCGCGTGGTGCGCGCGCGTCCACGCCAGTACCGCCTCTACCAGCAACTCGGTTTCCGGGCGCGGAACCAGCACGTCGGGCGAGACGTGAAACGTCCGACCGTAAAATTCCCATTCCGCCTGCAGGTAAGCCAATGGTTCTCGGCGCGAGCGGCGCGCGCACAACGCGTGGAACCGCGTTGCCTCCTCCGCGGTTAACACGCGTTCCGGATGCGCCCACAACCAGCCGCGCGTCACCCCTAGCGCGTGCGCCAGCAGCACCTCGGCGTCGAGCCGCGGCGTGTCGATTTCCACCGCCGCCAGGCGCGGAATCATCTCGGCCAGGATGTCGCGTACGGTTGCCATGCGCCCCTTTCATCCGGTGCTATCGCGTCATCATACCGGATTGCCGGGGCATCATCAATCCTTGCGCACAATCAAGCCAGTCAGGCGAACCGGTTCGGCACTGCCGCCGATGTTCAACCGCAAGTCGTAGCCGTCCTGATTGGCACACAGCGCATCAGGCAGGCGGATAGTATAGGTATAAAGGGTCTCCGGCCCAACCTCGATGTACTGCCAGCGTGAATAACGCATGCCCGACGGTGATTCGTAATAGAAGTCGAATCCGGTGCGAAGCGGTTGGGTGACGCCGTAAACACGCACCGTCACCGTGACGGGACGGCGTTCCAGATTGAGAAAGAGAAATCCGTCCGGCAGATCAAAGTGTACCCAGGGCGCCTCATCGCGTGACGCGACGAGAAGGGGCGGATAATATCGCGTGTCGAGACCGAAACGTCCGAACGGCAGCGCGGGCAGCGCGCGGATGGCGGCTGGATCGGCGCCGGTGGCATCCAGGGCTACACTGTCACTCACCACCGGCACGGCGGGCGGGTCGCTGACGAGGGCGTCCGGCAACCGCGCCGCCTGGCGCAACAGATCGGCGAGGTGGGACGCATTCCCGCGTGGCGCGACCAGGCAGAGGGTGTCGCACCCGGCCTGCAGCGCCGCCAACATAGCGGCAAGGCATTCCGCGGGGCGTGTATCAGTCAGCGGGATTTCCGCCCACAGCGCCGGCGCGTCCATCGGCGGCAACAGTCGCGTACGGAGCGCCTGAACCCGCCGGCGGAACTCGCCGGACGATGGCGCGGAATGCACCGGCGCCAGCAACAGGATGTCCGGACGTTCCGCCCCTCGCGCCACGGCGAGGTACCCGCTGAGCCACCCCAGACTCACGTCACCCGGCTCAGCGGCGATCACTCGCAGCGACGGCTGCACCGCGTGCACCGCGGCCGCCGCTGTGCGATAGAGCGCGTAGGCCTGCGCCGGATAGGCCAGCAATGTGCTCGGTGTTGGGCGTTCCCATAACTGGTAGGCGGCAATTCGCCCGCGATATCGTGCGGCAATCCGGGTCACGTATGCGCGCAGCGCACCGGCGGACGGGCAGGCGCGCCCGGCTTCCACCGCTGTCAAACGGCGTACGCCGTGCGCCGCCCACGGCGGCGTCGGGCCAAACACCAGCACGACCTGCAACGCCTGACGTTGCGCCGTCGCGATCTGCGTGTCGAGCCAGTCGAAGCGCCAGCGCTGGGCGGTGGGCTGCACGCGCGGCCATTCAGCGCGGATACGCACCTGTCGCGCCCCAGCCATCCGCGCCGCGGGCCAGGCCGCCGGCGGTGCCTCCACTCCCAGGCGGTGCGCCTCCGTTCGCATCACCAGCGCCAGTACCAACACATACAGCAGACTGCGCATTGTTCACCCCATTCCGCATCGTCCGGCAAGGCAAACGCGGGGAAGGCGCGGAGATCGATCCATCCGTGCCACCGGGGTGGCGCGAGGGTGTCGGGTAAACTGAAGCACAGTTGTTGACAGGGCGACAGTGGTTCTGCTATAGTATTCGCCGTTGTCTGTGTGGATACGTCCGCGCGTTTAAGGAGACTCACATGTACGCAATTGTGGAGACCGGCGGGAAGCAATATCGCGTCAGCCTGGGCGATACGTTCCGAGTCGAAAAGTTGCCCGTTGATCTCGGCGGCACGGTGGAACTGGATCGCGTGTTGATGATCGCGGAAGATGAGAACCTCACCATCGGCACCCCGATAGTGACGGGCGCCCGCGTCCTGTGCACCGTTCTTGAGCAGGACCGCGCCAAGAAGGTCATCGCCTTCCGGTATAAAGCCAAGAAGAACGTTCGCGTGAAGCGCGGGCACCGGCAGTATTTCACCCGCCTGCGGGTGGACAGTATCGAAACGGCATAAGCGCACGAAGGGAGTACTGCGATGGCACATAAAAAAGGTATGGGAAGTTCGCGCAACGGTCGAGATAGCCAGCCGAAATATCGCGGCGTCAAGGCGTTCGACGGCCAGTTGCTCAGCGCCGGCAGCATTATCGTGCGCCAGTGCGGCACGCGCATTCATCCCGGCGAGAACGTCGGGCTGGGCCGCGATTTCACCATCTTCGCCCTTGTCGAAGGCACGGTGAAGTTCGGCTGGGCACGCAAAGGTAAAAAGAACGTATCGGTCGTCCCGCTCGAGGTCTGATCGTCGCGTCATCTGACTTATCGCACACCCCCCGCGGGCATTTGCCGCGGGGGGTGTTGTCGCTACCGTCCCCGTATGGATGATATCGCGCGCATACAGCGATTTGTCATGCGCGCCGCGGGGAAAGATCTAGACAATGCAATCGTAGTCCGATAGGATTGACACCGGTATGGCTGTTCCACAACCGTCGTGGTCACGAGGTCGAGAGTTCTTTCGGGATATGCCCGTCACCAAGATGCTGGTCGTGTTGCTGGTGTTCAGCTTTCTGGTCAGCATCGCGGCGCAGTGGGTGATGTTTTTCCTCGCATTCATTCCGCAATCGTTCCCGCAGCAAATTACCGGACTGCTCACGTATCCGCTGGTCATTCACGGTCCGGGCGATCTCATCAACCTGCTGTTCAGCGGGCTGATGATCTGGTGGTTCGGCGGTAGTCTGGAGCGCAGTTGGGGCATGCGCACCTACCTGCTGTTTCTGCTGGCGACGAATGCCTCCGCCGCCCTGGTCTGGCAAGCAGGATTCTGGCTGTTTTTTCACGAGTTCATGCCCGTCGCCGGTCCCTGGTTGATGGTCTCGAGCATGGTGGTGGCGTGGGCCTGGTTGAATCCCGAGGAGACGATTCTCCTCTGGTTCGTGCTGCCGGTGAAGGCGAAATGGATTGGCTGGCTTACCCTCGCCATGCTCTATTTCCTTTTTCCCACCTCATATAGCATCCCCGGCGCCTATATTTTCCTGCTGGGCTTCTTCGCGCTGGGCGGCGCCGGCGCCGCACTGGCGTATGTCCGCTGGCAAAAGCAGTGGGGCTGGGTGCCGCGCCCGGCACGCACGCAGCGCGCGAAACGCCCGCGCGTCATCCGCCACCCCGCCAGCACCCCGTTCGGCGCCGTATTGCGCCGCTGGAACGAATGGCAGCGCCGCCGCCGCATCGCCCACCTGCAGCGCACCTTCGTCCTCGAAGATGACGAGCAAGGCCGGCGGGGGTAAGGCTCACGGATTGCGAGTCGTATCCGCTCGGTCAGCTTCATCTGCCGTGGGTAAAGTCACCACCGGAGACCCGCGGCGAGGATCGGCAGTATAAGGCGCAGGCGTTTCGACATTCGGGTTATGCGGGGGTCCGTCATGGCAGTTACACCCACTTGCGTGTTTTGAAATACCAGAACTCCAGTGCGCCAATGGCGACGATGACCAGCACCAGCAGCGGCACGCCGTAGGGTGATTCGGATTGCAGCCCCATGCCGTGCAGGTTGACGCCGTAAAGGCCGGTGATGGCGGAGGCAGTGGTGAGGATGGTGGCGATGACGGTCAGGCGCTGCATGTTGCGGTTCATTACGTTGGAAAATTCGGTCATATTGTTCGACATCTCCGCCAGCCGGTTGGCGATGGCCGACTGGTAGGCGCCGAGTACGTTGGTCATCATATCGCGATAGGTATCCACCAGCTCGATCAGGTATTCCACCTGCATGCGCAGGTCATAGAGTTCGATTTTGCTGTGCTCCAGCGAGATGGGCAGCACCCCGGCCGGCTCCTCTGCCAGTTCGCAGATGCGGTCGAGCACGCGGCGCAACGGGCCGAAGTATTTGCGCAACTCCAACAGGGCGTGGTTGAGGTGGAAAATGTCCTGCTGCAACTCCTGCAGGTTCACCGCGTTGATGGCATCGCTGACGCATTCCTCCAGCTTCTCCAGCCGCGCCGGAATCTCTTCCAGCACCTCGTGGTAGTCCATCACGACCGTCTTCAATATGCGATAACAGAGGAAGGCCGCGGGGCCGTCGAGATAACCGGGTTGCTCGCGTTGCCAGAGGTCGCGCAGGTGGGTGAATTGCTCCTGCAGGCAGTTGTCGCGCACGGTGAGCAGGTAGTCCGTGCCGAGTACCAGTTCGATCTCGTGCTGAACCAGCATGGAGTGCGTGCTCGCGTGCCTGTTCAGCCGAATGCCGTGGATGGTGATGGCGAGGCACTGGGAGTCGTTGTGATGCAGCGTCGGTCGGGAGGTTTTGCCGGCAAGCTGTTCCTGCAGTTCTGCGGGCAGCACGATGCCGTCGGTCTGCAATTGCTGCAGCGCGGTGGGCAACTCCGCCCGCTGCTGCCGGTGCGCGGTGGGAAAGACGAAATCGATCCAACGGCACTGACGCGACTGATCCCATACCACCTCGGGGCGCACCGCGGCATCATCTGCGTGAATAGGCATGCGCATCTTTCCTGCAAAACGGGTAGGTATGTTCAGTGTAGCATGATGGGTGAGAGAATGCAAAACGCTGTCCGGAGGGAGTGCCGGTTTGACGCCCGCCCGCGAATCAGCCTATAATCGCCTGGGGCCACGCGCCCCGATTTCGTGACGAAGGTGGCATTTTTGTGTCGGCAATACGCAGTGAACAGCACTCCCTTCCCGATGCGCGCGGCTATTTCGGGCCGTTCGGCGGTTGCTACGTGCCGGAAACGTTGAAAGCGCCGCTGGAGGCGCTGGCGGCGGCGTATGATGCGGCAGTCGCTGATCCGGCGTATCAGGCGGAGTTGGACGAATACCTGCGCACCTACGTAGGCCGGCCGTCGCTGCTGTATCGCGCCGACCGGATAACCGACTATTATGATGGTGCCACCATCTATCTCAAGCGCGAGGACCTGTGCCACACCGGCTCGCACAAGCTGAACAACGTGATGGGCCAGGCGTTGCTGGCGCGAAGGATGGGTAAAACGCGGCTGATCGCCGAGACGGGTGCGGGACAGCACGGGGTGGCTACCGCCACCATTGCCGCGCTGTTTGCCATGCCATGCACCATCTATATGGGCGCGGAGGACGTGGAACGGCAGGCGCTGAACGTCTTTCGCATGCGCCTGTTAGGTGCGGAAGTGGTGTCGGTGCAGACCGGCAGCCGCACATTGAAAGACGCCATCAACGAAGCCTTTCGCGATTGGGTAACCAATTTGCATTCCACCTTTTACGTGTTCGGCACCGCCGCCGGTCCGGCGCCTTACCCGCGCATGGTGCGCGATTTCCAGCAGGTAATCAGCCGCGAGATCGCAGCGCAGATGCTGGAGCGCGAAGGTCGCCTGCCCAACGCGGTAGTCGCCTGCGTGGGCGGCGGCAGCAATGCCATCGGCGCCTTCGCACAATTCATCGACACCCCCGCGGTCGCTCTGTATGGGGTGGAAGCGGGCGGACACGGGGTGGACAGCGGCAAACACGCCGCCACGCTCTCCGCCGGACGACCCGGCGTCCTGCACGGCAGCCACAGCTTCCTGCTGCAGGACGAACACGGACAGATTATCGAGACCCATTCCATTTCCGCCGGGCTGGATTACCCCGGCGTCGGACCCCAGCACAGTCTGCTGAAAGCGTCGGGACGCGCCACGTACGTGTCCGTCACCGACAACGAGGCTGTGGACGCCTTCCAACGGCTCACCCGGTTGGAAGGCGTCATGCCTGCTCTGGAAAGCTCCCACGCGGTAGCATATCTTTCCACGCTTGCCCCGGCATTGGGCCGCGGCAACACCATCGTCGTCTGCTTATCCGGTCGTGGAGACAAAGATGTCCAGCACATACAACGCTATCTCGATGCCCATGGAGGATGACGTGCGCCCGCGCCGCGTCCCATGGCGCAGCCTCCTCTGCCTGCTGTTGTTGCTCGCGGCGGGCGCCTACGGCGTGGTTACGTATCCGTCCATCATCGCGACCCACCGTGACGAGTTACGCCAGCATGATCTGCCGCTGGCCGGTCTGGTGGCGGAATCCACCGAGTGCCTGCTGGCGGATGATGCGGTGGGCAGTCCGGCGTCACTGGCCGGGCCCATCGCGCCGCTCTTTCGCACCGACACCGACCTGGCCTTCGTGCGCGTCTGGAATCGTAGTGGTCGCCTGGTGTATGAGTTGACGAATGCGGATCCCGCGACGCCGCGAACCGGTGATGCCGGCACACTGCCGGCGCTGGGCGCCGTGGAGGCGATCCATCGCGCGCAGGCCTGGGTGAAGACGGAGAAGTGCCTGGAAGGCATCGCGCAACTGCAACAGTTGCAACTGGACGAACAGGATCTGTCGGATGCCATGCAGCGTGCCATCGAGGCGGGCAAAGGCGCAGGCACGCATAGTGGATTGTATGTGCGCCAGGATGATCTGCTGCGCTTGACCGACGCGCTGACCGAGCAATATCCGCTGTTGAGCGCGGCGCGCGAGGAGATGACCGCCACGCTGGATGCGCTGACGCATAACGACGCGGAATCGTTGAGCACCGCGCTGCATGGGACGGAAAACGCGCTGACCGCCATCAGCCAGACGCTGGCGGAACTGCGCGTCAGTCCGCACACCGACATAGTGGCGCTGCCGGCGCCGTTGCTCGCGGTGGCGCCCGCACCGTCAGCCTGGTGGCATCCGCTGCTGCCGATTCGCGCGGGGCGGCGGCTGGTTACGCCGCTCTACGTGCCGTCGCAGGACAACACGGATGCGCTCATCACTCCGGCAGGCAGCGCGGAAGTGGTGTTCTACGATCGTCCGTCGCAATTGGCGGAACTGGCGATCCCCCGGTTGTATCCGTCCGGCGGATTGCTGCTGGCGGCGCTGCTGGTATTGCTGCTCCGACGCCGCACGCGGCGCGTCAACTCGCTCTCCGCTTCGGCGGAGTGATGTCACCCGCCGCACCTTGTCCGCCGAAAGGCCCTTGCGACTCGACCGACATGTCGCGCACCTGCTGTTCCTGTTCGCCGTTCGTCGGCGTGCCGCCGTGCGCTGGCGTCTCCGCGCGCTCGTCGCGTGGGCGCCAGCGGCGCGAGGTTCGCGGCGGTGCCACCTTATCATTCTCCGCGCCGGTGAAACCGACCGCCGCGCCGGGATGCCCTTCCTCGCCCGCCAGCAAATCAGCATGATCCACCGTGGCGCCTTCGTTCATCGCTTCCGTATAGCCGGTGCCGGTGGTCAGTCCGTGCTCATCGAGGGGCGAGAATCCCTGACCTGACGGCGATCGCACGTCGTTGTCGGTCAGTTCGTCCACTGTGGCATCGGTGTCATTGTCGGGATCGTAGCTGCCGAATCCGCCGGGTATATTTTCCGCCTCGCTCGCAACCACATCGCCGGGGACATCATTTTCGTAATCGCGCGGCATTATTCGCTCCTTTTTGGCTGACCCGCGTGTTTGCGTGCCGCGGGGTGTCCTTCGCCTTGCCAGATAGTGGACCATTCCGGATCGCCGGTTGTGCCGAATGTGCCGCCGACATCGCCGCTAATGGTATCGCGCGGCGTGCCGACGTCACCGGTATCGCCGCCTAACTCCGCGCCTGCTGCTTCTACCTCGTCATCCGGCGTGCCCACGCCGGTGCGCGGCTCCACGCGGGCGACTGGTTCATCTTTCCTCATGTTTGTACCCTCAATCCCGGTGTGCCCCCGCGCGCGGCACGCAAACAGCCGGTGATGGACAATTCACGCCGATACCAAACGCAACACCCCCGCCCGAATGGGCGGGGGTGTTGCGGTATGAGAATGATAGCTTACTGTTTACCGAAGATCGTGGTCAGTTCCGGATCATGGAAGACCGAGTCGATTAAGCCGTACAGCACTGGATCGCGCGCGCGCAGGCCATGTCGATCGACCTGGCGTCCGTCATCGGTGCGGCCATCCAGATGGTGCAACAGATAGGCGGTGACGCCTTCCGCGAAGTATTCGCGGGGGTTGGTCGCCGCATACCAGTTGATCGGGTCACCCTGCTTCCACACGCGATGGAAATCCTTTGACGTGGTATAGTAAAAATACCCATCCTTGGCCAGTGCGTGATCGAGCAGGTGGCAGAACTCGTGCAGCAACACCTGGTTTCCCATGGTGTCCGGCATATAAATGATGCAGTCATCCGGATTGAACCAGGCCGCCTGGTTGCTGTCCATTAATTTGTTGCCGCAGCGCATGCCTCGCTCAACGATGCCATAGTAACTTGGCAGCCAGGGCGTCTCCCAGACCCACACGCCACCGCACGAGCGGCGTAGCCGGCGCTGAAGATGGGGCGGGAAGAGGCTATAGACATGCCGGACGTCATTAATGCGACTGCTCGCGCAGCGGCTGTGGGGTAGATCGAAATTTTCCATGATACCACCTACTGCTATAATCATGGCGATGAAATGTCCGGGATTCGCGACACCATTATAGCGCGAAATCCCCAATTTGCAAATGGATACGCCGGAGATTTTCTGAAGAATACTGTTGTAATTTATCGCTGAATCGGGTGACATTTTAGCGCTTACTTTGCCAGACTATTCAGGTATTTGAGCGTAAATACGGAGATTTTAACCTGAAACACTGCGGAAAAACAGGACGAATATTGCGGGAAATTGTCGGGAGGATCGATGGGTAAATTCGTCGGACAGTGCAATCCATCTCATTGGAATAAAGTCACCTGTCGATCAGTAATTATTCAGCGATGCAGCGTTCATTATCCGATGCTGCCGCTTGTTCCTCGCGGTTGACCCAGCACGTGATCGTCCCCGAGGTCGATGACACGCACGCGCACGAGGCGTCCGGCGCTGGCCGCCGGGAAGGGGGCGCATACGCGCAGGTAGGACGGCGTCAGGCCGTTGCCATGCGCTCCGGTGCGCTCCACCAGCACGTCCACTTCGGCATCCAACAAGCTGGCGGCGTAGCGCCGGAACAGCGCGCGCTCCAACTCCTGCAAGGCGCGACCACGCGCCTCTTTGACCGCATCCGGCACTGACGGCCGCATCGTCGCCGCCGCGGTGCCGGGTCGCGGCGAGAAGGGGAAGATGTGCAGCTTGATGAAACCCATCTCAGCAATGAAGTCGTGCGAACGCGCGAAGGCCGCATCATCCTCGCCGGGGAAGCCCACGATGACGTCGGTTGTGAAGGTCGCATCGGGCATGGCGGCGCGCAGGCTCGCTACCAACTCCCGATACTCCGCTGTCGTATAGCCGCGGCGCATGGCGTGCAGCACACCGTCGTCGCCCGCTTGCAGGCATAGATGGAAATGCCGGCAGAGCGTGGGGTGGGCGGCCAGGCGCTCGATTAGCCGCATGTCGATGCCCATCGGCTCCAGCGAGCTCAGGCGCAGACGCGGTATGCCCAGTGCGCCGGTCGCGTCGAGTAGATCGGCCAGTCGCGTGGCAGGCAGGTCCAGACCGTAGGCATCCAGCCGGATGCCAGTGAGCACGATCTCCGGCAATCCTGCCTGCACCAGTGCCTCCAACTCCGCAATGACTTCCGCGATGGGCCGGCTGCACAGTGGGCCGCGTGCCAGCGTCACCGCGCAATAGGCGCAATGCTGGTTGCAGCCGTCCTGAATCTTCACCGTGGCACGCGTGCGCTCGATGGATGCGGACAGCCCCAACGTCATCGCCGTACCCGCGCTCTCAACCATGGTCGGCCGCAATTGCGCCACCAATTCGGGAATACGCTGCTGTTCGGAGAGCGGTACTACCGCGTCGACTCCGTCGATGGCAGCAAGTTGCTCGGTCTCGCGCGTGGCATAGCACCCGGTGACGATGAGTGTCGCCGCGTCGTTCAATCGTAATGCGCGCCGCAACGTCTTGCGTGACTTGGCATCCGCCTCGCGCGTAACGGTGCAGGTGTTGACAATATATACATCCGCATGTGCTCCCGGCGGCACGATCACATACCCACGCGCAATCAGCGCGCGGGCCAGTGTGTCGCTGTCATACCGGTTCGCCTTGCACCCCAGCGTGGGCAAGGCGACGGTAACTGGTCGGGATGAATCCATCATGGCAGCCGTATTATACACGAAGATGAGACATCCGTATGCTCCCGCGCATGGCTCGAATCCGTGTTCGCGCTCATAACATGAAAGAGGGATTCGGCAAAGATGGTACTTCCCGGCAGGAAACTCGGTGGACTTTACCTCGGCAGCGTGCCGAAGCAACGTGGCTGGCAATAAAGCAGATGGATCTGTGTGAGGGAATGTAGCAAATTTTTCAACATTGTTACTGATTATCTCGAATAATTGTATTAGAATTTGATAGTGTATCGATAAACATATTGGTTGGTTGCTCGACGAGTAATTCAGATATAAACCGTCCTGTCAGTTATGGAAAATTTTGCTGCTCCACAATGCACCTCTTCTTGTTATATCGAGAGATCCCTTAGTAGTAATACGTGTTTATCAGTGCAATATTACACGGCAATAACCCTCGTGTGTCGCAGTTATTTTAGTCGAAGGTCGCTATACAATTTATAAGCAAAACGGCGCCTGTTATCTGTGAGCATCTACCAACTCACACCTTATATTGCATAAAGAATTAAACAACAATTATCAGGAGATAGACAGAGAATTTGCTTGATGAAACGCGCGGTTTCCGCCCGTTGCCCCCAGAGATCACCGTCGACGGGGGATACGGTCGGAGAATCCGTAGCCGTGGCCCAAATGAATATAGTCTACCACTGACAGGAGGACCCTTTATGAGAGGAACACTGAAGAGACGGCTTGCGGTCTTATTGATGGCCGGCTCGCTTGCCTTCACCAGCGCGGTCTTCGCGCAAACGACATCAGACAATGGTGGCGCTGCCGCCGATAATACCTCGAGCGCGGCCGCAACCACGGTGACCGCTACCGAGAATGCGGCGACCAACGGTTCCCTCGCCACCGGCGACATCGCGGTGGATGCCAGCGCAGACGACGTGGCCAATGCCAACGAGAATGCCGCGAACGAGAATTCAATCGCCACCGGCGACATCTGCGTCGATGCCAGTGCCGATGCCAATGCCGGGGAGAACGCGGCCACGAACGGCTCAAACATCAACGAGACGGATGTCGCCACTGGCGATATCGCGGTAGATGCCAGCGCCGATACGAACACTGCCACCAGTGCCGATCTGTCCAAGGGCGCTGGGGAAAATCTGGCCGACAGCGGCGGCACCGTCAATGAGACGGACGTCGCCACCGGTGACATTGCGGTGGATGCCAGCACCAATACAGCCACCGACAATTCTGCGGACAGCGGAGAGAACGCGGCCACGAACGGCTCAAACATCAACGAGACGGATGTCGCCACTGGCGATATCACAGTAGATGCCAGCGCCGATACGAATACTGCCAGCAGCGCCGATCTGTCCAAGGGCGCCGGGGAAAATCTGGCTGACAGCGGCGGCACTGTCAATGAGACGGATGTTGCCACCGGCGATATCGCGGTGGACGCCAGCACCAACACCGATGCCTCGGCCAATGCGGGGGAGAATGCCGCGAATGCCGGCTCAACGGTGAACGAGACGGAAGTAAGCACCGGCGATATTGCGGTAGATGCCAGCGCCGACACCAATACTGCCAGCAGCGCCGATCTGTCCAAGGGCGCCGGGGAAAATCTGGCTGACAGCGGCGGCACCGTCAACGAGACGGATGTAGCCACTGGCGACATCGCGGTGGATGCCAGCACCAACACGGCTACCGACAACTCGGCGAACGCTACTGACAACGCCGCCAGCAACGGTTCGGCGGCGGCCAGTGAGAATGCCGCGAATGCCGGCTCGACGGTGAACGAGACGGAAGTCACCACCGGCGATATTGCGGTAGATGCGAGCGCCGATACTAACACTGCCACCAGCGCCGATCTGTCCAAAGGCGCCGGGGAAAATCTGGCTGACAGCGGCGGCACCGTCAACGAGACGGAAATTGCCACCGGCGACATCGCCGTTGATGCCAGCACCAACACTGATGCCTCGGTCAATGCCGGAGAGAATGCCGCCAATAACGGCTCCAACCAAACGGTAGTGGAAACCGGGGATATTGCGGTGGATGCCAGTGCCGATACCAACACCACGGCGACCGCTGACAAGACCGCAGGGGGAAATCTGGCCGATAACGGTGCCACACAGACGACGGTGGCCACCGGCGATATCGCGGTGGATGCCAGCACCAATACGGCTACCGACAACTCGGCAAATGCCACCGATAATGCCGCCAGCAATGGCTCCAACATCACCGATGTGGATACCGGCGACATCGCGGTGGATGCCAGCGCCGACACCAACACGACCACCAGCACCGATCTGTCCAAGGGTGCCGGGGAAAATCTGGCCGACAGCGGCGGTACCGTCAATGAGACGGAAGTCACCACCGGCGACATCGCGGTGGATGCCAGCACCGACAACTCAGCGAATGCCGAGCAGAATGCAGCGAATAACGGTTCGGCGGCTGCCAACGAGAACGCCGCCAACAACGGCTCTGCTGTCACAGACGTCACCACCGGTGACATTGCTGTCGATGCCAGCACCGACAACTCGGTCAATGCCGGCGAGAATGCGGCAACCAATGGCTCCAACCAGACGGTGGTGGAAACCGGCGACATCGCGGTGGATGCCAGCACCGACAACTCCAAGGATGCAGGCGGCAACCAGGCTGACAACGGCTCAATCGCCACCGGCGACATTGCCGTTGACGCCAGCACCAATACCGACCAGTCCAAGGTAGCCGGTGAGAATCTGGCCGACAGCGGCGCCAACCAGACGGTAGTGGAAACCGGCGACATCGCCGTGGATGCCAGCACCGACAATTCCGCGAATGGCGAGAATGCGGCCAGCAACGGCTCGACCCTGAACAGCACTGACGTGACCACCGGCGACATTGCGGTGGACGCCAGCACCAATACCGACCAGTCGAAGGGGGCGGGTGAGAACATCGCCGACAGCGGATCGACGCTGAATGAGACGGAAGTCACCACCGGTGACATTGCCGTCGATGCCAGTACCAATACCAACACCGATCAGTCGAAGGTCGCGGGGGAGAACCTGGCTGACAGCGGCGGTACCATCAATGAGACGGACGTCGCCACTGGCGACATCGCGGTGGACGCCAGCACCAATACCGATCAATCGAAGGCGGCAGGTGAGAATATCGCCGACAGCGGATCGACGCTGAATGAGACGGAAGTCACCACTGGTGACATTGCTGTCGATGCCAGCACCGACAACTCCAAGGCTGCCGGCGAGAATGTCGCCGATAATGGCGCCAACCTGACGGATATTCACACCGGTGACATCGCAGTCGACACTAGCACCAACACAAACACCGACAACTCGGCTGACGCCGGCGGGAATGCGGCCAACAATGGATCGCTCGCTACCGGCGACATCGCGGTGGACGCGAGCACAACGACGGACAACTCCACCAATGGCGGTGAGAATGCCGCAAACAACGGCTCAACCTTGAACAGCACCGACATCACCACCGGCGATATTGCGGTGGATGCCAGTGCCGATACCAACACCACGACCAACACCACGACCAACACCACGACCACGACGAACACCGATCAGTCGAAAGCCGCCGGTGAGAATATCGCCGACAGCGGATCGACGCTGAATGAGACGGAAGTGACCACCGGTGACATCGCCGTGGACGCCAGCACCAATACCACGACCAACACCACCAACACGACGAATACCGATCAGTCGAAGGCTGCCGGCGAGAATATCGCCGACAGCGGTGCCAACCTGACGGACATCGATACCGGAGATATCGCGGTCGATGCCAGCACCAACACCGACAACTCGAAAAATGCGGGCAACGATATTGCCGATAATGGCGCGACCCAGGTGGACGTGACTACCGGCGACATCGCCGTCGATGCCAGCACGGACAATACCAAGACCGCCGGCGAAAACATCGCTGATAGCGGTTCGACCATCAATGAGACGGAAATTGCCGTCGGTGACGTCGCGGTGGATGCCAGCACGAATACCACGACCAACACCACGACCAACACCACCAACACGACGAACACCGACCAGTCAAAGACCGCCGGCGAGAATATCGCCGACAGCGGCGCCAACCTGACGGACATCGATACCGGTGACATCACGGTGGACGCCAGCACGAACACCACAACCAACACCACCAACACGACGAACACCGACCAGTCGAAGACCGCCGGCGAGAATATCGCCGATAGTGGATCCACCATCACTGACATCACCGTAGGCGATGTGGCGGTGGATGCCAGCACCAATACGACGACCACCACCACCAATACGACTAACACCACGAATGATCTGTCGAAGACGGCGGGTGAGAATATCGCCGACAGCGGCTCGACCATCAACGACATCACGACCGGTGACATCACGGTGGATGCCAGCACCAATACCGACAATTCGCAGACCGCGGGTACCGATGCCGCCAATAACGGCAGCACCATCGACAAGTCGGATAATTCGCAGAACGTGAATGGTGGCGAGATTGCCGCCAACAACGGAGCGACGGTCAATCAGACCCGCATCAGCACCGGCGACATCGCGGTGGATGCGAGCACCAACACGACAACGACTACCAGTACCGATAATTCGCAGACGGCGGGCACCAACGCCGCCAACAATGGCTCGACGGTCAACCAGACTACTATTACCACGGGGGATATCTGCGTCGATGCCAGCACCACCACGAACACGGATAACTCCGTGACGGCCGGCGAGGATCTCGTGCAGGCCGGCGCGGGCGCCGTGGTCGCCAACAGCGAGCAATACGCCGGCGACAACAGCAACCAGGCCAGCAGCGGCGGCGTCGTCAACGTGACCAACACCTTGACCAATGCGATGACGCTGAACGACACCGTGCAGCAGAATGTTGCGGCAGTGATGATTGCCAACACGTTGGGCGACCAGGAAATGGGCGTGAACTTGAACGTGAGCCTCGCCCAGGATGCCGGTGTAGCCGATACCACCGCACCGCTGCCGGGTTCAGCCGTTGCCACTGCCGACCTCGTGCAAGTGGTCATCAATGGCTCGAATGTCAATACCCTCAGCCTGACCAAGTAGTCGGATAGAAGCAACAGGGGTGAAGGTGCACGCGCCTTCACCCCATCCTGTGGAGGGATACGCATGATAAGTAGGCGTCATTTCTGGATGCCGATATTGGGGTTGTGTCTGTGGCTTACGGCTACAGTCCGCTGCGCCCCCCTACCCGCGCCCCTGATGGATGGGGAACTCGAGCAGGTCTACGCCGCGGGATTTGATGTTCAGGTCGTGCTCGGCCTCGACATTAAAACCAATGATCCGAATGCCGTGCTCATACGGCAAGACCAACTGGATGCCCTCCGGGATTATGCGAATAGCAGTCTGCATCGGTCAACGGCACGCGATGGTGCGGACGGCAGCGGAACGTTCGATACCGACGGTATCTCGCTGTCCAACTTCGAGAGTGTGATCAATAACAGTATGAACATCAGCGGCAGTGCCTTGCAAAACGCGCAATCGCTGCTGACGATCTTCTCGATGGGCGATGTCGCGGTGGGATTGAATCTCACGGTGATCGTCAACCCGGGTGACGCGCCTTTTAGTGTGACACAAACGAGTATCAATTGGTCGGACCTGACGTTTTCGGCGATGAAACCAACACTGACGGTTCCGTCCACCCAATAAACTAACCATAGGCCGACCAGGCCGGAGGATACCATGCGACATGGCGTGCGAGTGGGAATCGGGCTGCTGCTCGCGTTGAGTCCCTGCTTCCGCACCTCACCCGTCCGGGCGGGTGAGGTGCGGGTACCTATCGGTATGTTCTGCGGTGGCAGCGCGCTGACGTTGGAGGTAAAGAGCATCAAGGAATTGCGCGACGAGGGTGTCGTGCGTCAGCAATTAGATTTCAGTTGCGGCGCGGCAGCGGTCGCCACCATCCTCACCTCCTACCTGGATATGCCATGCACGGAAAACGAAATCATCACCGCACTCATGCAAAAAGATGATCCCAATACGTTGCTGGCACGCAAAGGATTCTCGTTGTTGGATCTGAAAAAGTATGCGGAATCGCGCGGCATTCAGGCAGTGGGGTACAAGTTGACCCTCGAACTGATGCGCGGGCAGTACAAACCCATTCTGGTGCCGTTGTTCATCAAGGAACAGAATCGCCGCCATTTCGTCGTATTCCTGGGCATGCAGGATGATCAGGTGTTTCTGGCCGATCCCGCGACCGGACGGCACAGTCTGCCGGTGGCGACCTTCGAAACACAGTGGGATACAAAAATCGGTATGATTTTCAGCAAACCGGGCAGTCCACAAATACAACGGACCGCGCTGGCCATTCGGTCCGCTGATGGCGCAGGTATATCCTCGGGATCCGTACTCGCGATTGCCTTGCCGGCGACGATTGCGTATGTCCACGTGCCGTTCGAGTTTTAGTAAAGGAGTTGCCTCGTGCGTTCTTCTCATGCGCGTGTGTATGCACTGTTGCTGGTGCTTGGCAGTGGTTGGTGCCGGTTACTGGCTAATCCGATGGTCAGGCATGGTTGTGAGTCCGTGCAGTACATCTCCACCCCGTCTGTCGGCGTCCGCACGGTGGTAACCGCACCGACTCCGGCGACCGGCAACACGTCGACACCTACCGCGTCGCGCGGCAATCTTCCCGTGCCCACCGCGCCGCCGCTCACGCCAGCGGCAACCAAACCGGTCGATCCCGCCCCGCCCCGCTCTGCCGACACCATGCCATCCATGACCGCCACGCTGCCTACCCGCGCACAGCGTCCCAGCTTGATGATTCGGAAATACGGCAAGGAACTGGAATGGCGCAGCAGTTATTCCCATTCCTCACGCAACGCGGTCTATATCGACGGCGTCGCTATCAATCCCATCCTGGTGATCGGATCCATCGGGGTCGAGCGCATCCGGAAAGACACGGTCGTCACCTCGCTGGCGGGACGGTATGGGCTGGCCGACAATATGCTGGGAGAGCTGAAGATTCCGTTGCGCTTTGAATCCAACCTGTCGTCGGTGCCGGACGTTTCACCACCGCAGGAGAAAAGCATGACCGGATTCGGATTGGGGGATATCGAGGGGAGTCTTTACTATCAACTGCCCCGCGCCCGCGAGGAGGATGTGCGCTGGGTGATGAACCTGGGACTGAAATCCAACACCGGTGCCGATGCTTTTGCCACCAGCGCGCAAAAACGTCCCCCCCTCGGCAGCGGATTTTGGAACACGAAACTCGGCGTCACCGGGGTGAAGATCAGCGAGCCGGCCGCCGTTTTCTGGAGCGCCGGCTATACTGTGAATTGGGCGCGCCACCAGATCCCGGTCACCATCACTAATGCCCAGGATGGCTCCACCTCGATCGTATACGTGGATATCAAGCCGGCAAAGTCCATCGACGTGGGGGGGGGATTCGCCTACGCGATCAATCCCAAACTTTCCATCAACACCGGCGTCTCCATCAGTTGGAACGGCGCGGCGCATTCCAATGGCAAACGCGTGCCGAACAGCATTTTCACCGCCGCCTCACTGCGCCTTGGTGCGGTGTGGCTCACGGAAAAACGCCTGCCCGTTGACCTGGGATTGAATATCGGACTCACCGACGATTCTCCCGACTTCAGTCTGGAGTTCCGCCAGAACTATAAGTTGTGACGTGCGTTCGGGTGTTGCACAGGCTCGCATGTCGCCGGGATCACGTAGTTGCACGCGGCAGATTGTACCGAAACTACCCGGGTCATCTGCGATGGGGCTTCAGAAATTCGTGTCTTCCGGGGTGCGTTTTACCACAACTGCACGGTATGCAGTCGGCTGTCGTGGGCATAGGCGAAAAGGCCGCGGCGAACTTCGGTCAGGTGGTGGCCGGTCGCTTCCGCCAGGCGCTCGATTCGGCCGTGTTCGGCATCGAGACGGAACAGCCAGCCGCCTGCCAGGCCATACAACTCGCCGTGCTGGGTGGTGATGAGCGAGGTGATGGCGCCCAGTGGGAAGATTCCGGCATCGTGCACCTCGCCGGTGGCTACGGTGAGGATCGCCAGTCGCTCGCGGTCATCGGTGAGGAAAGCCCGTCCGCCTTCAGCGGCCCACACGCGTACGGTATCGGCCCTGGCGAAGGGGATTGCTGTCCGGACCGTCCGCTCCGTGTCGGGCGACCAGCACGCCACGCGGGCGGCACCGCCGGCGCAGGAACCGCCCACCACCAGCAATCCGTTCTGCCGATCCACCGCCACTCCGGTCAACTGCTGTCCGGGAATGATATCGGTGAAGGTGGTCAGGCGACCGACTTGCGGCTCAACTCGCGCCAGCGCGCTCGTGACGGGGCCATACAGGGTGCGGGTGGCAAAATAGAGTCTGCCATGATACGAGACCATCGGTGAGAGGGGCTGGCTGTACCCGGCGGAGAGCAGGTCGGTTTGCGTGGGATTTGCCAGCAGTCGGTACGGCAGGTCGGGATAGTAGCACATCACCCCGCCGGGCGCGCCGAACGCCAGATACAGTCGCTCGCCGGCGATGCCGAACGCGCTTACCTCGCCGGGATGCGGTGCGGCGACGAATAGCTCGGTCAACTCATCCGTGTCGGGATCCCAGCGACCGATGCGCATGCTGGCGGTGGGAGCGAAATAGAGCCGGTGATCGGGTCCCATGCCCACCGCACCGATCTGCATGCCGTCCCGTGTGCGTGTCGGCACCGGCGACAGTGCATACATGCGCCAATCGATGGTGCTCTGTACCAACCGCCCGTGGCGGGTGATGCCGGCCAGGCGGCCATCGGACAGCGCGGTGAACAGCAGCGGATCATATGGCATCGGGGCGCCGCGCAACTCCCACTCTTCGCCCGTCCAGCGATAGAGTGCGCCGCTTGCCGCGCCGGCGGCCAGCACCGCGTCGCCCACCCGTTGCAGGCAATACAGGCCATCCTCGCGCGGCAACCGCGGCAGTTCGCCCAGCACGCGGGGAGAATCGAGCGCCACCTGAAAAAGGCGCTCACTCGGCCAGGTGCCGATCACCGCGTGCGCGGCATCCAGCAACACGGCGTGGCGGACAAACGAAGCGTCAGCTAATTCCGGCAGTTCGACGTACGCGACAGTACCGGTGCCCGGCGTGATAAGGGCGGCGACGATGCGCCGGCCATTGATAAACGCCGCCACGCGGCCGTCGGGCAGGTCGACGAAGGCATGCACGCAGTGGGCGATATCGTCCGTTGGCGGGCACTGCACCGGGGTGATGCGTCCGGTGCGGGGATCATATTCGATAATGGCGCCACCGGGGGATGTGCCGAAGTAGCAATACCCCGCGGCGCAGCAAAAGCCGCCGCGGAATTCCTCACCCGGCAACGGCTGTCCCAGGTCCTCCAGCGTCCAGCGTTGGGGATCGAAGCGTAGCAAATGACCGCCGAGGGTACCGAGATACGCGCAGCCATCCGGACCGGCCACTACCGCGTAGGCGCCGTCGTCGTGCAGCGGAAATCGCGCGATCTCGCCGCCGGGCAAGGTGATGACGCACAGGTGGCTTTGGCCGGTGGTGGAGTAAGGGACACCGAGCAGCAGGGTGCGCCCGTCCGACGGCAACAGCGCTACCATGCCATGCATGACGAACGGCAGCGACATGTCGATGCCGGGTAACCGGGTGCAGGTCGCCCGTGCGGTAACGGGCGCTTCGGTGAACATGAGATGTGTCCTTGCTGCTGGCGGCTATGATGCGAATGCCGTGGCGCGATGGCAACAGCGCGGCACGGCATTTCGTTTCTTCGTGCTTCCGTGGGGAATTCCCTGTCGGCTACCGGATGACAATGCTGGAAATTTTATCGCCGACTTTGATGCGCTTCGACACGTCCAATCCCTTCACTACCTTGCCGAAGACGGCGTAACTGCCATCAAGCTGGGCGATGTCGCAATTGCAGATGTAGAATTGGCTGCTGGCGGAGTCCGGATCACTCGCTCGTGCCATGGCCAGTGCGCCTTCCCAGTGTCGGAGTTTTGGTGAAATTTCCAGTTTGATGGTCTGATCGGAGCCACCCGAGCCGTTGCCGTCCGGATCGCCGCCTTGAATAAGCTGGAAACCGGCACCGGTCTCGACGCGGTGGAAGGTCAGGCCGTTATAGAATTTCTTCTTCGCCAGCTTCACGAAATTCGCCACGGTCTTCGGCGCGTCCTTGCCGTAGAGGTCGACTTCCATCGTGCCCTTCACGGTGGTGATGATTGCCCGGTTGGTGACGATGGGCGATGTGGAATTCGCCGGTTCGGCTGGTTTTTCCGGCACCGTGGGTGTGGCCGGCGCTGCGGCCGTTTTGGGCGTGTCGGGGGTGGTCGCCGTGCTGGCCGCGGCTTCCTTCGCCGCCTGGCGGCTCGCGGCGGTTTCCTTTAGCGTGGTGCTTTGCGTGCCATTGGGGAACATCGTGCCCGCCGGCTGCACGGGAACTTCTTTCCGGCAACCCGCCAGCAGCACGAGTAAACCAATGGCCAGCAAGCATGCCGAAATACATGACAGTTTGGATGCCAATTGTCGCATGAACACACTCCCGTGAATAGAATAGGTGGCGCCCGCCGCGCTATTTGCCGCACAACGCTTTGCGATGGGCCTGCAACAGCGCCTGCATCTCTTTGACATCGGTCGCGTTGGGACAGAGCTTAGCTGCCCGGTCCACATACCCCTGCGCGGCCAGATAATACTGGCGCACTTCGTCGGCGGGCATTTTTGCGTCCTTACCGAAATAGGCTTTATTCAAACAGGCGCGCGCGGCCTGCACCAGCGCCATCTCGCGCTGCAGGTCCGACGTCGCTACCGTCAGATACGTCTCCCATAATTTGCGCGCGCCATCAAAATCCCGGCGATACTCTATCAAGGCATCCCCGTAATACTTCACGCAATCCTCGCAGACGGGATCGCGCTCATACGCCGTGCGGAAGGCGTTGACACCTTCGGTGATCCGGCTGTCCGTCAACTGTGGGTGTCCGCGGGGCACCTCTTTGGTATAGTATAGCGTTTCCGTGAGGGCAATGCCAAGCCAGAGCCAGGCCTGGGAGGATTTTGGCTCCAGCTTCACCACCATGCGGAAGGTACTCAGTGCTTTGTCGCCGGCGGTGTTGCGTTCGGCAATGCTTAACTTGTTCTGATCTTTGGCGTAGGCGGGGTTGTTGCGTCCCATGAGCAATTGGCCGAGTTCGAGCAGGCGCTGCGCGTCATCGTTCAGGGCAGGGGGTACGCGGGGAGAGACCGGGGGAGATGATGGCTCCTCGGCGATGGTGGGCAATCCTGCCCATAATAGCATGCTGATAAAAATGCCGGCACACCAGTATGCGGCGCCGGGCCTGCGTCGCGCCCTCATGTCGATCCCATCAATAATGGCCAGGTTGAGTAACAGTCTATCCTACCCATTGCATGTCGCCGACAAACTCTTACCCCTTGCTCGCCGTGCGATTTTTTCGACACCACTGTTAGCTCTGGGATCCCTCACCGTCTTGCCGTGTCGGCAGCACTCGCTGTCCGTACGGACAGCACGCCAGCACCGGGCAGCGATCACACGCCGGGCGCCGGGCGGTACAAGTCTGGCGACCATGCGCGATCATGTTGACGTGAAACGGCAGGTAGGCTTCTTCGGGGAGCAATGCTTCTAGCAACGCATGCGCCTCCTCGGCGGTGGTCGTGGCGGGGATGAGTTCCAGCCGTCGCGCCACGCGCAGCACGTGGGTATCCACCGGCATGAACGGCATCCCGAGCGCGAATAGCAGCACGCAGGAGGCGGTTTTGCGTCCGACGCCGTAGAACGAAGTCAAATAGGCCAGCGCTTCGTCGGGTGGCAGCTCCGCCAAATGGTCGAGGGTGACCGCGCCTTGTTCCTCGCGGATGCGCTGCAGCGCCGCCTTGATGCGTGGGGCTTTTTGGCGCGACAGGCCGCAGATGCGGATTGCCGCCTCGATGGCCTCCACCGGGGCGTCAGCCACCGCCTCCCAGTGCGGGAATCGTTCGCGCAACTGTTGAAATCCACGCCGG
This sequence comes from uncultured bacterium, assembly GCA_964472305.1. Lineage (GTDB taxonomy): Bacteria > Armatimonadota > Hebobacteria > CAIYQO01 > CAIYQO01 > CAYYJR01. Next base: position 251,788 of record CAYYJR010000001.1, read on the forward strand.
CTATTGGCGTCGGTGGTGCTTTGCGAGAGGAAGGTGAGTACCAGCTCATCTACCGGCGGCAGGCCGGCGCCGTGCCCGGTTACAGGACTCGTGACGCGATACGCCGCCACTAGCCGTCGTCCGATCTCGACCGCTGTCGCGCGTAATGCCATGCTCGGAAACCAGTTCATGCCGGCAGTATTCCCCGCCCGCGGGGTGATGATACCTGCCGGGAGACGGCGAGTTGCATGCCTTGCGCTTTCCCCCACGACACCCGTATCCATCTGCACCGGAGTCCAGTGCAAATCTGCACAATGCGATTCCGCTTTTTCTGGGTTCCTGGTGACCCCGTCGTTGGCAGGACGTGGGGTGCAACACGGGGAAGTCCATTTCCACGTGTTGCAGTAGATAGCAGCGCGGCCCGATCGTCGCCGATCGGGCCGCGCCAGAGAGAGTGTGTGCGGAATGAATGGACTACCAGTCGCGATCGCGGCCACCGCCGAAACCACCACCATCGCGCGAGCTCATCTTATCGGCCTTACGCCGCCGTCGGCAATCCGGACAACGGATGGGAGCGGTGAAACCTTTCTCCTGATAGAAGGCCTGTTCACCTTCGGTGAAGGTGAATGAACTGCTGCAATCGCGGCAGGTCAGGGTCTGAGCGGGCATGCAACTGCCCTCCTTTCACGGGTGTGGTGAATCTTTCTCGGGCAGGGCAGTCCGCATGGTGGCATAGTTGCTTCCTCGTCTCGCCACCCATTCCGGGAAGATAGTTGAATATATCGCTTAATAACTGATGTGTCAATTACGCGATGAAAAATTGGCCGGACACCGTGATGGTGCCCGGCCTGTTGCGAAGGAGAACGATTAGCTGGTTTTCATGGCCTTTTCGATCTTCGCCCATGAGTCGCGCAGTGTGACCGTGCGGTTGAATACTATCGACTCCGGGGTGGAATCGACGGTATCCACGCAAAAGTATCCTTGCCGCTCAAACTGGTAACGCGTGCCGGGCGCGGCGCCTGCCACGCTCGGTTCCACAAAGCCGGCGAGTATTTCCAGCGAGGTGGGATTCAGGTTCGCGGTGAAATCCAGTCCTTCCGGCACATCGTCCGGATCGGGCTTCATGAAGAGGTGGTCATACAGCCGCACTTCAACCGGAAGGGCGTGCGTCGCCGAAACCCAGTGCAGCGTGGCTTTTACTTTCCGGCCATCGGGGGCGTCGCCGCCACGGGTGGCCGGATCGTAAGTGCAGTGCAACTCGATGATCTCGCCGTTGGCGTCCTTCACCACTTCCTCGCACTTGATAAAATAGGCGTAGCGCAGCCGCACTTCACGGCCCGGCGCCAGGCGGAAGTATTTGGGCGGCGGCACCTCGCGGAAGTCCTCCTGCTCGATATACAGCACCCTGGAGAACGGCACCTTGCGCGTGCCTGCCTCCGGGTCCTCCGGGTTATTGATGGCGTCCATTTCCTCTGTCACGTCGTCCGGGTAGTTGGTGATGACCACCTTCAACGGTCGCAACACCCCCATCACGCGCCGGGAGCGTTTATTCAGGTCGTCGCGCGCACAATCTTCCAGTTGCGCAACATCCACCACGCTGTCGATCTTTGTCACCCCGATCTTCGCGCAGAAGTCGTGGATGGCTTCTGGCGTGTAGCCGCGCCGGCGCAACCCGGCCAGCGTCGGCAATCGCGGATCGTCAAAGCTCTTCACGTATCCGCCCCTCACCAACTCGATGAAGCGGCGTTTGCTCATCACCGTGTAAGTCATATTGAGCCGGGCGAATTCGATCTGGCGCGGGTGATAGATGCCGAGTTGATCGAGGAACCAGTCGTACAGCGGACGGTGATTCTCATATTCTAGCGAGCAGAGCGAGTGGGTGATGCCTTCGATGGAATCCTCCAGCCCGTGCGCCCAGTCATACATCGGATACAGGCACCACTTGTCACCCTGGCGATGGTGCGCGGTGTGCAGGATGCGGTACATCACCGGATCGCGCATATTCAGATTGCCCGAGGCCATATCGATCTTCGCCCGCAGCACGCGGGAACCATCAGGAAACTCGCCCGCGCGCATTCGCGCGAACAGGTTCAGGTTCTCGTCAACCGAACGGTTGCGGTAGGGGCTCTCGACGCCCGGCTGCGTGAGCGTGCCGCGGGTTTTGCTGATCTCCTCGGCGGACTGATCGTCCACGTAAGCCATGCCTTTTTTAATCAGTTCGACCGCCCAGTCATACATCTGCTCGAAATAATCGGAGGCGAAGAACAGCCGGTCATCCCAGTCGGCACCCAGCCACTTTACATCTTCGATGATGCCGTCGACGAACTCCTGCTCTTCTTTTGCGGGGTTGGTATCGTCGAAGCGCAGGTTGAACTGCCCGTTGTAATCCAGCGCCACGCCGTAATCGATCCACACCGCCTTGGCGTGCCCGATGTGCAGGTAAGCGTTCGGTTCGGGCGGGAAACGCGTGTGCACGCGATCGAACCGTCCGTTGCGCAGGTCCTCTCTCACCGCTTCGCGAATAAAGTCAAGCGAAACATACTCCTCACCGGTCTCATTTTTCGCATCGATATCAGACATACTCATGCAGAACCCCCATACTTGATGACGTTACATTTTGCCACACGGCTGGGGTGAGGTCAAGGAAAAATGGATGCTGTATGGGCTGCCAGCATCCTACCGGCTTGTGCTGTGCCGGCTGGAAGCCGGCGGCCCATACGTATAAGCGCATAATAAACGAATCGTGCGATACTGTGAAGATATATGTAACCTCGTGCAAGGATGCCTTCATCGATGTTTCTGCATGGCTTTTCGCAGTGCTTTTCACCATCGCATCGTCAGATGTCTCCTCATTCGAATGCTACTCTCATCGCCCATTCTCTGCTACAATAGCACCGCTATGACAGATACCACTATCCGGACACGCATTGCGCCGTCACCGACGGGCGATCCACACGTGGGCACGGCGTATATCGGCCTGTTCGATTACGCGATGGCGCGTCAGGCGGGCGGACAGTTCATCCTGCGGCTGGAGGACACCGACCGCGAACGCTACAGCGAATCCTCCGCGCATGCGATTCTCGATGCGCTGCGCTGGCTCGGTATCACCCCGGACGAGAGTCCGGAGGTGGGCGGACCGGTCGGACCGTACGTGCAGAGCGAGCGGCTGGCGATTTACCGGCATTACGCCGACATGCTGGTGGCGGGCGGCCATGCCTACCAGTGTTTCTGCACGCGCGAGCGGTTGGCGAAGATGCGCGAGGAGCAGGAGGCGGCGAAGGCACAAGTACAATACGACCGCTACTGCCTGTGCCACCTGACGCCGGAGGAGCGCTCGCAAAAGGTGCGCGACGGCGTGCCGCACGTCGTCCGTATGAAGATGCCGGATGAAGGAGCTACGCGCTGGACCGATCTGGTGCGCGGCGAGGTGTCGTTTGAGAACGCGCTGATCGATGACCAGGTGCTGCTGAAGACGGACGGTTATCCCACGTATCACCTGGCGAACGTGGTGGATGACCACCTGATGCGGATCACCCACGTCATCCGCGCGGAGGAGTGGATTTCCAGCACGCCAAAGCACCTGGTGCTTTACCAGATGTTCGCGTGGGAGCCGCCGCAATTCGCCCACCTGCCGCTGTTGCGCAACGCGGATCGCAGTAAAATCTCCAAACGGTTTAACCATACCTCGCTGCACTGGTATCGCGACGAGGGCTTTCTGCCCGAGGCACTGTTGAACTTTCTCGCGCTGCTCGGTTGGTCGCACCCGGAAGAACAGGAAGTGTTTTCGCTGGACGAACTGGTCGAGAAGTTCACCTTCGAGCGCTTCAGCACCTCAGGGCCTATCTTCGACCTGGAGAAGCTGCGCTGGTTGAACGGTGTCTACATTCGCGCGCTGCCGGCGGAGGAGTTGTATCACCGCGCCGAGCCATTCCTGCAGCGGGCGGGGTTGATTCAAGCGCATCCGGTGTCGGAGGAGATCGCCTTCGCCACGCGCTGCCTCGCCATGGAGCAGGAGAAGGCGCGCACGCTGACGGATTTTCCCGAGCTGATTTCGTTCCTGTTCGACCCGAACTTCGACTTCGAAGACGAGGCGGTGACGAAATGGCTGCGCCCGGCGCCCGAGCATGTGCGTCCGGCATTTTACCAGTTAATCGAGCAGATCGACCGCGTGCCGGCCAGCGAGTTGACCGCGGAGAAGCATGAGCAAATCGTTCGCGCGGTGGCCGAGGTGCTGGGGGTTGGCGCTGGTAAGGTGATTCATCCCACGCGTGTCGCGATGAGCGGTCGCACTAAAGGCCCATCGCTGTTTCATATGATGGAGATGTTGGGCAAGGATGACGTGCTCTATCGCATCAACCGCGCGCTGGACATCACGCGCGGTGGGTAACGGCGTCCGCGACAAGCGCCGAGACAAGGAAACGCCCGGCCGGCGGCGAATAAGGGGAATGTGCGCACACGGAAACAGGTCGCGCGTCGACGCGGCACCCTGGTGTTGTTGATCTCACTGACCGCCCTTATCCTCGTGCTGGGTTGGTGGCATGCGCACGCCCGCCGCGCCAACACCCCCGCGCCCATCGACCAGTTGCTGCTGGAATTTCTCGCTCCGTCCATGCGCTTCACCGGCACGTTGCGCAATCGGCTGACCCCCGGACCCACCTATTCCGTCGCACCGCTCACCGCCGCGGGGATGGCGCGCCTGCGGCAACTGGAAGAGGAAAACAGTCGCCTGCGTACGTTGCTTATGCTGCGTGACGCGCATCCCACCGGCGGATTGGCGGTGGAAGTGATCGGGCGCACCCCCGGTTCACTGATCGTGGACAAAGGCGCCGTCGACGGGGTGGCCGTGCAGATGGTCGCGCTGACACCCGACGGCGTACTCGGCCAGGTATTTTCCGTCACGCCGCATACCGCCACGCTGTTACCGCTTACCGATGCCAACAGCGGCATCGGCGCAATGACGGAGCGTACCCGCGCGCTCGGTGTATTGAAGGGCTCGCGTGCAGGCACGTGCGAGTTGATTTATCTGTCCGGCAATGCGGACGTGCGAGTAAATGACCTGGTGGTCACCTCCGGCCCGGGTAATAAACTCCCGAGCATCTTCCCTCGCGGCCTGCCATTAGGCCGGGTGACCGGCGTCGTGCGCAACACCGCCCTTTCGTCGCGCATCGCCGCCGTCAGGCCCGCGGTCAATCCCGCGGTCGCGGAGATGGTGGTCTTAATCAAAAACGGCGACCGGTAAACATCGGTCAATCGTCACCGGACTGCCGGCAGCTACCGGATCCTGCCGGCGTCTATTCCACAGTTCCCGCATCGTGCCATCTCACGACACCGGCCGTCTGCCTTTCACCCTCCACGTATTACATTGCCCCACGCTTTTTGTCTTACTGTCTTGTTAGCTCAACACGTATGCGCCTCGCCAACTTGCGTGTCAAGAGTGCGGCACACCCCGATTCAAGGAGTTTCTGTATGCTAGTGGCAGTGACGTGAGCCATTCGCTCACTTTGACTCAAGCTTTGAGGGAGAACCGATGAAATTGGGCAGTCATGGCACTGGAAAGAACTCCCTCTCTCCGATCGATCCGGAAGAATTGCTGCAGGGATTGAAATTAACCACGGGCAAAGCTGCCGAGTTTTGCGATATCTCGCGACGGCAGCTCTGTTATTGGACTGATAAAGGGATTGTCGAAACGCTGGAAGAGGATGGGGAGAGCGATGACAGCGGCGACGGAGCGCGCCGCGTCTATGATTTTACCGCACTCAGAAAAGTGTTGCTCATCAAACAACTGCTGGAGCAGGGACGCGGATTGAAGCGGGCAACACGCGAGGCGGAGTTTTTCCTGCAACAGGCGCAGGACGAACTGTTGCAGTCGGATACCGACCGCCGGACCAGCGAAGAGGTGTTGCAACAGCAGACCGAGCGATTGATCACGATTTCGGAGCAAGTGCGGAGCGCGGTACAGCGCGGGCGCGTCAGTCCGGCGGATCTGCGCCTCATCGCCCGTGAGATCCACTACCTGTTGGAACTGCTGGCGTATGATGAGAGCGCCACGCTGCAGTTGCAGGAAGATGCGTTCGCCGTCAACCAATTCCGCTGCTTGATCGATCAGTTGGCGCTGCATGTGGAGGATCGTATTGCCGATGCGTCGCCGTTGCTGCGTCGGGTGGGTATGAAATGAGAAGCGACAACATCGGTCATCGCACGAGCGAGGACCGATGTTGTCGACATCATCAGAAACCGTGGAATACCATTCGTCGTTATTCCGTGGCGGCGGTGGGTTCTTCGGCAGCCGCCGCGGCGGCTGCTTCGAGTTGCGCCAACAGTTCCTTGCGATTTACACGAATTTCACGCGGTGCGGCGATCCCCAGGCGGACCTGCTCCCCGCGAACTTCCAGCACCGTAATCTCGATGCCACCATCAATTACGATGCTCTGTCCCGTTTTTCGGGTAAGCACTAACATCCCCGACCATCCTTTCTACGCAGGAGCGATCCCCGCGGACTGTATCAAGTGGATAGAGGCGGGAACCATCACTTTTCCACGCCGCATCTTGCCGGCAACATTAAATGATGATGACAAAGCCCCCGCTGTTTGGCTGCGTGCCAAGTGACCACCGGCCATTTTTTTCGGCGCGACTGCGCACAAACCTTCCCGTTTCCTGTGAAATTTAATCTTTTTATTGCCCGCTCACCAATTTTCCGCCGTATCGGCGTGCAACCGTGATTACTGTTCGCGCTGGACAATGTTTGCTACCGGCAGGAGCGGCGGCGTTCCCGACGAAATAGCATGGCATGCGCCATCATGGGTATGCCGCCCCTTTGACCGGACGCGGGGCGCACATGCCTTCGATAACTCATTGTTACCCATCATTGGAGATATTCTATCGTATTTCCATAAAAAAGCGAATGGCCGGCTCGGAGGGATGTCGCGAGATTGCCGGGTCGCATCGCGGCATCGAGCGTTTGGCTTCCTCCGGTCGGGGAAAGTTGATAATACGAAGGGTCGTCGGGATTATCCCGATGTGCCAGTGGGAGTTCCATTATGGCCATGTTGCTTGCCGTGTTGCTGCTCGGGACGCTGGGATCGAAAATCCCGACCGACGCCGAGATCGCCGCACGCATCGAAGACGAAATTCGCGCGTCCTGCCATCCGGCCAGCGTGCGGGTTGTCGTCAAACGACATTCGGCACTGTCGACCACCCTCGAGCGTGTGGATATTACGATCGTCGGTTTCACTGCCGATAATCTGCCGATGGCGACGGCGGCAGCTCCGTCGGTGCGTCGAGCATCCACCGCGCCGACGCGCACACCGACGGCACCCACGGCACCCACGACACCCGCGGCGCGCACGAATGATCGGCAGATTCATGTGGTGGAAGCCCATCTCTGTTGCGAAGAATTTATTGTCAAGTCGCTGCCCGTGCAGCGGATGGTGTGGGATGGCCGCAATGTCTACCTTTCCTGGAACAGCATCAAGGCCGGTGTCTTCCGCATTTCCGCTGCCGAGTCGATGGTCGGCTCGCTGGTGCTGCAGCAACAAGGCTTAACCGATTTCATCCGCACCTGTCCGGTGCCGCTGGACGTGCCGGAAGTAGTGATCAGGCCAAACGAATGCCTGGTGAATGGTACGACGCGCACGTTCGTCGGTATGCCGGTGCAATTGTCTGGGCGCCTGGTCGCGCGCGACGGAGCGGTGTTGTATCTGGATAATCCGCGCCTGAAGGTATCGGTGTTGCCGATACCGGCGGCGGTGTCCTCTCGCTTGTTGAAGGATATCAATCCGCTGGTTAATTTAAATACCGCGTTCCAACTGCCGGCGCCGCTCGCTATCACCGGCACCACGTTGGGCGATGGGATACTGCGTTTCGAGGGGCGATTAATGTTTCCGCAACCGGAGTCACGATGATGCCAGTACCTTCACCACAGGAGATTATTCATCTCCACGGACGCCGCACCCCTGAACAGCTTGCGGGCAGTCTCGGATTTCAAGTGACGCGCACCGAGGCGCCGCCGCTGGTGCCGGGAGTGACGGTGCTCAGCGAATATGTGCCGAACAGCACCATCATGCTGTATCGCCGCACGCTTCGGCAACAGGCAGAACGGCGGGGTGAGCCGCTCGAACGCCTGGAGCAATGGCATATCGCGCATGAGTTATATCATGGATTGGCGGAGCAACACCCGCTGGCAGCCTGGCGTGTGCGCGAGACGGAAGCGGATGTGTGGGCGGACGAGTTACTGGCGCTGATTACCGGCGGCAGATCCGTGCAAGGCGAGAAATCGGCGTAACAGTGCGCGTCAGTGCTTCATCATCGGCGTGCGGTGAGAAAGTGCCGCGGACAGGCTGCGCGCTTTTGCGTCGGTCAGGAAGCTTGTGATAACCAATACGGCGAACACCGCCAGGCTGGTGATCACGACGGAAGCGTTTTTCGCAAAGGGGAACACCAACACAGCCAACCCGGCCAGAATGCGGCAGATCAGCGTGATCGTGCGCCACCGGTGATGTGCCGCCAGCGGGTCCACCGGTGGCGGCACAACGGGCAGTGCTGCCGTTTCCAGCGTCTCCGGTATGGGCGCGAGTGTAACGGCCTCAGCGATCTCCTGGGATTCCCTCGTGTGTAGTGTATCAGGTTCCGGCGCCGCGACGGATTCGACGCTCACCGGCTCAATCGCAGCCTCCGGAATTTCGCCGACCTTCATGGGTATGGCCGGTGTCTCTGCCGGCACGCCAGCGCCCTCCGGCATCGCGGCAGCTTCCACAATCGCCGGCTCGGTAACAGGCAGAGTCGTCTCCGCGTCCGGCGCCGGTTCGGGTACGGGATCCGGCTCGGTGTCGAGTGGCCATGCCTTGACTTCTAACGGCTCGGTATCCACCCCGGTCGGCTCGTTTCGCTCTTCCTCGGTCGGCTCGGATGCCAGGGTGAAGCGATAAGTTTCCTCGTCGGGGGGCAGCGCATACTCTGCCTCCGACTCGTCCGCCGCTGGTCGCGCCGCAATCGTTTCGCCCGGCGGCATGATGGTGACGGTGTCCGTCTCCGGCTCGATCACCGGAGGACATGCTTCTTCCTCCGGCAGAATGAGCGGTTCCGGGACGACCGCGGCTGCTTCGGCAGCGGGGACGCCGAAAATATTCTCCGTGGCTTCCGGTTCAATGGTTGCCGGGGGATCCTCGTTGATCGGCGTGAACGAAAAGGCTTCCGCGGCGGGCGTTGCTGCCGGTTCCGGCGTGTCAACAGCGAGCGGGGTGAACGAAAAGACTTCCCCATCTGGCTCGGTCACTTCCGGTATCGGCGCGACCGCTTCGCCCATCGGGGTGATGGTGAAGAGTTCCGCTTCCGGCTCATCGGCGTGCAAGGATAAGGTTTCCGCATCGATGTCAGGAATGGTTTCTGCCGGCGAATCTGCGACGGGCAATGAAGTGAAGACTGCTGCCGAATCCTGCTCCGATGTTGTCACTTCCGGCGTCGCGCCTTCCTCGATGAGGGGAATGAACGTGAAGGCTTCCGCTTCCGGCGCTGTTGTCGGTGCAAGCTCCTCCACTGTCGGCGCTTCTGCGCCGGACAATGAGAACGTGAAGACTTCCGCGGCTTCCGGTGTTGCCGCCGATGCCGCCGCCGGCTCCGTTGGGATATCGATGGTCCAACTCAACGGCTCCTTGGTGGTCGATGGTGTATCATCCGGCATACTCGCCGTTGGGATGCCATCCAGGATGAACGCGTGCATATCCGTCGCGTTCTCCGCGGGTGCGGTGGTCGGGGATGCCGGTATGCCCGGCACGGGGTTGACGGTAAGCGGTTCGACCTGCATATGCGGCGCTGCCGATGTGGCGGCAGGCGACTGCGGCGTTACCCCGGAGGTCTCTTCCAACGCCGCCAGCCACGACCAGTCCGCCGCTTCGGGTGCGGATTCCGATTCTTCTTCCACCTGAGCGGGCTGTAAGAGCGTTGCCGGCTCCTCCGTCGGGATAGAGATGAGGGTGGCATCCGTGGGAGTGACCGCAGTTCCGGTGGATGCTTCCAGGGTGGTCAGCCAATCCCAATTCGCCGGAGGCTCTTCCGATTCCGATGCGCCCGCGGCAGGCGGCACGATGGAAAGCTCTAGCGGAGCAACAGGCGTTTCCTCCGTGGGGATCACCGGTTGCCAGACGAAGGGATCGTCGTCAGCCGTCGGTGTGGCCGCCGCGGATTCCGGCATGGAGAGCGCCAGTGGTTCCGACGCTTCGAGCGGCTCGTTGACGACCGGCTGAATCGTGCCGGAACCGGACGGCAAGGTAAGAATATCTTCCAGCGGTGAAAAGACCAGCGACGCACCGTCGGATTCCACGGCGGCACTCGGGGTGACCGCCGGGGTGGCGGAGGGTGGCGCTTCCGGCTCATTTGCCGGCGGCAACGCGAGTTGCGTCGGCTCCGGCGCGGACGTCGAGAGGATGAACTGGTACATATCATCCGCGTCGCTGGCTGACGCGGGGAGATCCTGCGCGATGGCGGGCGGCGATTCGGTGGAATTCGGCAAGTCGCCCAATCCCGCCGGTGTCGGGGGAACGGCTGGTGTCGATGGCGGCTCGGTCACGGCATGGGTATCGACATAGGCCGACAGTTCGCTGGCGATGGCATTCAGTTCCGCTTCCAACACGGCGAATTCCGCATTGTTGGAGGTTTTAATCGCCGGATTGGCCAGCGGTTCGACGGGGAGGACCCCTGACATCTTCGTGGCGACCACCGGCTTGCCGGTGACGCGATTCAATGCTTGCTGATACCGCGCGATGGGGCGCAGCCGGATCGCTTCCTGGTAGCAGTTCACAGCCGCGTCGGGCTTGCGCACCAGTTCGGCCAGCACGCCCGCATTGTACCAGAGCATAGCGGAGGTGGGATAACGCTGCAAGCCCTCCGTCAACAGGGTGTGCGCCATTTTGAATTGCCGTTCGGCAGTCAGGTGCGCCACCCCCTCGGAATACCACTTGGGGGTTTCGGTGGTCAGCCACGCCTGGCACGAGGCACAGACATCACCAGTCGCTTCCTTACCGCACGCTGGACACTGCATCTTGTTCAGTCCTCTAGAGCGAAGCCGCACCCAGATCTTCACGTGGGCGTGTTGTTGCCCGGGTGTGTTCGAATTGCCCACTGCTGAAAAGTATAGCCAACATATGCTGCATTCGCAAGGCATTGTGTCGCGCATCCGGGGTAATTCATGTGGCATATCCGGGCATTCGCCCGTCGAGCGGTCCTTGACAGGCCGGGTTGGCAGTGCTACTCTGTGCCCAATTCTATGGATACACTCACGCAAATTGCCGAAATCGAACAGGTGGCGCTGACTGCCATTCAGACTGCCGACACACCCGACGCGCTGGAACAGGCTCGTGTCGAGTACCTGGGCCGCAAGGGTCAGTTGACCACCGTATTACGCGGCATGGGGCAACTGGCGCCGGAAGAGCGTCCGGTGGTGGGCCAGCGGGCTAACGAGGTGCGTCAGCACCTGGAACAGGCCTTCGATGTGCGCCGCATGCAGGTGGAAGCCGCCGAGGAGGCGCGCACGCTGGAGGCCGAACGGCTGGACATCACCCTGCCGGGCCGCGCGCCGCAGATTGGCCGCAAGCACCCGCTTACCCGCGTGCTGGACGAAGTGCGCGAAATTTTCACCGGTCTGGGCTTCGAGGTGTTGGACGGACCGGAGGTGGAGACGTTCCGCTATAACTTCGGCCTGCTGAATTATCCGGACGATCATCCGGCGATGGACGAGCAGGATTCGTTCTACCTGACCGAAGACACGCTGTTGCGCACGCACACCACCGCCGTGCAGGTGCGCATTCTGCAGGAGCGCAAACCGCCGGTGCGCTGCATCTACGGCGGGCGCGTGCACCGGCGCGAGCAGGTGACATTGCGTCATTCGCACACCTTCCATCAGGTCGATGGATTGCTGGTCGATGAAGGCATCACCTTCGCCGACCTCAAAGGCACGCTGGAGACTTTTTTTCGCGAGATGTTCGGAACGAGCACGTCCATGCGCTTTCGCGCTGATTTCTTTCCGTTCACCGAGCCCAGCGCCGACTTTTCCATCACCTGCTTCGAGTGTCACGGACACGGCTGCCGCCTGTGCTCCAACATCGGTTGGTTGGAAATCGGCGGGTCGGGCATGGTGCACCCTAATATTCTGCGCGAAGTCGGCCTCGATCCGGAACGCTACACCGGCTGGGCCTTCGGCTTCGGCGTGGATCGGGTTGCCATGCGCCGTTACGGTGTCGGCGACATCCGCCTGTGGGTGGAAAACGACATGCGCTTCCTGACCGGAGTGTGAGTACGTGGTCGGGATTCTGCGGAACCGCAAAAGAGCGCTCCGGACGCCCGCGAGTTGTCGCGGGTGTCCGGAGCGTTTTTCTATGCGTGGTTTCGCCACGATCTGCCCGCTACAGGGGTGAAGCACGAACCAGAGTATGCAGGGGCGGTTCGGGGTTTGCATGAACGGTATCCGCACGCCTGTTTCTGGCTTACTGTCCCATTTCCTTCGGGTTGCCCACCTGGGCGACCGTGCCGTCGGTGTAGAGTACGTGCATGCCGTTGACGAACGGGTGCTGTCCGGCATCCCAGAGATAGGGGTGTCGCGAGCCGGATTTCCAGCGCAGCGGTGTCGTGTTCATCCGGAAGGGCTGATGCTCGATGGTCGAGTGCGGCAGCGCGCCGAGGGCGGCGTCGAAGGCCTCCGGTGTGGCGGGCAGTTGGCCCTGATGGGCGGCGGCGTAGGCATCCAGCCGTGGAACCAATTGCAGCAACTGGCGCCGGCAATCCTCGCGCCGGGTCAGCAGGTGCGCGCGGCCGGTGAACAGCGCCACTGTCAGCAGCAGCAACAGTATCGAACCCCAAACTGTGGATCTCGTGATGTCCATTTCGCGTTGCCACCTGTCCGGCGTGATATATTAGCATACCGCACAGGACCTATCCCGGCAAGTTGCATTCACTCATCTTTTTAATGAAGGTCATGCGCATGACCAGGTTCGGTACGAAAACGCATTATTTCTTCACCCGCGAGCGCACGGCCTCCGCCAATTGTTTGTAATACGGTTTGAAGCCATAATGGCGCATCTCGGTCCACGCTCGTGCGAACGGCCATTGCTGCACCTGCACGCGATAGATACCGATCATGCAGCCGGTGCGGTCGGCGCCATGCTGGCAGTGGACGTAGACCGGCTCTTTTGGTGCTTTTGTCAGAGTGGCGAGCAGGATATCCACCTGCCGTTGCGTCGGTGGTTCGCTGCCCATGGGCAGGTTGATCCAGGTGAAGCCCATCGCCTGCGCTCGCGCTTTCTCCTGTTTGACCAATTTGGGGGAAATGCGCAGGTCGATGATGGTGTGCACGCCCCGGGCGTGCAATTCAGCCAGTCCCCGCGCGGTGGGCGCCGCGCCGCGGGTGATGCCCGGCGCCACCTCGCCGAAGTTGGGCAATCCCGCCGGAGGGGCAATGGCGACGGCTGCCGACAGCACGCCCAGTGCCAGCGCACACAGCAGGAGAAGCGTTTGAACACGGAATGGCATCAGCATGACTCCGAAGATAATGGGCGACTCGTGCTTGATGCAAGGCCCCCTGTCGAGCATTATCGCGGGTGCGGAGAGCGCTGTCAAGCCGCGTCGGCTTGACAGAATGCAACACATCCGGTGTAATGGATTCCACACCCGCCCGGCGGGATGCTTTCCATCAGGATAATGCCGCATGATACCGCAGTTTCCGCAATTCACGCCTATCGCGCTGGAACAGAAAGCCACGTTCGATGCGGTGTTGGCGCAGTGCTCGCCGCTTGCGTCCGAATACACCTTTACCAACCTCTACGCCTGGAGCAGCGTGCACGATTACCAGGTTGCCCGCTTCGGCGATGGTTTGCTGGTGCGCAAAGGCCTGGCGTCAAAGCGGGCGTTCCTGCAACCGTTGGTGCCGGGCGACGGCACGGCGGCGGTGGCGGCATGCTTCGATTATCTGCAACAGGCGGGCGCGACCGCGCCGCATCTGGAACGCGTGGGAGAGGATTTTGTGGCGCGCACGCACTGGGACGCTCTGCCGGTGACATTGCGGGAGGACCGCGCGAACTTCGACTACGTCTACAGCGTGCCCGAGTTGATCGAGTTGCGCGGGGAGAAATTCCACGACAAAAAGAATTTCATCAACCAGTTCACCAGCCGCTTCGACTATCATTACCTGCCGATGACGCCGGAGGTGGTCGAGCGCAGCCTGCGCTTTCAGCACGAATGGTGCGTCGATCGCGAATGCGAGAAAGATGTTGGCCTGGCGCAGGAACAATGCGCGGTACACCGCATGCTGTGCCACTTCAGCGCGTTGAAGCTGCTGGGTGGTTTTATCGAAGTGGAAGGCCGGCTCGTTGCCCTCACTTGTGGCGAGCGGCTGAACGGGGAGACGCTGGTCATCCACATTGAGAAGGCGAAATCCGGCATGCCCGGCCTGTATCAGGCGATCAACTGGGAATTTCTCCGCCACGTCGGCGCCGCGTTTCCCTACGTCAACCGCGAACAGGACCTGGGCCTGCCCGGCTTGCGCAAAGCCAAGCAGTCATACAATCCGGTGCGGATGATCAATAAGTATGTCGTGAGCAACCGAGCCTGAGATATTCAACAACAACACCGACTGCCCAGGCCGAGAATACGCTGTCGCCCACCTCGTCGCGAATCAGGTCGTAAAGCATGTTGTCGTAGTGGAAATAGCGATCGGTGATCCGGCGCAGGTAGGCGTGCACCCATTCCTGACGTTCGATGAGGTCGAACAGCAGTTTTCTCGTTGCCGCGCATGACCACCGTCGTATCAAGTCCCTTGATGAGATCGGGGTCGCATTGCATGAACTTGCCGCACGCTCACACCGCCACCTGCCGCATCGAATCCAGCTTAAATTGTCAGTAGAAATTCTGCGGACTTCAAACAAAGCGCGCCGTCTCCGGATCGTCGAAACCGGGTTCGCAGCAGACCGTGCCGGGCATCTCCACCCGCGGCATCCCAGGTACAGCGCCAGGCAGTTGGGCGCGCCCGCGCCGCCAGCCATTCGGGAGCAGAGGACAACGGCCTCGATGACAGTCCAACGCCCTGGGGGTTGCATCCCTTCCGACTTCTTTTCAGCACGCGACTCGGGGATAGGGATACGCGAACTTGCCGTTAAAACACCTTGCCGGGATTCATGATTCCGAACGGATCGAAGACGGCTTTGATTTGCCGGTAGAATTCCAGGTTCTGCGCGGGTACGGCTAGCGGCAGGTACTCGCGCTTGAGCAGTCCGATGCCGTGCTCGCCGGACAGGGTGCCGCCCAACTCCACCGCGGCCTTGATCAGCGCTTCCGCCGCGCGCTCGATGCGGGCAACCTCTTCCGCGTCGCGCGGATCGAACACCAGGTTCGGGTGCAGGTTGCCGTCGCCGATGTGGCCGAAGGTGGGAAGCATGACGTCGTATTCCGCGGAGATCTGCTGCAACCGCCGCACCATTGGCACAATGGAGCGGCGCGGTAGCGAGATATCTTCCCCCAGTTTGCTGGGACGCAATTGCGACAGCGACGGCGACACCGAGCGGCGCGCCTTCCACAACCGGTCGCGCTCCTCGCTGTCGGTGGCGCGCTCCACGCTGCGGGCGCCGCCGGTGCGGCAAAGCTCGGTAATGCGCGCCAACTCGGATTCCACCGCGGCTGACTGCCCGTCGCACTCGATCAGCAGCAGCGCCTCAATATCCTGTGGCAGCCCCAGCCGGGAGGCGTGCTCGATGCACTGGATGCCCAGCCGGTCGATGAATTCCAGCACCGAGGGCAGGATACCCGCGCCGAGGATGCGCGTGACCAGCACCGCCGCGTCCTCCAGGTTGGGGAAGAGCGCCAGCACGGTGCCCGACGCCGGCGGCAGCGGGATGAGCCGCAGCGTGATGCGCGTGAGCGCGCCCAGCGTGCCTTCCGAGCCGACGAAGAGTTGCGACAGATTGTAGCCGGTGGCGCTTTTCAGGTATTTGCCGCCATCGGTGAGCACGCGCCCACCGGCCAGCACCGCGCGGATGCCGCGCACGTACTCGCGCGTGGTGCCATATTTCAGACAGCGTGGACCACCCGCACCGGTGGAAACATTGCCTCCGAGCGTGCTCTGCTTCAGACTGGCGGGATCGGGCGGGTAAAACAGCCCGCGCTTTTCCACCGTCGCCTGCAGGTCGGCGGTCACCACCCCCGGCTCCACCACGACCATCAGGCTTTCCTCGTCGAGATCGAGTATGCGGTTCATGCCGGCGAAGTTGAGCGCGATGCCGCCCCGCGGCACCGAGCCACCCGCCAGCCCGCTCGCTGCCCCACGCGGAAACACCGGCACGCCACGTTCCTGCGCCAAGCGCAGCACCGCGACCACCTCCTCCTCCGCCTGCACGTTCACCACCGCCGCCGGCTCACCCGTCAGCCACGTGCCGCCGTCATACCCGTAGGCGATCAGTGATTCCGCGTCCGCCAGCACGCGCCCCTTCGGTAGTGCGGCGGTTAATTGATCCACAAGTGTTGTTGGCATGATTCCAGTCTTTCGTTCCCAAGCCGTATACTGGTACGGACTTCGGCGCCCGTAAAGGCGCGAATAGTTTGTTTCGCACGCATTCTGGGGCTGACGCCCCAGGCTGAATACCGCGGCGCCTGCGGAGCCAATATACTCGCACAGCTATGCCGCTATATATTGATAGCGATTGATCGTCATCTCTTCCCACCTATCACACCACTCGTCACTCATTTCCGCCCAGCGCTTCGTCTACCACCTCGCTGATATGGCGCACCGTCCAGGCGTCCTCTTTCTCGCGACCGCCCGCGAGTTGCAGCAGGCAGCCGGGGTTGGCGGTGATGACGGTGTGTGCGCCGCTTGCGCGGATGTTGGCCAGCTTGCGTGCCAGCGCGTCATCGGAAATCTCCGGGTGAATGGCCCAGTACATGCCGGCGCTGCCGCAGCAGCGGTCGTGCTCGGCCAGTTCGCGATACTCCGGGCACAGGCGTTTCAGCAACGCCTTCGGCTGTTTGCACACGCCTTGCGCGTGGCCCAGGTGGCAGGGGGAGTGGTAGGTTACCGGGCCGATGTCTACCGTCGCCTCCGGCATCAGCGGCTCCACGAACTCGGCGAAGTCGCGCACGCGGGCGGCGAAAATTTTCGCGGCGGGGTCGTTCTCGAACCAGTGGTCGTAATGCTTCAATTCCGCGCCGCATGCCGCGCAGTCGGTAATAATGGTCTCCACGCCGTCGAAACAGCGCAGGTTGTGGCGCATCATCTGCCGTGCCAGGTCGAGTTCGCTCAGGCTCACCTGCGGCGCGCCGCAGCACATAACCTCTTTCGGCATCACCACCTCATAACCCAGCCGGGTGAGCGCGCGGATGCTGCGGCGGGTGACGTCGGCGAAGATCGTGTTCATGGCGCAGCCAAGGAAAAAGCCGACCCGTCCGCGCCGGGCGCCTACCGCGGGGATTACCTCCGGCAGGCTGTGGCGCACCGATTTGGCTGGAATAGCAGGCAGGAAACGATCCATGCGGCGTAGCGCCGGCAGCGGTTTCAGCAATCCGGCGGCGCGCACCAGATGTTGCAGACCGGTGCGCTGGTAAAACAGGCGCGTCAGTCCCAGTCCGTTTTCCAGCCAGCCGGGACGCGACAACACCGGACCGAGTACCATCCGCTTGAGCCAGCGCGAGAAAGGCATCTCTTTTTGCAGCACCGCACGCACCTCGGTCGCAAGCTGGCCAGGGTGTAGCCCGTTCGGGCATACGCTCTCGCAGGCGCGGCAATCCAGGCAGGTGAACAGCGCCTCGCGCAGGCGTGGTGTGTTCTCCAGCTTGTGCTCCATCAGCGCACGCACCAGTTGCACCCGTCCGCGCGGCGAGGTGATCTCCGACAGCGTTGCCGAATATGACGGACAGGCGGGCAGGCATGTCGCACAACGACTGCAGGTCAGCAGCGTGTCGTAGACCGGGGATTCGCCGGGTGGAAACGCGTATTCTGTTTCGGGCAGTTTCATAGCACACGTAGTGTATCCGATTTACGGCGAAGGTGCCAGCGGAAGCGGCGAGGAATGCGGCGTGCTCGCGTCACGGGGAAACGATTCGTGCACAAGCGGCGCGGGGAATTTATGTTGAAAAAAATTTCTGTTTCGGTTACAATACAACCGATGGGGCTTCGACAAGATGCGTCGCTCGGTGTATACTAAAATACCAAGGCACACATAGCCGAACTTCGCGCTCACAACCTGTTCCCCCTCACGGGTGAGGGGTGGTCCAGGGCGGTCCGTGCCGTAGCGACGGAGATCGCCGGGCACGGCGAAACGCCGAGTTGAAGAGGAAATCCCGCCAGCCGGGTAAACCCTCACGTTCAGGTGTTACCGACCTTTGGGAAGGAAACGATGAGCCATTTGCTGAACATTCTGGTCTTCATCCCGCTGCTGCCGATTTGGATACTGGTCATTTATCAACTCGTGCTGACGATCAATGGCCTGATCTACTACCGCAAATCCTTGCGGGAACGGCGGGAGATTCTCCTCGACCTACCCCCATTGCCGCCTGTCACCATTCTTATTCCCGCGCATAACGAGGAGAAGGTGATCGAGCGTACTGTGCGGAGCATGCTGGCGCTCGAATATACGCCGGGACGACTGCAGGTGATGGTAATCAACGACGCATCGGACGATGCGACAGGCCAGATTCTCGACCGCCTGGCAGCAGAAGATGATCGCGTCCGCGTGCTGCACCGCGCGCGACCCGAAGGCGGCACCGGAAAATCCGCCGCGCTGAATGCCGCGATGAAGCTGGTGGAAAACGAATACATCGCCATTTATGACGCGGACAACTGCCCCGAACCCAACGCACTGAAGCTGCTGATCGCGCAGTTCCTCGTCAGGCCCGAGCTCGGTGCGGTGGTGGGCAAGTTCCGTACCGGCAATAAAACGCGCAACCTGCTCACCCGTTTCATCAACATCGAAGGATTGGGCTTCCAGGGCACCATGCAGGCGGGACGCTCGCAGTTAATGGGTATTGCCACGCTGTCCGGCACCAATTACGTCATTCGGCGCAGCGTCGTGACCGCGTTGGGCGGTTGGGATGTCGAAGCGCTGACGGAAGACCAGGAGCTCAGCGTGCGCATGTACCAGGCCGGTTACCGCGTCGGATACGTACCCTATTCGTCCTCCTGGGAGCAGGAACCGGAGACGTTCTCCGTGTGGCTGAAACAGCGCACCCGCTGGGCGCGCGGCAACAATTATGCCTTCGTCAAGCTGTTGCACACCTTCGGGCAATCCCGCTCCAAGCTGATTGCGCTCGAACTGCTCTACGTACTGTCGATTCCCTACTGCCTGTTGCTCGCGCTGGTGCTCTCGCAGATCATGGTGATCAGTTCGCTGCTGGGTGGGAATTTATTGCTTACCTCCGGCATTCCGAATTGGTGGTGGTATATTGCCGTCGGGCTGTATTACTCCGAGGTCGTAGTCGTACTGGGCGGCGATAAAGAACTCACGCCGTTGAATATGGCCACTACGCTGCTGATGTATTTCACCTACTGCCAGGCATGGCCGCTCGCGTATATCCGCGCGCTCTACAGCGATGTAATTCGGCGCGAATCGCGTACCTGGTACAAGACGGTCCGCTTCGACATCGCCCCCGATCCCAATGTCCCGGCGTCCAATATGTTCGGCGATATGTCGGTGGTGAAATTTTTCAGTCAGAAGCGCGCGCTGACCGCCGGCGGGAAGCAGGACGGGTAACCCAACACGCGAATCACGGGTCACAATCGAATCCCGGCAGGGTGGCGGTCTATCCTTTCAGCCATCCCTGCCGGTTTTTTTTATGCGCGACTCGCTGAACTGATGGAATCCGGGAGCTATCGCTACCCCGGTGGAGCGGATGAACATATCATACAGGCCAAGGTAGGCGCGGCTGCCGCGGTAGTCGTCGCGGAGGGCGTTGTATCGTCGGACAGTTTCTTAGCCAGTGGGCGTGGTTTCGACAGGGTAGGGGGGCGTGCCGACTGTGGCACGCACCCGGTTGCGACCATCGGCCTTTGCCTGGTAAAGCGCCGCATCGGCGGCGGCCAGCAGGCTGCCTTGCGTTTGTTGGTTGGGCGCCAGCTCGGCGACGCCGATGCTGACCGTCATGGAGATGCTGGTGCCGTCTTCCATGATGAACGGCGCGCGCGCGATGGCGTTGCACGCGCGTTCCGCCACGGTTATCGCCACCTCCAGCGGGGTGCCCGGCGTAGCCAGCGCAAACTCCTCGCCCCCGATGCGGCAGAACAGGTCCGTGGTGCGGAACAGTGCCTTCATGCGCTGCGCAAACTGCCGCAGCACCTCGTCGCCCGCCTGGTGGCCATGCTCATCGTTGACGCGTTTGAAGAAATCCAGATCCAGAATGGCTAGCGACAACGGCGTGTCGGACAGCAGCGCCCGCTCGATCTCCAGCGCCATCCACAGGTTGAACATGCGCCGGTTGCCCACCCCGGTCAATTCGTCGGAATGCGACAGGTCTTTCACTTGTTGAATGACGCGCGCATTTTCAAACGCGGTGGCCAGCGCGTGCCCGATTGACTCCATAAAGCGAATATCATCCTGCGTGTAGGGCACATCCGCCCGGCGTCCCAACACCAGCACCGAGCGCACCTGGCCGTCGATCACGAAGGGAATGGCGATGAGCTGGGTGATGTCATCGGCGACCGAGGGCGGTCGCAGGTGCAGGTTGTGATGCGCCGCGTTCACTATCGCCACGCACTGGTGTTTCGCCACCTCGGCGAAGACGCCATCCCCGACCGGGACCAGCACCGGGTTCTGCCCCTCCGGGCGCTCCGGCCGTGCCGCCTGCAAACGAAAGGCGTTATCCGACTCGCTGTATTCATACAGGTGAATGATATCCGGGTGCAGCAGCTTGCCGATCTGCGTCAGCACGGTGGTCTGTACCTGGCTGAGATCGAGTGAGCGACTGGCGGCAGTGGTGACGGTGCTCAACAACGTCAGGCTCTGGTTGGTTTGCATCAACTCGGTGAACATGGCGCCGCGGATGCCGACGAACAGGCCGATCAGCAGGAAACCGCAATCCAGCGCGATCAGACTGGCAGGTTCCATGTGATTGTCAAAGAGAAATTTGCCACCGATTACCGGTGAGATGATGACGGCGGCGATCAATCCGGTGATCAAGCCCACTTTCCAGCCCCACGCCCAGGCGATCAGCGCGACCAACAGCACTAACAACAGGGTGATGAGCGTGGAGTAATCGGTGGTGGAGAAAGCAGCCGCCACGACAGCGCCGATCACCAGGAGCACGATGCCGGCGGTTACGGCTTGCTTTTGCATGACGGATCCTCCCTCGAATAGGCGTATAAGAGTGTCGAGCTTCATGGTCAGGTTCCATGCCTTTCTCCACGACATTCCGGGATCTCATGCCTGGTGGTTGCATCGGCAACCCGGACGACATCAAATCCACCGGTCTGGTCGGATGATTGCGAGACCGCCATCCCGGCATACTCAACTACCGGCTTCCGCTCCTATTCCAGTATAACAGTACCAGCGCAGTCGTGTTTTGTCAAGGTCATAAATGCCGGTGTCAGATGCGCATGCGAATCTCCTGCAGCGCGTGGTGCAACGGGATATTGGCGCCGATG
Source organism: uncultured bacterium (assembly GCA_964472305.1). Lineage (GTDB taxonomy): Bacteria > Armatimonadota > Hebobacteria > CAIYQO01 > CAIYQO01 > CAYYJR01. The sequence goes on from CAYYJR010000001.1 coordinate 273,368, forward strand.
GGGTAGACCTCAATACCGGCGGCGGCGGCGGCGCGCACCAACGTCAGATGCTCGTCGTGGCTCGGTAATCCATGTCGCGCGGCGGGCAGGGGGCGCAATCCGGTCAGTTCCAGCGGCGAGCGTGCCAGCAGGCCGCCGCGCGGTTTGCGCTGCTCCTGTTCCGCCTCGAAGAAGCTGGAACGATCCAGCGCCACCAGCAACACCTGCGCCATGCGCCCGCGCAATGCCAGCAGCGGGCCGATGATGCCGGTATCCACCGTTGGCGTGATGACGATAGTGGTGCAGCGGCGCGAGAACTGGGTGGCGCCGCCAGCGAGCACTTGCGTGATCGGCAGCGTGCCATCGTCGGCGGCCAGCGCCAGCGCCTCCAGCGCGCGATGCAGTTGCCGTTGGCCTGATTCCTGCGGCAGCCGCAGCAATACCGCGCCGGTTGCGAGCATCCCCGCCTGGTTACCCGCGCTCAATACATGGTTCAACACTGATGCCGTCAGCGTGATGGCGGTTTCCAGCGTGGAATAATCGCGCTCGCCAACGTGCACGCCATGTTGCAGGTCGAGTACGACTTGCACCGCGCCGGAATAACGGTATTCGAATTCCTTGATGGCCAGTTTGCCGGTGTGCGCGGTGGCTTTCCAGTGCACGCGTCGAAGGTCGTCCCCCTGCACGTAGGGGCGGATGCCGTGGAATTCCGCGCTCTCGCCGGCCTGTCCGATGGGGCGCACCTCGGTGTTCTGCCGTCCCAGGCCGCCGCCCAGCACTAACTGCGGGATGGGCAGCGGGCGGGGATAGACAATGACGTCGAGTTGCGCGGGCAGCGTGCGCGATACGCGGCAGAGACCCAGCGGATCGTGCGCCTGCAGCACCAGCGGTCCCAGGCGATAATGCCCGCGCCGCGCGAAGCGCATCATGTCGCGCACCTCCATCACGCGCTGCGACTTTCCTTCCGCTTGCAGCGGTTGACGCACGCCGGCCACGTAGGCGACGGCGCCGCCATCGGTCAGCAGCATCATGCGCCGGCGCGTCACGTGCCCGTTCACGCGGTTCAGGTGCTGGTCGAACACCTCCAGCAACCGCCAGCGGCTTTTCGTCTCCACCAGCCGCAGTTTGCCTTCCAACGGGTCGCCGCTGAACACGGTGGTACCGGTGGCGCTGCGTTCGCATTTGAGATCGCGCAGCGACAACCGCGCCAGCAGCGCGCTGCCGCCCAGCGCCAGGAAGCAGAAGAGGGAGATCATATACATCAGCGACGAGGCGTGGACGTAGCCGATGAGGAAAAAGCATACGCCGAACAATCCGACCGTCCGCCCCAAACCACTGACAACCGCCATGTTTCGATCCTTCCCACCAGTACAATTCCACAAACTTCGGTGAAATCCTATCCACTGCCGCGTCCGTGCGGTTTTTCCCACCACCGGTTTGTGGTATCGTTAATACGAACGACTCGGAAACGATCCACGTCATTGTAGCATACAGGATGAACACCATGCCCGACATCATTCGCACGATTATCGCGACGGACTGCGGCAGCACCACGACCAAGGCGATCCTCATCGAGGGTGATGGGGCGTCGTATCGGTTAGTGGCGCGCAGTGAGGCGCCGACCACCGTGGAGGCGCCGTTCGACGACGTCACCGTGGGAGTGCTGAACGCCATCTCCGAGTTGGAGGACCTGACCGGACGCATCTTCATTCGTGATGGGCGGCTGATTCGACCGCGCGAGAGTGAGCAGGTGGGCACCGACCTGTACCTGTCTACCAGCAGCGCGGGCGGCGGCTTGCAGATGCTGGTAGCCGGGGTGGTGAAGGGGATGACCGCGGAAAGCGCCCAGCGTGCCGCGCTGGGCGCCGGCGCCATCGTCATCGACGTGCTGGCGGTGGATGATGGGCGGAAGGATTACCAGCGGGTGGATCGCATTCGCGGCATCCGCCCGGACATGATCCTGCTCTCCGGCGGCACTGACGGAGGCACTACCCAGCACTTGCTGGACCTGGCGGAGACGCTGCGCGCGGCGGATCCCCGACCGCGGCTGGGTAAAAGCTATCGACTGCCGGTGGTCTTCGCCGGTAACGTGGACGCGCGCGAGGGCGTGCAACAGATTCTCGGCGAGCATGTGGACCTGGCCTTCGTGGACAACCTGCGTCCGGTGCTGGAGCGCGAGCACCTGCAACCGGCGCGTGACGAACTGCACGAATTGTTCTTGCGACACGTCATGGCACAGGCGCCGGGGTATGACAAGCTGCTGACGTGGGTCGATTCGCCTATTATGCCCACCCCGCACGCGGTGGGAGTGATGGTGGAGGCGGTCGCCCACCAGGAAGGCGCCAGCGTGCTGGCGGTGGACATCGGCGGCGCCACCACCGACGTGTTTTCCGTCTTCGGCGGCGTCTTTAACCGCACGGTGAGTGCTAATTTGGGCATGAGTTACAGCGTGTGCAACGTGTTGGCGGAGGCGGGCACCGCCGACATCAAACGCTGGGTGCCGGCGGCCACCAACGACTTCGCACTACGCAACCGCCTGCGCAACAAAATGATTCGTCCGACCACTATCCCGCAAACGCGCGAGGATCTCCTGGTGGAGCAAGCCGTCGCGCGCGAGGCGTTGCGACTGGCCTTCCTGCACCATCAGCAACTGGCGACCGGACTGAAAGGCGTACAGCAGCAGCGCGACATCAGCGCGGCGCTGAATCAACTGGAATCGGGCGCATCGTTGGTGAACCTGTTCGCGTTGGGATTGATTATCGGCAGCGGTGGCGTGCTGTCGCATGCGCCGCGCCGCCACCAGGCGGCGTTGATGATGATTGACGCCTTCCAACCGCTGGGCGTCACCATGCTGGCGGTGGATTCCATCTTCATGATGCCGCAGCTCGGTGTGCTCTCACGCGAGCATCCGGAGATGGCGCACCAGATTTTCCGTCGCGACTGCCTGATCCCACTCGGTCCGGTGGTGGCGCCGCATGGGCAGGTAAAGCCGGGCGAGGTGGTAATGAGCGTGACGCTGACCGGGCCGCGCGGCACGGTGGAGGAGACCATCGTCGGCGGACAATTGCGCTGCCTGGCGCTGCCCGCCGGCGAACGCGCGCAGTTGACGGTGCATCCGGCGAAGGGGATGGACCTGGGTGCGGGGCGGGGTAAGTCGGTGGAACAGACGGTGGAGGGTGGCGTCGTGGGCGTCATTCTGGATGGTCGCGGGCGGCCGATCCAACTGGCGGAGGACGACGCGACGCGGTATGCGCAGCTCATGGGATGGTTGCAGGCGATCGGTGCCCTCGATCAACCGCTGTCGACAGGACCGAAGACGGCCCCCGTGCGTTGACGTCAGCGTTCGACCAGCGTTTCCACCAGCGCCAGCGCCGAGATGCAGCGCTCGTGCTCGGGCATGCGGGGGAGGTAGTCCAGCGCGCGATGCAGCAGTTCGTCGCGCCGCTGCTTTTTGGCCATGTGGCCTAACCCGCCGACGGCGATGGCAATGCAGGGCATCAGTGCCAGCGGGCGTTCATTCAGCGCGTCGATACAGCGCTCGATGTAGCTGATAATGACGCCAGGCCGCTCGACCATGACCGCGAGGTACATCGCTCGCGCGCCAATGTCGTCCAGGTCGTGCACCCAGATCGGGGTATCTGACCGGCGCTCGTGCCAGCCGCGGCAGTGATCGAACAGCTTTAGCAATTGTTGCGCCACCTCGTCCGGATCGCCGTATTCCTTGATGGCATTCAACTCCTGCACCAGCACGAAGCGCGTATCGCCGGGCACCAGGGTGAGATAGGCATTTTCCAGCCAGGTCACACTGGGGTGCACAATTTCCTGCGTCACTTCCTCTTCCGCCGAGTTCAGCGTGCTGTATGAATATTCAGACTTGTTCAGCGCCTTGCGAATCTTCGGGGAGGTTTTAACTTGCGGTTTGCGCCAGAACATGATGCGGTCCATCATGCCGGTGTTATGTTGCTTGACTTCCGATCTCTCTTCCGCGAGCAGGATGCCGTCGTCGATCTCACACAGCCGCAGGAAATAGCGCATCATGTCGATGCGGGTTTTTACCGCCTGGGAACCGAGATGGAAGGTGTCGGAAAGGTGGGCGGCGGCCAGGCTGCGCAGGTAATTGATGGCTCGCTCTTTGCGGCCGATGCGCAGCCAGAGCGAGGCGACGCGCATGTGCAGCACGATCTCTTCGCCCCACTGGGCGGCGAGTGCTCCCGCTACAGTTAAAATATTGGCCAATAACTGTAACGGATCAGCACTGCGCTCGATTACCAGCGGCTCGACCGATCCGTGTTCGAGAAACTCCGGGGACACGGACGACGGTACGGGCGTTTTACGCGAGACCATGAATTATCACCTATTAATCAGGCGTATGAATGTCCTGGCCCATTGCCCGCGGGGAGCGCCCCGGTCGGGCCGGCCGTCCCGACGAATATGTTAAGACATGTATCCAGATCACCAGGAAAATATGCCTGGTAGACGAAAAAGGCGTTTCGATGGCAGGTGAAGCGATGGTCATCGGGAAAAGCCACCGCATCGTATACCAGCTTGAACAATTATTCAACGATAACATATCCCATTCCTGCCATCTCGTCAAATCCTTCCGGCGTTCTCGTAGCAGTAATTTTTCGACAGAGGGACGATGGGCGGAAACGGGATCATCGGAATGTGAATTCGGTGTCGCCGACGAGCAGACGATCGCCGGATTTGAGGGTACGCGGCGAGGTCAACGGCGTGCCATTCAGCAGTGTGCCGTTGGTGCTGCCCAGATCTTCGACCAGCCACTGCTCGTCGTGTGGGAAGACGCGGGCGTGGCGAGTCGAGACAAAGCGACTGGCGATGGTGATGTCGTTTTCCTCGCCGCGTCCGATGAGGAGCGGACCGTGCAGCGGGAACTCGGCGCCGCCGGTGGGCGGGGTGCCGGCGCTTACCACCAGGCGACGCGGCGCGACAGCCGGCACGGACGATGCAAGAGGAGTGGGCGTGGGTGACGCCGGTCTGGCGGATGCAGGTGCAACGGCACGCAGTGGCACGCCGGCGGCGCGCGCGTCAGCGAGCAGGGCGAAGATCAGCACGAGTAAAAAGAGATACATGAGCGCCAGTATCAGCAAGCGGGCAGCCCACAGCGTCATCTCCGTCACTTCCACGGCAACACCTCATCGGGACCGGCACGGCGGATGATTTATTGTGCGGTGGAATACCCGGTTTGTCAACCGCACACGGTTGCATCGGTCACCTCGGCGAAGGTACCGCGCGAGGCGCCGATATGCGCCCACGGCAGCGGCGCGTCGGGCGGGATGGCGCGCAGGGCGTAGCCGTCGGGATCCACGCCGGCGTCGCGACAGGCCGTCGCCCAGGCGGCGGGCGTATCGGGCCCGGTGGCAATGGCGGCCAGCACCGGCGCCAGCGCTTGGTCGCCGCGTGCCAGCACCGCCTGCCAATACGACCAGCGCGCACTTTCGTGGGTCAACTCAATGCGTCCGCGCATCCCGCGGCGGATCAGATCGAGTTTACGGCGAATCTCACGCTCCGGCGCCTGCGGCTCGCGGGCGAAGGGGGTGCCGGGTTTGGGGACGAAGGCGCTGCAACCCACACTCACCCGCAGACCGCTCTCCGCGGCGACGTGCAATGCCAGTGCCGGAATGGCGGCCACGTCGTCCTCCGTCTCGCCGGGCAGTCCGACGATGCAATACATCTTCAACCGGGTGATGCCGGCTCGCGCGGCGCGGACGGCGGCAGCGAGCAGCACGTCGTCGGTCAACCGCTTGCCGACCTGCCGGCGCAGTGTCTCCGTTCCGGCTTCCGGCGCCAGCGTAATGGTGCGCACATGACCGCGTACCAGCAACGCCAGCAACTCATCGGTGAGCGCATCCGCCCGCATTGACGCCGGCGCTGGTTCACCGCCTTGCCGCAGAATCTCTTCACACAAGGGGAGAATTGCCGGGTGGTCGGTCACCGAAGCGCCGATCAGCCCAATGCGATGCCGATGCCCCAGGCCGCGCGTGACCACTGGCAACAGCGCCGGCAGCGAGCGCCAGCGTGCGGGTCGGTAGACGTGGCTGGCCACGCAAAATCGGCAACCGTAGGGACAGCCGCGTCCCACCTCCACTAACGCCATGTCGCCGAACTCGGTATGCGGGGTGAAGATTTGCGTACTGGTCGGCGCGGTATCCAGCGCGCGCACTAATAAGCGCGCCACGGGCACCGGACCCCGCGCCGGCAGGTAGACGCCGGGCAGTGCAGCCAACGGATCCAGGTTGCCGGTGGCACGGGTGGCCTGCAGCGCCTCCACCAGCGGATCGAGCAACTCCTCCGCCTCGCCCACCACCATGATATCCGCAAACGGCGCGATCGGCTCCGGATTGTAACAAACAGTGGCGCCGCCCACCAGCACCAGCGGCCGCTCGCGATGTGCCGCGAACGGTTCCAGGCCGGCGAGGCGCAGCAAGCGCGGGATATGCGGGTAATCGAGTTCGAAGGAAACGGAGAAGGCTACGACGTCCATCTCGCCTAACGGTCGACCGCTCTCCAGCGTGCGCACGCCGCCGGTCTGTCCGGAAAGGAAGGCTCGTTCGCAGACGACATCAGGACGGGCGTTCAGCAGGCGATACAGCGTCTGGAAGCCCAGGTTGGACATGCCCACCGCATAGCTGTTGGGGTATACGAGCGCGATACGCAATTTCCCGCCGGGATCTTTGTGTATCGTGCCGTCTTCCGCCGCCAGTAATTGCTCGCGTGTGTAGTCCGTCGCCATCGTCCACAGTATACCGGGAAATTGGCAGGCGCGCACATGCGGGACAACGCCGCCATGGCCGGCAAAGTCCGGAGCGCCGCGGGGAACAGCGGGAGAGAGTACCGCGTGCCCTCAGCGATGCTGAGCATGGACGCCGGTTTTTTCTTCGATGCGTATCAACTCGCTGAGCAGTTGGTCGTGCGGGACGGGTTTACCGAAGTAATAACCCTGCGCCTCGTCGCAATGGTGGGCGTGCAGGAATGCGAGTTGCTCTTCCGTTTCCACCGCTTCGGCGATGACCCGCCGCCGCAGGCTGTGCGTCATGGCAATAATGGCGGCCACGATGGAGGCGTCGTCGGGATCTTCCATCAAGTCCTGAATGAATGATCGGTCGATTTTCAAAGTGTGGATGGGGAACTTGGTCAGGTAGCTGAACGATGAGTAGCCGGTGCCGAAATCGTCGATGGCGATGCGCACCCCGAGTTGGTACAGGCTGTGCAGCACCGACAGGGTGTGGTCGATATTTTGCATCGCGGTGCTTTCGGTGATCTCCAACTCCAACGTCTCCGCGGGCAGGTCCGTCTCCTGCAGCACGCGCATCACGGTATCCACCAGGTCCTGTTGCAAGAACTGGCGCGGTGACAGGTTCACCGCGATACGCAAATCGGGATAGCCGGCGAGTTGATACAGGCGGTTTTGCGCGCAGGCGGTGCGCAACACCCATTCACCCAGCGGTTCAATCAGGCCGGTCTCTTCCGCCAGCGGGATAAAGAGCAGCGGCGCGACGATGCCCAGTTCCGGATCGGTCCAGCGTGCCAGCGCCTCCATGCCGACCACCCGGCCCGTGGTGAGATCGACTTGCGGCTGGTAATGGACTTGCAGCTCTTCGCGCTCGATTGCTTTGCGCAGTTTGTTCTCCAGCGTCCGCCGCTCCGATGCCACCAGGCCCATCTCGTGCGAATAGCACTTGAAGTCGTTGCGTCCCTCCGCCTTAGCGCGATACATTGCCGTGTCGGCATTTTTGACCAGCGCTTCCACATTGGCACCGTCGATCGGATAGGTGCTGATACCCAGGCTGGCAGAGATGTAGAGATCGTGCGAATCGATCATCAGCGGCTCGGCCAGCGCGTTGAGGATTTTGTGTGCGACAACCTCGGCGCACTGGGTGTTGCCGATATTCGGCAGGATGATGAAATATTCGTCGCCACCGATGCGGGCTACGGTATCGCTTTCGCGCAGGCAGCTCTTCAGTCGGGTGGAGATCACCTGCAACAGGCGATCACCGACATAATGCCCCAGCGTATCGTTGACTTCTTTGAAGCGATCCAGGTCCAGCACCATGACCGCGACTTGCTCCTTGCGCCGATTCGACACCGCCAGTGCCTGCGCCAGACGGTCGTTGAACAGCGTGCGGTTGGGCAGGCCGGTCAGCTCATCGTAATACGCCAGGTAATTCAATCGCTCGCGGTCGCGCTTGCGGTCGGTGATGTCGCGCGCGACGATCTGCGTTGCGGTGGAATCCTGGTAGATGAAGGGTACAGCGGTGATCTCGACGTCCGCCACCGAACCGTCATGCCGCAGGAATTGCTCTTCCATCAACGGCCACTCTTGTCCGGGGGCGAAATGGCTGATACGCCGGGTGAACATCTCCCGATGGTCGGGGTGGATCACGCTCTGCAGCGGTTGTCCGAGAATCTCGTCCGCGTGCTGCGCCCCGATGAGCGCCAGGCCGGCGGCATTGGTGAAGACAAATTGCCCTTCATGCATGATGAAGACCGCATCGGGTGACAATTCCACCAGATTGCGATACCGCTCCTCGCTTTTGCGCAGTGCTTCCTTGGCACGCAACTCTTCCTGCGAGCTTTCCAATGACGCCAGCATGCCGTTCACCGTGCCGGCGAGTCGCGCCAATTCATCCTTGCCGGCTTCCGCCAATCGTGCTGACAGGTTACCGCTGGCGCCGATGCCGCTCACGTTTGCGCTCAAACGCTTGAGCGGCAGCAGCACGATACGCTCCAGCAAGAGAATCACCATCACGCTGAAGACGCCGCCCACCGCCAGCAGGGAGAGCAGGAAATACCGCATGCCGTTGACGCCCTGGTTATACAGGTCGCGCGGGAACAGCACACGGATGATGAGTGCCGGTGCGCCGTCGAAATCCCGCAATCCGATATAGCCTGCGATCGAACTGTCGGTGATTGGGTGTGTAAAAAACGTATTGCCGTTGCTGATGGCCACCATAGCGCTCGCGAAATAATCCGGCAGCGCCGGATCGTCGAACAGCCGCATTTCGTGATTGAGCTGTGTCGGCCCGACCAACCGATTCAAATGAACTTTGGTCAGGAAACGCCCGAGAAACAGCGTGCCGTGCGTGCGTTTTCGCGGCGTCTCGGAGATGATCGGGTAGGCAGCGAGTAACAGCGGGCCGTCGGAAAGCAGGATGATGCCGGAATGTCCCGGTGGAGACGTGGCCAGCATTTGTGTGCCGTGCTCGGCCAGGTGGTTGGCGAAACTTTTCGAGGCGGGTTGATCTTTCCAGCGCTGGCGGTCGAATGCTCGCGAATAGATGAGTTTTCCGCGGGTGTCGCAATAGGCGATCAGGTCGAGTTCGTTGTTCGCCAGTGAAGCCAAACTGGTGTTGACCGGTGCGGCGTGACCGCGAGGATTATCGACAAAGTCGCAGGTATCATCCAGAATGGCCCAGGCGCCGGCCAGGTTTTGCAGATTGGTCTGATCTTCCTGGATCGCCATGCGAATATGCCGCAGTTCGCGCAGAGTCTGTGCCCGCTCGAGCTGCTGCAGACTGCTTAGCAGGATGGCGTTGGACACGGCGAACAGCAGCGAGATCAGTCCGATCAGCGTGATGCCTATGACTAAGAGTGTCTTCGCGCGGACCGTCACACAAATGCCTCGTTTCTCATGTAATAAATGCTGTCATGCCCGGCCGCCATGCGGAGACCGGACGTGATATATCAGTATCGGATCGAGCTAACGCCGACTTAACTATTCCATACTTGACCCGAAGTCCGTAATAGATGCGGGAAAAATCTTTCCGACAACTTCACACGGGATAGTGCTGCGCAGGTGCGCACAAAGGATTCGGCGTGAAGCTTCAGTCGCCCTGCTGATATATGGGCTGTCATGCTTTTCGCCCCCGAATCCGGCAGTTCCTGCCGGGTTACTTGTATTTAATGCAGTTGTATTGCTCTTCTCCCTGTGCTGATGATGGGATGCTGGTTGGGATATCGTCAAGTCGAGAGATGGCTGTCTGCAATGGGTGTGCCGTAACCCAAAATATGCTATGCTGTGTAACACACATATTCCCAGGGAGGTTGTCGTGTCGTCGCGTTCGGATTTATCGGTAGTCAATGCGCTGGCCGCGGTTACATTTGTACCTGAAGGTCACACAGTCGAAGTGGAAACGGGCGTCACCGTGCTGCATGCCGCCCGGCTGGCTGGCGCCACCATCGATGCGCCATGCGGCGAGCGCGGACGTTGCGGCAAGTGCCGGGTGCGCGTGCTGGAAGGCGCAACGAACGAACTTAGCGCGCAGGAAATCGAACTGTTACAGCCGGCAGAGCTGGCATCGGGCGTGCGCCTGGCCTGCGAAATGATGGTGACGGGTCCGTTGACAGTCGAGATTCCCGAATCCAGCCGCAACCTGGCGCAGCGCAAGGCCACCGCCGAACTGCGGCGCATAGTGCATCCCGCGCCTTTCACCCGCAAATTGTGCGTGAAAGTCGCGCAACCCTCGCTGGCGGATGCCGATTTTCGTGACGACCTGGCGCGGTTGCGCGCGGCAGCGCCGGAGATCGCCGAGGTTGACCTGGAGGCCGTGCGGTCGCTGCACGGCGTGCTGGTCGCCGGCAAGTATGCGGTGACCGCCGTGCTGGCAGGCAACCGTTTGCTTGGTGTCGAGCCGGGCGATACCTCACGCCAGCACTATGGCATGGCGGTCGATATCGGCACCACGTCACTGGTAGGTTACCTGATGAACCTGCGCACCGGCGAGGAAGCGGCGGTGTCCTTTCTGCCGAATCCGCAGGCCGCCTACGGCGCCGACGTCATCTCGCGCATCGAATTCGCGCAGGATAATCCGGCAAACATAGAGACGCTGCGCAAAGCGGTGACAAAGGCGATCAACGCCATCCTGCACAACGTCGCCCGCGATGCCGGCATCAGCACCGAGCAGATTTACGAGATGACGGTGGTGGGCAACACCTGTATGTCGCATCTGTTCCTGGGCATCGATCCACAGCCGCTCGGTCAAGCACCGTATGCCCCGGTGCTCGCTGATCCATTGTGCCTGACCGCCGCTGAATTGGGGCTGGCGATGCACCCGCGCGGACGCGTGCGCACGCTGCCCAACATTGCTGGCTTTGTCGGCGCGGACACCGTGGGCGTACTCGCTGCCAGCGACCTGGAGCACCAGAGCGGACTGCACGTGGCGGTGGATATCGGTACCAATGCCGAGGTGATGGCGGCGCTGGACAGCCGCCTTATTGCCTGTTCCACCGCGGCCGGACCGGCCTTCGAAGGCGCGAAAATTTCGCAGGGGATGCGCGCGCAGCCGGGCGCCATCGACGGGCTCACCATCGGGCAGGATATCTTCGTGCACACGATCGGCGACCGCCCGGCGCAAGGCATCTGCGGTTCGGGCATCGTGGACGCCCTCGGCGAGTTGCTGCGCGTGGGCATGCTGGAGAGCAGCGGGCGCTTCGCCGATCTCGACGATCTGCCCCATTTGCCCGCCGCGCTGCGCGAGCGTTTTGTCGATGACGGCGTGGTACTTGTGTGGGCAAAGGAGAGTGGCATCGACCGCGATATTGTGCTCACCCAGCACGACGTCCGCGAAATACAGCTCGTGAAAGCCGCCATTTACGCCGGTATCGCCACGCTGTTGGAGAAACTCGGTCACACGCCCGACGAGTTGGATGGCTTGCACATCGCCGGCGCCTTTGGCACCTATATAAATAAGGAACACGCCCTCCGTATCGGGCTCATTCCCAATATCCCGCTGGATAAACTGGTTTTCCTGGGCAACGCCGCCGGCGCCGGGGCGAAGATGGCAGTCATCTCGCAAAACGAATTTACCACCATCTGCGCCACCGCGCGCCGTGTCGAATATATGGAACTGGCCGGCGACCCGATCTTTCGTGATAACTTCGCCACGGCGATGATGCTCGCGCCGGGCTGCGAGGACTGACACACCGGCCAGCGGGAACGCGATTACGCCGACGATCTGGTCGTCCCTTTGCCCGGTATCAATTCGCGGATATCCGAATGCAGACCATCGCCGATCAACCCGCGCAAGCGGTGGAATGGCGCCCAATCCCATATCGGGTGTGACGGAGGCGGAGTGTTCGCACGGCGAGTGGGCGCCGCCGCACCGCTGTTGCCATCCAGACGCGCAAAACGCCCGTGGCTTTCGCGAAGGCCACGGGCGCAGATGCGTGGATGGGTGAGAAGCTACTCTTCGTCGCCCAGCGGAGGCAACTGTACGCCGACGATTTTCACCCGCCGAATGCCGGCTGGAGCGTCGAAAGTCACTTCGTCGTTCGGGTGGTTGCCCAACAGCGCGCGGCCCAACGGCGATTCCACTGACAGATACTCATCAGCGAGGTGCGCTTCCTGTTCGCTCACCAGGGTATATTCGGTCCGATGCTGCGTCTCCAGGTTCTCGACAATCACCTGGACACCCAGCATCGCCTCGTTGACATCTCCGGTGACCTTGATGATCTCCACCGAAGAAAGCAGTTGCTCCAGTTCGTGGATGCGTCCTTCGATGACACCCTGGTCACGTTTCGCGACTTCATATTCGGCATTCTCGCGAATATCGCCATATTCCCGCGCCTGGATGAGGTCGGCCATCACCTGGGGACGGCGCACTTCGACCAGGTCGCGCAATTCGGCGTGCAGACGCCGGTACCCACTCGGGGTGAGATATACAGATGCCACGGCAACTCCTTCGGTCCGGTATGACAAAAACCGATGCCAGATATGGAATAACCCCGCTGACAAGCAGCGGGGCGACGATGGTCTGGATTTTCACGGCGCCTTGCGCGGCGCCATAACAACTATGATTCATACGATAGCAACTTCAGGTGATCCTGTCTAGTAGCTATGCAGAAATGGCCTTCCACGTATGGGGCACTCCTGATTTCATCTTTCCCGCAGAGTTGTTGACGATGCGGGAGGAATCGGGCGGCGTGCGTCAAAATATGTCTATACGCAACCTTCGCCGGAAGGCAGAGATACTCCGCAAGGTAATCCACTCGTTCGTGTGACGGGACTACCGAAGTCCGGAAAAGTTCGCTATAATGTTCGGCAGAGGAGAGACAACCCGCGACACGCATCGATGCGCTTTGCCGCGCGTCATGCCATGGTACGCTCGGAGGGGTGGTTCGTCTCCATCAGTCTGCCGACCGGCATCGCCGGATGTGCGGGCACTGGCTGCGCAAATGGACTCGGCGCTGCTTCCGCATGGATGATCCAATTTGCGCCCATGACGGGGAATCAACAACAGGGCTGTGGAAGTGTGGTATAATCACCACAATCCCTTGCCCGGGCGCTATTGAACGGGCCGTTGATTTGCACAACCGCTCAAAAGGAAAAGGTAGCTGATGTCAACAGCGCGAGGAGTCAAAATCCCGATAGGGAAAATCTTGCTCGATCAGGGTAAGATTACTCCAGATCACCTCAAACAGGTCCTCACGTTACAGAAGAGCACCACCGAGAAGTTGGGACGGCTCCTGGTCGACCTGGGATTTGTCAGCGAGCACGAAGTACTGATCGCGTATGCGCAACAGTTAAACGTGCCGATGTACGATCCTGAAAAGACGCCGCCCGACCCCGGTGTGGCCAAGGTGATCCCGGATGACCTGGTGCAGCGGTATAACCTGGTGCCGCTACGCCGCAACGGCACCAAGCTGGTGGTGGCCATGGCCGACCCCACCAACGTGTTTGCGCTCGACGATCTGCGCCTCATCACCGGATTCGAGATCGAACCGGTGCTGGCAACGCTGGAAAATATCAACATCATCCGCGGCGGCGCCGTGCCGCCCGCCGACAGCGGCTCTTCGGTCACCCAGGCGATTGCCGCGACCGCCGCCACCACGCAGATCGATGAACAGAACGAAAAAACCTCCGCCGCCGACATCGACAGCATGCTGGAGGCCATTCGCCGGCCGGATGCGCCCGGTGAGTCCAGCGCCGATTCCGATGAATCGGTGGAAATATCCGAAGATGCGCCCATCATTCGCATGGTCAACGTGCTGATCCAGAACGCGATTAAGCAAGTCGCATCGGACATCCACGTCGAACCCGACCGGCGGCAGGTACGCGTGCGCTACCGCATCGACGGCGTGTTATATGAAGTGATGACCCTCCCGAAATTCGCCCATGCGCCGCTCATCTCGCGTTTGAAAATTATGGCGGAGATGAACATCGCCGAACGGCGCATTCCGCAGGACGGCCGCATCCACCTGCGCCATGAGAAACGCGACTACGACATGCGCGTAAACGTGTTGCCTACCGTGTTCGGGGAAAAATGCGTCATGCGCATCCTCGACCAGAGCAGCGTGTTGATCGGTCTGGGACGCCTCGGTTTTACTCCCGAGATGATGGCCGCGCTGGAAGCGCTGGTCGAACGGACAAACGGCATGGTGCTGGCCACCGGCCCCACCGGGTCGGGCAAGACCACCACGCTGTATTCGATTCTGAACCGCATCAACTCGGTCGATAAAAATATTCTCACCGTCGAGGATCCGGTCGAATACCAGTTACCCGGCGTCAACCAGGTGTCGGTGAACCGTAAAGGCGGCCTCACTTTCCCGGTAGCCATGCGCGCCTTCCTGCGCCAGGATCCGGATATCATCATGGTCGGTGAGATTCGTGACCTGGAAACGGCGGAAATTGCCGTGCAGGCCTCGCTGACCGGTCACCTCGTGCTCTCCACGCTCCACACGAATGACTCCCCCTCCACCATTGTCCGTCTCTCCGACATGGGTGTGGAACCGTTCCTGATCTCAGCTTCCATCATTGGTGTCATCGCCCAGCGCCTGGCACGCAAGATCTGTGATCACTGCAAAGAGCCGGACGAACCACCGGCGGATGCGCTGATGCGCCTGGGTATGACGGAAGATGACATTCGCAACGCCACCTTCTTCCGTGCGGTCGGGTGCGATGAATGCATGAATCGCGGGTATCGAGGGCGACTGGGCATCTTTGAACTGCTCACCCTGAACGAAGATCTAGCCGAGTTGGTCGTGCGACGCGCGCCGTTGTCGGAAATCGCGCAGGCTGCCATTTCGGCCGGCATGACGACGCTGATGATGGATGGACTGGCGAAAGTGAAGGCCGGGATGACGACGCTGGAAGAAGTGTTGCGCGTCGTCTCATCACATTGATCCGCATCCTCCCATACACCGCCACCGGGGGCTTGACATTTTATCCCTAGGTAAGGTATGTATGTAGGGGTTTTTGGGAATAATCACCGATAGCGAAGGTAGGTAGGGGATGGAAGCATCTGGAGCGATACAACAACGTCCTCCGCTCACGCTCAGGTCGAACGACCCCTCGCGGCCGCGAGACCTGAGCGAGATTCACGTGGACGAATTATTAGAGCTCATCGTGGAAGCCAAGGGCTCGGACCTGCATCTGGCGGTCGGCCTGCCACCCATCTACCGGCTGGATGGCGATCTGGTGCCGGGCAACTATACCAAGTTTACCCCGCAGGTGATCCAGCGGATGGGTTATGATATCTTAACCGACGAGCAGATACAGCGCTTTGAAAACACGCTGGAACTGGACTTTTCCTATCAGTTGGGCAAATCCAGCCGTTTCCGCGTGAACCTGTTCCGCGACCGCGGCGCCGTGGCGGCCGCGTTCCGAACCATTCCGTTTCGCATCCCGACACTGGAAGAACTGGGCCAACCGGCCATCGCGCGCGACATGACCACCCGCCACCGCGGCTTGATCCTGGTGACCGGTCCGACGGGGTCCGGCAAATCGACGACGCTGGCGGCGATGCTGGGTGAAATCAACCGCAACTACCGCAAACACATCATCACGATCGAAGACCCCATCGAATATCTGCACACGCACAATCAGAGCGTCATTAACCAGCGTGAGGTGGGCCAGGACACCAAAGAATTCAAAAACGCCCTGCGCGCCGCCCTCCGCGAAGACCCCGACATCCTACTCGTGGGCGAAATGCGAGACCTGGAGACGATGGAACTGGCGATTACGGCTGCCGAAACGGGCCACCTGGTGTTCGCCACCGTGCACACCAGCAGCGCCGCGCAGACGGTGGACCGCATCGTCGACGTCTTCCCGGTCGCCCAGCAGGAACAGATCCGCGTCATGCTGTCCAATAACCTGATCGCCGTTTTCACCCAGCAGCTCGCGCCGCGGGTGGGCGGGGGACGCGTCTGCGTACAGGAGATCATGGTGGCCTCGCCGGCCATCCGCAACCTGATCCGTGAGGCTAAGGCTCACCAGATGAACTCCATTATCCAGACGAGTGCGCATATGGGCATGAAAACCATGGACCAGGCCCTGCGCGATGCCTACAATCAAGGCCTCATCACGTATGAGACCGCCATCGAGCGCTGTATGAATGTTGATGAATTGAAGAAGATGATGCTCTCGGATGGCACCTTACCCGATATGGGAGGCTCGGTGAATGATTCATCGGGCAAAGGCGGTCGCTAATCGCGTGATCGCATGATTGGCGCCGGCAGCACCACCGTACGCTTGCTGCCGGGACGGTTGTCCGACACGGAGGAGGAAAGACCATGCCAGTGTTCTCGTATATTGCGCGAGACCAGAACGGGAAAATTCAAGAAGGCACCACTGACGCCGAGAACAGCCAGATTCTCGCCCGTCGCTTGCGCGAACGCGGCCTGTGGGTGCAAAAGATCGACACGGCGACCACCGGTCCGAAAGAGAAAGCCGCGCCCGCCAAGGCTGCCCCAGTGGGGAAAGAAACCAAGGCTGAAGCCCCGAACAAGGTCAAGAAGAAAAAGATCGGCAAAGTCAAAGGCCGTGAATTAACGATGTTTTGCCGACAGTTCTCGACCATGATCAACGCCGGTGTGACCATGGTGCGCTGCCTGGCGGTGCTGGAACAACAGACGGCCAGCCCCAACCTGAAAAAGATCATCCGCGATGTCCAGTATTCGGTAGAAAGCGGCGAAACACTGACCCGCTCGCTCTCCCACTTCCCGCATGTATTCAACAACCTGTTTATCGGGTTGGTGCGCGCCGGTGAAGTGGGTGGCGTGCTGGACGAAACCCTCGACCGCCTGGCAACATTCCTGGAAGAAGACCTAAAGTTGAAGCGCAAGGTCAAGTCGGCGATGACCTACCCGATCATCGTCATGACGCTGGCCATCCTCATCGTGGTCGGCCTGGTGACCTTCATTGTGCCGAAGTTTATGGAACTGTTCAAGGACTTCGATATCACGATGCCCGCGGCGACTCAGTTCCTCATCACCTGCAGCAACTTCATGACCAACCCGGTCAACGTCATCGCGCTGGTGGGCACGATTATCGGCTTATCCATCAGTATCAACCGGATTAAGGCGACGAAAACGGGTAAGCGGTATTACGATAAAATCATGTTGAAGGCGCCGGTCTTCGGCATGTTGAACCATCGTATCGCGCTGGCGCGCTTCTCGCGAACCATGGCAACGCTGATGACATCGGGCGTCCCGATCTTGCAGGCATTGGAAACGGTGGCCGGCGCCATCGACAATGCGATACTGGAGGAAGCGGTGTTGAGCGCGCGCACGGCGGTCCGCGAAGGCCAGCGCCTGGGTGACCCGCTGGAAAAAAGTAAGATGTTCCCGCCTATGGTGGTGCAAATGATCTCCATCGGCGAGGAAACCGGGTCGCTTGACGCCATGTTGTCCAAAGTCGCCGACTTCTATGAAGCGGAAGTGGATGCCATGCTGGAAAGTCTGACCGCCGCATTGGAACCGTTGTTAATCGTGTTCCTCGGCGGCGTCGTCGGCTTCATCGTCGTCGCGATGTTCATGCCGCTGGTGCAGATTATCAATAAGCTCGCAACGTAGTGCACCCATATCTACGGCGCCGGGCCGGCCATGCCGGTCTGGCGCGATGTTTACAACCATACGAGGGGAGTCGCCCGATTCATGACTAGCAGCCAGTTCATCGCCGGAGCGGTGACGGCGTTCATCTTCGGCATCACCATCGGCAGTTTTTTGAACGTCTGCATCTATCGCCTGCCCCTGGGCGAATCGCTCTCTACCCCACCGTCGCATTGCCCCAAGTGCAATACGCGCCTGCGCACGCCCGACCTGTTTCCATTGTTTAGTTTTCTGCTGTTGCGCGGCCGCTGTCGCTACTGTGGCGTACGCATCTCCTGGCGCTATTTCAGCATCGAACTCATCACCGGATTACTGTTCGTCGCCTGTTGGTGGTCGCTGGCGGCGCGCTTCTCCGGCGAGATACTGCTGGGCCCGTTGGGGGTGGGGCTGATGGCAGCGCTGGGCATCTTTGTCGCGGCGATGCTGGTCACGTTCATGATCGACCTGGATACCACCTATGTGATCGAGCCGGTCACCTGGGTGGGCATGGCGGCCGGCCTGGCCTTCGAACTACTCGGCACGCGCGATTTCCACGGCTTCGGGACGCATCTCGGCGCGCTCACCATTCCCTACCTGCCCATGGCGGTGCCCGGCATGATTATCGGGTTCCTGGTTTTCATTGGGATGGATCTGTTCGGTCGACTGCTATTCCGAAAACCGGGCATGGGTCTGGGCGATGCCTACATCGGCGCGGCCATTGGGGCTATGCTGGGTCCGGGACTGGCGCTGCTCTCGTTCGGCATTGCCATTATGCTGGGCGCGCTGGTGGGCATCGTGTTGATGATCGCCGGCGCGCTGACGCCCTCAGCCGCACCCGGCACGGAAATACCCGAAACGGAGGGCACGCTGCAGGATGATGAGGAGTTGCCGCAGGGACGCTACATGCCGTTCGGTCCTTTCCTGACGGCCAGTGCCGTAGCGGTAATGCTCGCTCCCACCTGGTTCCTCGCCACCGTGCAACAGTTGTGGCAATCCTACATGCGTATGTTTGCCTGACACGAGGCGGATCAGGATGCCGCGTTCCTGTCGGCGTTCACCGTGGGGGATAACGCGTGGAAACCTGTTTCCAGGGTGTGGCATGGGTTACGCTCGGGCCTGCGTGCGGTATAATAGGATAAACGGTGCCGGAAGAGGAGAGAGCCATGACGCGACAACGCGGATACACGCTGGTCGAGATACTCGTGGTCGTCACCATTCTCGCGGTACTGATCGGCATACTCATTCCGGTGGTCGGCAGCGCGACACGGCAGGCCAATATGGCGCGCTGCCATCAAAACCTGATGAAGATCGGTCAGGCGCTGCTAGCCTATCGCCAGGATACCGGGGCGTATCCCGGCCCGGACAATCCGATGGGTGCACTGGCAGCCGCGTATCCGAAAACGCTGCCCGCCATCCTCACCTGCCCGAAAGATCCAGAGGACAACCACGACACCTACGACGAGTTCTATAATTATTGGGGCTATCGGACCGGAAGCAGCCCCGATCCCTTTCCCACCGGCGCCGATGCGAAGGCCTATTTCATCACCCAGAACAGCGCGACAAAATTTTACTGGCGTCCCGATGTCGTCGTCACTGACCTCGGCGCGCCCGATACAGATTTTCCCGGACTGGCCAACCCGTCGCCGCCGGGCAATATCATCGTCACCGTCTGCCGGTTCCATACCGAGAGCCACAACAAATACCTGGTGCTGCGCAAAAGCGGTGAAGTCTCCTTCATCGCTCCCGATGGGAAGGATGCCACTTTCTGGACCTTTAGTAAAGGCGCGCAATAACCGCCGGCGTGGGTACGTAGTTGCAGTGCGTGGCTGGTAAGTGCGGACGGCCACCCATGGCCAACGCATCCACGGCAACACAAGCGGTCTGTTTCCTCCATGATCGTACTGTTGACTACGATTGCGAGACTATTCAAACGGGTGTTTTTGCGCTATAATGGTGCGACGTGAGCGATCAGGCGGATACTTGACGCGCTCAGGAGGACGGAGTGGCGGAGATCCGCTCATTTATCGCCGCGGCCATCAGCCCCGCGCTCATCACGCGATTGGCGACCGTACAACAGCAGCTACGGCACGCGGAAGCATCAGTCGCCTGGGTGCGCCCGGAGGGGATGCACCTGACACTGAAATTTCTTGGCGCGCTGCCGGCGGAGCGCGTGCCCGCCATCGGCGACGCGCTGGAGCATGTCGCCGGCGCCTTTCCGCCGATCGACGTCAGTGTGGACGGCGCGGGCGCCTTCCCGACGTTGCGCCGGGCGCGGGTGATCTGGGTCGGCATCGGCGCCGGGGGAGACGCCTTGTGCGCGCTGGCTGCCGCGGTGGACGAGGCAGTGGCTGCGCTGGGCTTCCCGCGTGAGCCGCGACCGTTCAACCCGCACCTGACGCTGGGCCGCGTCAAGTCACCGGAGGGATTGGACCGGCTGATCCCGCTGGTACAGGCGCTGGCGGGTGAACATTTCGGCACGATGACCGTGCAATCCATCGATTTGATGCGCAGCGACCTGGGTTCCGCTGGCGCGCGCTATACGGCATTGCGGCGTCTGCCATTGGCCGGCCCGCAACCACGGATAATTGAATAGCCGCCGGGGGCGCATAACCCGGCATCTTGTTTTACGAGTGAGTAGGGATATGGCAACAACCAAGAATACGGTCAGTGAGAAAGAACGAGCGTTGGACCTGGCGATGGGCCAGATTGATAAAATGTTTGGCAAGGGATCAGTGATGCGGTTGGGTGAGATGTCGACCCGCATTCAAACCGAAGTGATCCCCACCGGCTGCCTGCCGTTGGATATCGCGTTGGGCGTCGGCGGCATTCCACGTGGACGCATCAGTGAAATTTACGGCAATGAGTCGTCCGGCAAAACCACGCTGGCCTACCACATCATTGCCGAGGCGCAGCGCGCCGGCGGCACCTGCGCTTTCATCGATGCCGAGCACGCCCTCGATCCCGCCTATGCGGCCAAGTGCGGCGTGAACGTGGATGAGTTGCTGTTATCGCAGCCGGATTACGGCGAGCAGGCGCTGGACATCGCCGATTTACTGGTGCGCTCCGGCGCCATCGATATCTTTGTGGTCGACTCGGTGGCGGCGCTGGTGCCGAAAACCGAACTGGAAGGTGAGATGGGCGACAACCAGGTGGGCCTGCAGGCGCGTCTGATGTCGAAAGCGCTGCGCAAGCTGGCCGGTTCGTTGAATAAAAGCCGTTGCGCCGGCATCTTCATCAACCAGTTGCGGGAAAAGGTCGGCATTATGTTCGGCAATCCGGAAACCACCCCGGGCGGTCGCGCGTTGAAGTTCTGGGCTTCGGTGCGCATCGAGTTGCGTCGGGTAGAGAACATTAAGTCCGGCACCGACGTGATCGGCAGCCGCAGCCGCGCCAAAGTGGTGAAGAACAAAGTGTCACCGCCTTTCCGCCAGGCGGATTTCGATATCATGTATGGCTCGGGCATCAGCCGCGGCAGCGGCATCCTCGACCTGGGCATCACCTGTGGCCTGATTACGAAAACCGGAGCCTTTTTTAGCTACAACGACGCCCGTCTCGGTCATGGTCGCGACAACGCCCGTGTGTTCTTGGAAGAAAATGCGGAAATAGCGCAAGAGATCGAGCAGCGCATCCGCGATCATGCCACGGCCGCGCCGGGTCCCGTTGTGAAACCCGAGCTGGCGGACGACGAGTCGGAGGAATAATCCACACCCGCTCCTGTCCGCGGATGCCTGCCGGAGGAGCGCAGTCATGGATCTTTCGCAAGCCCGTGATCTGTTGAGCCAGGTGCAAGCCGGCGCGCGCGTTTCCACCGCCATCGGTGAACCGGTGGCGGTGGGTGAGCGCATGGTTATTCCCGCCGCGGAGGTGATCTACGGTGGTGGCGGCGGGGGCGGCAGCGGCAAATCCGCGCGGGAGCAACCGGCGGAAGGCGGCGGGGGCGGGGGCGGCGGCGGCGTACGCATTCGGCCGCTGGGTTGCTGGGTGTTCGACCAGGATGGCGAGCGGTGGGTGCCGGCGCTGGACGTCAATCGGCTGGTGCTGATTGCGGGCGGCGTGCTCTCCCTGCTTCTGCTCACGGCGCGCGCTTTCGTGCGGCGCAAGTAAACGGTCCTCTCGCTTCACGGGATTCATACCGATTCGTTCCGGGTATGCTCAGGGCACTGCGCGATCGCACACGCGACCGCGGTGCCCTGTTGTACTCAGTCGGCGCGAGACCACCTGGTATGATCGATCAGCATGCTGAACAAGACCACGCGATGCAGTACGCCTTGCGCGTACTGGGTTATCGCGCGCGTAGTGAAGCGGAAATGCGCCAGAAACTGCAGCGTAAAGGCTTTTCCCCATTGGTCACCGACCGCACACTGGCGGAATTGATGCGGTTGGGACTACTCGACGACCGCGAATTTTCCCGCGGCTGGGTGGACGCGCGCACGGGGTATGGGCAAATTCGTCTGCGCCAGGAGTTGCGACAAAAAGGAGTTGACCGCGATGTCGCGGAAGAAACTATTGCCATGGCTCGAACGGCGGAGGGCGAATTTGCCTTTGCCCGGCGTATCGCGATGCGCGCGGTGCGCACGCAGACTGCCCCGCTCGACCGTGCAACCATGTTGCGCTTGCGGCGATTGTTGATCCGGCGCGGATTTACCGCGGAGATCGTGTATCGCGTCTGCGCCGCACTGAGCGATAATCTTAGCGCGGAGGGAGACTGGCTGGAGTAATCCCGGTTCCCGCATGCCGCCAGCCCGGCGTGTGATATCCATACAGTGTGAGGAGGGAACATCCCATTCTTCAGTACATCTTTTTAGGGATCGGCGCTCTCATCGGCTTGCTGGCCGGCGGCGCCGTTGCAGTATATTTCCTGGTGCGCCCTTTGCGCGCCGCCGAGGAACGAGCCCACGAAGCCGAACGCCAGCGCGATCTGGCCGTGAAAGATCTGGAGGCCGAACAACAGCAGGTTCAACTGAAAGTCGCGGACGAAGTGTTGCGCATTCGGGAGGAACTGGAGCAGAAACAAGAAAACAATCGTGCGGAGATGTTTCGGCTGGAGCGCCGTCTGACGCAAAAAGACGAAGCGCTCGACCGTAAGTTAGAGAGTGTCTCACGCCGTGAGCGTGAGTTAGCCCAAGGTGAGCAGGAGATGGAAACCCGGCTGCACGAGGCGGCCGAACTGATCACCAAACGCCAGGTGGAGTTGCAGCGCATCACCGGCTTGTCCTACGACCAGGCCAAGACTGAGCTGCTGGAACAGGTGCGCAATCAGGCGAAGCTGGAAGTCGCCCGAGTGGCGCGCAATATCGAAGAGGAAGCCCTGGAGCACGCCGAGACTGAGGCGCGCCGTATCGTGACTATGGCGATTCAGCGCGTATCGGTGGAACAGACCATGGAAAGCACGGTGTCGGTGGTGCCCATCAGCAGCGACGAGTTGAAGGGGCGCATCATTGGACGCGAAGGCCGCAATATCCGCACCTTCGAGACGCTGACCGGAGTGGACCTGATCATCGACGACACGCCGGAAGCAGTGGTCATCTCCGGCTTCGATCCCGTCCGGCGCGAGGTGGCGCGGCTCGCGCTGCAAAACCTGATCGAAGACGGGCGCATTCACCCCTCGCGCATCGAGGAATCGGTGGAGCGTGCGAAGGCGGAGGTGGAGCGGCAGATCAAGCTGGCCGGCGAGCGGGCGGTGATGAGCACCGGCCTGACCGGGTTGCACCCCGATCTGGTGCGCGCACTGGGTCGCCTGCGTTATCGCACCAGCTTTGGCCAGAACGCGTTGGACCATTCCATCGAAGTGTGCCACCTGACACGCATGATGGCGGAGGAACTCGGCGCCAGTGTGGAGATCGCCAAGCGCGCCGGTTTGCTGCACGACATCGGCAAGGCGAGTGAAAGCGAGAGCGAAGGCGCGCATCACCAGCTTTCCGTCGAGCTGGCGAAACGCTGCCGCGAAAAGCCGGAGGTGCTGCACGCCATCGCCGCGCACCACGGCGACCCGCATCCGGAAACGGTGGAGGCCGTGCTGGTGCAGGCCGCGGACGCCGTTTCCGCCGCCCGTCCCGGCGCGCGCCGCGAATCGCTGGAAAACTACGTCAAGCGCCTGCAAAAGCTGGAAGAAATCGCCGTGTCGCAGCCGGGCGTGGAACGCTGCTACGCCATCCAGGCGGGCCGCGAAATCCGCATCATGGTGAAACCCGAGCAGATCGACGATCAGGGTGCCTACCTGATCGCAAAGGATGTGGCCCACGAGATCGAAGAGCACATGCAGTACCCGGGCCAGATCAAGGTCACCGTTATCCGCGAAACGCGTCAGGTGGAATACGCGAAATAACGACAACTGCCAGACCGGTTTTTGTTGAGCAGGCAACGCAGCGGAGTGCAGCAGGCATTCCGCTGCGTGCTGTCATTTTTACGAGGGCAGGAGCGTTGACGCCCATCTCGTCGCTCCGTACAATACAGCAGGCGCCCGCCGGGAAATGTTGCAGCCGGCAATCGGCGTGCGCCCTGGTGATGTCTCGCCGGAGTTATCCCCATGAGGATGGCTGATGATGACCGTCTCTGAACTGTGTGCCGCGTTGATTCGCATACCGACAACCGAGCCGGCCACCACTGCGCCAGCCATCACGCTGTGCGCCGAGGTGTTGGCGCCGGCAGGATTTCGGTTGATTCACCAGTTTGAGACCGCACCCGGCATCGCCAGCGCGCTGTTGGAGCGCGCGGGCGATGGTCCGCCGTTGCTCATCGATGGCCATCTGGACACCGTGCCGGTGGGTCAGGCGGACGCCTGGCAGTGCTCACCGCTGGGCGGCGTCATCGCGGACGGGGCAGTATGGGGACGCGGCGCGGTCGATGACAAAGGTCCGCTGGCGGCGGCGGTCGCGGCATTGCGTGACTACACCGGCTCGCGGCGCCTGTTGCTCAGCCTGACCGGCGACGAAGAACTGTATATGCGCGGCATCCAACGCATGCTCGAACATCCGGTGGCGGGCGCAGCCACACAGGCCATCGCGCTGGAGCCGACCGAGTTGATTCCCGTGCATGCCCACAAAGGCAACGCCAACGTGCGTGTGGAGGTAAAGGGACAGGCGGCGCACGCCTCGCGCCCATGGGCGGGGCGCAACGCCATCGATGAGAAGATGCGGCTGATCGCCGCGATGCAGGCATGGTTCGCGGCTGGTGAGGCGACCCACCGTGTGGCAGCGTTCGAGGATGAAGCGCCCACGCTGGTGGTTACCAGAGAATTCACCCCCAACGAAGCCTATAACGTCATTCCTGCCCACGCCTGCTACTGGTACAATTATCGTCCGCTGCCCGGCGAACAAGAACCATTCGATCGCCTGCTGGCATATCTGCGCGATCTGGCGACAGCGTGGGAATTGCCGATCGTGACGGAGAATGAATTTCTCGTTCCGGCGTTTCTGACCCCCACCGATACCCCGCTCATCCGCGCGCTGGCCCGTGTCAGCGGACAACCAGCCGGTTGGGTGGCATATGGCACGCATGCCGGTTATCTGGCAGATGGGACGCGCGAAGTGGCGGTGTTCGGGCCCGGCAGCATCACCAGGGCGCACCGCGAGAATGAGCACATCACCCTGCGCGAGTTGAATGAGGGAGTGGAGATGCTGCAGGGTCTGCTGGCGCTGCTGGCATGAATGCGGTTCCGTCCGCGCCGGGAGCAGGGGTGGGGGAGGGATTGCGTCACCCCGCGCCGTTACCGCCGCCCCATTGCAGTTTATCGCGCAGGCGATCGTAGAAGGACGACAGGCCCAGCTTTACCAGCCGCGCCCGCTCCGCCGCGGGTTGCACAACCACCAGGTCGCCGGACTGCACCGTTACCGGTTCCTGCCCATCGGCGATCACCAGCATTTCGTCGCCGTGCTGATTGCTCTCGCAACGCACCTCTACCTGATCGGTAGCCGGCACCACCATGGGGCGGAATGACAGGCTGTGCGGGCAGATGGGCACCAGCACCATCACTGAGGCGGTGGGGTGCACGATGGGCCCGCCCGCCGCCAGCACGTAGGCGGTGGAGCCGGTGGGGGTGGAGAGAATAAGGCCGTCCGCGCCGATGCGTCCAAGCATGTGCCCGGCAACATCAACGCTCAGGTTGATTAATCGACCTTTGGCGCCTTGCCGGACCACGATATCATTTAATGCCAACTGTTCCGCGAGCACCTGGCCGTTGCGCAGAATCGCGGCATGCAGCATCATGCGCGCTTCCAGCGTATATTCGCCGTTGAGTATGCGCGGCAGGTAATGCGGCAACTCGTCGGGAGCCAATTCGGTGAGAAAACCCAGCGCGCCGGCGTTTACTCCCAGCACGGGCACCTGTTGCGGGGCGGCCATGCGCACGGCGCCCAGCATGGTGCCGTCGCCGCCGATCGCCACCGCCAGTTCGGTGCCTTCAGTGACCGTCTGCGCGGGCACCGCGCACGCGGGGCATGCCAACGCTTCCGCCAGCAACGGCTCCATGCACACCGTATGCCCGTGGTCCAGCAGCCAGGTTACCGTCCGATGCACGATCTCCAGCGCGTGCGGGCGATATAGAGTGGCAAACAACGCGATTCGCATAGTCCCTGCTATTGTACACGTTCCCCCCGGCATGGTCCAGCCGCCTGTTGAAGAACCGGTCGCAGACTGGTATGCTTGCTACACCGCTCGCGTTACGACCGAAAGGAGGACCGACATGGATGCGTTAATTGCGCTTCGCACCCGCCGGAGCATTCGCCGTTACCAGGATCGCCCGGTGCCGCGGGAAGACCTGGAAATACTGGTTGACTGCGCGCACCTAGCGGCCACCGCCCGCGGTGTGCAGCCGTGGGAATTCGTGGTGGTCACCGACGCCGCCATGCGCGTCCGGTTAGCCGCAATCACCGAATATGGCAAGTTCATCGCCCAGGCACCGGCGGCAGTGGTGGTTTTCTGCCGTGATACGAAGTATTACCTGGAAGATGGCTGCAACGCCACCGAGAACCTGCTCATCGCCGCCACCGCGCTGGGACTGGGCAGTTGCTGGGTTGCCGGCGACAAGAAACCGTATGCAGACGACATCCGTGATATGCTCGGTGCACCCGCGGAATACCGGCTCATCGCTATTGTCGCAGTCGGGTATGCGGCAGAGGCGCCCACCCCGATGAAGCGCACGCTGCACGAAGTGTTGCACTGGGAACGGTTCGCCTGACGCAACACGCGGCAATCATCACGGTTTGCTGCCGACGGGGATTACGGAAACACGAGACAGCGGAACCGCATGTGACCGAAGTGCATAAGGCCTGCAATCCATCCACCTTGTCGCATATCCGCATCGATACCCGTGCATCCTTCCGGTACAATGGTCTGGATAGGGTACGGCGTTGCCGCGGACAGAACGCTGGTCATACCGCCGCACAGTGGGCGGACGACCGGAGGAGGATGACGATGACGGTGTTGGCGGAAGTGACAATGATCCCGGTGGGCACCGGGAGCCCAAGCATCAGCCGAATGATTGCGGATAGCATTAAAGTGATCAGGCAGCACGGATTGAAATACGAAGTGACTTCGACGGGTACGAACCTGGAAGGCTCGCTCGATGACATTTTGCAGACGGTGCGTGAAATGAACGAAGTGCCGTTCCGTGAAGGCGCCGATCGTGTAGTGCTATTGTTGCGGTTGGATGATCGGCGTGACAAATCGATCTCGCTGGAGTACGAAGAGCAATCGGTGACGGAAAAACTGTAACGCGGCCGGGGTGTCGCCGACGCCTTCCGACGACACCAGGGGTCGTTTATACCCTGAAAAAGTTGACTCAGTGGTGAGATTCTGGTATAGTGCAGCAACATTTCGGAAAGGGTGGCACAGAACGAGTGAAGCACTATTGCCACCAGAACGACTGCCCTGCCCGGAAATGAACATAGTTAGAGGAGGGCAGTCATGCCTGATCAGACATTAACGTGTAGCGATTGCCAGTGCCAGTACACTTTCACCGAAGGTGAGCAATCATTCTTCCAGGAGAAGGGTTTCACGCCCCCGACTCGTTGTCCGGATTGTCGTCGCCGCCGCAAGGCGGAGAAGATGGCCGGCGGCGGTAGTGGCGGCGGCGGTGGCCGCAGCTTCTCCGGCGGTGGTGGCGGTGGCCGTAGCGGCGGTGGCGGCGGTCGCGATCGTCGTTGGTAATCCCACGAAAAAACGCCCCCCGGTCGTCAACGACCGGGGGGCGTCTGCATGTCTCGTACACTATATGGAGATAGACGGCGCTATTTTGTCCCCGGGGGTTACCGGAACACGAGAAAGCGGCACCGCATTTCCCGAAGTGCTCGCGGGCTCGCGCCCGCCACTTGCGTCTGTTATGCCGGCACCTGTGCCTGGCGCAATCCGTAATGCAGCGAATCGCACAGCGCTTCCAGGCTGGCGACAATGATGTTGTCGTGCACGCCCACGGTGCACCAGGTGACTCCGCGCTCGTCCGTGCTTTCCACCAGCACGCGCACCCGCGCCGCCGTGCCCGCGCGCACGTTTACCACACGCACCTTGAAGTCGGTCAGGTGGATGCGGTTGAGCTGCGGAAAGTGCGGTTCCAGCGCTTTGCGCAACGCGCCGTCCAGCGCGTGCACCGGACCATCGCCGTCGGCCACGGTATGCTGTTCGATCTCGCCGATATTCACCCGCACGATCGCCTCCGACAGTGCCGGCGCTCCCTGGATTAATCCGCCGACGATGACGCGGAAATCGGTCACCTCGAACAACGGGGCGAAATCGTTCAGGCAGCGCCGCAGCAGAAGCTCGAACGACGCTTCCGCCGCTTCGAATTCGTATCCTTCGCTCTCCGCCTGCTTTAGCCGCATCAGGATGTGTTGCGTTTCCGGCGATTTCTTGTCCAGCGTGATGCCCAATAACCGCTGCGCCCGCTCGACTACCGTGCTGCCGCCGGACTGGTCGGAGACCAGCAGGCGCGTGACGTTGCCCACGAGCTCGGGGGCGATATGCTCATAACTGCGTTTGAGTTTTAACACCGAGTCGATGTGAATCCCACCTTTATGTGCAAACGCGGCATTGCCGACATAGGCCTGGTACTCGGGGGGATGCATGTTGGCCACTTCCGCCACGAAGTGTGCGATGTTGTAGATCTGCGTGAGTTGCCCCTCCGGCAACGCGGCATACCCCATCTTCGTTTCCAGATTGGGGATGATGGCGCACAGGTTGGCGTTGCCGCATCGCTCGCCGTAGCCGTTAATAGTTCCCTGCACCATGCGGGCGCCGTCCTCGACCGCTTGCAGGCTGATGGCGACGGCCAATTCGGCGTCATTGTGCGCATGGATGCCCAGCGGGATCTTTACCGTACGCTGCACCGCCGCTATCGCCTCGCGCACCTGCGACGGCAGGCTGCCGCCGTTGGTGTCGCATAGCGCAATCCATTGCGCTCCGCCTCGCTCGGCGGCTCGCAGCGTCGCCAGCGCATAATCCGGATTGGCGCGAAAGCCGTCGAAGAAATGCTCGGCGTCGTAAATTACCTCTATTCCGTTGCTGCACAAGAACGCGACGGAATCCTCGATCATGCGCAGGTTCTCTTCCAGGCTGATGCGCAAGGCTTCGGTGACGTGCAGGTCCCAGCTCTTGCCGAAAATGGCCATCACGCCAACTCCGGTGGCCAGCAGTTGGCGCAATTGGCGATCGTCGCTGGCGGAGGCATTGCTACGGCAGGTGGAGCCGAAGGCAACCAGCTTGCCATGCGACAGTGGTATCGTGCGCATTGCCTCAAAGAAATCGAGGTCGCGCTGGTTCGATGGCGAAGGCCATCCCCCCTCGATGTAATCGATTCCCAGGAGATCGAGCTGCTGGGCAATGCGGATCTTGTCCTGCACCGAAAAGGCAATGCCCGACGTCTGCGCGCCATCGCGCAGGGTAGTATCAAACAGCAGCACTTTCTCCAAACGACGAACCTCCTCCGGGAAGTATTAGGCAGGGATTCATTATAACAAATGCGGAAGCACTGTGCCAAATGGCGGGTGGGTAAAGCTGTTGCATGGCGACCCGATGCGACCGCATTTATCGATCACCGGGTGCCAGGTGAATGGGATAGGCCTGCTATGGACAGGAATAACGGAATGTCAATGTTTCGAATCGGCTGCGGCAGAGGCAGTCCGACGTGCTACCGCTTACACCCGTTCGGTAAATACCAGCAGCGGTACCACCATTTCGTCGTGGGTCAGGCCGCCATGACGGCCAATCATGGCGGTGTGAGGACGGGGCTGGTAATGGTAAAGCAGGCGACGTCCGTGATGGGGTAGCAGCAGGAAGTCGGCGAGGGCATCTGAAAGCCGGGGATGCAATGGCCCGGCGCCCAGCAGGCCGAGTTGCAACATCTGCTGTCGGGTGAGAATGGTCACGTCGTCGATGCGCGCTAACAGCGTACGCGCATATTCCCTCGCTTCCGGCTGGATGAACAGTTGCATTGCCTGTCCCTCGCCGGCTGGCGGCACGCGAAACAATTGTCGTAACTCCGCCTCGGGCATCAGGTTGATCGCCCGCGCGTCGTCGCCGTCGATGTGACCATGGTCCGCAATAATCAGCAGTGCGCTCTCGGCATCCAGTTGCGGGATCACCTGCTCGCGGATCACTGTTGCCAGCATCTGCAGTTCATACGCGTAGGCGGTGGAACCGGCGCCGTAGGTATGCGCAATGGTATCGAGGGCGGCCCAGTAGAGCAGCAGGCATTGCGGCACCGGCGCGGTCAGTTGTTCGAGCGCGGCGCCGAACAGATCTCCCAGTGTCGCATACGCGTACGGCGCGCAATCGTGATACACCAGCCGCGACAGACCGCTGCCCGCATACGCGCCGTCCACGTAACCGCCGGAGAGAATATCGGCATTACGCAACCGCCGCATCAGCGAGGGGTGGCCAATATATGTCTCCGGCACAAATCCCAATGTTGTCAATTCCAGATGCGGATCTTCCGGTGCGCGGAAGTTCAGCGTGTTGAAAACCCGCCCGTATTGCGGGAAATACATCAGGAATCCGATCACGCCGTGCTGCGCCGGCGGCAGGCCGGTTACGATGCTGGTGATGGCCGCCGAGGTGGTGGAAGGGAAGACGGTGGTGAGCGGCATGCGCCAGGTCGGGGCAAGCGCCTTGCCGATGATGGGGCAGCGGGCGATGGCGCGTTCCAGATTCAACCAGCCCAGCCCGTCAAGCAACAGCACCAACAGCTTGCGCTTGCCGGCCAGCACGGACGCCAATTCCGCGTGCGCGCCCAGTGGCGTGCCATGTGCGAGGCCAAAGTGCGCCAGCAGTGAATGCGTCAGGTTGATGGTGCTCTGCCCGTCATACGCAGGCTGCACCCACGGCATCTCGCCCGGGAAGCGATAACGCGCGATCAGTTGTGCGTATTCGTCCGTCATGCGCCGGCATCACCCTTTGTCACTGTTCCCATCGTCACTGTCGCCACGATACGGACCAGTCATCAATTTGCCCAGGGGCACCTCAAAACTGCGCATGCGCATATTTTCCGCGAAGAGCTGAGCGATGAGGTGCGCCTTGCCGAGTGTCCGGCTGGGACCGGTGGGCAAGCGCAGGATGATGCGGCGCGATTTGCCGCGGGTGATGGGGCAGGGTTGATCGTCTTTGGGAAAGACGGGGATCGGTCCGGCGCCGTCGCGCAGGTAGGCATCGAAGCGGTGCATTTGCTCGTTGTTGTAGGCCATCTGCGTGTGCGCGTCGTTGGGACTCCAGGTGATCTCGCCGACGGTCCATCCGGGCAGGTAGATGCGTACCAATACGTCGCGTGCGGTGACACTGCCTTCGTTGATCACACCCGCGGACAGCGTATATAGACGATGTGTCTCTCCCACCGACTCCAGTGGTTCCAGCCGGCAGGTGAAGACCAGCGCCGGTTCACTTTGCCGCCGGCGTACATCCTCCACCTCGTAATGCTCCATTGGTACGCACTCGAAGTTGTACCGCTTGTAATACCGGTGGAAAGGCACGCACATGTGCGGCGCGCGCATGCTGCGCGGAATGCCGAGTACGAAGTAGGAGAAGAAGGGTTGCTCCGGGTTGGGGATTTCTTTGATCGACATGCCATCCACGCGCGGGGTGATGCGCGCCTGCAGCGCCGACTCGATCGCTTCTTTGCTGGCCAGCCGGGTATCCACTCCGTCATCGATGTGGTGGGGTTTATGGTTTTCCTCGGCGATGCCGATGATGATGATGCCGCCGGCGGAGTTGGCAAAAGCGCAGATATCCTTGGCCAGTTCGTTGCGCCGCGAATCGGTCCACTCGCCGATAGCACCCGATGCCTTGTATTCCAGCATCAGGTTCTCCTGCTCGCCGTCGGCCAGCGTGGCGCGGATGTCTTTCAGCGTCCAGTTGATTGCGCGTCGTTGTGGCATGGTTATGCCGTCACTACTCCGAAATGTTTCCGATGAAAGCGCAGTGATTGTTCGATGTGCGTGTCCCAGTATTCCCAGGTGTGGTTGCCGGGATATTCGCGATAGGTGTGTGCAATACCCAGTGTCGTTAGGTACGCGTGGAAACGACGGTTGTGCTCGACCAGGTGGTCGTCGACACCGCAATCGAAGCGCAGCGCGGGCTTGCGTCCGAGACGAGTTGCCAGCGCGAAGCAGTCGTCCTCCGGCGATAGTTCGGCGGAAAAAATCTCTCGCATGAATTCGGTCTGCCAGATCGCCTGCAGATCCAGCGCGCCGGAATGCGCGGTCACTGAGCCGAACAACTCCGGGAATTTCAATCCCAGCTTCATCGCGCCATAGCCGCCCATGGAGAGTCCGCCGATGCCGCGCCCGGCGGGATCGTCCAGCGTGCGAAAGGTGCGGTCCACGAAACGCACCGAGTCCAGTACATGCGCTTCGTAATTGCCGATGGACGGCAGGTCGCAGTAAAACGACCGCGCGCCATCGAGCATCACGATCATCAGTCCCAGCTTATCGGCATACCGTTCGATGCTGGTCCGTCGCTGCCAGATCGTGTAATCGTCAGATAATCCGTGCAGCAAATAGACCACGCGGAAGGGTGCCGCCTGTCCCTCGGGCAATATCACATACATCCCGCTCTGTTTCACCAGCGGTTGGCTGAAATAGTGCACATGCAGTAATGGCACAGACGTTCCTTCCCGTTTTTCCTGCTCCGGCGCAGACGCTTCATTGTCAGACTGATCCGGCCAATCAGTCCATTACGCCCCGGCCCGTCGCCGGTGCACGTGGATGATATCGTTGAGCACGTTGATGCGTGCGATGATCTCCTGCAGGTTGCGCACGCCGCTGGTATCCACCTGCAGAATGATGTTGGCGGCGTGTTTTTTCTGGTCGGAGGTCATCTTCAGCGAGCGAATATTCGTTTTGGTCTCGGAGAAGATGGAGCCGATATCCGCCATCAGTCCCACGCGATCTAGCGCGATAATCTCCAGGTCGGCCTGGTAGATCCCATGGCCGGAATCCTGCCAGTCCAACGTCATCAACCGTTTGGCCTCTTCCGCGTTCTCACGGCTCTTGCGCAGGTTCGGACAATCCATGCGATGAATCGTCACCCCCTTGCCGCGGGTGACGTAGCCGACGATGGTGTCGCCGGGAATGGGCATGCAGCACTTGGACAGCTTGAACAGCACGCCGTCGATTCCGGAGGCGGGAATTTCGATAGGCAGGCTGCCTTGCTCCATCGCGCCGTCGTTGCTGGTGCGCAGTTCGTCGAATGATCGCTTGGGCAGATCTTCGCGGATGCGGTGGATCACACCTTCCGCGGTCAGTTCGCCATAGCCGACCAGCGCGTAGAGGTCATCTACCGTGCCTAGGTTCACCTTGTTCGCCACGGCCAGCAGCTTCTCCGGGCGCAGGAGTTCTCCAGCGGGCACGCCCTGGCGACGGCATTCCTCTTCCAGCGCGTGGCGGCCGCGCTGGATGTTCTCATCGCGATTTTGCTTGCGGAACCACGCCTTAATTTTATTGCGCGCGTGGCTGCTGCCGACGACGGTTAACCAGTCCAGGCTTGGTTTCTGGTTGGCGCGTACGATGATTTCCGCCACATCGCCGTTGGAAAAGTGATAGGTGAGCGGCACCAGTCGTCCGTTGACCTTGGCACCGGCACACCGGGCGCCCATATCGGTATGGATGCGATACGCGAAGTCAATGGGGGTGGAACCCGCCGGCAAGTCGATAATGTCGCCGGTGGGAGTAAAGACGAAGACCTGGTCTTTGAACAGGTTCACCTTCAACGCGTCGAGCCAGTCCACCTCACTCTTTGCTTCCGCCTGCATCTCCAGCAGCGCGCGCAGCCACGTCACCTTCTTCTCAAACTCGACGTCGCGCTCGCCGCCTTCCTTGTAGCGCCAGTGCGCGGCGATGCCCACCTCCGCCGTACGGTGCATCTCCCAGGTACGAATCTGCACTTCCAGCGGCTGACCGTGCGGGCCCACCACCTTGGTATGCAGCGACTGGTACATGTTGGGCTTGGGCTTGGCAATGTAGTCGGTGAACATGTTGGGCAGCGGCAGCCACAGGTTGTGCACCTCGCCCAGCGCCGAATAGCACTCCGGCACGGTGTTGACGACAACGCGGATTGCCTCCAGGTCGAGAATCTGGTTGAAGTCCACTTCCTGGTTTCTGATCTTGTAGTAGATGGAATAGAAATGCTTGGGCCGTCCCACCACCTCCGCCTCGATGCCCAGTGTGCTCAGTCGATCGGTTAATTGCCGGATAGCGGTGTTGATGACATCCTCGCGCTCCGCGCGTGTGCGGTTCACTTTCGTCTGAATCTCGCGGTACGCCTCGGGCTCCAGCACGCGCAGCGATAGATCTTCCAGTTCCCACTTAATCTTCCACACGCCCAGGCGGTGTGCGATGGGCGCGAAAATGTGCATGGTCTCGTCGGCGATGCGCCGTTGATCCGCCTCGGGTAAGAAGCGCAGCGTGCGCATGTTGTGGAATCGGTCGGCCAGTTTAATGAGAATAACGCGGATGTCCTTTGCGGTAGCCAGCAGCATCTTGCGCAGGTTCTCCGCCTGGCGCACTTCGCGACTGTGGAAGTGCAGGGTGCCGAGTTTCGTCACTCCCTCCACCAGGCTGGCAACCTCGGGGCCGAAGCGCTGTGCCAGGTCCTCGCGCGTGACGGGTGTCACCTCGCCATTGGGGCGCTGCAGCAAGCCGTCTTCAATGGTGTCGTGCAGCAGCGCGGCGGCAATGGTCGATTCGTCCATTTCGATTTCGGAGAGCACATAGGCGACTTCGAGCGGGTGGATGATGTAGGGTTCGCCGGACTTGCGAAGCTGACCGTCGTGGATCTGCGCGGCAAAATCGTAGGCGTTCAGCAACAGCTCGCGATTGAATTCCCGCGTATAATGTTCGACGCGCGCCAATACGGTGTTGAACCGTTCGTCCAATCTGCCTTCGAGCTTTGGAATGCCGATACTGAGCATAACGCCTTTGTTCATCGTCGCACCCGCCGCGATGCGGGGAACGATGTGGACTCCATTATACTCGATTTACGCACGGATTGACACTGGCAGTCCGGTGGCGAAAACGCCATACGATTTCAGCGCACGCTATTGGTGTTCCGTCTCCTGCTGCTCGTGCAAAACGTGGATTTGGACTTCCACGTTTTGCACCCCACGTCCCCAACGACGGGGCCACCAGGAACCCAGAAAAAGTGAAATCGCATTGTGCTGATTTGCCCTATTCATCAAAAGACAACAGCAATTTAACAGTTCCACGGCATCGTTCGCGTTGCTCGGTCTATAATGCCCCTCCGAGTGCCGCCTGCCTTTCGCCTGCTTTTCATTCCCCATGTTTACGCCGCTGCGAGTCATCGGTATACTCGAAACGAAAGCGATGCGTGCAATGTCTAATCTCTATATGAAAGTCATCGTGCTGGTGTGCGCGTGTGTGCTGGGCTGGTGCCGGATCGCGACGGCGGTGAAGACTATTCCGATCGCCTACCCCATGCCAACGGCGGGACAGGTCAGCCTTGCCGTCTATGATAAGCAAGGCAAGATGGTGCGCGCTATCGTGCAGTGCGTCCCGCGCCGGGCTGGTCTGCAGACGGAATGGTGGGATGGCTGTGACAGCGCCGGCAAGCCGGTGCCGCCGGGCAGCTACACCACGCGCGCCATTGTCAACCAGGGATTGACGACGACACCGGTGTTGTCGCCGGGCCCTGCGCGTGGGTTGCTGGAAACCGGCCAGCCGTGTGGCGTGGTGACGGGGGACGATACGCGATATTTCCTCTATACGAATAGCGTCGTCGCGGTGGGAATGGACGGGCAGGTGCGCTGGCAACATGCCGTGCCGATGTCCGGATTACGCATTGACGCCGGCGCCACCGACGGGAAATACCTGTACCTGACCGGCATCGCGCAGAGCAACGGCGCTTTCGGGTATGGATTGATCTGTCTGCAGGCCGTGGATGGCGCGCTGACCCGCTTCTCGACCGGTCAGCAGAGTGCCTTGCTGTTACAAAGCTGCACGGAACCGGCGAATATTCTCCCATCCTTCACTTTCCGCACCGCGGAGCAGGCGTCGGAACCAGCAGGCTTCAATGGTCATTGGTGGTGGCGGGAGACGGACGGCGCGGTCTTTTACGGGATGCGCACCGCCATCGTCGCCGTTGGCGGCAAGCTTTACATCAGCCTCAATGATGCCGTGGCTGTCTGCAACGCCGAAACGGGAGTGCCCGAGGGGATGATCCCGGTGAACGGCGCGACGGGATTGTGCTGGACGGGCGGCACACTGCTCTGTGCCGCCGGATCCGCGGTGATGCGCATTGACCCGGCGACAAAAGCTGTGACTCCCTTTCTGACCACGCCGCTGCAGGCGCCGACCAGCCTTACCACTGACCGGCAAGGCAACATCTATGTCGCCGACTGGGGCAAGGCAATGTGCGTTCGCCAGTTCACCGCCGATGGGCTCTACCTGCGCTCTATCGGCGCATCCGGGGGGCGCGCGTGGTTCGGACATTACGACCGTGAAGGTTTGCTGCTGCCGTGCGGGCTGGCGATGGACGCGCAGGACCAACTCTGGGTGACCGACGGCGATCCGGCCATTCGGCGCCTAAGCCTCTGGTCCACCGACGGAAAGCTGCTCCGCGAAGAGGTGACGCCGGAATCCGAACGCGCGATGCTGGTCAATCCGGCCCGGGCGGAACGCCTCATCCTCGGCGGCGTGGAATGGACGGTGGATTGGGCAGCGCGCAAAGCGGAGCCGGCCGGGATCGCTTTCTGCGCGGGACGCACCGGCGATGCGCAGTTGCTGCCTTCGCGGTCGGACGCGGGGCGCGCGGTGATGGCCGGTGAGCGCGAGCGCTGGATTTTCGACCGCCGGCACGGAGATCGGGTAATCGTCTGCGAGTATCGCGACGGTCGGTTGATTCCGCAAGCGAGTTGCAGACTCGTCGCCCCGCGCACGGCATTGCCGCAGGAAAGCGCGGAGAAGGTTCACGAGACCGCGCGGCTCGCGGTCTGGGTGGACCAAAACGGCGACGGGCAGGCACAACGCGACGAAATGACCGTCGTTCCGATTCCGGCGAATGAACCGTTATCATCCCTGCATGGCGCCTATGTGGGTAAGGGGTGGGCGCTGTATATCCCGTCGCCCAGCAGGCGCATATTGAAGGTGCCGTTGACGGGGTGGACGCCGGGCGGGGCGCCGCGCTGGGATCCGGCGACCATGCAGGTCTTCGCGACCGGCATCGCCAACCCGGACGGCACCAGCATCATCTCCGGCGATGGCGCGGGTAACCTGTATGTGCGCTCGAGCATGCTCATTGCGCTGTCGCCCACCGGCAAGGTGCGCTGGAAGCTGCCATTGCGCAATACGCCTGGCGAGGGAGTGGTAACTCCAGGCAATCCCGGGGACGTGCTGCCCGGCACGTCGATCGGCGACGTGCTCTTCCTCGACGGCAAACGCGGGCACTTCATCACCGCTGACGGCTTGATCGTCGGCGCGGTCGCCCCTACGTCGCAACCGGGCCGCGTCGCCTGGCGCGATCCCGTCTCCGGCAAGGTATACCTGGGCGCCAACACGCCCGCGCCCACCTGCTACGAAGTCACCGGCTGGAATCAGATGCTGCGGATGAGCGGTGCGGTGTCGGTAGGCAAGTGATGCGTGACACGCAAGCTGTGCGCGATGCCCCAGGCAAGACGTGGCAGTCCTCCAGGCCGGGAGACCGACTTCGCCTTGCCACCTGTTGCCGATCTTTTTCCTGGTCGTGTGCTTTTCATCGTGACATTGCATCGCGAAAGCGGATTGACGCTCACGCAGCATGGTCGATTCGCGCCGCCAACATGGAATAGCGATATAGAGACGCCGTGGTGGGTCTACCCGCGTGTGGTGACGAAGGGGGGATAAGTCATGACACAGCAATACGCCGCTATGTTTCCCGTGATGGCATGGAACAGGGTACCCGGCAATGCGACCGCGCTGGCGCGCATGCGGGAATGCGGATTGACGGTGGCCGGTTTCGTGCAGCCCGAGCACCTGGACC
The DNA here is from genome assembly GCA_964472305.1 of uncultured bacterium. Taxonomy (GTDB): domain Bacteria; phylum Armatimonadota; class Hebobacteria; order CAIYQO01; family CAIYQO01; genus CAYYJR01. The sequence goes on from CAYYJR010000001.1 coordinate 311,621, forward strand.
TGGCGCACGCGGCGGGATTGATGGCCATCGTTGCCGACACGCGGCTCACCAACTTCGATTGGCGTCGGCTGGATGTGCAACAAGCGCGAGAGCACGTTGCCGCGGTGGTCGCGGAGGTGAACGATCATCCGGCGGTATACGGCTATTACCTGAAGGACGAACCGAACGCCGAGGAATTTCCCGGCCTGGCGGTGGTTGCCGACGAAGTGCGCCGCCTGGCCCCCGGCAAGTGGCCGTATATCAACCTTTTTCCCAACTACGCCACGCCAGATCAACTCGGTACGGCGAACTATCCCCAGTATCTGGAGCAGTTCGTCGCCACCTGCCATCCGCCCATTCTCAGCTACGACAACTATGCACTGATGGAGCGTGAGGACGTGCGCATGTCCTTCTGGACGAACCTGGAGCAGATGCGCGCCGTGTCGCAGGCGCATGGCATTCCGTTCTGGAATATCGTGCTGACCGTGGCGCATTTCATGTATCGCGAAATTTCCGCCGCCGACGCGCGCTTCCAGGTGTTCACCACCCTGGCCTACGGTGGACGCGGGTTGAGTTATTTCACCTATTTCGCGCCGCAGACCGGCAATTACCGCATGGCGCCCATCGACCAGTTCGGCCACCAGACGCCCACCTGGTATTACCTGCAGCACGTGAATTTGCAGATTTCCCGGCTGGCACCCACGTTGCTGCAATTAACCTCCGACGAGGTATATCACTTCGGCACGGTACCCGAAGGCTCGCGCGGCCCGAGCGAGCAAAGTCTGGTCACCGGCGCCAGCGGCGACATCCTGGCCGGCGACTTCACCCACGCAAACGGCACGCGCTATGTGATGCTGGTGAATAAGAGCTTCCATGATTCGCAATGGGTATACGTGCATTACCGCACCCCACCCGCGCAAGTCTCACTGGTGTCCCCGTATACAGGTCGCGAGGTGCCGTTCGATGGCGAACACTGCGTGCTCGCGCCCGGCCAGGGTAGTTTGTTAAAACTGGGGTAACCAATCCGTCGGCAACTCCGACGAGGAAGACTGTGCGGCGCCGCCTGACGGTGGTTGCGCGACAGCCATGTATGCCCTCCTCAAGCACCACCTTGTCCAGAGCGCAAGCATGGCAGGCGCCTTGCGCTTTCGTCGTTCGGCACACCTTTGCTCATCAAGAAGCAGGAATCCCATTCCCGCGGGACGAATTCACCAGGAAAGACACGCGGCCTGGCGTAAGCCGGGCATGTAGAAAGGTGTATCAATGCAATATCGTCCCCTGGGAAAAACGGGTTTACAGGTTTCCGCGTTGGCGATGGGCTGCATGCGGCTGCCGGCGCATGATCCGGAATTGGCCGCGCAGATCATCGACGAGTCGATCGCCGTGGGCGTGAATTATTTCGAGACCACGCGCGGCTACATCGGCGGTCGGTGCCAGCATCTGGTGGCGCCTGGATTGAAAGGGCGCAGCCGCGGCTTAATCGTTTCCGGCAAGGCGGGCGTCGGTGCGGATACCACCGCGGACAGTTATCGCCGGGAGATCGAGTTGCAGATGGAGATTCTCGGCGTCGACTACCTCGAGTTTTTCCAGGTGGGATGGTTCGGTTACGACCGGTTGGAGTTATTGACGAAACCGGGCGGCGCTTTGGAGGCGCTGGATCAAGCGCGCGCGGAAGGCATCATCAGCCATATCGGCTTCACCGGTCACGACTCGCCGGAGAATTTTACCAAACTGGTGGAAACCGGCATTTTCGATAGCGTGACATTGCCGTACAATATGATCGCGCGCCAGTATGCACCCACCGTCAGGCGCGCCGGCGAGTTGGGCGTGGGCGTGGTAGCGATGTGCGCCGTCTCCGGCGGCCTTCTCGCCAATCCGTCACCGCAGATGCGCGCGCTGATTCCCGGTGGCGCCACAACCACCGCGGCTGCCGCGTTGCAATTCGTGCTCGCGAATCCCGACGTCAGTTGCGCCTGCTCCGGCCTCAGCGATCTGACGATGTTGCGTGAAAACGTGGAGACGGTGAGCGGTTACCAGGGCGTCACCCCCGAGCAGTTCGCCGCGATGGATCAGATACTCGACCAGTATGCGGTGATGGGCGCCAAACTCTGCACCAACTGCCGGTATTGCATGGACTGCGAGCATGGGGTGGATATCCCGGGGAACTTTCACGCTTACACCATCGCCCGCGTTTATGGCCTGCTCGACTGGTCGCGCGCGCAATACGCCGCTCTGGAGTCCGCCAAACGCGCCGACGCCTGCCTCCGCTGCGGCGCCTGCGAGCCCAAATGCCCGAACAGCATCCCCATCATGGCACAACTGGAAGAAGTGGCGAAGCTGCTGGGATGAGATGTCGCTCGCTCTCTTTCTCTATACGGTTGTTAATAGCTATTGCTTTTTCAACTCGTCGGGCGGCGTCTTGAAAAAGTAGGACGTGGGTTGCTGCACCACCGAGCGGATCATGCAGCGAAGCGACCATATTTCCGGTCCGGGCGGCACGGCGCCGGAAGGCTATGCGCGGTCGAATATGGGCGCGGCTGCGGCCGATTATCAGCCCGCCTTCGTTTTTAGCACCCGTGCCACGTCTTTCGGTCCGTCACAGAAGATGATGGGCACGCCCAGCGCGGCCTCCAGCTCCGCCGGAGTGGTGTCGTCGAGGAAGATGCCGTCGGCGTTCAGCGTGCGTGCCGGCAACAGCACCATTTCGCCCAGCGTGCGGCCGCGCAAGGCGGCGTGTAAGTCGCGTCCGGTGAGCAGTCCCGCCACCGACACTCCGCCGCCGTAAAAGGTATTGGGCACGGCGACCACCTCGACCGCGAACTCCGCGCGACGCAGGCGCGCGGCAAGTTGCTCCAGCAGCGGCGCTGCCAGCGTGCCGGTAACCAGGGTAATGCGTCGACCCGCGCTTGCCGGCCAGTGCTTCACCGATGCCAATTCATCCAGGAACAATCGCGACAGTCCGATGCCATTCTCGCGCTGCGGATACCCTTCGTAGGCCTCCGCCAGGGGCAGCGGTTGGCTGGTTGCGGCGTAGAATTCGTCCGCGGGGAAGATCAACCGCGTACCGAGACGCGACAGCAGTGCCGTTTGCCGTTGTGTGATCAACTCCAACGCGGCGGCGGCGTCCGCCGGCGTCACCGCGCGCACCGCTGGCCCTTCGGGACGATGCGCGGTCAATCCGACCGGCACCACCCCCACGCTGAGCACCGCCGGGTGCAGCGCAGCCAGGTCGTCCAGCGTCTGTGCCAGCACCGCGCCGTCATTCCAATCGGGACAGAGCACGATTTGCGTGTGTAGCTGAATGCCGCCGGCAGCGAGTTGCGCAAGTTGCGCGCGGATATCCGGCGCGCGGCGCAGGTTGAGCAGACGGCGGCGCGCTTCCGGGTCGGTGGCGTGCACGGATACATACAGCGGCGACAGGCGCTCGCGAAGGATGCGCGCCATCTCGCCCGCGCGCAGGTTGGTCAGGGTGACGAAATTACCGTGCAGGAACGACAGGCGGAAGTCATCGTCGCGTACGCTCAGGCTGGCGCGCATGCCCGCCGGCATTTGATTTTCGAAACAGAAGATGCAGTGATTGCCGCAACGGCGCATGCCGTCAAAGACATCTTCGGCAAATCCGAGACCGAGATCGTCGTCTTCGTCTTTTTCGATCTCCACGTCCCAGCAGTCGTCCCCGCGCGCGACGGTCAGCGTCACCACCTCGTCGGCGATAGCGAAGCGATATGCGATGTAATCCGTCACCGGCGCGCCGTTCACCGCCAGCAGCAAGTCGCCCGGCAGCAATTCGACTTCCTCGGCAATGCTGCCCGGTTCGACCCGCGCAATGCGTGCCACGGGTGAATTTTTCGGTGCAATGGTCATGACGGGTGATTATACCATGCGCGGCACGCGAAGCGAAATGTGATCGGGAGGTTACGCGATTCGATCTCATCCGCGGTCCGGAATACTTGCGCGTAATTCCGCCACTCGGTACTATAACAACCGCTTAACGAGGTGCAGACATGGCGTTTACCCCCGCTAGCTGGTTGTATATTGGTGGCGTGTTGTTTTTCTGCAGTTCGGTGCAGAGCACGGTCGGCTTCGCTTTCAGTCTGTTTGGATTGCCGTTACTGCTGTTACTGGGGTTGCCGTTGCCGGAGACGGTGGCACTCACGACTATCGCTTCGGTGCTGCAGCGTATCTTTACCGTCTACAGCCTGCGTGCGCACGTCAACTGGCGTGAACTGCTGCCGATGATCACCATCGCGGCGCTGTCGCTGCCACTCGGCACCTGGCTGTTGCGCTTGCTCTCCACACAGAGCCGGACGACTGCGCAACAGGTGATCGGCGGGATTATTTTTCTGGCGCTGCTGGTGCAGGCGGTCATTCGCGTGGCACCACGCCCACGCGTGCCCGCGGGGTGGGGGTATCTGGCATCTATGCTGTCCGGCATCCTCAACGGTTTCGGCAACATCGGCGGTCCGCCGCTGGTGCTGTGGATGCACGCCCACGCCTGGCCCAACGAAAAGCTGCGTGTCACCGCGCTGGCTATCACGTTACCGCTGGTGCCGTTTCAGCTTGCCTTGCTGGTGCTCACCTTCGGCGGATCGGTGGCGAAGAGCATCCCTGTGGCGCTCACCCTGCTGCCGTTGGTTTTCGCCGGTGGCATGTTGGGACTATGGATCGGTAAAAAAATTCCCGTCCCGGTGTTGCGTACGCTGGCCTACTTGCTGCTGGTGCTCATTGCCGGGTATGCGATGCTGAAACCGTATCTTCGCTTTTAATGTGAGACCGGCCGGTCATCCGCCACCCGGCGGGTGAGCAGAATGAGCATGGCGAAGAGGTAAACGCCCGCGCCGACCGCGAGCATGGCGTTGAAGCCCCAGATTTTCGCCCCCATTGCCGCGCATAGGGAACCGACGACCGAGGCCACGCCATTCACCCCCCAGAGCAGCGCCACGTGATCGCCGCGCATCCCGGCGAAGAGGCGCATGCCAGATGGGAAAGGCGTACCGAGCAAGAAACCGAGCGGCAGCAACAGCATGACCATGATGAGGCAACGTCGGACGATGTCGATGCCGATCAGCCGGTCGTTCAGCCAGGGCAGCAGAATAATGCTGAGCACGGTCAGCGCGGCGATACCCGCCATCGCGCCGCCCGCCCACCATTTCAGCGCGTTGCCGGCGATGCGCTGTGAGAACCAGCTTCCGAGTCCGCCGCCCAGCAACAGTGAGAACAGGATCACCGTCAACGCCAGCGTCGGATAACCGAGCGGGAGAATCAACTTCTGCATCAGTGGGATTTCTACCAGCATAAAGCCGATCCCCAGTGCCAGGAAGTAGGGGATGAACAGCGCATCGGCGCGCTCGGACACGCCGGCGCGCGCGGCGCCGCGCCAACCCATGACGGCCAGCAGCAGCGCCAGCGCCAGCGCGAACACCGCCAACTGCTGGAAGACCGGCTGGATGCCGATAGAGGTATCCAGTACGAACGGACGGTTATCGTGACAGGGAGCGATATCCTGGGGTATCGGTAACGAACGAGAGGTCGCGATGAATTGTGACAGCGGTATATCGCCTCTCCGCAGCGCGCCATATGCCGTCGCCATCGCTTCCGAAAATTGCGGTACCCAGTCCGCGTGTAATCCTCGCTGTTGTGCGGCGAGAGTGATAGCGGCGGTCTTGGCCGGAGTGAACGGCGTCTGTTGCAGCACCAGCGCATACTGATAGGGACCGGGTTTTGGGTCGAATGCCAGTACAATCCTCCGGCACGCGTCAGCGGCGCTGACGCCGTGCCGCTGTAGCACGCTTACCGCGGTGGTGAAGAAGCGGGTCAGCAGCAGCGGATTATCCACCAGCCAGACAAGTTGTCCATCGGGCTGCAGGGCGCTCAGGTAATCGGCAACCGCATCCTCGGTGTGAATATAGGATTCCAGCAAAGCCATCCCCTGCGAGGCGGTGGCGGTTTTGGTGAGTGCGGAGAAAATAAGCGCGTAGCGGCGACCTTTCGCCACCTGCTCGCGCAGGTAGGCGCGACCTTCCGCCGTCACGACGTGCACGTCGGGATGCTCGTAAATGCGGCCGTTGTAGTCGCGGTATTTTGCCATCAACGCCATGATGGAGGCGTTCAACTCGGCGCCTTCACAGCGTTCCGCGCCATACTGCACGGCCAGCAGCGCATCGAGCCCGCCTCCCGGCCCGATAGAGAAGACGGCGCCGTGCTTGCGTCCGTTCCGGCCAAGCGGCGCACAGGCAAACGCCCAATCGCTGAGGGTGAACTGCGCCGTCAGCGGCGCGATAGCCCGGTCGTTCCCATCCCAGCGCAGCATCATGGTCGGCACGTTGCCGTTGGTGTACAGATAATAGAAATCGGGGAATTCGGCGACTACGTCGGTGCGCGCGAAGGCGTTCCAACGCGTCTCGATGATTTTTGAACGGTGCGACGGATCGCCCAGTTCGGTGAAAAGCGGCTGGGTGAGTCCCTGGTCAGCCAGCGAAGCACGCTGGGCGTCGTAGCGGGGCGGGATGGGCGGGATATCGAAGATCGGGATGGCCAGGTTTACCAGGAAGATGGCCAGGAAGACGACGCACCAGGCCAGGGACGAAATTCGTCCCGTCGCATGCCGCACAGGCTTGCCGCGTGTCGCGGTCGTCGGCGTCGGCTCGAAGGTCAGCACCCCGGCGATGCCTCCCAACACCGCGATGAGCAGGCAGACGTTAATCGCGCTGAAGACCTGCAGCAGGCCGACGATGCCGACCGCTGCCAGTGCCGCACCGATCAGGTCCCAGGCATAAAGCCACCCGCTCCAGGCAGCATACCGCGTGAAGGCTTCGGCGAGGAAGGCACCCGCGCAGGTGAATGGCGCCAGCACCAGCAGCGCCGCCAGCCAATACGCGGTGGGAAAGGCCGCAAAGACGACGCGCAGGATCAGCAGCAGCGAGACGAGAATCCCCAGGCTAAATCCGAGCGCGAGCAGGGGCAGTGACAGCCGACGCCGTTGACGAAACCAGTGGGCGAGATAGCCGCCGATGCCGAGACCGCACAGCGCGATGCTGATGACCAGGAAGGCGAAATGATAGCGCAGCAACACCGCGAAGACGCGCGTCAGGGCGACCTCAAAACCCAACACGGCGAAGGACGCCAACGCGACCCCGCACATAAGGATGAGTGGCGGACGGTGGCGCGATGGCACTGCGGGGACGATGTCTTCGCGGTGGTGCTGCTTTTTCGGCATAATGTTCCTGCGATTATGAATAATATTTCGGCAGTCCGTGGCCGTCCGTCGCCAGGGACACCAGACCCCGGCGACGGCAATATGATCGGTCCGACGCCGCCGTGACTACACCGACGTCTTCTCCGCGTGTATCTTCTCCTTGATGGCGCGCAGACGCTTCATGACGTCGTTCTCACCGCGGCCGAAGTAGTCGTGCAGGCGGGCGTATTCGGCATATATCTCCTGGTAAACCGCCTGGTTCTCCGGGATCGGCTCGTATTGTTCGTCCTTCACGCGTGCCATCTTCGCGGCGGCGTCCTGAATAGTGGCATAGCCGCCTGCGGCGGCGCCGGCGGCGACGGCGGCGTGCATGGCGGAACCCACCGCGCAGGTCTGCTCGGAGGCGGCGATGCGCATCGGGCGGCCCGTCACGTCGGCGTAAATCTGCATCAGCAGCGCGTTCTTTTGTGCCAGCCCGCCACAGCCGTAGATTTCCTCCACCGGCACGCCGTATTGCTCGAAGGTGTTGACGATCATCGCGGTGCCGCAGGCGGTCGCCTCGATGAGCGCGCGGTAAATCTCTTCCGGCTTGGTGGTCAGCGTGGCGCCGATCAGCATGCCCGACAGCGCGGTATCCACCAGCACCGACCGGTTGCCATTCCACCAATCGAGCGCCAGCACGCCGCTCTCGCCCGGCTTCAGCGCCGCGGCTTTCTCGGTGAGTAATTGATGGACGCTGATGCCGCGCGATGTTGCTTCGTCCTCATACGAGGCTGGCACGCAGTTATCCACGAACCAGGCGAAGATGTCGCCCACCGCGCTCTGTCCGGCTTCGAAGCCGAACAGTCCGGGCAGGATGCCGTCCTCTACCACGCCGCACATTCCGGGCACGATCTTGCTCTCGGTGCCGCACACCATGTGGCAGATGGAGGTGCCCATGATCATCACCATTTTGCCCGGTCCCGTCACCGTGCAGGCGGGCACCGCCACGTGGGCATCCACGTTGGCGACGGCGATGGCGATGCCGGGCTTCAGGTTCAACCGCGCCGCCCACTCGGGTTGCAGTACGCCCGCCTTCGCCCCGAGTGGATAGATATCCTTCGACAGCTTCTCGTCGACGAAGTTCTCAAAGCCGGGATGCAGCGATTTCAGGAACGCCTTGCCGGGATAACCGTCCGCCTTGCTCCAGATGGCCTTGTAGCCGGCGGTGCAGGAGTTGCGCCGCTCATTGCCGGTCAACTGCCAGATCACCCAATCGGCGGCTTCCAGCATGCGGTCGGCGGACTCGTAGACGTCGGGCGCTTCGTCGAGAATTTGCAGCGCCTTGGCGAACATCCACTCGGAAGAGATTTTGCCGCCGTACCGCGCCAGCCACGGCTCATGGTGCTCAGCCGCGAGCTGGTTAATGCGGTTGGCCTCCGGCTGGCCGGCGTGATGCTTCCACAGCTTTACCCAGGCGTGTGGATTACTGCTCCATTCATCGAGGAAACAGAGCGGTGTGCCGTCGATGGTGGTGGGCAGCATTGTGCAGGCGGTGAAGTCAATGGCCAGGCCGATGACGTCGTCCGCGCGAATGCCGGCGGCCCGCACCGCGGCGGGGATGGTCTCCTCCAGCCCGCGCAGGTAGTCAGCGGGATCCTGCAACGCCCAGTCCGGACCCAGCGGGGTGCCGTCGGGCAGCATCACGTCCATGGCGCCGTTGATGTATTCGTATACAGCCGACGCCACTTCGCGCCCATCCGCTACGTCGACCACTACCGCGCGCGATGAAAGCGTGCCAAAATCAATGCCGATGGTATATTTGGGCATGCTGTGCCTCCAGATGATGATTTGCGAGTTTGACTCCTGCTCGGGGAGTAACTGGTATTGCTGTAATTCCCGCTCCATGTGCAGATTCCTGCCGCTACTTCGTATATACGCACACCACCTGGCCGCCGCCGTCCGTCACGGACGCGGTGTCGGGCAGATTACGCTGCACGAGGATGCCTTTCGCGGCGGGAGTGACGGGTGGCCGTGCTTCCATCCAATTCACCATACGGTTGGTCAGTGTGGTCCAGATCGCCATCGCGTCGCCATACGTGCAGAACAGGCTCGGTTGCGCTCCCTGCTGGCTGTTGGCCTGAAAATACATCAGGTCGCGCTTATCCGGCGAATGGCCCAGGCCGAAGGCATGACCCAGTTCATGCATGAGGGTTTTGTCCAGGTCGATAAATGTCATCGGCAACTTGGAAATAGGATCCTGCGTGGCGACGTATACCTCGAAGTGCGGGTCGCTGCCGCTCGTGATGAGTTTGGTCAGTCCGATGATATTTTTCAGACTGCCGTAGGTGATGCCGTCCACTAACAGCACCTTGATGCGTGCGTTAGTCACCGAGACGCCGCTGACGATCGCCACGCGCGGGTCGGCTTGCGCCCAGAGCCGGATGACACGCTCGCTTTCCTGTGATAAGGCAAAACCGGCGGGCGGCGTCGAGTTCGTCTGATAGGACAGCGGCACGGGATAGTGGCTGCTGCCCAGTTGCGAGTTGGCATCGAAGGGGGCGGTGGATGAATCGTACAGATAGAAATAGTTGGCGGTATTGACGTAAAACGGTTGCGTGGCATTGATCCCGCGCATGGGCTGGGGTGGAATGTGAATCACCGCAACGGTGGTGCCGGCGGTGGTACGTCCACCATCGCCGCTCACTGTGATGGTGTAGGCGGTGGTGACGTCCGGGGTGACCACGACCGACCCGGATGGCGCCATCGCCTCGAAGTTTGAGCTCACCACGCGGGTGGCATTGGTCGATGACCAATGCAACGTTGACGATTCGCCGGCATTGATCGCGACGGGATAAGCGGTCAGGGTAATGTTGGTCGTTGACGCGTGCTGCTGGCTGCATCCCGCGCACAGCAGGAGCAACAGCCACAACAACGTCACGCTGCAGAAACGCGCAACGATGATGACTTTAGATGTCATATGCGGATCGTTCGCCGTCGTGGAAGAAAAGTCCTTGTCGCGCACCTTGCGGACATTGTGTGGTATTCCTTCTAATACACGACGCGAGTGGACGGGTATCCTGCAAGCGCGCGTCCGCGGGACGCGGCAGGAGGTGACGATGACCTATCACGAGTTGCTCGCGCAGGTGCGGCGCGTGTCGGGAGTGGATACGGAGGCAGAGGCCGAGTGGGTGACGTCGGTGGTGTTCCAGACGCTGCGGGATCGCATCACGCCGCACGAAGCGGATGACGTGTGGGCGCAGTTACCGAAATCATGGCGCGCGTTGTGGGAATCCGGCGACTGGCGGGAACGGGTAACCGCCCGCCTGCGCGGCATGGATAGCCTGGACCGCGATGAATTCCTCGCACAGGTGCAGACGAAAATTCGTCCGGATATCTCTGCCGAGGAAGCCGTGCGCACGGTGTTCCACGCGTTGAAACGCCAGATCTCTCCGGGTGAGGCTAACGATGTCTCCGCGCAATTGCCCGGCGACTTGCGCACGCTGTGGCAGGCGGCGTAACCGGCGAGTCGGTCAGATCGGGCATGCCGACCACCGCAGGACGGTGGTCGGCAGGTATCCGACGCTGCTGATCGGTGCCATCCGGCGCAGAACCGATTGGCGATAGATGCTAAATCCGCCGGCCGTCGGGCACCACGGCATTCTTCGGGATAATCACCACGCCGTCGCGCACATAATAACAATCGCCATCCTCGTTCGGTTTGTTTAGATGCGAGTTGATGATGACGCCGTCGCCGATGCGCGCGTTTTTATCGATGATCGCGCGGGTGACCTGGCAGTGCGCGCCCACGCCGCGCATGGGCAGGCCCGCGTTCTCCTCCTGTTGTTCGGGTGTCTCGTAACTATCCTGACCCATCATGATGGTGTCTTTCAGTACGCTACCGGAATTGATCATGCTGCGAATGCCGATCACGGAGTGCTCGATCACCGCCTCGTTGATGATGCAGCCTTCACTGATCAGCGACTGCGTTAATTCACTGCCGGATGAGATGCGGGTATTGGGCAGGAAACGCGGATGGGTGTAGATAGGGCGTCCCGGCTCGTAAAAGTCGAATTTCGGCTCCGGTGTCGTGAGGTCGAGATTTGCCTCGTAGAAGGAGTGAATGGTCCCGACGTCTTCCCAATAGCCGGTGAAGGGGTGCACGAAGGCACGCATGTGCTGGATACACCAGGGAATGACGTTCTTGCCGAAGTCGGTCATTTCGTTATTCAGTGCCAGTTCCAGCCGGGTGCGGTTGAAGAGGTAGATGCCCATGGAGGTCAACACCACCGGGCCTTCCGCCTTCACCCCCAGCGGGGCCAGGTCCTCGCCCTGAATGGTCAGGCTGCGCATGGTGGCGCGGTCGGGCTTTTCCACGAAGTCGACAATGCGGAAATGGCGATCGATCTTCAGCACACCCAGCCCTTCTGCTTTATCCGGACGCTTGGGGGTGGCGGCCAGCGTCACCTCGGCGTGCATGTCCTCATGGGTTTGTAAAATTTCGCGAAAATCCATCCGATACAACTGGTCGCCGGAAAGCACCAGCACGTGATCCACGTCAGGATCAGTCAGGTGCCACAAATTACGGCGCACGGCATCCGCGGTGCCCTGGTACCAATCGAGCTGCTTGTCGGTCTGTTCGGCTGCCAGGATTTCGACGAAGCTGTCGGAAAAAATGTCGAACTTGTAGGCATTATGGATATGTCGGTGCAGCGATTGGCTGTTGAATTGCGTCAGCACGAAGATTTTTCCGATCTTCGAGGTAATGCAGTTGCTGATGGGCACATCGATGAGACGGTATTTACCAGCCAGCGGGACAGCAGGTTTCGCGCGGTCTTTCGTCAGTGGAAACAGACGATTCCCTCGGCCTCCGCCGAGAATGAGCGAATAGACTCTGCGTGTATCGATGGGCATAACGACTCCTTTGACTGGGACAGCATCCGGTATTCCGCCGATATCGTACCACATAGGCGGAGCAAACCCATGCCTGTCCGGCGATATCTTAACCGCTTTTTGCCATCGGCGCAATGTGTCGCGGCTGTGCGGTTCTCGCACCGCTGTTGCGTGGTTTCGCAGGTATCGCCGTGGAGTCGCGCGGCGATACTATCCACGGGAACGTGTCGGGAGTATACCCGACAAAGGAGGTGCGTCGTGGGCAATCCTTTTCATTCGCCCCGTAAACCGACGGTGATCGATCAGCAACAGGTTGGCGCGCAGGCGGATCTCACCTGGCTGTTTCCCGACCGGCAGTTTCAGTCGCACCTGGAAGTGCCGGGGCCGGCGATCTGCGACCGCTGTCATGCCTATCTGGAGACCGATCACTGGTTGTACAACGAACGGCGTCATCTGGAGTTGAAGGCGCAAGCGGACACCCATGTCACCCTGTGCCCGGGGTGCATGCGGGTTGAGCGCCGTCTGTATGAGGGTGAGGTGACGATTCGCCATCGATGGGACGCGGTCGCCAAGGACGAGGTGCTCCACCTGATACATAATGAGGAAGCCCGTCTGCGCGCAACGAATCCCAGCGCTCGTATCGCGATGATCGAGGACCGGGGCGACGAACTCTACGTGCTGACGACCACGCAGTTTCTCGCCGCGCGCATCGGCAAGGAGCTGTACAAGGCTTATCGCGGCGTACTGCAGGTGACGCCGCTCCCGCGCGAGCGCTTTACGCGGGTGCGCTGGGAACGTTAACATTGGAGCAGCGAGGAGATCGCGTGCGGTGCGCTGTCGCGCGCATACATCATTGTCATGCGTCCGCGACAAAAAAATGCGCCGAATACGCTTCCCCCTACTGGTATTCCTGCCGCTTGCTCGCTAGACTAGGGGTATGAATCACGGGCAGGCATCAATCCAATCTCTGCTGGGCGGGTTGTTGAAAGACCGCCGCATGCTGGCCGGCATGCGGCGGGTGATGGTCATGTCGCTGTGGGAGCAGGTGGTGGGCGGATTGATCGCGCAGAAATCATGGCCGGAAAAGATGGCGGAAGGCATTCTGACCGTCGGCGTCACCTCGCACACCTGGGCTGAAGAACTGCACCTGCTGAAACCGAAAATCCTCGCGCGCTATCGTCAACTGTTGGGCCGCGCTATCCTGAAAGATGTCGTATTTCGCGTGGCGCGCCGCCGAGCGCGCAAAGAAATCCCGACGGACTCACCATATGCGCTGCATCCGCACGCGGATGAACACCGTCCTCTCGTGCCAGTGCCGGTGCAGGTGTTCGACGGCGTCACCAACCCTGAAGTTCGCGAGTTGCTCGGTCCCGCCTTCGCCCGGCTGCGTGCCGAACGCGAGCGTAAACGCGAACACGGCTGGGGACGCTGCGCGAGCTGCCACCGGGTGTTCAACGGCGCCGCCTGTCCCAACTGCGGTGGACGGGCGGAGGCGAGTGACAGGTAACAAGCGGCGAGTGATCGGCAATGCGGTGGTGCCGCTATGGATATTCCCCCTGCGCCATCCGACTATGGCGAACGAGCCTGTCCTGCTCATCCACCAGACCTTATTCTTCGTTTGTCGTTGCTGCCGGCAACTCCAGACCCATCACCGCGGCGTCTTCGCCGTTGTCCGGGTAATAGTCGCGGCGGTAGCCGATGATGACGAAGCCCAAATCATGGTAGAGGTGCTGCGCGGCCGTGTTGTGCACGCGAACTTCCAGTGTGACCTGTTCAACGCGGCGCCGGCGTGCTTCCGCCAGCAACGCTTCCATCAGCCGCCGGCCTACGCCGTGCCGGCGAAAGTCGGGATGCACGGCGAGTGTGACAATATGCGCTTCGTCACCAATCGTCCACATGCCGCCGAAGCCGATGACACGGTCGTGGTGGCGCGCTACCAGGTAAAAAGCGGTGGGGTTCTGCGCCTCGCGATAATAGGCGCTCTTGTCCCAAGGGGTGGGAAAGCAGAGCACCTCCAGCGTATGCACCTGTGGTACGTCGCCGAGAGTCATCCCCTCGATGTCGATGACATCAGCGCGATCCGGCATCATGCGGTCCTCACTCGGCGGCACTGCGCAGATATAACGGCGCCAGCGTCATCGGATCATCCGCCTCACCGCACTCCAGGCGTATGCGCGCTAGCGCGGCCAGTGCGTGCGGGGTGACCAGGGCGCGCATCGCGGCGGCTCCCGGCACGTGAAAGGCCGCCGGCAGCCCATCCACCTGGCCGATCAGCAGCGTGCGCTGCCCCACCGCTGCCTGCACGCGCACTAATTCGGCAAACGGCTCCGCGGAGAGGAGCAGATCGGGTGTGCGGCGATGCAACTGCCCCTGCTCGCCATGGAACAGCGCCAGGTATGCCTGCTGGCGACGCGCATTGATCATCGGCGCCAGCAGTACGTCGCCCAGTTCGCGGAAGGGATAGGCGATCGCCTCCAGCGTGGAGATGCCGACCAGCGGGATGCGCAGTTCATGCGCCAGCATCTTCGCCGCCGCCAGCCCGATGCGCACTCCGGTGAATGAGCCCGGTCCGCGTGCCACCGCCACCGCCGTCAGGCTGCCGATGGTCAGATCGCACTCATCCAGCAACCAGCTCAGCCGCGACAGCAGCCGCTTCGCCAGCGTGTAGCGACTGGGGAATGCCGCTTCCGCCAGCACGCTGCCGTCGCGCACCAGTCCCAGCGTGCTGGTCTCGGTACAGGTTTCGATGGTGAAAATAAGCATAGACTCGTCTTATTCCGCTTTCGCCAGGCGTTCCAGCCAGGCCGCACCCGCCGGGCCGCGCGGGCGCAGGGTGATCCGGCGTACGTCGTTTACTTCTGAAATGATGAGTTCGACATCCACGCCATCCGAAAAATAATCCGCAGGCAGGCGCTCACCCCATTCCACCACCGTTACGCCTTCGTCCTCCAGATAATCCTCCAGTCCAAGTTCCATCGCGGCCGGCGTCTCCAGCCGATACAGATCGGCATGATACAGCGGCAACCGCCCATGGGGATATTCGTGAATCAGGGCGAAGCTGGGCGAGGAGACTTGCTCGCGACATCCTAATCCGGCGGCAATGCCTTTGGTCATCTCGGTTTTTCCCGCACCCAGTTGACCGTGCAGCCACAGCACGTCGCCCGCATGGGCGGTGCGCCCCAACGCGCTTCCCAGCGCGCGCGTTTCCTCCGCATTATTAACCAGTCGCTGCATGCCTTTTATTATTCCCGTTGCGCGGACGGTTTCCTTTTCCGTGTGACGCGGTACACACCATCTGCCAGGAGGGGTTTCGGCTTACGAGGCGGAATTGATGGAGGAGCGGTCGGGAACGACCCGTGATGGGGATTGGGGAGCATATGCGCGCAGAGATTTTATCCATCGGCACTGAGTTGTTGCTAGGACAAATTATCGACACTAACGCCGCGTTCATCGCCGAACGGCTGGCGGAATTGGGACTCGGTCTATTTTACAAGGATACCGTGGGTGATAATGCCGAGCGACTGGTGGCCACGCTGCGCCTGGCAGCGAGCCGCGCGGAAGTGATCATTTGCACTGGCGGGTTGGGACCGACGGCCGACGATATCACCGCCGCCGGCATTGCCGACGCCTTTGACGCGCCGCTGGAAATGAACGCGGAAGCAAAAGGCATGGTCGAGGCGATCTTTCAGCGCATCGGACGCCCGTTGACCGATAAACAATACAAGCAGGCGATGATGCCGCGCGGCGCACGTGTGGTGCCGAATCCGGTGGGCACCGCCCCCGGCTTCATCCTCAGCAAAGACGGCACGACAGTGGTCGCATTGCCCGGCCCACCGCAGGAGATGCACCCGATGTGGCGCGAGACGGTGGCGGACACCTTGCGCCGGCTGTCTGGTGAAGTGATTTTCTCCCGTACGCTGCGTTTTGCCGGCATCGGCGAGTCGATGCTGGAAACCCAGTTGGAAGACCTGATGCAACAGGCCAATCCCACCGTGGCGCCGTATGCCAAGCTGGCTGAGGTGCATATCCGCTTGACCGCGCGTGCGGCTACCGAGGCGGAGGCGTTGCGGTTGATCGCGCCGGTGGAGGAAGAGATCCGCCGCCGTGTCGGGCAGCATCTGTTCGGCATTGACGAGGAGACAATCGAACTGGTGGTCGGACGCATATTACGCGAACAGGCGTTTACGCTGGCGGTGGCCGAGTCGTGCACCGGCGGCCTGCTGGGCGGGCGCATCACCGGCGTGGCGGGCAGTTCGCACTACTTCCTTGGCGGGATCATCGCCTATCGGAACGATTTGAAGGAATCGCTGCTGGACGTGTCGTCCGACACGCTGCGGATTCATGGGGCAGTGAGCGAGGAGGCTGCGCGCGAGATGGCGGACGGCGTCATGCGCGCTACCGGTGCCAGTTTCGGCCTCAGCGTCACCGGCATTGCCGGACCGGAGGGCGGTACCACGGAGAAGCCGGTGGGATTAGTCTACATCGGCGTGGCCAGCCGGGAGGGCGCGCGCGCCTTCCGCTATACCATGTGGGGTGACCGTGCCACCATTCGCGCGCGTGCGGTACAGGAGGCGCTGGTGCGTCTGCGCAATGTGCTTATCGGCGTGGAGACGCTGTGATGACTGCTGCATTGCCATCACTGGTCGGCTATCGTCCCGACGAAGCTGAACAAATCGCCGCCGCATTGGGGATCACCCTCGTCTGGATCGATTTCCCGACGCCGCGCTGGTTGCCACCCTCGTATGAATCCCGTGTCGGACGCCAGCGTCTGCGTTCCGACGGCACGCTGGAACTGCTGCGTATCCTGGTTCCGATTATCCCCTCGCCGGACTCCTCGGCGTAATGCAATCTCGTGTGCATCCGTTTTTCCATGCGTGGTAGACACGCTCTGAATCGGAAGGATGAGGAGACGGCGACGACCATCCATGGCCGACATACCCTCCGCGCCACGGGGCACGGGCGACCTGTGAACGCCGGACTGCCATGATATCCCACGGTTCAGTATCGCTTCGTCTTCCCATGCGTGCCCAATGCCCCCGCATAGAGAGCTGTCGTTCTGCGTTGGAGCAGAAACATTCACCATAACGCGTTTATCCTCTGGCAACCTGTTGTTCTCCCGATAACACATCACCCACTCGTGACTCCGTTGATTTATCGCCGGATGCTCCAGCCTGTTCTGCGACTCAGACAAGCCGCCAAAAATGTGCCGACAATCCCGCTTCACGTTCAGGGCGTTATTGGATAATTTCGGTAAGTACCCGCCGGGTACACGGATTTATCACGTGAGGATGTCGGCATGTATCAACTGGAGCGCACCTATCCGCTTCCACTGTACCAGGGGTGGAAGGCGACCATGGATCTGGTGTTGGCTATCTTGCTGCTCATTGCGCTGGCGCCGGTGTTGTTGGTGCTCGCGGTGTTGATTTGCCTCGATTCACCCGGACCGGCACTATATCGGCAACAGCGGGTGGGGATGAGCGGCAAGGCATTCACGATTTACAAATTTCGCACCATGCACGTCGGCACACCGGTGCTTTCCACCGAGGAAATGCAGTGCCTGGGATTGAACTCCGTAACGCGGGTGGGACGCCTGCTGCGTAAAACCAGTCTGGACGAGTTGCCGCAACTGCTCAATATCCTCAAGGGTGAAATGAGCTTCATCGGTCCGCGTCCGGCGCTGCTCACGCAAACCGATGTAAACATCCTGCGCGAACAGACCGGTGCCGACGCCGTACGGCCGGGCATCACCGGCTTGGCGCAGGTGATGGGTCGCGATGACCTGGACGTGCCGACGAAGGTGCATTACGATGCCGAATATTGCCGCCAGTTGAGCCTGCGGCAGGATTGCCGCATCTTGCTGCTGACGCTGGCTGCCGTGAAATCCGCCCGCGGCAACAAGTGACACCGCACCGATCCGGAGCAGGGAAATCCGCCGTGCGCCGCGAAGGTAGTGCCGCAGAGGAGTCATGATGAATATGTTGGTGACCGGCGGCGCCGGTTTTATCGGTTCCCACCTGGTAGAGGCGCTGGTACGGGAAGGGCATCGCGTGCGCGTGCTGGATAATCTGTCTTCCGGGCGATGTGAGAATCTACACAAGGTGCGGGACGATATCGAGTTGATCACCGGCGACGTGCGCGACCCGGACATCTGCCGGCGTGCCTGCGCCGGAATCGAGCGTGTGTGGCACCAGGCGGCTATTGTGTCGGTGCCGCTGTCGGTGGAAGATCCGCTGACCTGTCATGAGGTTAACCTGACCGGCACGCTGCACCTGTTGCAGGCCGCGCGCGATGCCGGGGTACGGCGGCTGGTCATGGCCTCTTCCTGTGCCGTATACGGGAACGAGCCGACGCTACCCAGCGTAGAGAGCCTGCGTCCGCTGCCGCTGTCGCCGTATGCCGCCACCAAGCTGGCCGCCGAGCATTACCTGCGCCAGTTCACCATGCTCTACGGACTTGAGACCGTCGCCTTGCGTTACTTCAACATCTTCGGGCCGCGCCAGGATCCCACCGGTCAATATGCCGGCGTGGTTTGCGCCTTCATCGCCGCCATGCTGGAGGGTCGCGCGCTGAACGTCTACGGCGACGGCGAACAATGCCGCGAGTTCACCTATGTAGACGATTGCGTACAGGCAAACCTGTTGGCCGGATTGCGCGAAGGCAAGGGGATCGTGGGTGAAGTTTTTAATGTTGCTGTGGGCAATCCCACCACCGTCAACGCGCTGCTGGCCGCCTGCCGGCAAGCGCTCGGGGTCGTGCACACACCCGACACACGGCCGGCGCGTGCCGGTGATATCCGGTATTCTGTCGCCTCAATCGAGAAAGCCGTGACCCGGCTGGGTTTTCACCCGTGCTGGTCGTTGGAACAGGGGCTGCACGAAACCATCGCCTGGTATCGCGACGCTCTGCTCCACACGCGCGCATAACGTCGTGTGGAGCCAATATCTTCATCACATTTTAACCTCAACTTCTCCCCGCGACTGCTCCGCGTATTGAATGTGTGGGAAAGCTCTTCAACGGCACGATTAGCATCGTTGATGAATTGCCGATTGTCAAGAAGATCAGCCAATGGTAAGTGGAGAAGTAGTTGTATTAGTAGAGATAGGCTGGTTGTGCGATTGTCCAGTGACCCTGTATGTGGTAGCATAGTTGTAGTAATGCCGCACAGTGCAAGGTAGTTAGCCTGTATTTTCGGGATGTCGGGATTGCCGGAGAGCCGAATTGCTACTCATACGTAATCGTTTTTATGGAATCATATTACTGAGGGGTTGTACAGCGCCATGATCATCAGGGAGCTGCTATCGGAAAATATCGATGCGCATATGCAAGATGCGCATTATTCCACGGATATTAAAGAGCTGCTGGAGCTGTGCATTCAGGAGAGAGCGTCCGATCTCCACCTGACAGAGCATGAGCCGCCGATCCTCCGCGTCGACGGACATTTGCGCCGCACCAAACTCGCCATCTGCACCAAACTTGGGCTGCATTCCATGATTTACCAGTTGCTCACCGACGAGCAACAAGTGCAATTCGAGATGGAACTGGAATTGGATTTCGCGCTGACCATCCCGGGTATGGATCGGTTTCGCGTCAATGTGCACCGCCAGCGCGGCGCCATCGAGGCAGCCTTCCGACGGGTGCCGCAGACCATTCCCACCGTGCAGGAGTTGGGCGTACCCAGCAGCGTGGCCGACCTGGCCCGGCGACCCAACGGTCTGGTGCTGGTGACCGGACCCACGGGCACCGGTAAAACCACCACACTGGCCGCGCTGGTGAACATGATCAACATGGAGCGGGAATGTCTGGTGATGAGCATCGAGGATCCCATCGAATTCCTGCATCCCAACAAACGCGCGGTGATCAAGCAACGGGAGGTGCATTCCGATACGCATTCCTTCGCCACGGCGTTGCGCCATGCTTTGCGACAGGATCCCGATGTAATCGTGGTGGGCGAGATGCGTGACCTCGAGACCATCTCTACCGCGCTCACCGCGGCGGAAACCGGACACCTGGTGCTGGCGACGCTGCACACTCCCGATGCGCCGCAAACCATTGAACGGGTGATCGACGTCTTCCCGCCGTCGCAGCAACAGCAGGTCTCGCAACAGCTCGCGAACTGCCTGCAAGGCATCGTCGCGCAATTGCTGCTGCCGCGAGCCAACGGCAAGGGAATGGTGCTGGCGACCGAAATCCTGCTGGCCACCCCGGCCGTGCGCAACCTCATCCGCGAGCACCAGATCGAGCAGATTCCCTCGCTGATGCAAACCGGCAGCCGTCAGGGGATGGTGACCATGGAGAAATCCATCGCCGAGCTGTTCAAACTGGGGTACATCAAGCGCAACATCGCGCTGTCCAAAGTGAAATACCCGGAGGATTTCGACAAACTGTGATGCGCCGCGGATGGCGACATGTCGACGCGGAGCGGCTCATGCCGTTCCGCGTTTGTCTTTCACTGGCCGGCTATGGCTATGCAACCATCGAGTCAGTTGTTACTTGCCACCCGGCACATCGCCAGTGCTTCCCGTAACGCGTCGTCGTCGTGATCGCTGTCGGTGAGCGACTGATTATCCTGCACCTCCTGCAACAGCGGATACAAGCGGGGATCGCCGAGAGCAATGGCGGCGGTGACCAGCGCGCGGGGGTAGTGCGTTGAAATCGAGGTACGGCCTGCCTCCGTGATCAAGGCATCGACCACCCGTGGGTCGCTGCGCATGGCCAGACCGAGCATAGCCTCGCCGCGCACTTCGTCGTTGGCATCGGTCAGGCGGCGGCAGAGGGTGTCGCGGATGAGGTTGCACTGTTCCGGTTCCGTATGCACCAATGCGAATTGCCCCAGGCTCAGCGTGGTCCACATGCGTATCTCGTCGTCGTCATCGTCCGACAGTTCAGTCATGGCAACCAGCGCGATGGGACTCTCCAGGTTCAGTGCCAGGCGGGTGGCGACGGTGAAGCGCACGTCGCGATTGGGGTGGGTACGCATGGCGGCAAGACGCTCGGTGACGATGGGGTGAAAGTCCTGATAATCGCCCAGTGCGCACAACATGGCGCGCAGCACCTGGTCGTTCTCCTCGCTCTCCACCAGCGGCAACAGGATGGAGATGATCTCCTTGGGGAATTGCCGCGCCCTACCCACCAGTGGACTGAACTGCTGCATCAATCGTTCGCCGTGTGCCCGGGCCTGCGGGTGCTCGCTGTCTGAGAGCATGCGCGCCGCGCGCAACACCCAGACGATGTCGCCCAGCCGTCCCAGCATGTCGGCGCCCAGGATGCGCTCGCGTGCGTGTGCGCTGTGGCACAGTGCGCACGCCGCCGCCAGCACCTCGCGATTGGCACGCAGGTGCAGCGTTTGCAGCACCTCCATGTATTCGAGCGGGGTGTCGTCGGCCACCAGCGCCAGGCGGATCAGCTCATCGGTGGAGCGGGGATCCGCCAGCAACCGTTCACAGCGCTGCAACAGCTCCATATCCCAGGGTTGATCGTCGTGGTCGTCGAACATCGTCATTACAGGCTAGATGCGAATCCTATCTGTGTATTACGCCGTCATATCCGATAATCCTGCTGCATTTTGTGAATGATCGCGATGAAATCGTGGAACATCAGCCTGTTGGCTGCCTGGTTGTCGGGTGTGTCTCGCCGGGCCGTCAGGACGAATTCATTGACATTGCCCCCCCATGGTTCCTATACTGTGCGGGAAAGGGAGCGTGCGTGGACGAGGTCGATGCGTGCGCCCGTTACTTTGAGTTGAAGGATGATAACCGATGTCACGAGCGATGAGTGAACGGTATAGCCCGCAAGAAATCGAGCCGAAGTGGCAGGCGCGCTGGACGAACGAGCGGTTGTTTGAGAGCCGCGTGGAGGCAAAGCGCAAGTTCTACTTCCTCGATATGTTCGCCTATCCCTCGGGTGACTTGCACTGGGGGCACATCCGCAACTACACCATCGGCGACGTGGTGGCGCGCTTCAAGCTGCACCAGGGGTACAACGTCATGCATCCCACCGGCTTTGACGCATTCGGTCTGCCTGCTGAGAACGCCGCCATCAAGCGTGGTGTGCACCCGCGTGAGTGGACGATGAAAAATATCGCCAACATGGAAAGTCAGTTTCGCAGTATGGGCTTTTCCTACGATTGGTCGCGCGAAGTCATTACCTGCGAGCCGAATTATTACCGCTGGAATCAGTGGTTTTTCATCCAATTGTATAACGCCGGATTGGCGTATAAGCGCAAGTCGGCGGTGAACTGGTGCCCGGAGTGCCAGACGGCACTGGCCAACGAGCAGGTAGTGAACGGCACCTGCGAGCGTTGCAGCACCGGCGTGGTGAAGCGGATGATGGAGCAGTGGTATTACCGCATCACCAATTACGCCGAACGACTGCTGGACGGTCACGCGACGTTGGAATGGCCGGACGACGTGATCGCGATGCAAAAAAACTGGATTGGCAAGAGCATCGGCGTCGAGTTCGCCTGGGCGCTGGAAAACCGCGCGGACACGCTGCGCGTCTTCACCACCCGCCCCGACACCGTGTTCGGCGTCACCTTCATGGTGCTGGCGCCCGAGCACCCGCTGGTCGACGAACTGACCACGTCCGCTCAGCGTGGAACGGTAGATGCGCTGCGCGCGGAAGTGCGCGGCATGAGCGAGATCGACCGCGCCTCCACCGAACTGGAGAAGAAAGGCGCCTTTACCGGCGCCTATGCCATCAATCCGATGGACGGTGAACGCGTGCCGATTTGGGTCGCCAACTACGTGATGATGGAATACGGCACCGGCGCCATCATGGCGGTACCCGCGCACGACCAGCGTGACTTTGAGTTCGCCCGCAAGTATGACATTCCCATCCGCATCGTCATCGCGCCCAAAGGCACCGATCTGAACTCGGCTGTAATGGCCACCGCCTTCGAGGCCGCCGGCTTCATGGTCAACTCCGGCCCCTTTGACGGGATGCCCAGCGACGAGGGATGGACGAAGATTGCCGAGGATATGGAAGCCCGCGGCATCGGTCACCGCACGGTGAATTATCGCCTGCGCGACTGGTGCATCAGCCGCCAGCGTTACTGGGGCACGCCGATCCCGATGGTCTATTGCGAGACGTGCGGCATTCAGCCGGTGCCGGAGGAACAACTGCCGGTGTTGCTGCCCGACGACGTGCAGTTCACCGGCGCGGGGGAATCGCCGCTCACCACCAGCCCCACCTTCATGCAGACCACCTGTCCGAAATGCGGCGGCGCGGCACGGCGCGATTCTGACACCATGGACACCTTCATGGATTCGTCCTGGTACTTTCTGCGCTACTGTTCGCCCGATGATCCGACCCAGGCATTCGACCCGGACATGGTGCGCTACTGGATGCCGGTGGATCACTATATCGGCGGGCGCGAGCACGCCACCATGCACCTGATCTACGCGCGCTTTTTCACCATGGCGCTGCACGACCTGGGGTTGCTGGATTTCGACGAGCCGTTCCTGCGCCTATTCAACCAGGGCATCGTCACCGCCGGCGGGAAAAAGATGTCGAAGCGTTCCGGCGCGGTGCCGCCCACCGACGTGGTGAATCAGTTCGGCGCTGATGCCGCACGCCTTTTCATCCTGTTTATGGCACCGGCGGGTGAGCGCGCGGAGTGGGGCACCGACCCGGAAACGGGCAAGCCGTACAACGTGCCGCCCGGCATCGACGGCATCAGCCGTTTCCTGAACCGGCTGTGGCGCAATGCCTATACCTATCATGCCGCCTATCGCACTAACTGGCGCGAGACCATCGAGACAATGGAACTGGGTGAGCTGAGCCGCGCGTTGCGTCGCAAAACGCACCAGACTATCCATCGCGTGACCAATGACATTGACCGCTTCCAGTTTAACACCGCCATCTCCGCGATGATGGAACTGTTGAACGAGATGTATGCATTCACCCCTGACACGGATGCGACATACAACGACGTGAATATCCCATGGAGCGAAGCGATGGAGACGCTGGTGCGCCTGCTGTCGCCTTTTGCACCGCACGTCGCCTGCGAATTGTGGGAAGCGCTGGGACAGACCGCTCCGCTGGCGCTGGAGTCGTGGCCGACTTTCGATCCGCGGGTGGCCGCGGAAGAAGTGATGGCTGTGCCCATTCAAGTGAACGGCAAATTGCGCGACAGGCTGGTGGTGCCCGTCGGTACCGACCAGGCCACGCTGGAAGCGATGGCGCTGGCGTCGGAAGACGTGCGTCGTCACATCGGGCAGGCCACCGTGCAGAAAGTCATTATCGTCCCGGGCAAGCTGATCAATATCGTCGCAAGGTAAGGGCCGCGGTCGACCAGGATGGTTGCCGTCGAGTCCGCGCTCATCAAAAATGCTCATCGTCCAGGTCCTGCTAATCGTGGCGGCGCTCTACCATCTGGCGCTGGTGGTGCTCATCCTGTTCAGGACGCGCACCTACCGGACGGGCCGGAATTTCGCCTGGTACCTGCTCTGGATCGCCGCGTGGATGGTGTGCGTCGCCTCGATGCAGCCGCAGTTCGGCGCGGATTACTCGCTCTGGATGGCGCGCTCCTGCTTCATCTGCTCCACGTTGATGGGAGCAAGCTGGCTGTGGTTTTGCGCCGGATTTCCCTACGTGTCCCGCGAATTTCGTCGCACGGCTATCGTGCTGTCGCTACTCGGCATTCCCTGGCTGTTCCTCGCCTATTCACCCTACATGATCGTTTCCGTCACCCTGACGCATATTCCCGGCAGTACCAGCCCGTGGGGATCGGCCTGGGTTGATGGCAATGTCGGGCCGATGGTATTGCCGCATACCATCTGGCTGTTCGCCTGTGCGGCGGCTGGGATGCTGCACTTGACCGAAAAGGCGCGACAGGTGCACGGCCTGGCGCGTATGCAGATTCGCTATATCCTGCTCGGTTGCGTCGGCATGGCTGCGGTGGGCAGCCTGACCAATCTTATCTTGCCCGCGCTGACCGGAAATACGCGCACCGCGAGTTACGGGACGCTCTCCTCGCTGCTCGTTACTACCACGGTCACCCTCAGCATCCTCCGCTACCGCCTGCTCGAAATGAATGTGGTGCTGCGCTCCGGCGCCGTGTATGCGGTCACGATCACACTCATGTCGCTGCTGTTCGCCTTGCTCGGTCCGGTGCTGGATCATGCGTTGGTAGTGCGTCTGCATCTACCGCCGCGCACGGGTATCTTCCTGCTGACATTTTTCTTTGCGTTAACGTTTTATCCCATCACCTCCGCGCTCAACCACCTGGTGAATCAACGTCTCTACTACAGCGGGGTCTACGACTACCGGCAATCCCTGCGCGAGGCATGCAATGCGCTGGCGGCTGCCCGCGACCTGGGGCAGGTGACGGTAACGCTTACCGATGCCATCACACGCAGCTTCGCGCCGCGGCGCACCGCTGTATTTCTGCCTGGCCATAACGATATGCTGACACGCGCCTCGGTAACCGGCATCTGGGAAGCGTTGCCGCATGAATTGGCGGCAACTGAGCCGGTGCTGGCGTTTGCGCAGCGTATGGACGAGGTGATGCTGACCGAGGAACTGGTGCTGCGCGACGAACCGGATCACAGCATCGGCGTATGGATGGAGCAACACGGCATGGCGGCGGTGGCGCCGTGTGTTGCCGCCGATAAGCTCCAGGGGTTGCTGTTGTTGGGGGAAAAGGATTCGGGTGAAATTTATCGCCACGATGATCTCGAATTCTTGCGCATTCTGGGCAAACAGGCGGCCATCGCGTTGAACAACGTACGGCACTTCGATGACGTGAAGCTGATGAACGAATATCACGCGCGCCTGCTCGACATTATGCAGGATGGCGTGGTGGCCATCGATCCACAGCAGGCGGTGATCACCTTCAATCGTGCTGCCGAGCAGATCACCGGCGTACCCGCCAACGCCGCGGTCGGCAAGCGATTGGACGAGATCGGCCTGGCCGAGTTGGACGTGCCGGAAACCGGGGAACAGGCGGTGGAATCGGCAATAACCACGCGCACGGGTGCGGTCATCCCGGTGCTGGCGACCATCACCCCCTTCAACCGCAATTGGGAGACCGAGCAGAGTCGCCTGATCGTCTTTCACGACCTGTCGGCGCTGCGCGCGCTGCAACAGGCCAAGATGCAGGCGGAACGCTTCAGTTCGATGGGAGCCATGGCCGCCAGCCTGGCGCACGAGATTAAGAATCCGCTGGCGCCGATTCAGACCTTTGCCCACCTGCTGTCCGAGCGGTATGACGATGCTGAGTTTCGCCAGGAGTTCAGCGCGACCGTAGTGCACGAAGTCGAGCGCATCAACCACCTGGTGAGTCAGATGCTCGACCTGGTGCGCAAGCCGGCGACCGAACGGGAAGCGGTGGACCTGAACGAGATGATCGAGCGCTTGCTAACGCTCATCCAGCCGGAATGCGAGCAACAGGGTGTGCGCGTGCATGCCGCCTGTGCCCCCGGTGTGCCGCCCATCGAGGGAATGGCGAACCAGTTGTACCAGGCGGTCATGAATGTGCTGGTGAACGCCTTGCAGGCGATGCCGGATGGTGGCGAGCTCACTATCGCGCTGGCGGTGGACGACTCCCAAGTGGTGTGCCGCATTTCCGATACCGGCGCGAGTGTATCGGCCGACGAGTTGTCGCAGATTTTCGAGCCGCTCTATTCGACCAGAACCACGGGTCAGGGCCTGGGGCTGTCGCTCACCTACCACTTTGTACGGCTGCATGGCGGCGAGGTATACGCGGAAAGCCGACCGACGGGCGGATTGACGGTAAGCATCACGCTGCCTATCACCGCGGCTGATGAGGTGTCCTGATGGAAAATGACCACCTCGATGCGTTGCGACAGGCGTTGCGCGCGGCGGTGAATCCACAACGTGCGGCGAACGAGCAACGTTACCTGAAATCGACTGACGCATTCCTGGGGGTGACAGTGCCCGCGGGCCACGCGCTGGCTAAGGCATTTCAGCGCGCGCACGCCGATCTGCCTTTTCCCGCGGTGCGGCAACTGGCTGACGCACTCTGGCATGCCGGGATGCACGAAGAAAAGCGACTGGCGGTGCAGTTGCTGGAACGATATGCCGCCATGCTCACCCCCGAGGAATGGCCGCTGTTGGAAAGATGGGTGCGCGCCGCGGGCAGTTGGGATTTGGTCGACGGCATCGCCGCACACCTGCTTGCGGTGTTGGTGGAGCGATACCCGGCGCTGGAGACGGAGTTCGACCGCTGGGTAGTCGACGAGAATCTCTGGGTGCGCCGCGCCGTGCTGGTCACCCAGGTGCCACGCGTCCGCCATGCCACGATTTCCCCGCAACGCATTCGGAAGTGGTGCGATTATTTGGCGGCGGATCGGGAATACTTCGTGCGGAAGGCTCTCGGGTGGGTGCTGCGCGAATGTGCCGTGCGTGAGCCCGACGCGACCATCGCGTTCCTGCGCCGGCGGTCGGATGCGCTCCCCCGTTTCGTACTGCGTGAGGCGGTGAGCAAGCTCGATCCCATTCGCCAACAAGCGGTGTTGTCGCGGTAAGCCGCAAAGGAGAACAGTTTTTTGCCGACGCGACCGAAACAGCGCCAACTTCGGCGGTCCTGCCTGGGCTGTCTGCTTCGCGTCATTTTCACCGCCGTGTTCCTGCTGATGCTGGGCGCCGGCGCCGTCATTTTTTACTTCCTGCAGCATCCTCCGTTCGGGTCGCAAACGGTCGCGCGCGTGCTGGTGGTCGGGCTGGACGAGCCGGAACTGTCCGGAGGGCCGCGCCGCTCGGATGCTATTATCCTCTTTGCCGCGCGGTTGGACGGCGGCAGGTCGTTGTTGCTCTCCGTGCCGCGTGATGCCCGCGTACGACTGCCGCATCAGCGCCGGCAGCAAAAAATCAATGCGGCCTATGCCGTTGGTCAGGTTGGCTTGTTGAAGGAGACGCTGGCCGACTCCGACGTGCTGGGAGCCGGCTTGCCCTATCATCTGGTGATGGATTCGCGCACCGTGCGCGAGGTGGTGGACGCCTTCGGCGGAGTGACGATCACCGTGCCCCACGACATGAATTACGATGACCACTGGGGCCACCTGTCGATTCACCTTCGCGCTGGACGCCAGCGGCTGAACGGCGAGCAGGTGGTCGGCTTTCTGCGCTGGCGCAAGGATACCCGCGGCGGCATACGCAGCACCGACTTCGCGCGCTCGGATCGTCAACGCGCGCTGCTCATCGCACTGGCGGAACAGGCGCGCACGCGCGAGGGCTTGCGGCGTTTGCCTGCCGTCTACCGCGCGTTCCAGCGCACCACGCATACCAACCTTACACTGCCGCAATTCGCCGCGCTTGGGCTGGCATTCAAACATGTGCAATCCGCCGCCGTCACCGGCGATACCCGTACCATCGGCGGCATCAGCTACGTGCTGTGCGACTGGGCGGAAGGCCGGCGGTTGTGGGAACAGGCTATCCGATGAGCGTGGCGTCTCATAGGGGGAATGCGTCGTCATCATCCCATAATCCACCGCACCGCGTTCAGGCGTGTATATCGCGTCTGTGCAGGACGGAAGATACAGGAAAGCAGTGCAAACAGGCGAGAGCAACACGATGGAACCGGGGTGGGGGAAGACGGTCCTCGGAATCCCATCACGGTGCGCTGTCGTCGATGAATAAACAATCGCGTTCCGGTATGCTTGCACGTATATTGTACTGAAAATCATGAAACAGCGCATGTGTCGGGCACGCGATTGTGCGATAATACGCCCGGGGGATGTAGGCAATGGAGCGACGACCGTTAGGGCAGACCGGTGAACAGGTATCAATCCTCGGCGCCGGCGGATATCACCTGCTGGAGATTCATACGGCGGAGGCGGGGGCGTTGCTGAATCGCTACCTCGATGCCGGGGGTAACTATATCGAGACCGGCGCCGATTACGGCAACGGCGCCTCGGAGGAAAAAATCGGGCGCGGCGTCGGACACCGACGGGGGGAATACCTACTGGCGAGCAAGGTGACCGAGCGCGATCGGGCTGGCGCGATGAACGTGCTGGAAGCCAGCCTGCGCCGTCTGAAGACGGAATACCTCGATATCTGGTTCCTGCATGCGGTGCAGGATGTCGCAGCCTCCGAGCAAATCCTCGGTCCCGGCGGCGCACTGGAGGCGGCGGAACAGGCAAGGCGCGACGGCAAAATCCGCTTCATCGGCATCACCGGCCACGGTCAACCGCTCGGTCTGCTACATGCACTGCCGCAAGTACATTTCGACGCGGTCATGGTGCCAACCAACTACTACGACCACTTCAACTTTCCCGACGTCCAGGATCGGCTCTTCCCGCTGGCGCAATTGCACGAGACGGCCATTATCGGCATGAAGGCGGTGGCCGACGGCTATCTGTGGCACTCGGCGGCGACGGCGTTCCGCTATGCGTGGAGCCTTCCGGTGGCGACGGTGGTAGCCGGCTTCAACACTCGCGCACTGCTGGACGAAGACCTGGCCGGCGCGGAAGCATTCACGCCGATGACCCATGACGAGGTGGAGCAGCTATACGCCAACGCGCCGGAATACCGGGGCTACATCTGCCGCCAATGCCGCCAATGCCAGATCGTTTCGGGCATCCACGTCAGCCGCATCTTCGAGCTGGAAGGCTGGTACGACCGCCAACTGTGGGATGGCAATGTGGTCGATCCGGAGGATTATGCCCTGCGCGTGCGCCTGGGCGGCTGGTTCGGCCAGCGTCAACTCGCCCGCGACACCTATGCCCGCGAACCCATCCGCATTGATCCCACCGCGGATTACACCGACATGAATGATCGCTGCGCCCACGGGCTGAATATCGACCGCAAGCTAAAAATAGCCCATGCCAAGCTCGCCAGCGACTGGGAACTGCATTGAACGAACTCGTTATAAGGTAGACGAGGTATGCGCAACCAGCGCCTGGTAAATTTCGTCAAAGGCTCCCTGGTTTGGCAGCAGGGACTGTTCGATGGAGTTGCGGCCATGGTGGTGTTGAATCACGAGGAAACGCTGCTTCTCGATGACATGTACGGTGACCGACTTGATATCGGTAAAGGGGATGACCACGGTTTTGTTGCCGAAGCCGCGCGCCGGCAGCGTCAGTTCGGTGGGGGATAGTTGCAGCATCTATTTGCTCGTGACACCGGCGAAAAACCCGATGATCCCCAGTACCGCGAGCCATCCGCAGAACACGGTGCAGCACCAGAAAAAGATGGTCGTACCCAGTGGGGAGAGTCTGATTAGGTGCTCGATGATCAGACCGCGATCATTCGTTAACGCCTGATGGGCCATGAACAGGCCGCCGGCGGCAAAAAGCAAGCCGCTGCCTAACATATTCAGCGGTTTTGGTCGATAAGGATACTCTTTGAATTCGCTCATCCTGCACCAACCTGATGATTGCTTTGCCGATGACAGCCAGGGTGCTGATCATGGTCGCCATACGACACAAGCATAGCGTATGTTCGGCTGCGGGGATTGTCAATACGCGGTGAAATGGAAATCGCCGACGGCAGGGAAGCCCTGCGCCCGCGTCGTAGATAACTTGCAGCCCGCAAGGCGAAGTTTCGCTCGAGTTGCGCGCAGCACGATCGTGACTCGATGCGTACAAAAGGCAGGATGCCCGCGGTTTATATGAGAATACTCACAGGACTATCGCTTCACCTCCCTTATACAGGGCTAGGAGAGGAGGCAGGGGAGTAAAGGCTTCTCGTGGAAGCGAAAGTTCTAACGCATTTTCAGTACAGGATATTTGATGTCACATACCAGACACGCCATCCTTTTCGACCTCGACGGCACGCTGCTCGAGAATAACGTGGCCCTGTTCTTCCCTGAATATTTTAAGCGGTTGGGGCAGTGGATGGCGCACTTGCTGCCGCCGCAGGCGTTTCACGCGCACCTGCAACGGGCGATTGACGCCATGCTGGCAAACGATGGACAGGCAACGAACGAGGACGTGTTCACGGCGGCTTTCTACCCGCCTACCGGCTACACGCGTGACGAGTTGGAGCCGGTGTTTATGGATTTTTACTCCAATGAATTTCCGCAACTGCGACAGCACACGACGTGCAAGCCGGCGGCGCGGCAGGTGGTGGCGCAGGCATTCATGCTGGGCTTCGAAGTAGTGATTGCTACCAATCCGCTTTTTCCGCTTAGCGCCACGCGGCAACGTATGGAGTGGGCTGGAGTGGCGGATTTCCCCTTCCGGCTGGTCACCACCTACGAGAATAGCCGCGCGTGCAAGCCCAATCTGCGCTATTTCGAGCACATTCTCGCGCACCTGGGCCAACCACCAGAGGCATGCGTCATGGTGGGCGACGAATCGTGGGACATGGTAGCCGGTCACCTGGGCTGCACGACCTTTCTGGTGCCGGGAGTCAATACACAGTTGGACAACGGGGTGGCGATCCCGGAGCCGCACTACCGCGGCGCGCTGGACGAACTGTGCGCGTTGCTGCCGCGCTGGCGTGAGGGAAGCTGATGCGCCCATCCATGTTGCTGACGGCGGAAAAGGTTGGCATGCTGCGTTCAGTGGCGGAGGTGCGCGACGCAATTACGGCCGGGCACGCGAAGACGCTGTGGGAGCGCCTGTACGCCGTGGCACGGGAAGAGCTGGATGCGGAACCGCTATTGCCCACTTCGCGCATTCCGGGCCGCGCGGAGGTGCAGGCGCAGCACGCCAATCGCGATTACGACATCTGCCATGCCGCCGGCGAGCGGCTGTTGCGTGCCGCGCTGGTGATGCTGCTCACCGGCGAGACGGCGCATCGCGACGCGGCATTGCGCCAGGCGGAGGCGCTGTTCGATCCCGCGCGCTGGCCGGAATGGCGCGACCTGGCGCACCCGCAATACCCCGCCGACCTGCGCGCCGGACAGCTTGCGCATGACATGGCGCTAGCCTACGATTGGCTCCACCCGTTCCTTACCGATGCGCAGCGGGCGTTCCTTCTCGAAGGCATGGATCGTTGCGGTATTCAACCCTACCTGCATTCCGTCGCGAAAGGCGCCTGGTGGGCGCGGTGGATGAGCAACTGGATGACCTGTATCGTCGGCGGATTCGGGGTGGTGGGCATGGCGTTGGGGGAGGATTATCCCGGCGCGCGGCCATTGATCGACTATTCGCTGCCGCTGATGCGCAACTATCTGACGATGTATGGGCCTGACGGCGAGTTCAACGAATCGGTGGCATATGCCACCGCCATCGGATTACCGGTCGGGTATTTCATGGCGTATCGTTATCATACCCGCGACGCGGAGAATCTGCTCGCGCAATCGCCCTTCCCGCAGGCATGCCGGTGGCTGATGCACCTCACGCTGCCGCCCGGACGCACTGCCGCCTTTGGCGATTCAGGGTACGATTATTGTCCCGACGTGACCTATGTGGCGGCGGTGGCAAGTGCCGCGGGCGACGGCATCTTGCAACGATATTACCTCGATCAGCAGGCGCGCAAGAATCGGGGGGACGCCGGCGGTGTGCGCGAGTTGCTCTGGTACGATGCCGCGCTGGCGCCGCTCGATCCGCAAGGCCGGTTGCCACTCGGCAAGGCTTTTCCCGCGCATGGCGGCTGCCTGGTGCAGCGCACCGATTGGAACCCCGACAGTACGGCGTGCGTGGTGTATGGCAAGGCCGGGCGTGAAGACGCGCACGAGCACAATGATATCGGACAGCTCTGCATCGACGGGTATGGTCAACGGCTCATTGTCGATCTTGGTCCCCCGCTCTACCCGGAGGACTATTTCGGCCCTGACCGCTGGCAGTATTACACTGCCGGCGTGGTCGGCCACAACGTATTGCAGTTCGGCGGCCGCGAGATGCGCCACGACTCCGCCGCGCGCGGTACCATCCTCCATGCCACTTTTGATGAAACGCTGGGTGGGCAGTGGTTGCTCGACCTGACGGCAGCGTATAACGGAGCGACGCGCGTCCGCCGCGCGGTGGCGCACCTGTTCCCCGGCATCGTGGCGGTGCTGGACGAAGCGGAACTGGCGCAGGCGGAAGCGATCTCGCTGCGCTGGCACACCGCCGATCGCGCTGAGCCGGATGCCGACGGCTCTTTTGTCGTCGAGAACGCCGGGGTGCAACTCAGTGCGCGCGTAGTGGCCGACAGCGCGCACTGTACCCGCGGTGAGCACGAATATCGCGCGCCGTATAACCGCATGCGGCTTGACGAATTGCTGGAACAGCGGCGTGAGAGCTATGTGGAAGTCACCGCCACCGCGCAGCACTGCCGTTGGCTGTCGCTATTCGCGGTTTTACCGCCCGGCGCCGCCTCCGCCCGGTGGGAGGAATGCGCGGACGGATGGGCAATCGGCACCTCGGATGGCGACTACCGGGTGACGCTGACGGCGGAACACCTTCGTGTGATGCGGCTCGGAGAGCCAGCGCGGGAGATTGTCGTTGAGTGGGCACGGAGTTTCGCATGAAGTCCAGGATGCTGTGCCTGCTTTGGGTGATGCTCCTTTCGCTCCTCGCCGGGGCGGCGCCCCGGGGCGTGCGCGTAACCGCCGCGTATCCGTTCGATCCGCTGCCGCGCGGGGCGTCCGTCCCGCAGGTTTCGCCCAGCGGTCGTTTCCTGACCTTCCAATTGAGCGGTTCTTCGTCGCAACTGCCGGTGCTGTGCCTTTACGATATGCGGACGCGCGATCGGTTTGTGCGGCTCAACGCCGTCGATGAAGTGACGTTTCTCCCGGATGAGAGCCGCATGCTATTTTGGCGGCGTCCCGGGCGTTCTACGCAGGGGCAATTTGGCGCGCTGTCGCTGCCCGGCGGCAACGAAGTGCGCGCTTACCCGGACAACCGGCAAGTCGCCCGTCTGCTGCGTGGCGCGTATTTGCATGGTTTCTCGTATCTCACGCGTACTCGCGAAATCGTCTTCTCGTGCAGCCGCGATTATGCCTCCGGCACGCTCTACGCCATTTCGACCGGCACGGGTTACCTGCGGAAGCTCATGCCGGGTGACCGTAAGAAGAGCCTGACCGATCCGGTCTGCTCGCCCGACGGCAACACGATTGCCTTTGACATCAACGCGAACACCATGAAGGGATTGAAACGCAAGCAGGTGTGGTTGATGCGTTCCGATGGCAAACGCCGGCACTTCCTGATGCCGGGAGAAATCGTGGGATGGCTACCGGACAGCCGGCGATTGATCGTCGTCGTGCGGACGCACACCGGCGCCCGCTGGACTACCCGCGTGATGTCGGTTGGGACTGCCGGCGGCGCTCGGACGGAGTTGTACCGGGATGACCAGTTCGTCGCTCCGCGCATGAGTCCCTCGCGTCGTTGGCTGCTCTGCCTGGGCTACACCAGCCCCATCACCCTCGTCAACACCGCCACCGGCGAAATACGCATCTGCGCGCTGCCGCCGGGATGGCAGGCAAAACACCCGCTGCAAGTCTACTGGGGACAGACCGACGACGCGCTGCTGATTTATTACGAGGAGCGGTGGTATAAGCTGGCGTTGGCCTGGGAAGCTTGAGGGACGATGTGGAGTGAAAGCCAGCAGTGGTGGATCAGTCCCGCGGGGACTGGGTGTACCATTCGCCAATGATGAGGTGTTCAGACCTTCGCTCCGCGACGGGCATCCCACCTTCGCCATACTGGCTACGGCGGGCAAGCCAGCGCCGATTCACCCAGCAGATAGCATCGTTGATGAGGATGATGTTGTTCATCACGGACGCTACGGTCGGCCAACGAACAGTGGGGAGCGGCACGTTCAGCATGCCGCTCCCCACATTCCGTGACGTGCGTCGTGTGTGTTATGCCTTTACAAAGGCCTGGCGCAACGCAAAGGGATTTTCGCCCGGATAGGGCAGGTGCGCGGGCAGCGGTACGTTGATGTCGCTGACACCGAGCAGCTTCACCGCGTCGTAGAGTACCTCGCCGCAGTGGGAGAAGGCGATGGCGGAATGATGCGGGAAGCGCTTGCCGATCAGCACGTGGCGATAGAACCGCGCGAAGTCGGGAATGGCGAAGATGCCGATGCCGCCGAAACTTTGCGGATCGACGTCGAGAATGGCGCCTTCGCCGATATAGCTGACCAGGCGGCTGTCGGCGTCGCCTTGCAGGCGGAACACCGTGGTCGCGCCGGGGCGAAGCTGACCTTCCAGCGTGCCGCGCGTGATGTCCGGTTGCTGCGTCGGGTCTTCCATCAGCCGGTTCATGATCAACTGGTATTTCATCGAGCAGTTCTTCATGCAGCAACTCGGGGTATTGCCGCAATGGAAGCCCATAAACAGGTCTTCCAACGCTGCTCCCTGCAGATTGTCGCCGGCGCCGACCAGGTCGCGCGGCACCGTGTTGTTGATATCCAGCAGCGTGGCCGGGGTGGAACTGGCGAGTTGGCACATAAACTCGCTCACCGCGCCGTAGATATCGACTTCGCACGCCACCGGAATGCCGCGGGCGGCCATACGTGAGTTGATGTAACAGGGTACGAAGCCGAACGCCTTCTCGAAGGCAGGCCAACATTTATCGGCGAAGACGGCGTAGGTCGATGCGCCCAGGTTGGCCTGGTAGAAACGCGTCAGCGCCAGCTCGAAGCGCGCCAGCTTGGGCAGCAGGTCGGGATAGGTGTTGCCTACGCCCAACTCGGTCGCCATGTCGGCGCAGATTGCCGCGATTTCCGGCTCGGTGGGATCGATGCTGTTATACATCACCCACATATCGAGTTCACTATTTTCCATTACCTCAATGCCCAGGTCATAGAGCGGTTTGATAGGCGCGTTGCAGGCGAAGAAATCGTGCGGGCGCGGACCGAACGTGAACACCTTCAGGCTGTGAGCGGCGATGACGATGCGCGCCACCGCGGCGAAGTGCTTGATCTGCGCGGCCAGCTCATCAGGCAAGCCCACCGGCATCTGCGGGATGAAGACGGGCACCTTGCGCAGGCCGAAACTATAGGAGGCGTTGAGCATACCGCAATACGCATCACCGCGCCCGCCCATCAGCGTGTTTTTGCTCTCTTCGGCGGCAGCACACGCCATCACTGGTCCGGGGAACTTCTCGGCGAAAATGGACAGCGGGCCTTCGGGCCCAAAATTCCCCAGGTAGATCACCGCGGCATTGGCACCTTGCGCGGACGTTTCCCGCAGCGCGGCAAGGGCGTCTTGCTCATTTTCGATAATGGTGACGCACGGCTGGGCGGGAATGCCAAGCGCCGCGCAGGCTTGTGCCAGCGCCTGCAGCCGCGCACGGGTCAATTCGATGGGGAAACAGTCGCGGCTGACGCCTACCAGCGCCAGCGTTACCTCCGGACTATTGCTCAGTTGCATGATTGATTCCTTTCCAAATGGAGACATGGCTGCCCTGTCACAGGTGAGCCTTGCCGTTGATCAGGCTGATAATCACGTAGAACCACCCGAATATTCCGTGGAAGATTGTCCACAACACCGATGGGGTGTGAGACCACGAGATTATCATTGCCAGTGCAGAGCCGAAGCCGATGCTGATCGAGGCCGACACGGATGCCTGTTTCATTATCAGCTCCTATCGTATTCAGTCACGGCCCAGCAAGTGCAGATTGACAAGGCGGTCCAGGTACTGGGCGCGTGGGTTGAGACTGTCGGCTACCGTCATGGCATTCAGCGCGGTGGCGCGGATTTCCTGTACAAAGGCACCGAAGTCCGTCGCCGGGTTCGCGTTCACGCCGAAGCCCCGGGTGTCGGTCTCCGCCAGCAGTTCTTGCACCTCGGGCAGCGCCAGGAAGCGTTCCGCCTTTTCCATCATCAGGCCAAAGCCTTCCAGGTTGACCATGACGAATTCTTCACGGGCATCCGCCGCGCCTTCGGTGCGGAAGGGATGGCAATCGAATTCCAGGATGCAATCTGGGGCGTGCTTCACCACCGCCAGTGCGATGTAGAAACTCTGCTTCATACAGCTGTTGCCGCCCAGGAAGGGGTGGTCCATGTCATACCGCAACGGCGTCTGCCCGCCCAGGTGCAGGAATGCAAGCTTGTCGGCGGCGATGAGTTGACCGACGGCGTGATACGCGTTCAGCCCGGCCATGGCTTCATGCTGCAGCAGCTCAGGGTTGATCTTCACCATATCCTGATCTTCCGCCGGCAGCATGCTGATGATGCCCATGCCGGTGCCGACGGTTGAAATGTAGATGTCGCCGCGCGGTTCGTTCGGCTTGGGTTCCAGGCTGATCTGCAGGTGATATCCCTGGTGGCGGATATAGGCGCAGGCGGCGTGCACCGCGTCGGCGATGCGCTGATAGGCGGTGGTGGAATCGATGAGTGCATCGATCTCCGCGCCATCGCGACCCAGCCAGAACGTGACCCAACTCGCGCCGAATGCGTTCGCCACGTCCAGCGCGGTGAAAATTTTCTGCAGCGACAGGCGGCGCACCCGCGCGTCGTTGGCGGTCACCGAGCCGGTGCGCACCAGCGGGTGGTGGAACAGGCACGGGGTATACATCCACACGCTCACGCCGGCGTCGGCGAGGTAACCCTGCAACTCCTTGATGCGCGCATCGAAGGCGCGGGCGTCCGTCAGCAGCCACGGATCAAGACCGACGTCGAGGTCGTGGAGCGAAATGCGCGGGACATGCAGTTTGCCCAACAGGCTGATGGCATCTTGAGCTTCCCAGGTCGGGCGCACCGGCGCGCCGAACGGGTCCGACCCCTTGTTGAGGAGATCCCAGATGCCGAAGGATGATCGGCCAATGACGCGGTTGACGGCCTCAGTCCGATAGGGAATCATGCAGTACCCCTTTCACACGGTGAGATGGTAATCGGCAGCCCGCGTGCCGCGCACGGGGCATGATAGGCAACAGGACGATTATTCGCCGCAGATATGCAAATGCCTGCTGCGTTGCCGGGCAATTCAGCAGGCATTTGTCGAGTTTTTACCGGTCAGACAGTCGGCGAAAAGTCTTCTTTCCCGGCGCCGCATTCAGGGCAGACCCATTCGTCCGGGATATCCTCGAACGCGGTGCCGGCCGGCACGCCCCCTTCGGGATCGCCCAGCGCCGGGTCATACACGTAACCGCACAGGGTGCATTCATACTTGGTCATAATTTGCTACTCCTTCAGTTTCTGTAACAGGGATTCCGCAACGAGCGCTCCCAGCGCGTGACAGCGCGCCAGGTCGTCCGCATCGGGTACGTACCGGGCCTTCACCGCTTCGCCGATGACCTCGATACCCATGGCGGTCAGGTATTCCTGCGCCTGGGCTACTCCTTCGCCGCTCCACCCATAGGAGCCGAAGGCGGCGCCGATACGGTTGCGCGGCTTGAGACCCTTGATGTACGTTAACAGATCGGCCAGGGTTGGGAAAAGGTTGTTGTTCAGGGTGGGAGAACCGACCAGCAGCGCTCCCGCTCCAAGCAGTTCGGTCACCACGTCGCTGCGCGGGCTGGCACCGAGCGGCATCAGCACCGGTTGTGCGCCGCCGGCGACGAGTCCTTCGCCCACCGCGCGCGCCATCATTTCGGTGCTCTGCCACATGGTATCGTAGACCACTACCGCCTTCGCGGTCGGTCGCTGTGCGGCCCACTGACCGTAGCGAGCCAGGATGGTTTCCACCCCGCTCCGCCACAGCGGACCGTGGTCAGGCGCGATTACCTGCACCGGAAGCTGCAACTCGTTCCAGCGTGTCAGCAGCTTGGTGATCAGGTGCGCGTACGGCAGCAGGATATTGGCGAAATATTTGCCAGCCTCGTAGTCGAGTACCGAGCCGACGTTCTCGTCGTCGAAACGCGCCGGGCCGGCCAGATGCATCCCGAAAGCATCGTTGGAGAACAACACCTGCTCTTCTTCCAAATAGCTGAACATGCTGTCGGGCCAGTGCAGCATGCGAGTTTCCAGGAAGGTGAGGTGCAGGTTGCCCAGGCTCATCCGCTCCCCGTCTTTCACCGGGGTGACGGTCGTATCCAGGCGGAAGTGCTCGTGGAGGGCTTTTACCCCCATGGTGGAGGCGTATACCGCCTCCGGCTGCACCGCGGTGATGATGCCCGGCAGGCAGCCGGAATGGTCCATCTCCGCGTGATTGGAAATGAGGTAATCAATTCGCCGGGGGTCGATGACGGAGGCGATGCGCGCCAGCATCTCATCCTGGAACGGCGCTTTCACGGTGTCGATGAGCGTCACCTTGTCCGCCAGAATCAAAAAGGCGTTGTAGGTTGTGCCCCGCTCGGTGGCGTAGCCGTGGAAATCGCGAATCGCCCAATCGATGGCGCCGACCCAGTACACATGCTCGCTCACCTGGATGGCATGGTACGGCGCGTATTGGTTGCGAATATTTTCTGCGACAGTCATGTGTGATCCTTACACCTGGGCGGAAATTGCGTGTCCCAGACCAGGGCAGAAGGTATCATTCGCCGTGATGCCCTGTCAAGGGTGGATCCCCGCGTGGCGGAAATTTTTATGGGAGGGATGAGCCGTAGTCGGATCCCTCCCCGTCCGGGCGCGCAGGCGTGTCGCCGTGACTACACCAAACCCGCGGCAACCGCCGGCTGCGGCGGCGTGAAGAC
Source organism: uncultured bacterium (assembly GCA_964472305.1). Lineage (GTDB taxonomy): Bacteria > Armatimonadota > Hebobacteria > CAIYQO01 > CAIYQO01 > CAYYJR01. The sequence continues at coordinate 351,078 of CAYYJR010000001.1, forward strand.
GCGCGTCGCCAGTTCGCGGTCGATCATGAACAGCCCGTTGCCTTCGCCGCCGATCAGCTTCAATTGCCGCACCACGGCGTCGGCGCTGGCCTCTTCCTCCACCTGCTCGGTCACGAACCAGTCGAGGAAGGTTACCATGGCGTGATCGCGCTCCTCCAGCGCCAGGTTGACCAGGTTATTGATGCGGGCGGTAACCTTCGTCTCATGCGCATAAGCATCTGCGAACGGTTTCGCGGGATTCGGCCATTCCGTCGGCGGTCCTTCGATGGTCTGCAACTCGACTTGCCCACCGCGCGTGTTCTGATAGGTGTAGAACAACATCGCGTGGATCAATTCCTCGCGCGCCTGGATCTGCATCCAGTGGGCGAAGCCGGGCAAGTTCACCGAATGGTAATAGGCGGACATCGACAGGTACAGATACGACGAATACAACTCGGCGTTGATCTGATCGTTAAGCGCCGCCTGCATCTTGTTGCTGATCATACGGATTATTCTCCTTTCCAGAGGCCGTGCAGGTTGCAGTATGCGCGCGCGGTGACTTGCGTCGCGTTCAGTGCGAACACGGCTTCCGGCGCGGCGCCGGGCTGCAGAAACTGCCGATACACTGTACCATCCGCCAGCAGTTCAATCCAGGTGATGAAGTGTTTTTCCTCCATCGGATGGGCGATGCTGCCGACAACGACCTTATAGCCGTTGGCGGTCTTTTCGATGACCGGGATATGCTTCTCGCGGGAGGCGTCAACGGTATTTTCTACCATCAGCATCATCGGCTGGCCGCAGCAGACGAGGTGTCCGCCGCCCGCGTGCAGCACTTCAACGATATTGCCGCATTCCTGACATTTATAGACCTGTGAAACTTCCATTCTGTTCCCCCTTCAGCCGGCACCCGTGTCGGGTATCCGGCTTACCAGTTTTCCCCCAGCAACTCAAAATGCGCGCGCGGATGAATGCACGCCGGGCAGACTTTGGGCGCTTCGTCGCCTTCATGCAGATAGCCGCAGTTGCGACAGCGCCATGTCACCGGTGCGGTTTTTTTGAAAAACGTCTCTGCCGCGACATTGGCCGCCAGGCCTAGATAGCGCCGCTCATGCTGCTTCTCCGCCACCGCGATTGCCTCGAATACATTGGCAATCAAGTCGAATCCCTCTTTGCGCGCGGTGACGGCGAAGTCCGGATACATCGCCGTCCACTCGTGGTGCTCGCCGCCGGCGGATGCCTGCAGGTTCTCCAGTGTCGTGGCAATGGTGCCGGCCGGGAAGGCGGCTGATATTTCCACCTCGCCACCCTCCAGCAGCTTGAATAGCCGCTTGGCGTGCTCCTTCTCCTGGTTGGCTGTCTCATCGAAGATGTCGGCGATTTGCACATAGCCTTCTTCGCGTGCCTTGCTGGCAAAGAAGGTATAACGGTTGCGCGCCTGCGATTCACCGGCAAACGCGGTCAGAATGTTCTTCTCGGTCTGCGTGCCCTTCAAGGTGGTGGGTTTCACCGCCATAACAATACCTCCATTGAACAGGTTTGGATCGAACCGTTGCATGCTGCCCGTACGTCAGCATGATAATGCGTAGCGCTTACTTACCCGGTTTACCCAGGCAGGTAAACGAGATTTTGTGAAAACGAGTATTTATCGGGGAATAATCATGATGGTGTAAATTGTTGCCGCAAGGCCACACGCCATTGGTCGCCGGCTTCATCCCAGGTCGTGCGCGGCGTTTGCGGGCCGAGATGGCAGATATCATTGAGCAGCGTCAGGGAGAACTGCTCGCCATCGACTTTGACCTTGCTGAGTGAGCAGTTGTCGAGACGCAGGCGGTGGAACATCGATAAATCGGCGCCGAGAGCGAAGGTGACGATAGCCCGCAGCGATCCGCCGTGGGCAACAATGGCGACATGGCCGTCCGGCAGACGCCGGTGGATATCGCGTACGACGGCGTTGATGCGCGTCTGCAACTCTTCCAGCGTTTCGCCGCCCGGCGGGCGCGTGCGCAACAGATCGGCGCGCCACGCGGCGACTAATTCCGGCCAGCGCACGGCAATCTCCGGCAGCGCCAATCCTTCCCACTCGCCAAAGGATACTTCGCGCAGACGGTCGTCGGAGCATGGGGGCAAGCCGTGCGGCGCGGCGATCAACTCCGCCGTCTGCGCGGCGCGGGCAAGATCGCTGGTGTAGAGCGCGTCGAAATGCTGGTCGGCCAGCGCGCGGGCGGTGATGCGCGCCTGCGTACAGCCAGCTTCATTCAATGGGGTATTCTGTTGTCCCTGAAAGCGACCATCGGCGTTCCACGCCGTCTCGCCATGCCGGATCAAATACAGCATCGTCATCGCGAGGTATTATGCCGAATTTGCCGTGGCGGGTCAAATGACAACACCCCCTCCCGGCGGGAGGGGGCGCGTCGAGTCGCGGTGCGTTTACGCCGTTACTCCAAGGTCGCGGAACACGAAATGGGTGTGGGGAGATGAATATTAAACTTCATGCCACTTTCATTCCCGTTGGTGACACGGACAAGCAAATAGCTGATGCCGGCCGGAATCGTAATCGCCTTCTTACTTTTATTGGCGCTTTCTTCTCCCAACGGGGCGTTCGCGTTCAGATCCTCCAAAATCTTCGTCCCATTCAACCAGACGGCTCCGCCGTCATCCATCATCATCGTCGGGTAGACGTTCTCAATGGCCGTCGGAGTGTAGATGAAACCCACCGCATAGGTCGTACGGTATGGATATACGGCGTTATAGTTTTTTGGCCCTTGCAGGTATACCGCCGGCTCAAGTCCAGTGGTAGGGGTGTATGGTTCGATTTTCGGATCGCCACCAGGGACATTAAAATTATAAGTATACGGCTGCGCAACAGCCCATGCCTTAAAAACTTTCGCCGGACTGACGGCATCGGGTATGCCGATAACATTCGGAGCAAACTCGCCGGGGATGGGCGTGGCATCAGCATTCCGCAGTGCAAACGTTGCCTCCCCATTGATATAATCAATCCCCATCAGTTCAGACATGTCTTTATTCATGGTTATTTTATTTACTTCAGTCCCATCACCCGTGCCGTCACCATACGGACCGCAAATAAGGAAACTTGCGTTCAATGCCGTGCCGGAATTGTATGCGGTGAAGGAAAACGGTACGATAATTTCTGCCTCGCCGTTCACGACAATGGTCGGAGTCAAGGGGAATTTCCCACAGGCGAAACGACCTGCTTCACCCGCTACGCGTCCGTACGTGGCTGAACCATCGAGGCGACTGTAAATCGCTCCCTTACCATGACGTCCGAAATCTGCCGAGAGTGCGGATGTCGTCATGGAATCTACCGTACAGATGACATTCTGCGGCTTTGAGATGATATCCGGACGCGAACGCTGCAGATAGGCATTCATCCCATATCCGATCTCCTGATCGTCTTTGCTCGGGCATTTAAAGATGCCTTTGGAATCGGAGATGTTCAATTCGGAGTACCACATATCGCCAGGATATCGTTCGCGTTCCTGGGCAAACATGGTGATGGCCATGGCAAGTTGGCGCTGGTTACTCAGACATGTCGACTGTCGGGCTTTCTCGCGGGCTTTCGAGAACACCGGAAACATGATGGCAGCCAATATGCCGATTATGGCAATCACTACCAGCAATTCGATGAGAGTAAACCCCGCCTGACGGCGAAACGACGGGACATTCATGACCTTACCTCCTGTGGTACAGCTTATATTCGCGTTAGATACCATGCGCACGATAAAAGTTTCGCGCACTGCTGGTATTTTCGAGTATTAACGCCAAAATACCTCTCCCGACCGGCAACTGCACCTTGTGCATTGACGACACGGGCGAGGATACGTACAATCTATATGCCTCATCCGGCCCGGGTGGCGGAATGGCAGACGCAGCGGACTTAAAATCCGCCGGCCGCAAGGCCGTGGGGGTTCGAATCCCCCCCCGGGCACCAACACCCCTCTATTTGTTATCATACCCGACTCCGCGCCGCCTGCATCGTTCCAGGAGGTGTTTCTCGATTAAATTTTAGCGGAAAATAGTCGCAATTACCCGCGCGGCGATGCGCCGCGCGGGCAGGGAATCCGCGGAGGCGCGCAGAAACTGATCGGCACGACGGTCCTCGACCACGCGATGCCCTTTCCCGGTTGCAGGCGCAATAAGTGTTGTATCCCGAACCGGTGCTGCGTGCACCGGGTGATCGACCTTGGCGCAGGATATGGTTTTCGGATGCCCAGCCCATCATCGTCAACACCGCATCTCCGACGTGATGACCGGTCAGCAGGCGGGACAGCCGTGATGCCGGAAGGAAGAACGGCAACAGTCGGCATGCGGTGTCACGAGCATGATCGCCGTCATTTGTGAGGTGATAATGCCGTCGCATCACGAGTGCGCCGACGATCGGCATATCGTCGTGCAGAAGTCCGTCCGCGAAGCCTGCAAGGCATACGCGCGCATCACCCTCATCCGGCGGCGAGAAAAGGTGGTGGTTGTTTGAATGGAAATTGACACGCTCTTCCAATGCCCTGTCTGCGGCAGCGTATTGCGGCAAGGCGAAGCGCAATATCACTGCCAGCACGGGCATACTTTCGACATCGCCCGCCAAGGTTATGTGAACCTGCTGCTGCCGCACCTGAAAGGGATCGGCGGGCCTGGTGACAGCAGGGAGATGTTGCAGAGTCGGCGGGAGTTCCTGCGCAAAGAATATTACGCCCCCTTCGCCGACAGGTTGAATGACTTGATTCTTGCCGACCTGGCGCACATCGAGTCACGCAACCGCATCGGCATTCTCGACGCCGGTTGCGGCGAAGGTTATTACACCTGGCGGTTATATCAGCGGACCGCGGCACTGGCACAGGCCGCACGGATCGACATGTATGGCATCGATGTGGCGAAATCCGCGATCGCATCAGCCTCGCACCGGCAAGGCGGCATTCGTTTTGCCATTGCCAGCACCCATCATCTGCCTTTTCTGAACGAGTCGATGCACGAGATCCTGTGCCTCTTCGCGCCACGCGATGAAGCGGAATTTCATCGCGTCCTGCGCCCCGAGGGTACGCTCTTTGTGGCGGCGCCCGGACCGCGGCATTTATACGGATTGCGAATCGCCCTGTATCAGCATCCGGAACCGATCGGATCAAAAGGTGATGTACAACAGGGATTTCAGTTGATTGAGTCTGTCAATGTCAATTATGAAATGCACGTATCAGACACCGCGGATATCCTGCACCTGCTCACGATGACACCGTATGTCAGGCACACGGATGAAGAGGCGATTGTACGGGTACGGCAGTTAACCGAGCTGCACACGGCAGTCGATATCAATATCCTGGTATACCGGAAGGTATAATGCGGAGCAATGTCGGCATTGCCCGACGTATTGTACCCACGCTCCGCCAACGACGGAGCCATCAGCAATCCAGCAATAGCGAAATCGCACTTTGCACAGCTGCATTAGCATGCAACAGGATGTCACTTCCAAGTGACGCCGTGGTGCAATTTACTCGCTGGCGGCATCATACAGCGCGATGATGAGCTCGGGCGGGATGTTGGCCTGCAGGTTGTGCACCTGGGTGAAGACGTAACCGCCGCCGGGGGCAAAAGTGTCGATGTTGCGGCGCACTTCGTCGCGGACCTGGGCGGGGGTGGTCTGTTCGGTAAGGCCTTGCGTGCTGATACCGCCGCCCCAGAAGGCGATATCCCGGCCAAAGTCGCGCTTCAGGCGGTCGGGCGTCATGCCCACGGCGGCGATCTGCACCGGATTGAGCGCGTCGACGCCCATCTCGATAAAGTCGGGGATGAAGTCGCTCACCGCGCCGCAGGCATGCATTATCACCTTCTTGCCGTGTTGTTTCACCAGCGCGATCTGTTCGGCCCAGTAAGGTTTGATAAATTTGCGGTAGGTTGCCGGGCTGATGAGTGGTCCCTGTTGTGTACCCAGGTCGTCAGTGAAAAAGATGACGTCGACCCACGCGCCTAACTGCGCCAGGAAGCGCCGCGTGCGTTCCATGTAGACCGCATGCAGGCGGTCCATGATCGCGCGCACCATCGGTTCATCGGTGAGCAAGTCGATCATGAATTGCTCGTAGCCGCGCAGCACCTGTCCGGCCTGCAGATAGTGATGCTGCCACAGCGCCACCACCGCGCGGTCACTCGCTTCGTAGGTGCGGCGCGCCCGCGCGGCGTATTCCTCGACCGTCTCATCGCACGACGCCGGCCAGTCCCAACGCTCAAAGAGTGATGCGAACGCGGCGACCTCCGCCGGCGATTCGATGCGGGCGAGGCTGAAGTGCACGGGGTCGAAATAAAGCCCGCTTGCGGTGCGTTGTGCGGTCACCGCGCCGGCGGCGTTGCGCACCACCGTGCTGCCGTCGGGCAGCGTTTCCGGTCGCCAGCGCGCCGGCGCCTCGATGGTCACTCCGTAACCACTCTCCCACATTTGCCATGCGTGCGGGTGAAAATACAGTCCCTGCACGTCGCTGCCGAAGCGGTCGAGCAACGCGATGTCCGCCTCCACGATCTGTTGCATCAGGCAGCCCAGCCGTAGCGGACGTGGCGCGATGTCCAGTGCCGCGTGCAAACGGTGGGCGGCGATCACATGCAGACTGGAGCAATCGGTGCCGGCGAAGTCAATGGGCACGCGGTCCGGCTCGCGGTGTTCCAGTGCGGCGAGAATACGTTGGCGCGGAGTCATCGGCATCGGTAATTCCTCCGTATTGCAGGATATACGTCCCGCGCTTCCTTTGCGCGCGCACTCGACCAGCTTCGTCCCCTGGGCGAAGCCGTTGTGATACGGATCCGGCAGCATACCGCTGTACCGCTCCCAGCGGGACGGCGCCAACGGCTGAACCTCATAGGGTGGGACTCTGCGTTTATGCTAGCCGAAGGAACAGGGACGGTCAAGTCGGCGAAAGTGTCGAACCGCGATGTATTCACCGGACAGTTTCGCGGATAACCGATGAATCCGTCGCGCACACATCGTGGCGCGCCGGGTGATAGCCGTTGTTCCGTGTGCGACACGAAGAGATGGTCACGGATTTTTCGTGCCCGTCACCTGGCTGCTCATCCCCTGCCGGCAGTGGTCGCATTTGACCGAATGCAAATATCCTGTATACTCACATAGCCGCGAAAACAGGATTTTCGCCGTGGCGGGCGAATCGTATATAGCGAATCGCGGTAATACTATATGGCTCGAGCACCCGAAAACCCCGTCGCGTCTGCCCGCGTCACCTACCACAGCGTGCAACAAGAGTCCGAAGTGGTGGTGGCGATCTTCCGCACGGCGCTTATTTTGCTGGCCGCGCTGGCGGCGTCGTTGGGCGTGGCGGAGGCACCGAGCCTGGCGATGCGCGCCTCCGTGCTGGGGGCGTTGATCTACAACTTCGTCGTCATCTACCTGGCTTTGCGGCGTATCCGGGTGCGCGGTCAGCGCCAGGTTATGGTGTTGATCGACATCCTGCTGGTCACCGCATGGATCTATTTCACCTGGGGCACCGGTCCGGACAAAGCGCCTTCGCCGCTTTTCCCCTTCTATTACCAGATTATCATCATGGCCGCATTGTGGTTCGGCGTGCGCGGGGCGTTAACCGGCACATCGCTCATTGCCGCGTTGTACCTGCTGGTGGTGGCGCTGATGAACGATTACGATGCGATGACGCTGGTGGATGCGCTCTATCGCCAGATCGTGTATCTTTTTCTGGCCGCACTGGCCGCGGGGTACGTGGTAGACACGCATAAGCGCGAGCGCGAACAGTGGACGCGCACCCAGGTGCTGCTGGCGCAGTACCAGGAGCGTTTTCGCGCGGCGCAGGAAGTCTATGAGCTGTTGATCCCCGCGCAGTTGCCGCACATCCCCGGCTTGGAAATCGCGGCGCGCTGGCGTCCGGCGCTGCAGGAAGGCGGCGGGGATTTCTACGACGTCATCCCGTTGGAACATGGGCGGGTGGTCATCACCATCGCCGATGTATCCGGCAAATCGGTGCGCGGCGCCATCAAATTGCCGTTGTTCAAGGCGGCATTCCTCGCCACCGCGCAGGTGTGGGACGATCCCGGCCAGGTGCTGTCGCAGGTGAATCGCATCGTTTATCCGCTGTTGCAGCCGGAGATGTTCATCACCGCCTGCGTGATTATGATCGACCTGGAGCAACGACGCCTGCGCTACGCCAGCGCCGGGCAGGATCCTCCCGTCTACCTGCGTGCGCATGCGCACGAACCGGTGCTGTTGGAATCGGGTGGGCTGGTGCTGGGCATTGACGAGCACGCCGTCTACCCGATGGAGGAGCAAACACTGGAACCGGGTGACACGCTGTGCCTGTATACCGACGGCATCACCGAAGCGCGACACCCGGAAGAAGGCGAGTTCGGCGCGCAGAATCTGGAAGCCCGCGTGCAGGCCGGCGTCGCGGTTGGCCTGAGCGCCGAGGCTATTGTCGATAATATCTTCGAAGCCGTGCAGCAATACACCCGCGGCGAACGTCACCGCGACGACATGACGCTGCTGGTGGCGCGCTATCTGCCGGAAGGGCAGGATCGTATGCACGAGCAGAACCTGACGACAGCGGACAGCCATTGAAGTGTTGCCGTGGGCTATGGTATTTCGCTCGCACACGAGCAACCGGAGCACCGCGAAGGGAACTGTCGTATCGCGTATGATCCTTACCGTTTCATCGGAGTGATGGAGATCGGCAGCAGTTGGGGAGGGCCGGCGGTGACGGTGACGACGCCGTTGCTGGGTTTGAAGCCAGGGAAGGAGGCAGTCCAATTCCATTGGCCGGGGGGCAGGCAAAGCGTGCTGACCTTCCCTTGCGGGTTGGTGTAGAGGGTGATGGCAGGAGAGAATTGTGGGATGACCTGGTTGGTGAGCGTGATGGTGGCACTGGGCAGCGACAATACCTTCGAGTCCGAGGCGATGGTGGTGATTTCGATGTCGAGGACTCCCCCGACGCGCAGCGTCATCGGTGCCGACACGCCGGTATTTTGCTCCGCGTTGGCGGTAAATTCGGTGAAGCCGTAGCCGGCATCAGTCAGCAACAACAGGCGATACTGATCGGGAAACACTCCCCGAAGCCGATAGCCTTTTGTGTTCAGCGACACCGCGATGGGCATCGGACCGGATTTACCCACCGTCATCAGGTAGGCTCGTGCGGTGGTGGGCGCGGGTTGGGCAGTGTTTTCACGCGTCAACTCGCCCGACAGCGGCAGCAGTGGGGGGGTGCGCCACTCAATAAGGTTCGGACCGGGGAACAGGTCAATCTGTTTGGGGGCATCGATCAATCCCAGGTCGTTCAGCGCCAGGCGTACTTCATGCTTCCCCGGCAGCAGGCCGATAAGGGTGGGGCCGTAATCTTTTGTTTCTATCGGGAGCCCAGTGTAGCTGCGCGTCTTGCCGTCTATGCGGTAGAGTGTCACCGTCGGGGTACCGGGGAAGGCTGCGCCGTCACTGGTGAGCACGCGCACCGTCAGCCAACTGTCATTGCCGGATGGTTGAGCCGGCAGTAGCAGGGTTAACGCCAGCAGCGCGAGGCAGAGCAGGCCACGGAGTGTGTTCATTGCCTGTTATTATACCCGAAGTTGATTTTCTTATCCAAGCGCCCGTGAGTGGGACGAGTGGGTGCGCATCATCTCTTCGATAAATCCCACAATCCGCTGCGCCGATTCCGGGTGGCCCAGCAGACGGCAGGCATGCGCCATCGTCACACGTTTGCTCGGATCGGGCAGGATATCATGCAACGCGGCCAACATCCGCTCGACGGATAACTGTGCGTCGGCAATCACCACCGCCGCGTTGGTGTCCGCAAAGGGTTGCGCGTTGCGCGTCTGATGATCGTTGGCTGCCCCCGCCCAGGGGATCATCACCGCCGGTATGCCGCGTACGGCGATTTCCGCCAGGAAAGTGCCTCCGGCGCGGGTGACGATGACGTCGGTCGCCGCCAGCAAGTGGTGGATGTTGTCTAGGAAGGTATAAGCGGTATAGGTGAGACCGAGTTCCCGCGTTTCTTCCGGCGTCAATGCGCCGCCGCGCTGCGGACCGACCACGTGGACCACCTGCCAGCCGTCGCGGAACCAGCCTTCACGCGCCAACTGGCGCAACGCTCCCGCCACCGCTTCGTTCACGGGTGAACTGCCCAAACTGCCGCCCACCACGCTGAGGGTAAGACGGTCAGGTTCCAGCCCCAGCGTGCGAATGCCTTCCTCTCGCGGGGTAACCAGTACGGCGGGGCGCACCGGATTGCCCACCACCTCGGTGCGGATGCCGCGGGCGCGGAAGAAAGCCCCGGATGCCTCGGAGATGACGGCGGCTAACCGGATGAAGCGCGACACCAGGCGGCTGGTATGGCCGATTTCTTCGTTTTGCTCGACCAGCATGGCCGGTTTGCGCGCCAGCCAGGCGGCGGCCAGCACCGGTCCGCAGACATAACCGCCGGTGCCGATCACGACGTCCGGGCGGAAATTGGCGATGATGAGCAGCGACTGCCAGATCGGCAGACCGGTGATGATCTCAATCACCCCCAGCAAGCGTTTCAGCACATCGCGCATCGTCCAGCGTCCCGCCAGGCCATGCACGGCGATGGCGCGGAAGGCAAATCCGGCGGCTGGCACTTTAGTCGCCTCCAGCCGGTCGGCGGTGCCGATGAACAGCATTTCCGCCTCCGGGTGGTACTGCCGCAGCGTTTGCGCGACGGCCAGCGCGGGCGACAAATGTCCACCAGTGCCGCCGCCGGCGAACAACACCCGCGGGGCCCGGCTCGATTCCCGACCGCGCGGCACGCGGTCTATTTCATCCGTTTCGTGTTTCATGTTCACGGTAATAGCACTTCCCACAGTATGATGCAGTCGCTTATGATCCCGGTCCGCGCAGCGCCCAGGCAGTGAGCAACACGTAGACCGTCACGATGCCGTTGTATACCCCGTGCGCCGCCGCCGGAGCGAGCAACCCGCGCGTGCGCCGGGTGAGATACGCAAAGGTGGCACCCAGCACCGCGATGGGTAAAATGGCCAGCAGTTGCGCGTGTACCAGCCCGAACAGCACGCCGCTGCCGATGGCCGCCGGCCAGAATGACAGCCGTGCATCAGCGGCGCGAAACAGGATACCGCGAAACAGCGTTTCCTCCAACAGCGGTGCCACCACCGTCGCGGACAGCGCGATGAAGGCCAGCACCCAGGGATTGCGCACGGTAAACAACTCCGGAATGATCGGGTTGACCCCACGGCTGTCGCCGAAAAGCCGCTGAGCCACCACCGTCGCGATGGCAAACAACGGCAGCACCAGGACCAACACCAGCACCCCGTACCAGAATCCCTGGCGTCCGCGATGCCAGCCGAACAGGCTCCATTCGCCCGGTGAACGTCCCAACAGCATGAGAAACAGCCCGAGTACACCTGCCGCGCTGATGATCTCCGCCAGAATGCTTAACACCACGGTAACGCCAGGCTCGCTGGCGTGCACCAACGAACGCAACAGTGAACTGATGACGCTCGCAAACAGATAGACCAGGCTGATCAGCACCAGCGCCATGCCGATGCCCCACGGCACCGGGCGGGCATGTGCGCGCGCTACTTCCGTTACTTCCTGCTCGAGGCGTTTGCCACGCAGCAGGTAGATGAAAAGCGCGGTGAACAACAGACCGAACACGCCCAGCAGCAGGATGCCGTTGACCAGCAGCAGGCGCTGGCCGGCCAGCGCACCCGGTTGCAGCGCGGCGAGGACGCCGGTGTGATCGCCGCGCAGCGAGGCGATGCGCGCGCGAATCAGCGGCCCGCCGGAGATCGCCGTCACCAACCCCGTCGCCGTGGGAGAGAGCGGCACTGGACGCGGTGGTCGCGCGTAGAGCGGCAGCAACTCGCGATAATTGGACGCACGCTGCGCGTCCCGTTGCGCGGCGTGCGCAAGGGCGGTACGGGCGGCAGCGAAATTTGACACCGCGCCATACAAGGCCGCGGCGTTCATCGCGGTCAATCCGCGGGTGCGCGCATCGGCGGCCTTGCGGCTGATTGTTTCCCAGCGTTGCGCCGCCTGCGTGGCCGTGGCATCCACCGGCAGCAGCGGTCGCGTCCAGGCGGGCATCGTGCTGCGTAACGAGCGGTAGAGCAATAGTTCAACCAGGTAGGTGCGCGAGCGCGCATCTATCGACGACTGGGCCAGCGCGGCCTGTTGCGCCGGTTCGCGTCCGGCATTCCACCAGACCAGTGTCAGCAACCCGAGGAAGAGCAGAATGCCCAGCAACAAAGTGAACGGCGATTCTTGCGCCACCGGTGTAACCGCTGGGAAAGGCACCGGCTCGGGTGCCGTATCATTCGTGTCCTCCGGTAGCGGCTCGGACCAGGCCATCACCCGGTTCCTCCCGCGGTGGATGTCGTCCGCGTCTCCTGTGCATCGAGCAGCGACAAATGGCCTTGCAGGATGGCGCGCAATTCGGACAGCATGCGCAGACGCGTCTGGCGCAACGTCTCCAACTCGGCGCGTTCCGTCCGCGTGCGTTCCTCCGCCTCGCGCCGAATCAAGTCGGCTTCCTGGTGGGCGCGCTGGCGCAGTTCATCCGCCGTGCGCTCTGCCAGCAACAGCGCGTTCTTGATCAGGTCTTCCGTCTGCTGGTAATGCTGGAGCTTTTCGCGCAGTTCATCGGTTTTCTCGCGCTGGTGCTGTGCTTCTTGCAGCGCCTTGAACAGGCTGTCGGCCGTCTGCTGCAGGAATTCGTCCACCTCGCCGCGGGCATAGCCGCGCAGAGTGACCGGGAAATCTTTATTGACGATGTCGGTGGGTGTCAGTTCGGCCATAATTGCTCCACGGTTCATCATACCCCGTCTTCGGCGGATCACGCCGGGGCTGGCCGCGGCTTTGGGCGCGCGCCGGCACAGCGGGACGGAGATTTTCGTACTCTCCCGGCGGGTTATGGCTGGGGGAGCAGGCGCGCCAGGAATAAAAACACAAGGCGCAAGACGACATAGCACAGGATGGGCGAGAGGTCGAGGCTGGCGCCGTAGCCCAGCTTGATGGGAGGCACAATCGCACGGAAGGGCGCAAGCAGCGGGTCGCTCACCCGATACAACAGGCGGCCCAACGGATGCGAGCGCGCCTGGGGAATCCAGGGGAGGATGATGTTGACCAGAATCAGGCCGATTACCAGCAGGTAGACGATATAGAGCAGCAGGTAAATCATAAACGGGTTATTCCCCGGAAAGCTCGTGGGCACGCATGGTGGCGGCTCGCACGGCAGCGATCAGCGCATAACGAAATTTTTCCGATTCCAGCGCGGCCAGTCCGGCGATGGTGGTGCCACCTGGCGAACTCACCGCATCCTTAACCTGGGCGGGATGCTGGCCGGTCTCCTGCAGTAGTTGCGCGGTACCGCGCACAGTCTGCATCGCCAGCCGTTCGGCCTGTGCTCGTGGTAATCCCATCTGCACGCCGCCGTCGGCCAGCGCCTCGATGAGCACCGCGATATACGCCGGGCCGCTGCCGGATAAGCCGGTGACGGCGTTCAACTGTTGCTCGGGCACTTCTTCCACCAGTCCGACGGCGGAGAGTAGCCCATGTAGCGTGCGGCGGATTTCCGTGGGTGGCTCACCGGCGAAGCTGAGGCCGGTGGCGCCCGCGCCCACCAGGCACGGGGTGTTCGGCATCGCGCGGGCGAGGATGAGATCGTTGCGATGCAGTAACCGGGCGATGCGGTTCAGCGTCACTCCGGCGGCGATGCTGAGCACGGCGCATCCGGCCGGCAGCGCATCGGCGATCTCCGCGCAGAGGGAGGGAAGGTCGTACGGTTTAACGGCGATGACGACGATGGAAGCCTCGGTTACCGCCGTCCGGTTATCGGGGGCGGCGACGGCACCCAACTCCGCTGCCAGTGCGTGCGCGCGTTCGGTGACCACGTCAACCAGCGTCAGGTCGACGGCGTCCAGCAGACCGGCACGCAACACCCCGCGCGCCAGTGCCTCGCCCATGCGACCCGCGCCATGCAGTACCAGCTTCATTCTATACCTCCGCGGCCTAGCCGTCGGCTTGAAAACGTTTGTTTGGTTTAGGGCAAGGATGGGAGCCGACGCGCTAAGTTGGGAGCGCGTGTCGTCAGGACATTCCGGTGACCCGCCCCAGGTGGGGTCAGGCTGTCAGCTCCCTTGCCAGAACAGTTCTTCCTGGCCATCGCGCGCAGTGGCGCGGCTACCGACGCGGATGGCTGCGCGCGGGGTGGGTTCTTCCACCGGAGGCTCGGAATCGTTCCGCACCGAGATGCCGCGCGGAGCCAGCAGGTATATGCCGTCAGTGACTTTTTCCGCGGTGGCATCCAGGGCGAAGACGACGCCGTAGATAAACTCGAGGAAATACCGGGCGTCCGCCTCGGGCAGCTTGGTCAGGTCCAGTGTGACCATGCGCCGATGCTTGAGGTCCATGCCGATGGCCATGCGGTCATCGAGGGTGCGCGGATGGCGAATTTCCATCCCGCCTTCCCCGCTGCTGCGCAGCACGAGGGGGGAACGTTGACGTTTCTGATTGTGTTCGGTCATGGTGGTGGGCGGTGTTGAATCCATCTCGTCGATATCTTCATCGACGACATCCTGGGCATTGAACCAGTCGGCGATTTTTTTCAGCGGATTGGCTGAGGCCATAGCGACTCTCCTTACAACGATTAAGCCGGTAATGATGCGATGACAACCGCTGGAAAGCGGTGGTGCGATAACTAGAGATCCGCAACGTAAAGCAACTGTCGAAGTGGCCGGTATTTCACCGGCCGGCGGGCGGACGCTGGCCGAACAGGCGGCTCCCGACCCGCACCATCGTGGCTCCTTCTTCGATGGCAATAGCAAAATCGTGACTCATTCCCATGGACAATTCGTCCAGGGAAATCCCCGGCGGCTGCACGCGCCGCAGACGGTCGCGCAACATGCGCAGAGCGATAAAATCCTCACGGGCAGCCTCGACATCAGGATCAAATCGCCCGATTGCCATAAGGCCGTTGACCTGAATATGCGATAAATTCGCCAGCCGAATCAATTCTCCTTCAACTTGTGTGGAAAAAAATCCGGATTTTGTGGGTTCATTGCTGATATTAATTTGCAACAAGATCGGCACCGTGCGCCCGCACTGCTCAGCGAGGGTGTCGATGCGCTCAGCTAGCAGTACGGAATCCACCGTGTGCAGGATATCGAACCAGTGCACAGCCAGCCGCACTTTATTGCGTTGCAAATGGCCGATAAAATGGCGAACCGGCACTGCGTCGCCGTCCGCCGGCGGCCATCCCAGTGCGGTGAATTTTTCGTCCGCTTCCTGCAGGTAATTTTCGCCGATCTCCGTCACCCCGGCCGCGATCGCGGCGGACAGCAAGGCGGCGGGGTGGGTTTTCGTGACGGCGATGAGGCGAACCGCGTCGGGCGCGCGGCCGGAACGCTGTGCCGCCGCCGCCATCTCGCCGCGTATATCTGCCACTCGTTGACGCAATTCGGTGATCAAGGCATCACTGGTGCATTCGGACATAACGATAGCATACCGGCTTTTTGCCGGGTTGAGAAGATGTCGGCGCTTGCGGGAGAAGGCATTCACCTACACCGGCGATTGCTGTTTTCGTTCTATTCCACAACTTATCCACAATTTGCACTGCAGGTCTGGTATTATTTTTTGAAATGGCGCATACTAAAGAGAGATGATATTGTTGAGGAGACTCGATGACTACCACTGTGAAGACCGTAACCCGGCATGCGTTCCTCACGCCGGGGCATAACTCCTGGACGATCTGGACCTGGGAAGGTTCGCAGGTGATCACCAACCCCGGCACGTCACATCGCGTGCTGGAGAGCCTGACGTTCGCTATTGACACCATGGTCAACGATGGGTGGCATATTGAACAGCTCTACGCGGAGCAAGGTACGCCCACGCTGGTATACCTGACCCGTCAGATGCCCGTCGAGGAACCCGCCGAATAGCCTGGCGCGGTGGAAAACGCCGCGTGCGCCCGCCCGATGAGCGAGCGCACGCCAGTCGTGGCTACGCGTTCATGTCAGCGGATTTCAATCCGCGTGGCGAAAAAGCTGCCGTTGAACTCGGAATACGCAATACTCAGCCGGTCACCCGCACGCAGCCGCGATACCGAGACACGATTCCCGTCGCGTCCAATGGCCATCAGGCCTTTTGACGCATATACTGTCATGTTGCGCCCCTGTTCCGTGCGAACCGCGATTTTCATCAAGAACAGACCGCTGGTAATGTCGTTCAGCCGTCCCTCTAGCGTGGTGTCACAGTCGCTGTGCCGGTTGCTCCCATCATCCGGATCGGCCCAATAGGGATGCTCGTCCTTGGGATATGCCTGGTCAGCGCGCAGGCGCACGATGCGATACACGTTGAGATACACGCCGGTATTGTGTCGAGCGTAGTAGACGATGCGGTCGCCGCGCCGCAAGGCATCAATATCTGACTGGCGTCCATCGACCAGCACCTGGGCCCCGGCTGCAAGCGTCAGTGCACGAGGGGTGAGCTTGCCGTTGACGTCGACTCGATTGCGCCGTTCATCCACAGTGCGAATCTCTCCATACCCGCGATACCCGTAATCGACGGGTGGCTGATACGTCTCGTCATCCCAGTCGTGGGCATGCCCCACCACGCGGATGCGCGTGGCCACCAGGCTGCCGGACACATGCAGGTACCCCTCGATAATGGTCAGATCACCGGGACGCAGGCGCGCGGCGATGAACGCGCCTGGCTGATAGTTTCGGTCAAGGCGTTCCCGCGAGCTTTGCGCGGCGTTTACCAGTTGGAACACCACCTGCGTGCGGTCAGTCACTGTCACCTGTCGGCGGGTATCCGCCTGATTGACCACGATCAGGCGATTGCCTGAAACCTCGGTAATCATCTGCAGCAGATCACAGAGCCGTGCGCCGGTTTCCCGGTCGGTTTGCTCATAGCCGCGCAGTTGCTGCCCATACCACGCCTGAAAGATACGCGTGTCGTCCTGCGTGTCCCCGGTGCTGGGACTGACGCACACGACGGACTGGTCATCCCCCTGTTTATTCCAGTCTTTTCGATGGTCGTTGTCGCGAGCCGTGCGTCCCGGCATCGCGAAGGCCAGGGCCAGCAGTGTCGTGAGTGCGCCGGCCAATGCTGTAGTGTAACGCATAACGTGTCCCCTTTCCCTGGCGGGTGGTTGGGGCGCCACTCTACAGGGTCATGATTGTGGGCAGTGTCCGCAGTTTCCTGCCCGTACCCGATGATACGCACCGGGTGGTAGGGAGTTGCAGGGTGCGGCGTCAATCGTGGGGAGCGCCGCGGCGGGCGCGGGGGTGGGCGCCGACGTAGACTTCGCGCAGAAAATCGGTGCTGACGTGCGTGTAGATTTGCGTGGTGGTGATACTGCTGTGCCCGAGCATCTCCTGAATCGCGCGCAAGTCGGCGCCGCGCTCCAGCAAATGGGTGGCAAAGGAGTGACGCAGCGTATGCGGTGAGATGTCCTTCAGAATGCCGGCGCGCGTCGCCAGTCGCTTGATGGCGTTCCAGCAACTCATGCGGGTGAGCGCGCGGCGTTGCTGGCCGGGAAACAGGAACGGCTGTTCGTCGTTGCGCGCATCGAGGTAGCGCGTCAGCCAACCGACGGCCACCGTGCCCAGCGGCACGATGCGCTCCTTGCCGCCTTTGCCCACACAACGCACAAAGCCCAGTTTCAGGTTCACGTCGCCGCGCGTCAGATGCACCAGCTCACTGACGCGCAGTCCGGCGGCATACAGCACCTCCAGCATCGCCCGCTCGCGCATGCCGCGCAGCGTGTTCACGTCGGGTGCGGCCAGCAGGCGCTCCACCTCGTCCAGCGTCAGCGTGGCGGGCAGTTTTTTAACCAGGCGAGGTGCCTGCACGTTGGCGGTGGGATCGATGGCCAGCAGGCGCTCGGCTACTAAATAACGATAGAATTGCCGCAGCGCCGTCAGTTTGCGACAGATGGATGCGGTGGCGGCCTGTCGCCGGTGCAGGTGTGCCAGGTAGCGGATGATGTCGCTTTCCGTCACCGCCGCGGCTTCGGTGCGGTCGCTGTCGCGCAGAAATGCCAGGTGGTCCGCCAGGTCGCGTCGATACGCCGCCAGGCTGTTCGCCGCCAACCCGCGCTCCAGCGTCAGAAAATCCAGAAACTGTTCGACGAACTCGTGCATAATCGTAATTACCGTCGAAATACCAGGCACCGCGCGCGTTCGTTGATGGACAGCGTAAAGACGATCGTGCGGCCATCGGGTGCGGGGTACCACCAACTGCCGTCCACCGAGTGCGCTTCCGGCCACCAGGCTTTGTGGTTGATGTGCAGCATCGCGCGCAGCGTGCCGGGACGTTCGTAAAGTGCCAGGTATTCACGCGCGAGAGGCGTGCTCAACGGGCCAAGAAGCGAGAGCCGTTGGACCAGGTCCGCCAGCGAATCCGGCAGTTTGACGCTCGCCCACGCCAGCGCAAATCGTCCGTCGCTGGTGGCATCGCCACCGAGGTTGATATCGGGAACGCGAAAGGACCAGGTGTCGCCGGTGACCGGCGAATAGACGCGTGACAGGTGAGCGGTACTTTGCAGTGTATACATCCCGCCCGGCGCCATCGTCTGCTGGCGCCACTCGGAGCTGAAAGCGATCCGGCCAGCCGAGGTGTAGCGTGCGCCGTTATCGGTCAGCACAACACCGTTGTTGTACACTCCGTAATTGGCCACATACCCTGAGATCAACGACTGCGTGGTCACCGTATCGGAAGCGTGATAGCGATTGGTTAATCGTATGGCACCGTCGCGAATGGTGACGGTCGCGTAGGTGAAGCCCCCGGTGGCATCCCGGGCGACCAGTGTTATTCCATCGCTGGAGAGCACGCCGTAGGGGAGAAAGGCACCTCGCGCGATCACGCGTGCATCCCGCACCGCGAAGGCCGGGGTGCGCTCGTGCCAGGGCAGCCAGGCGAATATCGTGCCGTTGTCCAGCGCGTGCACCCGCGTTCGCTGCGACGGGAAGTGAGCGGTAGGCAAGATGATGTCGTCGCGCGGTACCCCGTCATGCCAGCTTTGCACCCGCAACTGCTGGTGCGTGATGCTCGTTGCGGCGAAAAAATGCCCATTCGGCGAGAGCGAGAAGGCGGTGCCGTCGGTGGGAGAGCCGCCTTGCGGGAAGACTGATGTCGCGGCGGTCACCTGCCAGCGTCGGACCCCCGTCCAATCGTAGAAATTATAGGTCAGCGCGCCGCTGCGCACCATGAAGCCGGTAGTGGATGCCAGCAGCAGAATATCGTGGGTGGCGAAATAGCGGTCCAGCCGGAAGGAAGGCACGCGCGTGCACCACCACCAGCCCGCCAACAGCGCCGCCGCCAGCACGACGCCCCACCACAGCAAGTGCCTGCGCCGAAACCACCGCCGCGACGTTGCCTCAATCGCCCGCAAGTTGCGCCACCCGTGCATCCAGTTCCTCCTGCGAAAGACCGTTCACCGCCACGCGTTTCACCCGTCCACCGGCACCCGCGGTTATCGCCAGGCGTGATTGGGGCACGCCCAGCGCGCGCGCGAGCGTCTGCAGCACTGCCGTGTTCGCCGCACCCTCGACCGGCGGCGCCGTCACCCGCACCAACACGCCCTCCGGGGTGCACGCCACTTCGTTGCGGGGCGCCCGTGGTTTTACCGTGACATGGAGGACGCTGTCCGTCATGAGCAAAGTATACTCGTCCCACCGGGCATGGTCCAGTCTTGGTGCTGACGGGCTGGTTGCCGCCGCACATCTGGTCACGCTCTCGCATTTTTCACTCCCTTTCATTTTTCAGGGGTGGAAGGCTTTTTGCCTGACGTGGCGAATATCGGGACTACAAGTGCATTTTGGCGAGACGAACGATCGAAACGGAATCGCATGTTGCGACCGGATGTGCGGCGGCAGTCGCGTAGGAGAGAATCCGGCGCACGGAAAGACGGCAAGGGGCATGGCTGCAGTGCAAGGCTTAATTCATCACGAACTTATCGTTGCCGGCTACGGCGGCCAGGGCGTGTTGCGACTGGGGCAAATTCTCGTAGAAGCCGCCATGAATGAGGGGCGCGAAGTGGTGTGGACTCCCGCCTATGGTCCCGAAATGCGTGGGGGTCCGTCATTTTGCACGGTAATTATCTCCTCGTCGCCCATCGGAGCGCCGGTAGTGGCGCAGGCAGATACTGTCATCGTCATGGATCGCCTCTCCCTGGCGAAGTATCAGCAACTGGTGCGTCCCAACGGCACGATTCTGATCAACAGCTCGCTGGTGAATCCGGCGCTGGTGCGGCCCGACCGGTGCTGTTATGCGGTTCGCGCGAATCATCTGGCGGAAGAGATCGGCGATATCTTGATCGTGAATATGATTATGCTCGGTGCCTTCCTGCAGTTGACGGGATTATTGCCCATGGAGCGCATTCTGCAGTCCTTGCGCGATACGCTGCCCGAGCGCCGCCGCCACCTGCTGCCATTAAACGAGCGCGCGCTGGCGGCCGGCGCGGCTGCGCTGGCGGCGTTGCCGGCGTGCGGCGCCGCGTGAATTCCGTGTGCCGCCGGTGTGGCAGATCGCCGGCGCCGGAGGGAAACAATCCCTTGCGAACGTGGTATAATAGATGAGAATGGGTTTCAATCCCGACTCGGGAGTCGGGACGCCAGGGAAGGCGTACAGGTTTCGACGCAGCCATGTGGTAGGTGGAGGAGTCTTTCGATGGCACATCGCACAGTATATTGGCTCGTGCTGTTGGCGCTGATCTTGCTGGCGCTGCCGGGTATGACGCAGAATATGGTCCGGCGCATTGCGTTTCAACGCGAAGGATCCAGCACCATGCCCAGCAATATCCTGGTGATGTTCACCGATGCCAAGCAATACCAAGATCTCAGCGCGCACAATGATCTCTCCGGACGGCGCATCACCCCCGCGCTCTCGCCTGATGGGCGTGTGCTGGCCTTCGCGTCGGAGGTCGGGAATCAGTTCAAACTCTTCACTTGGGAGTTGGATGATCATAACGCCGTGGTCGGCGCCCCGGTGCGCCTGTCGCCGCAGGGTGACACCATCGATAAATTCCCCGTCTGGTCGCCGGACGGCATGCGTCTCGCCTACCTGGCGACCGACGACACGGGCAAAACCACGTTGCGGATCATCAATAAAGATGGCACCGGCATGCGGGTGTTGTCGGAGGTGAGTTATTTCGCCATGCCCTGCTGGCGCCATGACAGCCAGCAATTGCTTTATATCGATCTGGATAATAACAAACCGGTCCTCAAGCAGATTCCGATCATCGGCGGCATGGTGGTGAAAATCCGTCCGCAATCTATCATTACCACGGCCAGTTTCTCACCCGACGGCACGCGCATCGCCGCAATGGTGCGTAATGCCGATGGCACGTCGTCCCTCTGGGTGCTCTCCGCCGGCGGGCAGGAAGGTAAGCCCATCGTCGAAAAGATCACCGGGTGCCGCGTCGTCACCTGGCCGGATCCGCAAACGATCATCTTCAACGCCGCCAAGGTCGGCACACAGAAGGAAGACAAGGCGTTCTGGATCGTCACACCGGATGGTGAGAAACTGGAAGGACTGACCGGATACAACGATCCCAAGCGCGTGTCGTATTTCACTGTGCAGAAGGTCGGCGTGGCCACCGGCGTCCCCACCGTGACGACTCCGGTCGCGGGCAACGCCACCGATCCGGAGCCACCGGTGAATCGCGCACCGAAAGAGCGTGTTCCCACCGGACCGGTCACCATCATTCGCCCCTTTACCGATGCCCCGGTGCGCGGCGTGGTGCCAATTAAGGTGATTGCACAGCGCGACGTCACCAGCATCGTGCTGCACATTGCCGGTCAATTCACCTACGCCGGCGCCATGCCACCACCTGACGACGAAGTCGCCAGCCTCACGTATACTTGGGATACCCAGGAATTCGCGCCGATCGACCCCTCTCGCGGGGGTAGGGTAGCCTCGCGCTATGAAAAAGCGCTGCGGTATCCCGACGGCACGTATACCATTACCGTGCTGGGGCTGGGCAAGCAGGACGAACGGTCGGTAATTCTCGGCAAGGACACCGTCACCGTGACCGTGCAGAACGCCGTGAGTGAACAGGACCTGCCCGGCAACCTGCAACTGCGCTATCTGTTCAGGGATACCGACCCCGACGAGGATTTCACCCTGAATGGGGTCGGCGACCTGTATGGCGCGGAACCCGGTCCGATCTCGGACCTGAATGCCGCGCTCGAGGTGAAGATTCGTCGTACACTGCTGGAAACGCGTCCCAACGGCACCTTTGAATTAAAAAATATGGTGCGCGTGCAGAATAGCAAGCGTTATCCGCTGATTTACGGACTCACCGAGTCAACCATCCCCGAAGTGCCGGACCAGCAACTGGTGACTGTCCGGTATTCATTAAAACCGGATGGCACGATGGAGGCGGTGCCGCAGCAGCAGGAACGCTTATTCCAGCCGCTGACCCAGTTGGCGATTCCTTTTCCGTCCGGCAACACCACCGTGCGGGTGGGCAGCCAGTGGCAAGGACAGATGTGGGTGGTCGCCGACATCCTGGGACGCCAGGCTGTGCGCGTGAACGCGTCGAACACCCTGGATGGCGGCGAGTGGATCGGCGACCGGCGTTGCGTGCGCATTCGCTCGGAATTCGGCCTGGTGGGCGCCGGCACCGCATTGGCGATGAGTCCGGCAAAAGAACTGCCGGGCTTGCAACCATCGACTATCGCCCGCCCCAACGAGGTGATCAAGGTTGATAACGCGGCCGGCGTCAGCTTCGCCTGGTTCGATTACGAGAAGAACCGGTTGCTGAAAGTCGAGCAATTCATTATCTACGCCTTCCCGCTGGCCAATGTGCCGAATGGTGCGCCTGCAGTTCCCGCCGTGCAGGATACACCGGTAGTTGCCACCCCGCCCGCCGGAGGCGGCAACCCGCCTGGCGGTGCCGCGCCTGCTCCTGCTGCGCCTCGCAGATGGGAAGACTTGACATTAGAGGAACGCGAGCGGGCGTTGGATGAAGAGAATATGCGCCAGATGGGGATTCCGGTGCCACCCAGAAATCCTCCACCTGCCCCCCCCCCCACTATCACTAACACTGCTCCCGTGAATACTGCTCCCGTCAACCCGCCCAAGGCCCCCACCGCGCGGCCGCGGTTAGGTACCGGCTGGTACGTGGTGCGTTGGACCTACACCGCTCCCTCCGACGCGCCGGTCGAAGAATAGTCGTCGCGGATGCCGGGGAGCGAATGCCACTCCCCGGCGCTGCTGAGATGCACATGATTGCACGATTGGCTTCCCCCCTCATTCGACGCCCGTTGTTGTGCGTGGCCGTGCTCTGGTCCGTCGGAATTCTCGTCGCACGTTTTTTCGACCTTCCCTGGGTCAGTTGGGCGATCGCCGCCCTATTGCTGCTGAGCGCCTGGGTGATTACCACCGCCGCGAACAATCCGGCGGCGCGCCTGGCATTGTTGCTGGGGGTGGCTTGCCTGGGGGCGGCACGCTACGCGCATCAGGCGCCATACCCTCTTCCGGGCGATCCTCGCTTCCTGCCCGCGCAGACGCTGGTGCTGTTCGGGTATCCGCTGGCGCATCCCGTGCGCACCGCTACCGGCTGGCGCATGCCCTTTCGGTTGACGGGCCGCCTGGTGAACGCGCACCATGTGCACGCCACGGGAGACGTGTTACTGAGTGGGCGCGCGGCGTTTCCGGAGCCGGGGCACCAGTTTCGCATCGTGGGGCGCACGCTGCCGGATCTTGAGCCCGGCAATCCGTTCGGCTTTTCCTGGCGCGCCTATCTGCTTGAACACGATTATACCTATGCCGTCAGCATGTTCAGTGCACGGTCGCTGCCCACCCGTGCGCCGGTGCCGCTGCTGTCGCATTGGCGCGAAATCCTGTCGCGGCGCCTGGCCGCCGCCATGCCCGTCGCGTATGGCGACATTTACGCGCAACTGCTCGATGGCCTGCTGTTGGGTGTGCGCGGTGTGCCGCTGCCCTCGCAGTTTACGGACCAGTTCCGCCGCGCGGGCACCATTCATTTGATGATCGTCTCCGGTAGCCAGGTGACGCTGCTGGGTGGCCTGCTGCTCTTTCCGCTCTGGTTTGTGCAACGCGGGCGCGCGATGACCACCTATCCCCGCGCGCGCATTGTGTTGCTGGCGTTGTCGCTGCCCGTGTTGGGCTTTTACGTGCTGCTGGCGGACCGCGGGCCATCGGTGGACCGCGCATTGCTCATGTCGCTGCTGTGCACGCTGTCGGTCTTCCTCGCCTTTTCGGGTTTGGCCCGGCGCCGCGCCTTTCGCGTGGATATTCTTACCCTACTGGCGGTAGCCGCGCTGGCGATGCTGATCGTGAATCCGGCGTTGTTGTTCAGTCCGGGCATGCAACTCTCCTACGCCGCCGTCTTCGGGTTGGCCACCGCCACCCCGTTGTTCCTGCGGCTGTGTCGCCAACCGTTCGGTCCGCTGGCGTTATGGCCGTCCGCCACGCTGGGAGCGCAGTGCATGACCGTTCCCATTCTCGCGTGGCACTTCGGTGCCATTCCGCTGCTGGCGCCGTTCACGAACTTGATCGCCGTCCCCGTGGTCGCCATGCTGGTGCCGCTCGGGCTGCTGGCCATGGGGCTTGCGCTGGTGGCGCCCATGGCGGCGCAGGTATTGAACCTGTGCAATGTGCAGTTGCTGAATATTCTGCTGGGCGTGAATGCGGCAGCCGCATGGGTGCCATGGGCGGAATGGCATTACGTGACCCGTTCCACCGGGTTGGTGGTGCTGTATTACCTGTGTCTGGCGGCGGCTTTGCGATGGCTGTCGCAATGGGTGAACAGTCATGAGGCGGAGTGGACGATTCCGACAGGGAGCGAACCACGGATGTGGTAATGATACCGCAATACGATGTACAATAGACCGGCTGTGGATTGTCAGCCGAGAGAGGATCTACCTTGGCCGAAACGACACCATCGATGACGCTGGCGGATGTGACCGCGCAGGTAAAGCGTATTGCCGATAATATCGAAACCGTGATCGTGGGCAAACGCGGCGCGGTCGAACAGACGCTGGTCGCCTTGCTCTGCGGCGGGCACGTGCTGTTGCAAGATGTGCCGGGCGTGGGGAAAACGATGCTGGCGAAAAGCATCGCCGTCTCCCTCGGCTGTGTGTATAAACGGTTGCAGTTCACGCCGGATTTACTGCCCTCTGATATTACCGGTGTCTCCATCTTCAACCAGCAGACAGGAGAATTCCGCTTCATGGAAGGTCCG
Organism: uncultured bacterium; assembly: GCA_964472305.1. Taxonomy (GTDB): domain Bacteria; phylum Armatimonadota; class Hebobacteria; order CAIYQO01; family CAIYQO01; genus CAYYJR01. The sequence goes on from CAYYJR010000001.1 coordinate 376,247, forward strand.
GTGTTCGCCAACGTGGTGCTGGCGGATGAGATCAACCGCGCTTCACCTAAAACACAGGCGGCACTGCTGGAATGCATGGAAGAACGGCAGGTGACCGTCGACGGAGCGACGCGCACGCTGCCCAATCCATTTTTCGTACTCGCTACGCAGAATCCCATCGAATTCGAAGGCACGTATCCGCTGCCCGAATCGCAACTCGACCGTTTCTTGCTGCGGCAAAGTCTGGGGTATCCCGGACGCGAACAGGAACGGGAGATTGTCGTGCGACAGAGCAGCGAACCGCCGCTCGATTCCTTGCGGCCGGTGACGAACGCGCAAGAATTTTTACGCATGCAGGACGCGGTAAAAACGATCCATGTCAGCCCCGCCGCGCTCGATTACTTGCTCAACGTGGTGGAGTCGACGCGCTCGCACCGCGAACTCTACCTGGGCGCCAGCCCGCGCGGCTCCATCGCGCTGTACCGCGCGGCGCAAGCGCTGGCGGTGGTCGCCGGACAGGAGTTCGTGTTGCCCGATCACATCAAGCGACTGGCGGCACAGGTGCTGGGCCACCGCGTGATCGTGCGCCCGGAAGCACGCATCAGCGGGGTTACCGCCGACGAGGTGATCGCGGATATTCTGGAATCGGTGCCGGTTGATGTCGTTGCCAGGTAACGTCATGGAGCGCCGGCCCGCGCTGGCCGCTGCGTTCGCTATTCTCACGGATTACCCCATTTTGCTGCCGCTGGGGATCGTCACGCTGTTCGCGCAGATGACCTATTCAGGCGTCAACAATGTGACGTTGCATCAATATGTGCGGCTGCTCGGCGCGACCGCACACAACGACGGCATTATCGTCGGGTGGATCACCGCCGCGTTTCTGCTGGCGGAGACCTTCCTACGCGTGCCATTTGGCTGGTTGTCCGACCGCTTCGGGCGCGCGCGCATGATCATTGGCGCCCTGCTCCTTTCCGCCCCCTCTCTCTTTATCGGCAGTCTGGTCACGCAATACGACTGGCTGATTCCGCTGCGCTGTTGGGACGGCATCATGGCGGCCGCGCTGTGGCCATCGCTGTTTGCGCTGGTGGGCGACACCGTGCCGCAACGTTTCCGCGCCAACGCCATGGGCGCCATCAATATGATGTATATGCTGGCGCTGTTTTCCGGCGGTGCGCTCGCCGCGGTGCTGCTGCAAAGCACGAATACCCCACGGAGCTACTTCATCTTCGGCAGCCTGATGATGGCGCTGGGCGGCCTGGTGGCTTTCGGCATCTTTCGCCTGCGTCCGCAGTATCACGAACCTCACCCGGAAGTGCATCTCGAAGATGAGGAGCGCGCCGTCGTTTCCGTTGCGCGGCATATTCCGTTGCTCGTGATCACCTTCGTGCAGAATTTTGCCATCCTCATCCTGGCGCCGTTGATGTTCGACTACGTACGCCGCGACCTGGGCTTCGAACTGCGGCAACTCGCGTGGCTGGTGGGGGCGCCGGTGGTGGGCATCGCGTTGCTGGCGCTGCCGCTCAGCCGCATCGGCGACGTGATCGGGAAAATTACCGTGGTGCGCGTGGCATTCACCGTCATCGCCGCGGCGCTATGGGCTTTCGCGTTCAACCGCTCGCTGGTTGGACTGGCGTGCATTACCACCGTCATCGGCGTCGCCTTCGCCATGGGCATTCCCGCCTGGCTGGCCATCATCACCTCGCTGTCGGGGAAGAAAACCCGCGGCGTCACCTTCGCCAGTTACGGCACCGTACAGGGAATGGCGGCGGTCACAGGTCCCATCGTCGGCGGCTACATCTGGAATACGCTGGGGCATGGGTATATCTTCATGGCTAGCGCCGCGGCTATCACGCTGGGCAGCCTGTTGGCCTGGTTCACCTTGCCAGAGCATTTACACCATATCCAAAAAAGCCGCCACACGGTATAATACGTCGCAGTGTTACCGCCATCGGATAGGATAATGTCATGATCGATCCTAAAGTGATCCGCCATACTCCCGAGGTGGTCGTCGCGGCGATGAAGCGCCGGCATAAGGCGATCGACCTGGACATCCTCACCACGCTGGAAGAGCGACGACGCAACGCGTTGAACAAGGTCGAAACCTTGAAAGCCGAGCGCAATACGGTGTCGCAACAGATCGCCGAGTTGAAAAAGCGCAAGGAAGATGCCAGTGGGCATATCGAGGCGATGCGCATGGTGGGCAACGAGATCAAGCAACTCGACGATGACGCGCGCCTGGCGGAAGAGGAGTTCATGCAACTATTGATGACCGTGCCCAACCTGCCCGATGCCGGCGTGCCTGATGGTGAAGACGCGGAAGACAACGTGGTGGTGCGCAGTTGGAGCGAGCCGACACGTTTCGACTTCGAACCGAAACCGCACTGGGAAATCGGTGCGGCGCGGGGATTACTCGACTTTGACCGTGCCGCCAAAATCGCCCAGGCGCGCTTCTCGCTGTTCCTCGGCGCCGGCGCCACCCTGGAGCGCGCCATCATGAACTACATGCTGACGCTGCATACCACCAAACATGGCTACACCGAAATCTGGCCGCCTTTCCTGGTGCACCCCGATTCGCTACGCGCCAGCGGGCAGTTGCCCAAGTTCGAGGAAGACCTGTTCCGCCTGCGCGAAGGGTTGTATCTGGCGCCCACCTCGGAGGTGCAGCTCACCAACCTGCACCGCGATGAGATTCTGGATGCGGGCACACTACCGCGCTACTATACCTCATATAGCCCCTGCTTCCGCGCCGAGGCCGGCGCGGCGGGGCAGGAGTCGCGCGGATTGATCCGCCAGCACCAGTTCGACAAGGTGGAGATGTATAAGTTCGTGGAGCCAGAGCGCTCGATGGATGAACTGGAAGTGCTGGTGCGCGACGCGGAGGATGTATTGCAGGGGCTGGGTCTGCCCTATCGCGTGGTGTTGCTCTGCGCGGGCGACATGGGCTTTTCCGCAACGAAGACCTACGACCTGGAGGTGTGGATGCCGGGAATGGGCAAGTTCGTTGAGATTAGTTCATGCAGCAACTGCGGTGATTTTCAAGCCCGTCGCGGGCAGATTCGCTTCCGCCGCGAAGCGGGCGGCAAACCGGAACTGGTACACACGCTGAATGGCTCCGGACTGGCGATAGGCCGCACCTGGGCCGCCATCGCGGAGAATTATCAGCAAGCCGACGGCACCATTCGCGTGCCCGACGCGCTGCGCCCGTGGCTCGACCGCAATGTGATCGGTTGAGAAAGGAAAAGGGGAATTGTTTTCCCCAACCACCGGTTCTTTCTCCATTCCTGTCGCTTCCTCAATCCGCGCTAGATGCGTTTGCGAGTAAGCGTATGAGTACGAGTTAGAAATTGTGACACACCCCTGAGAAGGAGAAGCCATGTCCACTATTCCGGTCGCCGTACAAATGTATACCTTGCGTGATGAAACGGCGAAAGATTTTATCGGCACCCTGCGCCGCGTGGCGGAGATTGGCTATGTCGGCGTCGAATTTGCCGGCTACGGCGGGTTGTCCGCGGCAGAATTGAAGGCCGTTCTCGACGACCTGCATCTGCGCGCCGCAGGCACGCACCTTGGCCTTGACGCGCTGGAGACCGACCCTGACGCGGTACTCGACTACCAGCTTGCCATCGGCAATCACTTCATCACCGTCCCGTGGATGCCGGCGCCTGCTGACCTTGCTGGGTGGAAGGAAGCGGCTGCGCGCCTCAATGCCGCCGGTGAACGATGCAAACAACGCGGCATCCAGTTGTGCTATCACAACCACGCGCACGAGTTCGCGCTGGTGGATGGCGTGCCGGGGCTGGATGTGCTCTACGCCAACACCGACCCTGCGCTGGTACAAGCGCAACTTGACCTGTACTGGGTGAAGAAAGCCGGTTACGACCCCGCGAGCTACGTGAAGAAATATGCCGGGCGCGTGCCTGAACTGCACATCAAAGACATGGCGGACGATACCGAAGGCTCGTTCACCGAGTTCGGCACCGGCATCATCGACTGGGACGCCGTCTTTGCCGTCGCGCCCGCCGCCGGCGTGCAATGGTATATCGTTGAGCAGGACGTGTGTAAGCGTCCCTGCCTGGAAAGCGTGGAAATCAGCTTCCGCAACCTGCACGCACGCGGCATGGCGTGAACAAACGTCGGCACGGCGGCGACCGAGCTTCCAGACGAACAATGAGAAGGACGTCACAGACAGCGCTGCCTGTGACGTCCTCCTCATTGGTATGCGGATTGTGTCATCATCTGCCAGTTGTTTTATCTGTATAAGCGAGTGCCTGGTCAGGTGGTTGAATGACCACGAACCGCTACCCACTCATCACTTCGTCATACATCGCCGCCACGTTTTCCACTGGCGTGTCGCGGTCGAACGACCACGCGCAGAGGGTAACGGCGGGGGCGGCGACAGTATCGCGCAGCAGGAGGGCGATGAAGGCGCGCACGTCGTCGGGATTGCCGTAGCGCAGTACCAGCGGATCGACCAGCGGGCGCAAGATTACACCGGGCAGGTGGCTCGCGGCGGCGCGCAGGTTGGTGCCGGGACCAAGTTCGATGCTATCGAGCGCGGGCAGATGAGCGAACGCCGGCAGCAGGTGGGTGGACGGTCCGCAGGAGTGGTAACCAGCCACCGGGAAGGTGGCGATCAGCGCCTGATTCACCGGGAGCACCACATCGCGATAGATCGCGGGCGAGAGCATAGTCACCGAGCAATCGCCCAGATAGAGGCGTGTGAGCCGTGCGCCGGTGATGGAGGTTACGCGCGCGAAAATGGCCTGGTAGATGCTCCAGACCTTGTCGAAGATCATCCGTGCTCCCGTCGGATCATCGAGCATGAGCAGAAACAAGTCTTCGCCATAGAGCTGATGCGCGGAGGTGCAGGGGGCATGGATGTTCAGCGTGCCGGATTTGGTGCCGAACACGTCCGCCGCGTCGCCATAACGGCGTCGCAACTCGTGATACTGGTCGAGAATGGCGTCGATCACCGGGTGATGAGCGGCATCGCGCGGATCGATGGCGGCAATCTCCGCCGGGGTCTTGCCCGCCCACGGTGCGCCGATGCTCTCTACCGTGGCATCCGGCGGAAAACGCCATCCCGCCCCCTGCGTGCGCAGGAGCAGGTCGATCGGCTGAATGAACAGGTTCGGGTACGGTTGCGGATCGGGATTGCCTACGCCGTAGCGTCCGAGTATCCGGTAAAGGAACCGCCCCTGTGCGCGCTCTACCTCCGCCCGGTAACCGGGATCGAAGTAATACGCCTCGCCATAACTGATACCGAGGTGGCGCGAGAAGAACGCGGGCATGAAGTCCAGGCTGATGTTAACCGGCGGCATCGGTTTTCCCATATTTCCGTCCCGCTTCGATCATCGCGAAGATATTTTCCTCCGGCGTCTCGCCACCCACCTGGTCGCCGGTGCCGAGGATGAGGCGGCGCCTGTCCGCGCCCCACTGGGTGAATATCTCCTCCGCTTCGCGCCATATGTCGGCCACGCTGCCGCGGATGAGTGTTTCTACCGTGTGCATGTTGCCGTTCACCGTCACGCGGTCGGCCAGAATGCGGCGGGTCTCGGCGAGGTCGATGATGTCGCCGCCTGGTGGGCGCTCGAAAGGACAGATGCAGTCGGCGCCGCAGGTTGCCATGTCCTCCAGGATATCGCGGCATTTGCCGTGCAGGTGGATATGCAGCAACTTGCCCGCCGCGTGCGCCTCTTCCGCCACCGCGCGAATCACCGGCAAGTCCCAGCGCCGCCAGATGGCCGGGCTGATCAACGACACGCACGACCACGAACAGCCGATCACCACCGACTCCGCGGTGGTGTTGACGAAGGCCGCGCGCGTCAACCGCCGCCGGTCGTCGATGTAGGCTTCGTGAAGTTCTTCGAAAAACGCTTCGTGTTCCAGCAGGTCGTAGATGCCCTGCTCCAATCCGCCCTCACGCGCGCCGGCGAGGTAGTCAAAAAAAGGCACGCCCACCCACGCTTCCAGCAGGTACGTTTCGCCCACCGCATCCAGCGCGCGCTGCATCGGTTTCCAGTCGATCTGGTCGATCTCACCGAAGGTGCAGGCGCGGTAAGCCGGCCAATCACGCGCGAAATCCTTGATCTCACGCTCCACTGCCCAGCCCGGCTCGTTCGGATCCTGCATCGACGCGCCGGTGAGGATGCCGAAGGGCGTCTTGCGTATCGAGCGTGACAGCAGGCGACCGCCGCCCACCTCGACCGTCTCGCTCGACCATTCCACGTCCGGGCATGGCGCTCCGACAAAGGCCGCGCCCCAACCCTCGGTGCCGTAATGCCTGAATGTCTCCAGCAGCGCCTGCCAATGCGGCACATGGCCCAACTCGATCATGTTCATCCCCAGCACCTTCGCCGGCACGTAGCACCAGAACTCCGGCGCCACCGGCACCGTGTCGGGATATTCGCCGCGATACGCGGCCAGCATGCGTTGTTTGGGTGTCATTGCCATCATACCAGTCTATTCGTTGCCGGCTGCCAATGAAAACAGCCTGGCGTGTCTCACCAGAGCGGGACGGCGCCTGATGCTACGCCTCCGCGTATTCCGGCAGCACCTCCGTAATGAACGCCTTGCCGGCCGTGCTTTCGCCGCCAAGGGGGAACCAGTAGCGGTAGTGCGGTGGCGTCTCCGCAAGCAGATAGCGGTAATAGTCGAAGGTATCGGTGAATTGGTCCTGCCGATCGGGGATGAGCATGGGTACGAAGACCGTGGTTTCCGCCAGCGGATCGACAAAGATATTACCGCCGATGGCGTCGAAGCGTGGCGCGCCGCCCCAGTATTTCGCGGTGCTGATGGTGCCGAAATCGGGGAAAAGGTGGGCGGATTGATGCCGGGCAGTCGCGCCTGGTCACGCAGGTTGTCCACGGCCAGCGACACGATGATCTCGTCATTGAAACACTGGCGATATGTGGGGTTCGAAGAGGTCATGGAGACCATGACCCGCCCCTCACCGCGCCAGAAACGATAGACGCGGTCCAATGTTTCCTGAAGACGTTTCGCACCGAACCATGCCCGCAGTTGATCCATCCGTTCCTCCGGCGGCGCGGTGATAAGCCGCGAAACAGACGATACCATGCACATCAGGGAAATGCAACCGGCGAACGGTGTGAGCACCGGAGACAATGACGTATGGAATGCCGTGCCGCGTGGTAAAATAGCACCAGACTTATGCGGGAGGTGCAGGGATGACCACGGTGCAATTTTCAGTGAAGGGAATGAGTTGTTCGGGCTGCGCGCGCAGCATCGAGCGCAAACTGGCGTCTACGCCGGGCGTACAGACAGCCACGGTAGATCTCGATCATGCGCTGGCGAATGTCGATTTCGACGAGCACGTCACCGATGCGAATTCACTGGAAAAAGTGATCGAATCGTTGGGATTTGACGTGCTCTACAGCATGGGACACGGGTAGATCGGAGCAAGTGTGAGACAGATCGAACTGCCCGTAGAGGGCATGCATTGCGCCAGTTGCGCCGTTGCGGTGGAGCGGCGGTTATCGCGTGAAGCAGGCGTGGTCTCGGCGGCGGTCAACCTGGTGACCAACCGCGCGACGGTCGAGTATGACGAACAGCAGACGGCATTGCCCCGCCTCATCACCGCGGTCGAAGAGGCGGGGTATGACGTCGCGCGGCTCACCACCAGTTTTCCGGTGGAGGGCATCACCTGTGCGGCGTGCGTGGCACGCATCGAGAAAGCACTGCGGCGCATGCCGGGCGTGGTGGACGCGACGGTGAATTTTGCCACCCGCGTCGCCGCCGTTACGTATCTGGCCGGCGACATCACCCCCGACGACCTGCATGCGGTGGCGCGCAACATCGGCTTCGAGGTGCCGGTGGAAGAACAGCCGACGACGGTGGGCGTGGTGCCGGACGCGGTCGACGTGCAGCGAGCGCGCACCGAGCGGGAACTGACCGGCTTGCGCCGCGACCTGTGGGTGGCGGGCGGATTGGGTGCGGTCGTCGTGGCAGTCAGCCACCTGACTCTTTTTATGCACCTGGCACTGTCGGATTTTGCCGTAATGGTCATCGCGTGGCTGTTGCTGGCGCTGTCCGGTGTGGTGCAATTCGGGCCAGGCTGGCGTTTTTACGTGGGCGCGTGGAAAGGACTGACCCACTTCACCGCGGATATGAATACGCTCATCGCCCTCGGCACTTCCGCCGCCTGGCTATACAGCGTGGCGGCCGTGCTGTGGCCGGCGCCGTTCCTCGCGGCATTGGGCAGGCAAGCGATGGGGATGAACGTGCTTCACCTGCTCTATTTCGACACCTCGGTGGTCATTATCGCGCTCATCTTGCTCGGGCGCTACTTCGAGACGCGCGCGCGCAGCAGCACCGGCGAGGCGGTTCGCAAATTGATGGGACTGCAGGCGAAGACGGCGCGCGTGCTGCGTGACGGCGCGGTGATCGACCTGCCCATCGGGGAGGTGCGCGTCGGCGACCTGGTGCAGGTACGCCCGGGTGAGAAGGTGCCGGTGGACGGCACGGTGACGGAAGGACATTCGGCGGTGGACGAAGCGATGCTCACCGGAGAATCCCTTCCGATTGAGAAAGGGGCGGGTGATCGCGTGATCGGCGCCACCCTCAACCGTACCGGCACGTTTTTCTTTCGCGCTGAGCGGGTAGGCAAAGAGACCGTGCTGGCACAGATCATACGCCTGGTCGAGCAGGCACAGGGGAGCAAGGCGCCGGTGCAACGCCTAGCCGACCGCGTCGCCGGCATTTTCGTGCCGGTGGTGCTGGTGATCGCGCTGGTTACGCTGGGCATCTGGCTACTGGTGGCACCGGGCGTGGCACTGCTGCATTTTGTGGCGGTACTCATCATCGCCTGCCCGTGCGCACTGGGGCTGGCCACGCCGACAGCGATTATGGTCGGCACCGGGCGCGCGGCGGAGATGGGTATTCTGATCAAAGGCGGCGAGTCGCTGGAACGCGCGGGGGCGCTGACTACGGTGGTCTTCGATAAAACCGGCACCCTCACCCGCGGTATGCCGACGGTGACCGACCTGTATGCCCCGGATGGCGATGAACGCGCGTTGCTGGCGCTCGCTGCCGCGGTGGAAACAGGATCGGAGCATCCACTGGGCGAAGCGGTGGTGCGGGAAGCGCAGGCACGCGGGATTGTGCTTTCGTTTGCGACCGCCTTCACCGCCTTTCCCGGGCAGGGAGTGGAGGCGACGGTGGATGGGCACACGGTGTTGCTGGGCAATGCAGCGTTGTTGGAGGCGCGCGGCGGCAATCCGGCACCGTTGACAGCGCGCGCGGAGGCACTGGCACTGGCGGGGAATACACCGCTCTTTATCGCGGTCAATGGCAAACCCTTCGGACTGATCGCGGTCGCCGATACGGTTCGTCCCGGCGCAGCGGACGCGGTGCGCCAGGCGCGAGCGCTGGGGCTACGCACGGTGATGCTCACCGGCGATCACCGCCAGGTGGCGGAGGCTATCGCGGCACAGGTGGGGGTGGACCGCGTCATCGCTGAGGTGCAGCCAGGCGGTAAAGCCGCCGTGGTGCAGCAGTTGCAGGCGGAGGGTGCGGTGGTCGCGATGGTGGGCGATGGCATCAACGATGCCCCCGCGCTGGCGCAGGCTGACGTCGGAATCGCCGTCGGCAGCGGCACCGACGTGGCGCTGGAAACCTCCGACATCACCCTCATCGGCGACGACGTGATCGGGGTGGCGCGCGGCATCGCCCTCAGCCGGCGCACGTTGACCGTCATCCGGCAGAACCTGTTCTGGGCTTTCTTTTACAATGTACTCGGCATCCCCATTGCCGCCGGCGCGCTGGCCGGCTTCGGCGTGGCGCTCTCCCCCATGCTAGCCGCGCTGGCGATGGCGTTCAGCTCTGTCTTCGTGGTCAGCAATTCGCTGCGCCTGCGCGGTTATCGTCCACCGGTGGCGCCGTGACCGAAGGCGGATGACCATGATGATGGCATTCACTCGGAGTTGCCGGCTCTGGAATCTGGCAAGAGCATGAGTATACGGGGTGGTGCGGTGCGCGCCGAACCTGTGTTACAATAGCCGGCATGATGCAGACGACGATCAGGCCGGTATATTGGGAAACGGGACGGCTGGTGGTGCTCGATCAGCGCCGATTACCCAACGAGGAAGTGTATTATGCGTGCACGACGGTGGATGACGTGGCGGAGGCGATTCGCACGCTGGCGGTGCGCGGGGCGCCGCTGATCGGCATTGCTGCCGCGTATGGCATGGCGCTGGCCGCGCAACAGGTAGCCGATCGCGCCGGGTTGGCGACCATGCGCGCGTCGCTGGCGGGCACGCGGCCTACCGCGGTGAACCTGTTCTGGGCGCTGGACCGCTGCCGTCGCATTATCGAAGCGCTGCCGGCGGCGCCGATGGCCGCAATGGCGGCGGCGTTGCTGCGCGAGGCGCAGGCAATTCATGCCGAGGATAGTGCCTCCTGCGCGGCCATCGCGGCGGCGGGCGCCGAACTGTTCCCGCCCGGCGCGCGAGTATTAACACACTGCAACGCCGGGGCGCTGGCTACCGGCGGCGTCGGCACCGCGCTGGGCGTGCTGCGTGCCGCCCACGCGGCGGGCCGCCTGGCACAAGCCTGGGTGGATGAAACGCGACCCTTGCTGCAAGGCGCGCGGCTGACCGCGTGGGAGTTGCAGCGCGACGGCATTCCTTACCGGCTGATCTGCGACAACATGGCGGCGTCGCTGATGGCCGCCGGTCAGGTGGATGCTGTCATCGTGGGGGCGGACCGCATTACACGGAACGGCGATTTTGCCAACAAGATCGGCACTTACGGCGTGGCGGTGCTGGCGCAAGCACACGGCATCCCATGCTATGTCGCCGCGCCGTGGTCGACCATCGATTGCCAACTGGCGTCGGGCGCACAGATTCCGGTCGAGTTCCGTGCCGGAGAGGAAATCAGCCGATTTGCCGGGCAAGCGGTGGCGCCCGCGGGTGCCGAAACGTGGAATCCCGCCTTCGACGTGACACCAGGTTCGCTGGTGCGGGCGTTCGTGACGGATCGTGGTCTGTGCGTGCCGCCGTTTGTCGACTTAGCGGTTGCTGGTTGAGCGACAGGATGCATGGAATATCTGACATGCCAGGCGTTCCCGGCTTGACGTTTATGGGTGTGCGTGGTACATTGCGACAGTGTGCTTTGTCGATCTTTATCGACAGTACGCCGGTTTCGCAATGATCGTATCCTCTCCGCAGTCTGTTCGTCGCTTGCATCCTGGTCGCGGCGGGAATGCTGTCTATACGCGATGCAGCCGGGTCGGCGGCCGTGATTTCGGCGTCACCGCGGCGTGTACCATGAAGAGCCAGACAACAAAGAGGAGGTCTTACAGCGCCATGAAAGGGAAAGATTTTTTAGTCGGGATTTTGTTGGGAACGATTGTGGGCGCGGCCGTCGGGTTGCTGCTGGCGCCGCAATCCGGTGAAGAAACGCGCGAAGTGCTGAGCGATCAAGCCCGCGAGCTGAGCGAAAAAGTAAAAGAGAGCAGTCGCCAGTTCGTTGAAAGCAGTCGCGATTTGCTGGAGCAGAGCAAAGACCAGGTAGCCGATATTGTGAAGCGCGGTCGCGATATCGCCAGCACGATCGGGCAATCCGCCGAAGTGAAAACGGAAGAAGCCTGATTGCGGTTTTGCCGCGTAGCGGAAGCAAGGATGGCATCGTCCCCCGATGCCATCCTTTTTACACCGAGCAGCACTCCGCCCGTGCCCACCTGTAGTCGCCTGTTGGATTGACCGAACCTGATTGGCAGGATGCCGTCGATACCACAGAATGAAGAACGCCACCACACCTGCGGAATTCGATGACGACACCCGCCTGTTGCGTGCCACCCTGATCGAGCTGTTGCACGCGGAGCGAGGGGCGTTGGCACGCGCCTGGGTCGCCGAACTGCCGGTTGGACTGGTCACCGGCACACGCTCCGCGGCGTTGGTGCAGGCTGAGCGTTTCCTGGCGTTGCTCGCGGAAGGCCTGCGCAGCCCAGCGCACGCTCCGCCAACCATGCAAGTGGTGCATGATGCCGTGCTGGCGCGTGAATTTCCCGCCATCTACGGCATCTCCTGTTTGCTGGTACTGGCGCGACTCGTCGTTGGCCGGCTGCAACGTCCCGGCGGACCGCCCCTGTCGCTGCATGCCTTTTTTGTCCTGGTGCAGGAAGGATTGGCATCAATCCCCATCTCGCATACCGCGGAGCAGTTGCTCAATGAGCCATTGAGCGGATTGAGCCGGCTGTCCGTCGAACTGACGCGGCTGCGCGATCAAGATGCCATCACCGCGCTGGCGTTGGCGCAGGCGCCGGCGCTGGTGGGCGCCGCCGGCAGCGCCATCTGGCTGTGGGATGCCGATCAGCATGCCCCGGTGATGATGATCACCGAGGGGGAGCGAGTGATGCCCGTCTCGCTGCCCACTTCGCTGTTGCAATATCTGCGGTTAACCTGCGAGAGTTGCGCGTGGTTCAGCGTAGACGCGGGCGAGAGCGATGCCACCTGGCCTGCGCTGCTGCGTCACCGCGCGGTGGCATTCATCCCGTTGCCCGCGCAGCATGGATGCCTGGGCATCCTCACCGTGCAGCACCAGCAGGGCGCCGCGTTCTCTCACGACGATATCCTGTTGCTTTCCTCCCTGGGCAACCTGGTGGCGACCGCGCTCCAAAACGCGCAATTGCACCACAGCGAGCGCATCCTGGTCAATCTGTTGCAAACCTCCATCAGCCGTCTCATTCAGGCGACCTCCAGTCCGGTGGTGCAGCATGAGGAATTCATACAATCTCTGCTGCACGTCACCGAGGGGCTGACGCGCGCCGACGCCGTCTGCGCGCGCATCGATCTGGAGGGGCAGCAGGGGATCATCACCAGCGTTTCCGGCATGCGCGAAGACATCGTTTCCGATGACCTGTCGACTCTGGCCGGCTTGCTGCACGCGCACATTGTCGGGGATCCTCATGTGGCCAGCGGCCTGCTCGGTGAACTGCTCGCTGATTTTCCGACGCATCCGCTCTACCTGAAGCAGTATTACGTTGTCGCGCCGATTGTACTCGATGGCCGGACGTCGGGTATCATCTTTGCGCTAAGTCCCAACTCCTTCACCGAGGAACAGATGGCCTTTCTGCCCACCATGGCGGGATTAATCGGCGTCGGCATCGGCAATATGCAGCAATCGGCGCGGAACCAGCATCTGCTGTTGCAACTGAACAATATCCTCGATTACATTCCGAGTATCATCATGCACGACCAGGACGGCGAAGATCATGCGGACGGTTCGGTTACCCAGCGCATCCTGCGCATCACCGTGGAAAAGATTACCCGCTCGTTGAATACGCCGATCGGCATTTGCGGCTGGGTGGAAGGCGATGGCGGCTTGCGTATCTGGCCGGATACCACCATCGGCCTGCCGAAGCCGCTGGCGCAGGCACTGGGACGCAATGACGCTGACCCGGAGCAGATGTTGCCCCTCACGATCCATAACCGCGTGATCGCCGATGCATTGCGGCAGGGAGTGCCGCTTACCCGGCGTCAGGGTGGCCGGCAATTCCTCGCCGCCTTCCCCTGGTTGAAGGCGCTGGGGGTGGAAGATTGGATTTGCGTGCCCATGGGGGGAAAGGGCATCATCCTGCTGGCGGATACCCGTCCGCGCGAATTCCCCTTCCGCGAGCAGGCCATCGCCTCCACCTACGCCAACATGGTCGCGCTGGCTATGGAGAACTCACGATTGGATGATCGGCTGCGCTATCAATTGCACCAGGTTGAGCGCCTCCATCACTTCTCCACCTCGGTCAGCGCCACAATGAATATTCACGATATTTTGCACCGGTTGATGCGCGGCGTGACGGATTTGCTGCAGGCGCCGGCGGTGCTGGTGACGTTGGCGGACGCAGACTCGCTGGTGCAACAGGTAGAAGGCAGCTTCGGTCTTACCGGCAAGCGCTTGCAGGGACGGCGCTTCAGCGCGGACGGCATCATCAGCACGGTGGCGCGTGAGCAGTCCGCCATCAGCAGCAGTGATCTGCCGGGCGATGGACGCGACCACGTGCTGCGCGAATTAGCGCGTGAGGAGCGGTTGACCTCGTCCCTTACCGTACCCATCGTGGCACGGCAGCGGGCGCTGGGCACGCTGACGGTTTTTTCATCAAGCCTGCGGGAATTCACTGCGGCGGAACAGCAACTAGTGGAGATGATGGCCTCCGACACCGCTATCGCCATCCAGAACGCGCAGATATTACAGTTGGAAAAGGAGCGCACGCACGAGTTGCATGCGCAGGTGGGGCATATCGCGCGCCAGGTAGTGGAAACGACGGAACTGGCATTCGCGTTACTGGAGATCGCTCGCCGGGAGCGGTCTTCCACGACCGGGCTGGCGCGTGCAAGTTTGCGCTTGGAGTGTCTGCGCACGGTGCAGGCGGTGCTCTCCGACGATCTGCCCCCGCTGGCTAATGTGCGCGATGCCATGCAGCGGCTGTTCGCCGAGCGCGCGCATCAGCAGGCTGACACCGCGTCGGTAAAGATTCGCGTGGAAGGCGCCGCCCTCAGTCTACCCTGGCGCGAGGCAACGTTGTTGGGATTACTGATTCATGAAGGGGTGATGGCCAGAACGGCGGGCATCGCGCCGCCGGAAGGCGGGCAGATCCGGGTGGATCTGCAACAGGCAGGACGCGACATGCTGGCACAGATCGACGATAACCTGGAACTGTCGGAGAAAGCGCGCATGCTGCCGGCGGCTATTGTCGCGCTGGTGGAGCACACGCTGCCGGGCAAGCTCAGTTACGAGTCACTGGCAGGCATCCGTCGTCTGCGTTTCCGGTTTTACTATCCGCCGGACAGCGCGGGATGAACAGCGCGCGGTCTGGAACAGTGGTGTCTGCACCCGCGACCACGGCATACCGTGTCAGGTCGCGACGGTGAATACGTATGGATTGCATAATACATAATCCTCGCGTACGCGCCGGGGGAATCGCCATGACGCAATTCGGCACGCTCGAACGCATCAAGTATAATATCGGATTCATCCGCGAAGTGTATACGCGTTTCTTCGAGGACAATATCCCCATTGTGGCCGGGGCGGTGTCCTTCTTTACCATGGTGTCGCTCATTCCGCTGCTGCTGTTCGGCGTGCTGATCGCGTATAACCTGCACATGCTCGATATCGTCAACAACCAGATCGACCAGTATTCGAAGATCGCGCTGACACATGCTTTCGCGGATGCCTTGAAAAAGCAGATCGAGCTGGTTATCCAAAATCGACAGATCATTGCCATCCTGCTGGTATCGGTGGCCCTGTGGACCGGCAGCCAGGTGTTTCTGGTGCTGGAATCGGCTATAAACATGGTGTGGCGCACGCGCAAACGACGGTCCTTCTGGTGGAGGCGCCTCCTGTCGGTGTTAATGGTGCTCCTGGTCGGCACTATGATGATCGGCGCGTTTCTGCTCATGAACTCCATTCGCATTCTGCAGGTGTTCTCCATCCCACTGTTCGGGTATAACACCGACGAAATTTCCTGGTTCATCAGAGTGCTGGTCAGTGTGATTGTCCCCATTCTGCTGGTATCCGGCATCTTTTCCATTATTTACTGTGTCTTGCCGACGAAGAACGTCACCTTCCGCACCGTGGTGCCCGGTGCGGTGGCTTCGGCCATCTGCTGGTCCGTGTCGTTGAATTTCTTTAGCTGGTATGCCGTACACTTCATCAGTTCGTATTCCTTTTTGCTCGGTTCGCTTTTCGTCGGGTTGGTCTTCCTGATGTTCTGGTTCTATTACAGCGCCTTCATTATGCTGCTGGGCGCGGAAATATCCGCCGTATTCCACAGCCGGCTGGTTGAGGAAGGCGATATCGTGGAGCGCAAGCTGGATGAAGAAGACCGGAATCTGCCACCGCCGCCCACCGATCCGTTCCTCACCGAAACAATGCGCGCGTAGCAGGGGTGACTGTTGGCGGCGCTTTCCGCTATACTGATGCTGCACTATGCGTATTCACCTCTTTCAGCGCCGTCATCGGTTCGAATCGGCACTCGGCACACGTCTGCTGTTTAGCGCTGCCCGCGTGATGCATCGTCTGCCACTCGGTGTTGCACTGGCGTTCGGGCGGTTGCTGGGCTGGTTTATCCCGCGCTGTTTTCCACGCCATTTCCGGCGCATCTGCGCTGATATCGCGTCGGCGTTCGGCGCCGCTCCCACCGCACCCGCCACGCTGCGCCTTGCCCGCGACTTCTATCGAGGTCTGGGCGAGAGTCTGGTGGAATTTCTACGCCTGCCGTATCTCTCCGCGGACGAAATTCGCCGTCTGGTGCGGCTGGAGGGTACCGAGTACCTGGACGCCGCGCTGGCAGAGGGTCGCGGTGCCATCCTGCTGACCGCTCACCTGGGCAATTGGGAATTATGCGGCACTTCGATGGGCCTGAGTCGCTACCCGACTACCGCCATCGCGCGTTCACAGGTGGATGCCACGCTGACCGACCTGTTTAATCACACGCGCGAGGCGCATGGGTTGAAGGTGGTGGGGATGACCGATTTGCGCGGTTGCATCCGCGTGCTCAAACGCAATGAATGCCTGGGAGTGTTGAATGATGTGAACGCCAACCATCCCGGCGCGTTCGTGCAGTTCTTCGGTCGTCCTGCCTCCAGTTACACCGGCGTGGCTTACCTGGCACGCACCACCGGCGCTGCGATTCTGCCCATTTTCGACCAGCGGCTGCCTGATAAGTCGCATGTCGTGCGCATCTATCCACCCATTCCCGTGGTGCGCACCGAGGACGAAAAACGTGACTTGCTGGTAAACACCATGCGCACCCAACACGTCATCGAGCAGGCGATTCGCCGACGTCCCGCTGATTGGTTCTGGTTGCTGTATCGCTGGCGCACCCGTCCGGAAGACGCGCCGCACCCCGAGCGCATTCCGATGGAACACCGCGACCTGACCCCGGAGGAAGCCGCGAGTCTGCGCAATTTTTCGGGTGGATTCGATCTCCCATGAATCAGACAGCAGGCGCATAGGCAGTGCCGCGGGTTTATGTTATGATGGGTTTTCGCTGGAGGCTGTTTGGGGTAAATCACGCGCATGGCGGTCGGAGCGCCTCTCTGGCGGCCAGGCAAGGGGCGAACGATGATTGACGCGGAATTGCGCGCATTGCTGGTGTGCCCGGTGGATCATCAGGCGTTACGCGATGAGGAGAACGCCCTGGTGTGCACCGCCTGCGAACGGCGCTATCCCATCGTCGACGATATCCCGGTTATGCTGGTCGACGACGCCGTGCCCGACACGGAGGCGTCCACCCAGAATTGAGCACCGCACGCAATGTTGCTGTCTATCTGTATCGTCAACTGGAATACGCGCGACGACTTACGACGCTGTCTGGCTTCACTGCCCGCGGGAGCGGGAGCAGTGCCGTGCGAGGTGTTCGTGGTCGATAACGCGTCCGACGACGGCAGCGCGGAGATGGTCAGCACGGAGTTTCCACGGACGCGGGTGATTCGCAACGCGACCAACCTCGGCTTCGGCAGCGCCAACAACCTGGCGATTCGGGAGTGCCGCGGCGATTACGTGCTGTTGCTCAATCCCGATACCATCGTGCAGCCGCGCGCGCTGGAATTGCTGGTGACCGGCATGGAAGCCCATCCGCAGGCGGGCATCGGCGGCGCCAAACTGCTGAACGGTGATGGTTCACTGCAATACTCCTGTCGGCGTTTTCCCACCTTCGCCGCCGGCGCGTTTCGCAACACTGTGCTCGGACGCCTGTTCGGGCAAAACAGCCAGGTGCGCGATTACCTGATGACCGATTACGACCACGCCGCCATTGCCGAGGTGGATTGGGTTTCCGGCGCCGCGCTCTGTATTCGCCGGGCGACGCTGGATCAACTGGGATTGCTCGATGAAGCGTTTTTTATGTATTGCGAAGATGTGGACTGGTGTTATCGCGCTCACCAGACCGGGTGGAAGGTGCTCTACTTCCCGGATGCCGTCATCACGCACCTTATCGGCCGCAGTTCCGACCTGGCGGTAGAGTGCATGGTGCGCGCACACCACATGAGCATGGGCATCTTTTATCAGAAGCATTATGCGCCTGCCACGCCGTTGCTGTTGCGCTGGGTGCCGCCGCTGGGAATTTGGGTGCGTATGCACACCGTGCTGTGGGCCAAGCGGCGTGACGCCCGCATGCGTAAAGACTGAAGATACCCTGCTATTCTGCCATCGGTATGCAGGAATCGCCCGAAGAACGGATAACAATACTCGTGGTCAACTCGCGCACGTTTCACGAACCGGGTCACCCACCCATGAAACACATACCTCTTGCCAAATTGGTAACAAGGCTGCTCACACTGGCGTTTCTCCCAGTGGTCTGGCGCGTGCCGGTTTTTGCACTGGCGGGCGTTGCGGTGGGGTTGGGCATGCTGTTGGTGCGGGTGTCCGAGGTTAGTTCCTACCTGTCCGATCACCCCCGCGTTTGTCTCAACTGCCATGTGATGACGCCGGAATACACTACCTGGGCGCGCAGTAGTCACCGCCAGGTTGCCACCTGTAACGATTGCCATGTGCCGCACGATTCGTTGCTGCGGAAATACGCTTTCAAGGCAATGGATGGGCTGCGCCATGCCGCCATCTTCACGCTGCGCCGCGAACCGCAGGTTATCCGTGCATTGCCCGCATCGCAACAGGTGATCCAGGAAAACTGCCGACGGTGCCACGCGCGACAACTCGGTGGTGCCGCGATGCTGGCGCACAGCGGACGCCGGTGCGCCGATTGTCACCAAACCCCGCATGGGGACGTGCAGGGGCTTTCAACCACGCCGGATGTGCAGGTGCCGCACCTGGCGCCCATTCTGCAGTTACCTTCATCAGGAGACACAACGCCATGACGACCCCGGAGCCCTATTTGCCGACCTCCACACCACCTGCCTGGCGGGGGTGGGCCGTGTTTTGCCTTGTCGCCATCGCCACCTTCGCGCTGGGATTGCTGGTAGCCTCGGTGCTGGAGCGCCGGAAAGAAGCGGCGCGGCCGCCGGTGCGTACAGTGCCCATTGCCGAACTGGAGCCGGATAACGCCATCTGGGGAACTGTCTATCCGCGTGAATACCAATCGTGGTTGAAGACGGCGGAAGGCGGCACATCCACCAAATATGGCGGCCCGGTACCATTCAGTCAGTTGGAACGCGACCCGCATCTGTCGTCGCTGTTCGCCGGGTATCCTTTCGCAGTGGAGTATAACGAGGAGCGCGGACATCAAAATGCCATCAAAGACGTGACCCAAACGCGCCGAGTAGATCCGGCGCGCGGCGGCAAGAAGCAACCCGGCACCTGCCTGACCTGCAAAAGCAGCGAGGTGCCCGGACTGATGCGGCAGATGGGCGTAGCGGAGTTCTATCACACTCCGTTCGATAAATTGAAGAAGAAGGTTAGCCACCCGATTGGCTGCGCGGATTGCCATGACGCGAAAACGATGAATCTGCGCATCAGCCGTCCGGCGTTGCGCGAGGCGTTTACCGCGATGGGCAAGAATATCGATCATGCCTCACAACAGGAGATGCGTTCCCTGGTATGCGCGCAGTGCCATGTGGAGTATTACTTCGCAAAGAAGAATCCGGCTGAGAAAAAAGGCACCTACCTGACCTTCCCCTGGAAGCGCGGCACCCGTATCGAGGATATCGAAGCGTATTTCACTAAAGATGTGCCGCATGTCGATTGGACGCACCCGGTCAGCGGTACCAAGATGATCAAAATGCAGCACCCCGATTATGAGATTTATCGCACCGGGGTGCATGCCGCCCGCGGGGTGGCATGCGCGGATTGCCATATGCCGTATCGCACCGAAGGTGGCGTGAAATATACCGACCACCATATCCAGAGCCCGTTGAAGGATATCAGCAATGCATGCGCCGTCTGTCACCATTGGACCGAAGCAGAGGTGCTGACGCAGGTGGAAACCATCCAGGACCGTAATAACCAGTTGCTGTTGCTGGCAGAAAGCGCGCTTGTTGCTGCCCACCAACAGGTGGGGGCAGCCATGAAGGCGGGCGCCACGGACGCGCAACTGAAGGAGGCGCGGGAGTTGATCCGCAGCGCGCAGATGCGCTGGGATTTTGTGGCAGCCAATAACGGCATGGGATTCCACAGCCCGCAGGAGTGCGCACGAATTCTGGCAACCGCCCTCGACCGCGCCGGAAAAGCCCAGCTTGCGGTCTCGCGGCTGAAAATGCGCTGATCGCGGTCGGCTGAAATCCCGCGCCGGTCATACGGGTGTAGTGTCAGTAAAGGAGAACCCCCGATGAGTCAATTGCAGTTACAATACGGCGCCCGCGTGCTGTTTCAGGGTGACAGTATCACCGATGCCGGGCGCAGCCGGGACGACGATAGTCAGTTGGGTGGTGGCTACGCGAATATGGTAGCCGCCTGGTTGACGGCACGGTATCCCGGCCGCAACCTCACTTTCCTCAATCGCGGCATCGGCGGCAACCGCATACCGGACCTGGAGGCGCGCTGGACGACCGACTGTATCGATCTGCAGCCGGACTGGTTATCCATTCTGATCGGCATTAACGATACCGTCCATCGATTCAGCGCGCAGGATGCGTCGCCGGTGGCGGAATACGAAGCCGGCTACCGGCGATTGCTCGATCGCGTGCGTGAAGAAACCGAGGCCGGGTTGATCATTCTCGAGCCGTTCCTGCTGCCTACGCCGCCGGAACGCGCCGCCTGGCGTCCGCTCCTCGACCAGCATATCGATGCCGCTCGTCGCGTGGCGCGCGACTATCAGGCTATCTATATCCCGCTCGATGGGCTGCTGGCCGGCCTGACCACGCATCGCACCCTCGACTTCTGGGTGTACGACGGCGTGCATCCCAGCCAGGCGGGTCACGCATTCATTGCGCAGGCGTGGATTCGCGCCATTGAGACCAGTTAGCGATGCAGATGGATAACCGTATTGAATTGTCCTGGGTAGAAGGCCGTGCCTGGCAAGCGACCACGCGCGGACTGACCGTGGTCGGTGATTCCACACGCGAGCACGGCGGGAAGAATCGTGGGATGACCCCGGTCGAGATGATGGTGGCCGCGCTGGGCCTGTGCACGGGCATCGAACTGTCTTATTATACGGAGCGGCATCCGGGCGTCGACTTGTCGCAGATTCGCATGGCACTCACCTGGGAAGATGCCGGGGAGCGTCCGTCGCGGGTTGGCGCCATCCACCTGCACGTCACGCTGCCGCCCGGACTGAGCGAGGAGGAACGCAACACGTTGACACGAGTGGTGCATGCCTGCAAAGTGCATCGCTCGCTGGAGCACGGGGTGGAGATCGCAACCATGGTGGAGTAGGGGAAAGCGGTTTGCGGGTTATGCGATGGGGGCGGCCGGTGTGCCGCCCCCGTCGCGTAGGTCACGAATGGGTATGTTCGGTGCTGAATACCGCGTTGGCGTGAAAGGGGGACATCGCCCGCAGCGCCTCCACGATAGACGGCAGTTGCTCCAGCACGTAGTCGATCTCCGCTTCGGTGGTGCCGCGCCCGAGCGAAAAGCGCAACGACCCGTGAGCGAACTCCACCGGGATGTGCATCGCCAGCAGCACGTGCGACGGATCCAGCGAGCCGGATGTGCAGGCGGAACCGCTGGAGGCGGCGATACCCACCGCATCCAACCGCAGCAGTTGCGCTTCGCCTTCGATATATTTCACGATGACGCTGGCGTTATTGGGCAGCCGATGCGTGCGGTCGCCGGTGACAAAGCTGTCGGGCACCCGTTCCACGATGCCGTCCAGCAATTTGTCGCGCAGGCGTGCCTGGCGCGCCGCCTCACTGTCCATCTCCGCGATCGCCAGTTCAGCCGCGCGTCCCAGTCCGACGATGCCCGGCACGTTTTCCGTACCCGAACGCATGCCGCGCTCGTGCCCGCCGCCGAAGATGAGCGGTTTGACACGCACCCCGCGGCGAATATACAGCGCACCGACACCCTTGGGGCCATACAGCTTGTGACCGGAGAGCGAGAGCAGATCGACATGCAGGGTTTCCACGTTTATGGGAATATGCCCCACGGTCTGCACCGCGTCGGTGTGAAACCACACGCCGGTCGCACGGCAGATGGCGCCAATCTCCGCGATGGGTTGCACGGTGCCCACTTCGTTATTCGCGTGCATGATGGTGACCAGCGTGGTATCCTGCCGAATAGCCGCGCGGACATCCGCGGGATCGATCAGACCGGTGCCGTCCACCGGCAGCGTCGTCACCTCCCACCCACGTTTCTGCAACATCTCCAGTGTGTGCGATACGGCATGGTGTTCGATGGCGCTGGTGATAATATGCTTGCCCTTGTCCTCGCGTGCCACCGCCGCGCCGACGATGGCCAGGTTATCCGCCTCAGTGCCGCCGCCGGTGAAGTAGATTTCCTTCGGAACGGCATGCAGCAATGTCGCCACCGCGGCGCGTCCGTGTTCCATTCCTTCGCTGGCCTGGCGCCCAAAGTGGTGAATGCTGGACGGATTTCCCCAGAACTCCCGGTAATACGGCAGCATCGCGTCAATGACTTCCGGCGCCACCGGCGTGGTCGCCGCGTGATCGAGATAGATGGACGGTGGCATGATCGGCTCCTCTCCTCGACCGGTCCATGAACCGGGCAAGATTGTTACTCTAAGCAATGATTACCCATTTTTGATGATTTCGTCAAGAGGCAGGAAAGAAAAAAGGGCTAAATTCGTCGGATTAATGACTGGAAGAGCAAACCGGTAGCGGAGTCAACATAAGTTAAGCGCCGGATCTCCTTCAGCAGGTGAGCGGAAAGAAGCGGATAATGGCTCGCGGTTGGGTAGAGATTGAAGCCGATAGGTTGAACCTGCCCCACGGCGCTCTCCAGAGAAAAATATCTGGGGCAAGTTACGCGTGTACGCCAGCGCAGACGCAAAGCGCCGTGATTATTCCACCTGTATCATATCGGGGCGATTCAGACTGCTGACCCACTGCTGCAACTCGTTCCAGGTCTGCTGGTGCACCACCTCACGCACCAGGAATGCTTGCGCGATCACATGCACTTCCGGCGTGCCGGTATACGCCAGCAGCACGTATGACAGCATGGTGCGCGCGGTGAGGAAGGCGAAGATGCCGCCGATGAAAAAGCCGATGATGTTGTCAAAGGGATCGAAGCTCATCTCAAAAAAGCGATGCAGGCGGTAACCGAGTGGAAAGGAGAAGATAACCAACGGCAGGTACAACGCCAGGCTCCACCAACCCAGGCTGGACTTGCTATTGAGCCCGAATCCGATGGTAAACGTTTCCGACAATACCGGCGCGAGCGCCATAACGAGCATGCCGGACAACACGCAGCACAGACCGACGCATAATGCCAACGCGCTGCCGCGGCGGAAGCCGAAAATCGGCAAGATAAGCAAACATGCCCAACCGAGCACCAATGCCAGCAACATAGCTGTTCCCCCTTGTCGCGGTCCTGGTCAGAATAGCAGTGAAACGGCAGCAGAGGGGGAACGCTACCGATACAATGCAACCGCCCCATATCCGACGACCGCCTGTCGATCTCCCGCGACATCTCCTGATGTATGATGGTGCAATAGCGTGCCTTCGCGGACGCCCGACGCGCGAGCGGCCGCAAGCATCGCCGTCACCGGCAGCACGCCGCACATGCTGATTGCGTGTTCGCGCACCTCGGTGATCAATCGCTCGGGATCAACGGCAGTGATAGCTGCCAACGCCAGTTGATCCAGGCGCTCCGCCACGTCATGCGGCACGTAATGTGAAAAGTCGGTGCTGGCGATAATCAGCAGGTCATGCTCGCGCGCCAGCGCGGCCAGCGCCTCGCCCAGCCGCAGCACAGCGTGCGTTGTCGCCATGCCGATCGATATCGGCACGATCGGCACCTCGCCGAACAGGAACTGCAGCAAGGGGAGCTGCACTTCCACCGAATGTTCCAGCGCATGGGCACGCGCATCCGGCGTCACGGCGTTATCCACAGCCCGCAATCGCGCGCCGAGTGCGGCATCCACCGGCAGGATGCCGAGTGGCGTCTGCCAGCCGGCGGCAGGCGAAAGCGCCAGCGGCGCCCCAAGACCGCGGTGAGTAAGTCCCAGGATGACTACCGCATCCGGACGTCCGTCACGCGCCATTTCCGCATAAGCCCAGGCGGCACACTGTGCGGAATAGGGGTAGCCGGCGTGCGGAACCACAATCCCAAATACGCGGCGGGCTCCCTGTTCGGGCACGCGGGGAACTGCTCCGGGACCCAGCGGAGAAAGAAAGGCGCATTCGAGCTCCGCTCGCAACTCTCCCGGTTGCCTGGGATAGAAATAACCGGCAACGGCCGGTTGCCTGATCTCTTGCGCATCGTGACCCGTTTCCATCGTATTTCCTCTCTATTCCATAGTTTGCGCTAAATTCGAGATAATCGGGGTACGCCTCTTTCAACTCGCCGATACATTAAACAGCGCATTTAGGGTATAATTCCATCGACAATGCGTTTTCCCGAATATCAAGTTCGGCACGATCTGACGATTCGACCCGCCACCTTTCAGGATCTGGAGATGATTGGGGATTTATGGGTCGAATTGATGGCGTTTCACGCCGCGCTGGACGCTCGTTTCAGCGTTCCGCCGCATGGTCGCGCCAATTATATCCGTCATGTGCAGCATGCGTTGCGCGATGAGACCTTTGTGGTACTGGTGGCGGTGGAGCAGCAACAGGTGGTCGGCTATGTGATGGGGTATATCGGCCAGAATCCGCCCATCTTCGCCCATCCGCGTTACGGCTTCATCGCTGACCTGTGCGTGACATCTCAATGTCGCCGCAAGGGCGCCGGCGAGGCGCTGGTGAAAAAGATCTGTGCCTGGTTTCGCGGGCGCGGCATGCACAGCGTGCAGTTGAACGTGGCGCATCTGAACCCGTTGTCGCAGGCATTCTGGCGCAAGGTCGGGTGTGCGGACTACCTGGATCATATGTGGCTGGAGCTCGATTGACCCCGGAACAATCCCCCGCAATGCCAGGCGCGACCGGCGCCGGAGAGGTGTATGATCGATGAGAAAAAGCATTCGCATTTTGCTGCTTTGCCTGTGCCTGGCCGGCGCACTGCTCGCGCTGGCGCAGCAGCCCGTGCCGGCGCCGACCGTGCGCCTGCCGGATAACACGAAAATCTACCGCCTGGTGGTGGAGAGCTTTTGGCAGGTGAATTGCTTCATCATCGCCGCGCCCAACGGCAAGGCGGTCATCATCGATCCGGGCGACGATCTCGACTGGCTCGGGAATGGACGCTATCACCCCAACGGCAAGGATGCGAAGCGCATTCACGAATTTCTACTGAAAAATAAGCTGAAATTGCAGTGTATCGTGCTCACCCACGGGCATTTGGATCATATCGGCGCGTGCAAATACCTGAAAGACAAAACGGGCGCGAAAGTGCTCATGCATGCCAACGACGTGCGGCCCGCGGGCGATCCACTGGCCGGCTGCCCCAAAGATAACAACTTATTCGACGCTGGCTTCACGAAGGTCGACCGCACCCTGGCGGACAACGAGATACTCACCGTGGGCGACATGTCGTTCAAGGTGCTGTTCACTCCCGGCCACGGCGTCGGCTCCATTTGCCTGTACACCACGCAGAAAGGGAAGCCGTTGCTGTTCAGCGGCGACACGCTGCTGCACTATTACAAAGGGTACGACGGCGCCTACTACGACACGGGCCGCACCAATTTTCGCGACGGCACCGGCAATCAGGAACTGCTCTATCGCATGGTCCGCGAAAAACTGTTCACGCTGCCCGATGAGACGCTTGTCTACCCGGGACATTACGACTTTACCACCATTGGCGAGGAAAAGAAATACAGTCCGGCTAACAAGCCACCCTTCGTCCCGGACGGCGACAACGGCGCGGCGCAGAATCCCCCGCCTGCTCCGGCGGCCGACGGCACGGAGAATCAGTAAGGATACAGCCGGATAATCATATGCGCATCGCCGTCAACGCCCTGCTCGTGTCCGGCGCCTTTTCCGGCGTGCAACACGCCATACTCCACCAGCTTTGCGCGCTGCTGCGACTCGACAGCGGGCACGAGTGGGTGGTCGTCGCGCTGAACGACGTGCCTATCGAGGAGCACCTCGGCGCCGGCGCGTATACGGTGCTGCGCGCGCCGGTGAGCGCGGGCGCCCGCCTGTCGCGCATCCTGTGGGAACAGACCGCGCTGCCCGGGGCGCTGACACAAGCCGAGGTCGACCTCCTCTATGCGCCCGGCTACCTCACTTCGCTGCGCTGGCGCGGTCCATCAGTGGTCTTTATACATGATACCATCGCCCTTTCGCACCCGCACCTCTGCACGTTCAGCAACGCGATGAACTACCGGTTGCTGTTGCCGCCGTCGGCGCGGCATGCCACCCGGGTGGCGACACCCAGCCATGCCTCGGCACGCGACGTCGCCCGGTATTGCCGGGTGGCGCCCGACTACATCCGCGTGGCGCCGCTGGGAGTGGTGCTGCCGCCGCCACCGACCGCGGACGACCTGGCAGCCGCGCGGGGGAAGATCGGCGTGACGGCGCCGTTTGTGCTGGCGGTGAGCACCATCGAGCCGAAAAAGAACTTCGGCAACCTGATCCGCTGGTTCGACGCCTGGAAGCGCGCCGGGCTGCCGCATCACCTGGTTATCATCGGCAAGTGGGGCTGGGGCTGCGGCGAGGTGCGGAATGCCCTGGCGCGCTCATTGTTTCGCGACAGTATCCACCTGCCCGGTTATCTGCCGCAGGCGGAATTGCCGCCCATCATGGCGGCGGCAGACTTGCTGCTGATGCCGTCGCGCTACGAAGGCTTCGGCTTGCCCGCGCTGGAGGCGATGGCCGCCGGTGTGCCGGTAGCGGCGTCCGACCAGGGTGCGCTGCCCGAGACGGTGGGCGACGCCGGCCTGGTGCTGCCACTGGACGACGCGCGCTGGGCAGCGGAGATCCCCGCGCTGCTCGCGCAACCAGACCGCCTCGCTGCGCTGCGCACCGCCGGCCACACGCGTGCCGCCGCCTGCACCTGGCGCCGTTGCGCGGAAACGCTGCTTGATGTCTTCGCGGAGGCGGCAGGGACGGGGTAGTAACTTGCGCCTGGACAACAGGCCATGCCATACGCGGAAATGCAATGCCGGCATCCAAATCCGTGCAGTGGCAGGAATCCATCCGTCCCATGGCCAATAGCTAAGTATCTCTTACAGTAGGAATCGAGTATGCCACACATTGAAACTGAAATTCTCATCCCGGCGCCGCTGGAAACAGTATATCCCATCGCCAAGGATATCGAGCGCTTTCCGGAATTTTTCCCCGACGTTGAGTCCGTCACCATCCTGGAGCATACCGACACCGGCTTCATCTCCGAATGGGTTGGGGTGGTCGAGAAGTTGAATCGCAAGCTGAAGTGGCGAGAGTTGGACGAGTGGGACGACGCAATGCACGTCTGCCGCTACCGCGCGGTCGGCGGCGATTGGGACCAGTATGACGGCGTGTGGACTTTCGAGACGCGCGACGGCGGCACGTACATGCATATGGCGTTGGACTGCGATATCAACGTCCCGCTCATCGGCCCGATCATCAAAAACCTCATTGGCAAGCTGGCAAAGGCGAACATCGACAACATGTTTGAAGGCATTCGTCGCCGCTCCCTTGGCGAGGTGTGACGCAGAACTGCCCGCTCTCCCGCCATGTTCTATTACCGCCTGTCCATTTTTCGGATCGTGTTGCTCGCGGTGTTCCTCATGTTCGTGGGACGCCTGGCCTATCTGCAACTGTTTCACGGTACGGAACTACGCAAGGATTCGGAGAACAACCACCTGCGCCTGGTGCGCACGCCCGCGCCGCGCGGCTTGATTCTCGATCGACGGGGGCGCGTGCTCGCGACCAGCGTACCGGGGTGGGCGGCATGGCTGGTGCCGGGTGAAGTGCCGCGCAAAACATGGCCGCACATGCTGCGACGGTTGACCAGGCTGGGTATCTATCCCGACCAGGCCACGGCGGAAAGCGCGCTGGAAGAATACCGGCATTATCCCGGTTACCTGCCGGTGCGGCTGGCTAGCGGGATGACCATTGAAGCGGTGTCGCGGCTGGAGGAGGAAATGGCGTTCCTCCCCGGCGTGTACCTGCGCGAAGAACCGGTGCGCTACTATCCCCACAAAGCACTGGCGTCGCACCTGATCGGCTACCAGCGCGAAATCGACGCCGTCGAGTTGGCTGCACTGCGTGGGCAGCAGTATCGCCTGGGCGACTACCTCGGCAAAACCGGAATTGAGCGCGCCTTTGAAGAGGCGTTGCGCGGTATCGAAGGCGGCGAACGGGTGGAGGTGAACGCCTACGGCCGCGTGTTGCGCACACTGCACACCGAACCCGCACAGCCGGGCCAATCGGTCACCCTTACCATTGATCTCGACGTGCAGCGCGCCGCCGAGCAGGCAATCAGGCATCACCACGGCGCCGCGGTGGCGCTCGATCCCACCACCGGCGAGGTGCTGGCGCTGGTAAGCACGCCGGGATACGATTTGAACGCGATGTCGGGTAAAATCTCACCCACGCTGTTGGCCTTTCTGCGCGGCGCTAGCCGGCCGGAGATGAACCGCGTCACCAATGGGACGTATCCGCCCGGTTCGGTCTTCAAAATCATTACCGCAACTGCCGTGTTGGAGCGTGGGAAGGTCGGTCAGAGCGAGTATTTCACCTGTGAAGGGACATATCACGGCATCCATTGCTGGCAACATGGCGGCCATGGCGCGGTGAGCATGACCGAAGCGATCGCGCAATCGTGCAACGTTGCTTTCATGAAGATGGCCGAGCGCGTGGGTATCTGGGCGATGGCGAATACCGCGCGCGTGTTCGAGTTGGGGAAACCGGTTGGCCTGTTGCCCCGGGTGAAATCGTTGCTCCCCGGCGAGGCGCCGACGGGCATTCTCCCGGAAAAGCGCGGCACGGTGCCCGATCCGAACTGGGCACGTCGCTACTTGCACACGGACTGGAAGCTGGGTGACACCTTGCAGGTGGGCATCGGTCAGTCGTCACTGGCAATCACGCCGCTGCAAAGCGCCCGCATCATCGCGGCTATCGCCAATGGCGGCAAACTGGTGCATCCCAACCTGGTGAAACGCGTCGGCGCGCGACAATTCATTGGAGAACCGCCCACACCGCTGGCGTTGAAGCCGGAGACGTTGCGCCGCGTCACCCGCGGCCTGCGCGCCGTGGTGGGAGAGGGTACCGCGCGCTCGCTGGATCCCACTCTGCATATCGCCGGTAAAACCGGCACCGCGCAAAATCCGGGCGGCGCCGATCATGCCTGGTTTGTCGGCTATGCTCCCCGGGAAGCTCCGAAGATCGCCGTCGCCGTGCTGATCGAACATGGCGGTCACGGTGGCGTTATGGCCGCCCCCATCGCCGAATCCATCATCCGGGTGGCGCTGCAAGGCACGAAGAACGCGCCGTGACGTGATGTCGGTATGCAGCGACTTCAGTCGGGGCATCTTTATCACCTTTCGTTTGACAGTGCCCGCTTACCCTGTGCTATAATGCCGACGCGTGCCATAGGACACGCTGCTGCTATGGACGACACTCTGTTTATCGAAATTCAGCGTTTGTTTGAGATGATGCATCGCCGCGGCTTGCGCGAGTTGTCCATCTCGCAGCCGGAGTTCTCGATCTCCATCACTTCCGCGTTTACGACCGCGGAGACGACCGAAGCGCCGCAGCCGGTGGTGTACCATCACGCCGTGCCGGTGGCGGCACCGGCGCCCGTTTCCACACCGGCGCAGGCCGTCCCGCCGTTGGGGTATGAGATCGTTTCGCCATTAGTGGGTACGTTTTACCGTTCGGCTTCGCCCGACGCGCCTTCCTTTGTGGAGATCGGCGATCAGGTGGAAGTGGGGCAGACGTTATGCATCGTGGAAGCGATGAAGGTTTTTAATGAAATCATCGCCGATCGCGCCGGTACCATCATCGCCATCCCGGTGCAAAACGGTCAACTCGTACAGGTAGGCCAACCACTCGTCGTCCTGAACGCGTAGGACGGCATCACACCGCCCGGTAGGATTGCACATGGCACTTGATACCATTTACATTGGCGTTATCGGCTTCGGCACCGTGGGTGTCGGCGCCGTGGAACTATTGGAAACGAACGCGGAGTGGATCGCACAGCGCGTCGGCTCACGCGTGGTGGTGAAAAAGATCGCAGACGTGGAGTGGAGTCGCCCGCGCGCTTATCCCGTGCGCCCGGACCAGCAGACCACCAACGTTAACGATATTCTCGATGACCCGGAGATCAGCATCGTCATCGAGGCTATCGGCGGGTTGAAGCCAGCGGGCGATTTCGTCGCCGCTGCGCTCAAACGCGGTAAGTCGGTGGTCACCCCGAATAAAGAATTGATCGCCAAGCGCGGCGCCGAATTGCTGAATATCGCCGCTGAAGCCGGCGTCGATTTGATGTTTGAAGGCGCGGTGGGCGGCGGTATTCCCATCATTCGACCGATGAAGGAAAGCCTGGCGGGCGACCGCATTGTACGCGTGATGGGCATCGTCAACGGCACGACAAACTATATATTGACCGCCATGACGCAGGAAGGGCGCAGCTTCGCCGACGTGTTGAAGGATGCCCAGGCACAGGGGTATGCCGAGGCCGATCCCACCGCCGACGTGGAAGGCTTCGATGCGATGTATAAAATCGCCATCCTCGCTTCCATCGCCTACGGCAGCCACATTGACGTGGAGCAGATTCATCATGAAGGCATCACGAAAATCACCGCCGCCGACATCCGGTATGCTGGCCAGTTGGGTTACGAGATCAAGCTGCTGGCTATCGGCGCGCGGGCGGGCGACGCACTCGATCTGCGCGTGCACCCGGCGTTCGTGCCCAAGGGGCATCCGCTCGCGGCGGTGAACGGCGTGTTCAATGCCATCTTCGTGCAGGGTGAACCGGTCGGCAGCCTGATGTTCTATGGTCGCGGTGCCGGCTCCGGTCCCACCGGCAGCGCGGTGGTGGGTGATATCATCGATTGCGCGCGCAACATCAATCGCAACGCCAGTGGCCGTGTCCCTTGCCGCTGTTATCAGCACCTGGCCATCCAGCCGATCAGCGAGGTGGAGACGCGCTACTACATCCGCACTCGGGTGAAGGACCAACCCGGCGTCATCGGTAAAATGGCCACCATCTTCGGCGAACACGGCGTCAGCCTCACCTCGGTTTTTCAACCCCAGCACAGCGACGGCGAGCAGATTGGCGAACTGGCGGAAATCGTGTGGATCACCCACACCGTGCAGGAAGCCCGCATACAAGCTGCCCTCACGACCCTTGCCCAACTCGACGTGGTGGCGGAGATCGCCAACATGATCCGCGTCGAGGGAATGTAGCGGTTTCTCGCTGGCATCGGGGCAGGCAACGGCTGTTGAAGCCGGCTAATTATTCGAGGCGTACCGATCGGTCTGATTCCTTCGTACCCAACCACTCCACACGTGTGACTTATCACTCGTCACTTTTGCGGCCTTGCCTCGCGCCGCGCTTGCCGGTATGCTATACGACATGACTGCATCCACCGTGAGTATCGTGGTGTTCGACCTGGGCGAAGTGATGATCCGGCTGGCGCGGGGGTGGGAGAATGCCTGCCGCGAGGCGGGCGTGGTCTATCGCCCCTTCCCGGATACCGAGGAATTCCGCGCGCGGCTCGATGCGCTGGAGCGGGAATACGGCTGCGGAGCCATCTCGCCGGAAGCATATTTCACACGCCTGCGCGAACTGGTTGGCGAGAGTTACGCGCTCGATGAGTTGCGCGCACTGCACAACGGCGTCATCCGCGAAGAATTCCCCGGCATCCCGGAGACCGTGCGCGCACTGAAGGACGTCGGCGTACAGACCGCCTGCCTGTCCAATACCTGTGCCTCGCACTGGGCAGAATTGACGAATCCCGCGCGCTACCCCGGCATCGGTCAGCTCGATCATCAGCATGCCAGTCATCTGCTGGGCTTGATGAAACCCGACCCGCGCATCTACCGGCGTTTCGAGGAGGAGACGGGGTTCCATGGTGGTCAGATCCTTTTCTTTGACGATCTGGCGGCGAACATCGCGGCGGCGTGTGACGCCGGCTGGCACGGCGTGCGCATTGCGGACGAGTTGCCCGTCGTGGAACAAATCCGGCGTGCCCTGGATGAATATGGCGTGATGGCCGGATTGCCCAATGGGAAAACCTGTCGGAATTTGTTATAATAGGCGCATTCCGCTTGGAGAAGAGTAAATGGCTATGACGATGGTGCATGCCGGTTGGCAGGGCCTGATCCGCCAGTATGGCGCATACCTTCCCGTGAGTGACGCCACACCGGTGATCACGCTGCAAGAAGGCAATACGCCACTGATCCCGATTGATAATTTTCGTGCGCGCCTGGGGCTAATCCAGCGCGTGTTCGTCAAATACGAGGGATTGAACCCCACCGGGTCGTTTAAGGATCGCGGCATGACCATGGCGATCAGCAAGGCGCGCGAGGCCGGTTCGCAGGCGGTGATGTGCGCCTCCACCGGCAACACCTCCGCTTCTGCCGCCGCCTATGCCGCCCGTGCGGGCATGCAATGTATCGTGCTTATTCCCAACGGCAACATCGCCCTCGGCAAGCTCTCGCAAGCCATGATCCACGGCGCGAAGGTGCTGGCGGTGGAAGGCAACTTCGACGACGCCCTGCGTTTCGTGCGTGAGATTACCGCACAATACCCCATTACACTGGTGAACTCCATTAACCCATTCCGCATCGAGGGGCAGAAGACCGCCGCGTTCGAAATTATCGACGTACTCGGCGATGCGCCGGCGTATCACGTGCTGCCCGTCGGCAACGCCGGCAACATCACCGCCTACTGGAAGGGTTATCAGGAATATCACCAACTCGATAAGTCCACTCATCTGCCGAAGATGCTGGGATGGCAGGCCTCCGGTTCCGCGCCTATCGTGCTCGGTCACCCGGTGGACGATCCGCATACAGTAGCCACTGCCATCAAAATCGGCAATCCGGCCAGTTGGCAGAGCGCCGTCGAGGCGCGTGACGACTCCGGCGGATTGATCGATATGGTCACCGATGAAGAGATTCTCGCCGCCTATAAATTACTCGCCAGCACCGAAGGCGTCTTCGTCGAACCGGCTTCCGCCGCCTCCATCGCCGGCGTCATCAAACTGGTCGAGCGTGGGTATTTCCCCGCCTGCGACGAGTGCATCGTCTGCACCGTCACTGGGCACGGACTGAAAGATCCGGACAACGCCATCAAGCAGGCCGATCCCATCACCGTGGTACCCGCCGACATGAGCGCTATTCTGCAGGCCATTGGGTATTGAGCGCATCCGTGTCGGCCGTCACGCCTGCGAGGAGCTTCACATGACAGACATCGAACGAAGTCTGGAGGCAATCCCCGCGCCGCCTCGATCCGCGCGCCGGCTATTACGCGGCTGGCCGGTGTTTTCCGGCGTACTCGTGCTGTTGCTCCTTGGCGTGCTCATCGCCGCGGCAGTCCGCATCTCCGGCTTAAAACACGCACTCGCTATCGTGGCGGAGCGTCAAGCGGAGGCGATGCAACAGGCGGAGAAACTGCATAACAAAGCACTGTATTGGACGGTCAGGCACAAAGGGGAAAGCATAGCGCGCTCCTTCCGCATGATCAATCCACTGTTGTTGACCGATGCGGGACAGCGCGACGTGCAGACCACCTTCGGATTGCTGATGAAGGATACGCATATCGCCTATGTCGCGCTGCTCGACCAGCATGGCAATGTTTGCGCGACCACCGACCAGCGCCTGACGCGCGAACCGGCGGCGCCGATGCCGGCCATGACCGACGTGCTGTATAGTCCGAAGCGGGTGGATGGCGCCGATGGTGAGGTCATCGGGCCAATCACCGACATCGCCGATCAGCAAATCGGCACCGTGCGCGTGGGATTGACCTTTGGCAACCCCACCGCCGCGCCTAAACCGACTGCGCCGAAAGCGCAATCGCCCAAGCCGGCGCTGCCCGGCGAAGCGTAATGATCGTCACTAAACCGCTGTTCCCTGTAAATATCTTGTGAAGGAGCTCTTGATGCCGACCACCACCGCATTGCTGACGACCGACATGCCGACGATGTCGCTGATCAACCGGGGTAAGGTGCGCGACCTGTATCGCATCGACGATGCGCGATTGCTGCTGGTCGCCACCGACCGCCTATCCGCGTTTGACGTAGTGATGCCCAACGGCATTCCCGACAAAGGCCGCATACTGACGCAGATTTCGCTGTTCTGGTTCGAACGGTTGCGCGGCATTGTGCGCAATCATCTCATTACCGCGAATGTCCAGGCGATGCCGCCCGCGCTGCGCCCATACACCGAGCAGCTTGAAGGCCGCAGCATGCTGGTGCGCAAGGTGAAAATTCTCCCGATCGAATGCATTGTGCGCGGCTATCTTTCCGGCTCAGGATGGAAGGAATACCAGCAGAGCGGCAAGGTATGCGGCGTCACGCTGCCGGCCGGACTGCGCGAGTCCGACAAGCTGCCGGCGCCCATCTTTACCCCCTCCACCAAGGCGGAGAGCGGGCATGACATGAACATCACCTTCGACGAAACGATCCAGATTGTCGGCGATACGGTCGCCATCAAGCTGCAGGAACTGGCGATCGGCCTCTACCGAGCGGCGGCGGATTATGCCCTCACCCGCGGCATCATCATTGCCGATACCAAGTTTGAATTCGGGCTCGATGACGGCGGCAACATCATTCTTGCTGACGAAGCGCTAACCCCGGACTCCTCGCGCTTCTGGGACGTGGCGAAATATGCGCCGGGTCGGGCACAGGACAGCTTCGACAAGCAGTACGTGCGTGATTACCTGGAGACGCTGGACTGGAAAAAAGAGCCGCCCGGCCCGGTGCTGCCCGACGAAGTGGTGGCGCATACGCGCGCGAAATATCTGGATGCTTACGAGCGGTTGACGGGAAAACCGTTAGCAGTATAAGCCTCATGTAATGCGCGGGCGGTGATGGCGTAGTGCGAGGCGTGCCACACCGCCTGTCCGGCCTTCAGCAACAGTGCCTGCGGCGACGCATGGGTGACGCCGATCTCCTCCGCAATGAGCAGCGACAGCGAACGCTGCTCGACCACCAGTATTTCTCGACACTCCGCTTCCGCCATCTCCGCCGCGAATCGCGCCACCTGTTCCCGTGCCGCCGCCGATATGGGGCAGCGAGTGGAATGCTTGAACAGCAGTACCAGCTTCGTCTCGCTATCGCGCAGCAATTGGCGGAACTCCTCTTCGTTTCGGCATGGTGTCAGCATCTTCATCCTCCTGACTATGTTATGGGCAGTGTACCCGCTATAGCGGTTGTCAAGCCTTTGCGTGGCGTTCACTCTTCATGCTTGATCTTTTGCGGAGCAGCCGGTCAGACCGCATGATCCGGTCACGTGCGGGATATGCCCGTTATCGGCTTGTTTTACGTCCGTGGCGCCGATGCCTGAAGTTGCGGGAGCTTATCGCGAGTAAGCAAAGCGACAATGCGCTGGCCGGGGCGCAGGATCGCGTCAGGTGTCGCAAGCCGATAATCAGTGCTGGCGTCGGCAACGAGGACGACGGCGATGCCAAGGGTGTCGCCGATGGCTGCGATGCGTTGACCGCGCAAGGCAGCAGATGCGTCCACCGCAAGATGGGCGACCAGAATATCGTCACCGTCGTAGATGAAAGAGCCGTGTACGCCGGGATGCAGTGCGACATCAACGAACACCGGTGCGGCGATGGCTGAGGTGCTGAGCACGTTATCCAGTCCGAAGGTGCTGAATTTTCGCGCCAATCCGACATCATATGTGCGTACCACCGCCTTGATGCCGGGGGTGTGCTCGCGCGCGTGCATGGCAACGCTGAGGTTCAGCATCGGGTCATCGGTGAGCGCCAGCAGTACGGCGGCGTGATCGACCCCCGCCTTATGCAGCACCGAGGCGCGCGCGGCGTTCCCGATGACCACCGGAAACTGCGCACGGGCGGCGCTCACGTTGTCGGAGTCCTCGTTCGCTTCCACCGCGACCACTGTCACGCCCAGCAGTGCCAGGTCGCGCGCCACCCGGTAGCCCACATTGCCCAGTCCGATCACGACCGTGTGGTCGCGCAGGCGCACTTCGCGGCGACCCAGCAGGTATTCCACCCGCGCGGTGAGCACGTAATCGGCGATCAGCGCGTAGACAGTGGCGAGCAATGCCGCGCCGCCCAACATCATCATGATGCCGTAGACCTTCAGCAACGGCGGCGCGTTGAGCAGATTGAGATCTCCATAGCCGATAGTGGTCATGGTGGTGACGACGAAGTAGATGGCATCCAGCGATGTCATGTTGCCAAAACCGGTGAACACCAACACGCTGAGCAACATCATGGCGCCTAGCGCAATGAGCAATCCGCGCGTGATGCCCGCAGCGTGACGCCAGGCGGCGGCAAACTCACGCAGCAGATGGCGCGGATGCCAGTCGAAGAGTGCTCGGAAGCAGACGCGCCGCCTGCCGGTATGCGCCGCGTGTCGCGGATGGCGATGTTGGGGCAGGGTGAGGCAAAGCGGGCCGGAGTCGTCGAGGCGCAACGCGAGTCCCGCTTTCGCCACGCGCACGCTGGGGCTGATCGGTGCATCGTCATCGACCAGGCGCTGGTACACGCCCAGGTGGCAGCCATCGATATTGAACATGGCCACGATGCTTTCTTCGGTGGCGGCGGAGACGAAGGCTGGCGAGGAGATGAATGAGGCGCTGAGGGCGTGAATGCCGAAAGCACCTTCCACGCAGCGTGCCAGGCTCTGGTCGAACAGGCGCAGTACAATGCTGGCTGTGGGATTGCAGGTGCGCGCGTCGATGGCGGCTTCCAGGTTGGCAAGGTCGTCGCCGGTGACCAGGAACACGAAGTGTGCGGTGGCAATGCCGGCCAGTTCGAGCGCGTGATCGTCGCGCACGTCACCGGGCACCAGCCGACAGCCAAGTGCTTCCATGCGCTGTCGCAACGCATCGTCCACCACCTGCTCGATAGCGACCACCGTGCAGCCGCGTTCGCGCAGCAATGCGGCGATACGCTCACCCAAATGCCCAAGCCCGCCGACAATCGCGTGACCGGTGTCAGTCATGGTCTTGCGTGACGACCGCCCGTCCGCCCACTGCATCAATGCGTTGCGCGGTCAACAGCACTTCGCGTAAGCGGTCCAGCGGCCACATGGTGGTCGCGTCCGACAGCCCTTTTTCCGGTTCCGGATGCACTTCCATGAAGAGGGCATCGACGCCTACCGCCGTGGCGCCGCGTACCAGAGCCGGAATGAATTCGCGCTGGCCTCCGGTGGCGGTGCCGGTGCCGCCGGGCAATTGTGCGCTGTGGGTGGCGTCGAAGATCACCGGGTAGCCGAGGTCGCGCATCACTGCGAGGGCACGCATATCGACGATGAGATTATTGTAGCCAAAGCTGGCGCCGCGCTCGGTCAACAGCAATTGCGTGTTGCCGCCGGCGGTGAATTTGTCGACGACGTTGCGCATGTCCCACGGAGCCAGGAATTGACCCTTCTTGACCGAAGTGGGCTTGCCCGTTTCCGCCGCCGCGATCAGCATGTCGGTCTGCCGGCAGAGAAACGCCGGCACTTGCAACAGATCGACCGCCTGTGCCACCAACTCGGCTTGCTCCGGTACATGGAAATCGGTGCAGACGGGCACGTTGAACTGTTGCCGCACCACGGCAAGGATCTCCAGTCCTTCATCAAGGCCGGGACCGCGGAAAGAGGTGATGGCGGTGCGGTTGGCTTTGTCGAACGATGCCTTGAAAATAAAGGGAATACCGAGCTCGGTGGTGATTCGGCATACCGCCTCGGTAATGCGGAAGGCCATTTCGCGGCTTTCCAGCACGCAAGGACCGGCGATTAACGCCAGGGGATGCCCCTGTCCGATGGGGATGGTGTTGATGGTGACAGTCTGCATGGGCTCTCGCAATCAATAGTGACGCCGGCGCGCGGACTCGCGCACCGGCGCCGAAGAAGGTTACGCGTTGGTATCGGCAGGTTGCGCTTCGAAGCGCGATAGAATGCGCTGTAGGTCTTCGGGAGTATCCACCCCGCAGATATCGTCGCCAGCGCGCTCGATCATCTTAATGCGATAGCTGTTTTCCAGCGCGCGCAGTTGCTCCAGCTTTTCCATTTTTTCCAGCGGTGTGCACGGCAAGCGGCTGAACGCCAGCAGGAAATCACGGCGGTAAGCGTACAATCCGACATGGCGTTTCCACCCGCCAGCACCGCCGGTATAGCCGTTCGGGATTGCCGGAATGGGCGAGCGGGAGAAAAACATTGCGTAGCCGTTGACATCGACAGCGACTTTAACCTGGTTCGTATCGCGGATATCGTCCACGCTGGCGAACGGCGCCATCACGCTACAGATCGACGCACCCTGGTCCTGCTGCAGTGCGGTGACCACGGCATCGATGGTTTCGGGATCGATCAGTGGCTCGTCGCCCTGGATATTGACCAGCAGGTGCGCGGCGGACAAGCGCTCGGCGACTTCGGCGATGCGGTCAGTGCCGGTGGGATGGTAGGCGCTGGTCATGATGACTTCGCCGCCAAAGGCGACAACGGCATCGAAGATGCGTTGGTCATCAGTGGCGACCAGTACCTCTTCCAGCGTGGTGGCGCGACACGCTCGCTCATAGACGTGACGGATCATCGGACGTCCGGCGATATCGGCCAGCGGTTTGCCCGGAAATCGGGTGGAGGCGTAACGCGCGGGAATTATACCGACTGCTGACATACAATCCTCCTGACGGTCTTTCGCACCGTGGCGGTATCTGTGCAATATATTTGTATTTCGACGGAAGGTCGGCTGATTCCTGCAACGCGAGGCAGATGTCACGGGGCAGATCAGGCGCCGGGGATATTGCCCTTGACGTACCGGCCAATGCCCGCTACAGTTCAACACATGGAGCGTGACAGTGGCGAGTTCATACAGTTGTACAACAATCTTTTTCCATACTTCCGGGGCTGATCTGACAGAGCGATATCTGGCGAATACGGAACAGGCATGCGGCTATCTGACACGCGTGGGCGAGGCGTGGGTTTTCGTGGACGCTGCCGCGACCGAGACCGCCGATTGGGTGCGCCAGCTTGACCTGGCTACGGTGATGACCGACGATACCGGTATCGCGATCTCCGTACTGCTGGTGGGCGAACACTGGGCACTGGGTGTCGCGCATGACGGCCGGATGGGGCCGGTCGCCGTCTACTTGCCGGATGATCCTGACGTGCTGAAACAGTTGCCGCAGCGATTACTCGCTATCGAGAGCCTGCTGGTTGATCTTTTTACCGACGATGTCGAAGCCGAGCAAGTCGACACCCTGTTCGGCGCGGTGTTGGAAGGCGTGCTGCCCCCGGAAGAGGCGATTAGCGAGATTCTGGCTATGCTCGGTTGCCCGCCGGAATGGGTGCGCTGGAGCTGGTACGAGACCATTCCGGAACAGTTGTTCCTCGATCCTGATCTCGCCTCCCGCGTGACCCCCCTCGGCGAAGCCAGTCTGTTCTGGGAAGAATGAGTGCGTATTGATTCCCCGATCCGTCCCAGTTGCCGGCGAAGAAGAGCAGGAGCTGCAAAATAAATCTGGAGGAATTCGTGATGACGACCGCACCATGCATACCAGTTATCCTGGATACCGATATCGACTCGGATATCGACGACGCGCTTTGTCTCGCGTATTTGCTGAGTCAACCGCGTTGCGAGTTCGTGGGCATCACCACCGTCACCGGCGAGGCGCAGCAGCGCGCCATGCTCGCTGACGCGGTGTGCCGGGCGGCGGGACGAGAGGATATTCCTATGCACAGCGGCATCGAGCAACCGCTGCTGGTGACGCAGCAGCAACAGCGGGTTCCTCAGGCGGAGGTGCTCGATCGCTTTCCGCACTGCCGGGATTTCGCACCCAATACCGCGGTAGAATTTTGCGCCAGACCATCCGCGCCCGACCGGGCGAGATAACCTTGCTTACGATCGGGCCGATGACCAATGTCGGCGCACTGTTTGCCGTCGATCCGGAGATTCCGCGCTTGTTGCGGGAGTTAGTGTTGATGTGTGGGGTATTTGACCAGATGTTGTCCTGCTCATGGCAGCGCGAATAGAACGCGCTGTGCGATCCGCACGCGACCGCCATCGTCTATCACGCACCGACCGCGTCATCGCTCAATCGGACTCGACGTGACCAACCACTGCGTCATGGACGCGGCGGAGTGTCGGCGGCGGTTACACGGTGGTCCGCTGAAGGTGGCGGCAGCGATGGCGGAAGTGTGGTTCCGCCATATGGAGTACATCACCTTCCATGATCCGCTGGCGGGGGCAGTGGTATTCGAGCCGACCTTGTGCGGATACCAGACCGGCCTGGTGGAGGTGGAATTGCTCAGCCGGCATGTCCCCGGCATGACGCACTGGAATCCGCAGGCCCAGGAGCAGCCGCACGAGGTGGCGTCTACCGTGGATGTGGACCGCTTTTTCGCGCATTATTTCGAAATTACCGGAGCTGGATCAACATGAACACATTCGCACCGGAAACTTGCCACGCGGCATTATTGGACACCGCGCCGCGCGTGCTGGCATTCGATCCGCACCACGACTTCGCCGCATGGCGTCAGGCTGTTGATACGAAGCTGCGCGAATTGGTCGGCGTGATGCCGGCGCCGACGCCACCCGCAGTGCGCATCGAGTTCGATACCGACCATGGCGATTTTCGAGAACGGCGCTTCGTTTTTACCGCGGAGGCCGGCGCCGACGTGCCTTGCCACCTGTGGACTCCTCCCGGCAAGGGGCCGTTTCCGGTGGTGATCTGCTTGCAAGGGCACAGCACGGGCATGCACGTCACGTTAGGCCGACCCCAGTTCCCACACGACGCCCATGATATCGCCGGCGGTCGCGACTACGCCCCGCAGGTGGTGCGCCAGGGATTCGCCGCGCTGACGCTGGAGCAGCGCTGTTTCGGCGAGCGCGAGGATCAGCGACCCAAGGAGGCACGCTTCTTCGATAACCGCTGCCACCATGCCAGCATGACCGCGCTGCTGTTGGGGCGGACGATGATTGGCGAGCGGGTATGGGATATTGCTCGGGCGATCGACGTGCTGGAGGATTTCGCGGAGATCGATGCGACGCGCGTGGCTTGCCTCGGTAACTCCGGCGGCGGCACTACCACCTATTACGCCGCCTGTTTGGAACCGCGCATCGGCATCGCCATTCCGTCCTGCGCGGTTTGCAGCTTTCGGTCATCTATCGGTCGAATTGACCATTGCCATGACAACTACCTTCCGCAGGCGCTGCGGTTTTTCGAGATGGGTGACCTGGCCGGGCTTATTGCCCCACGAATATTGATGGTGGTGGCCGGTCGAGAGGATTCCATTTTCCCTATCGACGGCGTGGCGGAAAGCTTCGCGGTGATCCAGGAAATTTACGCTGCCGCCGGCGTCCCTGACCGCTGTCGCCTGCTGGTGGGCGAAGGGGGGCATCGCCCATACCCCGACCTTATCTGGCCGGCCTTCCGTGAGATGGCGGGGTGGTGAATGGGTTATGGGTCAGGGGATGCGGTGCCCATTCTCATTTATCGTCACACTCCCGTATGCCCGAAGCCGCCGCCGCGGTCGTCACCGATGTCGGCAACGGATGCGACCGGGGTGAAGCAGGTTTCCGTGCGCGGCATGAGCACGAATTGTGCGATGCGTGATCCGGCGGTGATCAGAAAATCTTCCGTCCCGGTGTTGTGCAGGATGATGCCCACCTCGTCGCGAAAGCCGGCGTCGATCAGTCCGGGGCTGTTCGCTACGCGCAGGCCGGTTTTGACGCTCACGCCTGAGCGCGGAAACACGAGCAGCATCCAGCCTTCGGGCACGGCGACTTTGAGCCCGGTGGGCACAATCGCGGTCGCACCGGCCCGTATCGTCATGTCCTGCGGACAGGTGATGTCCATGCCGCCGTCGGTGGGGTGGGCATAGCGTGGGATGACCGCGCCCGGACGGCACACCTCAATGGGAATCGCAATCGCAGTGGTGGAGATCACGCGCGTTTACTCCTCTTTACCGGTGTCCTGCGGCACGAAGATGCGCGCGCCGAGGGCGGTCAATTTTTGTTCCAATTGTTCGTAGCCGCGCTGGATGTAATGCCGTCCGGCGACGATGCTCTCACCTTGCGCCGCCAGCCCGGCGACCACCAGCGCGGCGCCGGCGCGCATATCGGCGCCTTCGACATGGCGTCCTTCCAGCGTCTCCACGCCTTCGATCATCGCCTGTTGGCCGGAGGCAAGCTTCACCTGCGCACCCATGCGGCGTAATTCGTGCACGTAGGTTAGACGGCCATCGTAAATGGCTTCATGCATCATGCTGCGTCCATTCGCCAGGCACATCAGCACCACCATGGGCGGCTGCAGATCTGTGGGGAAGCCGGGATATGCGGAGGTGTATACGGTCGAACCATGGAAGCGCGTTTCGCCGCGCACGGTGATGGCGTCGCGTTCGCGCAGCACGATGACCCCCATCTCTTCCATTTTATCGAGTACCGACTCCAGATAGGCCGGTTTGAGCGGACCCACGCGCACCTGGCCGCCGGTTACCGCGGCAGCAATGAGAAACGTGCCGGCCTCGATGCGGTCGCCGATGATCGTGTGCTCACAGCCATGCAGGCGTCGCCGTCCTTCGATCACCAGACGGTTCGTGCCCGCGCCTTCGATGGACGCGCCGGAGGATAGCAGGAAGCGGCAGAAGCTTTCCACCTCCGGGTCGGACGAGGCGTTTTCGATGATCGTCCGTCCGTTGGCCAGCACGGCGGCCATCACCAGATTAAAGGTTGCGCCCGGACTGCGAAAAACGGGATCGAGGGTTACCGTGGTGCCTTGCAAGCCTTGCCGCGGAGTGGTGCAGACCACCACGTCGGTCTGTTCGTCCGCCTGTACGCCCATCTGTTGCAGCGCTTTGATAATGTAATCGACCGGGCGGCTGCCGATAGCGCACCCGCCGGGCAACGGCACTTCCGCGGTGTGCAGGCGCGCCAGCAACGGCCCCAGCACGTAGAATGACGCCCGCATCGCGGCGGTGAGATCGCGGTCGGCACGCGAGGAGGTGAGCGTGGTGGCATTCACGCGCACCGTGCCGCCATCACGGATCACCGTGGCGCCCAGCAGTGTGATGAGCTGGCACATTTTATCAATATCGGTGATTTGCGGAACATTACGGAGGACAACCTCCCCCTCGACCAGCAGCGAAGCAGCCAGTACCGGTAAGGCGCCGTTCTTGCTGCCGCTCAACACGACTTCCCCCGTGAGCGGGGTGCCGCCGGTAATAACGAGTTGATCTGGCATGGTGCATCCTTTTCTCTGCTGAGTTTACAGCATGCGGGGGGGAAGAACGGTTAGCGAAACGACCATAATAACCAGGATAAGATGAAGTTGCTGGCATACATCAAAACGATGCTCCACACCACCGCCGCGGTGGTGGAGCGTCCGACGCCCGCCGCACCGCCTTCGGTGGTCAGTCCCACGTAACAGGACGTGATGGCGATGATAATGCCGAAAATGATTGTTTTCAACAGACCAGCGGCCAGGTCATATACTTCGGTAAATTGGGTGGCGGAGTCGATGAAGACCTGGTACGATACACCGGCGTTGATGGCCACCAGCGCGCCACCGAGCATGCCGGTGACCATCGCGTAAATGGTCAGCAACGGCAGCATGATGACGGAGGCCAGCAGGCGCGGTGTGACCAGGTATCGGATCGGATTCGTCGCCAGCGACCGCAACGCGTCAACCTGATTGGTAATTTTCATCGAGCCCAATTCGGCGGCGAAAGCCGAACCGATGCGCGCCGCCACTACCACGCCGGTCAGTGTCGGCGCCAGTTCGCGCGCCATGGAGAGGGCGACGACACCGCCCACATATTGCCCCGCGCCGAACAGCACGAATTGCTTGGCGGTGTGCAGTCCGAGCACCATGCCGCCAAACAGCGTGGTGATCAGCACGATGGGCAGCGACTCAAATCCCACCAGCGCCATCTGCGCGGTGATGCGGTTGCGCGCGCGCACATTGCCGGTAAGCACCCCGGCGAAGGCATCACCCATGATGATGACGCCGGCGCCCAGGGAACTGAAAGCGGCCAGAATGCTGCGTCCCAATGCTCGGATGGGATGGAGTGGTGTCATGCTCCGTTATCCTTCGCCGTGCGGCACGGAATGCCTGCCATGCGGGGCAACAGGGTGCGGATCTCGTGGCGATATTTGTAGCCGGTAAAGGAAAAGCTCCCATCGAGTCGCGACGTGTGC
This sequence comes from uncultured bacterium, assembly GCA_964472305.1. GTDB lineage: Bacteria > Armatimonadota > Hebobacteria > CAIYQO01 > CAIYQO01 > CAYYJR01. The sequence continues at coordinate 420,430 of CAYYJR010000001.1, forward strand.
GGCTCGATGGGAGAACTAACGCTGGTACAGGCGATCAATGCGAGTGGGTATCGTCCCCATATATTTCGGAATCCGGACTTGGCATGCCGAAATTCGTACGGATCTTTATCGCCTGACTGTATTGTGTGTCTAACCATTGCGCATCGTGCATCTTCGCAACAATCTGATCGAGGTTGGTTTTCGAAATTGTATCTTTGGCGTGCAGCTTTATGCACAGCTTATACGTTGCGATGGCCTTTTCGAAGTTCTCCGCGCGCTTGGCGGCATCATCTTTGGCGAGAACGGCGATCAATTTATAGACATATGCCAGCCGGCGGGCGTAGATGTCGGAATCCCATTTCAGTTCCAGGTCATAGGGGATACCGACATCGCTCTTGTTAATCTCGGCGAGGCGCTTCCGATCCGCTGCCGTGTAATATTTATCCTTCAAATCGTCCCCGTAGACGACTTTCTCCAGGTAATCGCGGGCAGTCTCAATGTCGCCGCGGCGCTGCAGTTGCAGCCAGGCCATATCGAAATACGGCCGCGGGAATTCCGGATTGGCCTCGATAGCGCGCACGTAAATATTCTCGCCATCCTGCAGATACTTCGCTTTCAACACCGGATTGGAGTTGTCGGCGTTCAAGTTCCACGCCAGATGCCAACCATACACCGACCAGGCGTCCACAAAACCGGGATTCAGCGTTACCGTGGACTCCATCGGATAGACCATTTCGTATTGTTTGCCTTCATGGAAGAGCACGTCCGAGTAGTTCCACAGGATATTGGCCACCAGGTAGCGCTGACCACCGAGCATGGCGAAGATCGCCGGCGTGCCGCCACCGCCGCGAAAGATGGTGGCGAAAAAGGTCGCCCCTTCCCGTTGTGGCGGGCGCCAGGGCAGCAACTGCCCTTTCTGGGGGCCCTTCGTCGCGACCTGGGTCGCGGAGTGCCAGGTATCCGGATTGCAAATATCATCGTCGACCACCCAGTGGGCGGCAAAGGCAATGAGCGCAATAATGATAAGTATAATCGCCGAGCGATTCCGGGCTTGCATCGTAGGCCCTCCTTACAGCTCGCGGTAGTTGAAGATCAGGACCGCCAGCGCCAGTGCGACGAGCAGGTAGAGCGACGCATTGCCCATTGGCTCAAAGATTTGGCGTAATTCGATGCGCGTTGTGACCTGTTGTACGATCGCGTAGCGCAGATCCATCGCCTGGAAATTCGGCAGCAGTTTCTGCACAATCAGGAACATCTTGCTGGAGATGCCTCCTTCGCCATGCGCAGAAGCCAGATCCCACAGGAATTGGGAATAGCTGCTGATGAACCAGATGAGCATCGAGACGATGATGGTGCCGATCCAGGACATGAAGGTGGAGAAGAAGATGATCAACCCGGAGAGCACAACCAGCATCGCAAAGATCATCAGCACAGCGAGTAGCAGACGCGGGTCGAATTCATGCTTCTTCAGGATGTAGACCACAAAGAAGAGCACGGACAGCAGTCCGACGGTGATGCCGTTGATGCCAACCGCGCCGAAAAATTTACCGAGTACGAATTGCCAGCGCTGCACCGGCTTGGAGAGCACGGGATACAGCGTGCGCGACTCGATCTCACGCGGGATCATGATGAATCCCGTCAGGATGGCGATGATCGCGCCAAGCACGGTGATGATGGCCAGGCCGGTATCGACCAGCATACGGCGCATCTCGCCCGCTTCAAACGAACTGGTCGACATGGATGCCACGATCATTAACGCCGCCAGCACGAGTAGCACGTTCAGGACGACTCCGCGCAATACACCGGTCATCGTGTTGCCGGCGATCAGAAAGATAGTTCGAATTTGTGTCATAACACATTCCTCATCAAAAAAACACGAGAATGGAACCGGGGGCGATCGCTGCCGCGCCCCTTACTTTTTCTTCGTCGATTGTTGCAGGTCACCCACTGTACGACGCAATTCTTCCTCGCCCACGGCTTTCAGGAATTGTTCTTCCAATGTTGACTGCGGTCGGGTGATTTCAATGAGTTGGCCACCCTGGTCGCGGACCAGACCCAGCGCGCGGTAGATCTCGTCAAGACTGTCGGTGAGGAGGGCGGTCACGTCACCTTGAACCTTCGTGGTGAAGCCGGCGGCATTTAACTGGGCGACGGCATCGCGGGTCAGGTCGGTCGCGACAAGCTGCCACTGCGTGCTTTCCGGTACCAGTTCGCTGACGGGGCCGACGGCGATCAACTGTCCGCGGTGGAGGATGGCCACGCGATCCGCGACGGCTTCCACTTCAGAGAGCAGGTGCGAGCACAGCAGGATGGTGCGCTTCTGGCGCTTTTGTTCCAGAATGAATTGGCGTACCTGCACGGTACCCAACGGGTCCAGGCCGTTTGTCGGCTCGTCGAGAATCAACAGGTCCGGGTTGTTGATCATGGCTTGTGCGATGCCGATGCGCTGGCGCATGCCGCGCGAGTAGACGCGCACTTCCATGTCGGCGCCGCGCTCATACAAGTCAACCAGTTTCAGCAGGTCATCGATGCGCGGCTTCAATACCTCACGGGGAACATTGCACAGCTTCCCGTAGAATTCCAACAGTTCGCGGCCGTTCAGGTATTCGTAGAAATACGGCGCCTCGGGCAGGTAGCCGACGCGGGCCTGCACTTCCGAATCGCCGGGTGGACGACCAAACAGCGTTACCTCGCCGTCTGTGGGAAAGAGCAAGCCGAGGAGGATCTTCATGGTCGTGGTTTTGCCCGATCCATTCGGTCCGACGATGGCAAACGTTTCGCCGGGTTCGATGGTCAGTGACAGATTCGAAACCGCGGTGATCTCTCGGCCCATCATAAGGGTATAGATCTTGGTGAGCCCACGAATATCCACCACGCTGGTGGAGGTGACGTCCGTGACTCCCGGAGCATTAGCCGTTGCAACCATAAAAAATGGCTCCTTACTGGAAGGGGTAATTATATGTTTCCGGCAACAGTTGCTTGCGCTGCCATGATATCCAGGGTCTAGTATAAAAGTGCGCTGAACTGGTGTCAAGGCAAGCAGAGACATAACATGCGTAAGACGCATGCCGCGCAAGCGTCAACCGGGACACTATTTCTGCTGTTACCCGCGGAGTTCAGCATGTAAACCCTGCCCTATTGGGGGGAACAGACCAGACGATCTGTTTTCGCACGGCACAACGGCGGCACCCCACTGCAGCGTGGGCAGACTATTCGCACGGATTGCTGAATGAATGCTGCGACCGGATCACGGCCTGTTCGCCGGTTGTACGATATTTCAGGAACTTTTCATTTGCTACTCGACAGCGGGCGTCGTATCTGGATATTATAGGAGAGTGCGGCGGTCGAAAATGATATCACGCGACTTTGCCCGTCCGCAGTGAAACCCGCAGGTGTTCTTGGTGTCTGACAACATAGCGCCACGGGACAGGAACGGTCTGCACGACAACTGTTTATCAACGGGTAGAATATGGCACAAACGGCGACGGTACAGGTGAATAGCAGAGCAGTCAAACGGCTGAAACAAGGTCATCTCTGGATTTACGCGTCGGATGTGCAGCGCACGGATCAAGCCACGGGCGGAGATGTGGTGCAGATCGTGGACGAAGGCGGACGTGCGTATGGGTATGCCTTCTTCAGCGCAACCTCGCAGATTACCCTCCGTTGGTGCGCGCCGCCGGGATTGCCGCCCGATCTGGAGTTCTGGCGCACGCGGCTGCGCGAGGCGGAGGCGTATCGCCGCACTGTCGTGCACGAGACCGACGCGTATCGGTTGATTTTCAGCGAGGGTGACCTGCTACCGTCGCTGCTGATCGACCGCTATGGCGAGCATTTTGTGATTCAGACATTATCGCAAGGCACGGATCGCCTGAAAGATGTGTGGGTGCAACTGCTGGCAGAGCTTTATGCGCCGGCGTCGATCAGCGAGCGTAATGATTCCACCGTGCGCCAGTATGAGGCGCTGCCGCAGCAACGGGGTGTGTTATACGGCACCCTGCCCGACGAAATCGCTATCCGCATGAACGGCGTGGAGATCGGGGTGGAGATCCTGGGCGGGCAGAAGACTGGCGCTTTTCTGGATCAGCGCGAAAATTATGCCGCCGCGGCGCGATATGCGTTCGGTCGCACGTTGGATGCCTTCACCTTTGCCGGCGGATTTGCGCTGCACCTGGCGCCGCGCGTGACCGAGGTGACCGCGGTGGATATCTCGGAAGAGGCGTGCGGGCTGGCGCGAAAGAATGCGGAGCGCAACGGGATCGACAACATGGAGGTGGTGCGGGCAAACGTCTTCGATTATATGCACGCGCTGGATCGCGACGGCGCGACTTTCGATACTATCGTGCTGGACCCACCTGCCTTCGCGAAGAGCAAGACAGCGCTGGAAAACGCCTATCGTGGGTATAAGGAGATCAATCTGCGCGCCCTGCGCATGCTTTCGCGCGGGGGCATCCTGGTAACGTGCAGTTGTTCATATCACATGAACGAACCGTTGTTTCTGCAGATGTTGGGGGAAGCGGCGGCTGATGCGGGACGACCGGTGCGGGTGATCGAGCGCCGGGTGCAAGCCCGCGATCATCCGGTATTGCTGGGCGTGCCGGAGTCGGGTTATCTGAAATGCATTATTGCGCAAGCGCTGGAGTAAGCGATGGCGCGTCCGGCGTGCCGAGTGGGGAGAACATGATGGAATGTGTGGTGATTTCCGGTGGAGCCGGATTCATCGGATCGCACCTGGTCGATGCTTTCATCGCCCGGGGGTTCCGGGTTGTCGTCCTCGATAATCTCCTGACGGGCAAACTGTGCAATCTGGCACACCTGGCGAATGAGCCGCGTCTGGAGGTGCGTCAGCAGGATTGCGCCGACCCGATCGTGATTGACCAGCCGGTACGCTTCGTGCTGCATTTCGCCAGTCCCGCCAGTCCGGTCGATTATCTGCGCTTCCCGCTCGAAACGTTAACTGCCGGCTCGACGGGCACACGCAACTTGCTAGAGTTGGCGCGCATGCACGACGCGCGATTCCTGGTGGCATCCACCTCGGAAATCTACGGCGATCCCCAGGTGCACCCACAACCGGAAAGCTACTATGGCAACGTGAATTCCATCGGCCCGCGCTCGGTGTATGACGAGGCGAAACGCTTTGCGGAAACAATCACCATGGCGTACTATCGTTGCTACGGCGTGGATACCGCCATCGTGCGCATCTTCAATACGTATGGACCGCGTATGCGCATGAACGACGGCCGCGCTATCCCGAATTTTCTCTTCCAGGCGCTGACCGGCCAGCCGCTGACGATATATGGCGACGGCTCGATGACACGCAGTTTTTGCTACGTCAGCGACCTGGTGGACGGTTTGCTGCGCCTATTGCACAGCGGATACCATGAGCCGGTGAACATCGGCAATCCGACCGAATACACGATTCTTGAACTGGCCCAGCATATCAATACCGCGGTAGGCGCGGAACACCCACTGGTGTTTCAGCCGGCCATGCAGGACGACCCGAAGGTGCGTCGCCCTGATATCACCCGCGCCACCACGCTACTCGGCTGGGCGCCCACCGTCGGACTGGACGAGGGATTGGCGCTGACAACCGCGGCCTTTCAGCGCGAATTGACCGAGCTACCCGGATAACTCGGCCCCCATCGAACGGAAGAGAGGGGGAGGATTCATGTCTGTACCAACGTTTGTATCCGCCATCGTGGTCACTTATGGACGGCCCAATGAACTCGACGGCGTACTGGCCAATCTGTTGAACCAGGATCAGCAACCGGATGAGATTGTCGTGCTGGATAATGATCCGCAAGGCACGGGACGCCAGGCGCCGCATATTGCTGATCCGCTGGTGCGGTATCATTGTCCGGGTGAGCCGCTGACGCGGGCGCAGGCGCGGAATACCGCGGTGAGCGCCGCTTGTGGTGATGTTCTGCTGTTCCTGGACGATTACGTGCGGTTTGACAAGTATTTCGTGGTCGGCATGGTGATGAATGCATTCCGCCCCCGCGAGGTAGCCGGCATCTCCTTCCAAGTGCGTAACGCCTCCTCGCATGAATTGCTGTTAAATGAGTATCCCGCACTGCGTACGGACCGCTGGGGTGATGCGCGCGATGTTTGCCAGTTGAGTGGCTGCGCATTCGGTATTCGACGGAGCGTGTTTGACGAGTTGGGCGGATATGACGAGCAACTGTTCGGCGGTGAGGAAGAGTTGGATCTGGCGCTGCGCGTCGTGAAAGCCGGAGGACGCCTGCGTTACCTGCCGGATATTCTGGTGAGCTACCGTACGACGATGAAAGATCCCGAGCCGACGTCACCCGCCTATCGTTTGATCCGCAATCACCTGTATTACGCGCTGAAACAGCTTCCGCTACCCTTTGTCATCACCACGGCCATCGTGTGGGGGGCGCTGGCGTTGCTGCACGCCGTGCAACATCAGGAGATGCCGGAATTTCTGCGCGGCGTACGCGCGATGAAAGACGAAGGGTTGTCGGGGCTGGCGCGGCAGTATCGGCTGGAGCATCCCACCTCATGGCAACAGGTGAATTTCCTCACCTCGCACGAGGGACGCGTATACTATTGACGATCTGCTCAGTCATCGGCGCGGCCTAACTCGGCGATGGTGACGCCGCCGCCGCCCTCGCCCTTCTCGCCGGCGCGCGAAGTGCGCACCGCCGGGTGGTGTCGCACCACGTCCTGCACGATTTGGCGCAACACACCAGTGCCGAAGCCATGTACGATGCGTACGCGCGTCAATCCACCGTCCAACGCCGCATACAGGTATTCGTCCAGCCGTTCCGCTGCTTCCTCCGCTCGTAACCCGAGCAGGCGAATCTCCTGGTCCACCTGGCGCGCCGTGGTGCGATCGGGACGGCCCACTCCGCGGAAGGCTGCCGCCACCGGCGGTGGGGCGTCTTCCAGGCCGCTCACCGGCACACGTATGCGCATGATGCCCACCTGCACCTCCACCTCCGTGTCGCCGGCGCCGCGTTCCAGCGCGGTGCCCCGGTAGCCCAGACTGCGTACGATGACCGCCTGTCCTGCCTCCACGACGGCGAGTGACGGGATCTCCCGCACCGGTTCCGGCGGCGCCGGAAGCGCGCTGACCGATTCCGTCAGCGCGGTCAGCGTTTCGCGGGTTTTACGGCGCAGTGCGTTGACGTTGGGCATCTGCGCGATTACGTTGGGTGTCTGTGCGGCAGGCCGGGTTGTCGCGCGCGCCTCGCGTAATGCAACGCGCAGTTCTTCCAACAGCGCGTTGGCTTCCTGCTGTGCCTTTTGCAACACATCGCGCGCGCGCTCACGCGCCTGTGTGAGCGAGGCTTCGCGTTTTTCTTCCTGGGTGCGCAGCTCGTGTTGCAGGCGCTTCGCGGTTTCTTCCGCCTCGCGTCGGGTGTGCGCGGCGACGGTGCGCTCGCGGTCCAGCGCGCGGCGCGCGCCTTCCGCTTGCTTCAACACGTGTTCAAAGGCCTGCGGCGCCTCGCCCACCAGTTCACGCGCGCGGGCAATCAGCGTTTTCGGCAAACCGAGCCGCTGAGCAATCGACAACGCATTGCTGCTGCCCGGCAGGCCGCTGATGACGCGATAGGTAGGACGCAGGGTGTCGAGATCGAATTCCACGCTGGCGTTCCGGAAGCCGTCGGTCGATTGCGCGAACACCTTCAGTTCCCCATAGTGCGTGGTCGCGATTGTGCGGCAGCCCCGCGCGTGCAACTCCAGCAGCACAGCTTTGGCCAGGGCGGCGCCTTCGGTCGGATCGGTGCCCGCGCCGATTTCATCGAGCAACACCAGCGCATGTGGACCGGCATCCTTGACAATGCGTACGATAGCGGTCATATGGCTGGAGAAGGTAGACAGGCTTTGTTCGATCGATTGCTCGTCGCCGATGTCGGCAAACACCTGAGCAAAGATCGGCAGGCGACTGCCCGGCAGTGCGGGAATGTGCAACCCGCTCTGTGCCATGACCACCAGCAGGCCGACGGTCTTCAACGTGACGGTTTTCCCGCCGGTATTGGGGCCGGTGACGATGAGCGCGTGTTGCCCATCATCGCCCAATGCGATGTCGATGGGCACGGCGGTTTCGCCCAGCAGCGGGTGGCGCGCACAGCGGAGATCAATGCTGCCGTCAGTGGACAATTCCGGGGCGACGGCATCCTGTGCCCGTGAGAAAAATGCGCGGGCAAAGATCAAATCCAGCCGCCCGCAGGTTTCGATGCCGGAAAGCAGGCGTTCGGCTATCAGTGCCACTTTGTCGGAGAGCATGGTCAGCACGCGGTAGACTTCCTCTTCCTCGCGGCGTTCGGCTTCACGGAGGTCATTGCCCAGTTCCATTACCGTCAGCGGCTCCATAAAGGCGGTTTGTCCGCTGGCGGACAGGTCGTGCACGATACCGCGGAATGCATTGCGATGTTCCGCGCGCACCGGCACGCAGAAGCGGCCATTACGCTGGGTGATGATCGGGTCTTGCAGTACGTCCAGTGTTGCCGGGGAGGTGATCAGACGTTGCAGTTCGCGCTGAATTTCATCGTGCAGCCGTCGCACCCGTCGTCGCGCGGCGTCCAATGCCGGACTGGCGCTGTCCAGCACTTCGGCATTGGGGCCGATGGCACGTTCGATAGCCTGTTCCAGCGGGGTGAATTCGCTCAGTAGCGCCGCCTGTGCCTTCACGGCAGGATAGGCGGACTCGGTAGCGAGTAAAAAGCGACGAAGCCGTCGAATGCCGGCCGCCGTCTCCGCGACATCGAGCAGCTCAACAGCGGTGAGCACCCCGTGTTTCTCAGCCCGGCGCACGGCGTCGCGCACATCACGCACTCCCTGGAAAGGCGGGTGACCCTGGATGTCGATCAGTTGTCGGGCTTCGCCGGTTTCCGTCAGGCGCGCGCGCACCACCGCGGCGTCACGCGCAGGACGCATGCGTGCCACCAGTTCGGTACCCAGCGTGGTGGCGGTATGATGCGCCAGCATCGTGCGGATCTTTTCATATTCCAATAATCTAAGGGTACGGGTATCCATAATCTTCCCGGCAGAAAGCCTTCCGCCGCGTGGTATTATACTCTTCTCACACGACTCTCGCTACCGCACCGATCGGCGGTTGGCCGCATGACGCACCAAACGCACCGCGGGCGTGGGGGATGCCACGCCCGCGGTGCGATATGGTGCAATATGGTGCGATCAGAACAACGGGGGCAGCGTCTGCATGCCGCCGAAGTCCGTGGTGTCCTCTTTCATAATGGTCGGCGTGACGAACAACAAGGTTTCGATGTTGTTCTGGGTATGTATCTTATTTTTGAAGAGCAGCGGACCGAGCACCGGGATGTTGCTGAGCAGCGGGGCTTTCGTGCCGCCCATCTGTTCGTTTTTGCTGGTGAAGCCGGCCACCAGCACGGTTTCGCCGTCCTTCACCCGGCAGTTGAACGGAATATCGATCTCATTTGAGCCAAAGACACTGCCCGAACCGCCAGGAATACCGACGCCTACCCCTTTATCCTGAATCAGCGGGGCGCCAATGATGGTGACGGAGTTGTCCGGGTGAATCGTGACCCGGTCAATGGTCAATCCTTGATCGAACGGTTCGAGGGTAATTTGCGAATTCTGAATGGTGGTACCGAAAACGTCTTGTTGCTCTTGCGTTTCAATGAACGGCACGGTTTCCGTCATGGTGATTTCACCTCCACCGCCATTCGGTACGATAATGCGCGGTGAATTGACGACTTTAGCCTGTGAGGTTGCAATCATCGTCGCCAGCGCTGCTTTCAAGTTGCCTTTTACATAGCGCACCGCAAAGTTGCCTTCGCCACCGCCATTCGATGAGACGACGGACCAGGGCATGCCGGCGAATTCCCAACTGACGCCCAGCTGGAACGCGTCGACGACCGTCATCTTGACATACATCACTTCGACGATTACCTGCTTGATGGGCTGGTCGAGAATTTTAATGAGTTGTTCGAGCTGATCAATGGAATCTTCCGATTCTGCCTTCACCAGCAAACGATTCAAGCCGACCAGTCCGACAATGTCGATGATGCCTTCAGGGACGAACGCTGACATCTCGGCGGTGCTCAGGCTGGAGTTGGGATTGGGCCTGCGTGCGTTGCGGTTTGTGCGGTTGTCGTTAGCAGGGTTGGTGGTTGTCGTGCCGCCGCCTGGGCTGTTCATACCACTATCATATCCATCATCGGTAACACGCGGACGCAACTGGTGCGCATCAGTGGCGCTTGAGCCGTTGGTGCGTTCCGTGAAGTCGCTGACCCAGGGTGAGCTGAAGCTGGAGGAATTTTTTGTGTCTTCGCGATAATTCACCCGCGGACGAAACGGTTCGGCCAGGCGCTGAAATCGATTCTGCACCAGACGCTTATCCTCGGCATTCCGCAACGGAGCGCCTTTACCGCCAAGTGACCAGGCGATCTCGGACGCGGACGTATGCTGCAACACGATGGCGCGCATGGTGGTTTTTGGGGTGTTTTCGGCGCTGGTGTCATTATCTTGTGATCGGTCCGTGGTGGTGAATCCGATAGTGGCATTGCTGGGTGATTTCACCGGCGGTGTCAGCCGGGGCAGCGCCGGTGATGTATCGATGACCGTCTCCGTTGCCGCGGGACGCTTACCGATATAATAGGTGTTGCCGTCCTTCCAAAAGTCCAATCCCACCGATTCCGTCAGCGAGCCGATGACCTGATCGACAGGGGTTGGATTGGGGAAATCAACCTGCACCGTGGTGTCCAGATCGGTCTGCATCACGAGATTCATGTTGTTTTCGCGTGCCAGACTCTGCACCACATTGCGGAACGATGCATTTTTGGCGCGTATGACCACCTGACCGTTCGCGCTGCCCATTCGCACGAGCAGCATGGTCAGGCTGCAACAGAGCAGCACACCTATCCGAATTCCCCACGATAACACGTGGTGAGCGTTGCGCATAAGTCTCATCCTCCCCTGTAGAAGGTCCGTTACTGCGATAGCAGGGTTCCTACTCTAGTTCGTTGCCGGTAGGCAGGTTTCCTGCCGTGAGAAAAAATAATTGCCGGGATTGCAGGGGATTTCATACAATCCGTAGGTTCGGAGAAGGCTCTCTCCTCCGAATCCGATGATGCACCGTGCGCCGGCAGCAGTGCCGCATACTCAATTGGGGTGCCGGTGAATCATACCATCCAGACGCTGCATACAGCGCCGATCTGATTCACCCGGGTAAAGACACCCGTAACTGCGTACTGTATTCCAGCATGTGATAATCACGTACAGGCCAGCCACCGGACAGGACTATCCGGTGAGAAAGGCGGTGTTTATTATCTGGTGGTATTATTCGTGGTGCTGCGTGTCGTCGTGCGGGCCGGGCGTGTTGATGTGCGGGACGTGGTATTCGTCGTGGTGTTGCCGGTATACCCGCTGTTGTTATTCGTGTTGCGGTTGGATCGGTTTGCGCCGGTAGACCGGTTGGCACCGCCGGTATCGGTACTCGTGTCGCCGGTGGTGAATGGGGTCAGGTCGACCACGGAACCGCCGAGGTATTGACTCAGAATTTCCACGTCGGCGTAATTGATCACCACCAGTTTGACGATCCACGATTCATCGGATGCCGAGGTGCCCGCCGTGCCGGAGCCCGTCGTGGGCTTATTGGTGAAGGTAAACGGTACATAGGAGCCATCGGCGCTGGTGGTGCTGCTGGCCGAGGTGCCGCCCGTCGTCGTGGAATAGCTCGGGCTATATGTCTGATTGGATGTCCCGTCATCGGTGGTTAACGGCGGCATGCCGATAGTCGGCGGCGCCTGGTTCGTCGCGACGCTGGCGATCGGGGTGAAGTCAGCGACCGCACCAGTTTGCCGGCCGGAAATGGTATACAGGTATGATCCGTCGCGCAGCAGCTTTTTCTGGTAGCTGTAGTCCGTACCGAGGATGGCATCGAGCGCTTTCTCGAACGGGGTGGCTGGCAATTGCAGGCGTGCGATGCGCCCGACGACTCCCGGTTTGATGGTTACCTGGTACTTCCCATCGGTCGTGTTGAACAGGGCAGTCAACACCTGCACCAGATCAGCATCGCGCAGGCTGACATCCATCAGCATGTTATTATCTCGCGCGATGGAAATCTGTGCGCGCGCACCCGTCATCAGCGCGCCCATGCACAGAGCGCAGATTCCCAACACTATGAAAGTACGGCGCATAGCAGCACTCCTTTACCGAGGCATTTCTACCTCTATCAGTATACCATATTTCCATGGCTTTGCACATCGACTCGAACAGTCGCCGGCGTTTCGCGGCGGCGCATTCGATCAGACGATCGGCCTGAATGCCAGTAGCATGCCATTACTGTTCCCACGGTTGAATCGCCGGTGTCTCGGTGGTGGTGACATTACCGGCGCGCGAACGACCCTGGTAGGAATCCAGCCCTTGCATTTTGAGTTGGTATTTCTTCCCGGCATTATCGACCAGTGTCAAATATTCCGGCGTGATCGCCTGTACGTGCAGTTTACCCACATCATCGCCAACCTTGACCGCCCGGGCAAAGCCGTCGCGGTCCTCGTAAATGGCGAATACCACTCCGGTGGTATTATTGTAAATCCAACCGGCATGCCGGCCCGGCGGCGGTTCGATCGGTACCGCGTTGGTCGTGCCCTGGAAGGTACGGGGCGTATACGGCCCACCGCGTGCCGTCGGCATGATTGACGGCAGATTAGCCACTTCGATGATGGGCGGCGGCGGCGGCGGTGGCGGCGGGGGCGGCGGCGGTATATATTTGGGTAAGCCTCCTATGAATGGATCGATCGCACTGGCGATCTGAACCACCGGCTTGACCGCCGGCGGCGCGATTTTCGCCCAGGCCGGTGTCGGCGGAGGCGGTGGGGTCACCGGTGCGGGGGCAGGGGCCGGCATGGACGGTGTGACCGGGGCCGGCTTCGAGGTTGGCGGAGTGGTTGTCGTCGGCGGTGGTGCCGCCGGTTGCACGGGTTGGCTGACGACCACCGGCGGAGTCTCCTGGCCGCCGAGAATATTCGGGTCCAGGGTATACAGCGCCGCGGCCGCACCGACAAGAACGAGGAATGCCGCTGCGGCGATGATGGTCTTCTTATTCGACTTCTTCGGCGGTGTGATAACTTCATCTTCCGCCGTGATGTCATCCGGAGTAACCGTTGCGGTGTCCTCGCCATCCATATCCGGCGGTGCTTCTGCTACCGCGACCATGTCGGCGGCCAGCTCGGTATCGTCGTCCAGCCGGGTAAGCGGCGGCTCGGCCGTCGCCGGCGGGGGCGCTGGCGCGGTCGATTCCGCAAGGAAATCCAGTTCGTCATTTACATTATCTTGCGTCTCGGGATCCATTGGGGTATCGGAACTCATCGTCGATACACCTCCCTTATACCGTTCACACTCATAGACGGGTCCGGCGCGTGAAATGTTCCCGCGCATCAGCCGTACCTGCGATTAATTCGCCTGCAGTCCTTGCTGGGTAAAATACCACAGGACTTTCGGGCACTCATAGCCCGCTCCGCCCTGGCTCGTGTCAAAAAAGTCGCGTCGCGCATCCCGCTTCTGCGGGGGAGTGCGCAACAAGTTTTCCGCGTCCTTCATCTGTGCCGTTGCGGCGGCCTCGGTGCCGGCCGGATCCCATCCGCGGGTGAAGAAGTAGGCGGTGGATTTATAGGCCATGGTCAGCAAGGGATTCTTTGGATCGCGTTTCGTTGGGGAGCGATCGACCGTGACGGTATAGGTCTTGCCGTCCGGGGAGTCCATCACCAGGGGAAAGTACCCGTAACCCGTTGTGCGTCGGATGGCATTTAACAGGTTGCCGTAACCGCGTACAGCGAACGATTGCCCTCCGAAATTCACCTTCACCATCCTCGCGGACGGCAGCGAATCTTCGTAGCCCAGGTTGCCGGTAAATTTCCCGTCAAAACTCGGCGCATTCGGTTGGTGAAAACTCCGCGCCCAGTGATTCAACTCCGCGATCATCTTACCGGTGCCCATGATCTTATACCAGACGATCAGTCCTTCCTTCTCTCTGCCGGCATACAGTTCTTTCATGTTGTAGATTGCCGGCATCGAAGCGCGGATGATGCGAAATTGATGGTAGTCACGGTAAAATTTTGTCGCGGAGACGAGCTGGCTGTCAATACTTGCTTGATAGCCTTTTTCGGCTTCCCGGAGTTTTGTTTGCTCCGCTGTCCAGGCGGCGCGCGCAGCTTTGACTTTCTCTAACTGTGGTTTGAACAGAAAGTTGTATGCCGCAAACCCCGCGCCGATAAGCAACACGAGTACGATTGGGATCAGATGTATCGCTTTGATGCGACGCATGCACTATTCCTCCACGCTTGTCAACTGGTAGATACCAGGGACCGTCGGCGTCACGGATCAAGTCGTTATTTCCCCGGTCCTCCAGCGGGCGCAGCGGCAGGAGCGCCCGCTGGTGCGCCGGCCGCTGCGCCGGCTTCAGGAGCGGCCCCGGAGGCCGAATGGTACAACAAATTCGTTTCCGCCGCTTCCCCCACCGGCCCCGGGGCAGCGGGCAAACCCGCGGTCACGGTGCCCTTCACCTTCAATACCACTTCCTGGTTCATGGTCGGCTGGCTGGGCGAAGGGGCCGGAATGGCCAATGGCTCGACCGTCAATGGCGGGGTGGACGCCTTCGCCTTGAAATAGAAATTGACGAATTCCATCAGCCCCTTGATGTGCCCCTCGTATTCGACCGCGTTTCCCGTGATCGTCAACTTATCGAACCATGCTTTGCCACCGCCGACCAGCTTCCCAGCTTCCGCCAGTGATGTGGCGATGCCGTTGGTGTAGTCGATGACCGCGCCGCGCGTAAAGAAGGAAATGTACGGCTCATACACCTTGGCTTGTGTTTCCCAGGTCGTGGCCTTGGTCTTCTCCGCGTTGATCATGTCCGCGCGCTTGGTAAAGTAGGGCGCATCGTCCTTGAACCATTTTTCGACCGCTTGCAGGTCGGCATACGCCTTGAAGACGACCCCAGCCTCGACGCCGATCAGGATCAGGAATACCACGATCACTGTGCGAATGCGTCGTTTCTCAATGACATATGACGGCAACAGATTGAGTTTAATCACACTGATTCCTCACGCAAGCATATCGCGCAACCCCAACCCGATGCACACGGGCAACGCGGGGGCCAGGTCGCGCAGGTATTCAGTCGGCTGGCGGAAGCCGCTCAGGTCGAGCGCCTCCAGCGGATCGGCTTGTTTGACTTCCAGGCCGATCTCCTGCTGGATGAACTGCGTCAGGTGAGGCAGGCGGCTGGTGCCGCCATAAATGATCACACGATCGATTGGCGTATCCGGCTCGCGGCTGGAATAATACTCGAAGGAGCGGCGGATCTCGGTCACTAACTCCACCAGTACGGGCATCATGGAATCGAAGATGCGGCGCTGAAAGACGTCGCTTTGCGGCATGTCGCCCGGGGTATAGCCCAGCGCGTCGTCCAGTGCGTTCGAATGCAGCAAGGCGTCGTCGTCGATCATCCCTGTCTCGGAGGCTTCCGTCAGCGGCACCTGCAACTGATCCATCGGCGCGATGGCCGACTCGTTGAGATTGAAGCCACCCATGTCGATCAGGTGCGTCGCCGGGGGTGGGGGGGGCGTTGGCGTTCCCAGCGTCATGGCGTGCAACCCGCCGGGCTCGTCCGCGTCGGGCACGCCGGTGGCAGGGCGTGCCAGCGGCGGCGGCAACTGCTCCTCCAACTCGGAACTCAGATCGAAGACCGGTCCGCCGATGGAGGCGGGGGTAATCTGCGGGGTGATGATGGGCGCGGCCGGGGTCGCCGCCGTCGGCTGTTGAGTCGTCGGCACAGGCAACTCGTCATCGACCGCTTCGTCGTCAAGCGTGAAGACCGGAATATTCTGCGCGTGTTCCTCGTCGGCATCCATGCCCAGACGAAACACCGGCAACTCGTCATCGACGCCGTCATCCAACTCGAAGGGGGCGGCATTCCCTCCGGGGGCGTCGCCGAAAATGGACGACACATCCGACGCAGAGACCGGAATAGCGCCGGGGGGCATATCCAGGTTCAGCGTGCCGGGCAGGGTGAAGTCTTCCTCCAGGGAAAAGATGGGCGGCTGCGCGGTCGTCGGCGCCGCGGGTGCGGCAGACGGCTCGAGCGTCGCTCCGCCGCCGAAGGCATTGAATAATCCGTCTGTTTCCGTTCCCTCGGTCGCGAAAGGCGCGGCGGGCTCCATCGATGCCGTTTCGGCCTCTTCCGGTTCGAGGAAAATGCGTCCATATTCCTTCTTGAGCTCTTCGGCTTCCTCGAAACTGCGTCCCAACTGGTCGGAGATGGCTTCCGTCAGCGAATCGCCGGCAATGGGCACCGAACGGGTGAAAATCAGGTTACCCTGGTTGATGATGCTGATGTCGGTGCTGACCGCGCCGATGTTCACCAGCGCCAGTGTGTTGTCGAGTTGACCGGTATGCTGGTGGATGTCGATCAGCGCGCGCATCGCGGAGAGAATCTCCACGTCCATGGCGATCGGTTGCAGACCGGCGACGCTCATAACCTTTAAATACGCTTTGATCAATTCTTCCTGCGCCACTGCCAGCAACACCTTCATGTTGCTCTCTTCTTCGGGCAGATCGTCAGGGTCGATCACCGGCGCGTAGTCCATTACCACTTCATCGGCGGTAAACGGGATGTGCCGTTCAACCTCGAAGCGCATGGTATCGGACAGTTCCTTCACGCTCATCTTGGGCAGGTCGATGGGACGCACAACCACCGAGGATTGCCCACTGATCGCGAGCACCACCTGGCGGGTGCGAATTTTATTGCTCGCCATCATACTCTTGATGGCGCGTCCCAACCCGACGGGGTCGAGAATCTGGTTACTGTCCATGACATTAGGGGGTGTCGGGCTGACCGCCACATTCAGGAGGAAGATCGCCCCTTTTGACAGGCGCATCTCAGCAACCTTTATAAAGCGTGTCCCGATATCGAGGGCGAGGACCAGATGGTCTTTCAGTTTAACGTTTTGCGCTGCAGCCATGCACAAGGTACCTCAAGGCTAGTATACCACATGGGGCAAGGACTCGACAACTACCAAAACACGCTGTTCCACGGTTACGCTGTGCGATGTGTGAGACGTAGTCGCATCGCAGTACAGCGGAGATACGTGACCGGCGCATTTCGCGTCATGTTATTGTTGCAACCCCCTTGACAGCGATGGACGCCGGTGATATATTGACACTTCGTGCGAAGATTCCCGGACTGTGTGCATGCAGTGGAGACTCGTTGACGGCGTCCTCCTACAATAATAAAGACCGATAACTCGTTCAAGTGAAGCATCAGGCCACATGCGTTGGAAGCATGGGGATCGTGCTTCGCTTTTGCGCGTCAAGCCGCTAATATCGAGTCCGTGCACCCCGGTTCCGTTCAGGCCATTGCGGAGGTATCCATGAGACCAGTGATCCGCGTCAAAGGACGCACCCACCAGTACCACGCCGAGCGAATTCCTAACCTTATCGAGATTCAGCTCAACTCTTATGACTGGTTTCTCCGGGAAGGGTTGCGTAATCTGTTCGACAACTTCTCGCCTATCGAAGACTTCACCGGCGTGCTGCGGCTTTCCTTCGGCGAATATACGCTGGGTGAATTCAAATATTCCATCGAAGAGTGCCGCGATCGCGACGCCACCTATGAAGCGCCGTTGAAAGTGCAGGTGCAACTGCTCAACACGTCGACCGGCGAGTTGAAAGAATCGGAAGTCTATCTGGGCGACCTGCCGATTATGACCGAAACCGGCACCTTCGTTATCAACGGTGCCGAGCGAGCGGTGGTCAGCCAGTTGGCACGTTCACCGGGTGTCTATTTTAAAGATACCATCGACTATTCCGGCCGCATTCTTTACAGCGCGCAGGTGATCCCCGGCGAAGGCGCGTGGCTCGACTTCGACACCGACGCTAACGGTGTGATTTCGGTGAAGATCGGGCAGACGCACCGTTTCCCGGCAACGACATTGTTGCGTGCCATGCACAGCATCAGCACCGTGCCGGGCAGCGAAACGCTTCGCACAACGCTGGACAGCGATCTCGTCGCGTTATTCGGGAAGCCGGTCGAACTGCAAACCCCGACCAGCGACCAGTTGGTCGGCAAACGGGCGTGGGAAGATATCGTCGATCCATCCACCGGCGAGTTGCTGGTGGAGCGGGGTAGCCGCATCGACCGCGAACTGGGGCGCAAGATCGGCGCGTTGGCGTTGGAGCGCGTCACCATCATGGAGATCAGCCCACTCATCGAAGCGACGCTGGAGAAAGATCCCACTCGCAACGAAGATCAGGCGTTGATCGATATCTATCGCCGCGATCGTCCCGGCGATCCGGTGACGCCGGAACTGGCACGGCAGCGGCTGTCCGGCATCTTCTCCGACCCGCGCCGCTACGACCTGGCGCGCGTGGGCCGTTACATGGTGAACAAAAAGCTCGGATTGGCGGTGCCGGAAACCATCACGACACTGACCAAAGAAGATGTACTCGCCATCATGGGCTACCTGATCCGGCTGGACGAAGGCGATCCGGTAGCTACCGTGGACGAAATCGACCACTTGATGAACAAACGCGTGCGCAGTGTCGGCGAGTTGCTGCAAAACCAGTTCCGTTTGGGCCTGCTGCGCATGGAACGCATCATTCGCGAGCGCATGACCAGCCTGGATCCCGAGAGCATTACCCCGCAGGCGGTGATCAGCACCAAGCCGATCTCCGCGGCGATCAAATCGTTCTTCGGTTCCTCGCAGTTGTCGCAGTTTATGGATCAGACGAATCCGCTGGCTGAATTGACGCATAAGCGCCGCTTGTCGGCGCTCGGTCCCGGCGGACTCAGCCGCCAGAGCGCGAAGTTGGAAGTGCGCGACGTGCACCACTCGCACTATGGCCGCATCTGCCCCATTGAAACCCCGGAAGGGCCGAACATCGGCCTCATCGGTTCGATGGCTGTCTATGGCCGATTGAACACCTACGGTTTCCTGGAGACGCCGTATCGCAAGGTAGAAAATGGCCGCGCCTCCGAGGCGGTGGAATACCTGACCGCCGACGAGGAAGAAGGGCACCGCATCGTACCGGCGACCACGCAGATGGACGATGACGGCAAGATCATCGCGGATAAGGACGGGAAAGTTATTTGCCGTTTCCGTTCGTCGTACCCGCGCGTGGCGCCCACCGAAATCAACTATATGGACATGTCGCCGAAACAGACGGTGTCGGTGGCGACGTGTCTCATCCCGTTCCTGGAAAACGATGACGCGAACCGCGCGTTGATGGGTTCGAACATGCAGCGTCAGTCGGTGCCGTTGGTGCGGACCGAGGCGCCCTTCGTGATGACGGGCTTGGAAGACCGCGCGGCTGTGGACTCCGGCGCGGTGTTGACCGCGCGTGCCGCGGGCAAGGTCACCCTGTCGGATGCCAGCCGTATCGAAATCACCCGCGTGACGGGTGAGGTTGATACCTATCGTCTGGTGAACTTCCTGCGCTCGAACCAGGCGACCTCCATCACCCGCAAGCCGATGGTGCATGTGGGGCAGTTCGTGCGTCGCGGTCAGCCGCTGGCGGACGGGCCGTGCACGAGCGAGGGACATCTCGCGCTCGGGCGCAACGTGCTGGTGGCGTTCATGCCGTGGGAAGGCTTCAATTATGAAGACGCTATCATCCTCAGTGAGCGCCTGTATCGTGACGACGTCTATACCTCGATCCATATCGAAAAATATGAAATCGAGGCGCGCGAAACCAAGGTCGGACCGGAAGAAATCACGCGCGACATCCCTAATGTCGGCGATGAAGCACTGAAGGACCTGGACGAAGACGGCGTGATTCGCGTCGGCGCCGAGGTACACGCGGAAGATATTCTGGTCGGCAAAGTGGCCCCCAAGGGGCAGGAAGAACTGACCTCGGAAGAAAAACTGGTGCGTGCAATCTTCGGCGAAAAGGCCGCAGAAATGCGCGACACTTCACTGCGGGTGCCGCATGGCGAAAAAGGTAAGGTGGTCGATGTGAAGCGGTTCTCGCGCATCAAGTCGGTGTGCGAGCGCTGTCATGCCGAATACCAGTTGGGCAAGGCGGAGACGCGCAACTACTGTGACCGCTGCGGCGCAGAAGTGCACCGCGTGCCGGGCGATGAACTCTCCCCGGGCGTCAATCAGCTCGTGCGCGTGTTCGTAGCCCAGCGCCGCAAGGTGATGGAAGGCGACAAGATGGCGGGGCGCCACGGCAACAAGGGTGTGGTGGCGAAGATTCTCCCGTTGGAAGATATGCCGTACATGCCGGACGGCACACCGGTGGATATCATCCTGAATCCGCTGGGGGTTCCCTCGCGCATGAACATCGGGCAGATCATGGAGACCCACCTCGGCGTGGTGGCTCACGAACTGGGCTGCAGCTTCGACAACCCGATTTTCGAAGGCGCGACGGAAGAAGAGATCCTGTGCTACCTGGCGATCACCATGAATCGTCGGCGCCGCCAGGTATTGTTGCTCTACCTCACCGAAGACCTGGGGCTGGACGTGAACTTCCTGGAAGCCGTGCCGTCCGATGCGCTGGTGCGCGAAATCGGACGCAACAGCCTGCAAAACCTGCTGGCGCGCTCCACCGAGTTGAACGTGGAATACCAGCATCTGCTCGAAGAAGCGGCTCGCCTGGTGTTGTCGCAGATAAAGGACGATGCACCGTTCGAGCAGGTGACGGTGGAAAATGTGTCGCTGGACGACTGGAAAGCCGCCGGCGCCGAGCAGCAGTTGGCCTGGATGGCCGACGAACTGCGCCGTCGTGTCGATCGCCGTATCGGCTTCAATGAGGCGACCGGCAAGTGCCGCATGCTCGATGGCCGCACCGGTGAGCCGTTTAATCAGACGGTCACCATCGGCTATACCTATATGATGAAGCTGGTTCACCTGGTGGACGATAAGATCCATGCCCGGTCCACCGGACCCTACAGCCTGGTCACCCAGCAGCCGCTGGGCGGCAAGGCCCAGTTCGGCGGCCAGCGCTTCGGCGAAATGGAAGTCTGGGCGCTCGAGGCCTATGGCGCCGCGCATACGTTGCAGGAGATTCTGACGATCAAATCCGACGATGTGATGGGGCGTGTGAAAACCTACGAGTCCATTGTGAAGGGCGCAAACATCAACGAGCCGGGCATTCCCGAATCGTTCAAGATTCTCATCAAGGAGCTGCAGTCGTTGGGCTTGCAGATTCAGGTAGAGAATGCCGAGGCGGAGCGCATCGACCTGGAGTTGGAAGACGAAGAAGCGATCCGCATGAGTAATCGGTATACCGGGTAAGGCGTCCGCAGGGGGCGCCCGATGGCGCCACCCTGACTTGGCAGTACACGTGAGTTGTTGTGCATAAAAGCGAGGTGTGTTGTGGTTGACACGACGAATTTCGATCAAATCCGTATAGGGTTGGCTTCCCCCGAGGAGATCCGCAAGTGGTCGCGCGGCGAGGTGAAGAAGCCCGAAACTATTAATTACCGGACCTTCAAGCCGGAACCCGATGGGCTGTTTTGCGAAAAGATTTTCGGTCCCACACGGGACTGGGAATGCCATTGCGGCAAATATCGCAAAATCAAGTTCCGCGGCATCACCTGTGACCGTTGCGGCGTGGAAGTCACCCGCGCCAAGGTGCGGCGCGAGCGCATGGGTCATATCGAATTGGCGGCGCCGGTGGCGCATATCTGGTATCTGAAGAACGTGCCCAGTCCGATGTCGCTGTTGCTGGACCTGTCGCCGCGTCCGTTGGAGAAGGTGCTCTACTTCGCCTCCTACATCATTACGCAGGTCGACCTCGAACTGCTGGCGCAGAACGTCGAACCGATCCACCAGGCGGTGGAAGAGCGCAAGCACCAGCTCGATGAACAGTTCCAGGAACAGCAGCAGATGCTGGAGGAACAGTATCGCGAAGAGCTGGAGATGGTGTCCGACGAGCAAGGCCCGGCGGATCGTAATAAACTGATCGCCACCCGCGACGAGCGCATCGCTTACGAGCGCAAGGTGATCGAAGAGCGCAAGACCGAGCTTGATAACGCCATGCGCCTGCTGCTGGGACAGAACCTGGACATGCAGCCGGGCATCACGCAGAAACAGTTGCTCACCGAGCCGGAGCACCGTTCGCTGGGCAATCTGGCGGAGGAAGTGGATATCTTCATCTGCCTACGCGAAGGTGAAGAAAACGAATTCGGCTTCGAGAGTGAAGAGAGCCCCATCCAGTCCAGCGGCGTGCGCATCATGCTGCGCCATGATCCGCGCCGCACGCTGTTGATCTCGCAGACCGGCGCCGATGCCATCAAGACCCTGCTCAAGCAGATTGACCTGGAAGAGGAAGGCCGGCGCTTGCGCACGGTCATCCGCGAAACCACCGGGCCGAAACGCGTGCGCGCGGTCAAACAGTTGGAAGTGGTGGAGGCGTTCCGCAAGTCGAAGAATCGTCCCGAGTGGATGATTCAGGATGCGGTGCCGGTTATCCCGCCGGAACTACGCCCAATGGTGCAGTTGGACGGTGGCCGTTTTGCCACCTCCGACCTGAACGATCTGTATCGGCGCATCATCAATCGAAATAATCGCTTGAAGAAGATCAAAGATCTGCGCGCGCCGGAATCGATCATCAACCATGAAAAGCGTCTGCTGCAAGAAGCGGTGGACGCGCTTATCGATAATGGCCGTCGCAGCCGTCCGGTCACGGGCAGCAACAACCGCCCGCTGAAGTCGCTCTCCGATATGCTGAAAGGCAAGGATGGCCGCTTCCGCAAAAACCTGCTCGGTAAGCGCGTGGACTATTCCGGCCGCTCGGTGATCGTGGTTGGTCCGCACCTGAAGTTGAACCAGTGTGGCCTGCCGAAAGAGATGGCCCTCGAACTGTTCAAACCGTTTGTGATGAAGCGGCTGGTTCAGAAGGGATTGACGAACAACGTCAAAACCGCAAAAAAAATGGTGGAGCGCATGCGCCCCGAAGTATGGGACGCGCTGGAAGAGGTCATTCGCGACCATCCGGTGATGCTGAACCGCGCCCCGACGCTGCACCGCCTGGGCATTCAGGCCTTCGAACCGGTGCTGGTCGATGGCAAGGCGATTCAGTTGCATCCGCTCGTTTGCCCGGCGTTCAACGCCGACTTCGATGGCGACCAGATGGCGGTACACGTACCGCTGTCCACCACCGCCCAGGCGGAAGCGCGCATCCTGATGATGTCGTCGGAAAACCTGTTCTCCCCCGCGCACGGCAAGCCGACGATGACACCGACTCGCGACATGGTGCTGGGCTCCTACTACATCACGCAAAAGGCGTCGAAAGATGCGAAGGGGTGGGGCAAAAGCTATCCCAGCGTTCAGGAAGCCATCCTGGCCTACGACGCCGCGCTGGTTGATCTGCACGCCGAAGTGACGGTGCGCATGAACGGGGCGATGATGCACACCACCGTGGGCCGCATCATCTTCAACCAGATTCTGCCGCCCAAGCTGCAGTTCCTCGACCGCGTGATTGATGCAACGGAGATGGCGGGGCTGGTGCGCAGTTGCTACGAAGCCTACGGCCATGATCGTACCGTGCAACTCCTCGACGACCTGAAGGAGTTGGGTTTCAAATATGCCACCATTGCCGGCATCACCATTGCGATGACCGACATGGACGTGCCGCACCTCGACCGCGAGAAGATCATCGCCCGCACCGAAAAGGCGGTTACCGAAACCAACCAGCGCTTCTCCAACGGCGTCATTTCCGAAGGCGAGCGCTCACAGACGGTGTGCGAACTGTGGATGCGCGCGGCGGACGAAGTCGGGCAGGCGATGTTGAGCAACATCGACACCTTCAACCCGCTCTTCATGATGTCCAAATCCGGCGCGCGCGGTACCACACGCCAGTTGCAACAGCTCGCGGGTATGCGCGGACTGATGACCGACCCGTTCGGACGCTTCATTGAAGACTTGCCGATCAAGTCGAACTTCCATGAAGGCCTGAATGTGCTGGAATACTTCGTCTCCACCCACGGCGCCCGCAAGGGATTGGCGGACACCGCGTTACGCACCGCGGACGCGGGCTACCTGACCCGCCGTATGGTGGACGTGGCACAGGATGTGATCGTGCGCGACTACGATTGCGGCACACTTACCGGCATCGAGGTGGGCGCCATTCGCGACCGCCACGAAGAGATCGAGTCGTTGGAACGACGTATCGAAGGACGCGTCGCGGCGCAGGATATCTATGATCCGTTCACCGGACGCCTGGTCATCCGGCGCAACCAGGAGATCAGTCATCGCACGCTGCCTGCCTGTCCGAAGGACGAAGGCATGCTGCATCGCGCATGGTCGTGTCCGTCCTGCGACACCATCATTACCGAGCGTGACTACGAAGCGGCATTGACACAGCTCACGCGCACCACGCGCATCGCTGCCGCCGCGGCGGAAGCCGCCGAACGCGCGGCACACCGCCATCCGTTGGAACACCTGATCACCGACGATCTTTCCGCGGAGATGGGCGGCGAAAGCCTGTCGCGCCTCACGCTGACCGATGAAGAACTCGCGAACCTGATTCCCAGGCTCACTGGCGAAGGCGAGTTGATGCTGGAATCCGAAGAGACGGCAGAGCCGATCACCGAGGCGCTCAGCGAGTTGATCTCTGAGGATGGTCGCCTGTCGGCGGAGGACGCGCAAGCGGAAGACGAGGAAGAACTGGAAGCCGCGGAAGCGCAGTTGGGTGAAGATGCCTTGCTGATCCCGGATGAGATCGTGGAAGAGACCGGAGCGTCGATCAGTGAGGAAGAGCAGGAACGCGATGCGTGGGCGCTGCAGATTGAAACTGCGATAGCCACTGAAGTGTGCCCGCATTGCGCCACACAGTTAATCGAAGTGGCACTGTGCGAAGATTGCGGCACGCGTTACCTGCGCAGCGAACTGGAGTCACCGTTGATGCGCATCCGCCGGACTGTCGCCGAGAGCGAGAAGTTCCTCGACCTGTCGCGGCGCGTGCGGGCCAACCCGAACCTGCCGATCCTGGATGCCATTGCGGACCCCTTCACCGGCAAAGTAATAGTCGGCGAGGGAAAAAAGGCGACATCGGCACAGTTAACCCAACTGCAAGAGATCAGTCGCAAACTGCGCGGCGCCGGCTCACTCGCCAACGGAAAAGTACCGCTGCGCTCGCCGCTCACCTGTGAGCTGCGACAAGGCATCTGCGCCGCCTGTTACGGGCGCGACCTGGCGACCGGGAGAACGGTGGAAGTCGGTGAAGCAGTCGGCATCATCGCCGCGCAATCCATCGGCGAGCCGGGCACCCAGCTTACCATGCGCACGTTCCATACCGGCGGCGTCGCCGGCCAGTACCTGACCGGCGTCGCGAACGTGAAGGAACAGCGGGTGCGCACCCTGCAACAGATTCTGGACGACGTGAACCGCGGGCGCGTGCAACTCGGTACCGAAGTCAGCGAGCGCGAGCGCGTGAAGCAGATCCAGAAGATGGTGAAGGTCATGGAGCAGCAGGTCAGTGGTCTGCTGCGCGTGGTTGAACTCTTCGAAGCGCGCAAGCCCAAAGGGCAGGCGATCATCACTGATGTGGACGGCACGGTAGCCAACATCGACACCCGTGGCGGCGGCAAGAGCGTGGTTATTCACTCAGAACAGCCGATGCAACCCGAGGAAAACATCATCGGGAAGCTGCTGGGGGTGGAGATTCGCGATCCGGAAACCGGCGATGTGCTGATCGAGGCCGGCAAAGAGCTGACACCGCCCATCGTGGCCAAGCTTCGCCAGGCGGGCATCGGCGGCGTGGTGACGGAAGAACGCTACATGGTGCCGTACCGCGGCGCCCTCCGCGTGGACGTCGGCGACATACTGCGCGCCGGCAACCCGCTGACGGAAGGTCCGCTCGAACCGCAGGAACTGCTGCGCATGCGCGGTCCGCGCGACGTACAGGAGTACCTGGTGCAGGAAATCCAGCGTGTGTATCGCAGCCAGGGCGTCGATATCAACGACAAGCACGTTGAGATTATCGTGCGTCAGATGCTGCGCCGCCGCAAAGTCACCGAAGCCGGCGACACGGAGTTCCTGCCCGGCCAGGTGGCGGATCGCTTCGAGTTCGAAGATGAGAACCGCCGCATCCGCGAGGCTGGTGGTCAGGAAGCCGCTGCCGACTGGGTGCTGCTCGGTATCACCGAGGCGTCGTTGGCGACGGATTCGTTCCTCTCCGCGGCGTCCTTCCAGAAGACGACGCGCGTGCTCACCGATGCCGCCATCAAAGGCAAGGTGGACCGCCTGATCGGGTTGAAGGAAAACGTCATCATCGGACGACTGATCCCCGCCGGCACCGGCATGGATCGTTATCGCAACGCGAAGGTGCTTTCGCCGGGCGGCGAGATCAAGCTCTTCGAGCCGGAGATCGCCAGCGCGGAACAGGACTTCGTCGAGCGCCTGCTGGAAGAATCTGACCTTGACCTGCGTCGTTCGGAAGAACAGGCGGCGGAGATCGAACAGGCCTTCAGTGTCATCGGCGGCGACGAGGAGGAAGACGACGAGGAATTCGGCTTCGGCGATGGCGACCTGGTGGCCGACTTCACCATCGATGACGAGCCGACTCACTCGGACGACGCCGAGATCTGACGGCGCATCACGTGAACCAAACGCCACCGCCCCGGGTTATGGTCCGGGGCGGTGGCGTTTGGTGTGCGTGAGAATGGAGTATCGTTTCCATGCCAGCTGCGCCGGTATGGATCAATTGCCGCGTCCGCCGTGCTGCAGCGAAGCCAAATAGGTTTCCACCGCGGCCTTTCGGCGTCCCTGGCTGTCAAAGATGTGCTCGATGATTTCACGAATCGCTCCATGCCCGCCCGGTGCGTGGGTGATATAGGCGGCAGCCTGAATCACTTCCGCCGCGGAATCCGCCACCGCGATGGGATAGCCGGCGATGCGCAACGCGGGCAGGTCATTCAGATCGTCGCCCACGTAGGCGATCTCGTCCAGCGACAATCCGCGATCCGCGGCAACCGCACGCAGTCCGGCGTCTTTATCGCCGATACCCTGGTATACCTGCACGTTCAATTCATCAGCGCGGCGCGCCACTGCGTCGGAAATACGACCCGTGATCCATACTACGGAAAATTTCATCAACCACGCCATCTTTATACCGAGGCCGTCTTTGATGTTGAAACCCTTCAATTCGGTATTGCCGCTGCCGTAAATGATCAGCCCATCGGTGAGCACGCCATCCACGTCGGACGCCAGCAATTTAATGCGTGACAGGTCGGTGTTGGACTCCATCAATGCCTCCTCAATACAGGTCATTTCATCCTTTCGGTTCGACTGCGGCATTTCCTTTCGTGTCACACCAGCGGAATAATCGGCGCATGTCGTGTCGCAACAGCACCAGTCGGAGATGCATTGTGTCTTCGGCTTGCGCGATTCGGTATGGAGAAAAGGCATGGGAGTGATCTTCTCCCCATTGACGGCGCTATACCCGCGTGATACGGTAGTGGGTACGTGCGGTAACCATGCCGGGCCGCACGGCTATTTATATCGCAGCAAGGAGACTCCCGGATGTCCAGTGCAGTCTATTTCGGTTCGGCTCGTCAGCAGCGTTTGCGTGCGGAAGAGACGCTGCCCGCGAAACTCGATCTGATTCTCGATCGCCTGAACCTGCGCGAGCGGGTGAAAGGCGAAGTAGTCGCCATTAAGATGCATCTCGGTGGCAACATCGGTTATTCGACCGTGCATCCCGTGTTCGTGCGCAAGATCGTGGACGCGGTGAAGGCCGGCGGCGGCACCCCCTTTGTCACTGACACCCCGTGGGCGGTAATGACCGGTTATCAGCGCGGCTACACGCAGGAAACACTTGGCTGTTCGATTCTGCCGGCGGCGGGCATCGGCGAAACATACTATAAGACCGTTGTCGATCCGTATAAGAATATTCAGGAGTGGAAAGTGGCCGGTCAGGTGGCCGACGCCGACTTTCTCATCGACCTGGCGCATGCGAAGGGGCATCCGAGCTGCGGTTATGGCGGCGTATTTAAAAATCTGGCGTTGGGCTGCCAGGTGGGATCAGTGCGCTCACAATTGCACGACACCTGTCATTACGACCAGTACTGGTTTCCGGATAAATGCCCCGACGCCGCTACCCGCGAAGCGATTGTGGCGTCTTGCCCGCGCGGTGGCCTCAGCATCGACCGCGACAATCCGGAACACCTACACCTGCACGTTGAACCGTGCAATGCCTGCGGGCGCTGTCTGGAAGTCGCTCCGGAAGGTGCGCTGAAGATTCAACCGGTGAATTTCGAAAGTTTTCAAGAAGCCTGCGCCATCTCGGCGAAACATGTTCTCGCCACCTTTGCGCCGGAAAAGCAGGTGTTCCTCAACCTGGCCACGCAGATCACCCCGGTATGCGATTGCTTCGGCATGACGACCATCGCCGTGCTGCCCGATATCGGCTTGTTCGGCGGCAACGATATTTGCGCGGTGGAGCAAGCCTCGCTGGACGCCATCGGCAGATTACAACTTATCGAGGAGAATATCCCCGAACCGTACGAGGTGCAGCATGATTTGCCGCACCCGCTGCAACAGTTGCATGGGCGCTACAAGGATCCGTATCTGGTGGTTCGCCGCGGCGAAGCACTGGGCCTGGGTTCCAGCGATTACACGCTAATCGATGTGATGGAGGAGCCGGTGACCCC
Organism: uncultured bacterium; assembly: GCA_964472305.1. Lineage (GTDB taxonomy): Bacteria > Armatimonadota > Hebobacteria > CAIYQO01 > CAIYQO01 > CAYYJR01. The sequence continues at coordinate 449,009 of CAYYJR010000001.1, forward strand.
CGTCGAAGCCGGACATATCAGCGCCGCGCACCTGTGAATCCCATCTCGCAGCATCCAGCGACGGCGCCGGACGTGATGTTCGGCGCCGTCTGTCGTGGGGACTGCACGAATTTCCGCGCGCGTGGTATCATTACTCACCTTGAGGAGTAAACCGAGCATGCCCATTCATGTGTACAATACGCTGACGCGGCAATTGGAACCGCTGGTGACCCGCGAGCCGGGGAAGGTGGCGATGTATGCCTGCGGCCCGACGCCGTATGACTACCCACACCTCGGCAATGCCCGTGCGGCGGTGGCGTTCGACATCGTGCGCCGCTACCTGGAATACAGCGGACTGCAGGTTACATACGTCAGCAACATTACCGATATCGAAGATAAGATCATCAAACGCTCCAACGAGCAGGGGATTCCCTGGCAGGCGCTGGTGGAGCGGTTCGTCAACATCTATTTTGAAGAGATGGACTCGATGAATGTGAAGCGCGCCACCGTCTACCCGCGCGCGACGGAGAATATCGAGGAGATCATTAACCTGGTGCAGGCGCTCATCGACCGTGGCTATGGGTACGTGGTGGATGGGGATGTCTATTTCGAAGTGCGCAAGTTCGCGCCGTACGGCGAACTGTCGGGCCGCAATATCGACGAGTTGGAGTCGGGCGCGCGGGTGGAGGTCAGCGAGATCAAGCGCGACCCGCTCGATTTCGCGCTCTGGAAATCCGCCAAGCCGGGCGAACCGAGTTGGGACAGCCCGTGGGGACCAGGTCGGCCTGGGTGGCACATTGAATGCTCGGCGATGTCGATCAAGTTCCTTGGCCAGGGATTTGACATCCACGGTGGCGGGCAGGACTTGATCTTCCCGCACCACGAGAACGAGATCGCGCAGAGCGAAGGCGCCATGGGCATGCGGCCTTTCGCGCACTATTGGCTGCACAACGGCTTCGTGACCATCAACAAGGAGAAGATGTCGAAATCGCTGGGCAACTTCTTCACCGTGCGGCAGATTCTGGAGCGTTATCCGGCTCCGGTCGTGCGCTTCTTCCTCACCGCCGCGCATTACCGCTCGCCCATCGATTTCTCCGATCAATCGTTGGATATGGCAAAGAGCGCGTATGAACGATTGAAAATGGGCGTCTTCAACATGCAGCGCGTGATTGTTGCCGGCGAGAGCGCGGAGAATCACCCGCGGCAGAGTGATGCCTTGCGCGCGCGCATCGCCGGCGCGGAGGATGATTTCCGTATCGCCATGGACGACGATTTCAACACCCCGAAAGCCATCGCCGTGCTCTTCGACCTGGTGGCGGAAGCCAATAAGCTGTCCGGTGACCCTGCTTTCGTGCCCGACGCCGCCGCGCTCACCGCGCTCTCCGACGCCCGCGTGCTGGTGCTGCGGCTGGCGGAGGTACTGGGCATCGACCTGATCGCCGCGGAGCAGGCGGAAGACGGCCTCGCTCCGCGATTGATGGAACTGCTCATCGACCTGCGCGCCACCGCGCGCAAAGAGAAAAATTTCCAACTCGCCGACACTATCCGCCAGCGCCTCGACGTCATCGGCATCACATTGGAAGACACTCCGCAGGGGACGGTATGGCGAAGGAAGTAGGATTGAGCAGGCAACACACCGTCGGTTGTAGGTCATGGACGGCCGTAGCGAAATCACGGTGATATACGGCATGGGATTTCGCTACGGACATCCTGTCCACCCAACGTGCCAGCGCCTGCCCGACTCAACCACCGGGATGTTGTTACCCCACTATTTCTCGCGCCTTCGCCAACTGTTCGGCGACGCGGGCGGGGGCGGTGCCGCCGCGAGAGGTTTTGGCGGCGACCACGGCCTGCGGGGTAAGCAGCGGCAGCAGGTCGTCCGCGATGAGAGCGGAAAACGGCAGCATCTCCGTCAACGTCAACTCATTCAGCCCCTTGCCGTTGCTTTCCGCGTAGCGCACGATCTCGCCGCTCACGTGGTGGGCATCGCGGAAGGGCATTCCCTTTGCCGCCAGGTAATCGGCGATTTCGGTGGCCGCGCTCATCTCGCCCGCCAGCGCCGCCAGCGTGCGTTCGCGGCGAAACGTCATGCCCTGGACCATGCTGGCGGTGATGTGCAGGCAAGCGAGCGTGGTGTCGAGCGCGTCGAACGCCGCTTCCTTGTCTTCCTGCAAGTCCTTGTTATACGCCAGCGGCAGTCCCTTCAGCGTGGTGAGCAATCCAAGCAGGTGGCCGAAGACACGGCCAGATTTGCCGCGAATCAGCTCCGCGCCGTCCGGGTTCTTCTTCTGCGGCATGATGCTGCTGCCGGTGCAGTAGCCTTCCGGCAAGTCGATCCACGCAAACTCCTGGCTAGCCCACAGGATGATCTCCTCGCACAGCCGCGACAGGTGCATCATCGTGGCACTGCACGCGGCGAGAAATTCCACCGCGAAGTCGCGGTCGGCTACCGCGTCCAGACTGTTTTCAAGCACGGCTTCAAATCCCAACTCATCCGCCACCATCTGGCGGTCGATGGGGAACTTCGTTCCCGCCAGCGCCGCCGCGCCCAGCGGCAACCGGTTGATGCGCCGCCGTGCGTCGGTCATCCGCTCGCGGTCGCGCCCCAGCATCCACACGTAGGCCAGTAAATGGTGCGCCGCCGACACCGGCTGCGCGTGCTGCAGGTGGGTGAAGCCCGGCATCACCACGTCCAAATGCGCCTCAGCGCAGCTCAGCAGTGCCCGTTGCGCCTCCCGCAGCCGCGTGTCCAGCACATCGCATCCCCGTCGCAGGTAGAGCCGGAAATCCGTCGCCACCTGATCGTTGCGGCTGCGCGCGGTGTGCAGCTTGCCTGCCAGCGGCCCCAACCGTTCGCGCAACGACGACTCCACCTTCGAGTGGATGTCTTCCTGGTCGTCGATGGCGGGGCCGTCCGGTTCCCACGCCTGCAACAGATCCTGCAGCCCGTCGATCAGGTGTGCCGCCTCCTCGGCAGACAGGATACCCGTCGCCCCCAGCATGCGCGCGTGCGCCATGCTGCCGGCGATATCCTCGCGCCACATGCGCGCGTCAAACGGCAACGACGCCTGAAACTGATGCAGCGCCGCATCTACGCCGGCGGAAAACCGCCCGCCCCACAACTTCCCGCTGGAATCCGCCATCTCACGCCTCACCTTCCAATATAACTGCGATAGTGTAACCCCTCACCCGCGCATCTGGCAAGGGAAGCCGCAGGGAACGAGTCTGGGGGAGTGCCTGAACCGTGATTTGCTGGAATTACGGAGTAGTATGATTGGTCGCGGTAAGACGGGTCGGTCAAAACAGCGGTAGCGCGCGCCTGTTGTAGCACACTTCGCAAAACCGCATGGTGTAGCAAGGGAAATCATCGTAATCCTGCAATCCCCCCAATCATGGTTCCGACAGCGCCTGATCTGTCCCGACTTTAGTGGACAGGGAGTTTAGGCGGCGCGGAGCCGCTGT
>CAYYJR010000002.1:0-292976 GCA_964472305.1 uncultured bacterium
AATCGCGCCAACGCGTCGTCGGCACGCAGTTCCGCGGAAAGCGCGATATATTCCGTCGTCATGCGCCCGCCGGCGCTGTCGTCGGCATACTGCAACAGTTCGCGCACGTCCTCCGCCTCATCCGGTTCCATCAAGTGCAGAATGCGTTCGGCGCGCTCCTCCGAAAGGTCTCCGAGTACGTCCGCCGCTTCGTCAGGAGGCAGGATTTCAAGAATATCGGAGGCGCGTTCCTCGGGCATGGCCAGAATCACCTCCGCCTGCATGTCATCCTCCAGGTGCGGCAGTGTGTCGGCCAGCGTTTCGTTATCAATTTGCGCGACCAACTCGTCGCGGTCGACCGGGTGCAGTTGCGCGATGATGTCCGCGATGTCGGGCGGGGGCAGTTCACCCAGACGCCGGCGCGAGATGTTCAACTGCACCGATGGCCAGTCAGTCGCCAACCCTTCCACGTAGTTCCACGGTACCAGCCGCTCCGGAAGCTTGGCGTGCAGCGATCTCGCCAAAGTGCGCGCGGGACGTTCCAGGCTCAACCGGCGCAGCAGGCCGCTCATGCCGATATCGGCGCTGACCAGGCGCAGTTCGGCATCGATGGGAGCCAGTTGCAGATCATTGACACGGACGACTTTGCGGCCGTGGATATCCACCACCTGCTTGTCGAGGATGTCGCGGCGCAGAAAGACCGCTTCGTCATTGAGGGGAGAAGTGGGCAGGGTGGCGCGCGGGGTGTTCAGGCGCACGGTGTGGCGCGCGTCCACCATATCGACCGCCGACCATGGGACAAACACCGCACCCTGTCCTCGGCGTGCGAGTACGATGGCCTCCACGCACGGGAACAGGTCGAGGTTGCTCAATATTAAATCTTCCACCCACCCCAGGCGCACCCCGGCGGCATCAACCACCGGACGGTTGAGTATGTGCGTCAGAAAAAGCACAAACCACCTCCGATCCGCCCGTTCACGACAAAACGCACGCGAGGCAACAGCCCCCGAGCGCGGAACAGGCGACGGTCAGGTGGTGAGGTCCGCCGCACATACTGGAATCATGCGCCGGTTCAGGCGGCGGCCTCACCTCCTCTACGATGATACGGTTGTCGACTATCGTCCATAGATGTAACAGGGGCGTGGGGAACGCGATCCGACCGGCAGGACGGATCTACCCATGCTCCCATGGCGATCAGCGATCGCCGAATGCCGCTAGGCCGTGCCATGTTGCGGCGAAACGGGTACAATCAGCAGCTGCAGCTGCACCTCGTTTTGGATACCCCACCGGTTGCGCACAACCACCCAGATATTCCGAATGTTGTTCACGCCGGTGGGCGATTCACCTGGTAAGGGGCGCAAGAGATATCTTTCGCTACCGAGCAGTACAATTCCTTTTGCACCGGTATAAATCGGTGTGAGCGATATTCGTTGCGGCGCGTGACCGTCCACGGTGGGCAGCAGCGCGTAGGCATCATGCAGCGGCACCAGTCCTGCCTGCACCGGCAACGTGAACTGCACGGGTTGTCCCATCTCCAGCGGCCCCAGTACGCCATCCGCGTTCACGCTGAACGTGTGCTGGTTGATCAATCCCGCTGCCTTGCCGGCATCAATCTGCGGCACCAGCAGCGTCCAGTAGCCCAGCATCAGCAGCCCGGCGGCAGCGCAGTAGTAGCCAAAGCGGTTCAGCCGACCACGGCGTACCACGTTCATCAACAGCACAACCGCAATGTAGCCGCTGATGGCGGCGGTGAGGAAACCGGCGAGGAGCGCCAGGGACGGAAGATGATACCCGGTCTTCAGCGTGTCTTTCAGATCGAATAATCCGCCGGCGAGAATGATGGGGATGGAGAGTAGAAAACTGAAGCGTGGCGCGGCGTCCCGATCCAATCCGCGGACTAACCCGCCGGTGATGGTGGAACCGGAGCGCGACACGCCGGGCAGAATCGCCACCGCCTGAAAGGCGCCAACCAGCAGTGCATCCTTCCAGTTGGCGGTATCCAGCGCCCGTCCGCCCACCGGGCGCGAGGTAATCCAGAACAGCATCGCCGCCGTCACCAGCAGCAGCGTGGCGGTACCGGGCACGTTCTGGAAGGCGGCCGAGAAGAAATCTTTCAGCAACACGCCGGCCAGCGCGGCCGGGATGGTGCCCAACACCAGCAGCGCGAAGAGTCGGGCGTGCGGGTTTTCTCGCCAGGCCTGGCGCGGACGGGCTAGCAATTGCCCCGCGCCGCGCAGCAATGCCAGCACATCGCGGCGGAAATAGACCAGCACCGCCAGCAGCGTGCCCAGGTGCAGCAGCACGTCAAACGACACGGTGTCAGCCTGATCCAGGTGCAGATGCAGGAAGTGGTCGGCAAACACCAGATGCGCGGAGCTGCTGACCGGAAGAAACTCGGTCAGTCCTTGCACAAGCCCCATGATGATGGCGGCGAGAACGGTCATTGGTTGCGCGCTTTCCACCGGCGACAGCCGGGATAAATGAGGTGGTGCCCAGGTAGTATACCATGATCGCACATCTTCGGAAACCCGCAAAGCGTGCTCGGATGACGGCAAATTCGGCATGCCAACCCCGCGCCATACCCGTCACAGGCTTCAGGGTTCACGTACCCATCACACCGTTCGTGGCCTCAGTATGTATTCTCCACAACCTGTGGAAAATACAGTGGATAACTACTCAGCATTTCACAGACATCGCATCGATGATACACTGAACACCTGCAATCACCCCTCGTCATCCCCGGTGGTGATTGCAGATACGGGAAAAGATATGGCGCGGAGAGGTAGATCGACGTGGGAGCGGTTGCCTCGGGTCTCAGCGTTTCGCCAGCCGTGCCTGGCGGGCGGCTTCGGCCTCGGTTTCCAGTGTCATCACTTCCTCGGCCACTGTCTCCCACGCGGCGTAGACCGCTTGCAGGTCGTCGAGCAGTTGCTGATGCTCCTCGGTGGCGCGCACGGCGCGCACGCTGTCGGCATAGAGCGACGGTTCTGCCAGCAGCGCTTCCAGTGACTCCCTGCGCGCTTCCAGTTCGGCGATGCGCGCTTCGGTGTCCTGCAATTGCCGCTGACGAAATTGCAGCGAGCGACGGCGGGCATCATCATGGGACGGGGCGGACCTGGGCGGCGCGGGTGCGGCTGAACGCGGGGCGGATGCGGATGCCGGCGCGTCGGCAGCGCGGCGCGCCAGGTAATCGCTGTAGTTGCCCAGGTATTCCCGCACCGTGCCGTTCGCCAGTTCCAGCACGCGATTGGCGACGCGATCGATGAAATAGCGATCATGCGAGACCATCAGCACGGTGCCGGGATACTCGGCGAGCGCTTCTTCCAGCGCCTCCTTGCCATCGATATCCAGATGGTTGGTCGGCTCGTCCAGCAACAGCAGGTTCGCGCCGGAAAGAAACATTTTCGCCAGCGATACGCGGCTGCGCTCTCCCCCGGAGAGCGTACCCACCGACCGTTCGGCATCCTCGCCGAAAACGAGGAAACGCGCCAGTGCCCCGCGCACCTCCGACTGACTCAGGTGCGGATACGATCCCCAGACTTCCTGCAGCACTGTATTGCGCGGATCCAGGTTGCCGCCTTCCTGATCGAAATAATACCAGTCCACCTGGTGACCGAAATGCGCCGTGCCGCCGTCAGCGGTCAGTTGGCCCACCAGCACGCGCAGCAGTGTGGTCTTCCCGCTGCCATTGGGCCCGAGCAACGCGACTCGGTCGCCGCGCCACAGCGTGAAGGTGGCGCCTTCCAGCAGCGGCGCCGCGGTGTAGCGCTTGCATAACTCGCGCACGGTGAGCGTCTCGCGTCCGCTCGCGCGCGCGGGTTTGAACACCATGCGGCTTTTCTCCGGTTCACCGGGCAGTTGAATGGACTCCAGCTTGTAGAGCTGCTTTTGCAGACTGCGCATACGGGTGAACAGGCGGAAGCTGAACAGGCGCTGGATGCTTTCCTGCAGGCGAACGCGCTCACGAGCGATCGTCTCCGCCCGCTTCAACAGCATGGCATTCTCCGCCGTCTTTTTCTGCTGGTAGGCGGTGTAGTTCCCATCGAATTGACGCAGGCGGGTGTCTTCGATCTCCGCGATATGCTGCGCCACGCGGTCGAGCAGGAAGCGGTCGTGCGAAACGATCAGCACCGCGCCGCGATACGCGCGCAGGAACTCCTCCAGCCAGCTCAGCGCCGCCAGATCCAGATGATTGGTCGGTTCGTCCAGCAGCAGCAGATCCGGCGCGGCGAGCAACAGCGTGGCTAGCGCCAACCGACGTTTCTGCCCGCCGGAAAGAGTGGCGACGACCGCATGATCCAGTTCCTCACCCAATCCCAGGCCACGCAGTACGCGCACCGCATCGGACTCCAGCGTATCGCCGTTCAGGTGGTGGTAGGATTCGACCAGCGCGGAGTGCTCGCGCACCCAGCGGTCGAACTGCCGCGCGTCATCGTGCGCGTGCGCCCCCGCCATCGCCGCTTCCAGTTCGTGCATGCGCGCGACAATCTGTGCGATGTCTTTGCGCGAGGCAATCAATCCGGCCAGTACCGTACCGCCCGGCTCCACCTCGGTATCCTGCATCAAGTAGCCGATGCGGACGCCGCGCGGCACCACCACCTCGCCTCGATCGGCATGTTCCAAGCCAACCACGATACGAAACAAGGTGGATTTTCCCGCGCCGTTCGGCCCGATCAACCCGAAACATTCACCCTCGCGCACCTGCAGCGAGACATCGGTGAGGATCTCCTCGTTCCCGAACGCCTTGGACACATTCTGCAATTGGAGATAGACGACAGCCATAGTGAAACCGGGTGATAGTATAGCGGATTTTCGCGTTCCCGTCCTCATCGGCAACGGAATACAAGCCAGCCAGCCAGCGGCGCCTCCCTGCCGTCGACTTATGTGCTCCTTACGGTTTATTCTCGTGACAACGATGCCCGTTGGGGGGAAAATAGCCCTCTGTAATGGTTGAGATACCGATATAGTGAAGGCATCTGCCACTCAACGAGTGGGATAAATTTCGCAAAGCGCAAAGGAGGGGAGACAATATGCCCAAAGTGTTATGGCGAATGGTAGTCCTCGTAGTGGGCCTGCTGGTGGGGCTGGTCTGGCTGACCGGCTGCAACGATAATGACGACAACGACCGGAACTTTCGTGCCGTATTAAGCGGATCGCAAGTGGCGCCGGAACCGGTGTCGACCAACGCCACCGGCACCGCGCAAGTCAATCTCCGCGATGATCGACGGAGACTCGATGTCACCCTGATCACGACCGAATTAGCCGATGTCACCAGTGCGCAGATACGCCTGGGCGCGGTTGGCGACAACGGACCGATTCTCTTCAACCTGTTTGAAGTCAACGGAGTGCCATTCACCAGTCCGTATACCATCCAACTCAGAGCGGCTGATCTGGTCGAACAACCGGGTTTCGGCATTACATCATTCGCGGATGCGGTGGATGCGATGAAAGACGGTAATACCTACATCCTCATCACCACCACAGCGAATCCAACCGGCGAGTTGCGCGGACAAATCGGTCCGGTGCAGGTCGAAGCCGACCTCAGTGGCGCCAATGTCGTGCCTGCCGTTGACACCGCCGCGACCGGTACCGTCACCGCGCGGTTGAACGATACGCAAACCGCTTTGAACGTGACGCTGCAAACCACTGGCCTGGCGGACACGGTCACCGGCGTGACGATCCATTACGGACCTCCCGACCTGAATGGCCCGGTGTTGTTTACCCTGTTTGACAGCCCGGCGGGCAGCACGCTTGCGTCACCGCTGACCCGACGGCTGACGGAAAACGACCTCACCCCGAGCGGCGGCATTCTGACCTTCCAGGATGCGGTCAACGCCGTACTCGCCGGCAATGCCTACCTCCTGGTGACGACGACTACGAATCCATCTGGTGAACTTCGCAGCGGAAACGTAAACGCCGAATAACAACATCACCACGCGGGAAGACAGGCTTGACCCGTCTTCCCGCGCCGGGTACACTGGCGGCATGATTTACGATGTCACGCTGCCGCTGTCACCGGCGCTCGCCGTCTGGCCGGGCGATCCGGCGGTGTCGTGCGAAACATTCGGCGACCGAGTGCGCGTGTCGCGCTGGACGCTGGGCAGCCACACCGGTACCCATGTGGACGCGCCGGCGCACTTTTCCGCCGGACGGACGGTGGACGCGCTGGATCCCGCCGTGCTGCTGGGGCCATGCCGCGTGCTTGATCTTACGGATTGCCCGCGCATCACCGCCGCGGTGTTGCACGCCCACGCGCTGACCGGCGTCATGCGTCTGCTGTTGCGCACGCGCAATAGCGCGCACTGGACGCAATGTCCGTGGAACTTCAATCCGGACTACGTCAGCCTGACCGTAGACGCCGCCCGTGCGCTGCTCGCGCTTGATGTGCGGCTGGTGGGCGTGGACGGTCTGTCGATAGAGGCACCGGACGCGACACAGGCGCACGAACTGCTGCTGGGTGCCGGCGTCATTCTCGTGGAAGGCTTGCACCTCGCCGCCGTTCCCGCCGGCGACTATCACCTTGTCTGCGCTCCGCTCAAACTGGCAGGCGCGGATGGCGCCCCCGCGCGGGTGTTCCTCGTCACCGACTGAAGCATCACGCACGGTTGTCGACAAAAATTTTCTCCACTTTCCGCCGGCGAACCTTGTCAAAAGGCCGGTAATGGTGTCTAATTCCAGTATGAGCACTGTATCGACCGCTTCACGACAGGTATATTACGCTGATGCTATTCGTGAAGCGCTGGCGGAAGAAATGCGCCGCGATCCGAACGTGGTCTTGTTCGGCGAGGATATCGCGCTGTATGGCGGCGCGTTCGGGGTGACGCGCGGGCTGGTGGAGGAATTCGGAGCGGAGCGGGTGGTAAACACCCCCATCTCCGAAGGCGGCTTTACCGGCGTGGCGATTGGCGCCGCGCTGACGGGATTGCGCCCGGTGGTGGAATACATGTTCATGGATTTCATCACGCTAGCCATCGACCAGATCGTCAACCACGCCGCCAAGTTTCGGGCTGTGTATGGCGAGCAGGCGAAGGTGCCTATCGTCTTTCGCGCCGCTGGCGGCGCCGGACGCAGCTACGGCGCCACCCACTCGCAGATGCTGGAAGGCTGGTTCATGCACGTGCCGGGGTTGAAGGTAGTCGCCCCCGCCACCGCAGAGGACGCTAAAGGCTTGCTGATCGCCGCCATTCGCGATGACGATCCGGTGCTGGTGGTCGAGCATAAGGACCTGTATAAAGTGCGCATGCCGCTGTCCGCATCAACGGCGCCTATTCCCTTCGGCCAGGCACGCGTGCTGCGCGCTGGCGATGACGTCACCCTGGTCGCCTATTCCAAGGCGGTGCATACCGCCGGGCTCGCGGCGGCGCGACTGGCGAAAGAAGGTATCACCGCGGAGGTGATCGACCTGCGCAGTCTGAAGCCGCTGGACACCGACACGCTGGCTGCCTCGGTGAAAAAGACCGGACGGGTGGTGATCGTCACCGAGGCGATCGGCACAGCCGGCCCGGCGGCGGAGATCGCCTGCCAGATTCTCGATCATGCCTTCGACTTCCTCAACGCGCCCATTGTGCGCATCACCATGCCCGAAGTGGCTATTCCCTTCTCACCCGCGTTGGAGCAACGCGTCATTCCCGCAATAGAGGACGTTGTCCGCGCGGTGAAGAATGTGATATAACGCGTGAGCACGCGGAACGCCGTTCGCTCATGCCGGCGGGACGTCGCCCGCCGAAGCCATCGGGAGTAGGTGTTCATGCCATTTGAAAAGCACCTGGCGCTGGGTCGCGAAAAGCTTGGACAGGGCGACTTTGTGGGAGCCCTGTCACATGCCGATGCCGCGCTGGCGCTGAGCCCGGAGTCGTTCGAGGCGTTGCAGATGCGCAGTCGCGCGCTGTACCTGCTGGGCCGCGATGCCGAGGCGCTGCAAACGCTGCGCCAGGCCTCCAACGTGCTGCATAAGGAACTGCCGCTCGGTCACGTCGCGGACTCGCCGGACGACCTGGAACTGATGGAAGAGGCGACGTCGACCGAGGAGATGCCGGCGGGCACCGATGCCATGGAAACACTGCTGGCGCTGCGCGAGCGGTATCGGCTGGATGCTGAGCTGCTGCTGCTGCTGGCCGAACTGGCAGAAGACGCCGGGCGCTTCGAGATCGCCCGCGGCGCGTTTGAAGAGTTGATCGCCCTTGATCCCGCCAACCTGGACGCCTGGGAAGGCCTGGTGCATGTCGTCTGTCACGAAGACCTGGACGCGGCGCTACAGATAGTCTATCGCGCGCTGGACCGCTACCCCACTCACGCGCTGTTTTACGAATATCTGGGGTATATCCGCAGCCGCCGCCACGACTATCTCGCCGCGCTGCACGCCTATCGCCAGGCCATCGAATACGGCGCGGACCACCCGGACAACTTCGAATCGCTGGTGCACTGCCACTTCGGACTGGGCGAGAAAGAGGAAGCGCTGGAGGTGACGCGGCGATTGCTGGCGACGACGCCCAACGACGCGGAGAGTCATCGCTTTGCGGTGGAGGTGGCACTGCATTGCCGGGAATACGACATGGCGCTGCAGCACGCGCACCAGTTGGTGCGGTTGGAGCCCTCGCACGCGGAAACCTACTGCTGGAAGGCGAGGGTGGAACTGGCTGCCGGAGAATGGGAAGCCGCCGAACGCACGCTGCGCTTGGGATTTCACAAGGCGATGGAAGGCGAATTCGCGCTCTTCGAGCTGGTCGACGAGTTGATCGTGGATAATGAACTGGAACAGGCGCTGCGCGTGGCCGATCTGGTGTTCGAGCTGGCGTCCGACCATCCGGAGTCCAGCGCCGCGCGCGGTAAAGTGCTGCGCGAGATGGGTGATTTTCCCGAGGCGTTGACCGCGTTCAAGCGTGCGGCGGCACTCGCTCCACACGACGACGCCTATCAAACCTGGCTGGGCGTCATCCTCGACAACATGGGCGATTACCACGCCGCTATTCGCCAGTTCAACCAGGTGCTGGCACGCCATCCGTCCGACGTGTGGACGTTATCCAATCGCGGATTATCCTACCTGGCGTTGCAGATGACGGAGCATGCACTGGCTGACTTCACCCGCGGCATCGAACTCGATCCGGAAGACGCACCGCTCTTTTTCTGGCGCGCCTGCGCGCTGGTCGCCCGTCAGGAGCACGATGAAGCGCTGCGCAACCTGCGGCGCGCACTGGACCTCAGCGACGAAATCCTCCCCTGGCTGGAACAGGAACCATCACTCGACCCACTTCGCCACGATCCGCGCTTCCGGCTGATGTTCGAGCCGCGCGAAGGCCGGGAGTGAGTGATGGAGAACGGGACGTGCCAACCCGCAGGCGTCCTCGCTGAGGTGTCGCTGGCCGATATCGATCCGGGCAATCGCCTGCTGGCGGATTATCTCGCCGACGCACCTGCGTTGCGTGACTTTTTCTCCCACCGACCCGATGCCATGCGCGAGGTTGCCCGCCTTCCACGCGCCGGCGCACCCGCGATCCCCCTGGCCAACGCGCTGGCGGCGTTCCAACAGCAACTTGGCGCCGATTCCACCGCCGTGGACAACGCCCGCCTGCTCGGTGACCCCGCCACGCCCGTGATCACCGTGGGTCAACAACCCGGCCTGCTCGGTGGTCCGTTGTATACCACCGCCAAGGTACTGACCGCCATCGATCTGGCGCGCCGTCTGACCGTCATGCTCGGGCGTCCGGCGGTGCCGGTGTTCTGGGTAGGCACCGACGACGACGACCGCGCCGAGGTGGATCACGGCGGCTGCTGGGACGCACGCGGGCACCTGCATACCATCCAGTATCCCGTGGACGCGGGCCTCCCGGGACAACTGGTCGGCGACCTGCCCACCGGCGATGCCGCGGCGCAGGTGCTGGCACAGGTGCTGCCGCTGCTGGTTGCTCTGCCAGCTGACGGCGAGACGGCGGCACTGCTGCGCGACAGCGCGGAAGGCGCCGCGGATTTCGGCGTCTGGTGCTGCCGGTTGCTCGCACGCCTCTTTTCGCCGTTGGGGCTGGTGATGTGCGACCCGCGCCTGCCGGCAATACGGCGATTGGGCACGGAAGTGATGCGGCGCGAGTTGGCGCAACCGTTGCGCACCACCACGCTGGTGAACGAACAGGCACGCGCGTTGCAGGCACTTGGCTATCGTCCCGGATTGACCAAACCGGCTGACGCGTGCAACGTCTTCCTGTATGATGGTGTTCGCCACCGGGTCACCTTTGACGGCGACCACTACCACGCCGCCGGCCGGCAGTATGAGCGCGAGGCGTTGCTCAGCCTGCTGGAGGACCACCCGGAGCGCTTGTTGCCCAACGCCGTCCTGCGCCCGGCGGTGCAGGAATACCTATTCGGCAGCGCCGCGTTTGTGGCAGGACCGAACGAAGTGGGCTACTGGGCGGAGTTGCGTCCGGTATTCGACGCCCTCGGCGTGGCAATGCCACCCGTGGTCGCGCGCGCGGGATTCACGGTGGTGCCGCCGGGGTGTGCGCGCGCGCTGCGCGAGTGGAAAATCGCCCCATTGCAACTGCTGCATGATTTCGACGCCGTGCGCTATCACCTGTTGGCGCAAGCGGTGCCGGCGTCGGTGGAGCATGCCTTCGCGGACAGCCGCGCGGCGCTGGAACAACAGCTTGCCGTGCTGACAAAAACGGTGGCGACACTTGATCCCACGCTGGCCCAATCGGCGCAGGCGACGCACCAGCGCCTGCTGAACGAGTTGGAGCGGCTGGAGCGCAAGGCGCTGAAAGCGGTGGAGCGGCGTTCCACCGAACAGACCGAGCGATTGGAGATGGCACGAGAGTCCCTCTTCCCCGCACATGGGCCGCAGGAACGGACACTGATGCTGCCCGGCTTGCTGGCGCGCCACGGCCTCTCGCTGCCCGATCGCTTACTTCATTGCCTGACCGGGAAGGAAAGTCAGCACCTGTTTGTCGAAATATAGGAATCGGGTGGGGTGTTCGACATCGACTTTCCCCCCGGCCATTCACCAGAGCAGGAGAGCGATGCAATCGTTTCCTATCTATCCATCCATATTGGCCTTCGATTTTGCCCGGTTAACCGAGCAAGTGGCCGCGGTTGAGGCGGCCGGGGCAGCGGCGCTGCATTTCGACGTGATGGACGGGCAGTTCGTACCAAACCTGACCTTCGGACCGATGGTGCTGCAGGCGGTGCGCCCGCACACGGCGCTCCCGCTGCATGCGCATCTGATGGTCTACACGCCGGGAGCGCTGGTGGCGCCGCTCTGCGACGCCGGCGCAACACGGCTGTATATCCATCCGGAGGCTACGCCGCACATCCACCGCGCACTGCTGCAGGTACGCGAAGCCGGCTTGGAGGCGGGAGTGGCAATCAATCCCGGCACGCCAATGCTGATGCTGGAACCGATTCTGACACTGGTGGACAGCGTGCTGGTGATGTCGGTGAATCCCGGCTTCGGCGGGCAGACATTCATTCCCGATACGTATCGCCGGCTGGAGGAATTGCGTGCACTGATGCGCCGGCTGGGCGTCTCACCGGTGGTGGAGGTGGACGGCGGCGTCGACGCGGAGACCATCGGGCCGCTCATACGCGCGGGCATGACCGCCGCGGTGGTGGGCACCGCGCTGTTCCACGACGACGATCCCGCCGGCACCCTGCGCCGGTTGCAGGCGGCGGCGCGCTGATGGCGCACGTCGACCTGCACCTGCACACCACCTATTCGGACGGCTCACAGTCGCCGGAGGAAGTCGTGGCAACCGCCGCCAAGTGCGGCGTCACGCTGATCGCCATCACCGACCATGACGAGATCGCCGGCATTCCCGCGGCACGATCCGCCGGGCAGGCCCGGGGCGTCGAGGTGATCAGCGGAGTGGAAATCAATACCGACGTCGGACGCGAGGACGTGCATATCCTGGGTTACGGCTTTCCCTTCGAGGCGCCGGCCATGCTGGAAGGGCTGCACGCTCTGCGCGTTGCCCGTTACGAGCGCGCGCTGCGCATGTTGGAGCGGCTGGCGGCCATTGGCCATCCACTCGACGCGGAACGGGTGCTGGCCATCGCCGGACACGGTTCCATCGGGCGTCCGCACGTCGCGCGCGCGCTGGTGGAAGCCGGCCATAGCCGAGATTTCAACGAGGCGTTCGCACGCTTCATCGGCCGCGGGTGTCCGGCGTATGTGCCGCGCACGCCGTATACGCCGGAGCAGGCGATTGCGCTGATCCATCACGCGGGCGGCCTGGCCGGACTGGCGCATCCCGGCAAGCTTGGCGACCCGCATCGCATTTTGCGCCAATTGCTCCCCGCGGGCCTGGACGCGCTGGAAGTGTATCACAGCGACCATTCCGCCGCCGTCAACGAGCGCATGCGACGGCTGGCAACACAACACGGGCTGGTGATCACCGGCGGCTCCGACAGCCACGGTCCGCACAGCCCGCGCATGGTGCCCATCGGCAGCGTGCCCGTGCCGGACGCGGTGGGCGAACAATTCCGGGAAGCAGTGGCAAATCTGCGGCACGCTGCAACGTCATATTGAGATCATCATGCCGATCATGTCATCCGAACTGCAGATTATCGCGGAAGCGGTAACGGCTATCGTGGAAAATCCGGCGTTGCGACCGGATTTCGCTCCGGCGCAACTGGTGGAAGCGGTGATGGCTTATCCGCGCGCGGGGGGCAAGGCGTTGCGCCCCGCGCTGCTGACGTGGTCGTGCCGCGCGCTGGGCGGATCGGCGGAGGCCGCGCTGCGCGCCGGCACGGCGGTGGAACTGTATCATACCTACACGCTGGTGCATGACGACGTCATCGACCGCGACCCGCTGCGCCGAGGCCGTCCCAGCGTGCATACGCTAATGGCACAGGAAGGCCGCGAGCTATTTTCCCTTGACAACGATGACGTCGCGCATTACGGCTTGTCGATGGCTATGCTCGCCGGCGATTGCCAGCAGTGCTGGGCTATCTCGCTGATCGCCTCGCTGCCGGAACTGGGCATCGATCCCGCGCTGGCACTGCGGCTGGTGCACCGCCTGCAGCATGTGACCGGTCCGGCCATCGTCGAAGGCGAGGTACGCGATATTCAACTGCCGTTCTTGCCGGTGGCGCGGGTGGCACAGGACGATATTCTCCAGATGATGCGCACGAAAACTGCGGTACTGTTCGCCTACTGCGGTTGGGCGGGCGGCCTGTTGGCGCGCGGCATGGAGGATGACGCGGTGCGCGCGCTGGCGACGTTCGGCGAATGCGCCGGCATCGCGTTTCAGTTGCAAGATGACGTGCTGGGGCTGACCGGCTGCGAGCAGAAACTGGGCAAGCCGGTGGGCAACGACTTGCGTGAAGGCAAGCGCACCCTCATCATCGCCCTTGCCTGGCCGCGCGCCAACGAGACCGAGCGCGTGCAACTCGCCGCCGTGCTGGGCAATCCGCACGCCAGCCCCGACGCCATCGCCGGCGCCACCGCGCTGCTGCAGCGTCTGGGCGCCATTGATGACGTGCAGGCGATGGCGCACCATCACCTCGACACCGCCCTGCGCCACCTGGACACCCTGCCGGACAACGACGGTCGCGCCTTGCTGCGCGAACTGGCGGCGACCATGGTGCAGCGCGAGCGGTAAGCCGGCTGATGTGGGAGGCGTGGAGGAAATTCCCGGATATGCCAATAAATACTCGGCATACCATCAACCAGCGAACACGGGGAGTGCGATCTCATGACCAAACGCGAACGATTTCTAGCATTTGCCAACTTTGAACCGGTAGACCGGCTGCCGCGGCACGCGAGTTACGTGCAGAGCCTGGAGGAGCGCCTGACCGCGTATCTGGGCGCGAATCCGTATGAGCATTTCGACAGTGACAGCGGGGGCGGAGCGAACCTGACGCCGCCGGAGGGATTCGCGTGGCCTGATTACCGCGGGTATCATGCGGAATGGCTGGACAACCCGAACTTCTCTATCGATGGCAACGGGTGCGGACACCTGAACCATGGGTTTTATCATTTTACCGAGTATATTAGCCCATTGCGCGACGCCACCGACTTTAGCGAGTTGGAACGGTACCCCTTCGTCAGCAACGACGGATGGTCGGACGCGGCAATGCGCCAGGCCGCCGAGAAGGCACACGCCGCCGGCAATTATGCCTCCGTCTTCGTCGGGCATATGTATGAGGATGCCTGGCAGGTGCGCGGTTATGAACCGTTCCTGATGGACTTGCTGACGCAGCGCGAGTGGGCGGAGTTGCTGTTGGACCGCTGTTGCGCCAATAATGTACGCACCGCCGTCGCCGCCGCCCGCGCCGACTATGATTGCATCATGACCGGCGATGACGTGGCGAACCAGAACGCGCTCATGTTTCAGCCAGCGCTGTGGCGCGAGGTGATGAAGCCGCGCTGGGCGAAAGTGATCGCCGCCGCGCGTGCCATCAAGCCGGATATTCACGTTTATTACCATTCCGACGGTAATATCATGGACATCCTTGATGACCTGGTGGAGATCGGCATCACCATCCTCAACCCGGTGCAGCCGGAGTGCATCGATCCCATCGCGGTACGCAAGCATTGCGGCAAACGCCTGGCGTTCGACGGATGCATGGGCACGCAGACCGTTTTCCCCTTCGGCAGCGCCGACGAGCTACGCCGCATGGTCCGTTACTACTTCGAGACGCTGGACGGCAAGAACGGCGGATTAACGCTGTCGCCCACGCATGTGCTGGAACCGGAAGTGCCGCCGGAAAACGTCATCGCCTTTTTCGAGGAGTGCGATCGGCTGATGTAATACGGATTGTGTTATCATCCAAGCATACCAGGTTTGCCCAGGTTGCGGAAAAGATCATTAGCACGGTGATAATGTTAAGATTCGGTTATAATTGTTAACTATTTTCTTAACGAAATATACAGTAACACGAGCAATTCACCATATCGCGCACGAACGCACCTGGTGGACGGAGGCATGCAGCATCTCTTCTGATTGGGATCTCCAAAGGTATTCTGCATCGCCCCCAATCTTCTTTCCAACACGCCTCAGCAATTCTCTCAACGCGCCTCCGTCAAGTCTATCCGTAAATACGGGACACTCCAACGTGCCAACTCGAAGCGCATGAGCCTGTCACATGGCATGATCTCTCACCCTCATCCGATCCTGATTCAATTTGAGCGATTGCGGATGGGAAAATGCATTAACCGTCATCCGCCAGCGGCAATGTAATACCGAAGGTGCTACCCTGACCCGCTCCCGCGCTCTGTGCGAACACCTCTCCGCCGTGCGCCTGCACGATGGCGCGCACCACCCATAATCCCAATCCGAATCCACCCACCCGGCGTGTGAGCAACGGCTCAGCCTGATAAAACCGCTCGAACAGTTGTGACAGCGCCTCCGGCGCGATGCCGGCGCCGGTGTCGGTCACCGTGACCACCGCGAATCGTCCCTCGGTGCGCGCGCGGACCGTGATGCTCCCCGCTTTCGTGAATTTCACCGCGTTGTCCAGCAGATTGCTGATGACCAGCGTGATCTTCGGAGCATCGGCCATCACCCGCAACTCGGTGGACACCTCGACGTCCAACAGCAATCCGTGTTGCCGGATGAGGTCGCGATATGGCTCCAACGCGGCCTTGACAATAGCGGCGAGTGATGTCGGACGCGGTTCGACAGCCAGGCTGCCTGCCTGCAACCGCGCGACGTTCATCAGATTTTCGATCATGGCTTGCAGATGCCGCGCCTGGCGCACGGCGATACCCAACGTCTCACGGTAATGTGGATCGTTAGGGGGTACCAGGTCACTGGTGATAATATCCAATGCAGTCAGGATCGCGGTCAGCGGTGTTTTCAATTCGTGTGAAACCATGGTGAGCAGGTCGGATTTCAACTGGTCAAGTATGGCCAGGTCGGCAGCCATTTTTGTCAACGATTGAGCCAACTCATCCAACTCGCTGCCGGTATGCAGGGTGATGACGGTATCAAGTTTTCCCACGCCGATCGCCCGTGCACCCTCAACCAACTGTGCGATCTGACGGGCAAACATGCTCGACGAATACACCGACCACAGGATGGTTGCTCCCAGCACGAGGAGCGCCAGTAGAATATAAATGGCCAGCAGGCGATAAATCGGTTGCAGCGCGACAGAGTACGCCGTGCCGGTGGCGAGTGCCCACGGCGATTCATGTACCGGCGCATACCCGTAGAGCATGGATTCGCCGGTGATGGGGTTTTGCGTGTGAACCGTGCCGCTGTGTCTTGACAGGATGGCCGCCAGCAGCGGACCGGAAAATTGCCGGCCGATCAATGACGTCGCCAGGTGGGTGCCGGCAATCAGCCGGTGGTCGCTGCCCCAGAGCTGAATTTGCGTGGTCGGGTCCAGCGGTACCCGCGTCAACAGGTTCTGCAGCACGCGCGGGCGGATGACCACTCCGATGATGCCGCGGAAATCGCCGTTGCGCAGGATCGGATGTATGATGACCACCACCGGTTGACCGGTGACCGGGCTATAAATGATGTTGGAGACGACCGGTTGCCGGGTGCGTTTGGCCTGCAGGAAGATGGGGATGCGTCCCACAAACGCGCGCGGCCTATTGGAGGCGATCTCCCTGCCCGCGGCATCGGTGACGAACAGGTTATCCCACTCCGGCTGTACACGCAGTTGTCGCAACACCAGCGCCTGGATTTCGGCATGGTCTTCGCGTTGCACTTCCGCCGCCTGCTTCAGTGTGCGCAAGGTTCCGATGTTGCCGCGCACCCAGCCTTCCAGCGTGGCTGCCGCCAGCTCTGCCTGCGCCAGGTTGCCGCGCAACACGGAAGCACGGAGTATGCCGTACCAACTGACCAGCAAGATCAATCCGAGGGCGATCAACGGCACCGCACCCAGCAGCGCGGAAACGAGCAGGCGGGTGCGATACGGCAAGCCGCGTCGCGATGGATTAGTGGGGAGACTCACCGGTACCGCCTGCCTTTGACCATGCCGCCAGCGCGCGGGCAGCTTCTTCGCGATCATCGAAGTGAATGGTGCGGTCCGCGAAAATCTGGTAGTCCTCGTGCCCTTTGCCGGCGAGCACGACCAGGTCGTCCGGGCCAGCCTCAGTAATGGCGCGCATGATGGCCGTCGCCCGGTCGGGTTCCACCTGCACTCGCCGGCGCGCATCGGGCGTAAAGCCGGTGAGAATTTCGTCAATGATGCGTCCGGGATCCTCGGTGCGCGGATTATCGCTGGTCACCATGATCGTGCGCGCCCATTGCGCCGTCACCGCCGCCATTTTCGGACGCTTGGTGCGGTCGCGGTCGCCGCCGCAGCCGAACACCACCACCACCCGACCCGGCGCGATTTCGTGCGCGGTATCGAGCACTTTCTCCAGCCCGTCGGGCGTGTGCGCGTAATCCACCACCACTGTCGGCTTGCCGTTGCCGCTGGCGGGCACACGCTGAAAGCGCCCGTCCACCGGCGGCACCGCGGTCAACGCGTCGGCGGCGCAGGCGGGATCAACCCCCAACTCCAACGCCAGCGCCAGCGCCGCCAGTGCGTTCGAGACATTAAACGAACCCACTAACTGCAGACGCACCGGCGTCGCACCACCCGGATAACGCAACAAAAACGCGCTGCCGTCGGCGCGCAGTTCCACCGCCTCCGCCCGGTAATCACCACCGGTCAATCCGAACTGCCGCACCGGTCCCCGCGCGCGCGCGGCAAACAACGGCGTGCTGGGGTCGTCGGCGTTCAACACGCTGATCATCGCTCCGGAGCGCGGCTGATAACACGGGTTGGCGAACAATTCGAGCTTGGCGTCGCGATAAGCGTCCAGCGTGCCATGGTAATCCAGGTGGTCCTGGGTAAGATTGGTGAAACCCGCGGCAGCGAAGCGGCAGCCGCTGACACGGTGCAGGCACAGCGCGTGGGATGACACCTCCATCACCGCGTGGGTGAGGCCGGCGTCGCGCATGCGTGCCAGCAACTGTTGCAACTCGGGGGCTTGCGGGGTGGTGTGCGGCGCCTTCAGCACCTCGTCACCGATGCGGTAGGCCAGCGTGCCAATCAGGCCGGTCAGATGCCCGGCTGCCTGCAGCAGGTGGCGCAGCAGTGTCGTAGTGGTAGTTTTTCCGTTGGTACCGGTGACGCCCACCAGAGTGAGTGCGTCGCTGGGCTGCCCATAAAAGGCAGCGGCTATGGCAGCAAGCGCGGCGCGACTGTCGGGCACCACCGCAGCCGCCACCCCCGCCGGCACCAAGGCGGCATCCTCCACCAGCAGCGCGGCGGCGCCGGCGGCGACCACCGCGGGGATGAAGCTGTGCCCGTGGGTTTTCGTGCCCGGCAGGCAAGCGAACAAGTCGCCGGGCTGCACTGCGCGCGAATCGTAGCAAATGCCGGTAATTGTCACCAGGGGGTCGCCGACCATGACGGCAGGGACATCGGTAAGCAACGTCTGTAAAGCTGGCATGAGCAGCCGATCCTTCCTTCAATGCGTGCGTAAGATGCATTCCATGCTATCTGTTTACCCGCGGAAAAGCTATCGC
The DNA here is from genome assembly GCA_964472305.1 of uncultured bacterium. Lineage (GTDB taxonomy): Bacteria > Armatimonadota > Hebobacteria > CAIYQO01 > CAIYQO01 > CAYYJR01. The sequence goes on from CAYYJR010000002.1 coordinate 18,441, forward strand.
ACGCGTGAACGGCATCGCACAAACCGCGCCACCGGGCAGCAGCTCGCTAGCGCCGTATAAAAAAACCGCTGAACTCGCCGGATGGCCGGATGTACTTGCTGCGCACCTCTTCCACGCGCGACAATGCCGGGCCCTTTTCCAGCAGATTGACCAGATGCGACAACGCCACGTCCTCGCCCTCTGCCACGACTTCCAGCGTGCCGTCCGCCTGATTCCGCACCCAGCCCAGCAGGCCCAGTCGTCGTGCCTCCTGGCAGACGAACTCGCGAAAGCCCACTCCCTGCACGCGTCCTTCGATAATGGCGTGTAGTTGTTTCACGGCATCTCCACGCACAAAGTATACCCATCATGCGCGGCTATGATTGGCGCACAGCTTCGCACATAATAGCTCCATAGCGACATCCATCTCCTGGCGCGGTACACCTTCGATGGCTTTGCCGGCCATGTCGCACTCCAACAGCGCCTGGTAAGCATTGGCCAGTTGTTCCCACGATAACTGGCGCGCCTGCGCCGCCAGCTTCGGCCCCATCCATCCCTTCAACTGGGCGAGTACGTTCTGCTCGGGCAACAAGGCGATCGCCGCCGAAAACGCCTCCGGATCCTGGCGTGGGCGCCATCCGGCCTCCAGCATCACCTTCGTCTGCCAGATCAGGCGGAACTGGCGCACCAGCAGCGGGAAGAGGCGGTGCGGCGATTCCAACTGCGCCACCAGCAGGTCATGCAGCACCGCCATCGCCGAGGCGGCATCGCGCGAGGCGACGGCATCGGTCAGGTGGAACACCGATTCTTCCGCCATTTTCGGCGTCATCAACTCGACATCCTGCGCGCGAATGCGTCCGCCGTCGCCCACCATCAGCGAAAGTTTTTCCACCTCGATCTGCAGCCGGCGCAACTCGCGGCCCGCACGGGTGAGCAGCAGGTGCAGCGCGCTGGGATCGATGGTTTGCCCCCATCCCTGCAACGTCTCGCGCACCCATACTCCGGCCTCGTCCTCGCTCAACGCGGAACAGTCGTAGATGGTGCCGTCTCGCTCCAATCCCTTCTGCAGGTCGGCGGCTAGCTTGCTCGCTTTCTTCCCTACCCCACCGTCGCCCGACACCAGCAGCACGTGGTTCATCGGCGGCACGCCCGCCATCCCCGCCGCCAGCCGCTTCTGCTGTTCATTGGTGAGCAGGTCCACATTGCGCACGATCACCAGTCGCCCACTGCCGAGGAAGGGCAGCGCCTGTGCCAGCGTAAGGATCTTATCCGCGCGGCTGGGCAGCCGCTCGCGTTTCGCCTGTTCCGCCGTCTCCGCCGTGCCTTCCCAACGCTCAGCCACGTCCAGCAGATCGAAGTTGAACTCGTCCCCTTCGGCAAGCAACTCCGCGCGCAACCGCTCGACGAGCAACCGCTTCAGGTGTTCCTCGTCGCCTTGCACGTAAAGCCACACCCCCTGCACGGGGATGACACTGGATTTCGGCAACTGGGTGAATTTGTGAATCATGAGAATAGTTGTCTGCTTTCAGAGTCATAATCTGTCAGTATTGCACACCGCCGAGGCAAGAATCGTGAGTCCTGCGGCGATCAAATACCCGAGTGCAACGAGACCCTGGTGGCGCAATTCAGCAAAATATGAAAAGAGAAGCAATATCAGCGCCAGAAAGATATATCCTACTCGCATGATGAACCTCCTGTCCCATGGCCTGTGTAGCGGTATGTATTCTGCAACAGGTGGCAATACTTGCCAATGCGCCGCGTTATTTCGGGAAGATATTCGGCTGTCGCCATCGCATGGCCTTCATCATATTCAATCTATTCCAGAGGCCAGAACCTTACCCTGCCACCGTCACCCGATCTGCCTCCTGCACTGCTTTACGCGACCAGCCGGTAGCCTGTTCGTAGGCATAAGCGGCTTGCAGGATGGCGGATTCGTTCCAGTGCGCGCCCATCAGTTGCAGGCCCACGGGCAACCCCTGGTCGTAGCCGCAGGGCAACGAGAGCGCGGGGATGCCGGCCATGTTGATGGGAATGGTGCAGATGTCGTTCAGGTACATCTGGATGGGATCGTCCGCCTTCGCGCCGAGGGGAAAGGCCACGCTGGGCGCGGTAGGCGACGCGAGCACATCGTAGCGCGCGAAGGCGCGCTCGAAATCCTGGCGGATGAGCGTGCGCACCTGGCCGGCCTTCAGGTAATAGGCGTCGTAGTAGCCGGAGGAGAGCACGTAGGTGCCGATCATGATGCGGCGCTTCACTTCCTGGCCGAAGCCGAAGTCGCGCGTTTCGGTCATCATGCTCACCGTGTCCTTCGTGCCCGGCGCGCGATAGCCGAACTCAACGCCGTCGTAGCGCGCCAGGTTGCTGCTGGCTTCCGCAGGGGCGATGATGTAGTAGGTGGGCAGGCTGAAGCGCACGTTGGGCAGCGAACACTCCTCGACTATGGCGCCCTGTTCCTCCAGCACGCGGATGGCGGCGCGCACGGCGTCGGCGACGCCGGCATCCACCGACATGCCTTCCTGCGCGAAAAATTCGCGTGGCACGCCGATCTTCATCCCCTTGATCGATTTACCGAGGTCGGCGGTGAAGTCCGACGCCGGTTCCGGGTAACAGGTGGAGTCGCACGGATCGGGACCGGCAATGGCATTCATCAGCAGCGCGGCGTCGCATACGTCTTTGGTGATGGGGCCAACCTGGTCGAGCGAAGAGGCGAAAGCGATCAATCCAAAGCGCGACACGCGGCCGTAGGTGGGTTTCAGCCCCACCACGCCGCAGTAGGCGGCGGGTTGGCGAATGCTGCCGCCGGTGTCGGTGCCGATGCCGAGGATCGCTTCGTCAGCGCCGATAGCGGCGGCGGTGCCGCCACTGGAACCGCCCGGCACGCGCGCCAGGTCCCACGGGTTGCGGCTGGGACCGAAGGCGGAGTTCTCGGTGGAACTGCCCATGGCAAACTCGTCCATGTTGGTTTTGCCCACAACGACCACACCGGCGGCGCGCAACCGCTCCACCACGGTAGCATCGTACGGCGGAATAAAATGCTCCAGCATGCGCGAGCAGCAGGTGGTGCGCACGCCGGTGGTACACAGGATGTCTTTCAACGCCAGTGGGATGCCGTCCAGCGGCCCCAGCGACGCGCCGGCCATCCGGCGCGCGTCGGCGCGCTCTGCCTCGGTATAGGCGCCGTCGCGCATCTCCAGCACGTAGCCGTGTACCTGCTCCTCCACCGCGTCGAGGCGGGTGTATACCGCATCGAGCAACTCGCGCGCGGAGATTTCGTTCTTCGCCAGCAGCGCGTGCGCCGCGTGGGCGGTTAATTCATACAGTTCGGGCATCACCGTCATCCATCGCAAAAGGGTAGGCGCGGCGAGTCTCCGCGCCGCTTCATCATAGCACAACTGCCGGTCGCTGTCAGGTATGGCGTCGTGGAATATCCACGGCGCTTTCGGCATGCTGCACTCGACCAGCATGCGCTTCAATCGTGGTATCCCGCGCCTGGCACTGGCAGTGTTCAATGATCGACGTCTCTCACCGGAACTGGAAATGTCTTGCGGGATCACTGCCCCGATGCCGCGGTAACTTACTCCTGCTCCTTCTCCTCGACCCGTTGCTCCTCGCGGTCGCCGACGGTGAGCAGGCGCTGGTGATAAACGGCGGCGATTTCGGCACCGACCAGCATTATGAAGGCACTGTAGTAGAACCAGATCATCAGCAGGATGAGCCCGCCCAGCGAGCCGTAGAGCACCGAGTAGTTGGCCACGTGCGCCAGGTACCAGCCGAAGAGATGCAGGAAGACAATCCACGCCACTCCCGCAAAAATGGCGCCGGGCAGCACGCTGTGCAGCGTCACTGGACGCGCGGGCAGCAGACGGAAGGCGGCGGCGAAGATAGCCGTCACCAGCAGCAACGGAATGATCACGCTCACCACCACGCCGAACAGCCACGGCAGCGCCGTCACCTCCCATCCCCACAGCGGCCATTGCAGTTGCGCCAACACGCGAATCAGATTAGCCAGCGCGATGGCGGCCAGCAGGAAAAGGCCGACCACCATCAACATCAGCAGTGCGATCAATCGGCTGATCCAGTAGGGACGCCGGCGGTGTGCGCGCCATACCTGGTTCATCGCCAACTCCAGCGTGACAAATACCTGGCTGCCGATCCAGAAACCGAGCAGCAGCGCGACGCCGGTCAATACGCCCCGGTCGCGCACCACGGTAATGATTTCCGTCTGAATGGCCGCGCTGAGCTGTGGCCCGAGAACGGCCGCCAGATCAATCAGCAGACTCCGCACTGCCTCATGCGGGAGCACATAGGTGGCCAGGGTCACCAGCAGCAATCCCAGCGGGATCATCGACAACATCAGGTAGAAGGCAACCGCTGCCGCGGGAAGAGTCAGCCGATCCTCCCCTACGCGCGACCAGACTTCCCGCGCGAAGTCGCATAGCACGCGCTTGCGCGCGCGCCAAGTGTTGCTTCTCAAATGCATGAATGCCCGTGTTGATTATCGAGGCACCCGCCGGCGCGGCATGTGCGGCAAGACGCCCAACCATATTGGAAGGTATCCCCACGCATACAGCGAAAGAAGTGAGCATTCTCCACCAGAGGAGCACACAATGACGCAGACCGTTATGCGCGCGGGTGACCGAATGCGCGCGATGTATGAGTTTCAAGCACAAGACCACCTGCACCGTCAGGAGTTTTACATCTGGGACGAGGCACTGAAACGCTGGAGCGCCGAGGGGATGCCCGCGGATTGGGCGGAGCAAAACCTGTTCATGTTCGATGAGCAAGGCATGTTCAGCGCCGGCGCCAATCTCGGTTGGTGCGAACCGCCTTTCCGACCGGCTTTCGAAGACAAAGTGCTGGAGGTGCACGGCGATTACGAGATCGTGCAAGACGACGCCGGGCGCATCATCCAGGTATTCAAAGGGCGTCGGCACGGCTTCATGCCCATCTACCTCAAGCATGCGGTGAGCAATATGGCGGATTGGGAAACGGTGGCGCTGCGTCTCGATCCGCACGATGCCGCGCGCTGGCAGGGATTGGCGGAGACCGTCGCCGCGCAGCGTGCCGCCGCCGATGCGGTGGGCGGGTTGCTCAACCAGGGCCTGGTGGGTGGCTACATGTATCTGCGCGCACTGATGGGTCCGGAAGAGCTGATGTATATTATGTACGATCAGCCGGAAGTGATACATGCCGCCATGCAGCGATGGTTCGAGGTGATGGACGCCGCGTTCACGCGCATCCAGGCGGTAACCGAACTCGATGAAATCTTTATCGCGGAGGATATCTGCTACAATCACGGCCTGCTCATCTCACCGGATTCGATCCGCGAATTCCTGCTGCCGTATTACCAGCAACTGCTCTCCAATGCGCGCGGACGCCAGCGCCGCAAGCTGCATTTCCATGTGGATACCGACGGCGACTGCCGGCCAGCCATCCCCATTTACACCGAGGTGGGACTGACGCGCATGTCGCCTTTCGAGGTGGCAAGCGGCTGCGACGTGGTGGCACTCGGCACGCAATATCCCGAGCTCATCATGTCCGGCGGTATCGATAAGCGCGTACTCGCTGCCGGTAAGGACGCCATCGACGCCCACCTGGAATATATCCTGCCGTTCATGGTCGAGCGCGGCGGTTACTTCCCCACCTGCGACCACGGCGTGCCGGATGACGTGAGTTATGAGAATTATCTCTACTATCGCCGTCGGGTGTGCGAACTGGATCACCGGTAGATACATCGAGCTACGTTGATCATCCGCTGGCATGGCTGAACAGGCAAGACGGTCTCGCGGAGGGCATCCATGCGCATTACCTGTGACTGGCATATTCATACGCATCACTCCTGCGATTGTCCGCATCCCGAGGGCGCGACGCTGTCGCGCCTGTTCGCGGAGATCGCGGCGGACGGCATCACGCACCTCGGCATTAGCGACCACCTGCATACGGCATTCAACGTGCCGGAGGTGGAAGCGAGCCGGCGCGAGTTCGACTCGCTGCCACCCGACCAGCACCGCTGGTTCGGGGTGGAGGTGAGCTGCCTGCGGGCGTATGACCTGGCGAAGAACGACGCCGCCGGGGCGGAGGCCAGCCCGTATGGCAAGTGGCCGGGTGGACCGGAAGGGCCGCTGGCAATCTACCTGCCCGATGCGCTGGCGGAACGAATGCGCTTCGATTACGTCATCGGCGGCGCGCATTGGCCGTTGGGCGTGCCGGAACCGCTCGATCCTGAGGCGGTGATCCGCAATTACCACGCGCAATATCTGTTCCTGGCGACCCACCCGAAGATCGATATCGTGGCGCACCCGTGGTGGTGGATGGGCGCATGGCAGGATAGCGACCACATTTATCGTACGCACCCCTGGTTCGATGATTTCCGTCGCATCCCCGCGTCCATGCACGACGAATTTGCCGACGCGCTGCGGCAGCACGGGAAAGCGGTGGAAATCAACGCCGGGGCGAATCTGCTCAATCCCGAATATCCACCGCATTTCCGCGGGCAGTATCTGGATTACCTGGCAGCGCTGCGCGCGCATGGCGTGCGCTTCTCGATCGGCACCGACTCCCATGCCTGGTTCGGCGGCATCGGCTACGCGGCCTGCCTGCACCGCATCGAGGACGACCTGGCGCAGATCGGCATCACGGAAGCGGAATTGTGGCACCCGACGCGGGTGACGGCATAACACCGCAGATTGGGCACGTCGTGCTACGCAAGTTCGCAAGGCAAGGTTACGCAATCATCGCGCAATGCACGAAATCTCTGGTTCGTAACGACGAAATCAACGGAGGTTCAGATGAAAATAGGTCTGGTTGGCGGCACGGGAAATATCAGCACCAGCATCGTGGGGGTGTTGCTTGCACAGGGGCATGAGGTGGTCTGCTTCAACCGTGGGCAGAGCGGATCAGCGCCGGCGGGAGTGCGAGTGATCGTAGGCGATCGTACAGAACGCGCGGCATTCGAGCAGGCGATGCAGGCGGAACGGTTCGATGCGGCGATTGACATGATTTGTTACGACCGCGAGGATGCCGCCAGCAGTTTGCGCGCCTTCCGCGGGGTGAAGCACTTCGTGCAAACCTCCACCGTATGCACCTACGGCGTGCAGTATGACTGGCTGCCGGTGAGCGAAGACCATCCGTTACGGCCATCCACCGATTATGGGCGCAACAAGGTCGCCGCCGACGCGCTGTTTATGGCGGCGTATTACGACGAAGGCTTCCCGGTCACCATCATCAAGCCCTCCACCACCTACGGCCCGCGCATGGGCCTACTGCGCCAGGTAGCGTGGGAATTTTCCTGGATCGACCGCGTGCGCAAAGGCAAGCCCATCCTTGTCTGCGGCGACGGCTATGCCATTCACCAGTTTCTGTATGTGGACGACGCCGCCCTCGGCTTCGCCGGAGTACTCGGGAAAGCGCACTGCGTGGGGCAAACCTACAACCTGGTGCGGCAGGGGTATACGTCCTGGGCGGATTACCATCGGACCGCCATGCAGGTGCTGGGCCGCAAGGTGGAGCTGGTGGGCGTGCCGCTGGAGGACCTGGTGGCGCTCGATGTGCCCAACGTCGGCATCTGCAGCGACATCTTCGCCCATAACGTCTACTACAGCGGCGAGAAGATCGCGCGCGACGTACCGGAATTCCATCCGCAAATCTCGCTGGCGGAAGGCATGCGCCGGGTAATCGCGGCGATGGACGCCGAAGGTCGCGTGCCCGACTCGGACAGCGTCACCTGGGAAGATCGTGTCATCGCCGCCCAGCGCGCGGTACGCGGCGCGGCGGTGTAGCAAAATCGAAGGAGAGAGACGCATCGCGGATGATGCGGATTCGTCGGTGGTGGAGCGAATCATGGCTTGTCCGCCGCGCCGGCACGGCCAAAGTGGGATGTCCATCTCGAAACCTGTCCGGAAGGGCAGCAGCCGCTAGCGTAGATTACGGTCCAGACCGGATAGTAATTCTCTCTGGAGGCGCCTGGTCGCCTTGTCCCCTTCACGCGGCCTTACGCAAGGCGTTGCGGTGCAGGCGGGGGAGGAACTGGCGCAGCGGGAGTGTGTTCATGATGTCGCGCTGCACCGCCCAGCCGCGGCGGGCGGTGGCCACGCCGAATTGCAGGTTGTCGAAATGTTCGGGTGCGTGGGCGTCAGTGTTGATGACCAGCATCACTCCCGCCTCGCGTGCCTGCATGACGTACTCGTCACTCAGATCCAGCCGTTCGGGCCACGAGTTGATCTCCAGCATCACTCCCTGGTCCGCCGCGGCGGAGAGCACCTTACGCATGTCCAGACTGATGGGGTCGCGCACGCCGATCAGTCGCCCGGTAGGGTGGCCGATGATGTCTACGAACGGGTTCTCGATTGCCCGCACCAGCCGCGCGGTCTGGTCGGCGGTGGAAAGGCCGAAAGCGGAGTGCACCGAAGCGACGCACAGGTCCAGCTCTGCCAGCACTTCATTCGGATAATCCAGCGTGCCGTCGCGACGGATATCGACCTCACCGGCGCAAAGCAGCGTGATGCCGTCGACTTCCTCATTCAGGCGCCGAATTTCACGCATCTGCTGGCGCAGCCGCTCCACCGTCAGCCCGTTGGCGTTGCCGCGGCCCACCGAATGATCGGTAAAGGCCAGGTATTCCAATCCATGCCGGCGCGCGGCCAGCGCCATCTCGCGCAGCGGGGTGCGCCCGTCGCTCCAATCCGAATGCGCGTGCAAATCGCCGCGCAGATCAGCACGTTCCACGAAATCGGGCATCACCCCTTCCATCCCCAGTTCGATCTCACCGCGATCCTCGCGCAGTTCGGGAGGAAACATGCGGATGCCCAGCGGACGATACATCTCCTCCTCGGTATGCCCGCCAACGCGCTCACCGGTATCCAGGCGAAAGATGCCGTATTCGTTCAGCTTGAAACCCTTGCGCACGCCGATGGTGCGCAGTTTGATATTGTGCTGCTTGGAGCCGGTAAAATATTGCAATGCGGCGCCGAAGCTATCAGGATCGACCACGCGCACGTCCACCTGCAACCCGATATCGGTGAGGATAGTGGTCTTTTTGCTGCCGGTAGCCAGCACTCGCTGCACGAAAGGCAGGCGGGTGAACTCCGCCATCACGCGATCGGGATCGTCGGAGGTGACCAGGATATCGATATCGCCGATATCCTCTTTCATGCGCCGCAAGCTGCCCGCCGCCGCAATATCCTGCACCGGCGCCACCTTGCGTAACGCGGCAATCACCTGCTGAGCGAGGGGATAGGCGCGGGCAAGCGGGATGCGCGCCTGCCGGCGCCGCACGCGCTGGATATTCTGTAAAATATTGTGTTCCGTCTTTTCCCCGAAGCCGCGCAGCTTGCGAATGCGATGTTCCTGCGCCGCGCGCTCCAACTCCTCCACGCTGGTGATACCCAACTCGTGAAAAAGCGTTTCCGCGGTACGCGGTCCGATGCCGGGCACCGACAGCAGCGCCATCACCCCGGCGGGGAATTCCATCATCAGTTCATCGTGCTGGCGTAGATGGCCGGTGTCGAGAATCTCTTCGATCTTCGCCGCCAGCGATTCACCGATGGCGGGTAGCGTCATCAACTCGCCACGGGCGCGAAATTCGGACAGCGGTTCGTCGAGGCCGAGGATGGTATGCGCGGCATTTTGATAGGCGCGAATGCGATAAACGTCCGCGCCGTGCATCTCCAGCGCTTCCGCGATTTCGAGGAAGATGCGAGCGACTTCGTAATTGCTGACCATAGCCGTTCCCCCCCGCCAGTATTGCCCGCGGGAGAAACGAGTATGCCGCGGCGGCAGGACATGCGGCTACGGCAGCGGAATCAACTCGCCGTCGATGGCGGTGATGCCCCCCCCGTCGCCAACCGTGACCGTGAGGTGGCCGATGTGCGTGGCGAAGGCCACCGTCGCCGCCACATACGCGTGGCCGTGGCGTTCGGGGGGCATTACCGCCCGGTGAGAATGACCGCCGATGATGAGGTCGATATCCGGCGAGGCTGCCAGCAGAATATCGCTGTCATAGCCGATGTGGGTGAGCGCGATAAGCACATCGGTCTCCGGACGCAGTTTCTTCGCCAGCCCGGGACCGGTTTTCAGCGGATCGTCGAAGACGTAGTCCGTCATCTTCGCCCAGAAGGAGTCCGGCGGGGTAATCTGCGGTGCCAGTCCGAACACGGTCACGAGGAATTCCTCTTCTTCCTCCTCTCCCATTTCGATGGTGAAATACTCCTCCACGATGCGCGGGGCACGAAATTCCTTGCGCGCGCGCAGGTTGGCCGCCAGCACCGGCACACGCGCGTCTTTCAGCTTCTTCTGCAACGCAGCCTGGGTGGGGTGGCTCTCGCGGTTGCCCATTGCCATCGCATCATATCCCACCTCCGCCATCAGCGTGAGAATCGGCTCTTTCCCGCGCGCGCCCAGGTTGCCCGCGCCCACGGCATCACCGGCGTCCAGCAACAACACGTCCGGTTCGAAATGGCGCTTCAATCCGGCGATGAAAGTCGCCTTCTGCGGCGTCAGCTTGTTGTGCAAATCATTGGTATGCAAAATATGAAGGATGGGCATTGGGCTATCTTCCTAACACTAGACCTTACCGGAAATAAATATATTCCTAAGCAGGAGATCCGCTCCCTTGGCAAGAAATAGTTGAATATGCTGCAACGTCTATTACGCCGAGGAGGATGCGCCCCCTTTTCCGCCGGAGAGCCGGGTGCCCAGCGATAGTGGGTATCAAGGCTTTGCGGTCGAGGACGTGTCCATCATCACGCCGATGAACAAGCCGCGGGGCGGCACGCTCACCCCGGAGGAGCAGGCTGCCAACACTCAATGTTCGCATCATCGCATTCCGGTCGAGCAGGCGATCAGCGGGATGAAAATCGCTCGCATTGTGCGTGATCCCTTCCGCAATCACGCAGACGGTCTGCGTGATTGGGTCATCGTGGTCGCGGCGGGATTGTATAATTATAACTGTCAGCGCTGGGATACCGCCCCGGCGAAATAAGCGAAAGAGTCCGCAAGGGCACGCGACCTCTCAGGGTTGCGTTATTTCCGCTAAGCTCTATCTGTGTAGCCAACTTACCAGGCCTTTCCTCGAGTACCAGATGCATGGCCTTATGTAGGGTTATCTCCTCCATCCGTTTCTCCTTGCATATACCTGAATACTAATCGCTCTGGCCAGAACAATGTATCGAGTTGCGGGACTGGAATTGCGGTGGAATTGCGGGACAGTTACCTCGGGAATTGCGGGAAAGATACCTGTGTCCCGCAATTTACCTTGGCCTGCCCCAATCCTCCTGGTGCGCTCCCCCGCTCGCGTCACGGCTCGTTTCCCCGGTCTCCAGGCGTGCCGGCGTCTTGTACGGTGGGATGGTCGCACAGCTACCTTACGTGGAGGAAGCCCGTATCCTTCCTCCACGCTCGAGTTGAGCGTGGGGTGACATGTTTTATTGGACGCGTGTGTTGCTCGTGGCACACCCCACCCGTCACCAGTCGCCATGGGTGGCTACTTCTTCTCGGCCGGCGCCGGCTTCTCCGGCTTATTGCCGTCGTCGTCTTTCACGTCGAAGGTGAGCTCGACCAGGCCGCCCTCCTTCGCGACGATGTCGATCCAATCGTCTTCCAGCGAAATGGTGACCGTGTCGGCGTCCTTCATCTCCTTCAGCTCTTCCTCGCCGGTGTTCAGCATGCGCACGTTGCCGCGCAGGGTGATCAACTCGACTTTCTGGTCGTAGACGCCTTCATCCGCCCACAGCGTGCGATGTTTTTGTACCACGACCACGCTGCCTTTCGCCTGCGAGCGCTTGCCCGCGTAGTCGTAGCTCATCGCGTCGCAGGTGACGGTCGTCGGCTCACCGCTCAGTTTATCCTGGAACTCACCTTTGCTCTTCTCCTTTTTCTTCGGCGTGCTCACCATTTTGACGGTGCCGGTGAACTCCGCGCGCCGCGGCGTGCTGAAGGCGACCACCTTGTCCGCGGTGATGCGGTTCGCCGGATCGGTGAAGACGGGATTGCCGGTGCAGGTGAAGACGTGCACATCGTCTTCAGAGCGATCCACGATGGTATCGGCGTTGAAGGTTGCATCGTCCTGCAGGATACGGGCCGTGGTGAAGGTGGTTACGCGAATTTTCCCTTCTTCCTTCTTGCTGACGATCTCTTTAGCCAGCACGCGCACTTTCTTGGTGGCGGCCGGCTTTGCCGTCGCCGGTTTTGCGTCGGCGGGAGGCGTGTCCGGCGCCGAGCGCAATACGGCGCCCGCGCTGGCGAGCAGCAACAGCACGATGAGGGTCGTGGCGGGAATGCGACTGGCGATCCATCGTTTCATGGGTGTGCTCCTCTTACCGGCGGGAATGGCGTCCCGCGCGGCGTCCGTGCGGGCGGGACGACGGCAGACGTGCTGCTGGTTTTGGCGCGATAGGCGTGATACCGTTGTCGAATGCCGGCGGGAATTTCCGGTATCCGCGGCAGCGTGTCGCCCGCCATCCAGGCATCCAGGTTGGCGATGTCCAATTCGGCAGCCACCGGCTCATACAGATGAAAGCTCTGCGTGGCCATCTCCACCTCGATGCTGCCCGCGCGCAACGTGTTGCCTTTTGCGGTCAACAGCACCCCGCCGTTGCTGCGAAAGATGCCGGCCTTGACATCATATACGGTGTTGCCCATGCTGGACAGCGTGTAATCACCGAATTGCGTGGTGAAGTCGCGCGGGAACTGCAACAGCTCCCGCCGGGGATCCCAGGCGGCGAAGGGCGCGCGCACCGCCAGGCCGTTGCCCAGCACCGTGACGTTGCCGGTGATGGTGATTTCGCCGGTGTACGTATTGCGTTCCAGCGCGTCGGCGCTCAACGTGAGGTCGATCTTCCCCTCGTTCAGCAGCGACACCTTCTTCAACCCGCTTACCCGCAACAACGGCCTGTTTTTCGCAAAGTCGAAGTTCTCCGCTTCGATCTCCCAGAGCACTTTCCCGCCGGAGATGCCATGCAGGCGCACCTTGCCCAGCCGCATGGACAGGTCGCTGGCGACCACCGGAGTCGGACGCGCGGGGGCGACGCTGTGCCGGTGCGTCCGGGAGAGCCACCAGACGCCACCGGCGATCAACGTAATGGCCAGCAGGGTTGCTATCTTCAGGTCGCGCGTCATCGCCATTCTTCTTGTCCACCGGCCCGGCGTCGGACACGCGCAATGGCGGCCGTCCGGGTTTGGTGGCCGCCATTATTGTACCAGTTTTCCCGAAAATCATGCCCCGGTCTGCCACACGGCGTTATTTTCGGTTAAAACGGCGGTCCCGGTGGGGAATCGCCATCACCCGGATCGACGCCGTTGCCGGTCACGACCAGCGACACCCGTTTCGGGGTGCCGATCTGTACATCCGCGACCTGGGTGGCGACCTTGGCGTACACCGTCATGATAAAATCACTCGTTGCCGCTTCGGAGGCCATCAGTTTGCCGTCGGAAAAGTCAAGGAACCACGCCCGCGTGCCGAAGGGATCGAACCAGACGCGTTTGATCTCCAGCGTGGGGGTGCGATTGACGCTGACGAAGTTGGCGTAGACGTATTCCACCCACAGTTGATCGGTCGGGGTAAACAGGGCGTTCTTGGTCGTTGCGCTCACCGCCAGCGTCCCGAGCTGGCTCCCGCCGGTCGTGTCCCCACCGGTGGCGCCACCCCCGCCGCAACCGGCCAGCATCAATAATAGCACGGCCAACAGCGCCGAGGAGAGTATGACCCTGGTGCGCATAAGCGTATCCTCTGGGCAAGGCGGTGCGGCATCACCCCGGGGGAAGGCGGCCTCCACACCTGCAATACAGCGTATATACCCGAAAAGTTGCCGAATTCCTTCCAGAGGACGGAAAAAGGTGGCGATCCGCGTGGCCGGCCTGTCGAGAACTCCGCATACCGTCGGTCGTTCCACTGTTATACCGGAATGCCTTCCCGCTTGCCCAGCGTTTCGATGCGGTCGAAGTAATACAGCGCGTGCTCCAGCGGGATGTTCGCCGGGAAGTGGTTGCCGGTGGCGAAGACAAAACCGGGGCAGCGGCGCGCCATCTCGAATACCCAGCTCATCTCACGCTCGATATCTTCCAGCGTGCCGAACGACAGCGTGCGGCAATCGGTGCCGCCCATCAGCACGTGCGTCTGCCCGTATTTTTCCACCATCATCGCCAGGTCGTTGGTCGGTTCGAAGCAAAACCCGTCGGCGCCGGCGTCCACCAGGTCGTCGAGGAACATGTCGAATGTGCCGTCGGAACAGAAGATCACCCGCTTGCCGGCCTCGCGCAACGGCCGCCACAGCTCTTTGTAGCGCGGGAAGATATAGGTGCGATAAAAATCCGGCTGCATGAACGGGCCTTGCGTCCACACCATGTCGTCGTGGCACATGAACACTTCGATGGAGGTTTCCGCCCAGGCTTTATAATGGTGCAGCGACAGCTCGAAAATGGAACCGAGCACGTCCTCGCCGAAACGCTGCGGGTTTTCGCCCGCCGCTTCCAGCAGCATATCCCACCCGAAAATTTGAATGGCGCCGCTGACGATGGTCTTGTAATACCCGCCGCTGACCACCTGGTCGCTGCCCGACTGCGTTTCGCGGTACCATTTGTCGTAGAATGCGACCAAATCCTTGAAATCGTACCGCCCGTATTCCGCGATGGCGTTGAAGTTCAATACTTCGTCCGCGCTGGTGAAGGGTGAAGCCTCCATCTGGCGAAAGTCGGAACCGTCTTCCACATAGGCGGCGTGCCCCATGTCGGTGACGCGCCCTTTCTCGCCCCAATTCACCGGGCCGTCGTGCACGTTCCACGCATAATCAAGGTGCAATACGTCGTCCAGCGTCTTTCCCGGGTACTTCTCCGCGTAATAGCGGCCAATCTCCCAGTTATCAATATACTCCGTCCGGGCCACTCGTTCGGTCCATTGCAGGTTCAATGCCGCTTTGCCGATATTGTAGCTCATTACACGCCTCCTCGCCGGAATTGCCGCACGCGCGGTATGCCTGTATCCTACCGGATTTTCCCCTGTCGAGACAATAGGCTGGTGACGTTATTCGCGTAATCAGCACGTTGTTGCCGCAGTCGCGCACGGTGCGGGTGCACGATGACACGGAGATGGGAAAGCGAAAGGTGGCCTAATGTCAGATGACAGGAGAGATTATCCCGTGAGGAGGAACTATGAGCGCATTGCATGGGTGGACGACCTGGGATCCCGCGTCCATCGCCGTCTGGGAGCACCTGCCGAGCGGCGTGCGTTGCCGGTTGGTGCTGCGGGACAGCGCCGGTCAGCAGGTGCAACCCGGCGGGTGGGTGCCGGTGGAAGAATATTTACCTGATGACCAGGGACACTCGCTGGCGCACCTGCTGTTTATCAGCGGCGATGCGCAAGTCGATGTGGAGTGCGGCGGGGAAGGCGACGTGGCGGCCTGCCACATCAACCAGGTTTCCGGTCCCAACGTGTCGGCGCACTGGGAGGTGGAGAACGTCCACGACGGCTGGCAGGTGGAAATCACCGAGTCCGATGTGCGGCTGGCTCCGGCGGGCACGGCAGTGCCGGATGATATCGCCGCTTTCCTGCGCGACCAGCGCGACATGGCACAGCGCGCAATGCCGCACGGTGAGGGATTGCTGGCCGAACCGCTGGCGGCGGTAGACGCGGCGATTGCCGCCAACACCGTCGAGCTGCCGCAGACGCGAGAGATCGTCACCCTGTCGCGCCACCGCGCGGAGGCTGAAGGCGTCTGGACGCTGCCGAATTGGGAAACCTTCCTTACCGCGCTGGGTATCGCCTACGCCGATCCGGCGCTGGCGCTAGCCAACTGCCGCGCCGTGCTGCGCCATCTGGCGATCGATGGCATGCTGGGCGCGGAGGCTCGGGCCGATGGCGTGCGTACTGACTTCTCCAGTCCGCCGGTGGCCGCGTATTGCCTGTGGAAAATTTTCCAGTTGACCAACGACGCCAGCCTGTTGGAGGAAGCCTATCCGCTGCTGCTCCGCTGGCATGACTGGTGGCTCAACGCGCGCGACGGCAACCTCAGCCGGTTGCTGGACTGGAAGACGGCGGAAGAGACCGGCATGCCCGAACACCCGTTATACCGCACCGCGGCGACGGATGAGCGCACCGGCGTGCTGCGACTGGATGACGTGGGACTGAATAGCCTGTGGGCGCTGGATGCCTTCGCGCTCATGCGCATCGCGCTGTCGCGCGACGACCTGGACCGCGCGACCCACCTGGAAGAAGAGATTCGCGGTCTGGCCGATCGCATGAACCTGGCGTTGTGGGATCATGCACTGGGCATCTTCCGCAGCCGCGACTGGGACGATTTCTTCGCCGTACCCACTTCGCTCACCGGATTGCTGACCTTTGCGGGTGGCATCCCGACGCGCATCCGCGCGCAGCGCATGGTGGACGAACATCTGGCGCAGGAATTCAATACGCCGTTTCTGTTGCCGACGGTGGCCGACACCGATCCGGCCTTTGCCGAGCAACAGCGCTGGCGCGGGCGCATTTCACCACTGTTGAACCTGTTGATCTGCGAGGGATTGCGGCACTTCGGTGATGACGCCTGGGCGGAGCGCATCACCCTCTCCGGATTGGAACTGCTCAGCCGAAGCTGGCGTGATGGCCGCCGCGTATTCGATAGTTACAACGCCTGCACCGGACAAGGCGACGACATAACGCAGGATCCCATGGCGCCGGCGGGATTGCTGTTCGGCACGCTGGGCATCGCCATGCTGGCAGACATGGAGCCGTGGGACGGGATGCGTTTGGGCAACCTGAGCGGGGTGGAGATGGCGGCGCATGGCATCCCGCTGCGCGGTGATCGCTACGACCTGGCTTCCGGCCCATGGGGCTTCACCGCCCGCCGCAACGGCAAGCTGTGGCTGGAGATGGACCGTCCGGCCATCCTGCGCAACCTGCAACAGACGGAACACGAGGTGATCCTGCATGCCAAGCTGCCCGCGGGCGGCCAACTGCGGTTGCGCATTCACGGCTACGCGCCGAAACAGGCAGTCTCGCTGAAAGTCAACGGCCATGTGTGGAGCGAAGTCGTCAGCGCCGCCGGCGTCATCGAACGCACCGTCGACATCCCCCCCCCGCCCGTCGGCGGCGCCGGCCTTGGCATGGCCACCAACAACCCGCTGGGGTAACATGATGGACCGCAGGCAGCATGCCCGCGGTCCATTACATCTGCGGCACGGCGCGCACGCGGCCGCGTTTTTGTTCATACATGCGGCGGTCGGCGAGGTCAAGCAGCTCTTCCACGCCACAGGGGTTGAGCGGGTCGTACGTTTCGATGCCGACGCTCATTGACAGCGGGTAGTCGTGGCCGTCCACCGTGTTGCGCACGTCCAATTGATTCAGCAGGCGCTGGGTGAAAAGCGAGGCCGGCACATCGCCGGGTTCCACCACCAGCACCGCGAATTCATCGCCGCCCAGCCGCGAAACGATATCCGAGTCGCGGAAGCAACGCTTGATGATGGCGCTCGCGTCACGAATGGCGCGGTCACCCTCGTGGTGCCCGAAGGTATCGTTGATCCACTTCAGATAATCCAGGTCAGCGAAGAGCAACAGCATGCGGCGGTGCATGCGGTTGGCGATCTTCAACTGCTGTTCCGCCAGCGTGAGGAAGCCGCGGCGGTTATACAGGCCGGTGAGATCGTCCACCAGCGACAGGCCGCGCAGCTCATCTTCCGCCTTGCGCCGCTGCAGCGCAACCGAAGCTTGATTGACTAACGCCTCGATCACGCTCTGGTTCACCATCGGATGGCCTTTGCGCGTGATGATGAGGGCATCGCCGAAGATGCCGCCCTTGCGCGCGAAGCCGACGCCGTAGACTTCGTCCACGCCGGCCAGATATTCGATGCGATGGCACAGGTCGGCGTTGATTTTGCCGAAACATGCCTGATATAATCCACCCTGTGCTTTCTCCAGTTTGCCCAGCGTGATGCCGCGCCGCGCATCTTCGGTCAACTTGAATGACAATCCGACGGGGTGGCGTCCCAGCGCGCGAATCGCACCGGTTATCAATTCGCCGGCGCCCAGCACCACGCGCACGCGCAATGAGTCGCTTTCTTCGTCGAACGAGTTGATGATCACCACGCCTTCGCCGATCAACTCTTTGATGCGCTCGCCGATATACTGGAAGATATCCTCATCGAGCGGCAGTTCGATGAAATCCATCGCGCAGCGGGAGAGGAAGGACACTTCGTTGAGGCTCTGCGGAGCGCCGTCTTCGTGCTGGCTGCGTGCCAGCAAGGCATGGGCTACCCGCACGATAATGAGCAGCAGCAGCAGCACGAGCAGGCGGGGGATGAGCAGGTGCGCGCCGGCGGGCAGCAACATGGCGGTGAAGGAACCCTGGTGGAAGACGAAAGCATCCAGCGCGGCCTGAAACAACCAATAGGTCGCGGCCAGCACGAGCCCGGCTCGGGTGAGGGCGCGGCTGGGGGAGATCGTCTGTCGTGTGCGTGCTTCGGTCATCTGCCCCCGCGGACTTCGCACGCCTCATCCCGCGAGCGGGATTGCAAAGCAGGCGGCAAGTTCACATCCCCGTTATTCCAGGTTTTACCGCATTTTCCCCATGCGGGTGAAAAAAATTTCATTGGCACATCGGCAGGCGGCACCACACCCGGCACCGGTGATGCACGCGCCGCCGGAGGTGGACGCCTCCCATTATTCTCCGAACAGCGCCAATTGCGTCTGGCGCGGGTGGGCGGGACGCCCGGCGAAGGGGGCGGTGCAGTCGAGCAGCACGGGGTCAATCTCACGTACGTAGGGAGTGACACGGCGCGTGGCACGTTCGCCGTGCAGGGTGCGTGTTTCGGCGTGAGAGAGGTAGAGGTGGGTGCGGGCACGAGTCATGCCGACGTAAAAGAGACGGCGCTCCTCGTCGTCGGACGCGGCGGGGTGGGGAAAGCTGCCTTCTTCGCAGCCGATCAGAAATACCACCGCCCATTCCAGTCCTTTGGCGGCATGGGCGGTCATCAGTGCCACCCGGGCGGCGCGCGGATCATACAGGTCGATATCCCGCTCCAGCGCCAGGCGCTGCAGGAAGGCGTCCAGCGTCTCCGACTCTTCCGCCCGGCGCAATAAGGCGATCCAGGCGGCGCCTTGCAGGTCAGCCTGCGTGATATCGAGCATCAGACACGCTTCGAGTAGGGCACGGGTGGGCGACAGCGCGGCCAGCGCGCCGGCATGCGCCGCGCACTCCGGCACATCCAGTTTTCGCAGCATCGCCAGCGCCCTCGCATCGTCGGGATGCCATGCCAACGCCAGAAGCGCCACCACCTTGCGCACATCGGGGCGGCGGAAGATATCCTGGCGCGCGGCGCGTTGATAGGGAATGCCGCTGTGTTCCAGCGCCAGCCGCACGTCTTCACCCAGGGCATGTGTGCGATAAAGCACCGCGATGTCGTTGAATCCCAGATTGTGCCCGGTGCCGTCGCCGCCGCGGCCTGAATCGACCGAAAAATGGCTAATGCCGCCCAACAATCCCTCGATGGTCTGCACCACATATTCCGCTTCCGCGCGTGGTGTCGGCAGCGCGCTCACCGTCAGCCGTTCGGGACCGGGCAGGTCGCTCCACAACGTGCGCCGGTCGAGCAGACTGTTGCCCGCAATCACCTGTGCACTCGCTCGCACGATAGTGCGCGAGGAGCGGTAATTGCGGGTGAGCGCCACTTGCCGGGCGTCGGGATAATCCGCGCGGAAGCGCAGAAAGTAGCGCACGTCCGCGCCGCGAAATCCGTAAATGGCCTGGTCAGGGTCGCCGATGACGCACAGGTCGCTGCCCGCCGGGCACAACAGGCGCAGCAGCAAATACTGCAGCACATTCACATCCTGATATTCATCGACCACCACATGCCGCCAGCGCTGCTGATACGCCAGGCGCACGTCCTCGTATTCCGCCAGCAGCAGCAGCGGCAGCAACAGCAGGTCGGTGAAATCCAGCGCCCCGCGCGCGCGCTTCGCCGCGGTATACGCCGGCGCCAGCGTCATTGCCCGCGCCGTCCGCACCCGCAGTTCCGTTGTTTCGCTCGTCGCTCCATCAAACACCTCTGCCAGCGCGGGTTCCAGGTCGGCGAGTGCGGTGACACGGTCAGCTTCCACCCCGACCGCGCTTGCCGCGAACAGGTCCTCGGCATCTTCCTCGGCGAGAATGCATACCGGGGTGGACAGGCCCAGGCGCTCGCAGTGTTCGGAGATGAGGCGGAAGCCCAGGCGATGGAAGGTGGATACGGTGGGATGCACCGTCGATGCTACGAGGCGGGCGTCAAGGCGTTCCGCCAGTTCGCGAGCGGCGCGGTTGGAGAAGGTGAGGGCAAGGATGGCAGCAGGATCGACGTTGCCGTCGGTGACCTGTCGTGCCAGGCGTTCCACCAGCGTGCGCGTTTTGCCCGCTCCGGGACCAGCCACAATGAGCAGCGGGGCGGGGGGCGCGGTGATGGCGCACTGCTGCTCCTCGCTGTATTCCTCTACGTGCACTGAGGTCGGCGGCGGAGCGGCAACCGCGGGCAGGGGATCGCGAATGATTGATTTTTTTTCGCCGTCCAGCGCCAATCCGGCGAAGAGTTGAATCTGCCCCAGCACTTCGGCGCGCTCTTCCTCGTTGAAGATGGTGATGACGCCGTATTCGCCATCATAGCCGGGCACCGCGTGAATGTCGCCCGTGCGCATCTTCGCAATGGCGCGCGCGAGCAACTCGCCGCCGGCGACGCGGATGGCGTCCAACTCCGCTTCACGCAGGATGAACAGTTCCGGGCCCACCTCGGCGAGCAGGCGGTCATACCACTGCGTCACCTTTTTGCTCTGCGCGCCGGTCTCCCACACCTCGCCGAGGATCTCCGCCAGCGAAAGCAGGCGCTGAAAATCGCGCGCGCGTTCCGGTCTTGCACCGCGCGGGCGGTCAGCCAATTCCACCACCCGGTATTCCACCCCCAGCGTGAGCGCACCGCCGCAAATCGGGCAGCGCCCGTACAGCGTCCGGCTCTCTTCCGGTGCGCAGGAGAAGTTGCACTTGCGGTGCCCGTCAAAATGATACTTTCCTTCTGCCGGGAAGAATTCCAGCGTTCCATGAAAGCCGTCGGTTTCGCGCCGAAGCGCCTGCATTATCGCGGGATATTCCATCGCGCAGGAGAAGATGTTGGCTTCGCGGCCCAGCCTGGCGGGTGAATGAGCATCGGAGTTGCTGACCAGCGTGTAGCGGTCGAGCCCGGAGACCATCCAGTTCATCGGCGGGTCGGATGACAGCCCCGTCTCCGCGGCGAAGATGTGGTCCGCCAGGTCGCGATAGCATGCGTCAATGGTGTCGAATCCCGATTTGGACCCGAGCACGGAGAACCACGGCGTCCAGATATGCGCGGGAATGAGTACCGCGGCGGGGTCGGCGTCGAGGAGAATTTCCAGCAGGTCGCGCGAATCAAGTCCGAGGATGGGCCGCCCATCGGAGGCAATGTTGCCGACCCGTTCCAGCCGCGTTGCGAAACGCTCCGCGGCGTCAAGTCCCGGCAGGCAGACCAGATGGTGTACCTTGCGCGTGGCGCCGTCCACCTTATAAATTGTGCTGATTTCGCCGGTGAGCAGGAAGCGCACCTCGCTGCCCGCCGGCGTGGCGGGTGGGGCCGACTCCGCGCGCAGGCGATAGACGCCGTCTCCCGCCGGCTCTAGTTTTTCCACGATCTCCGCCAGCCAGCCGGGGTGCGTACAATCGCCGGTGCCGATCAGCCCGACGCCTTTCCGCTGTCCCCACGCGTGCAGCTGCTCGAAGCACAGCTCCGGCGAAGTGGCCCGCGAATAGCGCGAATGAATGTGCAAGTCCGCGATGAACATGACGGCGTTTGGCCTTGATGCGGATGCTCACGCCTGAACGGTCAGGCGACAGTCAGCCGGCATTTTCAGAATGCTTCAGCGCATCCGGCAGTATTGAGTTCTCATGACTAATCCGGATTGGACGTCCGGCGACAGGCCGCCGGGATAGTGGATACCCGTTACTTCATCCGTTCGCGCTGGCGATGCGCGGTGGTGAGCAGGGCTTCCAGGTGCGGAGCGTCGCCGGCGCGGATGGCATCGCGCCATTGTTCCAGCTCTGCCAGCAGCGCATTCAGTGCGGCAACGAGCCGGTCGCGATTGGTCAGGCAGATATCGCGCCACATGGTCGGGTTGGCGGCGGCGATGCGGGTGCTGTCGCGGAATCCGCCGGCAATGAACGGCAGCACCGCGTCGCCATAGGCGCTGCCCAGCACCTGGTTCGTCAGCGCAGCGGCTAACACGTGCGGCAGGTGGCTGGTGAGGGCGACCAGCGCGTCGTGGGTATCGGCGTCAATCGGCAACGGGCGGGCGCCCAGCGTAATGATCAGTTCGCTCAGGTGCGCCGCCGCTTCGTCATTCCCGTCCGGCACGCACAGCGCCCAGGTAGCGCCGCGGTAGAGTTCGGCGCGCGCGTGCACCAATCCCGCGCGGTCGGAACCGGCCATGGGGTGCCCGCCGATGAACGCTGTTCCCGCCGGCATCACGGTGGCGGCGGCGTTCATCACCATGCGCTTGGTGCTGCCGACATCGGTCACGACCGCGCCGGGCCTCAGGTGCGGTGCCAGCACGGCAAGCTGCTCGATGACCGTCTGCACCGGCGTGCACAGCACCACCAGGTCCGCCGCGCCCGCATCAGCCAGATCGGCGGAAAGGTGGGTGAAAACCGCCGCCGTGCCGCAACGCAGCGCGGCCGCTTCGTCCAACGTGGTCGTCCGGCGTGCGATGCCGGTGATTGCCATCCGCGGAAACTGCTGTCGCAGGTCTAATGCCAGGCTGCCGCCCAGCAGACCGAGTCCGATAACGCTGCAATGTGTAAAAGGCATGCGCATATTGTCCCGCGTCTCGGCGATCAGGTCAAGCCATCGGCGAAGGAATGATTGATGAAGGCGTTCTCACGGATGCGGTGGCCGTGAGAGGTTGTAAGCGTGACAATACGGTTCAGCGCCGGCATTCGGTTCTAGAAAGCGGTTGCATCATATTGCGGGGCTGGTGTATGCGAGCCGTTCAGGCCGAAAACCGTGCTCCCTCAACTGGTAAACGCGAACTCCTCCACGCGCAGGGCGGGGGTCAGGCAATAGATGCCTTCCATATTGACCAGGCGCGAAACGTTCTCGATGGCGCTCACGCGGCGGAGGGTATCGAGCACGCTCTGGGTGAAGCGCAGGTTCTTCACCGGGCGAGTGACAGCGCCGTGTTCGATAAGGAAGGTGCCGTCACGCGTCATGCCAGTAAGGATGGTCTCTTTGGGGTGGACGATATTCACGTAGTGGAAGCGGGTGACCAGCACGCCGCGCTCGATGCCGGCGAGCATGCGCGCGCGGCTGGCGGCGCCATGGTCGAGGACCAGGTTGAGCGGCAGCGGACCTTGCGGGTTAGGCGCGGGCAGCGCGTGACCAGTGGAGCGGGTCTTCTCCTTGTGGGCGGTTGCGGTGTCATAGACCACGCCCATCGCCGTGCCGCGATCGAAGAAAGGCACAACCTGGCGCGGCACGCCTTCGTCGTCGAAAGGCAGTCCGATCATCGCCGGATGATACGCGTCGTCGCGTAACGAAATGTTGTCGCCGACCAGTTTCTCGCCTACCCGGTCGCACATGAAGCTGCGGCCTTCCTGCAGGGCTGTGGCGCCCAGGCCGATGAACGCCAGCATCGCGAGCATCTCCGCCACGGCATAGGGTTCCAGGATCACGGTATAACGCCCCGGTTCCAGCGAGACGGGATCACCACTGGCGCGGCACAGCGCGGCGGCCTGACCGGCCACTTCGGCGGAGGGTGCGTCGTCGAGCACGCGGCCATCCCAGGCAGCATAACCGGAAGCGTCGCCGGCGGTCATGATAACCATCACGCTGCCGTCCACCCAGTTGTGAAAGGCGCGCACGCCCCGCGAATTGCCCACCGCCAGGGCGGAAAAACCGGTGGCGACATGCCCGGCGGCGGTGACCCCGTTGCCGGTGCCGGTGGAGATGATGACGCCAGCATGCTGGGCGCGTCGCTCGGGGGTAAGGGCCGCGGGATCGGCGGTTGCCGCGGGGGTCGGGGTGATCAGTGCCGGATCGGGCAAGGTAGCGAAGTCGGGGTTGGCCGCCGACACGCGCGCAATGGCGAGAGCCCGGTCGACCAGTTCACGCAAACCGGCGGCATCCGCGCGGTTGGAGGTGGCCACCCCGCTGCGCTGACCCACGACCGCGCGCACGCGCGCCTCGGTATTGCTGATGGCGACATTCTGGTGAATGCCGCCGTTCGCCAGCCGTGTCAGCCCGTGTTGGTCCGCGCTCAGCCGCACCTCGGTCTGGTCGGCGGTGGAGTGGCGTAACGCCAACTCCACCAGGTTCAGCGCATCTTCGCGGGTGAGCATCGCCGGTGTTCTCCTCTGCCTGCAATTATCCGCGCCGCTGGCGATGGCGGATGGTTCATTGCGGGACAAAACGCGGCGCCGTCGTTTATTTCTCGGGATCGTGGCCCTTCGGCATGATGAAAAACGATCCGTCCTCGACGTGGTGGTCGCGATTGGTGAAATAGTTCATCCAGGCGGATGTGTGCTGCAGTTGCCAGTCCACCGGCGGATTGATGTGACGGGGACGCCACCAGGATTTCGGGTAATACCGTTTTGCACGACGGATGGCACGCACCCAGCGGCATTCCATTTCGGGCTTCACTTCGCAGTGGCTGTTGGCGCGCACGCCGCCGCACGGGCCGTTGCGGAGCTGCTTGGGACAGGTCATCGGACAGGTCATGCCAAGGTCGTGCAATTTGCACTGGCCGCACATGCGACAGCCGAAGAGCAGGTGCTTGGAGCAATATTCACCCCAGATAACCGCGGTGGTGAACTGCTTGCCGATCCATTCTGTGAACGTCATACCGTGAATACCTCCGAACGAGAACGCTTCTATCATACCCGTGATTGGGGATGATTGGCAACGGCCTGGCCTCAGAACGCCTCGTGCGAATGCTCGGGCATGGTGAAAACAGGTGATAAGGGGTCGTTTTCATCGTCATACCGCGTTCCCCCTCCCGATTCTCGTGGTGTTCCGTCATACCAGTTCATCAGTCAGCCGGGGAAATCGATTGTCAGACATCCTGGTCTATGCTACGCTGTAAGTCCTGCCCGGCAGGCGCCGCAGCCGGGAGTCAGCGATGACGACGCGAGGTGAATATGACGACTACATCGTTACGCGCGCAACTGGCCCTCGACACCCTGTTACAGCGTCCGACGCGGGGCGTACCGAGCTGGTTGCTCCATATCATGGAGCATAGCCAGATCGAACGATTGGCCGGCTGTCCGCCGGGATCGTATCAGCGCGACCCGGAGGCGACCTACCTGGCCTTTCAGCATGCGGTGGGCACCTGCCTGCTGGACCAGTGGATTCCCACCAACCCGTTGAGCATGGGCGACCACGGCTACGAAGGCGCGGCGCACGGGGCCACCACCGGGGCGGAGGAGATTGTCTGCGACGACATCGTTATCGACTCGCCGGAAGCGGTCGTGCAGCACCTTGAAACGATCGTATTTCCGCGATTGCGCGCCGCGCTGGCGGCACCGTATGACGAAGACGCGCGCGTGCGCGAGATTCTCGACCAGGAGGCGGCCATTCAGCAGGTACTCGGTCCGGAGATTCTGAAGAGCGGTTACGGCTTCATCAGCTTCCCCGGATTTTCGTACAGCAGTTACGGCTACGCGAATTTCTTCATGGCTTACGCGCTATATCCCGAGGTGATGGAGCAGCATTTTTCCTTGCAGGCGGATTTGGCGTTGCGCAACAATCGCGCGGCGGCGCGCGCCTATACCGAAGGCAAGCTGCCGCCGCTCTACCGGCTCGACCACGACATCGCCGATTCGCGTGGCACGCTGGCGCACATCGAGAGCCTGGACCGCCTGTGGTTGCCCCACTTCGCGCGTTGCCTGGAACCGTTGCTGCGGACCGATTTGCGCATGATCTGGCATTGCGACGGCAACCTGATGCTGATGGTGCCGCGCCTGCTGGAGGTGGGTATACGCGGCTTTCAGGGATTCCAGTATGAAGACGGCATGGATTACGAGCACATTTGCCGCATGAAAACGAAAGATGGCGACGACTTGATCATCATCGCCGGCATCTCCGTCACCCGATCATTGCCGATGGGCACGCCGGCGGACGTAAAGCGCGAGATGGCATTCCTGGTCGAGCACGGGCCGAAGACGGGGCTGTTCCTCGGCGGCTCCAGCTCCATCACGCCGGGCGTGCCGTGGGAAAATATCCAGACTCTGGTCGAGGGATTGCACTATTACCGGACACACGGCAGGTGACATCAGGAACCATTGCGCGTTGGCGTCGTCGGAGCGGCAGGCCGCCAACCGCGGCCGCGCCATGGCTTGAGCGACTACCGCTCCATCGCCAGTTCCTTCATTACCTGTTGCGGTTCGTGCACCATGACGGCGGCGCGGATGAATTCGCGGAACAGCGGGTGGGCGCGGTCGGGACGGGATTTGAATTCGGGGTGGAACTGTGAACCGATGAAGAACGGGTGGTCCTTCAACTCGGCGATCTCCACCAGGCGGCCATCGGGCGACACGCCGGAGAAGGTCATGCCGGCGGCGGTGATCTGGTCGCGCAGGGTGTTGTTCACCTCGTAGCGGTGGCGATGGC
Organism: uncultured bacterium; assembly: GCA_964472305.1. Taxonomy (GTDB): domain Bacteria; phylum Armatimonadota; class Hebobacteria; order CAIYQO01; family CAIYQO01; genus CAYYJR01. The sequence goes on from CAYYJR010000002.1 coordinate 45,036, forward strand.
GTTCGTTGATGAGCGTCTCGCCATAGCAGCGGTGGGCCAGCGTGCCTTCGATCACCCGGCACGGATACAGGCCAAGGCGCATGGTGGCGCCTTTGTCGGCAATCATTTTCTGTTCCGGCATCAGGTCGATCACCAGATGCCGGGAATCGGGATTGAATTCCAGGCTGGAGGCATCGCGCATGCCGGCTACGTTGCGCGCGTATTCGATCACCGCGCACTGCATGCCCAGGCAGAGGCCGAGGAAAGCAATGTGGCGTTCGCGGGCATAGCGGATCGCCTCGATTTTCCCCTCGACGCCGCGATCGCCGAAGCCGCCCGGCACCAGGATGCCGTCGGCGCGGTGCAGCAGCGTGTCCGCCCCGCGCGCCTCGATATCTTCCGCGTCGACCCATTGCAGCGTCACGGTGGCCTGGTTGGCGATGCCGCCGTGGCGCAGTGCCTCGTAAACGCTGATGTAGGCGTCGGTCAATCCCATGTATTTGCCCACCACCGCGATGACCACGTCATGCTGGGGATTCAGCACGCGCTCCACCATCGCTTCCCACACCCGGTGGTCCGCCGCGCGCTCGGGCAGGTGCAGCCGTTTGGTGACCAGCGAAGTCAGTCCCTGTTCCTCGAAAATGAGCGGCAACGCATAGACGGTGGGCGTGTCGATGCTCTCGATGACCGCGCCGTTCGGCACGTCGCAGAAGAGGGCGATCTTTTCGCGCATATCGACAGAGAGCGGACTGGTACAGCGGCAGACCAGCACATCGGGTTGAATGCCGATGTTGCGCAGATCGCGCACGCTGTGCTGGGTCGGCTTCGTTTTGCTTTCGCCCGACGGCCCTACCTTGGGTACCAGCGTGACGTGAATATACAGCGTATTCTCGTAGCCTTCGTCTTTGCGCATCTGGCGGATGGCTTCCAGGAAGGGGAGGCTTTCGATGTCACCCACGGTGCCGCCGATCTCCACGATCACCACGTCAGCGCTGTCGCGCGCGGCGACCAGCCGGATGCGGTCCTTGATCTCGTTGGTGATATGCGGGATCACCTGCACCGTCTGTCCCAGGTAATCGCCGCGTCGCTCCTTGCGAATCACGGCGTCGTAGACTTTGCCGGTGGTGATGCTGGAGTTGGCACTGAGGTTGATATCGACGAAGCGCTCGTAGTGGCCCAGGTCCAGGTCGGTCTCCGCGCCGTCATCAGTGACGAATACCTCGCCGTGCTGGTGCGGGTTCATGGTGCCAGCATCTACGTTCAGATAGGGATCGATTTTAATGATGGAGACGCTGAAATTCCGGTCGCGCAACAGCCGCCCCAGACAGGCGGTGACCAACCCTTTGCCCAATGATGAAACCACGCCGCCCGTTACGAAAATAAACCTGGACATAATCACTCCTCGCTCTTGCCCGCATGAAGACTACAATAAACGCCTACGGGGATGTCATCCGTGTATTGGAGGCCGCAGGCCGGGGAGTCCGACAGTCGTACACCGGATTGCCTGGGATTATAACTTTCGGCATCCGCTCGCTTACCTCCTGCCGGTTCGAAAAAAAGTTACCCACAGGCAGCGGTGGAAAACACGGGATGCCCTCCACCCGCCTTGGCAACCGGCTCGTTCTCACCCAGTCTCGCCGGTCACATCCAGCAACAGTTCCAGCATGCTCGGTGCTTCCGTCTGATCGCCGGCCGGCAGGTGGTCGCGCATCCACGCGCGCAGGCGCTCACGCGCCGCCGCCGCTTCCGCCGGCGCGATAATCACTTCGCACTCCAGGAAGTAGCGCGTTTCGCCGCGCAGCTCGAGCGCGTCGAGCGAGATGGTCGCCGCGTGCCGGTCGATGCACCCGCGATAATCCCACCGATGTTTGCGCAACAGCAGCGCCCCCGGCGCCGCTGCCAGCAACCGCTTCGCCTCCGCCGCCGACACCGCGTGCTCCTCTTCCAGGCGCACCGGATGTCCCTGCGCGTCGGTGGTCCACTGCTTGCGCGTGAGCAGAAAGGTGCCGCCGCGCGCGCGCAGGCGGGTGAAGTCATACCCGCCCCGCGCCCCGCGTGCGTAATGCAGGTAGTAATCGGTGAGCGCCGATTCCGCGCTGAAGCTGAACGCCAGCGCCGGCAGCACTGCCGGCATCCGCGCGAACTCCTCCGCGCTCAATCGTATTTTAATCTCCACCTCGGCTAGCGGCATCTGCTCGGACATGGCAATTCTCCCGGAACCGGAACTGCAAGGATGGCGACTCGCGACATCGGCTTGCTCATCGATCAATCGCACGCGCCCAGGCACAGCGCGGCGGCAATGGCGGGGATAATGATCTCCTCACAACCGAGTGCGTTGGGGTGGATGCCGTCAGGAATGAAATGGTAGAACGTCGCCGCGTCGCGCTCGAGCAGCGCCTGCCAGGCAGGCTCGATGTCGATGAGCAGCAGGCCGCGCTCGCGGGCTATGTCGCGATAGAGTTGATAATATGCCGCGTAGTTGGGGCGTGCTTCCAGGTGCGGCCCGGTGGGCGGATTCATCGTCAACAGGATGATCTCGGCATGCGGATTGACGTGCAGGATGCGGTCGATCATTAGTGCCAGATTGGCGCGCGCGGTCTCTATCGAGGTGGCGTAGGGTAGATAGGCATCGTTGATGGCAAACTCCAGCGTGACCACGTCGGGGTGGAATGCCAGCACGCGCTCGGTCAGGTTCTCGGCCCCCCACGTCGACCACATCGCTCCCATGCCGCTATTGGTCACCGTCACCCGGCCGGGAAAACGCGCATCCAGCAGGTCGCGCAATTGCTCGACCCACGCCCCACCAGCCGTCAGACTGGTGCCATATGTGACGAGATGCTGTTTTCGTCCCGCCATGAGCTGTTCGGTAAACATGCGCGCTCCTTCATCGTGAATCAAGGCTCGATAACGATTTTGATATTATCACGCCCTTCAGTCACCATGCGCAAGGCTTCGCCCCAACCGTCCAGCGGAAAAGTATGGGTGACCATTTCGTTGACAGTAATGACGCCCGCATTGATTAAGCGGACGGCGCGGTCGAAGGTGTGCGCCTGTGAGAAGGAGCCCAGCAGCGTCAGCTCGCGCCGGAATATCTCGTAGGGGCTGATCGAGATGCGCTCTTCCTCGCGCGCGACGCCGTAAAACACCACCTTGCCGCCGTGGCGGGCATATTGCGGCAGCGCCTCCATCACCTGACTCACCCCGGTGGCATCGATGACAATATCGAAGCCGCACGGACAGCGGTCGCGGATCGCCTGCGCATGCGCCTCCGGGTTGTCGCGCTGCACCAGCACCGTCTCAGCGCCGGCATCGCGCGCCGCCAGCGCCAGCTTGGCCGGCGACAAGTCGGCCAGCACCAGCGTGCCCGCGCCGTTGCGGCGCAGCAGTTGCGCCAGGATCAATCCCGTCGGCCCAGCGCCGAATTGCAGCACCTCATCACCCGCGCGCGGGGCAATGACGTCGATGCCATGCACCGCGCACGCTGTCGGCTCCACCAGTGCGCCTTCGCGGAAACTGACGGTGTCGGCCAGCGGATACACCTGCCGCTCGTCCACCAGCACGTATTCCGCGAAGCCGCCCGGCGCGTTTACGCCTTGCGCGTAGAGCCGCTCGCAAAACAACGGCTGGCCGCGCCGGCACGCGTTGCATGCCCCGCACTGGCGCTCGTTGTCCGCCGTCACGCGGTCACCCGCCGCTACCCGCGTCACCGCCCCGCCCACCGCCGCCACTTCACCGGCGAACTCATGGCCGGGAATGAGCGGGAAGGTGGAGATGAAGCGGCCATGGTGAATATGCACGTCCGTCTTGCATACCCCGCAGGCGCGCACGCGGATCAACACTTCCGTACCGCATGGCCGCGGCGTGGGGACGTCGGTGATGGCGAAGACGCCGGGCGCGGAATAGAGCAGTGCTTTCATAGTGACTTACCTCGATGCGTGGGAATGATGCCCATCTTATCGCGTCGCGTCACGCCGCGCAAGGACGAAGGCCCGCCCGCTGGGCGAGTGATCTCCAACATCGGCGGACAGGTCGTGTTTTCACCGTGGCACGGTGGGCACACTGCTACTGGCGGCAGCATCCGCGGCTTGCCGCGCACACATACCATGGAAAGTGAGCACAGGTACGCACAATGGCACAGGCAACATTTGGCGCTGGATGTTTCTGGGGGGTGGAGGCGGCATTTCGCACGGTGCCGGGAGTCATCGCGACCACGGTCGGCTATGCGGGGGGCGACACGCCGGACCCGAGTTACGCGCAGGTCTGTGGAGGAAAGACCGGACATACGGAAGTGGTGCAGATAGAGTACGATTCCGACCGTGTCAGTTACGCGGAACTGCTCGATCTGTTCTGGCGTATCCATGATCCGACTATGCGGCAGAAGAGGCAGTATCGGTCCGTCATTTTCTACCACACCCCGGAGCAGCGAACGGAAGCCGAGGTCGCGAAGGAACGCCTGGATCGTTCCGGCGTCGTGCCGCGTCCGATCCTGACCGAAATTCTCCCCGCTCCCCCCTTCTACCGGGCGGAAGAGTATCACCAGCGGTATTTCGAGAAGCACGGCATCCAGGGGGGTGCGTGCGGGGTGTGACCCGGCGGGGAAATGTCCCCGACGTTGCGGCCATATCGGTCGGCGGCAGCATCGAGGACCGGTAATGAATCTTTTCAAAACAGTGTCTTACACTGTCACTTCCGTCAGGCAGTGATCGGCGGCATGCTGGATGGTGAGGGTGACGCGGGTGGCTTCCAGCACGTCGGCGGTGCTCAGTGTGACGCCGGCGGATTCGCCGCGGATTTGTGCGGTGAAGGAGGTCAGGTAGGCGCCGGAGGATGTCGCCGGCGGCGGCAGGATCTCCGGCGTGTCGGCGCCGTTGCGATACAGCAGCGTCGGCGTGTTCAGACCGCCTTCCACGACGCCTGCCGTGCCCCAGCAGGTGATGCGCCAGTATTGCGGCAATGTGTAGCCGAAGCTCTCCGGCACCAGGTACGAGACATCGCCCAGCACGCCGGCGCCGTTGTTCAGCGTCAGCATCATCTGCGCGGCATCCTGGAACTGCGGCGCCTGCGGCAGGCGGGCGTTCCACGCGCGGGCGGCGTTCACCCGCGCCACGCGCAGGTCGGTCGCCCAGGGGATGAAGTCGATGGCATGGATGGCGATGTCGTTGATGGTGCCGCCGTGCCGGCCCGGCGTGAAATACCAGTCGGGCCGCGTGCCGTAGTTGAGCGGATGCTGACCGGTAAAGCCGAGGGCGTGCACCTCGCCGATCAGCCCGTCACGCAGCGCATGGCGCAACCCGAGCAGCGCCGGGAATTCGCGTAGATCCAACTGGCAACCGACCGCCAGCCCATGCTCACGCGAGAGCCGGGCAATCGTTTCATATTCTTCCAGCGAGGTGCACAGCGGTTTGTCGCTGATGACGTGCTTGCCGCGCCGCAATGCCTCGATGGCGATGGCGCCGCGCTTGCCGTAATAATCGCCGATCGCCACCGCGTCGCACGGCACCGCATCCAGCATGCGCGCGTAGTCCTCATGCGTGATCGGCACGTTGCCCGTCGCCATCGTTGCGCGGGTTGCCGCGTCTTCCTCGCACGCCGCGACGATCGCGATGTCGTCCCGCTCCCTGGCGAGGTGATAGAGGCTGAAGATATGCCCATGTCGAAAGCCCATGAAGGCCAGGCGAATCGGTTGCACGGTGATGCTCCTTGTCGTGTGCCATACGAAGAGCGAGGCGCGTCGGGCCTTGCCCTTCCGCTGATTGTACCGGAATGTGGGCGAACCTCCAAGGGATATCGCGCGCCCCTTGCTTCTCGGCGCGCGATACACTACCATATCAGCAGTCTTTCCGCGAGAAGAGGGGTATCGTGATTACAGCGTACGTTGATCGCATTGACGGCGACGCCGCCCGTTTGCTTATCGGCAACGAGTCGGTGGCGATTGCTATTCCGCTGAACCAGTTGCCGCCCGGCACGCGCGAGGGCACGGTATTGCGCCTCGTATTCAGCATCCACCAGGGGGCGACGAAAGCGAAACAGGCGGCGTATTCGACGGAATAATGCCTCGCGGATTGACTGATCCCATGACCAGCGTCGTTATGCGGGAATGGCGCTGCGGCGAGCGATAGAGCGAAATGTGGATTGGGGAATGCCGATTCGCGTAAATTCACAACCGAGATAACGGTCCGGCAGCCACGCTGGAATCGATTGCGGTGGATTGATTGGTCGACGGCATACCTGACGGGTTACCCGCGCCGCGGTTCCGGCGGGCGGCTGTCGGCGCGCACCCAGTTATGGAACCAGTTGACGATGGCGGAGCAGTGCAGGCTGACGTGGTTCCAGGAACGGGCGCAGGCGGTGGTTAATCCGAACCACCCGTTGCCGATGCCGTTCCACATCGCGCCGAAGTCGGGGCGCGGCATGCGGATTTCCCACATAGGTCGGTGCTGCTCCTCGACGGCCTGTCGTTGTTGCTCCTCGCGCAGGCGGATGGCTTCGATGCGCTGCGCGGTCTCTTCCGGCGGGCGGCGCACCACCATCAGCACGTTGGCCAGCTTGCGCTGAGTAGACATGATGGTGGTGCCATCAAAGGCGATGCCGACGGAACCGCCGCCGTCCAGCGCCATCGCGTCCACGCACCCCAACTGCAGCATGGCGTCGGCCAATTGCGGCAACAGCAAGTGGCCGGTCTCCGCCATTATCACCTGCTTATGCGGCAGGATGCCGACGACGATGCGCGCGGTGTTGCGCTGCATATAGCGGTCGTGAAAACCCTGTCCTTCCGGATCCACGGCGATCTGCCCGTCACGCACCAGGCGCAATCCGCCTTGCAGCACGCTCTCGAAGCCCCGCCAACCCGTGCCGGGCAAGGTATCCACCATCGCCGGGGTGTTGTCCGGCGTCACGACCAGCGCGGTGCCGATGCCGCGGGTGAAGCAGACCTGGCTGCCGCGGACGACCACGTCGCCGATCGGTTCGCCGCTTTTCAAGTCGAAAAAGGTGCCGGTGATCTGCGCCAGCGGAGCAGAGTCTTTGAGGAACTGGGTGAAGGTTTTCCGATTATCCGGTGTGTCGAGTGCCACGCCCGGTGTCAACAACAGCGACGGATCGTTCAGATCCACGGTGATGATGTGGGCGGTGACGCCGTTGATCGTGAGCTTGCGATAGCTAAGTCCGTCGGCCTCCGCGTGCAGCGGCGGCCGGCACAGCACGAGCACGGCAAGCACCGCGCCCGAGATCCAGAAGGTGATGAAACGCACGTGCCTTAACCCTATCGATGCCCGACATGAAAAAGGCCGCTCCGGTGGCATCAACCCGGAGCTACCCGGCGCTATTATACGGAATTCGACGCACAGTGTGCAACCACGGTCGCACACTGTGGTGTTAGACACGGTTTGGCAATTTCGGTTTTCGGCGGAAAGTCAGTTGCCCCTGACGCTGCCGTACAGTCGAGTCCTGCACTGGACGCGCGCGCCGGAGCATGCTATGGTATCGCCGAAATCCTGCCGGTAGCTGATGGAGCGCCGATGCTCGCACCCACTGCTGTTACACATCGTTCATGTTACGTGAACTACGCCGAACACCCGCGGAACCACTGGTATGTGAACCGGTCCTGCCCCGGTGCGCCGAACCGCAGCCGGTGGCGCCACTGGGCGCGCGTGCCGACGCGGCCGCTAACAGTGCTCACCGATTCTCGCGTAAGATCCACCGGGCATCAGTAAAGGCATTTTCCGCGCATGACAACTGACACGTCGCTATCCGCTGCTGCGTTGTGGTTGCGCCTGTCGCCGTTCCTCGGCACGCGGGCGCGGCGGCGCATGGCAGTGCTGGCGGTGACCACATTGCTGTTCAGCCTGTTCTCGGTGGGGTCGGAAGTGATGCTGCCGCTGTGGGTCACCAACGATCTGGGGTGGTCGGCAAGTGCATGGGCGCAGTTGCGCTCGCTGCGCTTCTTCGGGGTGGTGGCGGGGGTCATTGTATTGGGCGCACTGTCCGACCGCTTTGGCCAGCGCATGTTGGGAGCGCTGTCGATGCTCGGTACCGCGGTCTGCCTGCTGCTGCTCCGCTGGGGCACAGCGAGCAGTCTCTGGGTAATCATGCCGATTTTTGGCGCACTGGTCAGCACCGCGTTCGTCAACTTGAACACCCTCACCCAGCAGGTTTCCGCACGTCGTCAGGGGTTGGCCAACGCCATCTATCGCAGCATCGGCGCGAGCACGGTTATTGTCGCGCCGGTGCTGGTCACCCGGCTGGGCGCGTGGTGGCACGGCTACCCATCGGTCTTTGTCGTCTTTGCCGCGCTGCTCATCATCGCCGCGCTGGTGCTGTTTGCCTACCCGGGCGAGGAAACGCCGTCCGCGCTGGGCAATCTCACCGACGAAGTGCGGCGACTGTGGATCGGCTACCGCGCCGCGCTGCGGCGCGCGGAGTTGACGCGCTTTATCCACCTCTCGATGATCTGGGGCAATCTGATCGCCGGAGTGGGTGCGTTTTTCGCCATTCGCTTCGCACACGAACTGCGGCAAGGGGACCAGGCTTTCGGCGTGTTGAATTCCGTCGCCGGGACGGTCGCGTTCCTTGCCACTCTGGGCGCGGCCTTTTTCATGGATCGAGTATCATTGCGCAAGCTGCACGGATTGCTCGGTACCGCTACCGGCTTGTGCACCGCGCTGCTTGGCCTCGGTGATTCCCACTTGCTGGCTATGGTCGGATTCACCGCGTTCATCGCCTTCACCACCATACTGCTCGGTCCCAGCAGCATGTGGGTCAGCCGCACCGCCGGCGCCGGCGGCCAGGTGGCGGCTTTTTCGGTGCATAAGATTCTGTCGGCGCTCTACATCGCTGTGGCGATGGCGCTGCTCGGTCTGCTGGAACGCTTGATCGGCATTCGTGCCATCTTCCTCTACGGCGGCCTGCTCGCTACCCTCGCCGGGTTGGCATTCTTCCTGCTGCCGGAACCGCCGTTGCCGGGGAAGGTGGATTGACGCGACAGCGCGCAGAGATCGCATATACAATAGCCTGAAGCGCCGGCGCCTCTCGCCGTCTTACCGCCGATTCCTGTCGCCAAGGGACGACACGGCTCACTTTATACGTGGAAAAGGTATTCCACGCGTCGGCGGCGAATAGCAATGACATTGCGGAGGTTCATGGCATGGCGAAAGGCGCCGCTGATCAACAAGCTAAAGCCAGCATCGCGGGAATGGTGTTGATTCGCATTTTTCTCGGCGCATTTTTTCTTTACAGCGCCACTGCGAAGATCATCGCGCCGATGGAAACGACACCGCCGGAACTGCCGCCCGTGCCGCTGGTGCAACCGGCGACCCGCGCGCCGGCACCCGTGAACAGCGTGGCCTCGCCGACCACCCCGGCGCGCGCGCTCCCCCGGCCAGCGCCCGCGCGACACTTGGTGGCGCCGCCACCCCCGGCGGTCAGCGCGCCGAGCATGTTTTCACCCGAGGCATTCGTCACCATGCTGCGCGAATCCACCGCGCCGGGACCGGATACCGAGCACGCCGGACGCTTTGTGCGGCATAATGTCAACCCCGACTTCGCCCTGTTTCTCACCGGCATCGTCAATCCCAATGCCGACGCGTTTGCCTGGCTGGTGATCGCCGGCGAGGCGGGACTCGGCCTGTTGTTCCTTTTCGGTTTGCTGACGCGAGTGGCGGCGCTGTTCGCCCTCGTCATGAATGCCGGCTACCTGTTGGCCACCATGCACCTGTCGCCGACCTATATCGGGGCGAACACCGCGTTCCTTGTCATGGAACTGGCAGTGCTGATTGCCGGCGCGGGGCGCATGTTCGGTCTAGATGGCATGATGGGTAAGAAGAAAGCGAAATCCAAAGATTGAGAACCGTTCTCCGCTTGAATCCGAGCCGGATGACACCGAGATGATCGCGCCGTTCGACAGGCGCATGCGCTTCGAGTTGGCCGGATAGAGTGCGTGTCCGCGGACAGACCTGACAGGAACCTTGTCGCCATCAGGCGCGTAACGATCGGTGCCCGACGGCCGGAGGCATGCCGAGAGAGGCGTTAAAGGTTTTGCGGATTCATGACCCTGGCATTTGATGGTTTTGAGTTGCCAGAAGCCCTGCCCGCGCTGGGGCACGCGTTATCGACGCGCGACGGCGGCGTGAGTGCGGGTGACTTTGCCGCCCTGAACTTTGGCATGCATGTGGGTGATGATCCGCGATTGGTCGCGGAAAACCGCCGGCGTTTCGCCGCGGCGGTTGGCTATGAGGCCACGGCGCTGGTGACGGCGCAACAGGTGCATGGCACTCACGTCGCGTGGGTCGACGCGGATGATCGCGGGCGCGGCGCCTTCGCCTGGGACGATGCCTTGCCGGCGACGGACGGGCTGATCGTTGCCGCAGCCGGCGTGCCGGTGGCGGTGCTGGTGGCCGATTGCGCGCCGGTGTTGCTGGTGGATGCGGCGCGGCACGTGCTGGCGGTGGTGCATGCCGGTTGGCGCGGGGCGTTGGGGCGTATCGCCGCCGCTGCCGTCCGCGTGATGACCGTCGCGGGGTGTGATCCGACGGCGGTGCAGGCGGCCATCGGGCCGACCCTGTGCCCGGCCTGCCTGGAAGTGGGCGATGAGGTGGCGGCACGGGTAGCTGCCGAGTTCGGTGAGGGTGGTATCGTGCGCGTGGGGACGAAATCCGGACTGAACCTGCGTGCGATGATCGTCGCCGACCTGGCAAGCGCCGGAGTGTCGCCAGAGCGTATCGTCGTCCACCCGGCGTGCACGCGCTGCCGGAACGATCGGTATTTTTCACACCGCGGCCAGCAGGGTCGCGCCGGACGCATCGCCCTGGTGGCATGGTGGCGCGAATAAGCGAACGCGCAATAATTGCGCGCGATATGGAATAGCTGCTGTATGAGAAACGCGCCCATCGGCGTGTCGAACCTCGTGATCCCAAAGAGAGGAAACAACGATGGCATTAAATCCCACAGCGACGAACGAACGACTCGCCAAGATTCTCGAACGTCAAAACCTGTTACCCCTCAATGTCATTAGCGGACTGACGGCTAAAGCCTTACGACAGTCGCAATGGCTCGGGAAAGTGGCCGTCGATGACGGCGCGCTTTCCGCCAAAGAGATTGCCGATCTTCTCGCGCAGGAAACCAAGTTGCCGTACGTCGAGTTGGAGATGGCCGGGCCGGATCCGCGAGCGCTCGATCTCATCCCGCTGGAGATGGCCCGCAACCTGGATGTCATCCCGCTGCAATTGGACGGCAGTCAGCTATACGTCGCGATGGCCAATCCGCTGGATGATACCGCCAAGCTCGCGTTGCGTGAAGCCGCGCGGTGCGAGGTGGCGTATAATGTCGCGCCGATGGACCAGGTGGCACGCGCGATCGGCTCCTGGTACAACCAGGCCGCGCCCCGCGCCGCGGCGCCGTCCGCCGCCAGCCCCAATTTTTCCAGCATCCTCGGCAACATGACCCCCGAGCCGCCGCCCCCGCCAACCCCGACCACCGCGCCGGGGTCGGAGATGACCATCGAAGAGTTGTTGACGATGATGATCGAGCATCGCGCGTCCGACCTGCACCTGGCCGTCGGTTCACCGCCGCAGATGCGCGTGGATGGGGAATTGCAACCGATGCCGTATCCCATGTTGAAGCCGCAAATCGTGCAACCGATCATCTACTCCATCCTCACCGACGTGCAGATCACCGCGTATGAACGGCATTGGGAGCTGGACTTCTCCTACAGTCTGCCCGGCGTCTCGCGCTTCCGCGTGAATGTCCACCGCCAGCGCGGGTCGGTCGGAGCGGTTTTCCGCTCTATTCCCTCCGACATCCCCACGCTGGACAAGCTGAAGATGCCGCCCATCGTGCGCGAGTTGACCAATCGCCCGCGCGGATTGGTGCTGGTCACCGGTCCCACCGGCTCCGGGAAATCCACCACGCTGGCGGCGATGGTGGACGAGATCAACCGCAACCATCGCACGCATATCGTGACCATCGAGGATCCCATCGAGTTCCTGCATAATAACAAGCTGAGTGTCATCACCCAGCGTGAAGTGGGCTCCGACACCGAAAGCTTCACCGTGGCGCTGCGCCACGTGCTGCGCCAGGATCCCGACGTGATCCTCATCGGTGAGATGCGCGACCTGGAAACCATCGCCGCGGCGCTGACGGCGGCGGAAACCGGCCACCTGGTTTTTGCCACCCTGCACACCACCAGCGCGGCCTCCACCATCGACCGCATCGTCGACGTCTTCCCCGAGCACCAGCAGGATCAGGTGCGCACCCAGCTCGCGAACGTGCTGGAAGGCATCCTCACCCAGACGCTGTTGCAGCATATCGACGGTCACGGCCGCTGCTGCGCGCAGGAGATCATGCTCGGCAACGCCGCCATCCGTACGCTCATCCGCGACAACAAGGTGCACCAGATGCCCGGCATCATCCAGGCGAGCGGCAAACTCGGTATGCAAACGCTCGACCAGGCGCTGCGCACGCTGGTGCTGAAGAAGATGGTCACCCTCGACGAAGCGATGACCAAAGCGTCCAACCCCGACGATTTCAAGGCGCTGCTGGCCATGCAGTAGTGAGCGATCAGTGACGCGTGGGCTATGGCACGTGCGGGGAACCGTCGTCCCATAGCCCTTTTTGTTCATTTCCCTTGTCGTCGCGCCGACGGGGGAGACATTGTCGTAGGGAGGAAGCGCATGTCAACCGAGCACGCGATCTCGCCCTGTGGTATCGATTGTTCCACTTGCGAGATATATCGCGCGGCGCACGATCCCCTGGCGGCACAGCGTCTGGCGGAAGCATGGAAGGCCGGTGGAAACGCCAACGCCATGCCGGAATGGTTTCGCTGCCAGGGATGCCGAGGTGACCGCAATGTACGCTGGAAAAGTGATTGTCGCATCGCCGCATGCTGTGCGGAACAAGGCTTGCTGGATTGCAGCCAGTGTGCCGATTTTCCGTGCGATACCTACCGGAACTGGATCGGCACATGGCCGCATCACCGTGCCGCATATGAGCGGCTGTGTGCCATGCGACAAAGCGGGAACTGATCCGAAGATGGTGGCAACCAGGACCGGATTTCCTCTCGGCACGGTATCACGAAGGAGAGTTGCGGAAAATTGGCGGAGGGGGAGGGATTCGAACCCCCGGAGGCTGTGACACCTCAACGGTTTTCAAGACCGCCGCCTTCAACCGCTCGGCCACCCCTCCGCACTGTGCGCGGCACCCTAAGAGTATGTCATCGGCGCGCCCTTGTCAACGGCTTTCGTCCTTCACGTGCGGGTGAGCAGAACGGCCTTTCACGGGGCAAGGGAAGTAATTTCCAACACGGCCCGACAATCCCTGCCCCACCCAAATGCGTCGAGACGCGAGGTTGCTCGCGTCTCGACGGCGTGCCGGGTTGGTGACCGGAATTACCAGCGCGAAACCAGCGCCACGTTCACCTTGCTGTAGCGCGGAATCTCATTGCCCTTGTAACTTCCTTTCTTGGATGACATCGCCGCGGCGACATCGAGTTGCAGGAACTTGATGCCGATACCGAGGCCGGCGGTATAGACCAGGCCTTCCTGCTCTTTATTCGCCTGGTTCTGCATGGCGCCGGCGCGCAGGCTGAACCAACTCGTGGGATGCAGGTTGATGCCGCCGCCGAGATACTGCGAGTCGGTGCCGTCCGCCAGCTTGTTCTTCGAGATGTCGTAGTCCGCGGCGAAATCGATCTTGTTATTGAACAAGCCCATCGCCACGCCCGCGCGGTACATCGGCTCGACGGGCAGGTCGGTCAGCGAGCCATCCGCCATTTTGAACTTCGGCTTGTTCAGGTTCTTGCCCACCAGGCCGATGGTCAGGTTGTTCAACAGCGGCGGCTGATACAGCACGCCCGCATCCAGGCCGAACGCCGAACTGGTCTTCTGGCTATTGTCCAACTGGTCTTGAATATCCTCGGAGTTGGTGTCGATGTTGATGCGGCCCGCATACGTGGTGCCCGACATGTATTTCGCGGAGCCGCCGATGGAGAGCTTGCCCAGGCCGATATTGAACGTGCGCGCCGTGCTGATGGGCACTTCGACTAACGCCAGCCCGTTCAGGTCGATATAGGTGTCCTGGTTCTGCAGCGCGAATTCGAGCGAATTCGCCTCGTAGACATTCTGATCGATGGCGGCGCCATTGTAGGTCGCACTGTAAGAGTCGGTAGCCGGATCATAGGCCACGTACGGCAGCAGCGGATTGCCGGTCGCCACGATGATGTCCAGCTTGTTGGGATCGATGACGGCCTTCGCGCTGGCATCTGAGGTGCCGAACACCGCGACGGAAAGATTCGAGATCTGGAAGCCGAGACCGGCCGAAGGCATCAGGAACAGGCCGTTCTTCCCGCCGGACATGTCAAGCAGAATCCCCTGCGCCTCCAGGACATTGGTGGCATCCACGCCATTGCTCCCGTTGTTGGGGGCATTGGCCGCGATGCGGTTGATGGCATTTGTCAAATCCAGTTCGGAGAGGCGGTCGATATTTTCCGCCAGGTTGAACTCGCGAACCCCAAGGCCGACGCTCAGGCTGCCTTCCACGGTATAGCGGCTTTTGGCCAGCAGCGCGGGATTGTAATACCCCGCGTAGGAGCCTTTGGCGTTGGCGACGCCGGCGCCGCCCATGCCGATGCTTTCATAACCGATCGGCTGGAATTCATATGCGCCGGCGGCGAGAGCGGCCAGCAGCATCAGGCACGAGAGAAGGGAAAGGATGGGTGCAATTTTCATGTGCGTCTCCTTTGTGGTGGATTGAGCTGGGATGTGCGGTTTGTACGACAGAGCGATTGCTCTCTCAATACCCAAATTATTCCATATCACCGCCCAGAGTCCTGCAAACGATAAAAAAAATATCATCAATGCGGAAGATTGCTTTTCCCTGCAATCCATCGCGGATGGCAGGAACCGTACGCCGGCCAGCGCAGGAAGCATGTCGGCAGCGGCCGGGAGGACTGTTGCGTCGAGGGCGGACCGCTGCCGGTTACGGCTGCCGGCGCCGGCGCCGGCAGCGGTTATCTGCTTTCCCCCGCACAGGCCATTCAGGATGACATGCCGCTGGCGAATTGCCTGGCGCTCATCGATGAAGCACAGGCATTATACGCGGGCTGACCGGCAGGGCAACCGCCGTCTTCTCCGCAGAAAGACGGCTACTCGCCCGTGCCCAACACCAATCATCCTACCGATTCGCCTCCCGGTGTGCCTGTGCACAGGCGATATACACCTCCGCGTTTTCACGGAGATGCGCCTGTTGTTCGGGGGTGAGCTCTTTCAGCACTTTGGCGGGGACGCCGGCGACCAGGCTGCCGGGGGGGATATCCATTCCTTCACGCACTACCGCGCCAGCGGCAACGAGGCTACCTTTTCCAATTTTCGCGTGGTTGAGCACGATGGCGCCCATGCCGATCAACACGCCATCCTCAATCGTCGCGCCATGAATGACCGCGTTGTGGCCGATGGTGACGTGATCGCCGATGCAGGCGGGGATGCCCGTGTCGACGTGCACGCTGGCGTTGTCCTGCACATTGCTGCCCGCGCCGATGGTGATGGCGGCCAGGTCGCCGCGCAGGCACGCGCCATACCATACGCTGGCGTCGCGTCCCAACGCCACCTCGCCGATCACCGTCGCCGTCGGCGCGACAAAGACGCTGTCATCAAAGTGCGGGCGATTGGTATTGATACGAAGAGTCACAGGCGTTTCCTCATGAGTAGATTTGAGCCACAGCGGCACAGCGAGAGCATGGTACGTGGCAAATGCATATTACATCGTCGACTTTCCCGGTTTGCCGTGTTCTCTCCCGGTGCCATTGTGGTTCAGAACAGTCGTGCCGAGTTATGAAAATTTCCCAGGCGGACGCCGGCGCGATCAATGGCGATATGCCGTTTCTCCAGTGATTTGGCGGCGGGCCAGTCTGCCAGGCGGTCGTTGGTGATGATCACCGCGCCGCGGCGCGCGGCTTCCTCGATAAGCAGTTCGTCGGCTGAGGTGCCGGATTGCGCCATGGTGATTTCGCCGCGCTCCACCATATCCATCAACAGGTCGGGCTGGTCGATGCGGTGGCGCAGGCTGGCGTCCACGATGATGAACACCGGGAAATAGCCTTCCTCCCACGCGGCACGGCGGATTTGCGGCAGGAAAGCCAGCCGGCCGCGACTGTGCGGGCTCATGTTGGCCACGTTGCTGCCGTCCACTATAGCGGGGCGCAACGGACCGGTGAGCACCGCGCGCGGGATGCCGGCGGTTTCCAACTGCGCGAGCAATGCCTGCTCTTTCGCCGGCTGGTTGGCCAATCGCGCCAGCCCGTCGCGGATGCGGTCGACCAGCGCCACGTCGTTGTCGGCGAAAGCCGCGCGAATGCGGCTGATTCGGAATGATTGCTTGCCGTGTCCGCTGGGCACGGCGATGGTGGGGTCGTCGGCACGCGCGCGCACGGGGCGCGACGGCGGGATTGGCGGCAACGGCGGAGTTTCGTCGTCCTCTCCCGCTGTCGCTTGCAACACCGCCAGCCCGCGTTGCACCAGCAGAATGGCTTCCGCGATGCTGGCCGCCGTCGGGGTTGGCGCGGCTACCGGCGCCGTGGGCGCGGGGTGTTCCGCCAAGCGCAACTGCTTGCGTAACTCTTCGACCTCGTCTTCTGCCTTGCGTGCCCGGCGCTGTTCGCGTTCGACGCGCGCCTCCGCTGCTGCCAGTTGTTTCGTTAAGTCCGCTTCCCGCGCTTGGGCTTGCGTCACAGCGCCGCGCAATCCGGCCACTTCGCGGCGCAGCGCGTCGTGCTCCGTGCTCACCGCTTGCATGCGCCGCCGCAGCTCGGTCATTTCGGACTGCACATCGGCGATGACGGCGGAAGTCGCGGCGGCATGTCCGGGACGGTTCGCCGCGGGGGGTGCTTCCGCACGATCGATCTCCGCCAGTCGATCAGCCCAGGCGCGCACACCTTCGCGCTCGGTGTGCAATAATCCGTACCGTAGCGCCTCAGTCCCGTAACGCTCCAGCAGCGGGCGCAACGCCGTCGCGGATGGCGTAAAATCGGCGGCGTTCACCACGTGCAGCAACTCGGTGAAGGTTTCTTTCCAGGCGTCCAGCAGACGGACTGCCAGCTTCGGCTGCCGCTCCAACTCATGCAGCAATCGTTGCTGCACGATTGGCCGCGCCAGCGAGGCCGTGCGCGGCGTGAAACCCTGCAGCACCACCCGGCACAATGCCGTTTCCCCCTTCACGAAGTCAAGCAACCGTCGTGGCGGCAGGCTGCCGATCAGCAACGCCAGCGGCGCAGGCGCGTTTTCCGGGTTATGCGCGGTAATAGTCATTGGCACCAGTATAACAAGCCCGAGCGGAAAGGCTCAATAGCCGGGACCGATTGGCAGCACGCGCCTCCCGATATGTCGGGAGGCGCGTGCAACGGGGAATGCGTCATTCGGTCGCGTTGAACGTCGAAGAACAGTTCCGATGTCGCGGGGTGTCCAACGGTGGCTGGACCCATATGGGTCGTGTGAAGCTCCCGACGCTAGGCTGGTGACCAACCGAAGGCCAGCGCCAGCACCGCTTTCTGTACGTGCAACCGGTTCTCCGCTTCGTCCAGCACCACCGACTGCGGGCCTTCCAGCACCTCTTCGGTGATCTCTTCCCCGCGGTGAGCCGGCAGGCAATGCATCACCAGCGCATCCGGTTTCGCGCAAGCGAGCAGTTCGGCATTCAACTGGTAGGGTGGGAAAACACGCAGGCGCTCGGTCGTTTCCGCTTCCTGGCCCATGCTGGTCCACACGTCAGTATACAGCACATCGGCACCCGCGGCCAGCGCGCGGGCATCCGGTCCAACCTCGATGACGGCGCCGGTCGCGCGGCCGATTTCGCGGGCACGGGCCACGATGTCTTCCGCCGGCGCATACCCCGCCGGGCACGCGATGGCGCAATGGACGCCCAGCTTGGCTGCCAGCAGAAGCAGGCTGTGCGCCACGTTGTTGCCGTCGCCGACATAGACCAGCTTGCGCCCACGCAGGTCGCCTTTATACTCGATGAACGTCTGGAAATCCGCCAGCGCCTGGCAGGGGTGCTCGCGATCTGACAGCGCGTTGATGACCGGCACCGCGGCGTATTCCGCCAGTTCAAGGATCGACTGGTGCGAGAAAGTGCGTGCCATGATAGCCTGTACCCAGCGCGACAGGTTGCGCGCCACGTCTTTCACCGGCTCGCGCTTGCCCAGCCCGATGTCCGACGGCTGCAGGTAGATGGCATGCCCGCCCATTTGCGTCATCGCAACTTCGAAAGTGACCCGCGTACGCAGCGACGGCTTCTCAAAAATCATCGCCAGCGTATTGCCGGCGGCCAGTTGGCTCACCTCGTCAGGCCGGACCTTGAGCCGCGCCGCGGCGGCAAGGATGGCTGCGAGTTCCTCAGATGTGAAGTCGTCGATCGAACACAGGTTCCGATCACGCAGTTGGATCATTCTGTCCTCCGTCGGTCACCGGGCGCTGGGCGGCGCGCAACGACCAGAGTAAACTGATGAACAATCCGATCGCCAGCGCGAATCCCCCGTAAATCAACGCGCGCTGCCCGGGCGCCAGCTTGTGCACGCGCGCGAGTTGTGTTCCCAGTTCGCCGGCAATCGATTCCTGGCGCGGCACCGGACCGACCAGCCGCTGCAACAGTGCGAACACGCCGATAATGACGGCAAACGTCAACCACAACTCGGCGATCACCAGCACTATTGTGCGCCGGTCCGCGCCTGCCGAACCTAATCGAATACGCAGCAGCACGCTGACATACACCAGCGTAAACGCTACCAGCACCACCAGCATGGGCAAATCGCTCATCAGCGGTATTGTACCCCGCATCCCGACGGATTGCCAAGGGGCGGTGAGATGACAAGCGACACATGACGAGTGGTGCGTTGTCGTGGCGGTGTGCCTGGCTCAGTTCGTGAGAGCTCTCCGGGTGGTTGCGTTGATGCTCAACGTTTTTTGAAGAGACCGAGAAAGCCCAACGGCGCGCGGCGGGGCGGATCGGCGGGAAGCGGTGTTCCCTCTTCCGCCGGACCAAACGATTCCGGTTCCGGCAACTGCGCCAGCACCGCGCGCAACTCCGCCATATTCGGGTGATCAGGTGAGCGTGCGCGCAGTTTCGCGAACAGGGTGGCCTTCAACTCGCGCACTGTCTCCGCGCGCGCCTCGGGCGTGGCCTGACGCAGGTGCGACGCCACCTCGTCCAGATAGGCGTCAATGCATGCTTTTAACTCCGGTCGAATCGTCATGCGGTCCGTCCTTCCCCCGGTGGGCGGTTGCCTGTCGCTATGTTTCCACGCGCGCAGACGATTCCCTGCCGTTCCCGGCCAAGTGTCTGACTCCGCCACGTGATACACCGAACGCTGTTGCCAAACGTTTGATTGCGTCACGCCTGGATTTCCGGTACACTGTGTGCACTCTGTGCCAGGGAAACCGGGCGGGGGAGTGGCGGTCCGTCAGATTGTTGCCGGCGGCGCGCAGGCGACGGCAGGAGTCCGTCCTGGGCAGGCGGAAATAGAGCAGGGAGGGTGTCCCGGCGGGCCGGATGCCCGGAATGAGGAAGTGACGTGAGCGTGGACATGCAGTCTTCAGCGCGTCGCCAGCTTGCCGCGGCGACGCGCATAGTGGTCAAGGTAGGCAGCAACCTGGTCGCCACCCCGGAGGGGGACTTCAACCACCCTCTGCTGGATGGAGTGGTGCGCGAGATCGCCACGTTGAGCGGGCAGGGACGCGAAGTGCTGCTGGTCACCTCGGGAGCGGTGCGGCTGGGACTGGCGAAGATGCGGCTCCTCGGTCAGGGGAAACCCGACCTTTCCACCCGCCAAGCCGCCGCGGCCGTAGGGCAGGTGGAGTTGATCGCGCATTACAACGCGCTGTTCCTGCAACACGGGTGCACGGTGGGGCAACTGCTGCTCACCGGTGATGACATCGCCGACCGCCACCGTTACCTGCACATCCGCAACACCCTGCTGCCCATGCTGCACCGCCATCAGGTGGTGCCCGTCATCAATGAAAACGATTCCGTCTCCGTGGAGGGAGTGCAGATCGGCGAGAACGACCGGCTGGCCGCACTGATCGCGGGCAAGGTGCAGTGCGATCTGCTCATTATCCTTTCCGACGTAGAAGGTCTGTATACCGCCGATCCGACCACCGACCCGCAGGCCAAGTTGGTGCACGAAGTGCGCAAGATCACTCCATCTATCGAGGCAACCGCCGGCGGCAGCACCTCGGGCGTCGGTCGCGGCGGCATGCGCTCCAAGGTGACCGCTGCCCGGCTCGCAACCCGCATGGGAGCGCATATGGTGATCGCCCTGGGTCGGCATCCACGGGTGATCGCGCGTATTCTGGACGGCGAAGAGATCGGCACGCTGTTCGTCGCCCGCGGCGACAACCGCGTGGGGGCGCGCAAGCAATGGCTGGGCTTCGCCGCGCTGCCGCAAGGCATTCTGCGCGTGGACGACGGCGCCGCGCGCGCGCTGGCCCAACGGGGATCCAGCCTGTTGCCGGTGGGAGTGCGCGAAGTGGAAGGCACATTCCAGGCCGGCGACGTGGTGGCCGTGCAGGACCCCGCCGGGCGGGAGATCGCACGTGGCCTGGTCAATTACACCGGCGTTGAAATGCGGCAAATTGCCGGACAACATACCGCGCAAATTGAGCAGATTTTGGGGTATCATCCATATGATGAGGCAATCCATCGCGATAACCTCGTCGTGTTGTAGCCCCCCGGCTGTTCAGGAAGGTTGAGTCAGGATCGTTATGCTCATATTGCGCGCCGCTCGCTCGTTGCTGGTCATCGCGGCCGTCATGCTGGCGGCGGCGCCGCGCGTGCGTGCGGTTGATGTGCCCAATCCCTTTCCGCCCGGCAGCTTCATCACCCATACGTTGCCCAACGGGCTACGCCTGCTGGTGCACGAGGACCACTCGCTGCCCATCGTCGCCTTGGTGGTGGTGTTGCGCACCGGTTCCGCCCTCAATAGCGATCCGCGCGGTGTGGCGCACTACCACGAGCACCTGATCTTTCAAGGCACGGAGCATTACCCCGGCAGATTGGCGCCGCAATACGCGCTGGAACAGGTCGGCGGTATCAGTAACGCCACCACCTCGCGCGATATGACGCGTATCTCCGCCACCGCCGGTTCCGGTCAGGTGGCGCTGCTGATGAACGTGCTCGCCGATGTCTTGCTGGCGCCAACCCTTGACGACGATAGTTTTGCACGTGAACGCTCGATCATCCTGGCGGAGATTCAGCAGGACGGCGACAATCCGCTGACCATGCTGCTCAACCTGGGCTACGCGAGTTCGTACCAGGCGTATCCCTATCGATATCGCCCCACCGGGAGCATCGAGGACGTGTTGCGGTTGAACCCCGCCGACGTGCGCGCCTTCAACCAGCGCTGGGCAAAGCCCAACAACCTGAGCGTGGTGCTGGTCGGCGACGTGACACTGCCGCGCGCTATTGCGCTGGCACAACAGGCGTTCGGCGCCGCCCAATCGGGGTTGCTGCCGGCGCCGCCCGCGGCGGAGCCGCCGTCCCCCGAAGCCATTATGCGCGAGCATGTGGCGCGCCCCATGGCGGATACCTTCCAACTGCTGGTGTATCCCGCCTGCCCCACCGGCGATTTTACCACGATGGTCGCCACGGATTTGCTGTATACGCTGTTGTCGAGCGGCGGCGACGCGTTGCTGCCGCGCCAGTGGGCGACTGACGCGGTGACACCCACCGACTTCGGCGTTGAATATGTCAGCACGCGCGCGCCGGGACGATTCATGATCTGGGCGCAAACCCCGCCCGCCCAGGCGTACAAACTGCGGCAATCCACCATGACGCTGATGACCAGATTGGCCACCGAAGCGGTGCCCGACGAGTTGTTCACCGCGGCCAAGCAGCGCCTCGCCACGCAGTTTCTGCTGGAGAACGAAACCTACAGTCAGCAAGCCGCGACGATCGCCTTCTACGAAGGCCTGGGCAAATCGCCCCAGCTTAGCCGCTACCTACCCATCGTGCAGTCGCTGACGTTACAGCAATTGCGCGCCGCGCTGCCGAAGCGCCCGCTGGCCTGGGTGACGCTGGGGCAGCGACCGGAGGGAGAACGATGATGCGATGGAGCGTGCTGCTGTTGCTGGCGCTGGCATCCCTGCTCGCCTCCCATGCCGATGACGTGACCACCGAGCGGTGGGCGAACGGCTTCCGGCTGACCATCGTGCCCACCACCGCGTCGCAGGTCGTTTCCATCGAACTGTTGATCGATTACGCGGCCTTCGACGAAAAGGCCGACGTGCAGGGTATTCGTCAAGTGTTGGTGACCAGCATGCTGCAGGGGTCGTCTGATGCCGCGGGGTCGGTGATCCAGCAGACGCTCACCGCTCTGGGTGGCAAGATGGAAGGCGGCGTCCACCAGGACATGCTGGAGTTCCGCGTGACCGTGCCTGCCAGCAGCATTTCGGTCGGCCTGGCGGCGCTGGCAGAGATTGTCTGCCACCCGAAACTCACCGATGACGGCATCATGCAAGCCATCGAACATACCCGGCAATTACAACGGATTCCTCCGGTCACCGCGTTGCAATCGGCTTCGGTGCTGTCCTACACCAGTCTGTACGCCGGGCATCCTTTCGGCACCCGCGCGCTGGGCACGCCTGACACGCTGGATCAGATCACGCCTGCACGCGTGCGGGCGGCGTATCATGATTACGTGCTGCCCGGTGCGGCGATCATGGCCGTGGTCGGTCGCTGCACGCCTGACGCCGTGCGCGGTGCCATCCGCTCCGGGTTCGGCTTGTGGGAAAACCGCCCGCGCCCACCCCGTCTCACCGTCGCCAACCCCTCGATCGAGGAGTCGGAGCTGGTGCTGCGTGAATTGCCGGTCGGCAGCGCGTGCATCATGCTCACCTTCCCGGTGTGCGGCGCCGCGCACCCGGACTTTTTACCGTTGCGCCTGCTGGATACGCTGCTCTCCGGCGGCACCGGCGCGCGGCTGTTCCGCGTGGTGCGCGAACAGCGCCACCTCGCCTACGAAGTCTCGACCATTTTTCCCACCCAGCGCGCGTGCAGCCAGTTCTCGTTATACGCATTGACGCGCGCCACCACGATGGAGGAAACCCGCGCCGTCATGACCGCTGAGTTGGCGCGATTGCAAACGGAGCCGGTTTCCGCGGAGGAGTTGCAGCGCGCCAAAGCTTACCTGAAAGGTCACTACCTGCTCTCACACCAATACAGCGCGCAATATGCCTTTGACCTCACCTGGTACGAATTGATCGGGCGAGGCGCCGGATTCAACCGCGCGGTGGCTGCCAACATCGACGCCATCACTCCGAAAGACATTCAACGCGTCGCGCGTACCTATTTCACGCATTATTACCTCATTGTCGTGGTGCCGGAGTTGGATTTTACGGCGGACGATGCCGTCGGCAGCATATCCAACCATATGGTTAATGTTTTTTTAACGCATAAATAGTGTAACGAAGCACGTAATCGTGGAAAACAGTTAGTATGATGCTGACGAATGGCAAACGAGTTGATCTGGAACATATTCTGCTGGACCAGTGGGCCGGGCAATCCACCCCCCACGCCGGCCTGGTGGAACAGCGCGTGTTGGAGTTGGAGCATATGGGAATGCTCGATGCCGAGGAGATGCCCGGCGTACCGAGCAGCCTGCGCCAATATGCCATCGCCACGCTGCAGCATTTCAAACCGGAATTCTTCATCACTTACGATGATGAACTGTTATCGCATCGCGACGCGCTGGAACTACGCTACGGGTTGGTGATTCTCTCCGTGCATGAGGCCATGCTGTTGCTGCGGGAGTCGAATGACCCACCGAATTGACGACATCGCCATGCCGGCACCCAACACTATTGCCGCCGTCTCCACCCCGCCTGGAGAGGGCGGCATCGGCGTTATACGGCTTTCCGGACCGGACGCCGTTGCCATCGCCTGCCGCCTTTTTCGCCGCGCGGATGGCACGGCACTCGACAATCCGGAGCCGTTCAGGCAATACTACGGCCACGTGGTCGATCCCGACCGCGCGGAGATCGTCGATGAAGTGCTGTTGAGCGTGATGCGTGCGCCGCGCAGCTACACGCGCGAGGATATGGCGGAGATCAGCGGGCATGGCGGCCCGGCACCGCTACGGGCGCTGCTGGCACTGGCCTGTGCGCACGGGGCGCGGTTAGCGCAGCCGGGTGAATTCACCCAGCGCGCCTTCCTCAACGGGCGCATCGATCTGACGCAGGCGGAGGCGGTACTGGATACCGTGCGTGCGCGCACTGACGCCGGCCTGCGCGCGGCGCAGCATCTGCTGCATGGGGAACTGGGACGGCGGGTGCGCGGCCTGCGTGCGCGCATCGTGGCGCTGCTTGCCTCGCTGGAGGTCGCCATCGATTATGCCGACGAGGACATCACCTTCCTCACCCCGACGGAAATTGCCGCCGAGATCGCCGCGCTGCGAGCTGAAACGACGGTACTGCTCGCTTCGCATCACCGGGGCAAGCTGCTGCGCGAAGGCGCGGGCACGGCGATCATCGGACGACCCAACACCGGTAAATCCAGCCTGCTCAACGCACTGCTCGGCGAGGCGCGCGCCATCGTCACCGCGACGCCGGGCACCACGCGCGACGTAATCGAGGAGCAGATTGACCTCGCCGGCGTGCCGTTGCGCTTGCTCGACACCGCGGGCATCCGTCACACGGACGATGAAATCGAGCGCCTGGGCGTGGAGCGCAGCCGCGGTGCGCAACAAGCCGCCGATCTGCTGTTGCTGGTACTCGACCGCTCGCTGCCGCTGCAGACAGAGGACTGTGAGTTGCTGGACGCGTTGCCGGGTCGACCCGCCGTGGTGGTACTGAACAAGGCCGACCTGCCCGCACGGATTACGCCGGAGGAGATCGATGCCGCGCTCCCGGTGGTCGAACTGTCCGCCGTGACCGGCATCGGCTTGCCACGCCTGGAAGCGGTACTGCGCGAGTTGCTGCTGGGCGGCACGGTGGCCAGCGACTCCCCCGCGCTGGCGAATCAGCGTCAGCGCGACGCCGCCGAGCGCGCCGCCGGGGCACTCGACCAGGCCGCCGCCACCCTCGCCGCCGGCGGCACCGAAGAACTGCTCGCTGTCGACCTGATGGCTGCCGCCCACGCGCTGGGTGAACTCACCGGCGACGACGTACGCGAAGAAGTGATCCACGAACTGTTCGCCCACTTTTGTGTGGGAAAGTAACACCTGAAAATACCGGCATCTCACCAGGCCGCTGCCGGCTGAGGAATGAGCGCCGTTGTACCGACACTTCTTTACCGGATCACGCACCCGTCCTTGCCCCCGTTTTTATTCACGAACGCTACAGTCACCATGATCTTTCTGGTTTGACAGTCCCCCCTGGTCTATTTATACTGGATGCAGAATTTGCCGGCACTGGCCGGCACCCGGTATCACGTATGCCGCATCATGCCCCCACAGACAACCCGGCGTCAGACATGGCCATCCGCATTCTGCTCGTTCGTTTGAGTGCCATCGGCGACGTATTGATGGCGTCGCCGGTGCCGGCGGCGTTGCGCGCGGCGTACCCCCGCGCGCACATCTCGTGGATGGTCGAGCCGCTGGCCGCGCCCTTCGTGCGGATCAATCCTCACGTAGACGACGTCATTGTCTTCGAGCGGAAGAAGACCTGGGGGCGTCTGCTGAGTGAAGGCAAGCTGGCGCCGTTGCTGCGCGAAGTGCACGCCTTTGCCCGCGAACTTCGCGCGCGGCGCTTCGACATCGCCATCGACTGCCAGGGATTGCTGAAGAGCGGACTGCTCACCTGGTTGTCGGGCGCGCCGCGGCGCATCGGTTTTTCTCCTTCACGCGAGATGAACCACCTGTTCCTCACAGAGCCGGTGGCTTATCCACCTCACCCGACTCGCCTTAGCCAGCGCTACCTGTCGCTGCTCACCACGCTGGGCATCCCGCTGCACCCGCATCGACTGGTGCTGCCGGTGCCCGCAGCGGAGCGAGAGGCCGCGCGGGAGTACCTGGCCGGCGCCAGTCTGGCGGACGCGCCCTATGCGGCGTGTTGCATCGCTTCCTCGCGCCCACAAAAAGATTGGGTCTGGGCGCGCTGGGGCGAGTTGGCCGATCTGTTGTGGGCGCGCGAGGGATTGCGCACGGTGTTTATTGGCGGGCCGGAGCGACGGGTCGATACCTTGCGCCTGGTCGATGGCTGCACCTCCAGGCCGCTCACCGCGGTCGGGCATACGTCGTTGTTGCAATCCGCCGCCCTGGTGCAGGACGCTGCGGTGGTGGTCGGCACCGATACCGGCCTGAGTTACGCCGGACTGGCCACCGGCACCCCGCTGGTGGCGCTGTACGGCTCCACCGACCCCACCTGGCTGGCGGAAGAAGACGATACCGCGGTGTGCTTCCACCCCTTTCCCTGCTCCCCCTGTCACCGCCGTCCAAAATGCAAAGATTTCGACTGCATGCAGGCCATCACCGCGCAGGAAGTGGCCGACGCCTGCGCCACGCTGCTGGCACGAAAACGGACCAAGGCGTAGATGCCGTAGCGAACCACCACGCCGATCCTGCCCGTGTATTGGTCATGCGCACGACCGCCGCACCGGCAGTAACGGTGCGGTTCAGGTCGACATGCCAGGTACCATGAGATGCAAATTCGTATAACGGCGTAGTACGTGCCACTGAGCCGATCGACAATATACACTCTCCTGCGTGCCATATGTGTGTAAGATGGCTTCCGTATCGCTTCACGCCGCTTGCTGTCCGGGAGGCGCGAACACGGGGCACTTCGGGGCTTTACCCTGCAGCACCTGAATGATCTGTTCGGTGGCGAGGCGCAACGTGCGCGTGACGCCGCGGCGGGTGTTGGCAGCGATGTGCGGGGCGAGGATGACATTCGGCAGAGTGAGCAATGGATCGCCGGCAGGCAGCGGTTCCTGTGTGAAGACATCAAGGCCGGCACCGGCGATCCAACCCTCGCGCAGCGCGCGCACCAGTATGTCGGCCTCCACTAACGCTCCACTCGCCAGGTTGATCAGGTAAGCGGTGGGCTTCATCAATCGCATCCGCTCCTCGTTGAGCAACCCGCGTGTCGCCGCCGTGAGTGGTACATGCAGCGTGACGAAATCCGCCTCGCGCAGCACATTGTCCAGACTGCCGTATTGCAGGCCCAGCCGTTGCTCGGCGTCCGGATTGCGCCGGGGATCGTGATAGAGCACGCGCATGCCGAAACCCAGCGCGCGATGTGCCACCTGCAATCCGATGCGGCCCAGTCCGATAATGGCCAGCGTGCTGCCGTGCACGTCGACGCCTTGCAGCAGGTAGGGATACCAGAATTCCCACGCGCCTTCGCGGACGAATCGGTCGGCATCGACCACCCGGCGCGCGCAGGCCAGCAACAGCGCCAGCGCCATGTCGGCCACTGTGTCCGCGGTGGTGGCCGGGGCGTGGCAGACGATGATGCCGCGTTCGACGGCGGCGTCGAGGTCGAGGTGGTCGTAGCCTGCCGACGCGACAGAGATCACCCGCAGCCGCTTTCCCGCCATAATCACTTCGCGGTCGATGAAGTCGTCACCCATGCATAACAGCGCGTCCGCCTCGCGCACGCCGTCCAGCAGCACCGCGCGGGGCACCGGGCGATCGTCATCCCACTGTAGCACGCGTGCCACGCCTTCCAATTGCCGGCGGAAGCCGTTGCGAATTTTACGCGTGATGAATACCGTCTGTTCCGCCATGGCATCCCTCCGCGAATCCGCAGATGAAATACCCGCGTACGCGGTCACGAACGTACGTGCGTTGTTGCGGTCTCGGACGATTTTCGCCGGGGACGATAACCGGCGAGCAGCAACACCGCCAGCAGGCAGGCCGGCCCAAATCGCCACCCACCCGCCGTATTCGGCGTCCCAGGGGTGCCGGCGGGCAGGAAGCGCGTGCGGGTGCCGGCGGTATACGTGGGAATTGCCTCGAGGATGCCGCCATCCGGGGTGATGAAGCCGGAGATGCCGGTGCTGGCCGCGCGGGCGACGGGCAACCCGGTCTCCAGCGCGCGAAACCGCGCGTGGGTAAAGTGCTGGCGCACCGCTCCGGTCTGGTGAAACCAGGCGTCATTGGTGGTATAGACTAACAGTCGTGCACCTTGGCGCGCATATTCGCGGGCGATGTCGGCAAAGGTGGATTCAAAGCAAATGCCTACGCCGAACGGCACACCCGTGCTGCGCAGCACGTCGCGCGTGTGGCCCGCGATAAGGTCGGTGTCGCGCGCGCCGTATTGCTCGACCACGTACCGGCGCAGCCGCGGCGGCAGCGGCACGAATTCCCCGAACGGCACCAGGTGAATTTTGCTGTAGATTTCGCGTGTCGCTCCGCGCGGATCGAGCAGATAGGCGGAGTTGGCAAAACCGTCGCCGGCATCGGACGGATACGACGGCGCACCGGCCAGCAGATAGCTGTTGGTACTGAAGCAGAAGTTCGCAATCTCCGGCTCATCCGGTATGTCGCGCAGCGCGCTTTCCGGCCACACCACCAGCGTGGCGTGCCCCGGCGCATCGCCCGGCGCGCGCGCCGCCTGGTATGACAACGCCATCAGTTGCCGGAACCGGTTCCGGCTTTCCACCTCGCTGATCCCGGTGTGCAGCGCCTCCGGAGTCAATCCGCGCAGCACGTTGGGCTGCACCACTCCCACGCGCAGGCCGTCGGTCTGTTCGCACCAACGGTCCATCGTCGCGCGCACCTGCAGATGCCCGACCAGCAGGCAAATGCCCAACGCCGCCAGGCCGGCGGGCAGCATCCAGCGTGGCGCCGTGCGGTCGCACAGGCGTTGCACGACACCCCCGCTCACCCACAACAGCAGGAACGTAATGAGCGGTACTCCGCCCAGCGCGGCAATGACGGCCAACGGGCCATCCACCTGGCTGGCGCCCAGTTCCGACCACGCCAGTCCGAACTGACCGTGTCCGCGCAACCACTCCACCCCGGTGAAGGCCAGCGCGAAGGTCAACGGCAGCAGCGCGGGGGCGAGACGCACGCGTTGCGCCAGCCAGAGTGCCGCCAGCGGCGTGAGCGCCATCGCCAGCGACAAACCGATCCACGGGAGGATGCCGAACAACCGCACCCACGCCAGCGTGCCGAGGTAGAATGCCGCGCCGAACCACCACAGCGCCCCGTGCGCCTTGCGGGCGGGCAACGTCAACAGCGCCCACCACAACGGCGCCAGCGCGATCCATGCGACGAGGAACGACGGCCGATCGCCAACGGCGCCCGGCAACTCATTGGGAAAGCCCAGCGCAAGCACCAATCCGGCAAGCGGCAGCAGGCTCCACCGCATGACGGCGGCGTGGGTGGAGCGAGTCGGCGCTTCGCTACTTGATGACATGGCAGGAGACATATGGCTATAATACGGATAATGTAGTGAAAATCCTTGTTCCCGGTATGGTGATGGAGTAATCATGCGCAGTGTATCCTGGCTTGGAGTCATGTCGGTCGTGCTGCTGCCGCTGTTTGCGGGGTGCGCGCGCTTTCCGACGACCGAGACACCCAGCGGCGCCCCCCCGCGGACGCTCTACAGCGAAATCACCGTGGCCGGCGAGATCAATCCGACATACTATTATTTCCTCGCCATCGACACCGATGGCAACCAGGTCGACGGACCGGTGCCGGTGGTGACGGGACCGGAACTCGGCAACGGATGGGGCACCATCTCCGGTCTGGGGCCCAACGATCCGATTCAGGAGCCCCCCTTTTATGTCATGTATCACAACGGCACCTTCGAACAATTTCGCAACGGCATCCCGCTGGGCCGGCCGTTCAACGCTGAGGTGTCGCAGGATCGCAAGCGCATCATACTGGAGATCGACCAGCGCGTGCTGGCACCCACCGGCACGGCGTTGCCGTCCATCGTGCAACTGAACTGGATCACGATGCCCGACCTGACCATTCCCCCGCAGAACGTCGGATTCATCAAAGAGTATGACGGCATCGGCCCCAGCGGCAATAATTACCTGGACACCATCCCACTGACGCAGTCGTGGATACGTTATAGCGGTGATGAATACGGCACGCCACTGGAACTGCCGAACGACACCACCACCACTGCCGATATCGATTTGATTGGCTGGCGCGTCGAGATCCGTCTGCTCGCGGGAGGGTAGCAGTGGATTATCGGTGAGGGTGCACCGCCGTGTCCCGGCGATCAACCGACAGCCGACCGAACGATATCGCGTCGGCGGAATGTTTATACAGAGGCAAAAAAGCCGGATTCGTCCGGCATCTGTCTGTCGTTCGGTCCTTGCGGATTGAGAGACGGCAGGATCAACGCCGCGAGATGACCGGCGCGAAAGAGGAATACTCCTGTCTCTCGCGAATACTATTCGATAAATTACTTGATCCAACCTGGGAAAGGAACGACAATGATGCAGACCTCCCGATGGATGCTCCCGGTATTGGCGCTGGCACTGCCCCTGCTGTGCCGCGCGATCCCGACTGGCTTGAACGTGATGCCGACCGCGGAAACGCTGGGCATCGCCACTGCGCGGGTCGACTACGAATCGAGCGGCAGTGGTAAGTTGTATGTCCCCTCCGGCGCCACGATCTATGGCACGCAGTTCGGCATGATCCTGGGCATCGAAGGCGGCATGGACCGCGTGACCGATCGCGGCACCGTGTATAACTTTAAGTTTCGCTTCTTCCCCGACACGCTGGTGATACCGGCGATGGCGATAGGCGCGCAGAATATCGTGAACGGTCAGAAGCCCCAGTATTACCTGGTCACCACCAAATCGCTGCTGCTGGCGAAAGTCTCTGCCGGCGTGATGCGCACGGAGGGTAACACACTGAGCATGCTGGGCGCCAGTGCGGGGATGGGACCGTTCATCCTGAAAGCTGACCGCATTATGACCGGCGGGCATCAGCGCACGTCGGGTAGCATCGGCTTTTCATTGAAGGGTATCACCTTCACGGGCACCGCCTACGACATTAAAGATGCGCCGAACGAGCGGACACTGACAGTCAGCTACATGCAAAACGCATTCTGACATCGCCGCGCGGCGACTAACCTGCCGCCCCGGCCCGCACGGGCCGGGGCACCCATCCACAACGAGGATTCGCGTATTGCTCCCCGAACATCTCGATCTATCTCAGCATCGCTGTACGGTGCATGAGAGCACGCTGGCCGGCACCCGTTCTCTCGTGCTCGACAACGGCGTGTTACGGCTGTCACTGTTGCCCGAATATGGCGGACGATTATGCAGCCTGTATTACCGCCCGTTAAGCCTGGAGCTGTTGGCGACGGAGTTATCCCACGACGCGCGAAAAACGCTGCACGTGCGCGGCGGGTGGTGTGCGGCCTTCCCCTCGCTGCTGGCCGACGGCGAAATCATTTCACATCTGGATTGGGAAGCGGAGATTGTCGAGCAATCAGACGAGCGGGTGACGCTGCGCGCATGGTGCCTGGTCGACCGGGTGTCGCATTCCCTCGAAGGCCGCGTGCGAGTGACGCCGGGCACGATTCTGGTGGAGCGTTTCATTCGCATGCAGGCGGGCGAGTCGGCGGTGATCGTCGAGGATGTGCTGACGAATCGCAATATGTGGCCGCTGCCGACCACCTGGTCGGGCGTCGTCTCGCTGCGCGCGCGCGCCGGCGACCGCGCGGTGCTGCCGGTGGAGAGCGTGGAGGTGCAGCGCGGTGTCGGGCCCAGCGGCAACGAGTTGGATTTCGGCCTGCTGGTCACTACCCCGTACCAGGCGATCGCGCGTGACCTGCGCGAAGGCTGGCTCGGTTTCCGCCTGTCCGCCGCCCCCGTCGATCTGCGGTTGACCTTCCCGAAGGAATGGTTGCCGCACGCGGTAATCGTCGCCCAGCGCGACGATCAGCACCCGGCGGAAGACGCCTTCCGTTTCCAACCGCTGGCTACCACGGCGCCCATCGCCGACGATACCCGCGGCGGCGCGTTGCTGCTGCCGCCGAAACAGCCGTTCAGCCTGCCGTTGCGGCTGGAGGTCGGTGCGGGCATCCTCACCGGCGGCGCATGGAGCCGTCCCGGCCTGCAACTCGCGGAGTTGATTATCGGCCAGCGCGTGCCGCCCGGCCGGGTGGCGGTGTGGCGCATCGGCCACCGCGCGCTGGCGCTGAAATCGCATCGCCATCTGGTGCTGGCGATGCCGGAATTCGATGGTGATAACCTGCTAACGCCGGAAGACCTGCCCGCCGACCTGATCCTGTGTGCCGACGCGCCGGCACGCACGGTGCTGTCGCAACTGGCGCAACGCACCGCCGCGCGCTTCATCGGTCCGGCCAAACTGCGCCAATTGCTGCTCAGCGACGGCGTGGGGGAAGACCGTTCGATCTCGCTTTCGCCCGGCGCGCGGGTGGACCTGCCCGGCCTGGGCATTCTCGCCACCCCGGCGCGGCAAAACGATGCAAGCGAGCGTCTCGGTTACCTGCTGCACATGGATCACCTGTCACTGTATCATACCGGGCCGACACAATTCCTCGGTGAATTCGGCCCCATCGGCGAACAGTTCCACCCGCAACTGGTGCTGCTGCCGGTGGGCGGTGAAATGACGATGACCGATGCCGTGAACGGGGCGAAGCAATTGCAACCGCGCGTGGTGATCCCACTCGGCACGGAAGCGGCGGAACATGACTTCACCGAGCGCTGCCGCGCCCAACATGTGTCGTTCGCCACCCGCATCCTGCACCAGGCCGAGGGCGCCTTCTTCGACGGGTATCGGTTGCTGCCGCTGGTGTAAACATCGGTACCCCACCCACGATAGGAATATCTTGCCATGGAGTGCACGACCGATCGCGATACGACGCAGACTGACACGCAACGCCGGCGTATACATGTTATGCCGCGCATCTTCCTCTGGCTGTTGCTGATTTCGTGCGTGCTTTATCTCCTCTCCAGTACGTTTCGTTTCGTTCGCCTCATTCACCTCATGACGCTGGCATGGGGTCTGTTGACTGCCGGCAGGTACCTGGTGCTCCTGCTGCGCACGAGTCGGATGGCGCGCCTGCCCGTACTGCCCCTCGCGATAGGACTGGCGGCCTGGGTGCATTTTGCAGATCGTCCGCCCGATATCGATTCATTGCGCGCGGCTTATGTCGCGCGGTTACGTTCATTCGAACACACACGGTATATCTGGGGTGGTGAGAGCCACGCCGGTATCGACTGTTCAGGCCTGGCGCGTATCGCGCTGTGCGAGGCGATGATCGTGCGCGGCGTCCGCGAGATGAACCCGCGGTTGTTCGGACCACAGTTGTGGGCGTTCTGGTGGCATGACGTGAGCGCGAGTATGATGCGCGACGGTGCCTATGCCTACACCATGCCCCGCGGTCACGCGTTGGCGTTGGCAAGCTACATGGACGCGGGTCTGCTTCCCGGTGACCTGGCGGTGACCGACAGCGGTGTGCATGTACTGATTTCTCTCGGGCAGGATCGCTGGATCGAAGCCAACCCGGACGATCACCGGGTGGTCATCAACGCAGCTTCCGCCAGCCCTCAGCGTGCATATTTTCAGGTGCCGGTCACCATCATGCGCTGGACAATGCTTGCGCAGTAACGCAGGACATCAAAGCCATGTCGTGCTGGCTCTTCACCCCATGCCTTGATTCGCGCTCCTGACGCATTTGCCAACAATCAGGTACAATGTCCTCATGGTGACCGCACCACTCTACATCGGCACATCCGGCTGGTCGTATCCATCGGGATACGGCAAATGGTCGGGCATCTTCTACCCGCGGCGCTGGGCGGGCGACGAACTGGCCTATTACGCCGAGCGTTTCAACGCGGTCGAAGTGAACGCGACGTTCTATCGCCTGCCCGCGCTCGAGACGGTGCGCGGTTGGGTGCGGCGGACAACGGCGGGCTTTCGCTTCGCGGTGAAGCTGTTCCGCAAGTTTACCCATCCCGACTTCTACGCCCGCGAGGAAGGACAGTCGCCGGAGATCACCGCGGAGGATGTGGCGGCGATGCGCGGGGTGCTGGACGTGCTGGCAGAGGAGGGCCGGCTGGGAGCGGTGTTGGTGCAGTATCCGGAGTTCTTTCACCAGCGCGAGGCGAATATCACGATGCTGGCACGCACGCTGGATGCCTTTCGCGACTATCCGCTGGCGGTGGAACTGCGCCACACGAGTTGGGAGAACGCGCGCACCCGCGCATTGCTGAGCGAGCGCCACGCCGCCTTCGCGCGCATCGATGAGCCGTGTTTCTCCAACCTGGATGCCCCCGACGCGGCGAAGGAACGGCTGTCCTATTGGCGCTTTCATGGCCGCAACGCCGACGCGTGGCGCACCCCCGGCGCGGGACACGGGCGCTACGATTACCAGTATACGCCGGACGAGGTTGACGCGCTGGCGGAGTTGATCGCCCGCCGCCTGCAGTCCGACCGTCCGATGTATCTGTTCTTCAATAATCACCCTGGCGGCAAAGCCGCCGCCAATGCCGTTTCCCTCGCCGCGCGGCTGAAACAGCCGCTGCCATATGCTAAATTTTCCCTGCTCGCGAAGACCTTCCCTGAATTGAAACCGCTCACCGGCGAGGCCGGCGGGCAGCGGAGTTTGTTGGAGTAACGAGTGGTGAAAGTGTTGAGGCGTTGCGTGCAAGGTTGCCGACGTGCGATTGCTCCTCACAGTTCGAGTGCCCATGCGGGAGGATACGAGTGGCCATGCTTACGGCGTCGCGGGTATTGGGGCGGTGGGTGCCGGTTGCGCGACGGGCGGCACGGGGTTGATGTCGCGGATTTCGCTGATGCCGGTGAGTTTGCCGAACGCGTCGAAGGTGAGGTTCACCGTGATTACCCCGGTGAAGCCGCAGGTGGGATCGACCACCGCCCGGCCGGCACCGCGCCAGCCGTTCACGCTGCTCACCACCGACTGGCGGTATGTCACCTGCAGGCTGTCAGCCGGGATGGTGAAGCGCAGATTTTGCTCGATGGCGAATTCCTGCGTCAGGCGCAACCAGGCGACTACGGCATCGCGCACCGGTGCTTCATCATCGGGGAGCACGGCAGCCAGCGTGCCGAAGAAGATACCCTCCAGATCCTTGGGTGTGGTCAGTTGCTTCAGCAGACCGTCTCTTTGCACCACGAACAGGTTGCACGAACGCAACGGCAGCGGAGCCGTGGCGGGCAGGCGCATGCTGTAAAATAATTGCGCGGGAAAGACACGTTCTACCGTGTCGTCGCTCACGCGTTGCGGGAGCACGGGTAATTGATAGCGGTCACCGTCAGCGGTCTTCACCCTGGCGGTCCATTCGGCAATACGTTTGGTCGGCGGCCATCCCCAGTTCAACCGGATGATCGCGCCGTCCAGCACGTCCATGCTGTCGCGGATCATCTGTCGATCGGTATCGGTCCGCGCCTGGCCCAGCGCATCGCGTTGATGCGCCAGCGCCTGTCGCAACGCCGGCAGGATCGCCGGACCTTCAGCCGCAAGCGCCTCCTCGACGGTCGCCATCGAGTCACGCGCGGGTGTCAACGTCGCGAGCAACGCCGTGATGCGCGCCGCCGGATCAGACGTGGGCGCCTCTTCCGCGTACAACCGCCACGGCGCCGCCAGCAGGAGCATGAATACCAGGAGAACTGATGCACGCACCATGACCGTCCCTTGTCAACGAAACCTTTTCATTGTACTACGCCCGGACGGAAAAAAGAGCGAACCTCAATATTATTTTCGCTCCTCTCCTTCCATTACAGCCGTTCCGGCAGCTTCGGCGCATGGGCGCGGGTGGTAGGATGAGGGCCGCGGGAGCCTGTCTACGTCCCTGCTGCCGGCGCATCGGCAAACGCCGGCATGTCGCCGGACTGATACTTCGCGCTGCCCCACGCCATGTCGTCGATGAGGCAGAAGCCGCATGCGCAGCGCAACTGGCCGCCGTCCTGTGTGAAATCCAGCATGGCGCGGCGCAGCGTCGTGTCGCGCGGGGCGGTTTTCAGGTCCGCGGGTTTCGCGCCGAAGACGCGGTAATAGGGTTCGCGGTCATGCGACAGCAGCGGCGCCAGGTAAAACTCGCGTTGCACGCGCACGATATTGGCGGTGGGGGGCAGCAGTTGCTGATACTGGGCATCGAAGAACCAGGTGCCGCAGACGAAGGCAGTCACGCGCGGGCGTTCGGGGTAATAGCGCGCAAAAAAGTCTCGCGCCGCGCGAAGCGAGTCACCACAGGTGTCGAAATCCATCGGACCATCTTCGGGGATATGAATGTCCAGCACCGGATCGCCCGTCGCGAGGACGGGTTGCCACTCGACCAGCGGCAGCGTCATCGACCGCGGCAGTACCCATCCCCGCGGGTGCACCGGATAACCGGTCGCCGTCTCGGGGGTCAATACGAACTCCCGCACCCGGGCTTCCGGGTCGTATACCGCATTGGTGCCGTCGACATAACCGTCGCCGCGCACCGGCTCCGTGCTCGCCCACAGCGCGAGCACGCGACCTGACGCGCGATGGCGAAACGCACGCGTCGGTCCGTAATACGCGCACTGGATAAACTCCAGCCGACCCAGCCGATACAACTGCCCGGCAAAATGGTTGAGTGGCCAGCTGATGTTCTGGATGCCCCAGTAGCCGTGCTGCCGCCGGAAATGGCGCATCCACACCGCCAGCACCGTCAGTGTGGCGCGGGTTACGTCCTCCGGTACGCCGCGCGTCGCGTGCAGCGCGCGCAGGCGCGGCGCGCCGCCCAGCAGCACCAGCGCGGGAATCATGGCGAACGGCGCAGGCAGCGGTTGCACCATCAGCGGCCAGGCGGACACCTCCGCCGACGGCGGCATCGGGTCACGGAAATACTGTTGAAAGAGAAACCAGGCGAAACGGCTAAGTACGGGCGACTTCCGCACCTGTGCCGCCGCCTCCAGCATCGCCTGGCGCATGTCTTCCGGACAATTGAAGCCGCCGCAAACTTCCGCGACAAATCCCTCTGTCAGGAACGGCACTTCACCGGGATAGGTCGCCTGCGCCACTCCCCACGCTTCCGGCCACTCCGGCGGTGTCGCGCTGAAACCAAGGGTAGACATCACTGCCTCAAACGAGGGAATCTCAGTCAAGGGAACGCTCCTTCCAGGCAACACTTGCCCTCATCCTAACACCGGCGGTATGGGGAATGCAAGATCAACTAGCAGCTCGGTTCCCCCGTTTCCCTTTGCGAGCGTTTGCGGTGGCAATGGCTGAACCCGCCACTTTGACGCGCCATGCGCCTTCCCCTACAATAAGGCGGAGGATTCACGCCACGTGTCCAATGATGCGCTTACCCCGATGTTCCGCCAATACCAGGAATTGAAGCGTCAGTACCCTGACGTCATCCTGCTGTTTCGCTGTGGCGACTTTTATGAGATGTATGGCGAAGACGCGGTGATCGGCGCACAGGCGATGGACATCGCGCTCACCGCGCGCGAGGTGCGCGGCGCGAAGATGCCGATGGCGGGCGTGCCGTTTCACGCAATCGACCGCTACCTGGCGCGGTTGCTCTCTTCCGGGCACAAGGCGGCGCTGGCCGAGCAGATGGAAGACCCGCGGCTGGCGAAGGGACTGGTGAAGCGCGACGTCACCCGCATCATCACTCCTGGCACGGTGGTGGAAGAATACCTGCTCGACGAACGCTCCAACAATTACCTGCTCGCGCTGCATACCGCACATGGCTGCGGGCTGGCTATTGCCGATTGTTCCACCGGTGAATTTCTGGTGACCGAAGTGGCGGGCGACCGCGCGCACGAACGCATTCTGGAAGAGGTGGCACGGCTGCAACCGGCGGAAGTGTTGCTGCCGGAAGCATTGCGCGACAACGAGGCCTTGCTCGAGGGACTTCGCGCGCGCACGACGGCGCCCATTACCTTCCCCGATATGAGCGCATATGCATGGGAAACCGCCGCGGACACGCTCACCCACCATTTCGGCGTCACCTCGCTGCGCGGCTTCGGCTGCGAGGAACTGCCGCTGGCGGTGGCAGCCGCCGGACTGCTGTTGCGCTATCTGCACCAGACGCAAAAGACCACGGTGGGACAAATTCGCACGCTGAGCACCTATTCGCTCGACGATCGCATGCTGCTGGATACCCCCACGCGGCGCAACCTGGAGTTGACGCATTCGCTGCGCGACGGCGGACGCACCCATTCAGTGCTGTGGCTGCTCGACCAGACGCGCACCGCGATGGGCGCGCGCCTGCTGAAAAAATGGCTGATCGCGCCGTTGCTGGATGTCGATGCCATCAATCGCCGGTTGGATGCCGTGGCTGCCTTTCGCGAAGACGACCTGACGCGCGAGAAAGTGCGCGAGGAACTGCGCAACATCAGCGACCTGGAGCGGCTGCTGTCGCGCGCCGCCAGCGGCGCCGGTAACGCGCGCGACCTGGCGCAACTGCGCGACTCGTTGAGCGTGGCGCCGCGCCTGCTGGCCTTGCTGGAGGACGCGCACCCGGTGTTGCGCGTGTTGGTGGAGGGCGCGGACCCGCTGGTCGATTTGCGTGAGGCGCTGGCGGCGGGCATTGTGGATGCGCCGCCCATCTCGCTGCGCGACGGCGGCATGATCCGTGCGGGTTACAACACCGAGCTGGACACGCTGCGCAAAGTGACCACTGAAGGAAAAGACTGGATCGCCGCGTTGGAAGCCAGCGAGCGCGAGCGCAGCGGTATCAAGTCGCTGAAGGTCGGCTTCAATGCGGTGTTCGGCTACTATATCGAGGTGAGCCGCCTGAACGCGGACCTGGTGCCGCAGGATTATATCCGCAAGCAGACGCTGGCCAACGCGGAACGTTTCATCACCCCCGCGCTGAAAGAATACGAGGCGATGGTGCTAGGCGCGGAAGATAAGCTGAAGGAACTGGAGTTCAAGCTGTTTACCGCCTTGCGCGGCGCGGTGGCGATGGAGGCCGACCGCCTGCAGCAGTTGGCGCGCCTGCTGGCACAGGTGGACGTGCTCGCAAATTTCGCTGAAGTCGCCGCGCGCAACCGGTATCGCCGTCCGGAGATTGTCGCTGATGAAACGCTCACCATCGTCAACGGCCGCCACCCGGTGGTGGAACAGACGCTGGCGGGCGAACGCTTCGTGCCCAACGACACGCATCTCGACACCATGGCGGATCAACTTATTATCCTCACCGGGCCGAATATGGCCGGCAAGAGCACCTATTTGCGTCAGGTGGCGCTCATCACGCTGATGGCGCAACTTGGCAGCTTCGTGCCTGCCGATGAGGCGCGCATCGGGGTGGTGGACCGCGTGTTCACCCGCGTGGGTGCCAGCGACGACCTGGCGACCGGGCAATCCACCTTCATGGTGGAAATGACGGAGACAGCCAACATTCTCAACAATGCCACCCGCCGCAGCCTGGTCATCCTTGACGAAATCGGGCGCGGCACCAGCACCTTCGACGGCCTCTCGCTGGCGTGGGCAGTAGCCGAGTACCTGCACGAATCGCCGCGCCTGGGCTGCAAAACGCTCTTCGCCACCCACTACCACCAGTTGAACGAACTGGAAAACACGCTGCCGCGCGCGCAGAACTATCGCATTGCAGTGAAGGAAGGGGCGGACGGCATCGTCTTCCTGCGCAAGATCGTCGCCGGCGGCACAGACCGCAGCTACGGCATCCACGTCGCCAAACTCGCCGGCCTGCCGCAGGCGGTGGTCGAACGCGCACAGCAGGTGCTGCAATCGCTGGAGGAAAACGACCAGATCGCCGAACACGCCCGCGGCCTGGTGGACAAACACGCCACCATCCCCCCACCGCTGCCGCGCACACAGCTCACCCTGTTCGAAGTGGTGGAGCACCCCGTGGTGGAAGAATTGATAGCCGTCGATGTCGACGACCTTACCCCCCGCCAGGCTCTCGATATGCTCGCCAAGCTGCAGAAGAAGGCGAAGAAGAAATGACGGATGGCCATGGTGTGGCTGGGCGCGGTGAACCGAGCGTCAACGTCGGTCTGACAAGCATCATGGGACATTCTTTTAACAAATCTTAATCCCCCCGGCGGCCAAGTGGTGAATTTCCATCCCGAAAGTGGCAATATTAGTAGTACCATTCCAGGGGTAAGTACCGGGAAAGGCCAGCGGAGCATACGGTTTTCGTTGACGTGGTACAGGCGGTTTGTTATACTCGGATTAAGCCAACGCCGGACGTAAGGAGTGGCTGCGCAGACTACTCGCAGAGGGGCATCGGAAATGCAAAAAAAGATTTTAGCCGTCGATGATGAGCGCCATATTGTCCGTTTGATCCAGGTCAATCTTGAACGGGCAGGCTACAATGTCATTACTGCCTTCGATGGGCGCGAAGCCTTGAAGAAGATCGCAGATGAGAAGCCGGATCTGGTGGTACTCGACGTAATGATGCCATACATGAACGGGCTGGAAGCCCTGAAGCAGATCCGCGCCAATCCGCAGACCCGCAATCTGCCGGTGATCATGTTGACCGCCAAGGCCCAGGACCAGGATGTTTTCCAGGGTTACTCGTATGGGGTTGATATTTATTTGACGAAACCGTTCAATCCGATGGAGCTATTGACATTTGTCAAGCGCATTTTCACGGATATGGAAACAGAGGAAGATGAGGATAACGTCTACAATGTCTAACGGGAGTTCCTCTTCGGCGGCGATGCAGGTAGTGACGGGCACGGTGATCGCCCTGGGACTGGCAACGGTCCTCTGGGTGGTGCTGACCCGGCGCACTACCACGTTTGGCATGGACCCCCAGGTGGAGATCGATAAGCGCATCGACAGCCTGGAAGTTTCACTCAATCGGTTGCAGGACGTCTTCGGACAGACGGTCGGCGGATAACGGACGTCACAGTTCAACAGCGGGCGTGTCGGCGAGTGGCGCCGGCGCGCCCGTTATCGCGTCCGGAAGACCGGCCAGGCCTGTTACGATCGACCGGTGATGGGGAAAAGATACAAGAACGGTCCGCATTGCGGTCGCGGCTGGCGTGCAGCACCGCGGTGTTCACCAATCTTCCGCTTCCCGAGGTATTCCGGCATGCTCAAACACAGCAACATTACCCTGGAGCGTATCAAGCGAGCGCTTGAGGAATTGCACCAACAACTCTGGATTGAGCAGCGCCCGCTGCGGGTCGCCGTCTATCAGTGCGCGGAGCCGATTCCGTATATCGATGCCGTACAACAGACGTATATCCCCGTACAGCCGGGCTTCACCTGGGGACCGGTGTGGTCCACCGCCTGGTTTCACCTGCAAGGCGATTACCCGGCGGAGTGGACGGGGGAGACGGTGTCGGCGTTGATCGATACCGGTTCCGAGGCGTTGGTGTGGGTGCAAGGTGCCCCCGCGCAGGGATTGGATCCCAATCGCCGCGATTTCGTACTGACACCGCGAGCGAACGGCGCCGGCAAGGTGGATCTCCATGTCGAGGCGGCGGGAAACCAGCCGTTCGGTGCCAGTCCGAGCGGTGTCTTTACGCTGGGCGC
Organism: uncultured bacterium; assembly: GCA_964472305.1. Lineage (GTDB taxonomy): Bacteria > Armatimonadota > Hebobacteria > CAIYQO01 > CAIYQO01 > CAYYJR01. Next base: position 86,372 of record CAYYJR010000002.1, read on the forward strand.
CGCCGCGGTAGCGCGCTTTCACCGCGCGGCATGGGAGCTGTATCACGACTTGCGCGTGCTGTATGAACTGGCGATCGAACTGCCCGAATCGGAAGGTCGACGCGCCAGGCTGATTTACGCGCTGAACGAAGCGGTGAACTGTTACCGTCGTGGCGGGGCTGAGGCTTTTGCCGCGGCGCGCGCGGTGCTGGCCACGGAATACGCGCAGCCCGCCGCTACCTCGGTCGGGTGCGCAACCGTGTTGGGTCACTCGCATATCGACACCGCCTGGCTGTGGCCGTTGCGCGAAACGGTGCGAAAATGCGCCCGCACCTTCTCCACCGTGCTCAATAACATGGAAGCCTACCCCGAGTACCGCTACGTGCAGAGCCAGCCGCAGTTGTATGTCTTCATGAAAGAGCAGTATCCCGACCTTTTCGCGCGCATCAAGCAGGCGGTCGCGGATGGCCGCTGGGAACCGCAAGGCGCGATGTGGGTGGAGGCGGACGCCAACTTGATCTCCGGTGAATCGATGATCCGCCAGATTCTGCACGGCACCCGCTTTTTCCGCGACGAATTCGGCGTGGAGACAAATATCCTCTGGCTGCCGGACGTGTTCGGCTACTCGGCGGCGATGCCGCAGATTCTGCGGGGGTGCGGTATCCCCTACTTCATGACGCAGAAGATCTCGTGGAACCAGTTCAATTCGTTTCCGCACCACACGTTCTGGTGGGAAGGCATTGACGGCACCCGCGTGCTGTCGCATTTCCTGCCCGCCGACACCTACAACGGCTGTCTCAACCCGCGAGAGATGCGCTATGGCGAACAGAATTTTCGCGACAAGGATCGCGCGCAGGACTGGTTGTATTTGTTCGGTTACGGCGACGGCGGCGGCGGTCCGACCAGGGAGATGCTGGAATCTGCCCGCCGCATGCGCGACGTGGAAGGCTTGCCGAAGGTGACGCAAGGTTTCGCCGGCGATTGGTTCCCGCGCATGGCGGAGCGGACGCGCGATCTGTGCACCTGGGTGGGCGAACTATATTTCGAACTGCATCGCGGCACCTACACCACGCAGGCGCGCAACAAATGGCATAACCGCCGCAGCGAACTGTTATTGCGCGACGCGGAGTTTCTCGCCGCGGTACAGCCCGATGGTGACGCCTACCCGGCTGACACGCTGGACACGGCATGGAAACTGGTGCTGCTCAACCAGTTCCATGATATTATTCCCGGCTCGTCCATTCGCTGGGTCTACGAGGATTCCGAACGGCATTATGCGCAAGTGCGCGCCATGGGCGACGGCATGGTGGCGAAAAGCCTGGCGGCCTTTGCCGCCGCCATCGACACCAGCGAGTTGACACACCCGGTGGTGGTGTGGAATACGCTTTCCTTCCCGCGCGCGGGGGTGGTCAGCCTGCCGTGGTCGGGCGCCGCGGAGGTGACCGTTGTTCCACCGCGCGGCGAGGCCATGCGCACTCAGCTCATCGAAGAAGACGGCGAGCGGCGCCTGCTGCTCGAAGTGGGCGAGACGCCGCCGATGGGGTACGTGGTGCTTGACCTGCGCGAGGATGCCGCCGCAAGCGTATCGGGCGACGTGGTAACCGTTACGACGCACGTGCTGGAGAACGAGTTGGTGCGCGCAGAGCTGGATGACACCGGCGCCGTGATCTCGTTTTTCGATAAGCAGGTGGAGCGGGAGATCATCCCCGACGATGCTATCGGCAATCTGTTCCAACGCTTCGACGACCATCCCAACAATTATGACGCGTGGGATATCGACGTGACCTACGAGGAAGTGGGTGAGGACCTGCGCGCGCCGGCCACACTGACAGTGGCGGAAGCCGGGCCGGTGCGCGGCGCCATCCGCGTCGAGCGCCAGCTCACTCCCACCGCCCATCTGGTTCAGTATATCCGGCTGGAGGTGAACAGCCGCCGGCTGGATTTTACGACGACCATCGACTGGCACGAATCGCACGCGCTGCTCAAAGTCGCCTTTCCGGTAACCATCTACAGCACCCGTGCAACGTACGATATTCAATTCGGCCACCTGGAGCGGCCCACTCATCGCAACACGTCATGGGACGTGGCGCGCTTCGAAGTGTGCGCGCACAAGTGGGCCGATCTCTCCGAGAGCGACTATGGCGTGGCATTGCTCAATGATGGCAAATATGGCTACGACGTGCACGGCAACGTGCTGCGGCTCAGCTTGCTGCGCGCGGCGAAAAGCCCGGATGAGCAAGCGGACATGGGCACCCACCATTTCACCTATAGTCTGCTGCCGCACCGCGGCGACGTGGTGAACAGTGGCGTGCCGCTGGCGGGTTACGATGTCAATGTGCCGTTGCGCGCGCAGGCGCTGCCGGTGCAGGAAGGCGTGCTGGCGCGCTCGCACAGCTACTTCCGGCTGGACAAGCCGAATCTGATTATTGAGTCGGTGAAGCGCGCGGAAGACGACGACGGCCTGATTGTGCGGCTCTACGAAGCCTATCGCCGCCGTGGTGCCGCGCGCTTGCTGGTCAACGGTCTTTGCGCGCGCGTCACCCGCACCGACCTGCTGGAGCGCAACCAGCAGGATATCCCGGTGCACGGCGGCGCCGTTACCCTCGACTATCGCCCATTTGAAATCATCACTCTCCGCCTGCGGTAACCCGGAAGGATGAGGCCCGACTCTTCGTGATAGGGGGATCTCGCCTGTGATTCGTTACGCATGCGGGCAGGATTTCCGCGGTCCGGAGGGTACGCTTGCTCTGTTTCCACGCTGCATTTTTTTCAACATTTGCCACAAATCGCCTCGTGAATGGGTTGCAGTGGCGTACTGACTGTGCTATTCTTCCCCCGAATGCCTGAGCCTAAGGCAGTGCGCCATGGTAACCGGTATGTCTCGGTTTCGATTTCTATTAGAGCTGACCCGTCCGTACCGTGGGCGCTTGTTGTTCGCGATGGTGTTGACGATGGTTTACACCGCCCTTGCGATGACGCCGCCGCTCGCCAACCGCTACCTCATAAACAACGTCCTCACCAACCATGAATGGAAAGTGGCCTTCACTGCCGTCTCGCTCATTGCGTTCCTTCCATTGATGGTCGCCGTGCAGGCAGTGGTCAACCGCATTGTCATCAGCGCGCTCGGGCAGCGGCTGGTGGTCGACCTGCGCACCGGGCTCTACCGTCACGTGCTTAACCTGAGCATGCGCTTCCACGGCGAATCGGGCGCCGGGCCGTTAATGAACAAGCTGATGACCGATGTGGGCCAGGTGCAGAACCTGCTCACCGGTGAAACGCTGGGTATCCTCAGCAACATCGTGGCGCTGGCATTCAGCCTGGCGGTGATGTTTTACTTCAAGTGGCAGCTTGCCTTGATCGTCATCGTGATGGTCACCCTCTACTCGCTGAACTATTACCAGCTGGCGATGCGCATTCGCAGTGCCAACCTGGAGTTGCGCGAAATTATGGACCAGGTGACGGGTCGGCTGCAGGAACGGCTGTCGGGCGTGCGCCTGGTGAAAACCTACCGGCGCGAGCGCGACGAGACGGATGCCTTCCTCGCCTCCACCGACCATGCGCTGCAGTCGGGCATGCGCAGCCAGATGTTGAACGTCTCCCTCTCCACCACCGCCAGTCTCATCAGCGGTTTGGGCTCCACCGTGGTCTGGTGCAGCGCGCTGTGGTACGTGCTGCACGGCCAGATGCAATATGGCGATATGATCGCGATGGACACCTACGTCTGGCAAGCCATCGGGCCGGCGGTGAACCTGACCATGGTCGCCGGCACCATCACCCAGGCGCTGGTGAGCCTGGATCGCATCCTCGACGTGATGCGGCAAATACCGGATATTATTGAAAAGCCGAACGCCCTCGACCTGTCCGAAGCGCGGGGCGATATGGCGCTGGAACACGTGGTGTTCGGCTATATCGAGAACAAACCGCTGTTCCGCGACTTCTCGTTGCGCCTGCCGGTTGGCAAGATGACGGCGCTGGTCGGACATACCGGTTGCGGCAAAACCACGGTGACCAGCCTGTTGATGCGCCTGTGGGATGTGCAGGGGGGGCGGGTGACGCTGGACGGGCACGATTTGCGCGATCTCAGTCTGCGCGCGCTGCGCCGTCATGTCGGGGTGGTGCCGCAGGAGCCGGTGGTGTTCGAAAGCACGGTGTTCGAGAATATCGCCTACGGCATGGCGGATGCAACCCCGGAGCAAGTAGAGGAAGCGGCGCGCGCGGCGCAGATACACGACCATATCGTCACGTTGTCCGACGGCTACCAAACCTGGTTGGGCAAAGACGGCGCCAAGCTGTCGGTGGGCCAGAAACAGCGCATTGCCATCGCCCGCGCCATCCTGCGTAAGCCGGCGGTACTCATTCTCGATGAGGCCACCAGTTCGCTGGACAGCGAGTCGGAGGCGGCGATTCAGGAAGCGTTGCGCATCGTGTTGCGCAACCGCACCAGCGTAGTGGTGGCCCATCGCTTGAGTACGATTGTCGAGGCTGATCAAATTGTGGCCATGGACAAGGGCAAGATCGTCGAGATGGGCACCCACGCGCAATTGATGGTGATCGAAGGCGGCTATTATCGCCGGCTCTATGACGAGTTGAAGGGTAAGCACGAGCACGAGGTGGCGGGGCATGCCGAGTAAACCCAGCGCATATCATGCACGCATCATGGCCGTGCTGGAGGAATACCGGGACAAGGAGCCGCGTCCTGGCGCCGACCGGCGCCACCTGCGCCGGCTGTGGTGCGAGTTCGTCTTCCCATTGCGCTGGCACCTGTCGCTGTCGATTTTTCTCTCGCTGCTGATCACCCTGCAACCCTACGTCTGGACCTTCATCCAGCGCTTCGTGACCGATGACGTGGTGGGAGTGGGGATCATCTACTCCCCGTCGGATTTGCTGACCCACTCGGTCTCGTTGCTGTGGTGGCAACTGGCGGCGTATCAGTGGATTATCGTGCTGTTCTTCATCAACAGCGGTATCCACTGCACGTCCATCATCATTTCCTATCGCAACAGCTACAACATCACGGCGATCGGCCAGCGCATCGTTTTCGATCTGCGCAAGGCGCTGCATGAAAAGCTGCAGACGCTACCGCTGTCGTTCTTCGACCGCACGCAGACCGGACGCTTGCTGACGGTGGTGCTCGACGACGTCGCTACCATTCAGGGCAGCATCACGAACATTTCCATCAACGTCTTCACCCAGACGGCCAGCATCATCGTCGGCATGGCCATTGTCTTTTCCATCAACTGGAAGCTGGGGTTGCTGGTGCTGGTGGCGATTCCCGGTTACGTGATGAACTACCGCTATTTCCGTCCGCGCTTGAAGGAAGCGAACATCGCCGCCCGCCGGGCCACCACCGCGCTGTATAACCGCGTGGAGGAGCGCGTGACCGCCATCCGCACGGTGAAGGTCTTCGGACGCGAACGGCCTGAAAGTCGCGTCTTCGCCGAGTCGGCTTACAACCTGGCGCGGTTGACCATGTATATCGTGCGGCTGGGCAACTGGCAGAACATCATTGCCACCGCCGTCAGCGCGATGGCCACCTTCATCCTGCTTTACATGGGCACGCAGGAGTTCATTCACTTCATCACGGTATTCGACGCAACCTTGAAAGCAGAGTTGGCGAAGGGGCTGACGAAAAAAGCGGCAGAGCACATTGCGACGGCAGCGGCGTCAGCGGTCGGCATGAGCGCAGGCGAGGTGTGGCAGGTGTTTCGCTGCTCGCTGTTCCTCTTCACGCCGGCGGTGGCGCTGAATGATCTGACCATTGAAATTCAGCGCGTGGGAGTGGTGTTGCGCCGTATCTTCGACCTACTGGAAGCGGAACCGGAACCACCAGACCGCGAGAGCGCCGTTGCGCTGGACGACGCACAGGGAGATATCCGTTTTACCGATGTCACCTTCACCTATCCGGACGACGAGCATCCGACACTGTACAATGTCAGCTTCCAGGCGCCGGCGGGCAAGCAGGTGGCGGTGATGGGGCCTAGCGGCGCGGGGAAGAGCACGCTGCTGTATCTATTGATGCGCTTTTACGATCCGGATTCGGGTGAAATTCGCCTGGACGGGCGCGATCTGCGCGAGATCAAACTGATCACCCTGCGCGACCGCATTACGCTGGTGATGCAGGAACCGGTCATCTTCAGCGGCACCGTGGCGGAAAATATCCGCTACGGGCGGTTGGATGCCAGCGAGAAGGAAGTGCGCCGTGCCGCGCGCGATGCCGACCTGCACAACTTCATCCAGACGTTGCCCGACAACTATGAAACGGTGGTCGGTGAACGCGGCATGAGCCTGTCCGGCGGTCAGCGCCAGCGCCTCGCCCTCGCCGCCAGCCTGCTTAGCCGGCCTTCGGTGCTGCTGCTCGACGACACCACCAGCGCGCTCGATCCCGCCACCGAAGCCCGCGTGCGCGAGACGCTCAATCGTCTGATGAAAGACCGCACCTGCTTCGTGGTGACACACCGCATCTCCACCGCGCTGGCCAGTGATCTGGTCATCGTATTGGAAGACGGCAAACTCACCCAGTTCGGCGCTCCCAACGACCTGCTCGCCCAGGATGGCCTTTTCCGCCGTGTCTACGAACAGCAAACCCGTGAAAGCGCGGATTCAGCGGTGTGATCGTAAATAGAATGAATGATCCGTTGCCCTCGATCCCCCACCTGTTGCCGGATCAGTTTCACCTGAACCGCGCTGCTCGAGTGCCGTTGCTCTATGCGCCTCCACGCCGTTGCTGCATAAATATTCCACCGCAGTGAACGCATACCCCAGGATACGCATAAACACGCCTACCGATCAAAGGGATAAATAAGTCATTTTCCGGCGAATAATCGGTCATGGCTGTCTCCGTCCCTGTTCCGTACATGCCATTTTTCGCCATTTTCGGGAGTAGTGCCGCTGCACAATCCTTTCGTCCGGAAATTTGACGATAGGAGTGAAATCTGTTACTGTAGTTTGTGATTTTGGGAACGGGTGGCGAAGATGGAAGTCCTCTTTGCGCCACACATGCATTGCACCAAAGGCTTTACGCCTCCGCCCCGTTGTCCCGACTGCCGCAGTGACCGTAACGCGGAACCCGTATCCGGCGGCAGTGCCGGGCGATCCCGCGGATGGTGATCCGGCGATTATGATGATGTCCTCCCGGATGCTGTTGGAGGACATCATCATTGTGTCTGATCCATTGCGGTCGAAATCCGGTGCAGGCTCCGTATGTGGGAGCCGGGAGGGGCCAAAGGTGCCATCGTCAGCGAATGCAACACAGGTGAATACGATCGATAACGCCGAGATGGTATGGATCGCTCCCGGCGACTTTCTCATGGGATCCAGCGATGCCGATATCGCCGCCATCATGGACCAACACCTCGATTGGCGTGCGGATTGGTTTGCGCAGGAGAAACCACAGCGCGTCATAACGCTTCCCGGCTATTGGATCTACCGCTTTCCGGTCACCGTGGCGCAATACCAGGCCTGTTGCCAGGCGACCGCGTGGCGGATGCCGGAGGCGCCGGAATGGGGATGGCAGGATGACCATCCGATGGTGAACGTCAGTTGGCAAGACATCAACCACTATGCCAACTGGGCGCAGGCGTCGATTCCGACGGAAGCCCAGTGGGAAAAGGCAGCGCGCGGCACCGATGGCCGCGCCTGGCCATGGGGCAATACCTGGGAGCCGGATTTCTGTGCGCATGCCGGCAATGCCAGTACCACCCAGCCTATCGGCAGTTATCCCGCCAACATCACGCCTTTTGGCGTGCACGAGATGGTGGGAAATGTCTGGGAGTGGTGTCAGGCGGCTGCGGCAGGGGAATATGAGCGTCCGCCCGCGCGCATTCCGCAACGGCGCACCCCGTACGCCAGCGGGCACGTCCTGCGCGGTGGGTCGTGGCAATGTGCCTTCCCGGCCTTTCTGCGTTGCGCCTATCGCTGTTTCGAGTGCGACACGCAACGGGGATACGGCTCCTATCATCGTCCGACGACCGGATTCCGTTGTGTGGTCATCCCCACGGCGTGATCGGCATTTGACAGCGCGGTGGGGAATCGTTACACTGCAGGTACTGTTTCGGCGTGGGTGGCCGTATGCATGATTCGTTCGCGCCACCAGGACTGCCCTCCCCGAGATGGTTATACCATCCGGAAGGAGGGCGCCTATTTGCCCGATATCGAACTTATCTGTCCCGAGTGTCAACAGCCATTCCCCTATACCGAAGAGGAACAAGCGCTCAATGCCGAAAGCGCTTTTCCGCCACCCACCTTTTGCCCCACATGCCATCGTCAACGCAAAGCGGCGAAAGAAGAAATTCGCAATCGCCAACGGCGCGGTTCAAAACGTCGGCGATAAGGCAACACATCGCTGCTTGCATTGTCACCTGATTCCAGGTATATTGTAATCGAGGGAGAATATCTCCCCCTACAACCGACAAGGTTCCACTTGATTTGGCCTCAGACTGGTTGTTCTTGCTCCGGCATAGCACATCCCTTACGCCATCCAGATCTCGACACCGTGACGGTCGTCAACACATAAAGGAGTGCATGCCATGAGCTACACCGACAAAACTTTAACCTGCCGCGATTGCAGCAGCAACTTCGTGTTCACCGTGGGTGAGCAAGAGTTTCACGCCCAGAAAGGGTTCACCAATACCCCGGGACGCTGCCCTGATTGCCGCGCCGCGCATAAAGCGCAGAGCGGTTTCGGCGGCGGACGCAGCAGCGGGGGCGCACGCGAGATGCACAGCGCCACGTGTGCCGCCTGCGGCAAATCGTGCCAGGTGCCGTTCCAGCCGAGTGGTGAGAAGCCGGTCTATTGTTCCGATTGTTTCCAGGGACAGCGCAACAGCCGTCCCGACAGTCGGTCCTCACGCTGGTAATCGCCGCGCCACCCCATGCGCTGCCCTGTCTCCCGACATGCGTGTCGGGAGACAGGGTGCATGGTCGCATTGTCCCCTCCGGCATTCGGACGGATACGCCAGGAAGGTCGTATCACTGAATGAAAACGTTCGCCGACCAGACCGGATTTCGGTGTTGTTACACCGCTGGTCCGCAACATTTACAAGGATTACATGAGCTTTTCACAATTTCCTCTGGACGAGCGCCTGCAACGCGCCATCACGGCGGCGGGCTTCCAGACCCCAACCCCGATTCAAGCTGCGGCCATCCCGGTTGCGCTGACGGGTCAAGATCTTCTGGGTACCGCGCAAACCGGTACCGGCAAAACGGCGGCCTTCGCCCTGCCCGTGCTGCAGCGCTTGTTGACGAATCCCGGTACGACGCGACAAACACGCGTCCTGGTGCTCACCCCAACTCGCGAACTCGCCGAGCAAGTTCAGGCCTGCATTCAACAATTGGCGGCACAGACCAAACTCCGCGCCGCCACGATTTACGGCGGTGTCGACATGGGCCCGCAGGTGCGCGCGCTACGCAACGGCACCGAGATTCTCGTGGCGTGTCCCGGCCGGTTGCTGGATCACGCCTCACGAGGCGCGGTGGACTTTCGGAGCGTGGAGTGTCTGGTGATGGATGAGGCGGACCGCATGCTGGACATGGGATTCCTGCCCGATATTCGCCGTATTATCGGTCTGCTGCCGCAGGAACGCCAGACGATGCTTTTCGCCGCGACCTTCGCCCCGGAGCTCAATCGTCTCGTGGCACAGACGCTGCGCGACCCGGCGCGGATTACCATGGCGATAACCACCCCGGCGCAGACGGTCACGCACACGATCTATCCGGTGCCGTCTACGCTGAAAACCGCATTGCTCACCGCACTGCTGCGGGGCATTACCTCGGAGTCTGTGCTCATTTTCACCCGCACCAAGCACCGCGCTGACCGGGTGGCGGCTTGTCTGACGCGCGCCGGATTCCCGGTGGGTGTCCTGCACGCCAACCGTACACAAGCGCAACGTCAACGCGCGCTGGCCGACTTCCGCGCGGGCACCGTTCCCTATCTCGTCGCCACCGATATCGCCGCCCGCGGCATCGACGTGTCGAGCGTGTCGCATGTCATCAATTTTGATATCCCCGATACCGCCGACACCTATATCCATCGCCTGGGGCGGACGGGACGGGCGTTGCGAACGGGGGAGGCCTTTACGCTCGTTACTCGTGACGACCACGAGACCATCCAGTTAATCGAGCGCACGCTGGGAGAACGGCTGTCCACGCAACACCTGGAGGGATTTGACTACCAGCAGACCGTGTCCGGTGCGGAAGTGATGCCGGACTCGCGTGGCGGGGGACGTACCGGCGCCAATGGTCAGCGACAGCACCCCGGAATGGCCTATCTCGCCTCGTCTGCCTTCCAGGAAGCGCTGGCGTCCGTACGACGAGCGTAGGAATGCACCCAATGCAGCAAGCCCGCCGGATGTTTATCCGGCGGGCTTTTTGTGTTCCTGGGCGGTTGCGCAGCCTTATTCGGTGGCGTCAGCGGCAACGGCGGTGGGTGTCGCCGTGCGAATGGGCTGGCGGATCAAGGCCACGCACTCCTCGGGACGATCCAGCAAGGTGCAGCCGGCGGGGAGCACGAAGGCTCCAGCCTCCAGCGTGTCGCCGATCGCCATCGCGGAAATGTTATAGGTCAAACTGTCGGGCACCACGCCGGCCGCACAGCTCAGGTGCAGCGCGTGCATGATGATTTCCAGCATGCCGCCTTCCTTGGCGCCGGCGGCTTCGCCCTCCAGCACCACCGACACGGTTACGTGTAGTTGCTCCTGCAGGGAGATGCGCTGAAAATCGACGTGCAAGGGAGTATGGCGTAATGTGTCGCGCTGCACGGCCTTCACCAACGCCAGGCCGCTGTCCTGGCCGTCGATGGTCAGATTGACGAGCTGTGATCCGGAATGGCTCGCATGCTCCATCAAACCGAAATGATGCCGGTCTAACACTAACGAGACCGAAGCACCATGGCCGAACACTGAGGCAGGAAGCAAACCCTGGTGGCGCAATTTGCGCGCGGCGTTGCTGCCGGTGTCCGTACGAAGTGAACAGGTCAACGTGGGATACGTCGTCATAATAAATGTCCTCTCTGGCACACAGATGGTTGGGGCTACCAGGGGAACTATCCGGGGAAACGAGGGCCACGCAGACAGTGCAACGGGAAGTCGCCACCCAAAGTGGGTCATGTGTCATATTAACAGCTATTGCGCCGTATGTCCAATAACCGTCGCCGGGCGCGTCGCAAACGCGCCCGGCCAGGCTACACGGTACCGACCACCACTCTGTCGGCGGTCGAGGCAATCTCCGTCAGGCGCGGCGGCAACAGAATACGCTGATCGGTGCTCCGCGTATAATCGTGAAACACCTGCTCGGTGGTCAGCAACTGGAAGGTGCCGTCCGGCAGGCGGTGCGTGGTTTCCTTCAAGCGAGACACGGTATGCCCGCAGGTCCAGACTTTATAGCCGTGCATCATCGCGCACAGGCAGATTTTTTCACCCGGCTGGTCACTGTTCACAGAGTGCAAACGTTCGTCATACGCGGTGCGATATGTGCAAGTTCCGGCCGGGTCCAATCCATACCCGAATGAGTCGCATTGGGGCGGAATGGTATTGCCGATGGCAGGCGATCCCTTTAGCATGCGCATGGGGTAGCCGGTTGGCGAGAGCAAATTGACTTCCACATCTTCGGGTTCGGCGGTGAAGAACGCCTGCTTGATGGCATCTGGTAGGCCGCTTTCCTCGGTGACCGTGAACCGCGTGGCTACTTGCACCGCCGCCGCGCCGGCTTGCATAAACGCGACCGCATCCGATCCGGTGAAAATGCCGCCGGCGGGGATAATCGGGATTCGCAATCCCTCCTGCGCCAGCATCCGCTGCACTTCGCCCACAATAGTCGCCAGGTCGAAGTCGCGCCAGGTGCAGGGAAATCCCAGATGACCGCCGGCTAACGGGCCTTCGATGACGATGTAATCCGGCAGCCGCTCGGCTTTTGCCGCACGATGCAGGAATAGTTTCAACGCCCGCGCCGAGGAGACGATGATACCCAGCTTGATGTCGCGGAACCGGGGGTGAGCCTTGATCAGGTCCATCGTACCCAGGTGCAGTCCCGCGCTCAGCGTAATGCCGTCGATGCCGGCGTCCATAGCCGCGGTCAGTCGCGCCTGCAGGGTGGCGCGGGGATTGCCCATGGTGAGTTTTTCCATCACGTTGATGAACACTCCGCCGTCACCGCGTTTACGATTCATGACCGCACAAATATATTGGTGCGTCGCGGCGCACAGCGCCGTGATGTCAAACGTGGATATCGCGGTCTCGGGATGTGTCATCACCCGGCTTTGCGCGCGCTTGTCACGCACGAAACGTGTTCCGGCATGCCGGTCAACCACGGTGGGCAACATCGCGTCGGAGAGGTGGGCAATACCGCCCAGGTATGCTATGGCGAGAACCAGGTTCGGAGTTGAGACATCGACCCCCATCCCACCGACCATCAACGGTATGTAATGCTGCTGGCCAAGCGTTAAAGTAAAGTCATGAAGTTGAATGATCGGCTCCTTCGGTGATGGGGCCACCCGACAACGGGCATGCGAACAACACCATAACATAATACCCGTTATTTGTCTCGACGAAAAGTGATACCGTACGAGCGGATGAATTTTCTCCTGATGCCACTTCTTTCTCCGCCTTTCCGGGAAAGGCAAGGCTCGTATTGAGCCAGTCGCCGGCGCACCTCCCGCGCAACCATGATATCCTTTCCTGCAAGGGAAGCGCATCGATGATGCTGCTTGCGGCACTGCGTTCAAAATGACCGGCGGTGAATCAGGTGATCCCCGTGGGGAGCAAACAGTGTGGACGGGGATAAGCAATGACGTTTGAATATTTGCTTGCATCGATTGGTAAAGAAAGGGGATGAATATGGAATAGCCTATAATCACCGTCACCACTGAGGCTGGGATGCCGGCATTTTGACACGGGTGGGGAGCCGCTGATGGATGACCGCGGGAAAACGAAAGCCCAACTCATCGACGAACTAGCGTCCTTGCGGGTGTCGTTGGCATCCGCGCGCGCGCAGGCGACGGAACTGGCGATGCAAGTCAGCGAGGAACGGTTCCGCAAGCTCTTCGATGATGGTCCGCTCGGTATGGCCACCGTCAGTAGTAATTTCCACTTTCTCACCGCCAATGCCGCCTTCTGTCGCATGTTGGGGTATACCGAGGCGGAATTGCAGGCGCTGACCTTCCCGGAGATCACTGCTCCAGAATATGTGGCGTCCGATATCGAGCAGGTGAATAAGCTGCTGCGCGGCGAGATTTCCGATTATCATACCGAAAAACGCTATCTCCCGAAAGATCAATCCGTCCGCTGGGGGGCTATCATCGTTTCTGCCATTCGCGACGCCGGCGGTGCCTTCGCCCATTTATTGGTCATGGTGGAGGATATTACGGAAAAGAAGCAGGCGGAAGCCGCATTACGCGAGAGTGAAGAAAAATTTCGTACCATCTTCGAGAACGTGCAAGATATCTACTATCAGACCGATATGCAGGGGATTATTACCGAAATCAGTCCCTCGATATCTCGCTATTCCGGATATTCGCGCGAGGAGTTGATCGGACAGAGTTCCACGATAGTATATATCACGCCCAGTGATCGGGAGCGATTCCACGCGGTCATTCAGGCGCAAGGCGAAGTGACGGACTACGAGTTGCGGTTGCATACCAAGGATCAGCGCCCTGTTATCGTCTCCGCCAATGCCCATTTACGTTATGATGCCGCCCACACGCCTATCGGCATCGAGGGAACGCTGCGCGATATCACCGAACGCAAACTCGAACAGGAAGCGCTTTGGCTGCTGATTGAGCGTTTCGATTTGGCCGCCCGCGCGGCGCGCCTGGGGGTGTGGGATTGGGAAATTCGTGAAGATCGGCTCACGTGCGACGATCTCCTGTTCGACCTTTATGGACGGAAGCGTGAGGAGATGGCATTTACGTCGTATCATGACTGGTTGAGCGTGATATATCCCGATGATATCGCCTCCACCGCCAGCGCGATGCGCGAGGCGCTGTATGGCAGAAAGAACCTTGACATTGAATACCGCGTGGTGTTGCCTGACGGCGCCATCCGCCACCTGGCGGCATACGCTCATGTCGTGCATGACGCGGAAGGCCAGCCGTTGCGCATGACCGGCATCAATTATGATGTCACCGAGCGCAAACGGCAGGAAGAGGAGCTGCTGGCCAGTCGGCTGGAGTTGGAAAAGGGCAACCACCGACTGACCGAAGCGAATGCCATGCTGGAACACCTGGCATCAACCGATGCTCTCACCGACGCCTGGAACCGGCGGCATTTCGAACAGAGCGTGAAGGTGGAAATGGGGCGCGCCCAGCGTTACAATCATCCGTTGTCGCTGCTGATGTTCGACATCGATCATTTCAAGCAGGTAAATGATGTGTATGGTCATCAATCAGGCGATCAGATCTTAAGCGTGATCGCCAACCTGGTGCGGGCGAATATCCGTGAGTCGGATTCGCTCACCCGCTGGGGTGGTGAGGAGTTCATTGTACTGACTCCGGAACTGGCCATCGATGACGCGGCGCGATTGGGGGAAAAGCTGCGGATGCTGGTGGCGGAGTATAATTTTGCCGAGGTCGGCGTGGTGACGGTGAGCTTTGGCGTAGCGGAGTTCCATGCCGGCGAGAATCTGGACACCTGGATTAAGCACGCCGACGAAGCCTTGTATGCTGCCAAGTTGGCGGGACGCAATACCCTGCGCTGTGCGGGAACGCAATTTTCGCTGGTATGAACGTGCCTTGCTAACCGCTTTGCTGCGGCATCAGACGCGCGAAATACTGCTTGCGTATCCAATCCCAGTTGAGGGTCACATGCACGATAACGAGCAGGCCAAGGGTCAAACCGCCCCCTACGTGCACGATGGCATACACGTTCGGGGGAATATGCTCGGCGTTCAACCCGGTTATTAGCTGTGACAGGATGAGCAGTCCCTGGATGGGGATGCTGATGCGCAGCCAGTTATTCGCGGTCATGGCGTATCCTCCACTCCCATTGTTGCCGCATTCCCATGCAACCGATGTTGCGGAAATCCGGCAATGTCCCGGGATATGGGCGGAATGGCCGGGCAGCAATGCGAACCGCGTCCCAACCACCACGTAATCGCGCACACCCCCGCCGCAGCAACACCGGGCTATCGCCGGCAACCATATCCCACGTCCGCTCGGTGGGTGATACCAATGTCTTACGGGAACTCCCCGTGACAGTTCTCCTGCCGGCTATCGCAGTACGTGACGTTCCCCCAATGCAATTCTGCACAATGCGATTCCGCTTTCTGGATTCCTGATGGCCCCGTCGTCGGTGGGACGTAGGGTGCAAAACGTGGAAGTCCATCTCCACGTTTTGCACTAAGCGGTCGTCATCGCGCAGTCACACGATATTCACCGCCATGTTCGCCCGCCGGCACTGCGCCGCTACTGCCATCCGCAGCCGGAAGGCATTAGCCCCTCCACGCGACTGCCGGCCAGGCACCAGGGCGCGAACCTTATCGATAGTGCGAGATTGCAGTCATCCGTCGACACATACCGAGTGCGGCTGGTCGATCGTTCGTCCGCGTGCGCTCCGCTCCCGCGCATCACGGGCATGCCGGACAGACGTTGAGCAAGATGTGATACACGGACAAAATTACCCATGTTCCCTATTCCTTATTTTACTGATAAGGAGTATAATAATGATAAGTTGTATCCTCCACGACAGCGCGGCGACTCATTCCGACGACTCCGGTCGGTGGAAAGGGGTAGTTGGTGCTGTCGCGATTGCGCGTATTGATGCTGAATTTTGGATTGATACCCGGCATGGTAGATGCAACTCGAGGGGTGCAGGAGATCGATTTGTCCTGGCGGAACCATTTAGCGTTCATCCGACTTTCATGGGAAGGCTATTGCGCCTTTCCGTCGGCCTTTGCCGTGGCGGTCTCTCGCCGGGCAAAATGCCGGATCACGCTGTCTTAACCCCCTTACCAGCTTATCCCTCTCGGCAGGTGACTCGGATCGCTCAAAAGAGTATGTACGACAAATAAGATCGTATATGGTCATACCAGAGCAGCCGGCGGCAATGCGTTGCCATCGCGGAAGGGATCGGAGCGTGCACATATGAAAATCGCGGTTACCGGAAAAGGCGGAGTGGGGAAGACGACGACGTGCGCCTTGCTGGCCAGAGCATTCGCGGACCGGGGACAGCGGGTATTGGCCGTCGATGCGGATCCGAACGCCACCCTGGCGTTTTGCCTGGGCTTTCCCGACCCGGAGGGCATCCCGCCGATTAACGAGATGTCTGAGTTGATCGAAGAGCGGACCGGGGTGAAACCGGGCACGCCGGGCGCCATCTTCAAACTCAATCCCCGCGTTGATGATATTCCGTCGCGCTTCGCGGTGCCCCACGACGGCATCAGCCTGTTGCGGATGGGGGCGATCAAGAACGGTGGCGCCGGGTGTTATTGTCCGGAAAACGCCTTTCTGAAAAGCCTAGTCTCCCATCTGTTCCTCAGCGAGCGCGATGTACTGATCATGGATATGGAAGCGGGGGTCGAGCATTTCGGCCGCGGAACGGCGCGCGGGGTAGATTGGCTGCTGATCGTGGTCGAGCCCAGCCGGCAGAGTCTCGAAACGGCTCGGCGCATCCGGGAACTAGCCGGCGACATCGGCTTGACCCACATCGGCGTCATCGGCAACAAATGCCGCAATGCCAATGAGAAAGCGTACATCCAGCAGGGAATTGCTCCGCTGCCGTTGCTGGGCGTGTTGCCGTTCGATGATGCGCTGCGGTTGGCCGAACAGACCGGCCGCCCTCCGGAAACCAGCCAACCGGGTGTGGCAGACGAACTTGCCGCCATTCTCCAGTATCTGCACGAAGAATCGGACGTCGAAGCCGTCCGTTGAAGAGAGGTCGATTATGGGTGATACACGCAAACGCTCGTCCGACATTGCCGTCGAGCAACTGTTGAATTTTGCCGCCGAATCCGGCATCGATGTCGAAACGGCCTGGGACCGCTATGCGAAACAGCAACCGCAATGCGGCTTCGGCAAGCTTGGGCTGTGCTGCCGCATCTGCAATATGGGTCCCTGTCGCATCGACCCGTTCGGCAACGGTGCCCAGCGCGGCGTCTGCGGTGCCGACGCGGATACCATCGCGGCCCGCCATCTGGTGCGCATGATCGCCGCCGGCTCCGCCGCGCATGGCGAGCACGGGCGCAGCATCACGCACACCATGCAACTGGCCGGCCGCGGCGAGGCGAAGGACTATACGATTAAGGATGCGGATAAGCTGAAGCGTGTGGCAGCCGAATACGGCATCAAGACCGACCAGAGCCTCGAGAAAATCGCCACACAACTCGCGGAGAAAGGATTTGACGACTTCGGACGCCAGCACGGCGTACAGACCTTTGTCCATCGCGCGCCGGAGAAACGGCAGAAGCTATGGGAGACGATGGGCGTCACCCCCGGCGGGGTGGACCGTGAAGTCGCCAACATCATGAATATCACGCTGATGGGCGTGGATAACGATTACAAGAGCATCCTCACCCACGGCATCCGCTGTGCGCTCGCGAATGGGTGGGGCGGTTCGATGATGGCCACCGAATACACCGATATCCTTTTCGGCTCACCGAAGCCGCTGCGCTCCACCGTTAACCTGGGCATGTTCGGTGCGGATGAAGTCAACATTGTCGTGCACGGGCACGAGCCGGTGCTCTCCGAGATGATCGTGGAAGCCACCCGCGATCCGGAGTTGCTGGCGCTGGCGAAGGAAAAAGGCGCCAGCGGCATCACCCTGGGCGGCATCTGCTGTACCGCCAACGAAATCCTGATGCGGCATGGCGTGCCCATCGCCGGCAACTTTCTCACCCAGGAAGTCTCCATCCTCACCGGCGCCATCGAAGCGATGGTGGTTGACGTGCAGTGCATCATGCCCGGTCTGGCTGAAGTGGCGCGCTGCTTTCACACCAAACTCATCACCACATCGCCTAAGGCAAAATTCCCTGACGCCGACGTCACGCACATCGAACTGGATGAACACCACGCACTGGATACCGCGAAGCAGATCGTGCGCCTGGCTATCGAGAATTATGCCAATCGCGACCGGAAGCGCGTCAACATTCCCCCGCACACCACCGGCCTGGTCGCCGGCTTCACCGCGGAGAATACCTTCCAATTCCTCGGCGGCCGTTACCGCGCCAGTTATCGTCCATTGAACAACGCCATTATCGAAGGGCGCATCCGGGGATTGGCGGGCGTCGTGGGCTGTAACAATATGTGCTCCGCGCAGGATTCCTCACACCTGGATATGACGATGGAGCTGATTAAAAACGACGTGCTGGTGGTGCAGACGGGATGCGCGGCCATCGCCTGTGCGAAATACGATCTGCTGTCGCCGGAAGGAGCGCGGTACGCCGGTCCCGGCCTGCGCGAAATCTGTGAGACTGTCGGCATCCCGCCGGTGCTGCATCTGGGCGCCTGTGTGGACAACAGCCGCATCCTCATCGCATTGTGCAATGTGTTGCGCGAAGGCGGCCTGGGCGAAGACCTGAGCGATATCCCGGTAGCCGGCGCGGCTCCGGAATGGATGAGCGAGAAAGCCATCTCCATCGGCTTCTACGTGGTGGCCAGCGGGATCTTTACCGTGTTTGGCGGCTCACACCCGGTGCTGGGCAGCCGCAACGTGGCGAATTACCTGCTGGATGAGATGGAGAGGGACTACGGCGCGAAATTCTCCTTCGAATCCGACCCCATCAAGGCGGCGCACGAGATGATCGCACACATCGATAAGAAGCGCGAGGCGCTGAAACTGCGCCCGATGCTCCATGAAGGCACAACCATGTCGGATGCATTGGTCGGCGTGAGCGCCTGCAAGCACTAGGGAGGCCCGTATGAAAGGCATGATCGTCGTTAAGGCGCACCGGTGTACCGGGTGTAAATCGTGCGAGATTGCGTGTGCGGTCGAGCATTCCGCCAGTCAGGACCTGTTTACGGCCATCCTGGAAGATCCGGCGCCGGTGCCGCGCGTCGGCGTGGCACAGGGAGAGGGCTTTGTCGTGCCCCTGCAGTGCCGGCAATGCGCGGATGCCCCGTGCATGGCCGTATGTCCCACCCATGCGCTGCGGCGCGCGGACAAAAACAGCCCGGTGGTGTTGTCCGCCGAGCAATGCATCGGTTGTACCTGGTGCGTGCTCGCCTGTCCCTTTGGCGTCATCAAACTGGATGAACGGCATCACGCCATCATCAAGTGCGACCAGTGTGTCGAACGACTGGCGCGCGGTGAGCAACCGGCGTGCGTGGTCGCCTGTCCGACCGGGGCGTTGGAGTTCAAGTCGCAGCAAGACGTGCTCACGGAAAAGCGTGAGGCGTACCTGGTGCAGATCGGGTGCAGCCTGGTTGGAGGCGAGAAATGAGCCAGGTCGCGCCATGTCCGAGTGATGCCGCTGTCAACACTGTGCTCGAGCGCTATCCCGCCCAGCCCTCTTCGCTCATCGCCGTGCTGCAGGATTTGCAGGAAATCCTGCATTATCTGCCGGAGGAGGCGCTCAATCGCATCGCTGCTGAACTGCAGGTGCCGCGGATGCAGGTTTACCATGTGGCCACCTTTTATAAGTCCTTCAGCCTGAAGCCGCGCGGGAAACACCTGATCAGTATCTGCCGTGGTACGGCATGCCATGTGAAAGGCGCGGAAAAAGTCGCCGACATGCTCGCGGCAGAACTGCATATCGGGGATGGCGAGACAACGGCAGACGGACTGTTTACCGTGCAGAGTGTGCGTTGTCTCGGTTGTTGTTCGCTGGCGCCGGTCATCATGATCGATGGCGACGTCTATGGCGGCGTCACCTCGCCGGCGCTGCGACAAATCATCAAGCAGTACCGCACAGGATAATCATGATTATTCACACTCCTGACGAGTTAGCGAAGAAGCGTGCCGCCTGTCGAGAAGCCATGCTCGATGCGCGTCCCCGGATATTGGTCGGGATGGCCACCTGCGGATTGGCCAGCGGAGCGCGGCGGGTGTATGACGCATTACAGGTACAGGCGGTGGAGCAGGAACTGGATCTCCGCATTCTGGAATCCGGGTGCCGCGGCGCCTGTTTCCTGGAGCCGCTGGTTGATGTCGTGCTGCCGGGACTGGCGCGCATTACCTATGTGCAGGTTACGGTAGAGGATATTCCGGAACTGCTCGCGGCAACCGCGGAAGGGAAAATGTACCCGAAACGGGCCATCGGGTGGGCCAGTACCGAGCCATTCCTGTTGGATGACCACGATGAACCTTACCATGCAGGGCGGCAGCCATTCACCGGGGGTGATGTGCCGCCACTCGCCAGCCTGCCGTTTTTCCGCCAGCAGATGTATGTCGCCATGCGGAATTGCGGCTATATCGATCCGACATCAATCGACGAGTATCTGGCCAAAGGCGGATACGCCGCGGCGGCAAAAGCACTGACGACGATGGAGCCGATGCAGATCATCGACGAGATCAAACGCTCCGGTTTGCGTGGGCGTGGCGGCGGCGGCTTTCCCACCGGGCGCAAATGGGAAACCTGCCGGAAGGCGCACGGTTCACCACGCTATGTCATCTGCAATGCGGATGAAGGCGATCCCGGCGCATATATGGACCGCTCTATCATTGAAGGCGACCCGCACAGCCTGATTGAAGGGATGCTGATCGGCGCCTATGCCGTGGGGGCGGAGCACGGCTACCTGTATGTCCGTGAGGAGTATCCGCTGGCTGTGCAACGGCTGCGAGTGGCCTTGCGCCAGGCGGAAGCATACGGACTGCTGGGCAACAATATTTTCGGTTCGGGACAGAACTTCACGATTCAGATCAACCGGGGCGCGGGCGCCTTTGTCTGCGGTGAATCGACGGCGTTGATGGCCTCATTGGAAGGTCGGGTGGGCGAACCGCGCGCGAAGTATATCCATACAGTCGAAAGCGGCCTGTGGAGTAAACCCAGTTGCCTGAATAACGTAGAGACCTGGAACAACGTGCCGGCGATTATCCAGCGCGGCGCCGCGTGGTTCGCCGGGATCGGCACGGAAGGCAGTAAAGGCACCAAAGTGTTCTCGCTGGTCGGGAAAGTCAATAACGTCGGACTGGTTGAAGTGCCGATGGGCATGACATTGCGGCAGGTGATTGAAGACATCGGCGGCGGTATTCCCGACGGCAAGCAATTGAAAGCGGTGCAAACCGGTGGTCCGTCGGGTGGCTGCATTCCGGCGACCCATCTCGATTTACCGGTCGATTACGAGAGTTTGTCCTCGGTCGGTTCGATGATGGGTTCCGGTGGCATGATCGTGATGGATGAAAGCACCTGCATGGTGGACGTGGCACGTTATTTCCTCGCGTTTCTGAAAGATGAATCGTGCGGAAAATGTGTGCCGTGCCGTGAAGGCACCGCCCGCATGCTGGATATCCTGACCGGCATTTGCGAAGGCCGCGGCCAGTCCGGCGACATCGAGTTGCTGCGCGAACTGGCGACCGTCATGACCGATGGTGCGCTCTGCGCGCTGGGCACCTCAGCGCCCAATCCGGTGCTGACCACGCTGGAATATTTCGCTGATGAGTATCAGGCGCACATCGAAGAGCATCGCTGTCCGGCGAAGGTGTGCCGGGCGCTGATCAGCTTCCGAGTGCTCTCCGAGCAGTGTACGGGTTGTACCGCCTGTGCAAAGGCCTGTCCTGCGGAAGCGGTGACAGGATTGCCGAAGAAGCCGCACGTGATTGATCCCGCCCGCTGCATCAAATGTGGGCTCTGTGCCGACGCCTGCCGTTTCGCGGCAATCGAGGTTAGTTAAGATGGAAGCGAGCGCGACGCAATTTCGTTTAGACGGACAGACGGTCACCGCCCAACCGGGTGAGACGGTGCTGAGCGTGGCCCGGCGCTGCGGCATCGAGATTCCCACCCTGTGCCATCATGATGCCGTCACTCCTTACGGCGCGTGCCGGTTATGCCTGGTGGAAGTGGTGTGGGGCACGCGGTCGAAAATCGTCACGTCCTGCATTTACACCCCCTGGGAAGGCGATGTCATCCTCACCAACAGCGAACGCGTGCGGCAAGCACGGCGGTTAACACTCGAATTGCTGCTCGCCCGTTGTCCGACGGTAGAGAGCATCCGCTCCCTCGCGCGTGAGTATGGCGTGGAAGCCTCACGCTTCCAGACGCAGGCTGTCGATGGGTCAACACGCTGTATCCTCTGCGGTTTGTGTGTCCGCGTTTGTGATGAGGTGGTCGGCCAGCACGCCATCGGGTATGCGCAACGTGGCAGCGAGCGTGTCATTTCATCACCGTATGGCGCGCAGACGGACGAATGCGTCGGGTGTCTCGCCTGTGTGTTTGTCTGTCCCACGCAAGCCCTGCACTACGAGGACGTCGACGGCAAGCGGATCATGAAGGAATTTCATACGGAAATGCCGCTGGTTGCGTGTCGTGTCTGTGGCATGGAATTCGCCACCGCGCGCAACGTCGCCAAAATACAGCAACAGTTGAATCTGCCCCTGGAATATGCCGAAACCTGCCCGCGCTGTCGCGGGACGCAATTCCGGGAGGTTATGGAACACGCGCTGATAACTCGCGCCACGTCCGGTTCATCCTCGTCGGAGTGATGGACCGCCGGACGCTGATCACTTGAGAAGGAGTGATGCATGTCTAAAGTCATTGCCGCCGCCGCCATTCGTGGGGCACATGAAATCTTCGCCGATGCGGAAGCCCGTTGGAACGCCGCGCGCGAGTCGAGTGGGGAAAGCACGGAAGTCGGCTTCCCCGAGACGGCGTTTTTCCTCCCCATGGCCAACGCATTGATGGGGTTGGAAGTGAAAACCGTCGGCGAGATGAAGCCGATTCTGGAGCATGCGCGTGAGTTGCTGCCGCCGCACCCGTCGGAAACCCTGTGGTTGCCATACCTGGGCGACACCCTCGACGCGGGTATCGCAACCCTGTTGGCGGAAGAGTTGGTCGTCGCGCTGCGCTATCTGACGAAAGAGGAGCCGCAACCGGATTGCAACGGCTTCTTCACCGACACCATCCTGCGCACCCTCGGCATCCAGCTCGTCGATGGCCGCATGCCCGGCTTCGCCGCCATTCTGGGTGCCGCGCCGGACGTGGAGACGGCAGTGATGATCGTGCGTGAACTGCAGAAGCGCAATATTCTCTCCTTCGTCGGGTCAAGTTCCAACGGCGTCAGCATCGTCGATCAGTTGAAGGAAGGTGGCGTCGAGATGAGCTGGGATACGTATATCGTCCCGTATGGCCGCGACACCATCTCCGCCATCTATCCGCTGCACTGGGCGATCCGCGGCGCGCTGACCTTCGGCGGCATTAAGGCCGGCGAGGCGTTGAAATCGCTGCTCTATTGCAAGGACCGTGTGTTTGCCTTCGGATTAACCCTCGGCGAGGTGGACGACATCAAGTATGCCACCGGCGCTGCCGCCATCAACATGGGCTTCCCAATCATCGCCGACACGCCCATCCCGCAGATTTTGCCCACCGGCATCTGCACCTTCGAACACGTGGTGCATGAACTGGATCATCTGAAAATCGTGCCGCGCTGTATCGAGGTGCGCGGGGTGCGCGTGAAGGTATCCGATCTGGATATTCCGGTGCCGTTCTCTGCCGCCTTCGAAGGTGAGCGCGTGCGCCGCGAGGATATGCAGGTGGAGTTCGGCGGCAAGTACTCTCCCGCGTATGAATACCTGCACGTGGTGGATGCGGAAGGCATCGAAGACGGACAAATCGAACTGGTCGGTCCGGACATCGATACCGTCGACGTCGGGAAAGCGATGCCGCTGGGGATCGTGGTTGAGGTGGCCGGACGCAAAATGCAGGCGGACTTCGAAGGCATTATGGAGCGCCAGGTGCACTCGTTCCTCAACGAAGCGATGGGCATCTTCCATATGGGACAGCGCAACCAGATCTGGGTGCGCATCAACAAGGAAGCCTACGAAAAAGGATTCCGCCTGCGGCACTTCGGCGTCATCCTCCATGCCAAGATGCACGATATGTACGGTGCCATCCTGGATAAGGTGAAGGTGACCATCTACACCGATGAAGCGAAAGTGCGCGCGTTGATGCCGGAGGCGATCACCGCCTACCAGCATCGCGACGAGCGCGTGGCCGGCATGACCGACGAGAGCGTGGATACCTTCTACTCCTGCTCGCTGTGTCAATCTTTCGCCCCCAACCATATCTGCATCATCAGCCCGGAACGCCTCGGGTTGTGCGGCGCCTACAACTGGCTGGACGGCAAGGCGGGATTCGAGATCAACCCCGTCGGCTGCAACCAGCCGGTCGCCAAAGGCACGGTCATCGACCAGGAAAAAGGGCAGTGGGAAGGTGTGAACCAGTTCGTCTACGAGAAATCGAACCGTTCCATCGAGCAGATCGAACTGTACTCGCTGATGGGATTCCCGATGACCTCCTGCGGCTGTTTCGAATGCATCCTGGCCATTGTCCCGGAGGCGAACGGCCTGATGATCGTCAACCGAGAATACCCGGGTATGACCCCGTGCGGCATGCCGTTCTCGACCCTGGCTGGGTCGGTGGGCGGCGGCAACCAGACGCCGGGCTTCCTGGGTGTCGGACGCCTGTATGTCGTCAGCCGCAAATTCATTGCCGGCGACGGCGGCATACAGCGGCTGGTGTGGATGCCCAAGGAACTGAAGGAATTCTTGCGCCCGCGGTTGGAAGAGCGCGCGCGGGAGATCGGAATTGCCAATTTCGTCGACATGATCGCCGACGAAACGGTCGCCACCACCGCCGAGGAGTTGGTGGCGCATATGACGGAAGTCGGACATCCCGCATTGGAGATGGACCCGCTATTCTGATTCCATGCCGAATCCGGAAGGACGGAGGTTATTATGGCCCTGAAAGCGTTGGATATCTACAAGCATTTGCCGAAATCGAACTGCGCCAAGTGCGGGTGTCCCACCTGCCTGGCCTTTGCGATGCAGTTGGCATCGAAAAAGGGCAGTCTCGATCAATGCCCGGAGATCACCGCCGATGCGCGCGCCGTGTTGGATGGCGCGTCGGCGCCGCCGATTCGCCTGGTGACGATCGGTACGGGGAGCGGCGCAGTGCAGGTGGGCAATGAGACAGTGTTGTTCCGCCACGACGAGACGTTCTATCATCCCACCGGCATCGCCGTGCGGGTGAAAGATACGGCGTCCGATCTGCCGGCGCGCATGGCTGCCGTGAAAGCCCTCTCCTTCGAGCGGGTCGGCCAGCGCATCGCGGTAGATATGATCGCGGTGGAGAACGCCTCCGGCGACCCTGCCACCTTTACCGCCGCCGTCTCCGCGGCCGCCGATACCGGATTGGCGCTTATTCTGATTGCCGACTCGCCGACCAACCTTGCCGAAGTGCTGAAGGTATGCGCCGACCAGAAACCGCTGCTCTATCGGGCGACCGCGGAGAATTGGGAAGAGATGGCGACTATTGCCCGCGAATGCGCGTGCCCGCTGGTCGTTGCCGCCGCCGATTTGGAAGCAGCGGCGGAGTTGACGCAGAAGATCGCCGCCTGCGGCGCGCAGGACCTGGTACTTGATGTCTCGACCGGCAACCTGGCCGGAACGCTGGGAGCGCTGACCAAAGTGCGGCGGCTGGCGCTGAAGAAAGCCTGCCGTCCGCTGGGTTATCCCTGTCTGGTAATGCCTGCCAGCCAGGATCCGTGGCTGGCAGCGGCGGAGGCGGGAACCTGTATTGCCAAATACGCCGGCATCGTCATCGTCGATACCGTCGAGCCATGGGTGATTCTCCCACTGTTGACCGTGCGCCAGAATATCTTCACCGACCCGCGCAAGCCGGTACAGGTGGAACCCAAGCTCTACGCGGTCGGTGCCGTCACTGATAAGTCCCCACTGCTGATCACCACCAACTTCTCACTGACCTATTACACGGTGGAAGGCGACGTCGAGGCCAGCCGCGTGCCGTCTTACATCGGCGTCATCGATACGGAAGGCACCTCCGTGCTGACGGCGTGGGCTTCGGAAAAACTCACCGCCGCCAAGGTGGCGAAATTCCTCAACAGCGAGGAAGTGACCGCAAAGGTCTCCCATCGGAAGGTCATTCTTCCGGGCTACATTTCCGTGATGAGCGGCGCTTTGGAAGACGAATCGGGGTGGCAGGTGCAGGTCGGCCCGCGTGAATCCTCCGGCATCGCCAAGTACCTGAAGATGGTATGGAAAGCGGACTAAACGCACGCCCCGGCATTGTCCCCCCTGCGCGGATGATAGGGAAACGATGACGCAATCGACTATTACATTTCTGCCGGATCAGCGCAGCGCGGTCATCGAAGAGCACCAGACGCTCCTCGAGGCCGCGACGAAGGCCGGCGTCTATGTGAACCGGGTCTGCAGCGGTGACGGCATGTGCGGACGCTGCCGGGTGATCGTGCGGGAAGGCGATGTCTGGACGGAGCCGACCGCCCATCTGAGTCGCGAAGAGATCCAGCAGGGGTACGTGCTGGCGTGCAAGTGCCTGCCGCGCGGCGATGTCATCATCGAGGTGCCGGTGGAATCGCGGCTGGTAGGACGACCGCGCATGACGGACGAGGACACCCTTCGTTTCAGCGCCACGCGGGTGCTGGTGGGCGGCGATGGGCCGTATCCCTACGACGCATTGACGCAGAAACGATTCCTCACTCTGCCGGCGCCGACGCTGGACGATTCGATCGCCGACCAGGAGCGCTTGTTCCGCGAGTTGACGCGCGATGCGGAGATTCCGGTACTGCAGATCGGATTGACCCAACTGCAGCAGCTCGCGCACCTGGTGCGCGCCCATGCGTGGGAGGTGACCGCCACCCTGGGGCGGCGGGGCGGCACCGTCGAAGTGATGCAGATCGAAGCGGGGGATACCGCGTCCCACAACTTCGGTGTGGCGGTGGATATCGGCACCACCACAGTGGTGGCGCACCTGGTCGATCTGACGGAGCCGAAAACGGTGGGGCGGCAGGCAACCTATAATTCGCAGCTCCAATACGGCGAAGACATCATTTCACGCATCGTCTACGGTAACAGCAAAGAGAAGCTGGCGCAGCTTTCCGCCTGCGTGCAGGCGGATATCAACAACCTGATCGCCGGATTGGTGGAGACCACCGGCGTCTCGTTGCACGATATTTCCGGTGTGCTCTGCGCCGGCAACACCACCATGACGCACCTGCTGCTGGGGCTCGATCCCTCGGCGATTCGGCAGGAACCCTATACGCCGGTGGCCGCGGCGCCGCCCGTCATTCGTGCGTCGGAGGTGGGGATTCGCATCAATCCGCGCGGGTTGCTGGCCTGCGTGCCGTCTATCGCCTGTTATGTGGGGGGTGATGTCGTGGCCGGCACGCTGGTATCGGGCATGGCGCAGTCGTCGGAGCCCAGCCTATTGATCGACATCGGCACCAATGCAGAGATTGTGATCGGCAATCAGGATTGGCTGGTCTGCTGTGCCGCATCCGCCGGACCCACCTTCGAAGGCGGCGGCATCTCGTGCGGCATGCGCGCGACCCGTGGCGCCATCGAGCGGTTGAACATCCGCCAGGGCGGCCAGCAGATTTCCTACAGCGTCGTCGGCGGCGGCAATCCGCTTGGCTTGTGCGGATCGGGACTGATCGATACCGTGGCCGGCCTGCTGCGCAACGGATGCGTGGAACGCAGCGGGCAGTTCATCCTCGGCAGCGCGCCGGGACGCCTGCGCGATGGCGAGGAAGGTCTGGAATTCGTACTGGTCGAGGCCGCGCAAACCGCCGGCGGCAAAGACATCGTGATCACCCAGGCCGATATCCAGAATTTCATTCGCTCGAAAGGCGCCATCTATCACGCCAGCGAATGCCTGCTGGCCGCAGTGGGGCTGGAGTTCAGCAACCTGCAGAACATATATATTGCCGGCGGTTTCGGCAACTATCTGGATATCGCGAAATCGATCTTCATCGGATTGCTGCCGGATTTGCCGACGGAATGTTTCCAGTTCATCGGCAATGCGTCCGTGCAGGGGGCGAAGATGATGCTGCTGTCACGCGAAGCATCGCGAGCGGTGGACGTTATCGCCTCGCGCATGACGTATCTCGAACTGAGCACCGATCCCAAATTTATGAATGAGTATACGTCGGCACTGTTTCTCCCCCATACCGACATCGAACGATTTCCATCCGTGCGCTTGGAACTGGCCAGGCCGCGCGGGGACAAGTGAGGGGGCACCCATGATTATTGCGGTGGCAGGAAAAGGCGGCGTCGGCAAGTCGACGATCTCGTCGCTGGTCGTCCGCCATCTGATCGCACGGAAAGAACAACCAGTGCTGGCGGTGGATGCGGACCCGAACAACACGTTGGGCGACAAGCTGGGCATCAACGCCGATGTCACCATAGGTGACCTGCGTGAAGAGACCTTGAAAACGAAATACGATGCGCCCGCCGGCACGCCGAAACAGCGGATGATCGAGTGTCAGGTGCAGCAAGCCATTATGGAAGGCAATGGATTCGATTTGCTGGTGATGGGGCGCGGCGAAGGACCGGGGTGTTACTGCTCGGTGAACAATATGCTGCGTTCCTTTCTGGAGGAAGTCACCGCGGGCTATCGACACATTATGGTGGATAACGAGGCCGGCATGGAGCATTTGAGCCGGCGGACGAATGCGCGGGTGGATCTGATGCTGGTGGTGTGTGATGCCACTCCCACCGGGATGGTGACCGCGAAGCGCATTGCCGAACTGGCGCGCGAATTGGGGATCGTGCGGGGGCGCATGGGATTGGTGATCAACCGGACCACCGCCCCGTACGATCCCGCGGCGGCGCGCGCGCTGACCGGGTTGGATCTGCTGGCATGCGTGCCGGAAGATCCGGCTATCGCGGAGTCTGAACGAACCGGCATGTCGCTGTTGTGCCTGCCGGACGATTCCCCCGCCGTCACCGCGGTGGCGGTCTTACTGGCCGGTGACGGCATATAATTCGACGCTGAATTCGGAAGATAGGAGAGCGGAACGATGGCAATTGAAGATCCCAAAGAACGATGGTCAGCGACGGTGGCGACGGTTTGCCTCGGGGCGACCCCCGCTGAAGGCGGTACGCGCGGCTCGACGGTGATGCTGGGCGGGGAAACGACCTTGCCTTTCCTCAATTTTGAGGGGGAGACGCCGAACAAACCCGTCATCGCGATGGAAGTATTCGACGTGGCGCCGGTCGAGTGGCCGGAAGCGCTGACAACCGCGTTCGGGGACGTGTTGAACGATCCGGCGGCGTGGGCGAAAAAGTGCGTGCAGGAGTTCGGCGCCGAGTTGATCTGCCTGCGGCTGGCCGGCACCCATCCCGATGGCGGCGACCGCACGCCGAACGAGGCTGCGGCTACGGTGAAGGCCGTCTTGCGCGCGGTGGATGTGCCGTTGATCATCTGGGGCTGCGATGTCGATGAGAAAGACAACCTGACGCTGCCCAAGTGCAGCGAAGCCGCGACCGGCGAACGCTGCATGATTGGCACGGTGAAGGAAGACAACTACAAGACGCTGACGGCATCCTGCATGGCCGACGGCCACGTGCTCATCACGGAATCGCCGCTGGACATCAACATCGCCAAGCAGGTGAACATCATGGTCTCCGAGATGGGATTTCCGCTCGATCGCGTCGTGATGTTCCCCACCACCGGCGGCCTGGGCTATGGCATCGAGTATGCCTACTCTATCCAGGAGCGCGGACGCGTTGCGGCATTGAGCGGCGACAAGATGATGTCTCCTCCGGTTATCTGCCAGGTCGGCGAAGAAGCGTGGCGCGGCAAAGAAGCGCGCGCCTCCACTGCCGAAGCGCCCCAGTGGGGTCCGGCCGAAAAACGCGGTCCGCTGTGGGAGGCGATGACGGCGATTACCCTGCTGCAGGCCGGCGCCGACGTGCTCATCATGCGGCATCCGGCCGCGGTGGCGGTGGTGAAACAGACGATCGATGCCCTTATCGGCACCGTACCCCAACAGTCATAGCGATTGCGACGTAATCAGGAGAGGAGAATCGGCGATGATTATCATCGGTGAACGCATCAACGGTATGTTCAAGACGGTCAAAGAGGCGATCCAGGCGCGCGATAAGACCGTCATTCAGGAGCTGGCGCTGCGGCAGCTCGCTGAAGGCGCGGATATGCTGGACATTAATGTCGGCACCGCCGCCGCGGATCCGGTTGACGCCATGCGCTGGCTGGTGCAGACGGTTCGCGAAGTCACGGAGAAGCCGTTGGCCATTGACAACCCGAACTACGAAACCATGAAAGCCGGACTGGAAGCCTGCACCGGCGCGAAGATGATCAACTCCACCATCGGCGGCAACGAGGCACTGGATCGTTTCCTGCCGCTGGCGAAAGAGCACAATGCCATGGTCGTGGCGCTCTGCATCGATGAAAATGGCGTACCGGTGACCATCGACGGGCGCATCGAGGTCGCGATGAACGTGCTCGCGAAAGCCATGGAGTATGATTTGCCCATCGACAGCCTGTATATCGATCCCATCATTCTGCCGGTGAAGGCCGAGCAGAAAACGCCGGGCATCGTGCTGGAATCCATCCGGCAATTTACCATGCTGGCCGATCCCGCGCCGCATATCGTCATCGGGTTGAGCAACCTGTCGCAGGGGGCGGTAGACCGCAAGCTGATTAATCGCACCTTCCTGACCATGTGCATCGGCGCCGGGCTGGATGCCGCCATCGTCGATCCGCTGGATGTCGAGTTGATGGATGCCATGATCGCTGCCGAGTTATTGATGAACCGCGCGATTTACAGCGATTCCTTCCTGAAGGCATATCGCCAGAGGTAACCGGATGGTCATGAGCGGGGATGCACGACAGCAGGCGGGGGTTGACCCGCGGTTTCCCATTCCTCCACGACAGCAACCCTATCTGCGTGCCTTTGAGTTGGGATTTGATCTGCTGGACTCGCTTGACCCGACTGGGGCGCGTTTGCCCGCGCTCGGTGCCGAGTGCGCGCGCGGACTGATTCGCCTGCCGTCGCTGCGCCGCGTGCTGGTGATCGACCCGGCGCACCGTGAAGTGCGGGTGGATGGCGGAGGCCGTCTCCACCATACCTGGGCGTTGCTGGCACTCCACTACCTGTGTGCGACCGACGTGACGGCGGATGCGCGGGAAGTGTCGTTAAAGCATTTTGACGATTGCCGGGGCTACCTGGATGCCTTCAACCGGCGCATTATCGGACGCTTCCTGGCAACGGCCGGGCGCACGCGTGAGCAATTCATTGCCCGGTGTGAAGAACAGGGGGCAACGCGGTTGTCCGGGACGGCGGTCAGTTTCGAGTTTGCGCTGTTTCCGCGTTTGCCCCTCGTTCTCATCCGCTACGATGAGGACGAAGAAATCGGGCCTGGTGCCAACCTGATCTTTCATCGGGATGCCGAGTACTTGCTGCCCCCGGAAGATCGGATTGTCGCCGCGGAATTATTACTGGATTTACTGACAGGTAAGTCACTGATTGAGACGCCGTGAGGTGTCTACGAACCCGAAATTGTCCGGGATAGGAGAGAAAAGTATGAAAACGCTGTATCTCGTCTCTACGAAAGCCTTTGCCGGGAAAACGTTGTTTTCCATTTCCCTGGCAAAGGATGCCCGTCGGCGGGGATTGCACGTGCGCTACTTCAAACCGGTCGGTCCTTATCCGATCCAGGTTGACGGCATCACGACCGACAAAGACGCTTACCGAATCAACCAGTTGCTGGAGATGGATACGCCGACCGCGCAGTTGTGCCCGGTGCCAATGACCACGGAGTTCCATCGGCAGACGCTGGCGGGCACGTTACCCGACTTGTTGCCGGCGGTGGTGCAAACCCATCAGATGCTGGCCGCCGATACTGACCTGATGATTGCCGGCGGCGTCGGCGCTGTCTTCAGTTGCGGCATGTCGTTCGGTCTGCCGGCGTGGAAGGTAGCCGAGGCGATCGACGCCAGCGTGCTGGTGGTGTCGCGCTTTAAACCGGATCGTACACTTGATGAATTGCTTTCCGCACATCGCCTGCTGGACGGGCGCATGGCAGGTGCGGTGATCAATGCGGTGCGACCGGATCAGATGGAAAAAGTCAAGCAGATGATCGTGCCTTTCCTGGAAAGGCAAGGGGTGCCCATCTTCGGCGTATTGCCTGAGGAACCCACCCTGCAAGCCATCTCGGTGCGCGACTTGAAGGACGGGCTGTCAGCCCGCGTACTGGTCGGCGAAGAAGGTCTGGAAGGATTGGTCGAAAATTTCGCAATCGGCGCGATGACACCGGAAGCAGCGCTGCGCCACTTCCTCAGAGTGCCCAACAAAGCCGTGGTAACCGGCAGCGACCGGGACGATATCCAATGCGCCGCGTTGGAAACGTCGCTGAAAGCGCTGATACTGACCGGCGGGTTCGAGCCGGCCAGCCGTATCCTGTCATCAGCCGCCGCCCGCAAGGTGCCGGTATTGCTGGTGCGCGAGGATACCTTTACCACCATCGAGCGCATCGATTCGATGCTGGAGCACCTGCGCTTCCACCAGTCGCCGAAGATCGAAAAAGCGGAGCAACTGGTTGCCGCGTGCATTGAGATGGATCGTCTCTGGGAGAAAGTCGGCATCACCGCAACGTCCGCGGTCAAGTAGCGTGCAACACACCGGTGCGCGGGGGGATGCCGGCGCATATACAGATCACGGTGGGGCAGTGCGAAAGGGGCAGCAATATGCCACTCACATGGAAACCGCTGGTCGGTTCACCGGATGACCCGGTGGACGAGGTATATATTTCGGAGATCTATCGCGCCAAAATTCCCGGCGGTTGGTTGGTGCGGGTGATTGATCCGGCTGATTACGACATCCCCGTCCGGCTTAGCAACTGCATCGTGTTCGTGCCCGATCCTCGTCATGAATGGGATGGTCATTCCCTGCCCTGATGTCGCGTTTTGCCGTCTGCCTGCCGGTTACAGCATGGTGCCGGTGGGCTCCCAGCAGCGCCAACGCAGAAAACGAGTGCACTCTGGTGAGATGCGGTCTCGCTTTCCGCGTAGCAAAAGATAATACCAATGCCATCGCATATCTCTAAAGGAGGAAGTCATGGTGACCAATGCGTCGCTGGAAGGTGAAGTGTATTACCCCTCCACGGAGGTGCTCGACCAAACGTGCCTACCCGACTGGGAAGCACTGGCAAAACGGGCTGACGAAGACCTTGAGGGATTCTGGGCGGCAGAGGCCGAGGAACTCGAATGGTACCGTAAGTGGGATCGTGTATTGGATGACAGCAAGCAGCCCTTTTATCAATGGTTCGTCGGAGGGCAGGTGAATATCGTCCACAACGCGCTCGATCGGCATATGAAAACCTGGCGCAAGAACAAACTCGCGCTCATCTGGGTCGGCGAACGCGGCGATGTCCGCACTTACTCCTACTTCGCGCTGTATCGCGAAGTCAACCAGTTCAGCAACCTGCTGAAAGCGATGGGCGTGCGGAAAGGCGACCGGGTCACCATTTACATGCCGCGCATCCCGGAGATTATCATCGCCATGCTGGCCTGCGCGCGCATCGGCGCCATTCACTCCGTGGTTTACGGCGGATTCAGCGTCGATGCGTTGCAGGGACGCATCGAAGACTCGCAGTCGCGCGTGGTGATCACCGCCGACGGGGGGTGGATGAACGGCAAGCTGATCGAGTTGAAGAAGATCGTGGATGAGGCGCTCAAGCGCTGCCCCTCCGTCGAAACCGTCATCATGATCCGGCGCACCGGGCAGGATGTATCGGTCGAGATGGGTCGCGATTACTGGTATCACGATCTGTTGAAGCTGCCCATTGTGAACGGCGCGTGTCCCGCGGAAATCATGGATGCCGAGGACCCCTTGTATATCCTGTATACCTCGGGCACCACCAGCAAACCCAAAGCCATTCTGCACACCCACGGCGGCTACATGGTGGGGTGCTACTCGACGCTGAAGTATGTGTTTGAATTGAACGATATGGATCGTTGGTGGTGCACGGCGGATCCGGGGTGGGTCACCGGCCACTCATACCTCGTCTACGGCCCGTTGTTGATGGGCGCCACCACCTTCATGTATGAGGGTGCGCCGACCTACCCGTATCCGGATCGCTGGTGGTCGATGGTCGAAAAGTATGGCATCACGGTGTTCTACACGGCGCCGACCGCCATCCGCGGCTTGATGCGCTTCGGAGAATCATGGCCGCGCCGTCGCGATCTGTCTTCGTTGCGCCTGCTGGGCTCGGTGGGCGAACCGATTAATCCGGAAGCCTGGAAGTGGTATCACACCGTGATCGGCAACCAACGCTGCCCGATCATGGATACCTGGTGGCAAACCGAGACGGGGATGTTCATGATCACGCCCACCCCGGCTGTGCCGCTGAAGCCCGGTTCCGGCACTCGTCCCTTCTTCGGACAGCAGGCCGAAATTGTCGACGAAGCCGGCAACCACGTCGCCGACGGCGAGGAAGGCTACCTGGTGCTGAAACGTCCGTGGCCGGCCATGCTTCGCACGATCTACAACGACCCCGATCGTTATGTCGATCAATACTGGGCGCGGTATCCCGGTCGCTATATGACCGGGGATTCGGCCAAGCGGGATAAGGACGGGTATTACTGGATCATCGGTCGCGTGGATGATGTCATTAAAGTTTCCGGGTATCGGCTGGGAACGGCGGAAGTGGAGAGCGCGCTGGTCAGTCACTCGGCGGTGGCGGAGGCGGCGGCAATTGGGCTACCGCACGAAATCAAGGGACAGGCGATCCATGTCTACTGCATCCTGCGCTCCGGGCACGAACCCAGCATCGAATTGGTCGAAGAACTGCGTCAGCATGTCGGGCAGCACCTGGGTCCGATAGCCAAGCCGGAAAAGATCAGCTTCGTCGATGCACTGCCCAAAACACGCTCCGGCAAGATCATGCGCCGCCTGCTGAAGGCGCGCGCACAAGGGCTGGCCGAGGGCGATATTTCGACCCTGGACGAATGAAGAGGAGTAACCGATGTGTGAAATGCTGGATCGGCTCGATCAGATCCTCCAGGAGTATACCACGGCGGATAGCACGAGTCCGCGCGGTCGGGAACGGCTCCTGCTGCCGCTGTTGCAGCGGGTGCAGCGCGAATTCGCCTATGTTCCAATAAAGACCCTCGCGCCGTTGGCACGCTTCACCGGACTCTCGGAAAGTCAAATCTATGGGGTCGCCACCTTCTATGCACATTTCAAGTTCACCGTGCCGGGAAAGCATTCCATCACGGTCTGCTGCGGTACCGCGTGTCATGTACGGGGGAGCGATCGCCTGGTCGGCGACATTCAGGAGCAACTGGCGATCAGTCCGGGGCAAACCACTCCGGACGGGAACGTCTCGCTGGAGACCACGGCATGCTTCGGGTCATGCGCGTTGGCGCCGGTGGTGGTTATCGACGGTAAAGCGCAAGGACGTATGAGCCGGACACGCATCAGCAAAGCGCTGCACGCGCTCGCGACTGTCGCACAGTCAGAAGAGGGGTCAGTATGAGTTTTGCCGAGTTGCGAAGCCGGGCGACGGCGCAATGGGAGCAACTGAAACACCGCGAGCCGATTATTTGGGTTGGCGCCGCCACCTGCGGTTTGGCTGCCGGCGCCGGCGAAGTGATCGAAGCGATACGGGAAGAACTGGCGGCATACGGGCTGTCGGCGACGCTGGTGCCGGTCGGCTGCATCGGTCCCTGTTACCTGGAGCCGCTGGTGGATGTGGAAATGCCGGGAGGACCACGCGTGAGTTATGGCAGCGTGACCCCCACGCTCGCCCGTGCCATCGTGCACGCCCACCTGGTGGATCACCATCCGTTGACCGCGCAGGCACTCGGAATCCTCGGGGAGGGCGAGATACCGGGCATTCCCCGTTTCTTCGATCTGCCAATGCTGCAACCACAAGTCCGAATCGTCACCCGCAACATGGGATTGCTGAATCCGCGGGAGATCGATCATTATCTTGCCGCGCGCGGATATGAAGGATTTTCCACGGCGCTGCGGATGACGCCGGAAGACGTGATCACCGAGGTAACCCGCTCCGGCTTGCGCGGTCGCGGGGGCGCCGGCTTCCCTACCGGACTCAAGTGGAAATTCGCGCGTGAGGCCGCCGGTTCACCGAAGTATCTCATCTGCAATGCGGATGAAGGCGATCCAGGCGCGTTTATGGATCGTTCGGTGCTGGAGGGTGATCCGCACTCCGTCCTTGAAGGCATGCTAATAGCCGCCTACGCGATTGGCGCCAGCCAGGGATTCATTTACGTCCGCTCCGAATATCCGTTGGCGATCGAATTGCTGAAGCGGGCTACCGGGCAAATGCGTGCCTGCGGATTGCTGGGCGAGCACATCCTCGGTTCCGACTTCTCCTTCGATCTTACGATCAAGGAAGGCGCCGGCGCCTTCGTCTGCGGAGAAGAAACCGCACTCATCGCCTCGCTGGAAGGCAAGCGCGGCATGCCGAAGTCGCGTCCGCCTTTCCCCGCCCAGGCGGGCTTGTGGGAAAAGCCGACCAATATCAACAATGTCGAAACCTTCGCCAACCTGCCGTCTATCCTGGTGCGTGGGGCGGACTGGTATGCCGGCCACGGCAGCGGCAGGAACACCGGCACGAAAACCTTCTCGCTCACCGGCAAGGTGAAGTGGAGTGGTCTGATCGAAGTGCCGCTGGGCACCACCCTGTCCGAGGTGATTGACATCATCGGTGGCGGCATACTCGACGACCGGCAACTCAAGGCCGTGCAGACCGGCGGACCTTCCGGTGGGTGTCTGCCCGCCGCGTTGACCAACCTGCCGATTGAATACGAATCGCTGGCCGCCGCCGGATCGATCATGGGATCAGGCGGTCTGGTGGTGCTGGATGACCGGACTTGCATCGTCGATCTCGCCCGTTATTTTCTGAAGTTCACTCAGAACGAATCGTGTGGCAAATGCACTCCCTGTCGCGCGGGCACCCGACAGATGCTGGATATTTTAGACACGCTGTGCGCCGGCCACGGCACTCCCGAGCACCTGGAGACGCTGATCGAACTGGCGCAAGCCGTCAAAGCTGGCTCGCTGTGCGGGCTGGGGCAAACCGCGCCTAACCCGGTGCTGACTACGTTGCAATATTTTCGTGCCGAGTATGACGCCCACGTGCTGGAGAAGAAATGTCCGGCGGGTGTCTGTAAGGCGCTGATCCAATATCACATTCTGACGGAACGCTGCACCGGATGTCAACGCTGCAAGCACGAGTGCCCCGTCGCGTGCATTACCGGCGAGAAAAAAGGTCCGCATGCGATCGAGCAGGCGGCTTGTATCAAGTGCGGCACCTGCCGGGATATCTGCGCGTTCAACGCCGTGGAGACTAACTGATGAGTAGTGAACAGAAAATCGTGCTGACGATAGATGGTCTGTCCGTGACCGGCGCGCCGGGTGAAACCGTGCTGCATGTCGCCCGGCGTCATCACATCCATATTCCCACCTTGTGCCATCATGCCGACCTGGAGCCGTATGGCGGCTGCCGTATGTGCCTGGTGGAGATCACCGGGATGCGCGGCTTGATCACCGCGTGCACGATGGTCATCGCCGCGGGGATGGAGGTGCGCACGATTTCGCCGGCCATCGAGCAGGCGCGCCGCATCAGTCTGGAGTTGTTGCTGGCCGATCATCCGAACGAGTGCCTGACCTGTGCGAAAAATCAGCAATGCGAACTGCAGGCGCTGGCTGCGGAATATGGTGTCGACCGTCAGCGTTTCCGTCGCACGCGTCCGGAATATGCGCCGGACGAAAGCAATCCGTTCTTCCGTTACGATCCGAACAAGTGCATCCTCTGCAGCCGTTGCGTGCGCACCTGCGCGCAATTGCAGGGATTGGGCGCCATCGACCTGGTGCACCGCGGCATGCATACGGTGGTGGGATGCGTCAACGGCATGCCGATCGCGGAAAGCATTTGCGAATCCTGCGGCGAGTGCGTGGCGCACTGCCCCACCGGCGCGTTGGCCGATCGCCAGCGCATTCCCCCGTTGCGCAAGGTGAAGACAACCTGCACCTTCTGCGGCACCGGTTGTGGAGTGGTGCTGGGCGTGCGTGGCGGCGAGATCGTCTCGACCGCCGGCGACCGCACGAGCCAGGTCAATCGCGGTCGGCTGTGCGTGAAAGGCCGGTATGGCAACGGATTCGTGCATAGCCCGAAACGGCTGACCACCCCGCTGATCAAACGCAATGGGCAGTTCGAAGTCGCCGGTTGGGATGAAGCGCTGGATTTGATAGCCGGCAAATTCGCGCAATATCGCGGCAGCGAGTGCGGGGTGATCGGATCCGCGCGGTGCACCAATGAAGAAAATTACCTGACGCAGAAATTTGCTCGTGCCGTGTTGCAGACCAATAACGTAGACAACTGCGCGCGGCTGTGCCATGCGCCCACCGTCACCGGATTGTCGCGCGCATTCGGCACCAGCGGCGGGACCAACCCGCTGGCGGATGTCGAGAACACGCGGTGTCTCTTCGTCATTGGGTCCAACGCCACCGAGGCGCACCCGGTTGCCGGCTCGCTGATACGGCGGCTCGCGCGCAAAAAAATCCCGCTCATTGTCGCCGACCCGCGGCAGATCGATCTGGCGAAATATGCGGATATCTGGTTACCGCTGCGGCCCGGCACCGACGTCGCGTTGTTGATGGGCATCGCCCGCGTCATCGTCGATGAAGGATTGCACGACCCCGAGTTTCTTGCCACGCGCTGTGAGAACGTCGATGAATTCATGCAGGCGCTGCAGTCTTTCGACCTGGAGACCGTCGAGCAGATCACCGGAGTCGCGCGCGAGTTGATCGTGCGCGCCGCCCGGCTTTACGGCAACGCCCGGCCGGCCATTATCGCGTATTCACTCGGGATCACCGAGCACAGCCACGGCACGGATAACGTGCTGGCGCTGGCGAATCTGGCGTTGCTCACCGGCAACGTCGGCAAGCCGTCGGCGGGCGTAATGCCTATGCGCGGACAGAATAACGTGCAGGGCGCTTGCGATATGGGCTGCATACCCAATGCCTTCCAGGGGTACCAATATGTGAATCAGCCCGCGGTGCGTGAGAAGTTTGCCGCGGCCTGGGGCACGCCGATGCCATCGGAACCCGGCTTAACCCTGGTCGAGCAATTCAACAATACGCTGGAAGGCGGCATCAAGGCGTATTACATCATCGGCATCGATCCGGCCTATTCCGTGAGTGATGCCAACCGGGTTTGGGAAGCCTTACGACGCGCGGAATTCGTGGTCGTCCAGGATATTTTCCTCACCGGCAGTGCGGAGTTCGCTGACGTGGTACTGCCCGCGGCAAGCTTCGCGGAAAAAGACGGCACTTTCACCAACCTGGAGCGACGGGTGCAGCGCGTACGCAAGGCTATTGAACCGGTGGGCGACGCGCGTCCGGACTGGTGGATCACCTGCGAGCTGGCGCGCCGCATGGGTGGCCGGGGATTCGACTTCAACGATCCCGCGGAAGTGCTGGAAGAGATTGCCCGGCTGACCCCCTCCTTTGCCGGCCTTTCCTTTGCCCGTCTGGAACAAGGCGGAGTTCAATGGCCGTGTCCCACCCCGGATCACGCCGGTACGCCGCGGTTGCACGTGGAGCGGTTCAATACCGCCAGTGGGCTGGGGCACCTGACGCCGTTGGCGTATCGTCCGTCAGCGGAACACGCGGATGCGGAGTACCCTTTTATCTTGATGACCGGACGCAGCCTGTATCACTTTCACCTGGCGATGACCATTCACGTCGACGGATTAATGAAGTTGTATCCGGAAGAGAAAGTGCGCATGCATCCCGACGATGCCGCGCGCCTGGAGATTGCCGATGGGGAAGTGGTGAAAGTCTCGTCACGCCGCGGATCGGTATGCGTAAAAGCCTGGGTGACGGATGAAATGAAACCCGGCGAGGCGTTCATGACCTTCCACTTCTATCAGACGCCGACGAATGTCCTTAACATTCAGGCGCTCGATCCGGTGTCGAAAACACCGGAATACAAAGTCACCGCCATCAATATCGAAAAGATCGCTCCGGAGGTGCTGACCGAGATTTCACGGGATGCCGGCACGCACGTCGTCGCGGCAGCAGGGGAACGGAATGGGTAAGCAAGTCGCAACGCCGGCGCGATTGCTGGCGATCAATATCTCTCCGGGGGGCATCCCGAAACTCCCCGTGGCGCAGGTGCGCGTTACCGTCACCGGGTTGGAGGGTGATGGCCGGGATCATGCCAAGCATATCTCTCCCGAGCGTGCCGTGACGCTCCATGACGAGGAGATTCTCCAGCAACTGCGCGCGGAAGGCTATGCGGCGACGCCCGGCGCACTGGGGGAAAACCTGACGGTCAGTGGATTGCACGTGCAGGAACTGATCCCCGGCACGCGCTTGCGCGTGGCCGGCGGCGTGGAGCTCGAGCTGACAGAGGCGCGTAAGCCTTGCTTCGTGCTCGATGCCATCCACCCCGACCTCAAGGAGGCCGTGCGCGGGCGATGTGGATTTCTGGCGCGCGTCATCACCGAAGGCACCATACAGACCGGCGCGGAGATAGTTGTCATCGATGGGCAGATCGCCGGGAGTTCTGCCTGATGACCTCCCCCTTCGCCTTGAGAGCCCGTTGGCCGCACACCGGCGTCATCCTTGCCGGCGGACAAAGCCGCCGCATGGGCCGACCGAAAGAGGGATTGCCCCTGCCGGATGGACGTCCGATGATCGCGCAGGTGATCGCGACGCTGCGCGCGGTATGCACTCGCGTGCTCATCGTCGGGGAATGCCGCGGATATGCCGTTACGTCGCAGGACGATCTGCTGTGGTTGCCGGATCGGCACCCCGGCCTGGGACCGTTGGCGGGCATCGAGACCGCATTGGCCAGCGGGTTGGACGACCGCTACTTGATCGTCGCCTGCGATCAACCGTTGTTGACCCCGGCGCTGTTGCGCCGCCTCCTCGGTGCTGCCGTGCCCCGCATCTGCCTGTTCGACGTTGGTGACACGGCGCGCTGG
This sequence comes from uncultured bacterium, assembly GCA_964472305.1. GTDB lineage: Bacteria > Armatimonadota > Hebobacteria > CAIYQO01 > CAIYQO01 > CAYYJR01. Next base: position 127,226 of record CAYYJR010000002.1, read on the forward strand.
CACCCGTTCCCCGGCGTCTACCCCGCCGAGTGGTTGCCCGCGGTGGCGGAAGCGCTGCGAAGTGGGGATCGGTCGCTGCAGCACCTGCTCGCCTGCGCGGAAATCACCCGGGTGCGCGCGCGCCCGGCGGAGCGCGCCCGGCTGGGCAGCCTGAATTCCCCCGATGACCTGGCGGCACTGCGTGACGTCGCTTTAATGGGAGAAGTATGATCGAGCCGTTGGTGGATGCCTGTGGTCGCTCGCATTCGTATCTTCGCATCGCGGTGACGGATCGCTGCAACCTGCGCTGCCGATACTGCATGCCGGAGCATGGCATGACCTGGAAGCCGCGTGCCGACGTGCTCAGCTTTGAGGAAATGTTGCGGGTAGCCCGGCTATGTGCCGACATGGGCGTGCGTAAAATTCGGCTGACCGGCGGCGAGCCGACAGTGCGCCGGGGCATCGAAACGTTGATCCACGGACTGGCGGGGTTGCCGGGAGTCGATGAAGTGGCGCTGACGACGAACGGCGTCCGACTGTCGGAGTTGGCATATACGCTGCGCGACCACGGGCTGCACCGCGTGAATGTCAGCCTGGACACCCTTCGTCCGGAACGCTTTGCCGCCATCACGGGCCGCGACGATTTCGCTCGCGTTCTCGACGGTATCGCGACGGCGCTGCAAGCCGGTTTTCACCCGCTCAAGTTGAACGTGGTGGTACTGGCCGGCATCAACGATGATGAGGTTTTCGATTTCATCGAGTTCGTGCGCGACCGGCCTATCAATCTGCGTTTTATCGAGTATATGCCGTTCAAAGGCAATGGGTGGGATGCGCCGGGTTTTCTTCCCGCCGCCGAACTGCTGCAACGAATCGGCGCGTATTACCCGCTGATTCCGGTACCGAGAGTGGACGCGAGCGCCGTTGCGACGGATTACCGCATCACGGATATTCGCGGGACGGTCAGCGTCATCAGCGCCTTGTCTGACAGCTTTTGCGCGCAGTGTTCCCGTCTGCGCCTGATGGCGGACGGCTCCGTCAAGTCCTGCCTGTTTCATCCCGCGGAGGTGAATCTGCGCGATGCGCTGCGCGGCGAGGCGTCCGACCGCGCTATCGTGGCGCTGCTTCGTGCGGCTATCGCGCAAAAGCCGGCCGCCCATCCGGCTGCCGATGTGTTGGCGGCGCTGGCGGATCGTCATATGGTGGAGATTGGAGGCTGACCAGTGCGTGATATCACCGCGAAAAGCAGTACCCTGCGCACCGCAACCGCCATGGCGACATTGCTCGCCAGTCCGGCGACGCTGGCCTGTATCCGGCGCCAGGAGGCGCCCAAGGGCGATCCGCTGCCCGTGGCCAAAGTCGCCGCTATTCAGGCGGCGAAGCTGACCAGCCAGCTCATTCCCTACTGCCACCCGGTGGGCATCGAGAGCGTCGAGGTCAATATCGAACTGCAGCTGGCTGCACTTGTGGTCACCGTCACGGTGAAAGCAGTGCATAAAACCGGTGTCGAAATGGAGGCACTGACCGCCGCCACCGCCGCCGCGCTGACGCTGTACGATATGCTGAAAATGATCGACGAGACGATGGAGATTGCCGGAGTGAAGCTGTTGGAGAAGCGCGGGGGCAAAACCGATTTTCGCGAGCCCGTCGTCACGCCGTTGCGCGCGGCTGTGCTGGTGATGTCCGACAGTATCGCCGCCGGGGAAAAGGATGATCGCTCAGGCCGCCTGATTGCTGCACGCCTGCGGCAGGAGGGATGCGCCGTGGAGAATTATCGCGTCATTCCCGATGATCTGTCCGCCATTATCAACTTGTTGCGCAGTTATGCCGATGAGGAACGCTACGATCTGGTGATGACCACCGGCGGCACCGGCCTCAGTCAGCGCGACAACACTCCGGAGGCGATGCGGCAGGTGATCGAGCGCGAGATTCCCGGTATCGCGGACGCGGTGCGCGGGTACGGACAGGCACGTATTCCCTATGCCATGCTGTCGCGCGGCCAGGCAGGCCTGCGCGGCACGACCATCATCATCAATCTGCCCGGAGGACCGGCAGGTGTGACAGATGCCCTTAATGCGCTGTTCCCCGGATTGCTGCATGCCTTTGCCATGCTGCGCGGGGATGGCCATCGCGAACTGCGGGAGATCCCCGAGGAGGTTGGCTGATGGTACCGTTTCAAGAAGCCTTGACCATGGTGTTGCGACACGCTCGCCCGCTGGAGGTTATCTCGGTTCCGCTGATGCAGGCCTTCGGCTATTGCCTGGCGGAACCGCTGGTCGCGCAGATGGACCAGCCGCCGTTCGACAATTCGGCGGTCGATGGTTTTGGGGTGCGCGTGGACGATGTCGCCCTCGCGTCGCCGGATCATCCGGTGCGCCTGCCACTGGTCGCCACCGTGCGTGCCGGACAAACCACCGGGGTGGAGCTGGCGCCGGGCACGGCAATCAAAATACTGACCGGGGCGCAACTGCCCGCCGGCGTCGAGGCCGTGGTGATGCGGGAGCATTGCCGAGAACTGCCGCGCGAAGTGGTGGTGATGCAGGCGGTGGACCCGGGCGAGCATATCCGGCGGCGCGGATTTGAATTCCGCCAGGGTGATCTGGCGCTGTCCAACGGCGAGCGCGTGACTCCCGCGGTGATGGGAATGCTGGCTACGCTGGGATATACGACGGTCTCCGTGCATCGCAAACCGAATGTGGCGCTGATCATCACCGGCAATGAACTGGTACAGCCTGGGCACGCGTTGGCTGCCGGCCAGATTTACGACTCCAACTCTTTCAGCCTGTTATCCGCGCTGCACGGAATGGGCATCGAGGCGTGTCGCCTGGCCCATGCACAGGATCACCCGGACGCGATTCGGACAGAGCTTGCTGCGGCGCTGCAGATGGCCGATGTAGTGATGACCGTGGGCGGAGTGTCCGTCGGCGATTACGATTTCGTGCGTGAAGTGTGCGGCACGCTGGGGATCAAGGCCGAGTGCTGGCGCGTGGCAATCAAGCCGGGCAAGCCGTTCTATTTCGGCATTGCGCCGGGCGCGGCGCCGGATGAGGAAAAGCTGGTCTTCGGCCTGCCCGGCAATCCGGTGTCGGCGTTGTTGACCTTTCTGAAGTTCGTGCGCCCCGCGTTGCAGGCCATGCTGGGATTGGGAGAGATCACCCACCCGACGTTGACTGCCACGCTGACCGCGCCCATGCGCAAGAAAGCGGGACGCCTGGAGTTCGTTCGCGGAGTGGCCGCCATGATAGATGAACGGTTGGTGGTAACGCCCACCACCGGACAGGATTCCCACATGCTCAGCGGATTGGCGCAGGCCAATTGCCTCATCCATTTCCCGCCGACTGCCCAATTTCGCGCGTCGGGCGAGCAGGTGACCATCGAAATACTGGAGTGGAATTAAGATGGCCGCCACGCACGCCAGCATCGTCGCGCTCTCGGTCAGCGCGGAACGCGGAGGCCCGAAAACGAACGTGGACCATGTGCGCCTGATCGAGGATTGGGGCATCGAAGGCGATGCTCACGCCGATCACTGGCATCGCCAGGTGAGCCTGTTAGCCGTGGAGAGCATCGATACGATGCGGGCGAAAGGCGCGCACGTCGCGCCCGGCAGTTTTGCGGAAAATATAACCACCGCAGGCATCGATATTCCCCACCTGCAGGTGGGCGATCGTTTGGTGAGCGGCGAAGTGGAACTTGAGATTACGCAAATCGGCAAAGTGTGTCATGCGCGCTGCGCGATTTTCGATCAGGTGGGTGACTGCGTGATGCCGCGCGAAGGCATCTTCGCCCGCGTGATACGGGGCGGCATGCTAAGCGTTGGCGCTCCGCTGCACCTCTGCACGCAGACCACGGAACAATGACGGTGCCCTCGCATCTACCGGCAGCTTATACGATATCGTAGGGTATCAATTCGGCGTCGATCTCTTCGTCAGCCAACCATCGTTGCGCGTGGAGGAGCAGTTGCGCCTCACGGTACGCGAAATACGCCTGGCGCAGTTCTTCATCCTCGCATAAGACGTCTTTGAAATAGAGGAAGGGATGCCGACTGCTCAACGCGCGAAACAGGTGTTCCTTCATGTGCGAATCGGGCAGTGTCGCGGTAAAATCTTCCATAATACCGTAGCCAACCCGTGACGGCAGCGGTTCGATGGCGCGATACCGCTCCGGGTTGCTCGCTATCTGTTCATACAGCTCCTGCCACTCCTCGACATCGTGAAAGGATACATCCGTCGGAACATAGACGATTTCACCCGTGACAAGATCGAGCACCCAGGAAAAATCATAGGAATGGTTCTCCAGCGCCTCGATCAGATCCCCCTGTCGGATACGAAGACGTGCCATTGAATTCCTCCCTGTCCCTCCCCTAAAACGCTCTCGGCTTCGCCAGGATCTCGTGGATTTTGAGCTGCGGGAAGTTGCGGGCATAGACGGGGGTGATGACGATGGCAGTATCGGCGCCCTGGTCAGTGCCGGCGATGGCGATGGCGGGTTTGGTCACGTCGAGCAGGCCGGCGTCGGCGGCCATCAGGGACACTTCCACCGCCACCTTCATGCCTTGCCCGAAGGTGTAGTAGGTCTGGCGGATGAACTTCACCGGGGGGTTGTCGCTCACCGCGTCGTCCACACCACCGCTGAGGGAGAGCAGACCCACCACCACCGGGATGCCCGCCGCTTCCACCGCGGCGCGTTCCGGCGGCGTCATTACCCAGCCTTCCGGGGTGTAGGCGGCACTGATGCTGACGGCGATGACGCGCGCGCCGGTGTCGGCGAAAAGGCGTCCCGCCAGCAGCGCGGTGCTGCCATGGCTGGACGAAACCACCACCTGCGTGATGCCGAGTGTGCGGGCGCGCTCGGCGGCAATGCGCAGCGTGGCTTCGGTATGCTGTTTACCGGGTTGCTCGAAGTAGAGCGTGCGTAGTTCCATGGGATACTCCTTTCAGTCGTCAACAGGCGTCAACGGCATACGCGGCTGGCGGCACCGCGGCCATCAATCGTTCCCTTTTGTCTCGACCCAGACCTGGTCCAGTTCCGCCAGCGGGAGTTCTTCCACGCGCTGGCCGCGAGCATGGATAGCGGCTTCCATGCGCTGAAAGCGGCGCAGGAAGCGGTCGTTCGCCTCGCGCATGACCTCTTCCGCATCGAGGTGCAAAAAACGGCAGAGGTTGACGGCGGCGAAGAGGATATCGCCGAGTTCGTGCACAAGGCGGTCGCGCGGAGCGGCTTCCACCCGTGACTGCACCTCGGGCATGGGCGCCAGCGGATCGAGCAGGATCGGCGGGCGTTCCCACGTTTCGGTGATGCCCAACTCCTGCGACAACTCCTCCAGCTCTTCGTGCAGCTTCATGAGCGGCCCACGGAAATCGAGCCAGTCGAAGCCGACGCGAGCGGCGCGTTTTTGCAGCTTTTGCGAGCGGGCGAGCGCGGGCAGCGCGCGCGGCACGTCGTCGAAGATACTCGACTCGCCCTTTTGCGCGCGTTCGCCGGCCTTGATCTGCTCCCAACTCTGCAGCACGGCACTCGATGTTTCCGCCTCGACCTCACCGAAGACGTGCGCGTGGCGGCGGATCAGCTTCTCCGCCAGCGCCTGCGCCACATCGTCGAAGTCGAACACTCCCTCCTCGGCACCGAGTTGCGCCAGAAAGATCACGTTCAACAGCAGATCGCCCAACTCGTCGGTCAGGGCGTCGGGTTCATCGCGATCGATGGCATCGGCCACTTCGTAGGCTTCCTCGATCGCCGTGCGGCGCAGGCTCTGCATATCCTGTTCGCGGTCCCATGGGCACCCCCGCTCGCTGCGCAGCAGCGCCATGATGGCGCGCAGGTCTTCCAGGGTATGCCGGCGTTGCGGCCACGGCAACGGCGGTACGTAGAGACTGGTGAGGTGGGTGATGGCCGCGCCGCGGTCGAGTTCCGCCAGCGGCAGCGTTGTCACCTGCTCCTCGCTTTCCGCACCTATCGCGGTGAGCACCGTCACCGCATGCTCGGCGGGGTAATGCTCCAGCAGGTATAGCTTCAAATGACTGGCGACCAGCGGGGTGTCCACCTGTAGCCAAAGCGCCGGTACGGCGGTGTTTAGTGTGGTTGTGCCGTGGAAGGCGGCATGGTCATCCGGCATGGGTGCCTCGCCGAACAGGCGCAATCGCGGATCGCGCGCATCGGCGATGGTCAATCCGTCGCCGGGATCGAGTCGCAGACGCGTCAACATCAGGTTGATGGCACCCAGCGCCGGCAGCACGGTGACGGTCAGTTCGTCGCGCTCGCGCTCCGCCGCCAGCAGCATCTGCACGGTGCGCTCCGCTGCCAGCGGATCTCCGGGTACCGCATACACCACTTCACCCACATGCTCGGCCAACTCCAGTACGCGCGCGACGATGGCCGCATACACCTCTTCGAAGGTTCCGTGCGCTTCATACAGGTCGTCGCAGGCGGTGAACTGGATCCCATGGCGGGGAAGGTCCGCCACGGCCGGGTGCTTGCGCGTGCGCAGTACCACATGCGCCGCGTGTTGCAGCACTTCGAGCGTTTGCACTGAGAGCAAACCGATGGAACCGGGCCCCAACCCGGCGATGAGAATGTGTGGCATGGCAATCACCTGATAAACGTTTCCCCCTCTCCGCGGCCCGGAGAGGGGGAAGATGAGGCCGCGAGCACTCTCACGCGCTCATCAGTGCCCGGTGGACGGCGCGGGCGCCGGTATTTTCGGCGCGCTGGAGGTCGCGGGTTTCGGCGCACTGGATGCCGGCAGTTTCGGCGCGGGTGTCGTCGGGGTGGGCACCGAGATATTCTCCTTGAGCATCTTTTCCACGGCCTGGGCTGCCAGCGGGTAATCGTCCGGGCGTTGGAATAGAATATCGGCATTGCGCAACGCTTCCGCTTCCACTTGCGCACTGGCCAACTGGTACTTCTTCTCGTTGTTGAACAAATACTGGCGGAGTAACGCGTCGCGGTTGGCCACTGTCGGCGCCTCTTCCAGAACGGCCTTCACAACCTGAATGATCACACGCAGGTTCGTATCGCCGGGGAAGGAAATGGGCTTGCTGCTCTGACCGGATTTCAACGACTTTATCGCCTGGGCAATCTGCGGGATGTCGCGTCCCATGCCGGGAATGTACGTGAACGTCTTTGTCGCCGTCTCGGCATCGGTGGTCAGGGCTAACGCGGCTTTCAGCCCCGTGGGTTCTTGCAGCAGTTTATACGCCTTGTCTGCTCGATCGGGCTTTGAAAAGATGAGTTGCCGAATCTTGTAACGCGCCGGAAAACGCAAACCCTCGGGATATGGGCGCGCGATGATCGCTTGATCTTTCACGAAGGTCTTCTTGACATCCGCATCAGGAACGAGCAATTTCAGCCGGATAATCCGAAGCCGAAATTCCTGTGCCGCTTCCTCGGCGGAGGTGATGCCCATGGTTTCCAGCACCTCCATGTAGGATTTCCCGCTGAACTCGGCTTGCAGCGTATAATAGGTAATCATTTGCCGGAGCTCGTTTTCGGTGACGGTGACGCCTTTTTGCCGGGCATACTGCTCATACACCTCGCTCATCAGCAACTTCATCACCAGTTGATTGCCGACTTTGGCTTTCAGTTGTCCGACAATCTCGCCATCGGAGAAGCTGCGATTGCCGACGCTGAACACATGCCCGACCGGACTTTTACCCAGTACATTGATGAAGGCGATCAAGAGGAATATACAGACAGCGAAGGTCGCCGTCAATGCCGGATTTCGCCAATCCGCCAGGAATGCTTTCACGGAAACTCCTTTCACGCGCACCTGCGCCGCGCCGATCATGTCAGGTATCGGCGAACCTCCTAATCCTACCGGAAGGGACAAGCCGCGTCAAGAAAAAGCGGCAGATTTGGATGGGACAGCGAGCACAACAGCGCCATTGCGCGCGAGTTGGCGCGTAAAATGACCACCCGGGGGGAACGATACACTGGCGAGATCGCCCGGCGCGCACCCGACCCGTGTTCTCGATGGGAGGAAGGTGCCCGCCTGCGGGCGAATAACAGTCACGACGGAGGGAAGGTCATGGAAACGACGACAATCGGCGAGAAAATCAAACGCACCGCGGGCGAGATGGCGGAGCGGATCAACGAGGCCGCGCACACCGCCGGCGAGCGCCTGAGCGAGATGCGGGAGATGCAGCGCATCAACACCCGTCTGCGCGCACTGCAGCGCGAAAAGGACCAGTGCCGGCTGACGATGGCCGACTTGATGATACGCATGCTGGATCAGAATACCTTCGTGGATGCCTTGCTGCGGCCCGAATACCTGCGCATCAAGGAACTCGACCAGGAAATGGCCGCGTTGAAACAAGAACGTCTCTTGCTGACCAACCCCGACGGCGCGCCGATGACCGACCTGACCGCACCGCTGAGTGAAGAGGAGTAATACCATCTCGTGCGCCGTCAACGTCCCAGCCTGAACCTGACCGACCAGCTCGAATCCATTTTGCACGATCTCTGCGCGCGTCTGCCGGAATTCGCGCATGTCGATTCTCGTCGCCTGTTAGTGTGCGTTGCTCGCACGCGGCGCGCCGGCGCGGGGGGCGTGTTCGCCAAAATCGTCCCCATGCGTTTCCCCGGCGGATCACCCTTTAAAACAGTGGGCGGCCACGATTACGCGCTGCCGCAGATTCCCACCCCGCACGGCGACGTGCTGTACCTGATTTACGTTTACCTGCCACGTTTTTTCGAGCAGCCGTTCGAGCGGCGCCTGCTCACGCTGGTACACGAACTGTTTCATATCGCCCCCGCCTTCGACGGCACCATTCGCCGACTGGGCAGCCGCGCCCACGGCGCCTCGCGTGACCGCTTCAATGCCAGCCTGCAACCGCTGGTCACCCGCTACCTGGCCGCCGACCCGCCCGCCGAATTGCTGACATTGCTCCGTGACGACCTGCCCACCCTCGCCAACGGTACCACGCTGGTCGGACGCGCGCTGTCGGTGCCGAAGGCGGTGCGGTTGGGAACCGTGGGCAATCTGCTCCCAACGCTGTAACCGGTTCTTCACACGGTGTCTGTTCCGGCTTGTTCGCTCTTTTCGGCGTCCGCGGTCTGTTCCGCCAGGTCATCCAGCCAGAACTGCTGCCGGTACATCTGCGCGTAGGCGCCATCATCGGCATAAAGGGTATCGTGGTCGCCCGCTTCGACGATACGGCCATTTTCCAGCACCAGGATGGTGTCGGCGTTGCGGATGGTGCTGAGGCGGTGGGCGATGATGAACGTCGTCCGCCCCTGCATTAACCGCACCAACGCCTGGTGGATGAGGAATTCCGATTCGGAATCCACCGAGGAGGTTGCCTCGTCCAGGATGAGGATGCGCGGATCGGCCAGCACGGCGCGGGCAATGGCCAGCCGCTGTTTCTGCCCGCCGGAGAGCTTGACGCCCCGCTCGCCGATTTGCGTGTCGTAGCCGTCGGGCAGTCGCTCGATGAATTCGTGGGCGTTCGCCGCCCGTGCCGCCGCGATGATCTGCTCGTTGTTGGCGTCATGTTTGCCAAAGCGCAGGTTCTCGCGCACCGTGCCGTTGAAAAGGAAGGTTTCCTGCAACACCAACGCGATGTGCTGCCGCAGATCGGTCTGCCGCACCGCGCGCACATCCACGCCGTCGATGAGTACCGCTCCGTCCAGCACGTCGTAAAAGCGCGGGATGAGGTTGATAAAGCTGGTCTTGCCCGCCCCGCTCTGCCCCACCAGCGCCACGCGCCGACCCGGCAGCACCCGTATGCTGAGGTCGTGCAGCACCTCTTCGCCGGTCGCGTAGCGAAACGTCACGTTGCGGAATTCCACTTCGCCGTGGATGTCCGCCAGCGGCGTCGGCATCTCCGGGTCGCGCACCTGCGGCACCTCGTCCAGCACCTCGAAAATGCGTTCGCCCGCCGCCAGCGAGCGCTGGATGGAGTCATAGGTGCGGATGAAGCCTTCGATCGGCCCATAAAAGTTGCCGACATACATTAAAAACGCGGTGAGCGCGCCGACGGTGAACGGATGCAGACTGCCGCTGGTGGCGCGAATCAGCCAGGCGCCGATGCCCAGCACGACCACCAATCCCAGGTTGCGCAGGAGCGCATTCAAGGGGTAATACAGCGTGGAGATTCGCGATGCGCGCACATTCATATCCACCAGGTTGCGGCTGGAACTCTCCACCTGGGCACGCTCACTCGCTTCGCGATTGAACGCCTTGATGACGCGGATACCGGACAGGTTCTCCGCCAGCTTGGCGTTCAGTTCGCCAAAATAATCGCGAATGGTGCGATACATGGGACGCACCTTGCGCGTGTAATAATACGCGCCGATCACCAGGAACGGCACGGGGATCAATACCAACAGCGTCAGTGTTCCGTTGTAGGAACACATGAACGCGAGCGCGAAACTCATGCCGAACACCTGCTGGATGACGGTGTTGCCGGTGTTGATAATCAGACCTTCGAGCTGATTGATATCGCCGGTGATGCGTGAAAGGAGATCGCCGACGCGCTTGTTGTCATAATAGCTGAGGGAGAGTTCCTGGTAGTGATCGTAGAGTTCCATGCGCAGGTCGTGCAACAAACGCTGGCCGGCGACGCCCATCCAGTATCCGCTCAACGCGCCAATGACCTGGCCGAAAATCAGCAGGCCGATATATACGGCGACCACCGGGATGAGCAGGGCATACCGGCCCTTTGTGATCACTTCGTCGATGGTATACTGGTAAATGCGCGGCGGCAGTTGCCCGAGGAACACGCCGGCAAACGTGCTGACGAGTCCGACGATCATGATGAAACGGTGGGGGCGCGCCCACGCCAGGCAGCGCCTGAATGCTTTCCACGGATCCTTCGGCTTCTGTGGATGCGATCCGCGTCCTCCTCGTTCAATCCCAAATCCCATGGTTGCTGCTCACTTACTTGCGCGTGAACGTCATATTGGGAGTCGTGTGATTGTACTCCCGCGCGCACGAGATGACCCCGATACCCGGCACGTTCGCCCCTGTCCCTTCAGGGTTGGGTGAGAATATTTGACATCGTTCCATAGGCAGAGCCGCTGGCGTAGCCAGTTCCCTTCATGGAGGCGCCGGCTTGCTGCCGCGGTCCATCGGTTGATCCCTCGTTATTGCGCCACCGTCAGCAATTCACGCCGGCCGTTTTTAGCGGAGGCGATGGCCGCTAGCGCGACAGCCAGCGACGATATGCCAGCCTCGAGACCCATTTCGAACTCGTTGCCGGCCAGCACGGTATCCACGAAGTGATCAATCTCGACCGGCCAGCCGCCGGTGGTGGAGGCGTTGTCGACAACTTCCCACTTGTAGTCGATGGCTGCTTCGTGGTCAGGACTGGAAGTGCCGGTGCACACGCGCAAACCGTCGGGATAGTTGTGGATGATGGTGCCGCGATCGCCGTAGATTTCAAAGCCGCAGAAGCCGGGACCACTGGTCCAGCCAACCTCGATGTAGCCCAACGCGCGCTCGAATTCCAGCGCCAGCACCGCGTTGTCGTCCACCTGAATCGCCTTGCGCAGCGTGCCCATCTGTGCGCTGACCGAGGTGATGGGGCCGATGAGCCACTGGCACAGGTCGATGGCGTGGATGCCCATGTCGAGCAACGCGCCGCCGCCGGCAATCCGCGGATCGTAAAACCAGTCGGATTTGGCCCAACCCGGGAAGGGCCCGCCGTGGGCGAAGCGCACGCGGATCATGAACGGCTCGCCGATGGCACCTTGCGCGATAAGCTGCCGGGCTTTCTGATTACCGCGATACAGGCGGTGCGAAAAGCCAATCATCACTTGTTTGCCCGCAGCCTGCGCCGCGGCGCCGACGGCGCGCGCTTCGTCCAGCGTCAGCGTCATCGGCTTTTCCAGCAGCAGATGAGCGCCGGCTTCCAGGGCGGCGATGGCATGCTCGGCGTGAAACAGGTTCGGGCTGCACACCGAGAGGAAGTCGACCTTCTCGTTGGCGAGCAGTTCGCGGTAATCCGCGTATGTCTTTGCGAGCTTGAACTTTTCCATCACTTCCTCGCGGCGTGCGGCGACGGGATCAGCGGCTACCACGCGCGTCACGTCCTTCCGTTTCGTGTAGCCGGGCAAGTGCAGGTGCTGGGCAATGGAGCCGCAGCCAATGGTCGCGGCCGTATATGTTTTACTCATGGATACTCCTTTAGAACTGGCGCAGGAAGGTAATGGCTTTCGCCACGTCGCCGATGGGATCGTCACCCGCTTCACGCTCGATGGTGAAGGCGCCGGTGTAACCCGCGGCTTTCAGGCGCGCGATATAGTGCGGCCACGGCACGTCACCCTCGCCCAACGGCGCTTCGCGCCACTTGCCCGGATCGCAGAAGCCGTCCTTCGCGTGGGTATGCACGATGTAGGGCAGCAGCGCATCAAGTGCCTCGTCGAGGTTGAAGCCCGCCATGGTCAGGTTGGCGGGATCGAGATTGACTTTCACCGCCGTGGTATCGAGCGTCTGTAAAAAGTCACGCAACACCGGACCGCTCTCCGGGCCGGTTTCGGTGGCGAAGGCGATACCGCGGCTTTCAGCATATGTTCCGATCTCGTTCAACGCCACGCGCAGTACGTCCCATACGGCGTCCGGGATCGACGGCACGACGCCGATGTGCGTGGTGATGATCTTCGTTCCCAACGCAACCGCCAGGTCGACTTGCTCGAACATGCGTGGCACCATCACGGCGTTCTGCTCCGCGTCAATGAAGCCGTGGCCGAAATCGGCGCAGGTTGCCGACAGTTCCAGTCCCAGGTCGGTGTAAAACGCGCGGAACTCCGCGCGCTGTGCGGCCGACATGTTCTCCGGCAGCACTTCGCCGCTGGTGGTATACACCTGAAACGAAGCAACACCCAATTCGGCAGCCTTGCGAATGCCATCGCGCAAAGGCAGTTTCAGGTTATCGGCGAAAATGCCGATCTGCAACGTGCCGCGTTGCGCGGCCACGGGAGTGCTCATGGTATGCTCCTTTCGAAAATACCCGGGTCGTCCGAGCGCAGTTGCGTCCCGGGCGACGTGGACGAAATTAATTTCTTTCAAGCGTAACGAAGAGCCGAACGCCGTCCGCACCGGGTTTCAGACGAATGCACGGGCGGTTTCAATCATGGCATCCAGGTTCTCAAACGGTGTATCGCGCGGGATATCGTCGCCGCTGCCGAGGAGAAAGCCGCGGCACTTGCCCACCGCCGCCTCCAGCACCTGCCGGGTTTCCGCGCGCACCGCGTCGGGGGCGCCGTTGAGCAGCGTCAACGTGTTCACGCCGCCTTTCAGACTGACGCGTCCACCCACACGCCGCACAGCATCGTCCACCCGAACGCCGCCCAGCGGGTCAAGCGGTTCGATCGCGTCCACGCCGGTATCGGCCATCATCTCCAGCAGCGGCGTGGCATTGCCGCAGATATGCAGGTAAACCGGCACGCCCAGCGCGTGAAACGCCGCCACGGCCCGCGCATAACGCGGCAGGCAGAAGGTCGCGAACTGGCGCGGGGAGATGATGCTCGCCGACGCCCACGCATCGCCGATATACAGTCCATCCACCCCGGCGTCGACATATGCGCGACCCAACTCGATGGAGATGGCGGTGGCGCGGTCCATCGCGGCGTGCACGAAGGCCGGATCGTCGGTGAGATCGAGGAGCGCCTGCTCGCCGCCGCGCCAGGCGGCGAGGCTGTTCATGGTCTGGCTGGCCGGCGTGCCGGCGATGAACAGCGCCTCGCCCATCTCCGTGCGCAATCGTCGTACCGCTTCGAGTTGACCGCTCGCGACATAGGCTGCCGCCGGTGTGATGGGAATGTCGTCCAGCGCCGCCTTGTGCTGCAGCAACGGCGCAGCCGGCAACGGCACCGGATCGTCGTCCTCCTGGAAGCGCGCCCATGGTTCGCCCGCGTCGTTCAGTAAATAATCATCCTCGTCGCGGCGTGCCCGGCGGGACCCGGCCGCGTCGCGCGAAGGGCCCAGCCCACATTCCATCCCATCGAAACCGAAACGCGCCTGCATGGCGCGGATGCCGTCGAATGCCAGCGCCGGGTCAAGCACGCACTCGCCCACCCGGCGGCCCAACGCGCGGGCGCCAAGGTTGCGCGTCACCACCGGAAAGATGGGAATCTGATCGGTCGGCTGGCCGCGCAGGGCAGCCAGCACGCGCGCTCGCGGAGTCATCGGCGTCTCCTCCCCGCGGTAGGCCTCAGGACTGCGGAACGTGTCGTTCGAGAATCGGGTGCAAAATCGCGAGCATGCGGTCGATCTCCTCGGTGGTGACGTTCAGCGCCGGCATGAAGCGCAGCGAGTCCGGCTGCGGCGCGTTAACCAGCAGTCCCGCTTCCATGGCGTCGGTCACCACCGGCTTCGAGATTTCGTGGCGCAGGTTGAGCGCCAGCAACAATCCGCGCCCGCGCACCTCGCCCAGTCCCAGTTCGGCGGAAATGCTTTGCAGCCGCGCGGTGAGGTAAGCGCCCATCTGATTGACGTGGTCGAGGAAGCCCGGCGCCAGCACGGCATCCAGCACCGCGCAGCCCACCGCGGTCATTAGCGGCGTGCCGCAAAACGTTCCACCCTGATCACCGGGAACGAAGCAACAGACCCGCTCTTTTGCCAGCAGCGCCGCCAGCGGCACTCCCGCGCCCAATCCCTTGGCCAGCGTCATGATGTCCGGCTCGACACCGGCTTGCTCATACGCGAACAGCGTGCCGGTGCGCCCGACGCCGGTCTGCACCTCGTCGAAAATCAGCAGCAATCCGTGTTCGTCCGCGAGCCGGCGCAGCCCGTGCAGGAAGGCGTCATCGGCGGAATACACACCGGCCTCACCCTGGATCGGTTCCAGCATGATCCCCACCGTCTTATCGTCGATTGCCCGCGCCACTGCATCCAGGTCATTCATGTCCACCTTCGGGAAACCCGGCACCTTCGGCTCATACAGTTCACGCCACTGCGGTTTGCCGGAGGCCGACATGGTCGCCAGCGTGCGGCCGTGAAAGGCGTGCTCCATGGTGATGATTTTATACGCGCCGTTCTTGTGCAGTTGGCCCCACTTGCGCGCCAGCTTGATGGCGCCTTCGTTGGCCTCCGCGCCGCAGTTGGCGAAAAAGACACGGTCAAAAACACTATGCCGCGTTAGCTTCACCGCCAACTCGACCATCGGTCCGTTGTAATACGCCGGACTCGGATTGATCAACTGCTCCGCCTGGCGTTGCAGCGCGTCGATGATCACACGAGGCGAATGCCCCAGTGAATTCACCGCCCACCCCTGTACGAAGTCGAGATAGGCCTTGCCGGTATGATCCCACAACCACGACCCCTCGCCGCGCGTCATGATCAGCGGCGGCCGGTCTACAATATACATCAGTGCCCCGGTGTCCTGCATGGTGTTCTCCATCGGTGTTTTCTCCATGAGCGTTCAAATCGTTGCCGGAGTATTGTACCAAAATGTGCGCATTGCGTGCATGGGGAAACCGTGGAATGTGGTGCAAGGAATGGCATGTTCCCGCTCGCTGCCCCTACCAGCGCTTGTCATTGCGTACGTGTGTTCATTATCGCGGAGACCATTCGCTCTACCGATAGCTTCCAACGCCGTCCCGGTGGGTGAGCGGGCAATGGCTTCAGCCACCACGGCGTGATTCAAGCGCGAACCGCACCCTTGCGGATGCGGTTGATGTTGCACAGCGCCAGGGGTGGGTGAAAACGTTACGTGCTTTTGTTGGTGTCTTTCAGCCGGTCATCCACCTTGGGACTGATCTCGCCTTTTTGGCGCTCGAATTCTTTGGCGATGGCGTCGAGCAGGGTGATTTCCAGCACCTGCACGCTTTTCATCACATCGTCATTGAAGAACTGGATGTAGCCCACCGCGCCGACAGCCAGCTCGCGCGGCATGGCGACGGTATATAGCGTTTTTGTATCGGCGAGTTCCAGCTTCGTTGTGCCGATGGTGATGCTCTGCACCCGGCCTTTCGGCGGGTTGGCGGCATTGAAGGTCACCGTCATGCCCGAGTATTGCAGGAAGGCCAGATTGCCGTTCGGATATTTACTCAGCGCGTGCTCGATCACGTTGCGGAGCAGCGCGGGACTCATCTTCAGCGTGTAGATCTTGCTGCTGGGCATGGCGATGCTGCTGCGGATCACCTGCTCGTCGACAGCGGCGCCGGCCGGGATCATCGCGTTGGAGCGAAATGCCATGGCGTGTAGAATAGCCACGTCAGCCCCACCTGTGATGCGCACCGCGTCGGCGACGAAGATACCGAGGGCAGTCTCTTCCGTTGAGATTTTACTGCCATCCAACAGTACCGTCGTTTTTCCAAACTCGCCGGCATGCGCCACAAATGAGACGCATAACACGCCCATCAATATGAGCAGCCATTGTTTCATGGTTCACCTCCGCTTCCCCGTGGGGAATGGAGATCCTCTATCTCCACTGTACCCTGATTGTCGGGGAATGCAACCTGCATTGCCCATCTCCAACCGTCAGTTATTTACTTTGACACCGGTTCGCAGAAAAGGTGGTGACGGCGAACAATCTTCCGCTTCAGGGTGAATAGACGAATTGTCGCGGTATGCCGACAAACCGTAACAGGTTGGTCGGCATGCCGGGTGAACGACCGGATGCGTTGATGCACGAACACTACTCAGTATTCTGCCGGGGAAGGCAATATCCTCTTTATCACGCTTGTTCCGCCGACCGCGCGCGCTGTTGCCACTCGCCGAGGAGCAACTGTGCCAACGCCATCACCGACGACAGCAGCAGGTCCGGTTCGGCGGCGCGCAACTCCGTTTCGCCGGTTTGCCCGGTCAACACCGCCACGGTGGCCATGCCGGCAGCCTTGCCCATCTGGATGTCCGTAGGGTGATCGCCCACCATCAACGCGTGCAGCGGCATTGCGTCCAACAGGCGCAGCACCTGGCGCACATGATCGATGTGCGGTTTGGGATGGGTCACGTCTTCGCGACAGAGCAGCGCATCGAACGGCAGCGAGGTTTGTCCGATGATGCGACGCACCGCGGCGGTGGAGTTGCGGGTGACAATGCCCAAACGAAATCCCAGCGTGCGCAGACCATCCAGCGCATCCACGATGCCGGGCAGCAGGCGCGTCTGCGCCGCCGCCTCGTATTCGATGGCGCACAACCGTTGGAGCGCCTCCGCGTGGAATGCCTCCGCTTGCCGTAGATCAGCCGCCAACAGCTCGGTGCCCACTTCGATCATTTCCAGCAGCCCGTGTCCCAACAGCGACTGCGGGTCGAGCCCGTGCTCCTCCGCCGTGAGCAGAATGACACGCCGCATATGCGCGAAATCATACGGACACGTAGCCAGCGTGCCGTCAAAGTCGAAAACCAGGCTCGTTATGTGCGTAAATTGCATGCAATAATCTCAAGTGCGCCAGGTGGAAATGAACTTCCACGTGTTGCGCTCCACGTCCCGCCAATGATGGGGCTATCAGGAACCCGGAACAAACGGAATCGCATGGTGTAGACTTACCCTGGACAATACCGGTTGCCGGGGCAGATACCCAGTCGGGGGAACGATTCCCGACGACACGCCGGTGACAGAAATCGCGGAGACAGCCGGCATGCGGTGATCCAGTCATGCCTCCGGGAGTGAAGATGAACGCCATTGCCCCCAGACCGGCGGGATCGCCTCTCCCTCGCTGCCGTGGCCGTATCGAAACCAGGCGACTCGCATCGGGTGGTTTCGAGTATGGCCATCCCGATCGACTCAACCATCAAGCCCGTGCATTTGCGACCGCGCGACAACCAGTGCCGAAACGGACCATACCCGGGATGCGAATCAATTGTAGCATGTTCTCCGGTGGCGGGCAAAAATGGCAATGGTTTTTCACTTATCGCCATTAGGTGCAAGAGGAGATTTCGCCGGGATTCGGGAAGAAATACGATATTATGATGATGCGAGGTGGGGGACAATTTCGTCGCGTAGGCGGCGATGAGTCGGCGCAATCGCCCAAACCGTTGGCGTCGCTGCGCCGGGTATGGCCGTGGATCAGGCCATATTGGCCGGTGGTGTTATTGGGCATCGCGTTCATGTTCATCACCACCTACCTGAGCCAGCAGCCACCGCGGGTGATGGCCTACCTGGTGGACGTGGTGTTTATGCAGCGGCATTACGAACTGCTTCGGTTCGTTGTCCTGCTGTTCCTGGGCATCTTCGCTGGCACCGCGGTCTTCAACTTCCTGCGCACCTACCTGCTGCACGTCGCGGGGCAGCGTATGCTGCACACCTTGCGCACCACGCTCTACGCGCATTTTCAACGGCTGTCGCTGACCTATTACGACAACCGCCAGACGGGCGACCTGATGTCGCGCATGACGGGCGACGTTGAACAGATCGAGAATCTGATGGTGCACGGACTGGATGTGCTGGTGCAGGGACTGTTCGGCATGGTGCTGGCGTTCTGGTATATGTATCATGCCAACTCGCACCTCGCGCTGCTCATCCTCATTCCCGTGCCCGTCCTCGCCGTCAGCATCTACCTGTTCGGACGCGTGATGCGCCGCACGTATCGGGGAGTGCGCGATCGGGTGGGTGCGCTGAATGCCAAACTGCAGGAAAACATCTCCGGTATCCGTGTGATTAAGGCATTCAGTCGCGAGGAGACCGAGCTGGCGCATGTATCCGGGGAGAGCGTCCGAGTGCGCGACATGAACGTGCGCGCTATCCGCATGTGGTCGAGCTTCGGACCGGCGATGGGCTTTATCAGCAGCCTTGGGACACTCACTGTGCTCTGGGTAGGCGGCAGCCAGGTGATGCAGGGCCGGATGTTGCCGGGAGCACTGGTCGCGTACTTCATGTACGTGGGCAATTTCTACCAGCCCATCTTCGCGCTGTTCCAGTTCTACGACAGCATTCAACGTTCGTTCGCCGCGGCAGACCGGATTCTCGAGGTGCTGGACACCGCGCCGGACGTGTGCGACCCGGCGACGCCGCGGGCGCTGGATGCGGTGGTGGGTGAGGTGGAGTTCCGCAACGTATCGTTTCGCTACGCCACCGGCGAGGTGGTGCTGCACGACGTAAACGTGCGGGCGCGGCCGGGCGAGCGTATCGCGCTGGTGGGACGCAGCGGGGCGGGCAAGACCAGTTTCATCAACCTCATCCCGCGCTTTTACGACGCGGTGGAGGGGGCGGTGCTCATCGACGGGCATGACGTGCGCGAACTGCGCCAAGCCGAGTTGCGGCGCTTTATCGCGCTGGTGCTGCAGGACACCTTTCTTTTCAACGGCACGGTGCGCGAGAACCTGCGCTTCGGACGGCTGGAGGCGACCGATGACGAGTTGATAGATGCGGCGTCGGCGGCCAACGCACACGAATTCATCGTGAATCTGCCCTGCGGCTATGCGACCGAGATTGGCGAGCGCGGGGTCAAGCTCTCCGGCGGTCAGAAGCAGCGGCTGGCCATCGCCCGCGCCGTGCTCGCCAATCCGCGAATCCTCATCCTCGACGAGGCGACCTCCTCGGTCGATTCCGAATCGGAATTCCTCATCCACCAGGCGCTGGAGCGGTTAATGCAGGGGCGGACGACGTTCATCATTGCCCATCGGCTGAGCACCATCCGCACCGCCGATACCATCCTGGTGCTGGAAGACGGCGCCGTGGTCGAAAGCGGCACACACGCCGAACTCGTGCATACCGACGGTCTGTACGCCCGTATGTATCGCCAGCAGTTCTGGCTCGACGAACTGTTCACGGAAGAAGAGGAGGACGCGCCGGCAGCGCCGGCGGAGACGATCCAGGATTCCTTGCCGTCGTTGGAGTGATATCCCGCCGGCATTGCCGGCGGGCGGAATGGCGTTTTCGCTACTTCCCCGCGGTTCGCGCCAGTGCGGCGATGTGGGACGGGGTGGTGCCGCAGCAACCGCCGATGATGTTGGCGCCGGCCTGCAGCAGTTCCGGCACGCGGGCAGCCATCTGCTCCGGCGTTTCCTTAAAGACCGTCACGCCGTGTTCCCGCTCGGGCACGCCGGCGTTCGGCTGGATAATGAGGGGAGTGTCCGGCACCGCGGCGCGGAGTTGGCGGGTCACCTCGATCAATCCGGCAATGCCGTTGCCGCAATTGGCGCCGATAATGTCCGCGCCCGCGGCCAGCGCTTCTTTCGCCGCACGGGCGGGATCGACGCCCATCATGGTGCGAAAACCGCGCGCGCCTGCCTCGAAGGTGAAGCTGCAGATGACCACCAGGCGCGTATGCTCCTTTGCGGCGCGGATGCCCAGCGTGGCTTCAATGAGCGAGGACATCGTCTCGATGTTCACCGCATCGGCGCCGCCGGCTTCCAGCGCGCGCACCTGTGCGGCGAACGCTGCATACAGGTCGGCCTCGCTGGCGTCGCCGCCTTCGTCTTCGGCTATTTCACCCGTCGGCCCCACCGACGCCACCACGTAGCCGAGATCGCCCATGGCGTCCTTTGCCAATCGTGCCGCCGCGCGGTTGAAGGCGTCCACCTGATCCGCCAGTCCGAATTTCGCCAGCTTATAATGCGTGCCGCCGAATGAATTGGTCTGAATGAGATCGCTGCCCACGGCGACATATGCCGCCGCGATCTCCCGCACTACCGTCGGGTGGGAGATGCACCATGCTTCCGGGCACTCGCCCAATTGCAAACCCGCGGCCTGCAGCATGGTGCCCATGGCGCCGTCGGAAATCAGCACTTCCCCACGTCGCAGGCGTTCCAATATGGTTGCCATCGTTTCTCCTATCTGTCATCACTCCAGTGCCTCTCCGGCATGTGCGGAACAAGAGCGGGGAGTGTGATCGTTCAGGGATGGTTCGCTGCCGGTGCTTCGGCGCCACCGACGCCCGGAATCACCAAACGTCATCCGTGTCTAACCATCACTTTCGTCGTGACTGCGCTGGGGGTTTATTCAGGGCTCGTGGAGATATTGGTAATTCGTCACTCGCAGCACCCCTTTGGCGAAGGCAGGGAGGTCGGCAGGCTTGAGCAACTCGCCGGTGATGCGCACGCGCCGGCCATTGGCATCCGCCAGTTGGGCCAGCTTGTCGACGATTCCCCCTTGCAACACATATTCGGCGTTCTGCTCGTCTTTCACCGTCCATACGATACGATTCTGTTCGGCACGCCGCACGAGCTCCCCCACCAGCGTCAAGGGTTTTGCCGCCACGGCGCCTGCCTGGTCTCTTCGCTGCGCCTCGCCATACAGCAGCATGGGTTGCACCTGCGGCAGCAGTTCTTTGGGCACCGCATGACGTCCCAGCAACTCGCCGGTCGTGCTGTTCACGGCAAGCAATTCGGCGCTGCGAATAATGTAGAGCAACTCGCCGTGCTGCGTCAGTACGGGCGGCATGCGCCCTATGAAGCGGTTCGCGTCAGCTCCCTCCGGCTTCACGCGTAGGTCCGTCTTCGCCTCGATGACCAGCGTGCGCTGATTGATACGATAGAAGGTGTCGCCGAATACCAGCAACAGCGCATCTCCGCTGGTGGTCATCGCGCCCGGCATGCTCCGGCTCGCAATTTCCAGATTATACTTTTGCAGCGCCTGGCGCTGTTGCTGCTCGTTGGCGTTCGCGTCCGGCCGCGGTGGCTCCGGCATCGGGCCCAGCAACGGCAGCGTGACATAGGGATCCTGCAGTTTGGCCTCGAAGCGTGTCAGTGTGCCCGCAGAAAACAGGAACAGCCCGCTGGGCGTCGCGACGGTCATCATCGCACGCGGATCGAGTTGTGCCGGTATATCGAGCTTCATGCCGCCTACGGGCTGTAGCATGCCGGGTGGCGGGGGCGGCGGCCCACCTATGGCGGCACCGCCGGCTGGTTGTTGTTGCGTGAGATCGGGTTGGGCATATGCCAGCAGGGTTAGTGCGCTCGCGCTGAGAAGCAGTATCGCAAAACGGTGTAACATGTGGTGCGTTCCTCCTTTACAGACGTAACCGCAGTCATGATTGACCGGTGTTCTGACGCTTTTCCCGCTGCCGGTGCCAACTCGCCAGGCCGGCGCGCAACCCCGCCAGCAGCGAGACGCCGCGAATAAGCGGGCCGGCCACCGTCCGCTGCACCAGACGGCTGGCATGTTCCATGCCGAATCCGAGGAGATCGGTCGTCTGCGCCGCGCGGTCCGCGATTTGTTCGGTCTTTCCCTGCACCTTTTCCGCCATGGCATTGGCAGTAGCGAGCAGGCTCTCGGCTTTGGCGATGAGCGGATCAACCTGTTCGTGCAATTGCTGCACCAATTTCAACAGCGACAATAGTAGTGCGGTGACGACGAACAACTCCACCACCAGCAGCACGCCGATGATAATGATGCCGACGACGGCAACCACAACGATCCCGGTGGGCATGATAGACTCCTTCTGCACCGCGCGGACGCCGGCACACGGTCCATAGTAGACTTCGCCTCGCGCGATGATTTCCCTTGCGTACCTGCACTGCTTCCCGCCTGGACCGCAGCGCCAGCTTTTGTCCTTTATTATACACGGGTTCGCCGGATTGCAGCATGCTGCCGTCGCGATTCGCTACTTTTGTGTGGTATAGGCGCTGTGACTGTTGTCGGTACGCTCAACCCGTGGAATATGGGGTATAATGCAGGTATGGCGGTGCCCATTCTCAAAGAACCACCCCTAACGATGCGCGATGCGCTCATCCCGTATATGGTAGCGGGATTAAACATGCTGGCACCTACCCTGGCCGCACGACAGATTCTCGACCCCCGCTCGTTTCTGGTGGCGGTGCTGCTCATTGTGCTGGGCATCCCGTGCAGCATCTATTTTCGCCAGCGGCGCTATCACCGCATCGTGTTGAACCTGGTTATCACCGGACCATTGCTGGTCCTCACCTGGTTGCTGGTGCACAACCATCCCGGATTGCAGTTCAACTGGTCGAATCCGATGGAAGCCATGATGAACCGCGACAGCTACGACCAGCTCGAAGGCATGCTGCACATCTTCACGCTGCTGGCGGCAGGCCGTGCCTTTCTGCTGGTGAACGCGGCGGACCTGCTGCAAACTCCGTTGCCCAGTATGAGTATCTTCCTGCTGGCGGTCATCACCCGGCGCGCGCAAATGGAGCATGCGTTGTTTCCCATGCTTTGTCTGCTGGTACTCTTCATTTCGTCCCTCTTCATTTTTATTCAGGAACAACATCAGCAGTGGTTTGCCATTCATACCCCACGGCGCGTGCAGCAGCGCCTGCTGGTCTGGGCACTATTTACTTCATTGTGCTGTTTCCCGTTCATCATGCTGATGGGCGGGAATTTGCGCGGCTTCAATATGTATGCCATGGCGTCGCGCGCGCGGCATGGCAACTGGCTGGCGCGGCTGCGCAATCCACTCGGCACGCAGTTTATCGTCACCTTCGATCCCACCATCGAGATGGGAGGCGCCAACTGGCCGCGTGGGCATCAGCAAATCATGACAGTGACGGTGCCGAAAGACGCCCCGCAAGACCTGCTCTGGCGAGGAAGCACATATACCACCTATGAGGATGGTCGGTGGCAAGCGCTGCAAGGGCTGCCATCTGCCGCCATGCCCAGTGGAAAAAGTCCGATTCTCAAACCCGGCGATGGCTGGACACAGCAGATTCGCGCCGGGAAACAACGGATTACGCTGCAGATGCCGGGCCCGGCCGGTGATCCGGGATTGAGTCAGGCTATCACGGAAAAGAAATGGATGCCGGATGATCCCCAACGGGTGGTTGTACAGAAATTCACCTTTGATGCATTCATTTCGGGCACTCGCGCGCCTGTGTACGGCGCATTTCAGATTGCCGAGGTGTCGGGTAGCCCCAACAATTTCTCCAACGTGAATGTTATCCGCGACGGCAGCATCGCGCTCCGCGTTGGTGGGGGCACGAAAGTGTTGCGGCCGTATGTCGTCACGTCATACATTAAACCGCTGCCCTCCGTGCAACCGGAGCTGGAGATCGATCCGGAATTGCCCGACCGCGCGGTGTATCTGCAGATGCCGGGCGGCAACGGCATCATCGATGGGTACAACAGCGAATTCACCAAGGCCATTCGTCAGAAAGCGATCGAGATTCTCGCGTCGCGCAACCTGTCGCTCAGCAGCAAAGCCTTCGACAAGATGCATCAGTTCGAAGTGTATCTGGGCAATCATTACCATTACACGCTGAAACCGTCGCCACCGCAGCCCGGCGTTGATCCGATCCTCGATTTCCTCTACACACAAAAGCAAGGCTACTGCAATTACTTCAGCGGGGCGATGGTGATGTTATGCCGTAGCATCGGCTTACCAGCGCGTTTCGTGACGGGGTATGCCACCGGCGACATGGTCGAAAATCCCACCGAGGCGAATGTGGTGTCCTACAAAGTTACTTCCGACCATGCCCATAGCTGGGTGGAGGTGTATCTGCCGCATTACGGGTGGTACACCGTCGATCCCACCGCGGGCAGCCGGCTGGCCGCCACCCCATGGGGACGGGCGTGGGACAACGTGACCGAGCTTTTCGCCCGGATTAAAGCGTTCTTCATCGCCTGGGGCACCGCTTTCCGCCAGAGCATGAGCGCGCGCGTCTATACCATCATCGGTGCGGCACTGGCGCTGGCGCTGGTGGTGGGCATTATCCGCTGGCGCGCCGAGCGTCCGCCGGCGTTTCCGCGCCATCCGTTGACGCCGGGCGAGGCAACACGCACTGTGCTGTCCGCCTACGCACGCATGCACCGCTGGCTGGAGATGTGGGGCGTGCACAAACCGGACGGCCTGACGGCGATGGAGTTCGAGGTGTTGTTCCACGCCATCAACGTGCCGATGGGCCAACCGGTGCGCGAACTGACCGATCTCTATGTCCGCGCGAAATACGGCAGTATTCCATTGCAGGATGCCGATGCCCGTCAAGCCATCAGTCTGCTGCATCAACTCTGGCAGGTGGGTACTGTCGAACACAAGCGCCTGTATGCCGCGGAAGCGGATGCATAGTTCCCCCGGTTACGCTTTCCAGGGTGGCGCATGGCGTTCATACAATGTGAGCAACCAGCGCAGGCGACCCTGGGCATCATCGGTCAGTTGGTCGTGTTCCACGCGCCATCCCCAGTTGCCAAAGGCCTGTCCGGGGTAGTTCATGCGTGCCTCGCTGCCCAGACCGAGCAGATCCTGCAGTGGGATCACCACCAGGTCGGCAACGGACGCGAGCAGCGTGCGCAGGCAAACCCAGTGTATTTCCCACCCGTCGGTCTGCAGATACTCGCGAGCGAAACCGCGCGACGCCTCGATTCCTCGATCATCTTCCGAGCAGGTGGCGCTGGTGCGCATCCACCAGCCGAGAATGGTATCGTTGTCGTGAGTGCCGGTGTAGGCGACGGTATCGCGGGTGTAGCGGTGGGGCTGGTGGAGTGTGGGGGTGCGGTCGGCGCCGAAGGCATACTGCAGAATCGCCATGCCCGGCAGATGGAAGCGCTCACGCAGTGCCGTCACGTCCGGCGTGATGAAGCCCAGGTCTTCGGCGATAAGCGGCAGGTCGCCCAACGCATCGTGGAGCGCATGAAACAGCGCGGTGCCGGGTGCCGGCGCCCAGCGGCCGCGCTCCGCGGTCTCCTCGGCTGCAGAGATCTCCCAGCAGGCGGCAAATCCGCGAAAATGATCCAGCCGCAGGCGATCGACCAGCCGCAGGGAGTGGCGTACGCGGTCGATCCACCAGGTAAAGCCGGTGTGGACATGCGCCGGCCAGTTATACAACGGATTGCCCCAGCGCTGCCCGGTGGGTGAAAAGTAATCGGGCGGCACCCCGGCGACCAGCGTGGCATGCCCGTCGGCGTCCAGGTGGAACAACTCCGGGTGACTCCAGGCATCGGCGCTGTCGTGGGCGATGAAGATAGGCATATCGCCGATGAGACAGACGTTGTGCGCGTGCGCGTAGTCGTGCAGGGCTGCCCACTGGGTGAAGAACAGGTACTGCTCGAAGCACAGATACGCCGTTGCCTCCGCGAGTCGTGCGCGCCAACGGGTCAGCGCCGCCGGCACGCGGCGGACCAGTTCCGGTTCCCACGTTGTCCACGGGCGGCACGCGTGTGCTTCTCTTAACGCCTGAAACAACGCGTAGTCGTCGAGCCAGGCGGCATGCTCCTCGCGAAAGGCGCGATACTCCGCCATCTCCTCGCCCCCCGCTGCGCGGAAGGCGGCAAATGCGGCATGCAGCTTCGCGCTCTTATACGCCGTCACCGCGTCAAAATCAACCGCGCGCACCGGGAAATCCGGCGCGTCTGCCAGTTGCGCGGGTGTTAACCAGCCGCGTGCCGTTATATCGTCAAGGCTGATCAGCAGCGGATTGCCGGCAAAGGCCGAGTATGATTGATACGGGGAGTTGCCCATGCCGGGCGGGGTGAGTGGCAGCAACTGCCAGCCACCCACGCCGGCCCCGGCCAGGTAATCCACGAAGCGCTGCGTCTCGGGACCCAGGTCGCCGATTCCATACGGTCCGGGCAGCGCGGTGGGGTGCAACAGGATGCCGCAACAGCGTGTAGATGGCATGGCCTTTCTCTTTCCGCGGGAAAATGCTCATCTTACTATACCACAACCGCCGGCCTGGTGCTGTCGATTTGCGGGTGCGTTCCCCGCCCATTCCACCGGCATAACTGGGGTGTCTCGGGGTATGCGTGCAGAGGAGGGCTGTGATGGAGATGTTTGCACGCAAGCTGGTCGGCACGATGGCGCTGGGGCTGGCCGCCGGAACCGCGGTGGCGGTGATCGCACGACGGCGGTCGCCGCGCATGCTATTGGTGCCGGCAACCGCGCCCCACACGCTGGCGCCGGATGCGCCGTTTCCTCACGCCGACTTCACCGCGGTGACGTCCGTTGTCGTCGATGACCGAGGGTGGGTCGATTACAAGGCTCTGCGGATACATCCCGCTGCGCTATATCGTTTCGTGGCATGGGTGGAGGCGTATAGTCCCGCGACATCGCTTTCACATTTCCCTACCCAGGCTGATCACCTTGCGTACTGGCTGAACGCCTACAATGCGCTGGTGATGCTTGCGGTGCTGGAGGCGTATCCGGTGCGCAGCATCCTGACCGTTCCCCCCGCCGGTGGCGCTTTTACCGCGCTGTATGTCGCCGCCGGCGGCGTGTTGATGACCTTGGAGGCGATGCACGAACGCATCAGGGGGACATTCCGCGACCCGCGCGTGCACTTCGCGTTATGTTCCGCCACGCGGGGCGGACCGGGATTACGTCGCGAAGCGTATCATCCCGCGCTGTTGGGCGAGCAATTGGACACGCAGGCGCATGCGTTCATCCGCAACCCGGCGCATGTGTGGGTCGACGTGCGCCGCCGCACCCTCGTGCTCAGTCCGCTGCTTCGCTGGTATACCGACGATTTTTTACACTGGATGCGCGAGATGCGCCCAGGGGAGCCGGAGACGCTGGCAAGTTTCTTACGCCCCTATCTACCGGAGGTCGCGCGGGAACTGTTGGCGGAGGGCAGGATGGCGTTGCGCTGGGGACACTTCGACTGGCGGTTAAATGATGCCGCGTCAGCGCAAGCGCGCGCCGCGTGAGTCGCATCGCCACGAAACGCTAGTCAATCGAAGCTGAGCCGGAGGATACCGGGATTTTCATGCCGTTCGACCGGTAGATACTCTTCGAACAGGCAAGGGGGGTGCCGAATGTGTCCGCGGAGATGCACGGCAGAACTCCGTCGCGGTCATGCACAAAAAAGATCGGTGTCGATTGATCGGGGGCGTGTGAAGATCGTGTCGAAATGCGCGACCTCGTCGAGCCGGTTATGCCGGGGCCGACGAGGTCGTGTCGATGGTTGCGTACGGGGATTACCAGCGGTTGCTGCTGCGGCTGCTGCCGCCGCGCTGCCCCTGGAAACAATCAGAGCAGTAGACGGGCTTTTCGCCGGTCGGATGGAAGGGCACCTGGCACGCTTTGCCGCAACCCGAGCAAACTGCATCGTGCATTTCGCGCGGACCGCCGCTGCTGCGACGCGGGCCACCGAAGCCTCCCTGGGCTTTGCGCTGGGCACGGCAAGCCGGGCAGCGGGCCGGGGTGTTGGTGAATCCCTTCTGATCGTGGAATTCTTGCTCGCCGGCAGTGAACACGAAATCTTTGCCGCATTCGCGGCAGGCCAGAGTTTTGTCGGTGTAGCTCATCGCTCGCACTCCTTTCGAAATGCATAGCCGTCATCTGTGGCGGTGATTTGGGCGTCTAGCGCGGGGGTTGCAGCGCCGTGGGCATGACTACCGGAGTGCGGCCAAACCAGGCTGGACAATGTCGGTCTATGGGGGATATGTAGTTCTCCTTGTTAATACTTTATCACATAATACCGATGTGCGCAAGTCCCTTCTTACACCTTTTGCGAGGGTTTGTACCTGTTGCACTCGCTTCGGGACCCTGGTATGATTATTATGTGCTACGGTACCTCGCCGCGCATCGCCGACCCGGCGTGTGCGGAGCAGGCGATACCCGTACCGATCACCGCATCTCTGTTGCATAAGGAGCACAACCATGACCATCACGAAAGGGCTCGTCCTCACGCTGATCATCGGCCTGGCGATGGCCGCCGTCGCCGCCCCCAATTTGCTGGGTCCCACCGGATTGTTGAATATCCCCACGGCCGACACGCTGCGAGATGACGAATACAACGTCAGCGCGTTCAACATTGATGGCGTTGATCCGATCGTCTACTCGTTCAACTTCGGTGTGCGCGACAACCTGGAAGCCGGCTTTACCCGTGGCGCCGACAAGCTCACCACTGTTAACCTGAAGTACAACTTCAAACCGATGACGGAGAAAAATGCGGGCATCTCAATGGGCATACTGGATGCGACCAACCAGGTGAATACGACTATTTACACCGTGATGGGGAAGGCAATCTCGACCGAGGCACTGTATGGCATCACCAATCTCCACCTGCATGCTGGACTCGCCAGCGGCAAATCCGGCGAACAGCGTCCGCTGAACAACCTGTTTTTCGGCGCCAACTTCGACGTACAGAACAAATTAACGGTGATGCTGGAATACGATGGAGACAACTTCAATTATGGCGGTCGCTTCGCGCTGACTAAAAGCGTGTTGCTGGAGGCCGGCAGCGCGGGCGATGAACATGATCTGGTGCTCGGTGCCAGCTTCAACAGTAAATTCTAATGCCAGGCGCGTAATCAGCCGTGACCTGTCCCGTCGAGTTGGCAGATGACCAGTGGTTGCGTCGGACAGGCTTGTCCACCAGCGCCAGGCTGTGTGACATGGCGCGACCTGGTGCATATACCGCTGTCGGCAACAACCGGAACTGCCTGACAGGGCAGAACGCGAAGGCGATTAGCACCGGTACAAAATACCATGACGGATAAGGTTCGCCGTCCCCCGCACGCCGCAGGGGGACGGCGTGCGTTATACGTGTGTGTTATCCGTCAGTAGGCGTGCGCCTGCGCCACCGGCGCGTCAAGGAGTCCAATCCGGGAATGGGCACCGGCATCTCGGTGGTCACAGCGCGGGTGACGACGCGCACCCCCGCTTCACCCGGCAGCCGCAGCGGCAGCAACAGGAACACACACGCGGCTATGCGCATCACGATCGAGGTAAGAAACAGCAGGTGATATTGCGTCACCCACTCCGGCAACCACGGGAACGCCGACAGGTGCACTTGCCAGAACGACGCACACACCCCGCCTAAGGCATTGCCGATCATGCCGGCTAATCCCATCACCACCAGATACGCGGCGTTGTATGCCGTGCGACGCGTCTCCGGGAATCCCTTTATCTGCATATACAACAGCGCCTGGTCGATGCCCGGCCAAAAGAGACCGGTGCCGATCGCCATGAAGGGAATAAGCCAGACGAAACCTGCGTGCATAAATATATAGCCTGCCGGAAAGATGGCGGCTGCCAGCGAGCAGGTGGTGAGCACTGGCTTGGGGCCAAAACGGTCAATGGCTTTGCCCCAGAGTGGCGCCACCAGCGCCATCGCCAGGATCGGCAGAATAAACAGGTACAGGTTGGCCAGTGAGAGCGACATGCCTAACCCGTGGCGCGCGGTGGGCTCGAAACAGAAGCGCCAGACAAACGAACCCATCATCATGTACGCGATCCACGCGGCGGTGACGTAAAACGCCAATCCGCGAAAGACCGCGTCTCTCCAGGGGGTGACCAGAATCTCCATCAGGGAAGGCGGCTGTGCCTCGCTTGGACGTGGAATCTCGCGGATGGCGATGAAAATGAGGATGTCGATGACCCCGATCAGCGCGCCAATCCCGAAGATCAGCGCGTAAACCCACCCCTGCCCGGCAAAGCGATCAAGCAGAGACGATACGCCGATGGTGGTCAGCACCATGGCAAGCATGCCTGCGCTGGCACGGTTGCCGAAATAAATCCCGGCCATTCGCCGGGGCACGATCTCGGATATCCACGTGGTCCAGCCGGCGCCACCAATATTCGCAAACACGGCGGAACAAAACATCACGAGCCCCACCAGCATCACCTTCACCGTCAGTGGCGCCGTGGTCAGGAAAAATGGCACCGCCGCCACTCCCAGCCAGAGCAGGCGGTGCAGTGAGACGAATATCAGGAAAGGACGTTTGATGCATCCCGTGCGCTCGTTGATGTAGGAGCCGAGGTAGAAGAAGAGTACCGCCGCCGGCCCGGCCGCCAGTACCAACCCGTAACTGAAGTCATCCGCACGCAAATATTTCGCCAGAAACGAGGTGATCGCCGCGCCGGTGGTCACCGCGCTGAAGGATGCCCCGAACAGCCATGCAATCAAGATCAGCCACAGCGACCGGCGAATCTCCGGCATCGCGTACCCACGCCCCAATATCCGCGGAGGCCTGGCGGTGTCAGTCGCGGTATGCGGTTGGGCGGCGTCAGGTTGCATAGTTGTCCCTGTTATTTACTGGCAACCGGACGGTAACTCCTGCTCCGGTGAGAGATCTCATGCTCAGATTCGATCATCAACCTGATGCCAGGACATGACGGTGAATACATCGGCACGAACACGCACACCAAGCACCGGCATGATCGGCGCGCGATGGAACGTGGTATAATGGCGCTGGAGCGTGTTCACCCCGGCGGTGCCGGTATTTTCCCCGGAATCGAGTGCAGGATATGGTTATCGCGCGTGTATGTTTATTGCTGATCGTTTTCCTCTTCCCATTGCTGGGCGGCACGTCAGGGGTGGTGCCGCTGGCGGTGTTCGCACTGCTGGCTGCCGGCGGGTGGATCGGGTGGGCGATCGCCAAACCGCAGTCATCCCTGGCCGCGTTTCCACTGCGCTGGCCGCTGCTGGGATTTGGTCTCATCACGGTGCTGACGGCCTTCACCTCGGTGTATCGTCCCGCCAGCGTACTCGGCGTGTGGCAGATCATCATCCTGATCGCGGTGGCGTGGCTGGCCGGTGCGGTACCGCTGGACCGCCGCCAGTTGACCATCGGCATCGCCGCTTTCGCCCTCGCCGTGTTGTGCGGCATGCTCAATGGCTGGAGTTCCTGGCTGGAATGGTTGATCGGGAAAGGCCAGGTCGACTGGCGCATCCAGAGCACCTGGGAGAACGCCAATTTCTACGCCGCATTCCTGATCATCAGCCTGCCGTTACTGGTGATGCTGGCGCGGCACGCCGTGGACCGGCGTGCACGCTGGGTTTTGAGCGCCACCGTGCTGCTCGGGCTGGCGGCACTGGTGATGACGCAATCGCGTGGCGGATTGCTGGCGTTTTTCCTCGCCATGCTCTTTTTTATCCCCGTCTGGCTGTGGACGGAAGGCGTGCTTTCCACGCGTACGATTGGGCTGGCGTCTATCGGTTTCATGCTGTTGATCGGTCTGGCGCTGGTTTCTCCGGTAGGCAAGCGTGTGCTCGATCCGCAGTTGCGCGCGGCGCAACTGCATTCACAGATGTTCCGCCTGTATACCTGGCAAGACGCGCTGCGGATGGCGCAAGCGCATCCGTGGCTGGGCACCGGGCCGGGCACCTTCGCGTCCGCCTACGGACGCTACCAGACCGCCGGCTACACCCGGCACGGGCACAGCATCTACCTGCAGGCGGCGGCGGAGATGGGATGGCCCGGCATGCTGGTGCTCGTATGGCTGCTGGCAGCGCTGGCGACATTGGGAGTCCGCGCGCTGCGGCGCGGGCGCGCGGAGGACAACAAACTCATCAGTGGGCTGGCCACGGCGCAACTCGCCGGTTTGCTCGGCCTGACGCTGCACGGGTTGGTGGATGCCGACTGGCTTTACATCGGCATTCAACTCACGCTGTTGCTGCCGGCGGTGCTGGTCTGGCGGCTGGTCGAGCCTGAGGTCGCCGCGCGCCCGGTGCCGGACTGGGTGCGCGCGCTGGCGCCGGCGACGATCAGCCTGGTCGCGTTGCTGTTACTCCCCGGTGTCCAGGCTCAGCAACTTGTGACGACGGCGCAACAGACGGACGACGCGACCGCGCGTCCCACGCTATATCGCCAGGCACTCAACCTGGCGCCGACCAACACCGCGTATCTACGCGCCGCCTCCGGCCAGTTGCCGTATGCGGAAGCGCACGCCGCGTTGCTGCGCGCGCAGGCGCTGGAGCCCACCAATGCCGCCAACTGGTTATTTTTCGGTCATCTGGAGTTGCGAGCGGGCGACAAGCACGCGGCGCGGGCGGCATACCGCACGGCAGTGGAGAAACAGCCGAAGTTCCTCTCCGCGCTGTATGGGATGGCGCTGACCAGTTGGCAACTCGACGATGCCGCATCGTCTCGCGAGGCATTAGGCGCAATCATCGCCACTATCGGCACCGCGTTCGACCAGTACCACCCGGTGGACGTGCCCGAACCGTGGTATACGCTGGCGTGGTATGCCGACGCGGAACTGGCGCGGCGCACCGGCGACGCACGGATAGCCATCGCAGCGTACCGGCACGCCATCGCCGCCGCCGCGCTATACGAAAAAGGCTACTCCAACGAAGCGGAGGCGGTGGCGCTGATCACTGGTACGCAGGCCGAACGCCTGCGCATTCGCGTGGTTGCCATACTCGCGCATGAACGGTTGGCGGCATTGCTGCACGACCGTTCGCCGTCTGAGGCCAACCTCCACCGCGCCGCGGCGTCGGCAATGCTGCGGGAGATTACAAAGCTTGCGGGTCGTGAGGTGAGCATTCCGGCAACGCTGCGCGATACCCCCTTCCCCTGAAATACACCGTGTACAGCATCCCGGCACCTGTCTGCTGCACACCGTCTCTCCATCCTACGGACTGTGCCGGATACGCGTCAATTATGAGGCATAGCGTACATGCGCGACGGCGATACTGGCAGCAGAACAGGCTGGAGTTGCGATCACGTGGTGTGACACTCCGGCTGAGCGGGGGGAACGCACATGAATATAATCTACTGGATAATTTTGGGCGGCATCGCCGGGTGGCTGGCCAGCATGGTGATGGGGACGAATCGCACCCAGGGATGCCTGATGGATATCGTGGTGGGCGTGGTGGGCGCGCTACTCGGCGGCTTCATCTTCAGTGCCTTCGGCGGGAGCGGTGTGACCGGCTTCAACCTATGGAGCCTGTTTGTCGCCTTCCTGGGCGCGGTGATCCTACTGGGGATTCTTCGTGCCGTGCGCGCGCGGCAGATTACGTGATCGGATCACAACGGGGCAGGGGCGGCACGGCCCACCGTCAGCGCGGTGGGCCGTGTGTATTCTCCGCGGTGGAAAGTCAGCGTCGGCGTGCCAGCTCGGAGCGCGGGGTGAGCGTGCCTTCCGGCCGTCGCACGCGAATCAGGTGGCGGCGGCGCAGCAACAAACCCAGATAGACCAGCGAACACGCGATAAACGCCAACAGGAACAACAGGAAAGTCGGATTGGTCTGTTCGCCCAGTATGCTGCCGAAAGCGTGCATCGGCGGGGGCGCGGGATTCGCTGCGCTCGGTGTCGGAATCAGCACGGTATGCTCACCCGGCCGTACCAATCCCTTCTCGTGCGCCAACTCGTCCTCGCCCATCGGACTGCTCCACCAGCGTATTTTGTCCAGCAACGCCTGTTTTTCTTTTTGCTTGGCGGTTTTCATCTGTTCCAACTGCGCCACTTCGCGCGCCAGGCGGTGTACGGTGATGTGCGGTTGGATGAGTCCGAAGAGGAGTTGTGCGGTCAGGCGGGCGGCCAGCGCTAACACCGCCAGCAAGAGCAGCGTACGCACGATCACGCGCAACAGCGCATGGCGTTTCGCCGGCGGACGGGCGGATCGGTCACGATTCATGGCGCATCCTTCGAGAGCAACGAGCTGGGCGGCATATCGGACTGCGGCCAAGAGACTACTTGACGATTTGTATGAAAAGTGTGATAAATATGCGAGCGCCCACCCGGTGCACTTCACTGTTCAGTATACCAGAAACACCGGGTCCGTCAATGCATCACCGTACTGTTCGGAGGAGAATCATGACCGCCTATCGCCGTCTAACATGCTGCATATGCGCGCTTGTACTGGCTGTATGCTGGCCGGGGATCGGTCGCACTGAAATACCGTTCACCGCCGCGTTGCCCCCCATCCCGCTGACCGTCGAGCAGGCGGTCGCCTTCGCATTGCAACACAACCCGGCGGTCACCCGCGCCCAGCAGGATGTGAGTATCGCCACCGCGCAAGTGGGCGTAGCCAGAGCCAACCAGTTGCCCGACCTTACCGCGAACAGCACCTTTACCTATAATCCCTCACCGACCACGGTGACGTTCGGTGGGAACAACGTCGCGCTGGGCTCTTCGTTTTCGGGCGGTCTGAATCTAACCCTGGCACAACCGGTGTGGCCGGTATCACGCTGGCAAGCCCCACTGGCCGGCGCGCGCGCCAATGTGAGCGCCACCGAACTGACCTTACTGCGCACGCGCCAGCAGATCGCCTATCAGACGCGGCAAGCCTTTTATCAATTGTTGAGCGCGCAAGAATTACTACTAGTGGCGCAAGACGCCGTGCAGGTGGCTGAGGCGCAATTGCGCTTGGCGGAAAATACGGTGAAGGCGGGGTTGGCGGCACCGCTGGATGAATACCAGGCGCGGGCACAACTCGCCAGCGCGCAGGTGAGTCGGACGCGCGCGGAAAACACCCGCGATATCGCGCGGTCGACGCTGGTCACGCAACTCGGGCTGTCCGCCGGCATGCCGGTGGAGATTGCCGCTCCCGCCGCGTTGCCCGCTGCCCCGGATGATGTCGAGGCGTTGACGAAACAGGCGTTGCAACAGCGTCCCGACCTTGCGCAATTCAATTTCCGACGCGAGCAACTGCGCGCGTCAATCGCACTGATTAAATTGGAACAGCAGCCCATCGTAAACGTGCAGGGAAATTACGGAAAGAACCTGTTCGGCGGCAGTGTGCTGGGCGCCACCGGCTTCACCGCCTCCGCGGTGGTCGCCATGAGCGTGTATAACGGCAAGCAAACCAGCGCCGAACTCGCAGCCGCGCGGCTGCAACTCGAACAACTCGACACCGCCGCCCGTCAGGTGGAGTTGGGCATTACGCTTGACGTGCGCCAGGCGTGGTCCGCGCTGCGCAATGCCCTCGATCAACTCGGCTCAGCGCAGGCGCAACTGGACGCCGCCGACGAGGCGCTGCGCATCGCGCGCATCCGCTACGAGAATGGCGAAGGCATCGTGCTGGAGGTGCAACAAGCATCGTTGAACCGCACCCAGGCGCTCACCGCGCTGGCGCAGGCGCGTTTCCAGGCGCAGACCGCCGCCGCCCAACTCGACTTCGCCATCGGCGGCAACCCGGTGGCGGCCGTCCCCGCCCCGATCGCTCCGGCAGCCACGCCACCCGCGCCGCCATCATGATGGCAACCGCGTCCCCCGGGTCACACAGGAAGCTACCGCTACGCACCTGATGAATCTGGTGCTGGATGCAGAGTCATTCGCCGCGTAACCGTGCTTCCAGGCGGGTGTAACGTTCCTGGCGGTTCAGGCTGCGGACGGCTATGGCGATGGCGCGCTTGCTGCCGATGAGGATGGCGAGGTTTTTCGCGCGGGTGAGGGCAGTGTACAGCAGATTGCGTTGCAGCAGCAGGTAATGCTGCGTATGCAGCGCCAGCACCACGGCAGGGTATTCGCTACCCTGCGACTTATGCACGGTGAGCGCGTAGGCCAGTTGCAATTCATCCGTGTCTTCGAAGGTGTAGCTCACCTCGCGTTCAGGATAACCGACAATCAGTTCTTTCTCGTCCGTATCGATGTGGCGCACATAGCCGATATCGCCGTTGAATACTTCCTTCTGGTAGTTGTTCACCGTCTGGATCACCCGGTCACCACAGCGCAGCGTCTTCTGGCCGCGGGTGTATTCGACCACGCCGACCTGCTTCGGGTTCATCACCATTTGCAACTGGTCGTTCAGATATTGCGCGCCCAGCGTGCCGCGCAGCATGGGTGTGAGCACCTGCACATCCTCACGCGCGTAGCCGAGAGTGGGCAGGCTGCGGCACACCACGTCGCACAGCTTCTGTGCTGCTGCCAGCGGGTCGTCCTGCGGGATGAACAGGCAGTCGGCCGACTGCCACTGGCTGGTGGGCGGCAGGTCAGGCATCTCACCGTGGTTCACGCGGTGCGCATTGGTGATGATGGTGCTCGCTGCCGCCTGACGGAACACCTCGGTCAACCGCACCACCGGCGCCTGTTCGCTGGCGATCAGGTCGCGCAGCACATTGCCTGCCCCCACGCTGGGCAACTGGTCGGCGTCGCCCACCAATATGAGCTGCGCCCCGGCGGGCAGCGCGCGCACCAGCGAGTGTGCCAGATGCAAGTCCACCATGCTCACCTCGTCTACGATGAGCGTGTCGCACTCCAACGGATTTTCGGCGTTACGCTTGAACTGAAACGTTTTGGGATCCACTTCCAGCAGGCGGTGGATGGTTTGCGCCTGGCAGCCGGTCACCTCGGCCAGTCGCTTCGACGCGCGCCCGGTGGGACTGGCGAGCAGCACCTTGCGTCCGCACCGCAGGTGGGCGTGCAGAATGGCGCGGGTGGTGGTGGTCTTGCCGGTGCCCGGTCCGCCGGTGAGCACCATCACCCGGCTGCGCAGCGCTTCGCACACCGCCTGCACCTGCTTTTCCGCCAGGGTGAAGCCCATCTCCCGGCTTAATGTCTCCACGAAGATGTCGACATCGGCGGGCAGCCATGGCGAGTCGAGTGGATCATCGATCAGCCGGCGCAGCCCACGCGCCAGACTTTGTTCAAGCAGGAAAAACGGCTTGCGATAGATTGGTAACCGCTCGGTATCGGCGGTGTCGCGGATCAGCACTTGCGTGCGCACCAGCCGTTCGATCGCATCTTCCGACGCCTCCACGGTAGGGTGATCACCCGCCGCCGGCGCGCCGTCGCCTTCCTCCGGCGGGGTGGCCAGCAGGTCCGCCGCGCCTTGCGCCAGCACCTGCTCGGGGAGAAAGCAATGCCCTTGCTCGCCCGCCTGCTGCAAGCAAAAAAGCACGCCGGCCTCGATGCGTTCCGGCATGTCCAGCGCGAAACCGAGCTGGCGCGCGATGCGGTCAGCCAGCTTGAAGCCAATGCCGAATACTTCGTAACCCAGCCGATACGGATTTTTCGTCACCACCTCGATAGCCTGGTCGCCATACTGGCGATAAATTTTCATCGCATAGGTGGCGCTGATGCCATGGCCTTGCAGGAAGAGCATAATGTGGCGCACTTCGCGTTGCGCCTCCCAGGCTTCCGTGATCGCCCGCGCGAGCTTTTTGCCGATGCCGGGCACCTCCGACAGGCGCTCCGGGGCATGTTCGATAACATCCAGCGTATCCAGGCCGAAGTAGCTGACCAGCGTCTTCGCCATGCGCTCGCGCACCCCCTTGATCAATCCACTGCCCAGGTACTTTTCCATCGCGTCCACCGTGGCGGGCTTGTGCAGGCGATAGCGCTCGACGCGCAACTGCGGTCCGTATTGCCGGTGCGTCTCCCAGCGACCCCACACCTGCAGCGTCTCGCCCAGGATGGGATTGATGAAAGCGCCGACGACCGTCACCATCTCACGATCGAAAGTACGCAGGCGCGCGATGGTGAAGCCGTTCTCCTCGTTATGAAAGGTGACGGTGTCCAGGCTGCCTTCCAGGCACAACAGCGTCTCGTCCTCCGGCGCGTCGGCGGCGGGGGCGGCAAACAGCCGGCCAGTCTCATTGGATGATCGTGCCATACTGGTAAGTGATCCGTCTTTCCGGTCGGGTTGCACGCGGGCATTGCACACTTTCCCGCTGGGCTGGAAGGAATCCTGCCGGTGATCGCGAAATATCATCGTGGCAATGTGTGAAGCGGTAAAACGCCGCTCGCTCTCGCCCCGATCATTCTACCGCTTTTCCATGCAACTATGGTAGAATGGGGAGAGCGAAGGGGGATTCCCCGCGCACGATGACTTCACCGGGAATTCGGGAGGTTGATGTAATGCGATGCGTCCTGCTCGTTCTCATGCTGATGCTGATGCTGATGCTGATGGGGGTGATGCCCACCCTGGCAGCCGTCCAAACACACGTCTATCTGCAAAGCCAGAATATTTCCGTCGCCACCGAGCCGCTGGGCGTGCGCGTTGACTGGGCCAAGCGCGTCGTCTACGTCACCACGGCAGCGCTGGCGCCTACCTATACCATCGGACAGCGCGGCTACGCCACTGCTCGTGCCGCGGCGGAGGCAGATGCCCACCTGACCATCGCCACG
This sequence comes from uncultured bacterium, assembly GCA_964472305.1. Classification (GTDB taxonomy): domain Bacteria; phylum Armatimonadota; class Hebobacteria; order CAIYQO01; family CAIYQO01; genus CAYYJR01. Next base: position 165,713 of record CAYYJR010000002.1, read on the forward strand.
GGCGTACGTGCCATCAAACTAACCTCGTATGCGACGATTGGCGACGCCGTCGTCACCCGCGTGCTGCCCGATACCATCCTGACGGAGATCAGTAAAAGCCTCCAGCCGGTGGCCGAAGCCTGGGATCCGGTGACGCGCACGCTAAAGCTCACCTGCATGGCGCCGCTGTGGGGCACCGCCAGCCCCGGCGAATACGCCGCGCGCATGTTAAAAATTGAGCAGAAGTCCCTGGCAATCACCAAGCTTCCGTCGACTCATTCGAAGGACACCATGACCCTGCGCACCGACCGCGACAAGGTGATGCAGATCTCCGAAGGCCCGTATTCCGGACTGCTGCTCGATTGCACCGGCTTGAAATACCAACCGGCGTTGCTACCCAAGCTGGTGACCGAGGAAGGCACCGAGTTCTGGGGGACATCCGGATTGAGCCCGCTGAAGGTGCTGGAGTTGGGCGTGACCGGCTTCGGCGCAACGTATCGCGACGCGCTGAGTGCCAGCCGCATTGGCGACACACCGCTTATCATTCGCCCGGTGGGCACCTGCGGCGATCTGCGTGGTGACCTGGTGATCAGCGCCGAGGACACCAAGCTGTTGCTGGAACAGAATGCCATCACTCATTTCCTGGATAATCAGGCGATCGTCATTGCACTCGAGTAAGGAGTTCCCGATGATCCGTGAATTGCGTACCTTCGGCATACTCTGCCTGGGAATCTGCCTGCTGGCGGGCGCCGTGCTGGCCGCGGCCGAACACTGTTCCGATGCGACGCCCAACTATCTGATTCGCATCGACCATACCGGCAGCCTGGTCAACTGGGCGGCCGGACAATTGGAAGTCGTCGGGCAGGGGTTCGTACTCGGCGCCGGCAGCGCCGCCCGACAGCAGGCCCATGCCACCGCATATACCATCCTCCTCAACGAGGCTCGCCGCGCTGTTGCCGAACTGCGTGTGAACGAAACCACCATCCTCGCTGCCCTGATGGCCGATAAAAAAGCTCGGCGCACAGCTGGCGATATGATCGCGAATATCACCATCCTTGCCGAATTATGGGATGAGACGCGCGGCGCGTATACCATCGTCGGCGCCATTCCGCTGTATGGCAAAACCGGTGCCACCAGCCTGGGCGCCCAAGCGCTGGTCGGACGCAAAGCCCTGGAGTTGGTGAACGAACAGGTGACGATTACCGCTCCGCCCCCGCGCGGTCACACCCCACAGCATTTCGAGGCGCCATACACCGGCATCATCGTCAATGGCGATGCCGCCCTGCTCAGCCCCTGTCTGTTCCCGCACCTGATCCGTTTTGATGGCAAGGAGCTGTGGGGTCCAGCGAAATTGACCGGCGCCGACCTGATCAATGGCCCGGTGCGCTACGCGCCCAATCTGGCCACCGCGGTGCAGCAGGCGCTGGCCGGCACGCGCCCGCTGGTGGTCACCGCTATCGGCAACGGACTCAATTACCATCCGATTATCAACCTCGATGACGTCTACATGGTGCTGACACTACAAAAAGACAGTCACGTACTGGACCAGTTGCCCATCGTCATTACCCTGGGCGAGAAATAACGAGCTTACCTGTCGGTACGACGGATGAGTACAACGCGCCCGGCGGTCATCCGCCGGGCGCGTTGTTTGTTTGATTCCCGCACAATTGCGCTTTCGATTCGAGACAGCATGGGTGGGGAGATGCGCCGCGCTACTCCACGTCCAGCTTCTCCCGCATGCGTTCCAGCGCGATCCGCAGATGTTGCTGGCCGATGGCGCTGGAGAGATCGCCGCGGGTGCGCTCGATAGTGCCGCGCAGCACGTCAGTGATGCGGCGCAGGCCGGCGGTGACGGCGGCAGGATAATCGAAGGAGATCAATTCGAAATAGATCTCATCCATGGCGTTCAGCAATTCCTCGGTTTCCCCGGCGGCGGAGATGCCTTCCCGGATGCGATCGAGAATCAGCCGGCGCATTTCGCCGGTGGCATCGCCCACCCCGTGCAGGTAGGCGGGATAATCCACCCCCAGATCGTCGGGATCGGGCAGCGGCTCGCGAGCGACGACGGAGAGAAAGATGGCCGCTTCCGCGTATTCCTTCTGCGAGTCGTGCACGAATCCGGCGTATTTTACTTCGGGATGTGGGTCGAGCACCACGTTCATCTCGCCCACCAGTTCGTGAATGACGGCGATCAGCGCGCGTGCCTCATCGAAATGACGGCGGTGAATGGCGCGAATGGCGTTGGCGCTGTTGCGCACCACATCGCGCGACAGGCCTAATCCGCGCTCACGGGCAGCGTCTTTCTGGTCAAACTGACCGCGAATCTTGGCGCAGATCGCCCGATAACGATCCATGTCGAACATAATCGTCTCCTTTGTCCGGTAACAACAGCGTTCTCTTCTCCTAAATCCTGCTCTCATCGGTAAAAATCCTGCCGTGCACGTCGATTTTTCTTGCGTGATTCCGCCACGGCGCGGGAACGCTGTCAATGAGGTAACTGCCATGAAACATCGCAATGTGCTGCTGGCCACCACCGCGGCGGGGGTGGCGTTGGGTGGGCTCAGTTGGTTCGTCGCCCACCGCCTCACCGAACCGACTGATGTGCTGCCCACCCGCACCGGCGAACAGTTTCCCACTGTCATCGGACGCCTGTTGTCCGGCCAATCGTTGACGATTCCGAACGAACTGACGGACCGGGTAGGCTTGTTGATTGTGGCGTGGGACTATGCCGCGCGCGTCGAAGTGGAAGAATGGGGACGCATACTGCTGGAGAAATACGGCATCCTGCCGGGCGTCGCCGTCTACGAGGTGGCGATGATCTCCGGCATCGGCCCGTTGATGCGCAAGGCGATCGATGCCGCCATGGCGCGCAGCACGCCCGGCGAGATGCGCGAGCATGTACTGACGGTTTACGGCGACCTGCGCCGGTTGCGCAAGCAACTGGAAGCCCCGTCGCGTGCCACCGCCACCGTGTTTCTGTTGGGCCGCACCGGCCGGCTGGCCTGGCGCATGGACGGCGCCCCGACCCCGGAAAAGCTGGACGAACTGCGTGAAGCGCTGGCGGCGCAAGGCGTGGAAGAGGCTGGCTAACCGAGACATAGCACACAGATCGGCGCGATTGGTTCGGCTAAGCTCGCCACGGTATGGCCGAGGTTCGTCGAACCAGTCGCGCCGACTCTCTTCTACCCCGCGCTCTTCACGATGCCGACGGTGATGGTCTCGCCGCCCAGTTCGGCCTGTGAAGTTGCGGTCCCGGCGGGGGGCGTGGTGAAGGTCACCACGTCGGCAAGGGTTTCCGCTTGCAGGTAGCTCATGAAGTCGCGGATGGCGTCGGCCAGCGCGTCGGACAGGTGCAGCGACAAGGCGATGTGGTCGCTGATCTGCAGCCCGGCGTCTTTGCGCGCATCCTGCACGATGCGCACCAGGTCGCGCGCCAACCCCTCACGGCGCAATTCCTCGGTGATCTCGGTGTTCAACGCCACGATGTAGCCGCCTTCCTCCGCCACTGCGAAGCCTTCCGGCGAGGTGCTTTCGATGAGCACGTCCTCCGCGGTCAGTTCCAGTGTTTGCCCCTCTACCGTGAGGGTGAAGGTCTTCCCGCTCTTCGCGGCTTCCGCCAGCGCCTGCGCCGGCGCGCCGGCCACTTCTTGCAGTGCATGGCGCAGTGCGGGCACCAGCTTGCCGAATTTGCGACCCACCACCGGCAGATTCGGTTTGAAGCGATATTGCACCATGCCGCTGGAACCTTCCAGGAAGAGTACCGCTTTCACATTCAGTTCATCGCGTACCTCATCCATGAAGCGTAGCAATGCCGCTTGTTCCGCCGTGCCCGGCACGTGCACCAGCAGTTCGGACAGCGGTTGGCGCACCTTCATGCCCGACTCCGCGCGTGCCGAACGGCCCAACTCCACCACCTTCAGCAGCACCGCCATGTCGGCGTCCAACTGCCGGTCAATGAGTGCGGCGTCCGCCCGCGGCCAGTCGGCAAGGTGCACGCTCTCCGGTGCGCCGGGGGTGGCCGTCGCGAGATTGCGGTACAACTCTTCGCTGATGAATGGCGCGAATGGAGCCATCAACCGCGCCACCGTCTGCAGGCAGGTGTAGAGCGTATAATACGCGGCTTGTTTGTCGCTGTCGGCCTCGCTCTTCCAGAAGCGCCGGCGATTGCGGCGCAAGTACCAGTTGGACAGGTCATCGACGAATGCCTCGATGACGCGCGCGGCCTCCGTAACCTCGTAGCGATCCAGGTGCAAAGTCACCTCGTCGATCAACTCCTGCAGGCTGGAGAGCGCCCAGCGGTCGATGAGCGCGAGATCGCCTGTCGCCACCGCTTTCGGCGTCCAGCCATCCAGGTTGGCGTACGTGACGAAGAAGCTGTAGGTATTCCACAGCGTGAGCAGGAACTTGCGCACCGTTTCGCCCACCAAATTGCCGGAGAAGCGGCGCGGGTTGCCCGGCGTGGTGCAGGTATACATGTACCAGCGCAGCGCGTCGGCGCCGTGCTCGTTCAATACCGACCAGGGATCGACCACGTTACCCTTGGACTTGCTCATTTTGAAGCCTTTTTCGTCCAGCACGTGACCGAGGCAGATGACGTTCTCGAATGCCGGACGATCGAAGAGCAACTCGGCGAGCGCGTGCAGGCTATAGAACCAGCCGCGCGTCTGGTCCACCGCCTCCGAGATGAAGTTGGCTTCTCCGGCGCGATGCCGCTCGAACAACGCCTGGTTTTCGAAGGGGTAGTGCCACTGCGCCACCGGCATGGCGCCGCTATCGAACCAGGCGTCCAGCACGTCGGGCAGGCGGTGCATGGTGCGCCCGCACTGCGGACAGGGCCAGGTCACCTCATCCACGAATGGACGATGCAGATCGAGGTCGTGCAGGTCCTTGCCCGTCTTCTCGCCCAGTTCGGCCACGCTGCCGATGCACTCCAGGAAACCGCAGGCGCACTCCCAGATTGGCAGCGGCGTGCCCCAGTAGCGCTCGCGGCTGATCGCCCAGTCCACGTTATTCTCCAGCCAGTTGCCGAAGCGACCGTCGCGGATATGCTCGGGCACCCAGTTGATCTGCTGGTTGCCGGCGATCAGGTTGGCCTTGCGTGCAGTGGTGCGGATGTACCAGCTCGTTTTCGCGTAGAACAACAGCGGCGTGCCGCAACGCCAGCAGAACGGGTAGGTGTGTTTCGTCCGTCCGGCGCGCATCATCAGTCCGCGCGCATTGAGATCCTTGATGATATGCGGATCGGCCTCTTTGAAGAACAATCCGGCAAACGGTTCGAGTTGCGGCAGCATCAGCCCATTCAGGTCCACCGAGAACAGCGTGGGCAGGTTGTGTCGCCGCCCGATATCGAGGTCGCCGTACGCGGGCGCGATGTGCACGATGCCGGTGCCGTCATCCAGCGAAACGAAGTCGTCGGCAATGGTCCGGTAGGCGTTGGCCAGACTGTCCGTCTCGCCTGGGCCGGGTACGCCGTTATAGAGCTGCTCGTAAGCGATGCCGGCCAACTCGGCCCCGGTGTAGCGTCCAAGCACCTCGAAGCCTTCGCCCAGGTTGCGTTCCAGCAATACCTCGGCCAGGATCAACGTTTCGTCGCCCACCTGCACCGCCACGTACCCGCCGTCCGGCTTGAGCGCCAGCGCGGCATTGGCCGGCAGCGTCCACGGGGTGGTGGTCCATGCCAGGAAGTAGACGGGATGCTCTTCCAATCCTTCCAGTGGCTCCGGCAACTTGCCGTCGATGGTCTCCACGCGGAACTTCGGCCAGATGGAGGGGTCGTCGGTGTCTTCCTTATACCCCTGTGCGACTTCATGATCCGCCAACGTAGTGACGCAGCGCGGGCAGTGCATGTTCACCTTGTAATCGCGGAACAGCAAGCCCTGGTTCCACAGCGACTTCAGGATCCACCAGCACGATTCCAGATACTCGTTTTTATAGGTGATATACGCATCGTCCAGGTCGATCCAGTAGGCGATGCGGTCGGTCATCTTTTCCCAATCCTGCGTGTAGCGGAACACGCTGGTGCGGCAGTGGGCGTTGAACTCGGCGATGCCGTAACGTTCGATGTCGCGCTTGCCGTTCAGCTTCAGCTCTTTCTCAACCTCCACCTCGACCGGCAAGCCCTGGGTATCCCACCCGCCGCGCGCGCCGATGATGTGAAAGCCCTGCATGCGCTTGTAGCGCAGGATGATGTCCTTGAACGCGCGCGACAGCACGTGATGCACACCCGGCTTGCCGTTCGCGGTGGGCGGCCCTTCGAAAAAGATAAAATCCGGTCCTTGCGGTCGGCCCGGAATGGCGCGCTGCTGCACGCCGGATTCCCGCCACCACTGCACCAGCGATTCTTCGAGTTTGGGAAACGATACTTGCGGATCAACGCTGCGAAACACGGTTCAACTCCTCACTACCGCACGCGGGCAGCATCATACACCCATCCCGCGTGCTCCCGGCAAATCAGCGTCTATTGTAGCGGATTTTAACCATCGGGAAAACAGGCAGGCTATTTCGTGCGTACTCGGGATTTCGAAATGACCTGCCAGGCGGAAGATAGGGAGCGAGTGGGAACATGGGCTCACTTCACCGCTGAGCATATGCGTTCGCAAGGAACTGTCCTCGTTTTGCCGACCGGTCAAATCCTGCCGTTCGGCGCGAGCCTGTCCCCCCGCATTTAGGTCAAGTACGAGCGATGCCATCGCAGTTTGTGTAAAGAGGATTCCCCACCCGTCGTATTGAATATTTTCCCCATGGATACCTCGACCGACCATGGACCGGCAGTGCAGGGTGAGACGTCTCCTCGTCCTGTTCTCTCCGCGCGGCGCGATGCCGTGGTGAACGTACTGCTCGCGTTGCTTTCCGGAGGGATGGCAGCATTGACCTTTCCCCCGTATGAACTGTGGCCGCTGGCGTGGGTAGCGTTGGTCCCGCTGTTCATCGCGTTGCGGCGCACCACCGCCGAACGGTTTGGCGGCTACCTGGCGCTGCTGTTCGGCGTCGCGTTGTGCGCCGGAGCGCTGCGCTGGATGTGGGATATCTTTCACCTCGGCGTGGTGGGCATCTTCATACTCATCTCGCTGCCATGGCTGCTGTTCGGCATGGCGTATCGCGTCCTCGCCGCCCGCGCCCCCGCGTGGGCGCTCATCCTCATGGTTCCGGTGTTCTGGACGGCGGTCGAATGGATTCGCTGCGAGTGGTGGTACTTCAAGTTCTCCTGGTTGCAGTTGGGAACGACGCTGGTACCATGGGGCTTGGGACGGTCGTGGTATCCGGAGATCGGCGTCTACGGTGTAACGTTCCTCATTGTGCTGGTGAACGTTGTACTTGCGATTTTGATTATGAGCCGGTATCGGGTGATACTGGCGTTGTGTATTGCGGTGTGTTGCCTCATCGTGGTGAAAGGATGGATTGATTCGAGGAGGTGGATTTCTCCGGTCCCCGCTGTGAAATACGGTTCCCCGTCTCCTCACGCCGTCATTGTGCAGGATGAAACCGGCGGCATCGATACCCTGAAAGCCTTGACCCGCTCCGCGGTGAAGCCGGAAACCAGACTGGTGGTGTGGCCGGAATATGCGCTGCCGGCGTATCCACTGGACGACAAGCACATGCTGGCGGAGCTGCAGCAGGTGGCGAAGGAAGCACACAGCACGCTGGTGCTGGGCACCAAGGAGCACGCGCCGGCGGACGCGCCGTGCGACTGGCTGCGGCGGCGCGGCATGCTGGCGGCGGAAGGCGGACTGTTTTTCAACACCGCGCTGGTGCTCTCGCCGGAGGGCGAGGTGCTGGGCAAATACTATAAGACGCACCCCATCCAGTTCTTCTCCGATGGCGTGCCGGGGCAGTCGTACCAGCCCATCGCCTCCCCGGTCGGCAAACTCGGCATCGCCATCTGCTATGATTTCGACTACGCCGAGACGGCGTTGAACCTGGTGCATAATGGCGCGGAACTGCTGGTGGTACCCACCCTCGACGCCATCTCCTGGGGACCGGTGCAGCATGCTCAGCACACCCGCATCGCGCAAGCCCGCGCGGCGGAAGTCAGTCGTTGGACCGCTCGTGCCACCTCGTCCGGCCTCTCGCAGATCATCGACGATCACGGCCAGGTGCACGCGTCCATCCCCTGCAGTGCCTCCGCCGCAATCAGCGGCTTAATCGTCCCAAGCCGTGACATAACGCCTTACGTCCGCTACACCTGGCGCCTCCCCTATTTCTGCCTTGTTGTCAGCCTGCTCTGGCTGCTGGGCTTGCTGGTGGCGACGGCGCGGCAGAAGTCGGGAGAAAAGGAAACGTAAAAGAACGAACCGCAGATTATGCAGAGTGCACAGAGCAGAATGACCAATCATCTGCGTAATCCGCGGTTCATCTCTTCTTCTTACGCCAGTGCCGGCGCGGCATTCATCTCGCCAAGGAAATCGAAGACGGTATCCGAGAAGCCCGGCAGGCCTTCGTGGCCGAAATCGGGGTAGATCGCCAGCGACTTTTTCGCGGTGATTTTGTTATACGCGGCGAACTGGGTGGAGGGTGGGCAGATGGTATCCATTAATCCGACGCCCATCAGCACCTCGGCGCGGATGCGCTTCGCGATGTGCTGGATGTCGATGTAGCCCAGTCGAGTGAAAATCTCGTCCTCGCGCTGGTGCATGGGGTCGAACTGGCGGAAGAAGGTGCGCAGCTCTTCATACGCGCCCGTCGCCAGGTCCATCTCCCATACGCGGCGGTAGTCGCACAGGAAGGGGAAGGTGGGCGCGGCGCGGGTGACGCGGGGCTCCAGCGCGGCGCAGGCGAGGGTGAGGCCGCCGCCTTGCGAGCCGCCCATGGCGCCCACGCGCGCGGGATCCACTTCCGGCATGCCCATCACAATGCCGGCCAGTTGCGCGCAGTCCAGGTATATTTGGCGGAACAACAGCTTTTCCGGCGCGTCGTCCAACCCGCGGATGATATGGCCGCGATAGGTGTTGCCTTTCACGCCGCCGACGTCCTCCGACAGGCCGCCCTGGCCGCGGCAATCCAGCGCCGCCACCGTAAATCCCTGCCCCACATAAGCCAGCTTGTCATTCCACTCGCCGCAACTGCCCGAATAGCCGTGGAACTGCACGACCGCCGGATGTGGCGACGCTATATGCGTCGGGCGCAGATATTTCGCGTGCACGCGCGCCCCGCCGACGCCGGTGAAATACAGGTCGAAGCATTCGGCAAACGGCGCCTTCAGCGGGTACGGGATCAACTCGATCTGCGGGTCCAGCGCCTTCATCTCCGCGATGGCGGCATCCCAGTAAGCGTCGATGTCGGCGGGACATGGGTTGAGTCCCTGGTAGGTATACAATTGCTCTAACGGCATATCGACAAGCGGCACGGGTCAACTCCTTTGTGGAAGAGATTGTGGTCAGTATAGGCGGCGGCCCATGGAGCGTCAAGCAAATCCTTTGGCGCCGACGAGCATATTGCCGCCGAGGAAGTCAGCGTCGACGGCAAGGGTATTGGGTCGGTGGGGCGCATCGCCGCGCCCCACCGTGCCATTCGCTTACTCTAACGGTTCCAACGGCTGCGGATTGGTGCAGACGATGGGCTTCATGCCGGGTTGCGGGGTAGCCCAGCGCACCGCGTTGGTGATGACCGTCATCACATTCTGGTCATAATACGTCGGATGCGTCTCGTGACCGGGGCGGAAGTAAAACACTTTGCCGTTGCCGCGCGTCCAGCAGCACCCACTGCGGAACACCTCGCCGCCCTTGAACCAACTGATCAGCACCAGTTCATCCGGCGGTGGGATGTCGAACTGCTCACCATACATTTCCTCTTCCGGCAGTTCGAAATACTCGCCAAGGCCGGCGACGATGGGGTGGTTGGGCATGGTCACCCACAAGCGCTCTTTTTCGTTCGCCTCGCGCCAGCGCAGCGCGCAACTGGTGCCCATCATGCGGCGGAAGATTTTCGAGAAGTGCGCGGAATGCAATAAAATCAATCCCATACCGTCCAGCACGCGCTGTTGCACGCGGTTCACGATCTCGTCCTGCACGTCCTGATGGGCCATGTGACCCCACCAGAGCAGCACGTCGGTCTTCGCCAGCACCTTCTCGGTCAGGCCGTGTTCCGGTTCATCGAGCGTGGCGGTGCCCGCTTTGATGCCCGGCTGGGCATTCAGGTAATTTGCAATGACAGTGTGTATCCCTTCGGGATAAATTTTCCTCACCGCCTCATGTGATTTTTCGTGCCGGCCTTCGTTCCAGACGGTCACGCGAATGATGGCCACGGGTAGTCCTCCTTCAAGCGGAAAGATGGCATGATGCGATACCGGGTGTATTTTCGCCCCTCATCAGGCGCACCCTTCCATCGTCACCGCGAATATGCGGAAAAGGTGCGAATCGTTTCATGGGCATGGCGGTGCAAATATCATGCGGGAAGACGCGCCGGAGGATACTGCGCGGGAGTAAAGGGAAGCGATGGGACCAGCTACCAGGCGATGCCGATGCCGGTGACGGCGCCGATGTCGGTGCTGGGGATGCCGGTCTCACTGGTGCGCTGAATGTGGTATTCCAGCATCCCGGTGATGCCCAGGGTGTTCAAGTGACCGAAGTTGATCTCGAAACCGAGGAGGGCACGCCCATTGGGAATTTCGGGACGAACCAGCAACTGCATGGGATCCTGGCCGGGCAGGGTAGCAACACTGCCGTAGACGCGGAAGCGACGGAAGGCGACATTGACCGCGGCTTCGAGCGAACTCACCGGTCGCACGCTGAGCATATTGCCGGAAACCAGCGGATCGCTTTTTCCCAAGGCGCGCACCGACAGGCTGCCTGGCGCGGCAGGCACCAGCGGCAGCGGGTTGGCGAACGTTTCCGGCACCGCGCGCGGGTCGAAGGAATACCTAAGCGTGATGCGGTCGTCATCCGTCGTCGCGGAGTGCGGCGTGGCAAACGACAGGGTGGGCAGCTTGGCCAGCGCGATGGTCGCCTGGCGTGGCAAACCGGGTGACAGCTCTTCGATAATGTCTTTGTAGCTTTGCAGTAACTGCCCGGTGGCGATGGTGAACTGTTCGATTTCCGCCGGCGCGAGTTGGGACAGCACCTGCGCGGCTTTTTCCTGGCGGCGCCGCTGTTCGGGGGCAACGACGACAACATCCTGCGCATCGGTGAGGGCAACGATCTGCCGCAACGGCTCGATGACCGCCAGCGCGAAGTCGTAGCGAGTGAGCGCGCCGGCGGCGGTGATGGTGGCCGGGGGCAACATACCGCATTTATCCAGCAGGCGCAACTGGGCATAGGCCGGATCTTTCGCCGGCACCTGTTGAATCAACCCCGCTGCCCCCCAGCAAACCTGGTGTGCGAGGATGACCAGTATGACCAGTAATAGGCACACTTTCGACATCAGTTATTACGCCTTCTGAAGCTACTGCTATTGTACCATATCTCTCGCTCGATTGTACCATAAAAACCGGATAACAGGCAATTCACCTTTCTGCATTCGGGATACCCGGACCCATTCCCGCGATATTCCGCGGGAGTGCGCTTTCCAGCGGCACGAACTATATGGTAGGATGTAGCTATCATGAGTGCATTTACCACCACGGCGGGCAAGATTTTTTTGGGTGAGGTGTTGGAACAGCAGCTTGCCATCTGGCGCTCGCAAGGGCTGACCCTGGTGATGACGAACGGGTGCTTCGATTTGTTGCATGCCGGGCACATTACGACATTGGAGGCGGCGCGGGCGTGTGGCAATGTGCTGATTGTCGGCGTGAACGGCGATGCCTCGGTGAAGCGGTTGAAAGGACCTGATCGCCCATTGAATAACGAGCGCGACCGCGCGCGGGTGCTGGCAGCGCTGGCCTGTGTAGACGCGGTGACGATTTTCGACGAGGATACCGCCATCCATCTGCTGGAACGGGTGCAACCCGATGTCTACGTCAAGGGCGGCGATTACAATCCCGAGAACCTGCCCGAGCGTGGCGTGGTCGAGCGTTATGGCGGACGCATGGTCTTCTGCCCGCTGCTGGCGGGACATTCCACGACGAACCTGATTGACGCGTGCCGCAAATAACGGCGGGAGCAAGCGTGACGTATTTCGCCCGATGGCTGGCGTTGGGGTGGTTGTGCCTGGCGTGCTGCATCATACACGCCGGCGTGCTCGAGGACTTGAACCTGCTCTCTCGGCTGGAGACGGCGCCGACTGCCCGCGACTATCCGCGCGACGATGCTGTCTGGTTACTGCGCGAGTTGGACGTCACCATCGACGCGCGCGGCGGTACGGTCGTGCGCGAGCACAAGTTGCTGAAACTGCTCACCCCGCGCGCCTTGACACTGGCGCATTGGGCCATCCCCTACGATGCCTCCCGTGAGACGCTGGAGGTACGCATCGCCCGCACATTGTTGAACGGCCAGACGTTTCCCGTCGATCCGGCGCAAGTGACCGAGCACGCGCAATACCCCGGGTATGCCTGGTACGACGCACTGGTGGTGCGGCAATTTCCACTGCCGGCGGCGGTGGTAGGCGCGGTACTGGAGGTGGAAACCGTCACCCGGCGACCCCACCCGCGCGTGCCGGACGCGTTCGATACCCGCTTGACGCTGCAGCAATCGCTGCCACTGCTGGAACAGCGCTACACCGTGCGCACCCCCACCGCCATGCCGCTCACCCTGCGCTTCACCGGTGTGCTACCGCGCGTGCAGGAGCGACTGGATAAAGGCCAGCGCGTCTACGCCTGGTCGTTGCGCGACACCCCCCCGTTGCGGTTGAATGAGCCGCAGACGCCGCCTGCTGCTGACCTGGCCGCCTCCGCGCGCATCACCTCGCTGACGAGTTGGGCGCCGGTGGTCTCATGGTTCCAGCGGATTACCATGGGCAAGGACGCGCTGACCGACGATCTGCGCCGGGTGGCGGCAGAGCGCACAGCGGGATGCGCCACCCTGGAGGCTAAGATTGCCGCGCTGCACGCCGCGGTGCGCGCAATGCCGTATATCGCGGTGGAACTGGGCGAGTTGAGCGATGTGCCGCACAGCGCCGACGAAGTGTTGCACCGCAATTACGGCGACTGCAAAGACAAGGCTACACTGCTGCGCGCGCTGTTGCGCGCGGTAGACATCCCCAGCGATTACGTATTGGTGCGTACGCCCGGTTTCGGTGCGTTCGATCCGGCATTGTATGGTCCCGGCGAGTTCGATCACGTCTTGCTGGCGGTGCGCATGCCGGCGGGTGATCGAATGCTGGACGCCGCTGCCGCCGACTCTCCCGCCGAGTTGCTGCCGCCGGAGGTAGAAGGTGGTCAGGGACTGATCGTCCGCGGCGAAGGCGAACTGGTGTCGCTGCCCATCTCCGCAGCGGCGGACAACCGCACCGATATTCACGTCGCGGTCACGGTGAATGCAGACGGCAGCGCTGCCGGACAGGCAACCCTGACCCTTACCGGCCAGATGGCGATGCTGCAGCGCGCTCGGTTGGCCGCGGTGCCGGCTGACGGATATCGCGATGCGCTGGAGGGATTGCTCGCACCGCGGCTGGGCAACGAGGTGGTCGTGACCGCGGTGGGCGTGGAGCATGCCAACGAGCCGGAGTGCCCGCTGCTGCTCACCGTCGCGTTCACCTCACCCGCCTATCTGCAGCAGGCAGGCACGCAATGGTCGGGCGCATTACCCACCTTCATGTCGCAGCCCAATCGTTTCCGCACCACCACCAAGCGTGCGCTGCCCTTTCGCCAGCGCCTGGAGAGCAGCCTGCGCCTGGAAGCGGTGATCACCCTGCCGGAGGGCTGGCTGGTGACCGCGCTGCCGGAGGCAGTGCAATACGCCGGACCGCTGGGCGAGTATCGTGATGCCGCCATGGCCGAAGGCCGCATCCTGCGCTACACCTGCGAACTGGCGGCGCGCCGTGCTCTGTTGCCGCCCACCGCCTTCGACGACGTGCGCCGATGGTCGTCCATTCTCGCGCTGGAAAAGCGCAACGGGTTGCAGTTTTTTCTGCGCAAACCCTGATCGCGATGTTGCGTTCCCGAACACCCCGCCGTCCCCGCCGCCTGTACCATGGTGGAGAAACGCACTTGCCACGGGGGAACGACACGATGGCTGGACAAGACGCGCAGGCAAATTTTTCGCACGGACCGGACGTGCTGACACTGCTCAACCGCGACCTGGCGAATGAGCTGAACACCATGCTGATGTATATGGCCGGTAACCTGATGGTGCGCGGGATGAACGCGCACGACGTAGAGGAAACCGCCGAGAAGTTCGCCAAACAGGATTTCAAACACGCGCGCAAGTTGGCCGCGCGCATCGTCGATCTGAACGGCGTGCCGCAACTGATGCCCGCCCAACTCGAGAACAACGCCAGTATCGAGCCGCACTTGCCCCGGCGCGGCGAAGCGACGCCCATCCTGCAGGAAGCGCTGGAGAGCGAAATGCAGTCAGTGATCGAGTATCGAAATCAGATCCAGAACATCGGCTTTTCCGATCCGGCAACGCGACTGCTGCTGGAAGAAATACTCAGCGACAAGGAACACCAAGCCGAAACAATCCGCCACCTGCTCGGGGTGTAACAGGTATCGGTGACTGATTTTTTGTTTTCTATGTGCCCCAAAATTCTTTCGCCTGCGGCTTCGGAGCGCGCTTGCCGGGGACGACCGGACGGGACAGGAGAGCGGCCAGATCGACGAAACCGGTTGTCGCCTTCCGCCGTATCCGCGCCAGCACTGTGAGGGAATCTTGGCGGGAAGACAATCTGCGCCCGCCGATGACCGCGCTGCGGCACAGAGTGAGGCAAGCCTGCACGACAAGGCGTGCGTGTCGAACCCTACCCAGCGTATACGAGGGGTCTGGGGGGAGTAGATTGCCCGCGCGCTCGGTTGTCGGACAGCATCTGCCGCCTCATCGCCGCCCCGCGTTCAGTTGCCGTCACCGGTCATCCGTGCCTATTTCGGGAAGGTCGGCGGCGTGCGATTGTGCTTCCGCGGGTGGAAGATCTGCCGCGGGCAGGTGTCGATATCCGTCAGTGTCCAGCACTGCCCCTGTGTGTCGGGCAGATAGTCGTCGAGCGTATAGAACGACAACAGCGTGCGGCGCCATTGCGTGGCGATGCGGAAATCCACGAAACCGTCGTCCAGCACGGTGGGGAAGCGGTGCGCCCCCAGCGCCGTGAACAACTCCTGGCACATGATCGATTTTTGCGGCGAGTCATCGGCGCGCAGGATATCCATGATCGCCATGAAATGCGCGTGACTGCGCTTGCCGGCGTAGGTCGCGACGTAACCATGCCAGGGCAGGTAGACATCACCCGGTTGCTGTGCCACCCAGCGCATGATGCGGTCGCCCAGGGCGCTCTTCTCGCGCGTGGGCGCCAGCAGCAGCGGATTATACAGCAGCAACAGCAGTTGCAGCACGAACAATGACAGCAATCCCAGGCGGATGCCGGATTGTTTGTCGGCAGGCAGATGGGGGATCATCTCGGGAACATGCCGGTACGCCAGGCCGAAAAGGATGGCATATGCGGCGAACGCGGGCATGAGCACATTGACGTAACCGCCGGTATGCAGGCGCGACATCCACGAGGAAATGATCATGCCGGCAGTGACAATGGCGAAAAATCGCGTGGACGACTTAGCCTCCGCCGGCTGCGGACGAA
This sequence comes from uncultured bacterium, assembly GCA_964472305.1. Taxonomy (GTDB): domain Bacteria; phylum Armatimonadota; class Hebobacteria; order CAIYQO01; family CAIYQO01; genus CAYYJR01. The sequence goes on from CAYYJR010000002.1 coordinate 181,286, forward strand.
AGAAATAACACAGCGCCAGCACCACGGCGGGCGCCAGGTAATACAGGATATCCTCCTGCCAGAAGCCGATAATTGCCAGTTCCTGCAGCTTATGCTGCGAGGGAAGCATCCACACGAAATACCAGTACCAATCGCCCCACGTCTGCCGCTGCGCCAGCACCGCGGCGCCGCAGAGCACCGCGGTAAAGCCGGCGAAGGCCAGTGCGCGGCGGCGGTCCAGACTGAATAATGCCACCGCGGCGAAGACGGCGATCAACACCGCGGATTGCTTGGTCAGCACGGCGAGGGTGAACGCCAGCGCCGCGCCCACCAGCGCGCGGCGCGAGGTGCCGCGCAGCCAGTAGATCCCGAGCAATACGAAGAACACGAACAGTGAATCAATGCGGCCGATGTCGAACCACGCCGATACCGCCGCATACGTCGCCGCGTACAGCCCGGCTGCCAGCAAGCCTGATGCCCGACTGCGCGTCTCACGCGCGACAAGCAGGTACAACAGCGCGAAACCGCCCAGCGACGCGAGTACCGAGACGATGCGCAACGGCAGAAAGCCCACTCCGGTGAGCTGGGCAACGCCGGCGGATACGTAGTAATACAACGGAGGATAGATATACGGCACGAAATCGATGGTGGGACGCACGTAGAGCGCCTGCCCGTGCAGAAGGCGCGCGACATGATCCACCATGGCGCCTTCCATCCACATCAATTCATACCGGTACGGCAGCCGCAGGCTGGCGAGTACGACGTAGACCACCAGATAATACGCGGCGAGCGCGAACAGCAGCCAGCGCAGCACGATCGCGACGTCAAGACGCGGCGGATTTTGCTGACAGTGTGGGGACGAAACGTTCATGCGGTCCTTTCTGCAATGTTACGCTGCCTGCGAGAGCCGGTAGCCTTACGATAAGTATTCCACATTCCGCGCTGTTGCGTTCCCGGTCATGCGCCCGCCCCGAACAGGTGGTCACGCCGGAGGGCACGTCATCACATCCCCTCGATGAATGCGCCTTCGATATGCCGGGTTTCGCGCACCTGACCGGTGACCGAGGCGATCACCTCGACCACGTCATAACGGATGCAGCATTCAGGCAGCCGCCGCATACGCAGATAGGCGCGGGCGGTGCGGAACAGATGCTCCTGCTTGCGGGCATCGACCGAGGCGAGCGGGGTGACCGCTCCCTCGGTGCAGCGGGTGCGCACCTCCACGAAGACCAGCGTCTCGCCGTCGCGGACAATCAGGTCCAGTTCACCGCGCCGGGTGCGGAAATTCGCCTCCAGCACGCGCAACCCCTTCGCGCGCAGCATGCGAGCGGCATGCCGTTCACCCAGCGCGCCCAACTCCTGCCGGGAAAGAATGCGATGTGACCAGGGCCAACGCATATGTTCTCCTTGGAGCATGACGCATGATGAATCAGGCGGTTGTTACTTTGTCGCACCGAGCACCCGCTGCTGTTCCGTCAGCAGGTGCTGGACGCCCACCTCCGCCAGATCGAGCAGGCGGTTCATCTGCTCGCGCGTGAACGGCAATCCTTCCGCGGTTCCCTGCACCTCAACCAGTTTACCGTGGCCGGTCATCACCACGTTCATATCCACGCTGGCGCGCGAATCTTCTTCATAGCACAGGTCGAGCATCTCGCGGCCATCCACCACGCCCACGCTCACCGCGGCGATGCTGTCGAAGGTGGGTATGGAGCGCACCTGGCCGCGCTGCTGCATCCAGCGCAGCGCGTCAAACAGTGCGACGTAGGCGCCGGTGATCGAGGCGGTGCGCGTGCCGCCATCGGCCTGGATCACGTCGCAATCCAGCGTGATGGTTCGCTCGCCCAGGTCGCGCAGTTCAATCACCGAGCGCAGCGCGCGACCGATGAGCCGTTGAATTTCCATGGTGCGCCCACCGGGATGCCCCTTTGACACTTCACGCTGCTGGCGAGTATTGGTGGCGCGCGGCAGCATGCTGTATTCCGCCGTCACCCAGCCGGTGCCCGAACCCTTCAGGAAGGGCGGCACACGGTCTTCCACGCTGGCGGCGCACAGTACCTGCGTCTCACCCAGCCAGATCATGCACGACCCTTCGGCATGCTTGATCAGCCCGCGGTCTATCTGCACGGGGCGCAGTGCATTATCCTGTCGTCCATCTACTCGCGGCATATCTTGTCCTTTCAACTCGCGCGGGCGGCATCCGACGGCCGTTCAGTCCACGCGTACGATTTCCGCCTCCGCCGTGCCGTCCTGCACGGTGAGAATGGCGGCGGTCAGCTCTGTATGTCCGAATTGCCGTTTGCCCGCGGTGCCGGGATTCAGCCATAACGTGTGATCGCGGCGCTCGATTTTCGCCTGGTGGGTGTGTCCGGTGATGATCACATCCGCCGATCCCGCGTCCGCCGTCCGCGCCGGCTCATGGCAGAGGAAAATGGTCACCCCTTCCAGGGTCAGACGGCGCATATCGGGAAACAACGGCGGTTCCAGGTCGCGATCGGTATTCCCCCGTACTGCCACCACGCGGGCAATCATCTCCAATTCGGCAATCACCCGGTCGCCGCCGATATCCCCGGCATGCAGAATCAGGCTGACGCCGGCTAACGCCGTATGCACCCCCGGCGGCACCACGCCGTGGGTATCTGAGATCACCCCGATTCGCATGAAACAGCCTCCGCTCCGCCGGTAACACCGTCGCTCCCTTTACATTCCCTGTCTGCCATGCAGGGTCCTGCCGGACGTGATGCGCAAAGTTGGCGCCATCGCTGACCTTGCGGCGCTCCCCTTCCCGACAGGGGATGAAGTCCGGCCGGACACCAAGGCAGCGTCATAATTCATTACCGGGCATTACGCAGATCAGACGGGAATCGCGGAAGGATTCGCGTGGCGATAATCGAAAAGGAAAGAAGATTCAAAAATACCCCTGACCGTGGAGGTTTTTCCATGCCGATTAAAGTGGCAGTCATCGGAGCCGGCAGTGTCGGCTTCACCCGCGGCATGTGCCGCGATATTCTGTGCGTACCGGAGTTGCAGGACACCGAGTTCGCCTTCACCGATCTCAATGCGCATAACCTGGACATGGTGTATCAGTTGGTGAAGCGCGACATTGAGAGTGCCGGACTGCCGGCGAAGGTGACGGCAACGACCAATCGCCGCGAGGCGGTCACCGGCGCCAATTACATCTATTCCTTCGTGCGCGTGGGCGGGCTGGAGGGATTCCAGACCGACATCGACATCCCGTTGCGCTACGGCATCGACCAGTGCGTGGGCGACACGCTGTGTGCCGGCGGCATCATGTATGGCCAGCGCACCATTGCCTGCCTGCTCGATTTCTGCAAAGACATCAGCGAAGTGGGCGCCCCGAACGCGCTGTTCCTCAACTACTCCAATCCGATGGCGATGAACACCTGGGCGTGCAACAAGTACGGCTACGGGGTGCGGACGGTCGGCCTCTGCCACGGCGTGCAAGGCGGACACTGGATGATCGCCAACGTGCTCGGGCTGGAACAGCAGGACGTGGACATCATCTGCGCCGGCATCAATCACCAGACCTGGTACGTGCAGGTGCGTCATAAGGGTGAAGACATGACCGGCAAGCTGCTGGAAGCCTTCGAGAAGCACCCGGAGTACAGCGAGACGGAAAAGGTGCGCATCGACATGCTGCGCCGTTTCGGTTACTTCAGCACCGAGTCCAACGGCCACCTGAGCGAATACGTGCCGTGGTACCGCAAGCGCCCGGAGGAGATCAACGACTGGATCGACCTGGGTTGCTGGATCAACGGCGAGACCGGCGGCTACCTGCGCGTCTGCACCGAAGGCCGCAACTGGTTCGAGCACGACTTCCCCAACTGGATGGCCGCACCGCCGCTCATGTTCCGCCCCGAGGATCGCGGGCATGAGCACGGCTCGTATATCATCGAAGGCCTGGAGACAGGCCGCTGTTATCGCGGTCACTTCAACGTGGTCAATAACGGCTGCATCACCAACCTGCCGCCGGATGCCATCGTGGAAGTGCCGGGCTACGTTGATGGCAACGGGATGAGCATTCCCATCGTCGGCGACCTGCCGCTCGGTCCTGCCGCGGTATGCAACACCAGCATCAGCGTGCAGCGCATGGCAGTCGAAGCCGCGGTGCATGGCGACGACTTCCTGTTGCGCCAGGCGATGATGATGGACCCGCTCACCGGCGCGGTGTGCAATCCGCCGGAAATCTGGCAGATGGTGGACGAATTCCTGGTCGAGCAGGCGCAATGGTTGCCGCAATTCAAGAAAGCCACCATCGCCGCGAAGAAACGGCTGGCCAAAGGCAAGCTGATCCCGACAAAGCAGGGGTATCAGGGGGCCGCCCGCCTGCATACCAAGACCGTCGAGGAGATGGAAGGCGATCGCGCGGAAGCACGCAAGAACGCCGCCGAAGCCGATAAGGCCAAGGAGCGCCCCGCCGCGGAAAAGGTCGAGGCATAAATTCACTGACGGAATGACATGGTGCGGGGTGAAGAGACGATCTCTTCACCCCACCCCGAATCGTACTGAACTGAGATCGACCGGAACGCTTCTCATGCGATGCCGGTTGGGTTCGACATCAGCGACGGGTAGCCTGGCGTTTGCGTGTCGGTACGATGCCTGACCGTATGCCGGCGCAGATGAGAATGGTGATGCCGTCGTGCGGCGAGAGTTCCCTGTGGATGGTGAAGGAGCAAGCAGACGGTGCCCCCGGATTATTTCGTCGCGGGTGGCGCGACAGCGGGCTTTTCCGGTGCGGGCTGCGGGTTTGTCAGCTTGCCGATCTGCCGCTGGGCGACCATGTCGGTGGGGTCTTCCACCAGACAACGTCGCCAGAAGGCCAGTGCGTCTTCGGTGCGGCCCACCTGTTCGAGGGCGTGTCCGTACATATGGCGCTTGGGTGCGACCAGTCCGTGTTCGACCGCCTGCTGCAGCCACGGCAACGCCAGTTGCGGTTCCTTGCGGTACATATAGTAGGTGGCAACGATGAAATATGCTTCGGGATTTTCCGGGTTGGCGGTTACCAGACGCTCGTAGAAACGTTTCGCGTCATCGTGTTTCCCGGCACTCCAGAGCAACCAGGCAGCGTTGGCATAGGAATCCACCACATGCGGGCGCAAGGCAATGATACGATCGAACGCGGCGACCGCTTTATCCCAGACGCCCTTGTGGAAGTAATGATCGGCGATATTCTCGTTAACCTGCACCAACAGCTCGATGGCCGCGTCGGCGGACGCGCGCGCTTCGTCGGCGGTCAGCGGCTCCGAGCGCGCCGCGACCGGCAGCAACAGGCAGCCCATCACCAGCAGCGATGCTACAAGGTTACGCATAATCCTTCCCGACTTTCCCGCGCGGTGAGCGCGGCAGCGGCGGCGGCTTTCAGCACGTCCGCCAGTACGAACGGAATGATGCCCCTCATGGACGCGGGCAGCGCACCCTGATGCGGCTAGCCCCCGCCGGCTATCGGCCCAGCAATCCAGCCAGCAGCAGCGCTCCCAGCGTTGCCAGTCCAAGTGTTGCGACCTGCGGCTATTCCGCCACGCATACGGCGACGTGTTCTCGAATCCACATACGCATCCAGCCGTGCCGACACCTTGTTATACCTGCCAACTGTCCTGTCGGTCAAGGCTTTTTCGTGATTGGACGTGACGTCCGTGCTGAATTTCTCATGCACGGCGCGAGGACCGCGCATAAGCCAACATCTCCCGATCACCGCGCTTGAACACCGACGGCGTGCCGAACGCCGTATAATTTCATCACAGTCGACAGCAGATGCGGCAGGAAGCGTTCCGGTCAGTCGGGCAGCGGTGACCATCTCCATCTGCAGGCGTGCGATATCGAACAGCGTCCGCTCCCGCGCCGGCAAATCCGTCATGTTGGCCACCGGCGCTTGCCGCAACAAAACACGGTGGATGCATCAACAAATCATGCGGGTATGACGGGGTGCAACATGACAAGCCTCCCCCTTGCGCGGAATGCCGTAGGCAAGGTATTATTCAGACAGCAGCCTGAAGGCGATCCCGGAGGTAACCGCATGGGTTCCGGCAGCACGATGAAACCCCTGGACGATCCCGATACCCTGATCCGTGAGGCCTATATTCTGTTGGACCGCGACGGCGCCCTCGCTTCCGCCCCCCGCACATCGCTGGAGGAGGATATCCGCCGCGCCCATCAGATGGTGGCTGGCGACATGGAGAAGATCGAGGGCTTTCGCCGTGACAAGCTGGAAATCCCCTTCGACGAGATTTTCGGCTCCGCGCAGGACGACAAGCTAGCCGCCATCATTTACCTCGCCACTCACAAGATGCTCGACGTAACTTATGGTCCGGCACAGGCGCTGGATATCGTGGATGCCCGCCGCGACCTGACCGGCTACGTCGATATCCTCTTCCGGCTGAACGCGGTGGAAGGCATCGGCATCCTTTACGATTTTTCGCTGGCCCAGTCGGAGCGTCGCGATCCGCAAACTTGGCAGAAGATGCTCTCCTATTACCTGTTGCTGCTGGTGAAAATGATCGATGCGCGCGCCCGCGTGATCGGCTTTTTGAAGGATCGTCCGCATGCCCGCCGTGCCGTCGAGCAATTGATGGCTTCCACTGACCAGAACGTCGCCGCCGCTTTTCGCGCGCTGGGTGAAGAATACGTGCGCGCAAAAAAAGATACCGACGCGGACACGCTGCCGGAACCGCGCTATGTGCGCTTGTATTCGCAATATAACCTCACACAGCCGGATGAGCGCCTGCTTGGCACCGCCTCGCTGTTAGCCGCACAGGAGCGCATCCTGCGCGCGGTGGAGGAAGCGGATTTTCCCACGCTGGCATTCTGGGTGAAAGACGGCTCACCCGCCGCGGCACGGCTCGTATTTTCCACCGCCCGCAGCTTCCTCTCCACCGGCGTTGTTACCAAATTACTGGAACTTATCCTGAGTAAGACGGATATTGCTCCCGTGCGGCTGGCGGCCGCCGTCTTGGAATTGGGCGATATCAACCACATCGTCTCGCCGGCAGGCGGCGAGATGCTCATCAACCGCACGCTGACCGACTTCGCCTGCACGGACGACAAACTCCTCGTCAACGTCGCGCGCCTTGCGGTGCAGCAATTGCGCAATGTCACCGACTTCAACGACATGCTGACCGTCATGGAGCGCGCGCCGCTGATTGAAGTGGCGGAGGAAGCCGTGCGCGCACTGTGCGACATGCGTCGTCTGCAGATGGCCGATTCCGTGATCCGCACCCGCCCGGTGTTGACACTGGCGTACCAGTCGGCACAGCGCTACCTGCAGGAAGTGCAGAGCCTGATGAGCTCCGCCTGGTCGTGCCAGAACGAAGAGATGGCACGCGTCTATATCGAACGCTTGAAATCGCTGAATGCGTTACCGGAACTCGAACAACTCGGCACGCGCCACAAACATATCAGCGAGTTGGCGAACAAAACCCTGGCCGCCTTGCGCCTGGAAAGCACCTCCACGCGCAAACGCTAAACAGGGGCAACGATACCCTGACGAAGAACTGCCGTGGGCGGATCGGCGATTCTTCGCAATTGGCCTCTCAACACCAAACGGCTCCCTGGAAGGAAATTCCCGCGTGCGGCGAATTAATTGTATTTACGCTTGGTAACTCGACCTGACCATCATCGCGGGGTGTCATCCCATGACTACTCGACCGAATTTACATCAGGCTATCAAACACGGGGAACTGGCGCTGGTTCAGCGCTGGCTTGCCGATGACCCGTCGGCGGTGTCGTCTCGTACAAGCGGGCAAACGACGCTGCATGTCGCCGCCGAGTATGATCGGGCGGAAATCGCGCAATACCTGCTGGCACAGGGGGCGGAGGTCGCCGCCGGCGATGACGACGGCGAAACACCGCTCCACCTGGCGGCCTGTCATGGAGCGGTGGCGGTGGCGGAACTGCTGTTGCATCATGGCGCGCCGGTCAATGCCGTCAACGCCTACGGATCCACGCCGTTGCACCAGGCGGTGCGTCACGATGCGCCGGCATTGGTGGCGTTGCTGCTCGAACACGGCGCCATAATCGATACCGCTACCGGCACCGGGCGCACGGTGGTCCACCGCGCGGTGGAAGCGGCCTCACTGCCCATCCTGCGCCTGCTGATCGAACGAGGCGCGCGCATCGATGGCACCGACGGCAAGGGGGAGACACCGCTGCATTATGCCGCCTGGTCGGGACCACCGGCGCTGGTGGCTTATCTGCTGGCACAAGGCGCCGATGCCAATGTCCGCTCCGCCAACGGCGACACCCCGCTGCATTGCACCGCCCGCTGGGGGCATTTGGAGATCGCGCAGCTATTGCTGGATGCCGGCGCTGATGTACGTGCGGGCAACGCGCAGGGATCCACCCCACTGCATTACGCGGCCTGGCACGGTACGCCGGAAATGGTCGAGCTGTTGCTGGCGCACGGCGCGGAGATCAACGCGCGCACGCACAGCGGCCGCACCCCGCTGCATTACGCAACCGGATGGGATCAGCAGGAGATCGTAGCGGTGCTGCTGGCACGGGGCGCGCAGGCGAATGCCCGTGACGAAGATGGCGCCACACCGCTGCACCTGGCTACTATGGTGGAACATGTGGCGATTGAGGGATTGCTGCGCGAGCATGACGAGATGGGCAATGGCGATCCACAGTCGCTGAAGGACGGTGAATGAGCATGGCAGAGACCACAAGCCAGCAACAGCTCGAGCAGTTGATCGCGCAGGCGCGCGAACTACTCGGTGCCGAAGATGAGGAAAACGGCATCGAGTGCTCCACCGTCGGCATGGTGCTGCATCATGCGCACCACCGCGTCGCGGCCGATCTGGATCATATCGAACGCCAGCATAACGCCGGGGAGACACTCGACTTACCGGCACTGCTCGGCGCGACCATGCACGAAAAGCTGGCAACCATCCTTTTTCTCGCGCGCTACACGCTACTCGACCTGGCCTGTCCGCCGGAAGATTCCCTCGATATCGACTACGCCCATCGCGATTCGGCGCTCTATACCGAAATTCTCTACCGCACCAATGCGTCCGGCGCGCTGGAGGTGCTTTATGATTTCGCCACCGAGCAACAGCAGGCGCACACGCCGGATTTTTGGCAGAACATCTGCCTGCATTGCATCTTCTTTATAGCGGTCATGCCGGATGCCGCCACCCATCTCGTCCATTTCTTGCATAAGCGACCCGCCGCCGTGCCGCAGCTCGGGCACATCATCACCTGCGCGCGCCCGGAGGTAGCCGCCCAGTTGCGCCAATTGCTGGCGGTGATGCGGAGTGAGGCGAAGAACGAACCGCGCGCCATGCCCGTCCCACCGTATCTGCACTTCTACCACCAGTTGGAGGATGTTCCCTACGATGGGGCATGGGGCACGTGCGCACTCGTTGCCGCGCAACATCGCATTCGACAGTCTTTCAACACGGGTGATCTGGAGGCCATCAAGCAATGGTTTGCCACCGGATCAACGGCGGCCGTACGCGAGATCTTTCACCAGGCGCACGAGGTGCTGCCTCCCAAACGCTATGCCTATCTGCTGGAGGAGTTCCTCAACCTCGACGCCGATCCGGTGCGCCTGACCGGGGTTGTGCTGGAACTGGGCAATCTCAACCTCTCCGTGCGACCCGAAGGCGGGCAGGCGGATATCAATCGCGTGCTGGTCGATTGCGCCATGCGCGAGGACACGCAGCGACTTGGCGTGGCGCGAGCGGCGGTGAGTGAGCTGGTGACGGTACGCAACCAGGATGCGATCGTCTTTATCTTGCAGAATGCCAAATTGCTGCCGGTGGCGGAGCAGGCGGTGGTGGCGATGAAGGAATTGCGCCGGCTGCGTGCCATCGAGCCAATCATTGCGGTGCGTCCTGAACTACGTCCGGCCTTTCGCGCTGCGCACCAGCAGTTGCTGGAGATTCAGAACCTGGTCGAGATGGTCTGGTCATCCCCCTCGAAGGAAATGGCCAATCTCTACATTGAACAATTGAAAACGCTGAAGGCTTACCCGGAATTGGATCGCCTGTCCGAGTTGGCGCGCGGCGGCAATAACCGGGTCTTCGGCTAGCGACGCCTTGCCCGATATCCGTCAGCCAACCGTCACCAACCAAACGAGAAAGCATGGTATAATAGGATTAGCTTTCTTTCAACGCCCCGAAAGGACACCTGTACCATGCCCGCGATCCAGTGGCGCATTACCGAAATCACTCTCCCGGCCGCATCCAGCCATGCCGTGCCGTACCGCGATGTCGAGCTCACCGCCACCTTCACCGGCCCTGATGGGCGCACCCTCGCGGTGCCGGGCTTCTGGGACGGCGGCAGCACCTGGAAGGTGCGTATCACCCCCACCCTGCCGGGTGCCTGGCGCTTTGTCACCGCCTGTCCACAGGACAGCGGGCTGCACGGGCGCACCGGCAGTCTGGATGTCGTACCCGCCAATGGCGATACCCCGCTACACCAGCACGGCGGCTTCCTGCGCGTCAGCGACGACGGGCACTATCTCACCTACACCGATGGCACGCCGTTTTTCTGGCTCGGTGATACCTGGTGGTTCTGTCCGTCGAAACTGGTGCCGTTGGAAGGATCGTCCACCACGACCTGTAAATCGACATACAAAACTCTCATCGACACCCGCCGCGACCAGGGATACTCGGTGGTGCAGATGGCGTTCCTCGGTCCGAAGATCGGCGCCGACTCGATCGGTGAGGCAGGTGTCCCCGGGTTGGAATTTTGGCAGGAAGTCGATCGGTATCTACAGTATGCCAATAACGCGGGTATCCTGCCGGTCATCGGTTTTAGCTTTCATTCCGGTCTGGACAACGTCTCGCTGGACGCGCTGACGCGCCTCTGGCGCTATATCATCGCGCGTTACGGCGCGTTCGCCGTCACCTGGCTTATCTGTGGCGAATACAATCAGGCGAATCCGCCCGCGCGGGTCGAGAAGGTGCTGGCGCTGGGCGCGGCCATCAAAGCACTCGATCCTTACCGGCGGGCGATGACCGTGCACCCCTGGTGGTACGGCGAAGAGGGACGTCAGGCGTGGGAGCAACCGTGGTATGACTTCATCATGCTGCAAGGCGGACATCCCGGGCGCGGCAAGATGCCGCCAGTCTCTTTGTATCTGGATGCGTATAATCTCCCTGTCTCCAAGCCGGTGCTGGAGGCTGAATGCAACTACGAGAATATCTTCGCGGGTAAGCCGAACGGCCCGGTGACCGCCGTTGATGTGCGTCGCGTCGCGTATCGCGCCATGCAAGCCGGCAGCTTCGGCTTCACCTACGGCGCCCACGGACTGTGGTACCCGACACAAAATGCGCAGGATGCCACCTTCAACGATTGGGGTACGCCGACGCCGTGGTGGGAGGCGCTGGCCTTCCCCGGCGGCGTGCAGATGCGATACCTGCGCGCCTGCTACGAATCGGTAGCGTGGTGGAAGCTGAAACCCTGCCCACCCGACCAGGTGGTCACCCGCCCGCCATGCGGCGAAACCGAGCGCATCCTGGCGAAAGGCGACGGCGACCGGGAATTTCTCGTCTACTTCCCGCCGGGCGTCAACCCCACGCTGGAGACGGCGCTGCTCATCGCCACGCCGCAGGTCAACTATCGCGCCTACTGGTTCAACCCGCGCAACGGCGAGATGGCGCCGGTCTCGGGACTGCTCCAGGCCCGCGGCGGCACCTGCCTGATGCCACCCCGCCCCGACCGTCAGGACTGGATGCTGATCATGCGGCGGATGGCGTAGGGGCAAGTGAATGGGAGAGCGAGATTCCACCCGAGCCAGGCGTAGCAAGCCTTCGACTTGCGACGCTTGCCGGCTGGATGAAGGCGGTGCCGGGTGAAAGACCTTCACCGGTAACAATGCGGGGCCACGCGTTGGGGGACTGTCTCCCGCATTTGGCACTGATAGCGCACGGGTCGGGATATTTCTGTTGCGTTACCCGTTGGGAAATTATTGCTGTTCGCCTGCAATCGGGGAGCCATCTGCCTCACATCAGATGCTCATTCGCTGCCCATAATTTGGGGTAACGTTTGGGAAGATCATCCTCGTCCCATTCAATCCCGAAAGGCTTTTCAGGGTAAGCCGGAGATTGGTCAGATGACGGCATCTCACGTTGGCTGGTCAATTCCTCATAGACATCCGCAGCGACGTAGGCGAATTCTTCAAAGAACGCGTCTTCCTCTTCTCCCGGGTTCGGCCCTATCGCCACTTCGGCAAGGGAATCCGGATCATGCAACGCCTTCTCATAGACTTCTTTCCCCAGGGAGATCAGCCAGCTTCGAAAATCCCTGAAGGCATCATCCGAGCAACCACCAGCACCAAGGATAACTGCGGCACCCCACAGATCCCAGGAATAGGCTCGAACAGAACACTCACGAAATATCTGATCGAATTGAATGATCTCCGCCGGCGGAAGTGCCGCTAACAAAGCCGAGAGGGCATCAATTCATCCACTCCAGTCAGTCACACATAGCCTTGTTTTGGCGATGATTTCCCAGAATGTTTCTCGTGTCACAGCAGTCTTCCTTTCGATTGCACAGCAATGTAGTGGACGGGCTTGGTAGTCTATCTTTACGAATGGGCTGTACGTGATAGCACAACCCGGCAATTGCCTGCCAGGTCGGCTTCATGCGGTGTATATCATCGTTCCTTCGAGATCCGCACCCGCCGGCTGGGCTCGATGCCGATGCTCTCGCTGGAGAGATGGAACTGGTTGGCGAGTTTATGCTGCAGGCGGCGCAGGTAGGCGTTGCGCGGGGTGAGCTCCACCGGGCGCGAGGTGGCCAGCACTTCCTTGATGGCGTCGCGCGCTTCGTGGATCGCTTCCACCTCGGTATCCATGCGTTCCATGCGGGTCAACTCGTGCAGCGCCCCCACGATCTGCTGGTAGGTATTGCTGCGGATCACGTGCACGGGAATGCCATTGCGAACCGCCTCTTCCAACCGCGCCGCGTCACGCCGCTCCTGCTGCTTTACGGTGATGATCACGTCGGCATCTTCCATGTGCCGCGCCATGATCGCGCGCAGGCCAAGTTCGCTAATCGCGCGTTCCAGCTTGTTGCGCGCCACGCCATACGGATAAATGTAAATTTCGCGCTCGCTGCGCGGCAGCCGGCCGGAGGGCATCTCTTCCACGAAGCCGCGGTATTCGCCCCAGCCCATTTCCACCTCTTCCTGCAGGTGCGGTACCGCAGCGGACGAGACACGCTCGATGGTGCCCTCGCTGGTGGTGAAGCGGATCTCCGGCGTCGCCGGGATACCGCGCAGGATATTGTCCACCACATCGGCAATCTCGTGATGAATCGCCAACTTGTCCTGCTCGATCATCTCGATTACCACGTCGAAGGTGGGCGGAGCTTCGCGTTCCAGCACGGTTTTTTGCGTGCCGCGGCGGCGTGCTTCTTCGTCGGACAGCGTCACCGAGTGAATGCCGCCGATGAGATCGTTGAGCGTCGGGTTTTGCAGCAGGTTGTCCAGTGTGTTGCCGTGCGCGGTGCCGATCAACTGCACGCCGCGCTCGCCAATGGTGCGCGCCGCCAGCGTTTCCGCTTCGTTGCCGATCTCATCGATCACCACCACTTCCGGCATGTGGTTCTCCACCGCCTCGATCATCACGCCGTGCTGTTGCGCCACCCGCGGCACCTGCATGCGCCGCGAACGGCCAATGGCGGGGTGCGGGATGTCACCGTCGCCGGCGATCTCGTTGGAGGTATCGACCACAATCACGCGCTTTTGCAAATCATCCGCCAGCACGCGCGCCACTTCGCGCAGCTTCGTCGTCTTGCCGACGCCCGGACGACCCAGGATCAGGATCGACTTGCCGGATTCCACCACATCGCGAATGATGTCCACCGTGCCGTAGACCGCGCGTCCCACGCGACAGGTGAGACCGACAATAACCCCCTGCCGGTTGAGCAGCGCGGAGATGCGGTGCAGCGTGCGCGGGATGCCGGCACGGTGATCGTCGCCGAACGCGCCTACACGCTCCGTCACGTAGGCGATATCCTCCGAGGTGACGGGTTGCTCGACGATGGTGGTAAACGATCCTGGAAAGCGCGCCTCCGGCTCACGACCGAGGTCGAGGATAATCTCCAACAGATTTTCCCGCGTCAAACGCTGCTCCAGCGGCTCCCGTATATGCGGCGGAAGCACTGCCAGGAGCAAGGGCAAATCATCAGTTATCGGTTGTTGGTCTGCCATCGCTGCACTTTCCGTTTCCATGACGAACTATTCCCATCGACGCCTGGTGCTACGCAATGCGTGCCGTCAACACAAGTCGATGTATGTCGATGCAACATCACGCGCCATCTCCTCACTACATTCGCGCATCTCCAGTGCGATTCCTGTCGCATAACGAAGATACCGCTACTCCTGCACAATATTAATACCCCAAATTGGACGACCGGGAACACCGGCGACTGTAATGGAACAGCTTGGGAAAGCCGTATACATCAACTATGGAATCCCTAGCAGGTCTGCGCTCATACACTCACGAAAAATCGCCTGACCAGCCACGATAAATCCTCCGCGACCCGCATACGATCCCTGTTGCGATATATTGCGAATGCCAGTAGTGAATCCCTGTGCATCCTGATACGGATGGCAGTTCCGGCGGTTGAATACGCCCGTTAGCAGTATCTGGGAACGCTCTTGCACCAGGCAGGCGGTATCGAGACCTCGGCGGAGATGGTCCTGGTGTCGCTACGGACAGCCTGTCCTGCTCAACCGTCGACCATTGTCCCCCTTATCGAAGCAGGATGTGCAACGATTCTCCACTGGTATAAGTCTTCATATCCTGTTCCCCCTTGACGCCGTTTTACCGCTCCTTCACATTTGCATGCGCCCGGTTGTCCGTAGCTGGTTTCACGCGAGAAAATCCTGTATACTCAGGATGCCGAAATACGAGTATAGAGGACGGAACATGGCTGCGACATCGATGGAATCCATTGTCTCGCTCTGCAAACGGCGGGGCTTCATTTTCGCCGGCAGCGAATTGTACGGCGGATTGCAGGGAACCTACGACTACGGACCGCTGGGCGTGGAGTTGAAAAACAATGTAAAACAGGCCTGGTGGCGTGCCAACGTCTACGAGCGTGACGACATGGAAGGCTTGGATTCCTCCATCCTGATGAACCGGCTGGTGTGGAAGTATTCCGGCCATGAAGAGACCTTTGTCGACCCGATGGTGGACTGCCGGCAGTGCAAGAGCCGCTGGCGGGCCGACCACGTGCGCAATGGCAAATGCGAGCGCTGCGGCTCCAGCGACCTGACCGAGCCACGCCCGTTCAACATGATGTTCCAGACCCAGGTGGGTCCGGTGGCAGACGGCGATTCCTTCGCATATCTGCGCCCCGAAACCGCGCAAGGCATCTTCGTCAATTTTAAAAACGTGGTGGATTCCACCAGCCGCCGGTTGCCGTTCGGTATCGCGCAGATCGGTAAATCATTCCGCAACGAGATCACCCCGCGCAATTTCGTCTTTCGCGTGCGCGAGTTCGAGCAAATGGAGATCGAGTATTTCGTGAAGCCGGGCACCGACGAAGACTGGCATCAGCGCTGGGTGGAAGACCGCGTGCGCTGGTGGACCACGTTGGGCCTTAGCCGCGACAACTTGAAGCTCTACCATGTGCCGGCGGACGAGTTGGCGCATTACTCGAAGGCCACCGTAGACGTGATGTATAAATATCCTATCGGCTGGGAAGAGATTGAAGGCATCGCCAATCGCACCGACTTCGACCTTGGCTCGCACTCGAAAAACCAGGCCGAGTTGGGTTTGACCGCGAAGGTGAGCCTCAACGAACACAGCACGGCGAAGCTGGTCATCCCCGATCCGGAAACGAACAAGCCGGTGGTGCCCTATGTCATCGAGCCATCGGCGGGCGTCGATCGCGGCGTACTGGCGCTGTTATGCGAAGCGTATGATGAAGAAGTGAAACCGAATGGCGAGAAGCGCACCGTGCTGCGGCTGAAACCCTCCATCGCGCCCATCAAAGCCGCGGTGGTGCCACTGAAACGCAACGCACCGGAGATCGTGGATACCTGCAAAGGCATCAAACGTGATTTACAATCCACCGGTGAAATGCGCGTGGTCTACGAGGACACCGGCAATATCGGCAAAGCCTACAGCCGTCACGACGAGGTGGGCACCCCCTACTGTGTCACAGTGGATTTCGAAACGTTGGAGAACCGCACCGTCACCATCCGCGACCGCGACACTATGTCGCAAATTCGCCTGCCCATCAGCGACGTCCAGGATTACATCCGCAAAGGGATCGCGGAAACGTATTCGCGAGCATAATACTGGCGCGTGAAATATATAATGAATAGCCGCCCCCGTGGTTTGCTCTGTTCACGGGGGCGGCGATGTTTCAGGTGTATTCCTGTGGTCGTTGCTCGCACCGCGATTGCGCTGATTGATCAATCCAATCAGTCGGGGGACGAGATTGCGCCGGGTCGCGAAAGCAGGTAGTTTGACGGTTGAACCGGCTTGCATGCTCCACCCACATGCGTGCTTTCTCCCGGCAGGCCGTACCGAAACCCCCTGTGTTTAAGCATGAGGATGCGCACAAAACGTAGTATAATGAGGCAGCCGTCTCTTCCTCGACGGCGCTCGGGAGGCGCGATGAAGTGCATACGCTGTGGACGCGAGGCGAATCCGCTCGATTTTCATTGCCGGCGGTGCGGCACGCCGGTGCGCGCGACGGACACGCGATTGTGCCCCTATTGCGGCAAGTTGAAAGATCCCTTCCTGGAAAAATGCGAGGAGTGCGAGAACTCCTACGTCTCCCCGGAGATGCGCGCGCCCATCTTGCCCGCGCAGCCGTCGCAGGAGCGCGTCACCGCCATCTGCCCCGCTTGTGGCAACCGCCGCACGGTCACTGATGCAGATTGCTGCTGGTGCAATTCGAAGATGCCCCCGCTGTTCCCTGACCCCCCGTAACGTTTACAGCCTCAACCGCGGCAGCCGCCGCCGTCACGGTGCGCCCGTCCGCGGTCATCTTGACTCTTTGCCATGCCGATTGCTCACTCATTGCCCGTCACGGCGGGCAAGGTCAGCGTGAAAGTGCATCCGCGTCCTTCCTCGCTATCCACCCAGATGCGGCCGCCATGGGCTTCCACCAACAGGCGCGTGATATACAGACCCAGGCCGGTGCCTTCCGCGCGACGGGCGCCGGTGGCGCGGTAAAACCGCTCGAACAGATGCGGCAGATCGGACGCGGGAATCCCCTGGCCGCCATCAGTGACCGAGATGGCGATCTGCTGCTCGCAGGGGTATGCCTGCACGAGGACCGGCGCCTCCGGCGGGGAATATTTCAGCGCGTTGGAGAGCAGATTGATGAGAATGCGCTCCAGGCGGTCGGGATCAGCCTCGATGGCGGGCAGCGTGGCGGGGTGCTCGATCTGCACGCGCTGGGTTGCGAGCGCGGCGGCGGAGCGCTGGAGAAATTCCGGAAGGTAATCGGCCAGCGACAAGCGTTGCGGTTTGAGGTGGAACTGACCACCTTCAATGCGCGCGGCATCCACCAGGTCCTGAATCATCACGTCCATGCGCCGGGCGGCGCGACTGATGGCATCGACGCTGAATCCCGCTCCGCGATCATCCGCGCAGGCATGGCAATGATCACGCAACAGATCGATATGACCCACGATAATCGCCAACGGCGTGCGCAGATCGTGCGAGACCATGTGCAGGAAGATGCGGTGTTGCGCCTCCAACTCGTGCAGTAGGGTAACGTCGGTCAGGGTGGCAACCGCGCCCAGCGTCAGCCCATCGTTGGTGCGAATGGGAGCGGCGCTGACGGAGAGCCAGTAGCGGCGATCCGGCAGCACGAGGATCATCGTTTCCGCCGGGGTCGTCACGCCGTCGTGCCATGCGCGCCAGACGGGTGTCTCTTCAGTGCGATAGCGGGTGCCATCCGGGCGTTCCAGGGGTCGCAGCAGGCACTCGGCATTTGACAGCGGATATGCCTCCGGTATACATGCCGTCAACCGTTCCGCCTCTTCGTTCATCCGCAATATCTCGCCTTGGGGCCCATAGACGATCACCCCATCGGCAATCGCGGAGAAGGTGGCCTCCACCTCGGCGGCATGACGTTGCACGTCAGCCAGCAGCGCATCGCGCAGGCGCTCGGCTTCCCGTTGGGCGCTGACATCGCGCAAGGCAGTCACCCGCACCGGGCGTCCGTGATACGTCGAGCCTTTGCCATGTGCCTCTACAAAAATCACCGTGCCGTCTTTGCGCTGCATGCGATGTGCGTAGGGTTGTTCGTACCCCGCGTGCCGCTGCAGATAGACATAGTCCCGGTCATCCGGGAAGACCAGCGTGGGGACGGGCATCCCCCGCAACTCCTCGAGCGTATAGCCGGTGATCTGCGCAAAGCGAGCATTTGCCTCCAGAATGACGTCATCACCGGTGATGGCCACCCCTTCGAAGGTTGCTTCCGCCAGCGCGCGATTGCGGTTTTCACTTTCCCCAAGTGTCCGGTACAACGTCTCGAACGGCATCTCCAGTGACGCGGCGATGAGCGCCAGATAGAGCGCGATGGTGGCATACACCTTCAACAGGTGACCGACGGCATTCAACGTTCCATACACATCGACGCCGTACAGTGTGAAGGCAATCTCGGACAGCACCTTCAATCCGATCGCCGCCAGCAGCCAGCCCAGCACCCGCGCATCCAGCGCGGCGCGCCGGTGGTAAATGATCACTCCGGCGCCGATGAAGGCGGCGGCAATCAGGTATTCGCTGATAACTTTGAACGGCGTCAACCCACCGGGATCGCGCAGGGCGGTGGGGAAGACCCCGAAAGGCACGACGGAGACGATCAACGCGGCAGTGACCAGCAGATACGCCGGCGCCACCCAACGAATCACCACCGGCCGCCGGCAAGCAAGCAGCACGGCACCGGTCAGGTAGGACAGGCTTTCGACGTAGCGCGCCGCCACCCAGTATTGGGTGGGGATATCCTTGCTGTCCCACGGGAAGACGCCCATCCCCTTGTAGGCCAGCAGGTGCAACAGATCCAACACGCCAATAAACAGCGACGCGAGGGCAATGAACAGAAAAAAGCCGTGCCCGATCATCCGGCGCGTACTCCAGCCGATGCTGAAGATCGCCATCCCCACTACCACGCTGAACAACTCGACCAACGTATGGAAGAGCAGATAGGTGGCGTGATGCCGAGCCAGCGCGCCTAACCCCAGCGTCGCCAGCAGCACTCCCAGCATCGGCGCGCCCCAGCGCCTCGCTTGTCCGAGATTGATTGACATGCGCCTCTTCGCTCCGAATTCGTGCACTGGTTGAGCCGGCGGATGGATACTCATTCGACGTCTCGCCGGGGCAAAGTCATGATGTAGGTGCTCCCCTGGCCGCGACCCCGGCTCGCGGCGACGATGGTGCCGCCGTGCTGCTCGACGAGAATTTTTACCAACGGCAAGCCCAACTCCAGCCCATCTCGACCTATCTCCATCTCTGGCGCTGCTTGAAACAGGTCGAACAGATGCGCCAATCGCGTCGGCGTAATATCCCGACTGGTGTCATGCACGCGCACCTGTACCGACGTATTGAAACTAGCACCCTCCACCTCAATCCGTCCGTCCGGCTCGGAACGGCTGATGGCGTTGTCGAGAAGGTTGTCGATCACCTCGCGTATCCGCTTGCGGTCAGCAGAGATCGGCAATGGCGAAGACGGGGGACGCACCTCCAGCGTCAGCTGGTGCTCCGCGGCCAATGGACGATACGTGGCTAGCGCCTCTTCCACCACGTGCCAGAGGTCGATGGGCTCGCGACGCAAATCAAGTTTGCCATACAACCAGCGCGAAATTTCCAGTAAATTTTCCAGCATGCGGTATTGGACATCGGCATTGCGCAGAATGATCCGCAGCGCTTCCGGCGCCATCTCCGGCGCATCCTGAGCCAGTTTAGCCCACCCCAGGATATTGGCCAGCGGCGTGCGCAGTTCGTGCGACAACACGGCGAGAAAGCGCGTTTTGGCGCGGTCGGCCTCCTTGATGCCGGTGATGTCGATGAACGCCACCACGGTGGCAACCACGCGATTATCGAGCGAGATCGGGGCGGCGACCGCCAGCACGTCGACCTCCCGTCCGTCCGGCAAGACCAGAATGCCTTCCGTCGGCGGAATCACCTGTCCCTGCGCCGCGCGCATCATCGGCCATTGGTCGGACGCAACCGGCTGGTGTGTCTGCGCCGACAGCAGTTGCTGCCGCCACCAGTTTGCGGTAGAAAGATCGCCGAAGAAGGTATAACCGGCACGATTGGCGCGCAGCACCTCGCCGGTCGTCGCATTGATGATGATCGGGAAGGGCAGCAGATCGATCGCGGTTGCAAGGAATTGACGCTCCTGCGCCAGTGTTGCTGCTGCCTGTCGCCGTTCTCGTGATTCCGCGATTTCGCGCTGTACGGCAGGTATCAGCCGCCGCATGTTCTGTTTAAAGACGAAATCGGATGCCCCGTGCCGCATCAGGCGAATAGCGTCTTCCTCGCTGATGGTGCCCGAAACGATAATGAGCGGAATATCCTGCCCGCTGTCCTTCAACACCTGCACCGCGGCGTCGGCGCTGAAATGCGGCAGCGCATAATCGGCCAGTATCACGTCCCACGGCTGGTGTGCCAGGGCAGCGCGAAACGCGTCCGCGTTCTCCACGCGCTCGGCGATGAGATCATACCCCCCCGGCGCAATTCCTCCTGCAGCAGAATGGCATCCGACTCGGAATCTTCCACCAATAACACTCGCAACGGTTCACCCATGCCTTCGCTCCTCCGGCGTCGGTCGTGGCGCGCTTTCCGCGTCACTTCTTTATTGTAATCGGCTTCCCGCGCGGGCAAGTCACATTAATGGCACGATGCGGTGGGTATTCGCGCATTGTCGGAGAATGCGCAGATACGCACAACTCCTCCGATGCCGTATGTCGGAAGCGGCGCTGGGAGGGGTGTTGCGGGTTGCCGGGATACTGCATAATACTGCCGTGGTGGAAAACCGCCAGCGGATCTGTTCCCTCGCCACCTTGCCTTCGCGGCGGAGTGCGTGAAAAATCACATCGGCGGCCTGTACACTTGACAACCCTTTTGATAAAATAGATAAGATATATCGGAAATAGGTGGAATCACAGCATGACATCCATCCAATTGCTGCCGGCTATACTCAGCGCGCTGATGCTCTGCGCGCATTTTCTGCGCGATGGCAATTACCTGTCCGTCTTGCTGTATCTGGCGCTGCTCCCCTTGCTTGCCGTGCGGCGGCCATGGGCGGCGCGCACCATGCAGGTCGCCTTGTTGCTGGGTGCCATCGTGTGGGTGAAGACCACCTTCGCGCTGGTCAGTCTGCGCGCGGCGATGGGTGAGCCATACCAGCGCATGGCCGGCATCCTGTGCGCGGTCGCTGGGTTCGCCGTGTTCTCCGCCATACTGTTCCAATCACGGACATTGCAGCGCTATTACGGTCTCGACATCGCGAAACAGGAAGCGACATCCTGATTATTCCATCACGCGCAACTCCGCGCAGGCGGTGAAGCCGGCGCACTGCCACACCGCGACCGGTTTGCCCGTCCGACCATGGGTCTCTACAGTAGCGCTGGAACATGGGATGCCGCTTCACCTGCACGCGCGGCCTTCTGCGCCGGCGTGGCGGACGGCGGGTCCGGCACGTTCGCGGCTTGACAGGCCCGGGTGCCCCCCGTATAATCACAGCCGGACTCGCAGCCATGCAGGCTGCGAGCGATCTTGTACGAGGAAGGAACACGGATGCCGCAGAGTAATCTATCGTCCCAGACCAACATCGAGCGCTTATCCCGTCGTTTGGGGAAGTACGCGCTGGTCGTCGCCGTGTCGCAGCGGACACGGGAACTGAAGGAACGACAGAGTCGACTGGGCGATTTTAACCAGGCGAATCTGATTGGCCGTGCCCTCGGCGAGATCTACGACGGCAAAGTCAAATTGCTGGAAGAAACCGAAGAAACCGACGGTGTCTAAACCATCCACCGGCGTGCACGCAGCGTGAGCGCGGCGGCTTGCCGCGTCCGGCGTGCCTCCTCAGGTATCTCGCATTCTCCGGTGGAGCACAGGAATCCATGGCAGAGAAACGTGATTATTACGAAGTATTGGGTGTCGATCGCAGCGTCTCCGCCGACGAGCTGAAAAAAGCCTACCGCCGGAAGGCGCGCGAGTTGCATCCGGACGTCAATCGCACTGATCCGCACGCGGAAGAGCACTTCAAAGAGCTGGGTGAAGCTTACGAGGTGCTGAGCGATGCGCAGAAGCGTGCCGCCTACGACCATTACGGCCACGCCGGCGTGAACGGCATGGGGGGGGCCGGTGGCGCGGGGTACGATACCTTCGGCTTCGGCGACCTGTTCGAGAGTTTCTTCGGCGGCATGGGGCAAACAGGCCGTCCCGATCCCCGCGGCTCCGACCTGCGCTACGACATCGAAATCACCCTGGAAGAAGCCGCCGACGGCGCCGAACGCACCATCCGCTATCCGCATCACACCGTGTGCGGCGCGTGCAAAGGAGTTGGCTCGGAAACCGGCATTGCCACCCCCTGCCGGGCGTGCCGCGGCACCGGCCAGCGCCGTCAGGTCAGCAACAATTTCCTCGGCATGCAGTTCACCACCATGGCTCCGTGCGACGAATGCGGCGCCACCGGCGAGGTGATCGCCAATCCCTGTCGCCAGTGCAACGGCCAGGGACGCGCGCGCACCACGGAAGAATTGCTGGTAAAGATACCCGCCGGCGCGGATACCGGACTGCACATTCGCCATCGCGGCAAAGGCGATGTAGGCATCCGCGGCGCGCAAGGCGGCGACTTGCTGGTGGCCATTCATCTACAGGAGCACCCGGTGTTTCAGCGCCGGGGCGCTGACCTGCTGTGCGAAGCGAAACTGCCGTTCTCCATCGCCGCGCTGGGTGGCAAGCTGCAGGCGCCCGGCCTGCACGGTACGACCGAGGTCGATGTACCCGCCGGCACGCAGACCGGCCACACCTTCCGCCTGCGTGGGCAAGGCATGCCCCACCTGGACGGCACGCACCGTGGCGATCAATACGTAGTGGTGACGGTGCAGGTGCCCACCGACCTCAACGGGCGCCAGCGCGAACTGCTGCGCGAATTCGCGAAGGAACGCGGTGAGAATATCGACCACAAAAAGAGCGTGTTCCAAAAGGTGAAGGAAGCGGTAGAAGAAGTGGTGGATGGGTATCGCGACGGTAAGGAGACCCCCGCCGGATAATACCCCCTCGATGGTTGCGCAACGGCAGCCCTCCCACCTTCGCCGAGAGGATGGCGGACGGGTCGTGGACGAACCCCGCAAGCCGGACTCAGAAAGGCAACGGGTGGTGCGGGGCTTGCGGGTAGTGACCGGGTTCGCTGGCTGCGGTCGCACGGCCTTCGCGATGTCCCGTTCTTAGCAGTCCGCGCCTTCCCGTTGCATAGACAGATCGGTCGCTGCAAACCGGCCGAACGCACTCGACGCACTCCCCACGCTCTCCGCTCCATTCCCCTGCTCATCCCGTCGGTTGTTTGGTGGCGCCGGTGACCGGCCACAAATCGATGCCGCGCTCGGTGATGCGCAACAGTTGTGCCAGCAGCGGGTGGGCATGGCGGGCGTATTCCGCCTCCGCGCGCCATGCCAGGAATGCCGATTGTCCCTGGTCGGGGGTGGCGATCATTACCAGCGTATCGCGCGTGGGGATCGCCACCAGTAGATCGCCGTCGCCGAAACGCGGGGCGAATCGCTGGTAAAATGAGGGGATGAGTACGCGGGCGGCATCAAGACCATCGGCGGTTTGAAAGCTGACCAGCCGGTCGCGGCCATCAGGCAGCGGGGGCGGCGATTCGATGACCAGCGTGTTGCAACTGCGCTCCAGGTTGCGCGCGGCCAGCGCATGCAGTTGCGCCTCCGTCACCTGCTGGCGCTCAAGGTCGACGGCAGTGAGCCAGCGGAAATTCTCCGTGCCGTTCAGCGCGTACCCCACCGCCAGTCCCGGCACGAAAGGTCGCGTGACCAGTCCGGGCGGCGCCGGCATTTCCGTCCGTACCAACTGGGGCACCACCTGTTGCTCCCAATCGGACGGCAGTTGTTCTCCCTCGTCGAGGGCGGTCTGCAACGCCTGTACCGCCTGCCGCACGTAGAGCAGTGTGCGGTAGGGGAACTCCAGACAGCGATGGTAGAGCGCGTCGAGCGAGATGGTACAGATTTGTGCACCGCACTGCACGGTAAACTGCTCGTCACCTTCGGTGAGTACCGTTACGTTGTCGCCGGTGGAGATGAGCCAATCGATGAAGAGTTGCCGCACTGTCTGGCGGCTGAGCGGCGACAACCCCCACGCCAGCAGCCAGCGCAACGCCAGCAGCACCAGTCCCAACAACGCCACTAACCAGAGCCCTTCATCGATCGTCATCGCGTCTCCTGTCTCTACAGTTCGGGCTCGCTGCGCAATGTCCTTCCGCGCCACATCCCCGTATGTGGCAATCCCCGTGCCCCGTGGCGATCGTTCAATCCCCCGGCAAGTTGCCCCATTACCTGACACCGGGCGTGGTGCACTGCCGCCGATGTGCCGCCGTCGCGTCGAGCCTGTTGAAATTCACGACATGACTGTTGTTCCTGTCGCTCATGGCGTTGAGACGCTTGGCGGGTGGCGGATGGTGGCGCACCGCGATGATGCAACCGCCGGTATCGGCTTACCGCCCATGACGGCGCTGCCTGTGCCCGCGCCGTGTACGGGATTGCATGAGGAACTGAACACGTGCGGTGTTACGACGGTGCATAACTCTCCCATACTTCTCGGTGTGGGGGGCGGTTCCCTATGGGAGAGGACTCCGGCCCGGCCCGGGCAGATCGCGCAGGACGATCTGCGACATCAGGATGAAGTGTTGTGAGGAGAACTGGACAATTTACGCGTCAATGTCAGGGGATGGCATGTGTCGCTTACCCGTTTTGGGTTACAGTGTTGAGGACAGGCCCACCTGGGGGGCAATCCACCAAGGGGGGAGGCACGGATGGGGAAGAACCTGCGCATCGGTATCATAACCGCCTATCCGGAGGAAGATTGGCATAGTCAGCAGCTTATTGCAGCCGCCGGACGATACGGTGATGTGCTGGTGATTCGTCCGGAAACGCTGGGAGCCCGCCTGACGCCCGCTGGCGTCAATATCGTGGCGGACGCGGACTTGCAGACGGTCGACGGTTTTGTATTGGCGCGCGGGTTTGGCGAGCGCGGAAATCCGGATTTCCTGGTGCCGGTATATCAGTTGCTGGCGCAGAACGGCAAAGTGGTGGTCAACAGCATCGAGGCGGTGTTGAGCGCCCTCGACAAATTTGAAACGAGTCGCCGTTTTCAGCAGGCCGGCATTCCAACCCCCCAGGTTGTCGTCGTACAGGACGTCGCGATGGCCAGTGCGGTGTTGCGGGAATGGGGGCGTATCGTAGCCAAGCCGCTGTTCGGGTCGTTAGGCCTGGGCATCGAACTGGTGGAGGATACGCCGCAGGGACATGCCCTGTTGCCGACGCTGCTGGAGCGATTCGGGGCGGTGTACCTACAAGAATACGTGCCGATCCCCGGACGGGACATCCGCGCGTTCGTGGTTGGTCCCCGCGTGGCGGCCAGCATTTATCGCGTGGCCGCGCCGGGACGGTGGCAGACAAACGTCTCGCAGGGGGGACGGGCTGAGGCGTGCACCCTGAATGCGCCGCTGGAACAGTTGGCGGTTGCCGCTGCCGCCGCCGTCGGACTGGATTATACCGGGGTGGATATCCTGGAAGGTCCCAGCGGACCGGTCGTCATCGAGGTGAACGGCAATCCATTGTGGCGGGGCGTGCTGGATGCCACCGGCAAGAACATGGCTGGCGAGATTATGGCCTGGGTGGTGACACGCATCACGCAGGCCAGGACGAAAGGGGGGAACGACGGTGCCTGACAAGAATTTGAAGAAAGGTGAAATGACGGTTCGCGAAGCTGGCCACAAGGGTGGTGAGTTGGGTGGTAAAAAAGGCGGCGAGACCACACTGGAGCGATATGGGCCGCAATTTTACGAAGAGATTGGCAAAAAAGGTGGCCAGAAGGTCCGCGAATTGATCGCGGAAGGCAAAAAGGTCCGGAAGAAATCCTGACTGGATGATAACAACACGGAAGACACGCGTCACAGTTGATTCGACGCAACCATCACCGTAAAGGAGGTGACATGATGCCTGAGGAACGAAAAGGCGGCATGACCGTCAGCGAAGCAGGTCGCAAGGGCGGTGAAACGACATCCGAGCGCTACGGCCACGAGTTCTATGAAGAGATCGGCAAAAAGGGTGGCCAAAAGGGAGGTCAGACGACCTTCAAGCGTTATGGCCCGCAGTTCTATGAGGAAATCGGGCGCAAGGGTGGGCACAAAGTCCGCGACCTGATTAATGAGGCGAAACGAGCGCGGGGTGAATCGTAACCTCGCACTGCTTCGAAATGGGGAGGCGGCCAGGGATGGCCGCCCACCCCCGCACTATCGTTGAAGGAGGTGAGACACTATGGCGAATGCGAAGAAATCACAGGGAGACATGACGGTCCGCGAAGCGGGTCGCAAAGGCGGCGAGACCACGGCCGAACGCCACGGGCACGAGTTCTACGAGGAGATTGGGCGCAAGGGTGGCCTGAAGGTCCGCGATGAGTATGGCGTCCAGTTCTACGAAGAGATCGGGCATAAGGGCGGCCAGAAAGTTCGTGACCTTATTGAAGAAGGCAAGCGGGCGATGGGCGGCGGCGGGTCGAAGAAATAGTGCCCTCCTTGTCGGACGGCACATGCGAGAGAAGGAGGTGACTGCAGATGGCTGACAAAACCAAAGGGCAGATGACGGTAAGCGAAGCCGGTCGCAAAGGTGGTCTGAAAGTCCGCGATGCCTACGGCGTCGAGTTCTATGAGGAAATCGGCAAAAAGGGCGGCCATAAAGTGCGCGAGTTGATCGAAGAAGGCAAGCGCGCACGGGGTCAACAGTAACCGATCCCGACAGGCCGGTCGGCCGACGCAGTGCGGTGGGGCGTGCGTCGGGCAAACGTCCCGTGTCCCGGAACCGCGTTGGCGATTCCGGGACACCGCAAAGCGCGGCTGGATCGGACGGGAGAGATGCACCGGCTGCCGGTGGGTCACCCCGCCGGCGCCGGCAAGGAGTACGACATGGCGGAAAAGAGCAGTGACAAAGGCGCGATGAGCGTGAGTCAGGCGGGTCGCAAGGGTGGCCAGCGCACGGCGGAAACCCACGGCCATGAATTCTACGAAGAGATTGGCCGCAAGGGTGGAACGAAAGTGCGTGACGTGTATGGCCATGAATTCTACGAAGAAATCGGACGCAAAGGCGGCACAACCGTTCGCGACGAGCGCGGCCCGCAGTTTTACGAGGAAATCGGTCATAAAGGCGGCCAGAAGGTGCGCGAGTTGATCGAAGAAGGCAAGCGCCGCGCGAGCGGCGGCAGCAGTAAAAAATAAGCGCGCGAACCGGGGCGCGAAAACCCCGGATACCCCCATCTCTCTTAGTGGAGGTGTCGTATGGCGGAAGAAAAGAAGAAATCGAAAGGCGATATGACGGTCCACGAGGCCGGTCACAAAGGCGGTGAACGCACTGCCGAAAGCCATGGGCATGAGTTTTACGAGGAAATTGGCAAGAAGGGTGGTGAGCGCACCGCCGAAACCCATGGACATGAATTCTACGAGGAAATCGGCCATAAAGGTGGCGAAATCGGCGGCCCAAAAGGCGGACACAAGGTGCGCGACCTCATCGAGGAAGCCAAACGCGCTCGCGGAGAAAAATAAACCTTACCCCGGCGATGCCGTATGTTCCGGCATGGGCGTCGATGCTCCGGTGGGAAGCTCCCCCACTTCCTCCGGCCTGCCCACAGCCTCCAGTTCTTTCGGCTGCGGTAGAATCACCGTGAAGGTGCTGCCCTGTCCCAGTTCACTCTGCACGTTAATCCACCCGTCGTGCAACTCGACCAGGTGGCGCACGATGGCCAGCCCCAACCCGGTGCCGCGTTGCGCGCGCGAACGCGCCTTATCCACCCGATAGAAGCGCTCGAAGATGCGCTCCAACTCGCTCTCCGGGATGCCAATGCCGGTGTCGCTCACCCGAATGCGCACCCGCTGCAGGTCCAGTTCCGCCCGCACGGTGATGGTGCCGCCCTCCGGCGAATATTTCCGCGCATTGTCCACCAGGTTGATCAGGATCTGCACCAGTGCGGCGCGATCGGCCAGGATCACCAGATGCTCCGGCACCTCCAGGATCAACTGTTGTCCCTTGTCGGTGATGGGGATGATCAACCGCTGCACCACCTGGCGCACCATCTCGCTTAGGTTGATCTGCTCCGGGATGATCAACCGGCGACCCGACTCAATGTGCGACAGTTGCAGCAGATCGTCAAGCAGCGCCGTCAACCGCTCGCTTTCGTGAATGATGGTTTCCAGAAAATCATTCTGCATCTCCGGATCTTCGCCCTTCGCCTCGAACAGCGTCTCTGCCATCGCACGAATGGAGGTGACCGGCGTGCGCAACTCGTGGCTGACGTTGGCAACGAAATCGCGACGCACCTGCTCCATTTTTCGCTGGTCGGTGACGTCGTAGAGCACAATAACGACACCCACCTGGCGGTCCTCGACCTCTACCGGCGACATGTGCACCTCTATGACCCGCTCGTTGGGATTGGCCAGGGTAATCTGGTGCATCACCGGCAACCCGGAAGCGATCGTGTTCTCCAGCAAGTCCTGCAAGTCCACGATCGCGATGGCGTCGGGCAGCGCCCGGCCGACAATCGGCGCACTGCTGTTCAGTGTGAGGATCTCTTCCGCGCTGCGGTTAGTCAATAGAATGATGCGCTGGGTATCGGTAACGATCACGCCGTCCGTCATACTGGCAAGGATGGCTTCCGCCTGCGCGCGCTGTTCCGCCAGGTTGGTAATGGTCAGGCGCAATTGCTCCGCCATGCTGTTGAACGAATCGCCCAGACTGGCGATCTCCGCCGCGCCGGTGGGGGTTACCCGCTTATTCAAATCGCCTTCGGCGAAATGCGCGGCGGCCTGGCTTAACGTGGCTAACGGTCGGGAGATCAGATTGGATACGCTGGCGTTAATCAGCAACAGGATCACCAGGCCGCTGACAAAGGCCAGCGCGATGGCACCCTTGATATGGCTGATTGTCTCCTTGATGTCCGTGGTGGGGGCAGCGAGTACCAGCACGCCGCAGGGAACCGAGCGCACCAGTTCACGCGGCAACGTTTGTCCGGGTTTCGGCGGCAGCGGAATTGTCTCCTTGATCTCGACCGGCACCGCGATGTAATAGAGCGTCTCTTCCGGCAGAATGGGGTTGCTGCGATTGGCAAAACCGAAGCCACGGTGCAGCGCATCGTATACCTCGGGATCTTGAAGGGCATTGTCGGTATCGCTGGAGAAAGGTGGACATTCCTTGATGATCTTCCCGTCGATGTCCACCAGGCTGACGCGGCGGGGTACGGTGTGAGTGTAAATGCGGCGAAGTGACTCGACGATGCGATTTTTCGTCAGCGTGATGAATGTCTGCAACAGTGCCGCATTTTTACGGTCGTGCTTCTTCTCATAGTCGGCGAGTTTCCGCTGCGCGACATCCAGGTCCTTCACCATCGGCGCCAACAGGTCGGCACCGATCTTGGCTTCGCCGCTCAATGCCTGAATTTTGGATTGCGCGTAATCTTCGGTAATGCGGTGCGAAAAATAGAGCGCCAGCGTCGCCAGGATCGTGACCATGATGAAGAAGTAGATGCCCCCGATGAGCCATCGCAGGGACCAGGCATGTCGGATCATCGTCACTCCGCGAACTTATAGCCGATCCCGCGAATGGTCAGCAGGCGCTCCGGCTTGGCCGGATTGATTTCGATCTTTTCCCGCAGCCAGCGCACGTGAACATCCACCGTGTGTGGATCCCGATACGGGCCTTCGTCGCCCCAGACCTGGGTAAGGATTTCTTCGCGGCTGAGCGCGCGACCGCGATTGCGCATCAGGGTGGCAAGCAGGTCGAACTCCTTGGGCGACAGCGCGAGGGTGTTGCCTTCGAGGCTGACGCTGTGGCGTCCCAGATCGATCTCGACTCCGCCGGAGATAATCACTTGGTCCTGCGGCATGTCCAGAATCGGACGCCGCAGCGTGGCTTTTACCCGCGCAACCAGCTCACGCATGCTGAACGGCTTGGTCAAGTAATCATCAGCCCCGATCTCCAGTCCGATGACGCGGTCGATCTCCTCCGCTTTGGCGGTGAGCATGATCACCGGAATCCAATTGCGCTGGCGCTGGCGCAGCGTGCGACATATCTCCAGCCCGCCAACCGACGGCAGCATCAGGTCCAGAATAATCAACGACGGCGACGGCGTACCCAGGGCGAGGCGCAATCCCTCCGCGCCGTCCGTGCTGATCGTCACTTCAAATCCTTCACGCTTCAGCGTGTAGGCGAGTGATTGCGCTATCGGACGCTCATCTTCGATAATGAGAATGCGTGACAACCCAGTCCCCTTTCGTCGGATATCCCGACCGTGGTCACGGCGCTTGTACGCCGTATGAGGTTATCGGTGGCTTTCCCTTACTGTACCGAAAAGACGGGGAGTTCACCCGTCACGGACAGTCCGCTTGGTCAAAATCCTGTTAAGCTATCGCCTTATTCCATACAAAACAGTCAACTTGGTGTGCGCGCTTATTGCATGCGCGCGGCTTGCAGCATCTGTACCACGACGTCGGGCGCGAGCAGGCTGTTGCCGGTGACTTCCGCCTCGAATCGCCACAGCCGGCCGGACTTTCCGAAATAATAGCCGTGCATCATGCGCCCACCGTAGGCGAGATAATGGACTTGCACGCCAATGGCGCCGTCCACGTTGAATGCCTGCTTGGAGAAGTTCTTCGCACTGACCTCTTGCTGATTAGCAGCAAAATCCTGCAGCGCGGCCTTCAGGTCGGCTTCAGTCGTGTAAGCTTCCGGCGAATACAGCCGCATGCGCGCGGTCGGCATCCCAGTGAAGAGATAGGGTCCTTTGCCGGTAACGGTCCATCCTGCCGGCAATGGAAAGGTGAGACCCTTCTCCACCGGCTCCCACAGGTTGTCTGCCGGCTTCGGCGTGTCCGTTGGCGCTTCCGTTGGCCGCGTCAGGTCCTCCTGCGGTTTCGGCGTCTCTGCGGGAGGCTTCGGTGTCTCCGCAGGCGGTTTCGGTGTCTCCGCAGGCGGCTTCGGTGTCTCCGTCGGCGGCTTCGGCGTCTCCGCAGGCGGCTTCGGCGTCTCCGCAGGCGGTTTCGGCGTCTCCGTCGGTGGCTTCGGTGTCTCCGCAGACGGCTTCGGTGTTTCCGCAGGCGGCTTCGGTGTCTCCGCAGGCGGCTTCGGCGTCTCCGCAGGCGGTTTCGGCGTCTCCGTCGGTGGCTTCGGTGTCTCCGCAGACGGCTTCGGTGTTTCCGCAGGCGGCTTCGGTGTCTCCGCAGGCGGCTTGGGTGTTTCGATTGGCGCAACAGGGGTTTCAGCCGGCGGCGTGGGCACTTCGAGCATTGGGACGGCGGTCGTCGAATGATTGCCGTTCCACAGCGCAAGCAAGGTGGCCACCAGGTCATCCGCCATCGCTTGCCCACCGGCTTTGTCCATCGCGCGGTCCACCTGACTCTGCTCGCGTGCCTTGATTACCTGGCGCACTTCCAGCCAGATCACCCAATCTGCAGCGCCGACGGCGAAGGTATACATATCCGCGCGCTGCATGATATCGCCATTCGACGTGTTGTATGCCGTGCCGCGCACCGTGAACTTCACCGCCTGGAAGCCGGAGACCGCCCAGGGGATCGCAGTGGCGGTATATCCCTGGGAGATGTAATCGCTGAAGCGCTGCTTCTGGTTGAGCACTTTCACCCGTTGCTGCGCCTCTTTCAGTGATGGCGAGCGCTCGACTTGATACGACACCATGGTATAGCCATCGACACCCTTGGGAAGATCATATAAGCGTTGACGCCACATCTGGCGGATGAGGGTATCGGAGCAATCATATTGCAGGGTGACCCATCCCTGAAAGCGCACCGATGGCATCAGGCGATCCGCCAGGGAATCGCACCATGCGACGGAGAACAACACGACCAGCAGGGATAAAGCCCCCACGAGACGATGAAATTTCATTCCAGCCACCATCTCCGCATCAGTTGGGGACGCAACTATTATGCCTGCTACGGGGCTATTGGTCAAGCAGGGTGAGAACGTTCACGTCCGACGAAGGTGCCAGCGATCGCGGTGCATCAGCGAGACGCCGGATACGCAATCGGACGGGCGTGGCAAGGTTCATCCAGGCGTCGCCGGTGAACGCGCGCAACAGGCCCGGCACGGCTCGGTGTCGCTCTGTGCCGAAGCGCAAGTGGCGGTGTGAGAACAGAAACGCAGGAGCAGGACTCTGCATGAGCGCAGGATTCCTACTCGCTGCCCGGCGAGACGTTGACAGATTACCCCGGCGTGATACACTATTATCGCATTCCCCCATGTTCCGGCTTTCGCTTGCGCGAACACTGGACGGCGGCTGCCGTGGAGGCTTCGCATGCGTATACTGATCATCGGGATGCTGGTGTTAGGGCTGGCGCTGTTAGCGGGATGCACAAATACGTCCAAACCGCCGCAGGATGCGGGCGGTGGCGGGCAAATTTTCTCCGGGGTCAGCATGCCGGCGGCGTCGGTGCTGATGTCATCGGCAGGCGGCTCCCTGATCGTTGCGAACGGGAGTGATCCGGTGAGCGGGCTCACCATCACCGTGCCTGCCGGGTCATATGCCGACGCCCGCATGTTTACCGTCGCCAGCGCGCCCATCTACGGTGATTCCTTCGGCGCGTATTTTACAGCAGTGTCGCCGTTGATCACCATCAGCAACGGCGGCGGCTACGCCAATCATCTGCTACAGGTGAAAATTCCCGTTAAAAAAGCGACCGGCGACTTCGCGATGGCTTTCTTTTACGACGGCACGGCGCAGACGCTGGAAGGCCTGCCCCTCATCGCCGAAGACGACACCTCCGTCACCGTCGCTACCCGTCACTTCACCCATCCGGGTGCGGCGAGTTCCGCGCGATTGGTAGTGACCGCCATTCCCGAACAGACGTTACGCCGCCTCGTACCGCTCGTTTCACGGTTCTGGCGCGGCACTGACGACTGGCCTTTCCCCAATTATGGCTCGTCGCTGTGGCCGGCTGGGCACGGACCCGGCCAAACGCTGAGTGCGCTGTGGTATTATTACGCGCAGCGCCTGCCGGGCGGCCCCCGACTGGCGACGTTGCTGCCGGGCGAGTCGGCGGCGTTGTGGGAAGACGACACCGCCGGGTATCGTTTCGCCTCTCTGACACAGACCGCCGTTGACTGGGAAAAGCTACATCTGCTGCTGACCAGCGAGTTACCAGTACTGTCCGGCCAGCGCACCTGGGATGCTTTCGCCTACGCGTTGCTGCTCACCGCCGCGCCGCAATTGATCACCCTCGAAGCGCCTGGCAGCAAAGGTCAGGCGATGCTGATCAACAACGCCGGCAGCAGTTATCTCGGCGTGGTCGATCCGAATTTCCCCGGTGACACGAACCGCCGCATCGCATACGACGGATCGACCCTTGCTGCCTACATCACCGGTGATACCGCGCAAAAAGTGGACGTGGCATTCGACCGCTTCCGCTATCCGGGCGTGTCGGCGCTCATCCCGTGGACGCAGATCGGCGAGTTGTGGCCGGCCGTGCAGGCGGGCACGATCGGCAACAGCGATTTCCCCGACTTCACGCTGCAGCAGGTGCTGGCGGATGGCAGCCGGATTGTGCTGGATACCGGCACCGCCATCCAGGCTGACCACATCACGCTGGCCGTCCGCGTCGGCGACCGCAACGACTACCTGACCCCGTTCTCGCCTGATGGCACCCGCCTCGCCGCCACCACCGCCACGCTCGTCGTGCCGCTCGCACTCGGCGAAAACCGCATCGGCTTGTGCGTCAACCAAGGCGCCGACCCGCGTGACCGTTGGGAGGGCTTCCGCTGGATTAGCCTGCGTCGGGAATAGCGGCACGGTGGTTGCTCCTTCCGACGTTCCACAATCCCCGCCCGCATCGCGCATGCATCATAGACATACGCGATGAATGTCAGGTAGAATAGACACGTCATGTTGATTCAATCCAATAGTCAATTAGCCTCGTTTTGCGAGGAATTGCGGGGATGTCCCGCTATTTTTTTGGATACGGAATTCGTCGGCGAAGGCCGGTATTATGCTGAGGTGGGCGCCATTCAAGTAGCGGTCGACGGGCAGGCCGCGCTGGTCGACCCGCTGGCGGTAAGTGATTTATCGCCGCTGCTGGCGTTGCTGGCCAACCCGGCGGTCGAGAAGGTCTTCCATGCCGCCGTACAGGATTTACAGATTTTCTATCGCTTAATGGGCTGTCCTGTCACGCCGGTATTCGACACCCAGGTGGCCGCCGCGCTGTTGGGCTACGACGAGCAGATCTCTTTTCTCAATTTGGTCGAACGCGCGGTCGGCAAGGGATTGCAGAAATCGCATGGCTTCACCAACTGGCTGCAGCGCCCGCTAACGCCAGGACAGATCGAATATGCCCTGGACGATGTGCGCTACCTGGTGCCGGTATATGAGAAGCTGATGAGCGAATTGACCGAGAACGGGCGAGTGGCGTGGGCGCGAGAAGAGTTTATCAAGCTGGAAGACGAGGATCGTTTTGCCCCGGCCGACCCGCATGAGTTGTATCTGCGCATTCGCGGCGCGGAGCGCATGCACGGGCAGTCGCTGGCGGTACTGCGCGAGTTGGTCGCATGGCGCGAAGAGACGGCGCGCGCGAAAAATATTCCCATCGGTCGCATTGCCCGCGACGAGGTGCTGGTGGAACTGGCCCGGCGACCGCGCACCACGTTGCAGGAGCTGCAGGAAGTGCGCGGATTGCAGCCGCAGCAGATCGAGCGGTTCGGCAAGAAGATGATCGAGGTATCGAAGCAGGGCACGACTGCGCCGCGGCCTCGCATGCACCGCCACCCCGCGCTGCCGTCGGCAATGGAGCCCACCGTGGATTTCCTGGTACTCTGCCTGCGTTCGCTGGCCAGCGAACAGCATGTCTCGCCCGGTATGCTCGCTACGCGCAGCGATTTGTCCGACCTAGTACTCGCCGGCGAACACGCTGATGTGCCGCTGATGCGCGGCTGGCGCCGTGAAGCGGTGGGCGACGCACTGCTCGCCACGCTGGAGGGCAAAGCCACCGCCCGCATCATCCCCGAAAGCCGCCAGGTGCAACTCGACTGGCAGGCCTGCCCGTCGGAAGTGTAAGGCTACATCACCGGGTGCAGACAATACCACCTGGCTTCTCGTTCCCCCGCGTGGGGGCAGTCATAGTTGTGCTTTGTTGCACAACCTGCAACGATAAGGCAGACTATGGTCGTCGGTTGAGTAAGACAGAATGTCCGTAGCGAAACCATGCCCATCCGCGCCGGGTTTTCGATACGGCTCGCGCGGTGCAAGAGCATTTCCAGGCGCTGCAACGGGCCGACTCAACCGCCGGGACTACCATCCGTGTCAAGACCGACAGTGATTCACCGCTAGCATTCGAATGATGTCCGTTTGAACGCTCGGTCGCACCTGTAGTGAGCTTGTCGAACCAGTCGTGCCGCAGCACAAAACCGGGATATCTCACCGGCAATCCATCCCTCGTCCCTTTTTCCACCACCCGTAATACGTGTTATTATTATACAGGTTCCCCGGGGATTCCGCTGGTGAGGGAGGTCGCATGAATTCGCTGACACTGGTGATTATCGGGTTATGCGTGTTCGCGCTGGCGTATCGGTATTACGGCGCGTTTTTGGCGGCGAAGGTATTGGCGTTGAACGACGAGCGCGCCACCCCGGCGCACCGTCATCGCGACGGCGTCGATTACCATCCCACCCCGCGATGGGTGCTGTTCGGGCATCATTTCGCGGCCATTGCCGGGGCAGGACCGCTCATCGGACCGGTGCTCGCTGCACAATACGGTTTTCTGCCGGGCACGATCTGGATTCTCATCGGCGCGGTGTTGGCGGGCGGTGTACACGATCTCGTCATTCTTTTTGCTTCTATCCGTCATGACGGGCTGTCGCTGGCGCAAATCGTGCGGGCGCGCATCGGGCGGGTGTCCGCGGTGGCGACATCCATCGCCATTCTCTTCATCATCATCGTGGCGCTGGCAGGACTGGCCAGCGCGGTGGTGAACGCGCTGGCGGTGAATCCGAAAATCCCCGGCGACATCGGCAGCCCATGGGGCACCTTCGCCATCCTGGTCAGCGTGCCCGCCGCGCTCATCACCGGCGCCTATATGTATCGCATTCGCCCGGGCAAGATCGGCGAGGCGTCGGTTATCGGCGTGGCGATCCTGGTGCTGGGCGTGGTACTCGGGCATCCCTTTCAAGAGTCCGACTTCGGCCATCTGCTCTCCTGCACCCCGACCGCGCTGAAAATCGCGCTGCCCATCTATGGCTTTATCGCCTCGGTGTTGCCGGTGTGGTTGCTGCTGTGCCCGCGCGATTATCTGAGTTCCTACATGAAGATCGGCGTGGTGGCGCTGCTGGCTATCGGCATCTTCATCGTGCATCCACCGCTGCTGATGCCGGCGGTGACGTCCTACACGCATGGCGGCCCGGTGCTGCCCGGCACAGTGTGGCCGTTCGTGTGCATCACCATCATGTGCGGCGCTATCTCCGGCTTCCACGCGCTGGTCGCCTCCGGCACCACGCCCAAGATGCTGAACCGGGAGTCCGACGCGCTGCCGCTGGGCTACGGCGCCATGCTGGTGGAGGGGTTCGTCGGCCTGCTGGCGGTGGTCGCTGCGTGTTCACTCGTCCCCGCTGACTACTTCGCCATCAACGCCAACCCAGCGAAGTTCCCGGAGTTCGCGCATCACGTCGTGCAACTGCCGGCGCTGACGCAGGCGGTAGGCGAATCGAACCTGGTGGGCCGCACCGGCGGCGCGGTGACGCTGGCGGTGGGCATGGCGAAGATCTTCTCCTCGCTGCCGGGCATGGGCGCGCTGATGTCCTACTGGTATCACTTCGCCATCATGTTCGAGGCGCTGTTCATTCTCACCACGGTCGATACCGGCACCCGCGTCGCGCGCTTCATCCTGCAGGAAGCGCTGGAAGGCGTGCGCCGGCGGAAGACTCTCCCGACGAAAGCGCGGCAATGGGGCATGAATATCCTCTGTGGCGTCATCGTCTGCGTAGCGTGGGGCTACCTGCTGTATAACAACGACATCGCCACCATCTGGCCCATGTTCGGCATCGCCAACCAGTTGCTGGCGGCCATCGCGCTGGCGGTGGGCACGACCATCATTCTGCAGATGGCGAAAAAGAAAGTCTATGCGCTGGCGACGTTGGTGCCGTTCGTGTTCGTCTTTGCCACCACGCTGGCCGCCGGCGTCCAAAGCCTGCCCGCGCTGTTGAAGATCGGGCCGGTCGATCCCGCCTACAAAGGCTTGCTCAACGCCGGATTGACCGTCGCCATGCTCCTCCTCACCCTGCTCATTACCGCCGACGCCGTCCGCAGTTGGTTCATCGCCTTGCGCACTCCACCGCAGGAATCCGCGACGATGGAAGAACCGGCAACGGTGTAAGCGCATTCCCAGGCGACCGAAGCGTTATCGGCAGGCACGCCGCAGGGGACACGTGACCACCGGACAGCAGCGCGCGTCATCATAAACTCCTCGTGCAGAAGCGGTCTGTCGAGTGGCAAAATGACTTGACGCGCCACTACCGATCGGTTACCATGAGCATGGGTCCGGACCCATCGTGTGGGCGGCGTATGCTGTCGAGGACAATGATCTCCTTTTGAGATGGTCAGGGCGCATGGCGTGCTGATGCAGCGCCCGAACGGTCGTCGGTGATGTGACCCTGTCGCGAAACAGCGTCCACGGTGAGAGCACAGACGTGCCTAGCCGTTTTCCTGGCCTGGGTCGCGCTGTATGGACTTGCGGATGTTGGCAGCAAAGCGACGCCGCGCGGAGGGGGACGCCGATGTACCAAATCACCGGCTATGACGCCGTCAGCGACGGCACCACGCTGCGCATATCAGCAATTTCGCACGCCGCTGATGCCTGGGCGGGCGCGGGCGGGGCAATTCACCCGGTGGGAACGTTTGTCTCCGGCGCGATCTTCGGCCGCAACAACACCATCGCATTCCACCGCAACGCGGGAGCCATCCAGTCCGGCAGTCGGAACTGCGCGGATTACCCCACCACTGACAGTCATGCCTTTCGCTTCCGCGCACCTGCTTCCCTGCTGACCGGCCACCGACGCGAGAGCATGACGCCATTATCGTGCGACACGGTGCACTGCGCGGCATACCGGCTTGCCTATGAGCACCGATGGCCACGTCGTGATGAAAATACGCTATTGCGTGATTGATCGCGATCAGTCACTGAAAGAGAGAATGGGTGCGAAACATCACCGGATGCACTAATACGATGCCCGCGAGCAGGGCATGGCCCGTATCTTCTTTCTGCGTCCTTATCGTTTGCCTGATGGTTGGTGCCGGATTGCATTCTGAAGAAAGGATGATATCCGTGATACCGAAAAACGCATATGCCACTACTCCGCCGATGGGTTGGAACACCTCGGGCAGTTATGACCTGGCGGGTGAAAACGAAGAAATGGTCAAACGCGGTGTCGATGCCATCGTCAAGGAAGGACTGCGCGACGCGGGGTATGAATATATTCTTATCGATTACGGTTGGTATCAGAAAGAATCCCGCACGACCACCGGCGTGAATCCCCTGACGCGCTGCGATGCGTATGGTCGCTACATTCCCGATCTCGAACGGTTTCCCTCATCGGCTAACGGACAGGGATTTAAACCGCTGGCTGATTACATCCATGGCAAAGGCTTAAAATTCGGACTTCATTTGATGCGCGGAATATATCGTGGCGCGTACGACGCCAACCTGCCCATTAAGGGCACCACGTATCATGCGCGGGACATCACCAACCCCCAAAGCGTCTGCGGATGGTCGGATCTCACCTACGGATTGAATATGAATCATCCGGGCGCACAGGCGTACATCGACTCTTTGTTCGAGTTGTTTGCCGCATGGGGCGTTGATTTTCTCAAAATTGATGATTTGATCTCCCCGTATCATGCTGCTGAAATCGAAGGATATCACAAAGGACGACTGAAGGCTGGACGACCGATTGTGATCTCCGGTTCACCGGGTGATGACACACCGATCACTCAAGCATCGCATTTACAGGCGAACATGGAAATGTATCGAATCACGAAAGACCAATGGGATGCGTGGAGCGATATTCTGGTTCAATTTGAGAGAGCCGCGCAATGGGCGCCTTTTTCCGTCCAGGGAACATGGGCTGATCTGGATGCATTGCCCTTCGGACTGATGTTTGACATGGTCCGCGCGCGTAAAATTATACCGACCAGACTGAGTCAGGATGAAATTCGCACCAGTATGACGCTACATTGCATCGCACGTTCACCGCTTGTGTTTTATGCCGATCCAGTACATTTAGATCCTTTCACGAAGGAAATCCTGACGAATAAGGATGCCTTGTATGTGAACAAGCATGGTGCTGAGCAACGCCAATTCTACAGTGATGCACAACTGAAGAAATGGATCAGCGTCAACGCGGTCAACGGTGATACATATCTTGCGCTGTTCAATCTCTCGACGACACCATGTGTTATTGAGCAATCAATACTCGAACTGGGATTTGCACAGGGGTGCCATATTCGCGATATTTGGCAAAAAGAGACCCTGGGTGAAGTCGCTCAATCATTCACCACGTATATTGCCGGCCATGGCGTCTCGTTCTTTAAATTATCACGGCCGCTATAACAGGACACCGCAGTGTTGCTGTCGTCACAGCGACGGCACCCGTGCCAGAATCCGGCTCATACAGAAAGGCGACCCGTAATGGCGTTTACGCGTGACTGTCGCCCAGCTACCGGATCTTCGCGACCGGTCGGCGTACGCGGCGCGACCATAAGGACTCTGGACTGTTCAGTTGATCATCGCGACTTGTCTGCCAGCCGCCGTCTGGCTTGCTGCGACAACGTCATCTGCTGGACGCGGCAGGCGGAGGCACTGATGCAATGACAGCCGCGTTCATGAGAGAGCGCAACATATTCTGCCGGCGTGACGAAACAGCCATCAGCAGGGGTGAATTGAAGGAGTGACTACATGCGAGATGTCACCGAATGGTTTGCAAAAGCCGGCTGGGGTGTATTATGCCACTGGTTGGGTGCCCCACCAAGCTCAAACGACGGCGCCGAACTGTCCGCCGATGAATGGAATCGTTGGGTGGATGGTTTTGACACCGAGGGATTCGCGGATCAGCTCGGTGCAATCGGCGCTCCGTATTTGTTCATTACCATCGGACAAAATTCGGGGCACTACCTTGCCCCGAATGCCACGTACGACCAATTGACCGGCATTCGGCCCAGCAAGTGTTCGCGCCGCGATCTGGTCGCCGACCTGTACGACCAGCTCAAACCGCGGGGGATCAGGCTGCTGGTCTACCTGCCCAGCGGTGCACCATACATCGATACGGTGGCTACCGCGCGGCTGGAATGGGAATGGGGGTTCGCGGGTGGAGCACCCAATGCCTGGGGGCCATTCCGGACCGGCAAACGGCTGGCGGCCTTCCAGCGGAAGTGGGAAGCCGTTATCCGGGAATGGTCGGAACGCTGGGGATCGAACATCAGCGGATGGTGGATCGACGGCTGTTACTTCGCCGATGAAATGTACCGGCATGAAGATGAACCGAACTTCGGCAGCTTTGCAGCGGCGATGAAGGCAGGCAATCCAGATGCCATCGTGGCCTTCAATCCGGGCATTGTTTCCGATATCTGGTCCGACGGGTCGGGTCGCTACATCACCTGCCACACCGAACATGAGGACTATACCGCGGGCGAGATGGATCGGGCACTGCCCGAATGCCCCGGCCCCTGGGTTGAGAGAAACGGCCACCAGGCCCGCTTCCACGTGCTCACGTATCTGGGTGAGTTCTGGTGCAAGGGGCAGCCGCGCTTTCCGGACGAGTTGGTCGTCGGCTACACGAAGCACGTCACCAGCCGGGGCGGGGTCGTCACATGGGATGCCCCGATCGAACGCAACGGCCTGATACCAGATAACTACCTACAGCAGCTCACTGCCATCCGGCGCGGAATGGCGAAATCCTGACCGGATCGCGGCGATTTGTCTCCTGGCCGGGGAGCACGCAGATGCGTGAATGCCAAACGCCGACCTGCACGAAGAGCGTGCAGGTTCACTGTGAAAACTGAACCCTCGGGAAAGTCGGACCGGGCACCTCGAGCTGGTCGGTCGTCAAAATGGCGATCGTTGACGATATGACGAATGACAACGGCGCGGAGGCTGACAATCCGCCCGAGCGCGGTGTGTTTCGATCTGTGCCATGCCGGGAGATGGAACTCCACACTTGGCACCCTATTGCTTGCCGCCTCCAGGCGAACAGGCGCAACGAGAAGGGGAACTATCATCTCATGTTGTTTTCCACCCATACCGATCACACCGAATCCGATGTGCTTGAGACGCTGCGGCATAGAATCGTTGCATCGATCATGACATCGGTTGATGCGAGTCAGGCTGTTGCATTGGCAGCCTCGGTCCATCCGGACGGCACATTCGCCGATGTCGCCTACGACGACGCTGATCCGTGCTCCTGGAAGCCTTTCACCCACCTGGTGAAGGTGCTGACGCTTGCCCAGCGGTACGCCGGCCTGGAACAGACGTCCCCAGCGCGAGCCGATCTCCTGGAAGCGGCCTTCCGTGCCCTCGATCACTGGTTGGACGCTGATTATCAATGTTCCAACTGGTTTTATAACATCATCGCCGTGCCCGGTATTCTGGCGCAGATTTTCTTGCTGTTTGATGATGAACTCACCGGTGAGCCGCGCGAGAAAGGCTTAGAGATCATCGCCCGCGCCAAACTCGACATGACCGGCGCGAATCAAGTCGATGCGGCAAATATCATCCTGTATCGCGGAATCCTTGAACGCGATACCGAGTTGATCACACGCGCGGTCACCGCGATGACTGGTGAGATACGCCTCACCCTGGAAGACGGTATTCAACCCGATTTCAGCTACCATCTGCACGACGCGCTACTCTACAACCACGGGTATGGGGCATTGTTCCTGTCCCGTTGCGTCGCGCTGGCGAACCTGGTCGCCGGCACTGCATTCCAGCTTTCCGCCGACAAAATCGAGATTCTCTGCCACCTTATCCTTGATGGCAATCAGTGGATGGTCCGTTATGGCACGAAAGACATGAGCGCCACCGGGCGCGGCATCGCCCGCCCGTCCGGCAATCATCCCAGCGCCGGGTATCTCGCGCCGATCGTGCGCGACATGCTCAAGCTGGATACCGGACGCACTGCCGAACTGCAAAACTTACTCGCCCGGCTGCAGGGAGACATGAGCGTTCCGCTGATCGGCAATCGTCACTTCTGGCGCAGCGACTACATGGCCCATCACCGTGCCGCATACTTTGCCTCTGTGCGCATGTTCTCCGACCGCCAATACAATACCGATTGGCCATGCAACGGCGAGGGATTGAAGTGCCACCATCTCGCTGATGGCTGCACCTACCTGATGCGCACCGGCAGTGAGTATCACGACATCTTCCCGGTGTGGGACTGGCAGCGCATCCCCGGTACGACGATACAGCGCACACCCGAGTTGACCGGCGAGATGCATCTGTTGGGAACGTCCGCCTTTGTCGGCGGCGTCTCGGATGGTCGGTATGGCTGCGCCGCTTTCGATTTTGCACGCGACGACCTTTTCGCGCGCAAGGCATGGTTCTTCTTTGACGACGAATTCATCTGTCTCGGCGCGGGCATCCGTTGTACCGGTGCAGATCCGGTGAATACCACACTGAACCAGTGCTTCCTGAACGGTGAAGTCACGGTTTCCCGCGACGGAATACCGCACAGTCTTGCTCGCGGCAACCACGCCATTGATCAGGTGGACTGGATTCACCACGATGGCACCACCTATCTCTTCCCGCAACCGGCACGGGTGCATCTGGCGAACGAGGCGCGCACCGGCACATGGCATGAAATCAACCGTGCCGGATCCAGTGAACCGGTGACGCATGACGTTTTCACCCTCTGGCTCGATCACGGCGTATCTCCAATGAACGCGTGTTATGCCTACATTGTCGCGCCAACACTGACGCCGGCGGATCTTGAAGCCTACAGCGCGCATTCGCCGGTGGAAATCCTCGCCAACGAACCCCACCTGCAGGCAGTGCGGCACCACGGCCTTGGTATCACCGGAATAGCCTTTTATACCCCTGGAACAGTGGCGGTCGCCGCGGATTTG
This sequence comes from uncultured bacterium, assembly GCA_964472305.1. Classification (GTDB taxonomy): domain Bacteria; phylum Armatimonadota; class Hebobacteria; order CAIYQO01; family CAIYQO01; genus CAYYJR01. The sequence goes on from CAYYJR010000002.1 coordinate 224,590, forward strand.
ACGCTGACGGTTGACCAGGCATGCCTGCTGATGGCCCGGATAGTTGGGGGAGGATTGGAGATAACAGCATCGAATCCGGAGAACAGCGCCTTGCAACTCAATGTGCAAATACAACATGCGGACGAGCACACCGTCCACACGATTCCCTTCGCCTTACCGGAAGGCGACTGCGCGGGCATGAGCATATCCCGGTTCGTGGCCATACGGCACTGATCCGTTGTCATTGGGGATTCATGCTACCGCAGCACGACTGTAAGCTTGAGGACAGACATGATCTTTGACGTAACACAGTTCGGCGCCATCGGCGACGGACAAACGCTGAACACCGCGGCGATTCAAAAAGCGGTGGATGCCTGCGCGGCGGCGGGCGGCGGTACGGTGTTGGTGCCGGGCGGGACATTCGTGAGCGGTCCAATCTTTCTCCGGAGCAACATCGAGTTCCATCTCAGCGCCGGGGCCGTGCTTCAAGGGAGCCGGGATTTCGCGGACTACCCACCACTGGACGTGGAAAGCCATGGGCATCACATCAACGCATTCCTCGCCTCGCTGCTGACCGGCTACAACCTCGAAAACGTTTCCATCACCGGACACGGCGTTCTGGATGGCCAGGGGGAAGTTTGGTGGGCCGAGATCGATGCCGGTCGCGGTGGGCCGCGGCCCGTCACGATTTATCTGTGCGACTGCGAGCGGGTACTGATCGAGGGTGTCAAGGTGATGAATTCACCGGCATGGACAATCCTCCCGCTGCTGTGCCGGAATGTGACCATCCAGGGTGTCACGATCAAAAATCCCTGGAAGCCGTATCACAACTGTGACGGCATCGACGTGCATTCCTGCAACAATGTCCGGATTTCCAATTGCTATGTTGATACCGGCGATGACGGGATCTGTCTGAAATCCATCCCGGAATGGTTCATCTCAGCCAATGGCACGATGAAAACCGATTACAGCAAGCCCCGTATTCCCTGCGAGAACGTGGTAATCGAAAACTGCGTGGTCGAACATGGGCACAGCGGGGTGGGCATCTGGGCCGAGGTGATCGGTGGGATGAGAAACGTCGCCGTCAGCAATTGCGTGTTCGACGGCACCCGCCAGGGGATCTGGATCAATCGATATCCCGCGCCCGGCGGCTATGTCAAGGATATCCGGTTTGATAACATCATCATGCGGCGAGTCGAGATCGTGATGGCGGTGACCTCCTACCTCGATCCGGCGAAAGTGGAAGAGGGCCCCGGCAAAGAAGACACGCCGGAGTTCAGCAACATCCACATCAGCAACATCACGGCCACCAAAGCCCGCTTTGCCTGCGAAGCCTATGGGCTACCGAAAATGCCGATCCGGGACATCAGTTTCAGCCATATCCGGATCGAGGCAGACAAGGGATTCGACATCCGGGATGCCGAGGGAATTCTCCTGGACGACGTGGAGGTGACATGCCCAGGTCCTGCCGTGCTGGCGGAGAATGTGCGCAACCTGGAGCTGCGACGGCTGATTGATGCCGCGCCGCAAACCGGAATTCCATCGGTGCAGTTGACGAATACGCAGGATGTCTGGATCCACGGATGCAAGGCTGTCGCGGGAACGGATGTGTTTCTGGGGCAGGTGGGGGACGAAAACCGCAATGTGGTTCTCGAAGAAAACGAACTGTCGCAGGCAGCCCGCGCGCAAGGGGCTGTCGAGCCGGTGCCCACCTGGAACTTCTCCTCCTACGCGTACAGCGGCAGCGCAATGTGGCGGATGTCTGGGATTGCGAATCCTTTCCTGCCGGTTCCGCCCTCGGTGATAGACACCATTCGGCGGGAATGGGATACCGACCGCCTCAATACGATCAACAGTATTTTCCGGCTTGAGAGCGGAGGAAAGCCCGGTGTGGACCTGGCTGCCGGCGACAAGCGGAGAATCTATATCATCGAGATCTGGTCAAATGCTGAAAAGCTGATCATCTGCGAAGACGGTGAGCTGCTCAGGAAGATTGACGACCCGGACTGGCATGCCTGGGGGAAGGAATAGCCTGCGCCACGGAGGCTATTGCGCGAAGGATGCCATTCGGCGGTGTTTTCGTGCCAGACCGGAATATCCGCTACCGTGTTTCATGTACAATGACGGCGTGACTGCGTGAAAGATGCAGAGCGGAGTGGAGAATGAATCAGGATAAACTGCCTTCAGGCGCCAGCTTCGCGCGCTGGGAGGATGAGACGAGGTATCGTCGAAAATACCCTGTTGCCCGGCAGGGTGACGCCTGGTGGCATGCCATGGACGAAGGCCGGCTGCAACACGGCCGGCCGTTGCTTATACCTTCACCCCAGGACTGTCTCGGAACGGAATCCACCTGAGATACTGTACGCGAGGTAATCGTCGGCAGATCGCAGAGGAGTGTTCGTGACGGGCAAGGCGGAGTGCCGCGCGTATGTGAGGCGCTGCCTGTCCGGCACGAAAGACCCGCGAGATGCCGGCGTGTACTGTTCGTACAGTTTCGAAGAACAGGGAGGATTCGCTGTCGAAAAATGGAGTCCGCCCTTGCGTGGCGGAGGGAGATTATGCCAGAGTATTTCATCGGAATCGACGGTGGCGGCAGTAAAACAAGCGGCGTGCTCCTCGCCGGCGACGGCCAGGTGCTGGCCAGCGCCCGAGATGCGGGATCGGCGATCGTCGGCGCTCCCTCCCCGCGGTCCTGCAACGTACTGGCGGCGATGAAGGTCCGCCTGTGTGCTGATGCCGGCATCGCGCCCGCTGCGGTGACCGGGATCGGACTCGGGCTCAATGGCATCGATTTTGCCGATGAATTCGCTCTGCAGCATACCGACCTTGCCGCGTGCCTGACCATCGCCGGCGACCGGTTGACACTGGTCAACGACGGCATCGCCGCGCTCTGGGGCGCTTCATCATCCCCGCAGGCCGTCATCGTACAGCATGGAACAGCCTATACGCACGCGTATCGTGCTGCCTACGGACAAGAGCAACTCTTCGATCACCTCGACGTCGGCATGGCATTCGATATCCGGCGCGCGCTCACGGCGCTGGTCGCCCGCATGATCGATGGCCGCGCCGCCACGACACCCTTGAAAGAGGCGGCACTGCGCCATTACGGCGTGTCGAACGACACGGCGTATGCGGAGGCTTTGTTCCGGGGGCGCATCCCCGCCGAGCGCATTCTGACCGGAGCATCCATCGCCTTTTCCGCCTGGCTTGCAGGAGATCCCGCCGCCATCCGGCTTGTCGAACAAGCCGCAGACGACTACGTCTGCACCGCGTATACGCTGGCGGCACGTGTCAACCACGACCAGTGTCACGTTGCCTTTGGAGGCGGCGTACTCAACCACGCGCCGGATACCTTTATCGATCTGTTACGTGAACGCATACAGCGCACGTTCCCTCTGGCGCGGGTAATGCGTCCGCAATTGTCGCCCGCCTGCGGCGCCGCGGTGATGGCGGCATTCCACCGCGCGGTGGACCCCACGCCGTTATATCACCGTCTGCTGACCACGTCGGGTAATACACAGACATAAAAGGAGCACCAGGTGCGAATTCTCGGCAATCAGGATCATGCCATTCCCACCATGATTTACGCTGATGCGCAGGCCCTTGGCGCCGCGTTGGCCATGGATATTCTCGCGGGAGCGGCACAGGCTTTGCGGCAGGGGCGGCGTTACCTGCTCGGGTGTCCCGGCGGGCGCAGTGCAATGACGACTTATCAGGCACTCGGCCACTTTGCCGCGGAACGGCAGCAGGATGTATCGCATCTCATCATCGTCATGATGGATGAATATGTCTTTCAGACTGCTGAAGGTTATCACTACTGTCCGGCGCATGCGCATTATAGCTGCCGCCGGTTTGCCGAAGAGGCCATCGTGGAGGTGATCAATCGTGGACTCGACTCCACCCGGCGCATTACCACCGAACACGTCTGGTGCCCGAATCCGGCCGATCCCGCCGAGTATGACGCCCGGCTCCGCACGGCTGGCGGAATCGATCTGTTTATCGTGGCGACCGGGGCCAGTGATGGGCACGTGGCCTTCAATCCGCCGGGAACTGCGGAAGATTCCATGTCGCGCATTATTCACCTGGCTGACAGCACACGCCGTGACAACCTGGTGACATTCCCGCAGTTCACCGGGCTGCAGGAAGTGCCCACTTATGGGGTCTCGGTCGGGTTGGGCACCATCGCCGCGCTGTCCCGCGAAGTGGTGTTGATTGCCCACGGTGACGACAAGCAAGACGCCGTGCGCCGGTTGGCGGCACATGCCGATTTCACTCCGGTATGGCCGGCGAGTATCATCTTCCGCAGCCCCGGCGCGCGGGTACTGCTCGATAAGGCTGCCGCACATGGCCTTGATGCTCATCTGATGCCACCATCGCCATAACGGCATTCGGCATCGCCAAGGAGAGTAGTAATGACACAGCAACTCACGCTTTGTATCGTAGGCGCGGGCAGTTCCTACACGCCGGAATTGGTCGAAGGCCTGCTGAAGTCTCCGCACGAGCAGTTGCCGGTGGTGGAGCTGCGTCTGCACGATATCGACCAGGAACGGCTGGAAATCATGGCGGGGCTCGCACAGCGGATGATCGCCGCGGCAGACCGTGCCATCACGGTGCGATATAGCCTCGAACTCGCACCGCTGCTCGAAGGGGTGGATTTCGTCATCACCCAGCTTCGCGTCGGCGGGATGGCCGCCCGCAAGCTTGATGAAACGATTCCGCTGCCATACGGCATCATCGGACAGGAAACGACCGGTCCCGGTGGCATGTGCAAAGCGTTACGGACGATTCCCGTGATGCTGGAGATCGCCCACACAGTCGAGCGGATTGCCCCGCAGGCATTCATCCTCAATTATACGAATCCCAGCGGAATCATCACCGAGGCAGTGTCCCGACATACCAATGCGCGCATCATCGGCCTGTGTTCGGGCATCCCCGGGCTGCAGGAGCGTATACAGCACATCCTGCGCGACACCTTCGGACCGGTGCGGACCTACTGTGTCGGTCTCAATCACCTGGGATTCGTGCACCGGTTCCTGGCGGGCAACTGCGACGTGACCGCCGAAGCGCTGGAGCTGCTCATTGAGAAAGCCGCAAGCGCGGACGATAATGCCGGCCTGGTGGCACCCGAATTTATCCGGTCTCTGCGTGCCGTACCACTCGGGTATCTGCGGTACTATCTGCACCGGCGCAAATCCGTTGAACACGCGCTCGCGCAGACAAAGACGCGCGCGGAGGAGATTATCGACATCGAACGCCAGATTTTCGCGGAAGCGCGCGACCCGCACACCGTCGGAAAACCAGGCGCCCTGGCTAATCGCGGCGGCGGTGGATACGCAGAAGTGACGTTCCAATTCTTGCGGGCTATCGCCTTTAACCTGGGTGACGAACTCGTCTGCACGGCGCCCAATCGCGGGGCGGTCGAAGGCATTGAACCGGAAGCCGGGGTCGAGCTGGTATGCACTGTTGACAGCACCGGCGCGCATCCCCTGCCCGTCGGCCCTATCCCGCTGGCGTTCCGCGGGTTGGTGCAGGCCGTGAAGGCGTATGAAACGTTAACGGTGCAGGCGGCGGTAACGCGCCAGCGCTTGCCAGCCATCCAGGCGCTCATCAATCACCCACTGGTCGGTGATCTGCCCGTCGCCGAAGCCCTGGTCGATGCAATGCTCCCGGCGCATGGGCTGCACTTCACCTGACCTGTTGCAATGGATCGAAAACGAGGGTGGAACAATACGATTCATCATGGCTGGCAGGTCGATCGGCATTGCCGGACGCGGAGGGGGACGCGCCTCCCGTCAACATGGACATCGCGGAAACGGAGTTGAGCACTATGAGCGGAGATGAGCGCAGAAACGCCGGTGTGGGCTTGCCGCTTCCGGTGGATGTCCCCATGGGATTTTCCGTGTGTAAATACCAAAACGCCGATGCGTATGTGGCGCATCTCCAGCGGCTCAACATCAGTTCGCAAGGACTGCTGCAATTTCACACCGACCGCAAGTGCTGGACCGGCGATCATGACCTATACTGGCTCGTTGTGGGCGATCCCGTGAAATCCGCCGTCTTTGTCACCTCCGTGCTCCACGCCAAATATGAGTGGCAAGGCGCCCACGTCGTCATGCGTTTTGTGGAGAAGCTGCTCGACCCCCTGGATGCACAACGACACCTTCACGAAGCGTTCCTCGCCCGGTACTGCCTGGTAGCCATCCCAATCGTCAATGTGTGGGGCTATTTCGCGACTGCCGACGGCGCTCACCATAATAATCATGCCTACCCCGTGCCGGGGATTGAGGAAGCCGACTGGCATGACATGGCCGAATATTCCCGCTTTTCCGGGGTCAACCTCAACCGCAATTTCGACTGGAACTGGGAGGCGTTTGTCGACATTCCCTTCAGCGTCCGGTCATATTGGAACGGGGAGGATTATGGGCACGCCAATTATTTTATGATGCCTTTCCGCCGTGATGAACAGGGAGAGGTCGTGTATGATCCTGTCGCGAACGGGGCAACGCGGCTGCTGAAACCGGATCCCGATGTATATGACGGTAAAGGGACCATGCCATTCTCCGAGCCGGAAACACAGCTTATCCGTGATCTGTTTGACCGTTACCGGGTGAACGGATTTATCGACATTCACACGATGAATCCCTGGCAACAGAACAACACCGATTATGTGAGCGGGAACGCAAAGGATCGGCCCGGCATGTTGGCGCTGGTGGATGACGGGATTGCCCGCGTGAATGCCCGGCATGCGGACGCGGGGATGCGAATGCCGGCAACGCACCACATCGTCATCGAAGAATATGGGGACAATCCGCCGTACGCTGTCAATTGGGCGCAGAACCGCATGGGCGTTCCTTCCTACGATTGGGAGACCGGAACCGGATTACCTGAAGATATCTGGACTGATGCCTATTTGGAAATCCTGTACCGGACACTGCACTGGATCGATCGTGAGAACACCCTGTGAACTACCTGGATTGTTACGGGACGCGTCTCGCACCGGTAATGACGATGCCGCGCCATGCATCTGTTACCGAATCCCCCCTTCGACGACAGGCGCTATTCGTACGTATGCATCTCCACCAGTGTTTGTTCGGTGGGATCTTCTCCCCGCGGGGCTTTGAGTTGTTCGTGCGTACGCAGGTTCAGAATGAGCGCAACTTCGGCGCCGTCCGTGAGCGGTTCCGCATTCAAACCGATACGGTGCGGATGACTCCTGCGCACGGACGGCAACCTGTACAGATGCCCGCGCAGATGCACTTCGCCGATCACCTCGTGTTGCGCATCGTAGAGGCATACCAGCGGCGTATCATGGGTAGTGGACAGGTACTGCCCGGGATGGAGTGTCACCGGAATGTGAACGCACACCTCGTTGTCCAGCCGGATTATCGGATTGCGGATAGCACACGGCGCATCCGGCGCGAGGCGCAGGACGAACTGCAGGCTGTCCGATTCCTCGCGATCAGCGGGAGGATACCATACCATCCACGCGCCTTCTCCATGCCCCGTACAGAATACCAGGTCGTCCGACAGGCCGGCCTTCGCGTAAATGGCGGGATTATGCGTCCAACTCCAATCAATGCCGCGGTCGGCAACCGATGACGACGGCGTGACCGCCTCGACCGCCATCGATAATGACGGGATGATCTGTACGTCTCTGTGCATCCAGCGACCTTTGTACGTCAGGGCCCAGTCGCCATCCGCGCCGCGGGCAAGGGTGAATAGCCGGTCGGTCTGCCGCAACGCCATTTGTTGTGCCTCGCTAAAGGCATTATTCATGCGCGCCTCGTCCCACAGCTTGATGGCGTGCATGATTGCCTCCCGTTGCGGATTGCCCGCAAACACCTCCGGAAAGATATGGAAGTCCACGCCGGAGTTCCATCCGGCCGCCAGCCCCATCAGCCACTCGATATCTTCCAGGGTGGCCGCGCTGGGATAATACTGCCCCATCTTGTGGGGCATCACATTCCGGCGAAGCTGCACCTGGCGCATGATGCGGTAATCGAGCATCGTCCCTCTGAATCCCTTCTCCAGGTCAAATTCGCCCCAACTGATGAAGGATATGACGTGCCAATCGTAATTCCCGAGATTGCTCCCGGTGTAGAGCGGAATGCGGCCGGCACAGCGATCGTATACGCATTGCGTGAACCGGTTGCGCGAGTAGATGCCATGGCCGGTCTCGAAGCAGCTTTCATGCCCGTCAAAGGTGATTTGCCCGAAACCGCCTTCCAGGGCTACCCTGGCTATGTTGCGGGCAACTTCGTCCTGCATGTCCAGCGTGCCGGGGAAAAAGTTGCGATAGACATTCAGGTACATGCGGATCACCCGGGCGCCGCGCGCGTGGGCAACCGCCCGCGTGTCGAACAAGCCGCGACGGCATCCCTCGAACACCAGGTGTTCATCCTGCTGCCGCACCGACCGGTAGTACAGAATCTCGTCATCGATACGGACAACCTGGTTCTCCTGGTAATGTTCCACCCACGTACCGAACGTGAAGGAAATGCGCAGCGCGTCCAGCAACCCTTCACGGTTCTCCACGGTGAACGTATTGCCGTCCGCATCCATTTCACCGGCCAATACGGTAGCCGGTCCCATGGTCTGCAGGCGGGAATCCGGCACTGGCGCGATGTAAGGTTCAGGAATCGAACAAGGCTTGAGAAACGTGGTCAGGGTGTACATGACCAGACGAACACCCGCGGCTTCCGCCTCGCGCACGGCCTGTTTGATGCCCTCCATGCCGGATGGCCAGACGCGCGGATCAGGAGCGAAGTGGCCCCAGTTGCCGAACATATCATGGAAGCTGCACAGCGTGGCCGCACCCATCCGGCGCGCCATCTCAATGCATGTGGCCGCGTTGCTTTCACGGTAGTGAATCCACAACGCAGGTTTGACCGAGAGCGGGGACCGCTTGGCCCACTGCCCATCGATCAGCGGATGCGGCAATCCCTCTCCCAGTTCGATGGCTTCGATCGTATCCAGTTCATCGCCCGTGGCGCAGCCGAAAATAGCCACGGAGGAACCGACAACCGTAAGCCCCGGCTCTCCCTGTATCGCGATAAGGTTATCGCCGACACCGTCACGCGTGTGGTCGCGTGATTCGGCGTGCAAATACGATCCTTCCCCATCATCCAGATAACGCGCCATGAAATGCTCGTACAAACCTCCCCCGGCGGCACCGTCGGTGTAGGGTTCGAGACTCAGCAACCCGATGGAGAATCCGTCACTGCGCAGGATACCGATAATCTCGCCCGGCGCATCCTGCATGTCGGTCAGGTATGGACCCCAAGACAGCACCTCCACGGGGTTTGCGCCCGCAGCGTCGCGCGCCGCCAGGATCGTCATCCTGGCATAGCTACCCGTAGAGACGATCGCCACCTCCAGTGTGATGCCGTCCTCGAAGTCCAGCGCCAGCCGCATCTGCCTATCGCTTGTATCCGCGTCGTCCAGGCGACGCACTCCGATTGGCCGGCGGTGACGCTCGTCGCCGAATACCCGAAGGGTCAGCAGCGCGCTATCCTGCTTTCGGTAGAGATGATTCCGACCGCTCACCGTATCGGTGAGCGCTTCGAGGCGCCCGTTGCCATTCATCTCCATCCTCAACAAGCCGGCATGGATGCTCAATTGATTCACAGTATACATATGTGATCCATTCTCCCTCTTCCCACGCTTATCTCTCCTTGCTACGAGTCATGCAGCTACTGCAGTTGCCACTTAAAGTTCTTCGCTTTGCGCAGGAGAGTGCCGTCTTCAAGGATGATTAACTGCTCGTCGGTCCCATCGGCGAGAATGATGTAGATCCGCTGTGTAGCACCCGAGTTGAGCACTAATTCCGGGTGTGCGCCACTCTCCAGCCGGTGAATCCCGTGAATAGCCCAAGCAATCTGATCCCTGGACCATTCCCGTGTGATCGTTTCCCACACGGCCGGCGGCACAGGAAGATACAAATTGCGGTCTCCCGGTTTACGCCACATGGCACTGCCGCTATACGCGTATGAGGTTGATGACCAGATTGGCACGGGTTCAACCGGCGCCTGCGCCTGTTTGGCGTGCGTGAGCCGATTCTCTCCCAGCACGATATCGCGATTCTTCTCTCCGACCAGCCCGACAAACACATCAGTACCCGGCGCCGCCGTGCAGCCGTGAACCCAGGCGTCGCTGACATCCGTAAACTGCATGACCGGAATCCCGACCCGCGGCCGCGGTGCGGTAAGGCGCTGCACATCAAGGTTGCGCACCCCCTCGGCCTGCAAGGCTGGTCCCGGGCACGTGACCGTCACGTTATCAAGCGTAATATTTTCCGCGTTGCGGAGATCAAATCCTTTGTCCGCCTCGATAAGGATATTGCTGAAGCAGATATCCCGCACCGGCATATTCGGCATCCCGAACATCTCGCAGGCGATTCGCGCCTGTGTGGCGGTAATGTTGCTGAACTGAATATTGCTGAAAACGGGTGTCGTGTCCCGATCTGGATTAGGATCTATTTTCGTCGGATCCCAGTAATTGGAAACTTCGAACACATACTCGACCTGTCGCATGATAATGTTATCCACTCGGACATCATGCACGAAGCCACCCGTCCAGGGGAAAAAGCGGTTAATGCGGATCCCTGTGCGCGTGCCGTCGAACACGCAGTTGCTCACGGCAACGTTGCGCAGGCCGCCGATGACTTCCGCCCAGATGCCCACGCCGCTATGCGCATGTTCAACCACGCAATTGGTAATGATCACGTTCTCACATGGTACGCGTGGCTTACTATAGTCCACCGTGCTGGCGCCGACCAGGTAATCTTCAGGCACGCTTTTCAGGCAGATACCGTCATCACCGGTGTCGATGTAACAATTCGAGATACGGACGTTATTGCAGGAATACAGATCGATGCCGTCAGTGTTGTAGTATGGCTTCCAGGGATTCTTGATGACGACGTCACTAATGATCACATCACAGCAAAAAAGTGGGAGGATGTTGTAACTGGGAGAGTTCGTCAGCTTCACGCCGTCGATCAGCGTGCGCTCGCAGTCGCACAGGTAGATCAGACTGGGACGGATGTGTTTGAGTGTTCCGTTGTCGCGCGCCTGCCACCACACATCGCCTTGCCCATCCAGGATGCCCATGCCGGTGATGGCGACATTCTCCAATTTATAGCCCGTCAGCAGCGAAGCATGCAACCAGTGGTCGATATGGTAGCCGTGACTTTCATTATCCAGCAACGGGTAATCGTCCATGTTCCGGCTTCCGCGCAGCACCGCGCCCGGGCTCAGGTGGAGCTCGATGTTGCTTTTCAGGAAGATCGGACCACTAACGAAGATACCCGCTGGCACCACGACCTGCCCGCCGCCCGCGGCGGCGCAGGCATCCACCGTCGCCTGAATGGCCTTGGTGTTCAGCGTCGCGCCGTCGCCGACCGCCCCATAATCCACAATATTGAACATCAGCATCCCCCAGCGCCATGTTGTCACCGGCGACCGCAAATCCACACAACGCGGTGCAGTCCAGCAGGACTATCAAACATAGCATTCGCGCCATGAAGCGCTCCTCTCGGATAGCAGTATCATTCAAGCGTCCGGCTAATCCGACACGCGCATGCCGCATGGTGAGAGCGAACAGACCAGCCCACTGCCGGCATCAGCGTGTTGTTGCGACACCACGGTTTGAACCGAAGAGATGCGAAAGGTCTTGCCGTCGACTTGGCAATCCCCCTGTGTATTTTTCGGCCTGACCTGTTGCACCGGAGCAGCACACCAGGCTCCGGTATTCGCCTGTATCGCGAGTCATGCGGTTAGCCGCGATCCACCGACCACTTTTCCGCGTTGTCGAGTAAGCGCCTGGCATCATCTTCCGTTTCGCACCACGTCTGGATGAACAAGCCGCGCGCGGAGAGTTGCTCCAGGGCTGGTTGCACTTCCTCGGGTGGAATGGAGATGTGGAGATTCTTACCCGCCTCCTGTACCTGCCGCAGCACGTCGCGATAATGCAGCGGGCTGGGTTTGCCGGCACCCGGCAGGATCTGCAGTGCCTGCAGCCGATCCAAACGGCACAACGCCGGCACGTGGACGAAGGCGCCAATGCCGTCCACGTGATAGACCACGTGGTCGAGATACTCAAGCTGCCGCCGCAGTGCGGGGATGAACAGGTCCGTGAAGAGTTCGGGACTGATCATATAGGAGAAATCGTTCTGTGCGGCGTAGAACTTGCCGGGTGACCAGAGGTCGAACCAGCAAGTCGACCCTTCATCAGCCTCACGAATGAGCCCGTAGAGTGTCTCATAATGCTCGCACCACATCTCCATCAGGTAGAGTTCGGCATCGTGCACCCACTCCGGGCGATCCATGCAGTCGTAGAGCAATGTCATGGAGCCGCGCAGGGCCGCGAGCGTATCGCCGCAGCCGCCGAAGGCGCCGACTGTGACCAGTGACTTGCCGCGCGCCCATGCCGCACCTCGGCGAAGCGTTTCCAGCGCGAAGTGGTACTCCGGGTGGTCGATATCAAGGGTCAACGCACGATAATCCAGGCTGTGTGCCAACACCGGTTCGCCCACCGTCCAGCCGGTCACCCAGTCCAAATCATGTTGATTGCCCAGGAAGACCGGGATGCTGGTATTGCCCGGATAGCCGGCGTTCCAGACTGGCAGCGCCTCCCCGCCGTGAAAGATGCGCGCCATATGATACTGCTGCCACTGATTGATGAATTCCAGATCATACCACTGCTGGCGCACGGTCTGCGGTTTGGATGGTTCCGGCCAGTCAGGCGGAGCAGCGAGCGGCGCTTGCACCGCCAGCGCGCAGCGCCCGAAATAGTCGTGATTCCACCACTGCACATACCGCGCTTTCGTCGCGTCCCAATCAGGTTTATACAGCATCAGCCTTACCTCCGAACGATGTCATAGTGTATATCAAAGGTGAGTAGGAAGGAAGCAATATCAGGGTTATATCGCCTGATTATCTCGCACATATTGCCGCCATCTCGCTTCCCGTGCCCGAAACGACGCTGTCCTGCCTTGCGACGACCTTGCGGGCAATTCATCAGACGTAGTATTTCACCCCGCTGTGGTGCATGCTATACTGACATGCGAATTCGCACGCCGTTCCCTCCGGGGACAAGCTTTCGCACGACTTCGGGAATCGATCCCGGGAACTATGCAACGCAGAAAGGAGCAATCCCATGCGCGAATCCCTGATCTTTGCCGGCGGCACGCTGGTGACGCCGTTCCGCGCCATGACCGCCGATGTCGTGGTGGAAGACGGGCGTATCCGCGAGATCCGGCCACCCGCCCCACCGCTGCCGGGTGAGCGCGTCATCGATTGTACCGGGAAATACGTTGGGCCCGGGCTGGTGGATATCCATGTCCACGGCGGAGCGGGACATGATTTTGTCACCGATGACGGAAGCGAGATGCTGCGCGGGGCGGAGTACCACCTGTCGCAAGGCACCACGAGCATCACGCCGTCGTGCCTCAGCGTGCCGTTCAGCCAGGTGCGTAGTTCCATTGCCGTGGCACGGGAAGCGGCCCGGCGATTTGCCGGTACCATCCTCGGCTATCACGTGGAGGGCATCTACCTCGACCAAACCTTCCGCGGCGGTCACCTGTCGGACTACGTGCATGCGCCCGATCCCATGGAATATCGACCACTCATCGAAGCGGACGGCGATTTCATCGTGGCATGGACGCTGGCTCCCGAACTGCCCGGCGCGCTGGAACTGATTCGAGCCTGTCGAGAGGCGGACATCATCCCATCCGCCGGGCACTCCCAGGCCAGCTACGAGGAGATGATGTTAGCCATCGATGCCGGCCTGCGCCATGTCACCCACTTTGCCTGCGCCATGGGCAACCTGCGCAACGCACCGCTGCGAGAGAGCACGGGGTGGGGCTATGCGCCCGGTGTAATGGAAACCACGTTGCTGCGTGACGAACTGACGACCGAAGTGATCGTCGACGGCTTTCACCTGCATGCCGGAGTGATCCATCTGGCGCTCAAGTGCAAAGGTGCGCAGCGCCTTTGTCTGGTGTCCGATGCCATGAAGGGGGTCGGTCTGCCGGATGGCGAGTATTGCATCGGCGCGCAGCCCTGTGTGGTGAAAGGCGGCATCGCCTTGATCGCCGACCGCCCCAGCACCATCGCCAGTTCGGTGACACCGCTGTCCGGCATGCTGCGTTACGCGCACCGCCAGTACCTGATTCCGTTGACTGACGCGTGGACGATGGCGTCATATACGCCGGCCCGCGTGATCGGCGTCGATGACAGAAAAGGGAGCCTGGCGGTCGGTAAAGACGCCGATCTGCTCGTCCTCGACCATGAACTGCAGGTGACCGGTGTTTGCGCGATGGGGAAGATGATCGAGCACACAGCGGTCTGAATGGTGTTGCGGAGGAAGCCATACCGCGACAAGCCGTGACGCGCCCCCCGTGCAGAATCGGGCTGACAAGTTGGGATAGATAAAGACCGGTGCAATAGCCTCATATCGCGCGATAGAAGCCCTTGCGCGCCGACCGTTGATGTCGTAAGATGGGCAATCTTTTCGGTGGGAGAGTGGCGATGGATGCACGCGATGAGTGCCAGATGGCCGGCCCGGGACTGAATGTCCGGCTATTCGGTGCGAAAGGTGACGACGCGACGGACGATACGGCCGCCATTCAGCGGGCGATCGATACCGCGGGGGAGATGCAGGGAGCGGTGTGGTTTCCACCGGGGCAGTATCGTTGCGGCACGCTGCAGATGCGCTCGCATACCGCGCTGATCGGCACTCCAACCTGGTCATATCGCCGTCACGGCGGCACGGTGTTGCGCCTGAACGACGAGAAAGCACGCTGTCTGCTGAACCTGTGCGGCACGGTCGGTGTGCGGGTGTCCGGGCTTGCGCTGGACGGCGGTAACCGGGGACAGGATGTGCACGGCATCTATCTGTGCGCAGAAGGGCAGACGGAAGAAGAAACGCTGGTAATCGAGCATTGCCGCATCGCGCAATTCACCGGCGATGGCACGCATCTGGAGAACGTGTTTGGCTTCACCGTCCGCAACAACCTCTTTTACAGCAACGGCGGCGACGGCGTGATGATAACGCACTGGGACGGTTGGGTGCATGACAATATCATGATCGGCAACGGCAAGTTCGGCTTCGCCGCGCGCGGAGCGAATTCCGCGGTGACCATCACCGCCAACCGCATCGAGTGGAACCGGCTGGGCGGCATCCTGCTGGAGAGCGGCACGCACTACAACGTCACCGGCAATTTCATCGACCGCTCCGGCGGTCCCGGTATCCTCCTGTGCGGTGACCCCGAAGCGTCCGACCAGCGCTGGTTGCCCGGCACCGTCGCCATCACCGGCAACGTCATCAATCGCAGCGGAGCGCATGCGGAACCGGGAACCCCGGAATCCTGCCATCTCTTGCTCGAAACCGTCGTCGGCGTCGCCTGCACGGGAAACGTGATGTGCTACGGCACCAATGATGACGGCACCGGCCAAACCTCGCCAAGTTTTGGCATGGTGGTGCAAGGTCTGCGCAACTGCGCGATCACCGGCAACACGCTCCATAACGCCGCACTGCGGCAGGTGCTGCTGGACCAGGGTGGGCATGATGATGCAACGGTCATCAGCAATAATCCCGGCTGCGTGGTCGCGAGCGAATAAGGCTGGCATCAGTACAGTCGATCGAGTCAACGATTGGTCTTGGACTGCAGGAGCCGTACCGATACTGGTGATGCGCAAGTAAACGATCATCCCGTTGCGCCAAATGCGTACGAGGAGCACCATGAAGGGCATGATGACAGATCGCGAGCGTTTTCTCGCTGTTGCCACCGGACAGGCGCCTGATTACATACCGATCTTCGGTTTTCCCGGCGCGCCCGGCATGAGCTGGGGCTGTTTGCGTCCGACGCACGAGCGACTGGTGGCAAGCGGTATGCCGGCTCATGTCGGCGGCTGCGTGACCAACTGGCAGAACCGCGACGTCGAGAGTTGGTTCCGCTACTGGGGCACGACCGGACCAATATCTCCGGACTTCTCGCTGGCCTGGGGCGAAGAAGGGATCAAGAGCACCAGCCGCGTGGAAGATGGCATCGTCATCATCGAAGGCGAAGACGGCTCGCTCACGCATGAAGTGATCGACAACGCCGACACCTATACCATGCCGGAATTCCGCGTATACCCGGTGCGCGACCGCGCCTCCTGGGAGTTCTATAAGGCACGAACCACCCCGCGGGAATTCATGGCGGTCGACGAGATGGAGCAACACTGCCGGCGTTTAGATCAACGCGACCGACCTCTGGTGATCGGCGCCGGCGCCACCTTCGGGATGGTGCGCTCGTTGATGGGCACAGTCGCCGCCAGCCTGGCACTCTATGATGACCCGGAACTGGTACATGATATCCTGGCCACCTTCCGCGAACACAACCGGCGTTATGTCTTCCCGCTGATCGAGCGCCTGCGCCCGGAGGCTGTCGCCACCTGGGAAGATATCGGCTACAAGACAAGCATGCTGATCGGCCCCGAGCAGTTCCGCGAATTCTGTGCGCCGCACTACCGTGAGATCGCCGATTGCGCGCGGGCCTGCGGCGTAACGGTATTGACGGTGGATTCGGACGGCTGCGCGATGCAACTGGTTCCCCTGCTGGTCGAATGTGGCTTCAATTCCCTGTACCCGTTCGAGGTGAAAGGGAGCAACGACCTTCGTGCGTTGCGCGAGCGCTTCCAGGATGTGGTGATGTTCGGGGGGCTGGAGAAAGAGGTCGTCAACGAGGGCAACGAATCGCTGATCGAGCCGGAAATTCGTGAAAAAGTACCACCGCTGCTGGCCGGCGGACGCTATTTTCCGAATGGCGACCACGGCATCCAGCCGCCGGCGACATTTCCCAACCTGTGCAAATTCATGACTATCCTGCACGAGGTGTGCAATAATCCCGAAGGCGAATTCCCGCGGACATATTAACGATAGCTGCCTCGTGAATCTCGAACCACCCGGAGATCATCATGATGAAAGCCACCGACTTTAACGCCTTTGCCGACCAGTGGCAGGAGAACGCTCAACTGGCCCTCGACACCATTGCCATGCGCCCGACGCGTGGGATCCCCACCGGTGGCGTGAACGACATGCAATGGTCGCACCTGGAACAACTCACCGGCAATCCGCCGGGGAGCTATCCGAAAGATCACGTCCGGGTTTACCGCGAATTCCAGCTCAAAGTCGGCTGCTGCTTCATCGATCAATGGATTCCCGATAATCCATTGAGCATGCGGGACCAGGGTTACAGCGAAGACACTGCCCGCGGCGCCACGACCAGTGCCGAAGAGGTTGTGTGCAACGGCATGGTGATCGATTCGCCCGAAGCCGTCGTCGCGCACATGGAGCAATTCATGTTTCCATGGTGGGAACAGTGGAGGCATGATCTTGCGGCGAACGCCGACGAAGAGGTGCGCAAGCGTATCGCCAATGAGGTGACGATACAGCAACTGTTCGGCATGAACATACTCAAAGGGCCGTATGACGGATTCTTCACCTTTCCCGGATTCATGTATTACCAGTATGGCTATGCCAACTATTTCATGGCCTACGCGCTCTACCCGGAGGTCATTGAGCGCGGTTTCAAAATTCATGCCGACGCCGCCGAGGTGTACAACCGTATCGCCGCTCGCGCGATTCTCGATGGCGGCTTGCCGCGGTTGCTCCGCTTGGACCACGACATGGCCGACTCGCGCGGCACGCTGGTGGACATCAACACGCTCGACGCCATCTGGTTCCCGCACTTCGCCCGTTCGATCAAACCGCTGCTCGACGCGGGGATCCGGCTGATCTGGCATTGCGACGGCAATTTAATGGACATGGTGCCGCGGCTGCTCGAGTGCGGTCTCGGAGGTTTCCAGGGCTTCCAGTATGAGGACGGCATGGACTATGAGACTATCTGCCGGATGAAGACGCGCGACGGCGACGACCTGTTCATTATCGGCGGCGTCTCGGTCACGACCACCCTGCCCCTGGGCAAGCCTGCCGACGTGCGCCGACAGATTGACTGGCTGGTCGACAAAGGGCCCAGGGTTGGCCTGATGCTTGCCTGTTCAAGCTCCGTCGCTCCCGGCGTACCGCTGGAGAACATCCAAACACTGATCGAAGGATTTGCGCATTATCGCGAGCACGGGCGAAGATGATTGAAGCCCGAGGCTGCCGAACTTTTCAGCGCGATGGCGACAAAGGACAACCACATGAACACGTTTTTCACCGATGCGTTTCAACGCCTAACGCCCGATGAACGTGAAGCGTATCATCGCACCGTTTTTCTGCAGATGGACACGCCGGCGGCTGCCGATCTGCGCCGGGAGTATTATCGCGGCCTGCTGCGCCACATGGGCGCCAACGTGCGGATCGGCAGCGGGGTGAAATTTGTCAATCCGCAGTTCATTTCTCTGGGCGACAACGTCAGCATTGACGACCACTGCTCCCTTGTGGCGCGTTCCGAACGCGGCATCACCCTGGGTGAAGGCGCGACGCTGAAATATGGCGTTTATCTGGATACCGAAGGCGCGGACGGCTATATCGAAGTCGGTGCCGGAGTTTACCTCGGCACGGGATGCTGTCTGCATGGCCATCTGGGTCTGGAGATTGGCGACGCGACCCTCTTCGCCCAGAACATCACCATCACGCCGTATTCACACACGTTCGAAGATCCCGCCCGCACGATCATCACGCAAGGCGGACATTGCCGTAAAATCGTCATCGGCCGAGATTGCTATCTCGGCATGGGTGTCATTGTGCTCTGGTCCGCCGACATCGGCGAAGGCTCGGTGATCGGTTCGGGATCAGTGGTGGTCAAGCCCGTGCCACCCTTCTCGGTAGCCGTCGGCGTGCCGGCCCGCGTCATTCGCACTCGCGGCAATGACCGTCCAACCGCCGACAGCGGATCAACGCAAAATCCTTAGTCATCACCGACAGATCGGCGAACATTCAAGAGTATCGTAACGGATAAGGTTGCGATACCTTCCACCCCTCCAAGGAGAATGAGCGATGAAAACGACACTGCACCTGGGTATTGTCGGCGCCTGCGGACGCGGCGCCAGTTTCAAAACCGCATGCGACGCCATACCGGATGTGACCGTGCATGCGGTGTGCGACACGAATGCGGAAGGATTGGCCGCAGCCTGCGAGCGTCTGGGCGCTCGCGAACAGTACACGGACTATGAGACCATGCTGGAGAAATCGGATCTCGATGCGGTCATCATCGGTACCCCGATGCACTTTCATGCACCGCAGGCCATCGCCGCGCTGGAGCGCAATCTGCACGTGCTGTCGGAGGTCACCGCCACGGTGTCGATGGCCGAAAGCCGTCAACTGGTCGAAGCCTGCCGGAAGAGCCGCGGCGTATATATGATGGCCGAAAATTATACCTACAGCCACTCGAACGCGATCGTGCGCGAAATTGTGCGCCGCGGGCTATTTGGAACGCCTTACTACGCGGAGGGCGAGTATATCCATGAGCTCAAGCACATGAATGAGTATGCAACCCCCTGGCGACGGCGCTGGCAGACCGGTGTGGAAGGCGTCACCTACGGCACGCACAGCCTTGGACCTATCCTGCAATGGATGCCCGGTGATCGAGTCACGCGCGTCTGCTGCGAGGCGGCAGGCGTCCGGCACACCGACCACACCGGCAAGCCGTACTGCCAGGCGTGCAGTACCATGCTGTGCAAAACGGCCTTGGACGGACTCATCAAAATTCGCGTGGATATGGTGTCGGACCGCCCGCATAACTGCGGCAACTATCAGCTCCAGGGGACGGACGGCGCCTATGAGTCCGGTCGGGCGGAAGGCGAGCATGACCGCATCTGGCTGCGTGAGCGCTGTCCGGATGTGAATCGCTGGATGAATCTCTCCGAGCTTGCCGACGAATTTCTGCCCGATTACTGGAAGGAAGGCATGGAACGCGCAAAAGCCGCCGGGCATGGTGGCGGCGATTACTTCGAGATTCTGGATTTCGTGGATGCCATGCAAGGCCGACGACCCTGTCCCATCGGCATTGACGAAGCCATGGACATGACGCTGCCTGGCCTGGTAAGCCAGCAGTCCATCCTTGAGGATGGGCGCTGGATCGAGGTGCCGGATTCACGGAACTGGTGAACAACCGCTTGATATGTGACCTGTTGCGGCACTGAACGATCCCTGGCCGAGTGTGCTCGGGGAAATTGTGCCCTCGCCGGATGCCCTCGCCTACGCCAGCAACAATTGGCGGCAACAGGGATACACCGGGGAGTGACCGGTGAACAGCGGAAGCCCATGACCGGAACAGCACCGACCAGCGAGGTATTGTCTGCGGTTGCGCGGTCACTGTTCAACAAATCGCAGCGCAAACAAATCAGCATCCTTCATCACGAAGCGCAATCGGACCGGTTGTCCCGCAAAGCGGCTGACATCCGGTCCGTGCTTCCAGAAAACGATGCGGGCGATCTCGTCGCCGATGATCTCCGGACAGTCATCAAGCGTGTAGCCGGGGATCGGCGTATAGGCGGCATCCAGCATTTCCACGCGGAGCAAGCCGGCGGCGCTGGTGCGGTAATTGAGTTCCAGTTCGCTGCCCGCAAATGTAAACGGCCTGGTCACCAGTTCGCCGCCGGCCCATGGCGCCGTGACCGAGGCGAAGCCGTCGGTACGCAAGAACAACCGCTCGATATGCCAGCTCTTCTGCATATAATGGCGGGCGACGAAGAGCATCATCCGCTCCGACCCGCAGGGCAGGATACCGGTAACCGGGTAGTTCGTGCGGCTTACCCAGTTCGCGGCACCCAATCCGGGCCGGATAAACGCTTCCATGAAGGTGCGGTCGTATTCCGCCGTGCCTGCACGGCTGGTGAGCAGCACGGCGTCGGAGCAATCATTCCCGTAGTAATGCCCCTGTGCGGTCTGCAGTCCGATAGCCGCCACCTGCGCGTCGGTCACCACGCGACGCCCTTCCATGAAGCGGGCAGCGGGTGCGATATAGAGATGTGGAGCGCGGAAGTATGGTTCGGTGTTATTGGTATACAACTGCTCGCGCGGCGTTCCCCCGTACTGCATCGGCACCGAGTCGGTCCAGTGCAGCAAGTCCGTTGACGTGGTCCGGGCGATCGAACGGTGCCCCGTCCCCCATTCGCCGTCGTACCAGCGATAATACAGGACGTACTGCTGCTCTGCCTCGCTCCAGAACATGGTATTGCCCCCGTCGAAGCAATTTCGCAGACTACTGACCAGTTCCGGTTGCGGATCGAGCCGGTGGAAGGCAAAGCCGTCCGCCGATCCCCAGAAGACCAGGCGCTTCGAACCCTCCGGATCCACGAATTCCGTATGCTTTTCGCCACTGAGCGGCTGGCTGGCAATGGCCTTGATGCGTTCATTATCCGGCACGTCAGGACGAGTGTCGCGCCAGGGAACGGCCATCAACGCGCTGCCCGTCTCATCGGCAACGATGTTAGTCTCATGGCCTTCGGCATCCTGAACCAAACCCAACGCGGGTTTGGTCCAATCCACGCCGTCATCGCTGACGGCGACACACAACTTACTGCTCACATCATCCGTATCGAGCTTGATAGCGCGATAATAGAGCAGATACCGGCCCTGGTGCCGGAACACCGCCATCGGTCCGTTACCCGGTCCTTCCCACGGTTGATCCAGCGTGATCGCTACCCCGCCCGCGACCGGCTCATGCAGGCGCAGGCAGGTATGGTCCAGGCGGTCGATGAGGCGATCATCAATGAAAAGCTCGCGGCGCGAGCCGATATGAAGTTCCGTTGTCATAGCTGTTGTTCCTTTGGCGTGTAACAACGCATGGGAGATGTCTGCCTCGCAGACGAATGTTGGTTGCGGGATCAAGCACAACCGGTCGCAACCATGCTGCGAGACAGCGTAGGTCAGTAATACCGGATGTTTGCCGGTCGGACGACATGCCAGGTTTACAGTTCGATCGACTGCACGAAAAAGTGTTCGCCTTGTGGACGCGCGCGAAACGCCCAAAAGCCCTCCGGACTCATCACGCCGCTCTGTGTCGAGCATGGCTGGGTGTCCGGATCGCAGTTATCGACGGAAACAATCCACAACTTTCCGGACATCGCCCGCATGCAGACATTGGCGCTGTGATACTGCCAGATGACGCGTGACAATTCGCTGCCATCACGTCCACCATTGACCGCGTGCAGGATCACTTGTGCGCCCATTTCCGCTAATTGGCTGGTGAGATGCGGGTCCGGCATGGGTGTGCACATGGGATTCGCCCACAGATCGTTGCAGATCAAACCGCCGAGGGTGACGCCTTTGAACAGGAACGTTCGCAGCGGTTGCATGGCATACTGTTGTATCTCACCGTCGGGTGGGCCGCTCATGCTGCCGCAGCGTAATATTTTCGTATGGCAGCCAAGGTACGCACCGTCACTGTCATACAAGCGCAATTCGTTATAACATCGCTGATCGTCCGGTTCCACGAAACACGTGCCCAGCGCCAGGCCGATGCCCGCCGCGCTGGCTTGCGCGGTAACCAGTTCGAGTGCTGTGTTTACGCGGGCTTGTTCGAAATGCGGCGTATACCCGCTTAACGCCCCCTCAGGCGTCAAGAGGATATCGGCATCTACGGCGGCGGCATATTCGATGGCACGCCCGATTGACCGGGTGTTGCTGTCAATGTCGGTAGTCACACGCATTTGTGCGGCGGCAACACGTAATCTCACTGCTTTGCTCCCTGGGTGTTGGTCGGCATTAACATGGGATCACCCCGGCAGAATCACCACTTCTTCCGGGAGGCCGAGACAGAATCACGGTCTGTACACGATACCAGAAGGCTATTACTCTGTCTACGCGCATGCGGTTGGCATCTCCTTGAAGAAACGGCGCTCACAGCGCTCTTCGGCGGCGGTCCGGCGTCTAGCAGACGTAGTACGACCGGCTCTTCTGCCCACCAGCGATCCATCTCGAGCCCGTTCAGGGCGGGTGTGTGGCACTGGCATTAGTGGATCAATACTCACAAACGTTGGGATCCGAGAAACGACCACCGGACGATAGTCTGGTCCGGTGAATACGATTGACGATGACCATGGAGGAGGGATAAGCGATCGCTCTCACGCCACCGCAGGGCGGCGGTCGCTGGAGCAGACGCTCGATACCGGATGATCATCAGCGATTGCCGGCACGCGTTCCAGCACGACAGCCAGCTTTGCCCGGTTGCCAGCAGGGGCGTCGTTGCACTTCGCCGCAGATCCTCCCCTGCTTTCATCGTCCTGCCTGCGCATGCGCGCAGGCAGGACGATTTTCACGTGCCGTCCGTCTCTACCGCGCCTTGACGAGTTGCACCGTTTTGACTCCCGCCGGCACCGTCAGTACCATCTGCTCCGGGCCGTTTTCTTTCAATTGCGCACCCGAAGCCTTGTCAGGCGTCCACGTCCCCGGCGCCTGGATCGTGATCTCGCCCCCACCCCAGGGTTCCGACAACGAGACGATTAGCGTATCAGCCGCGACGCGCAACGCGGCGGGCGTGGTGCCGGCAAGACCATAGGCCTTGTACCGCACCGATCCCGGCGCGGACAACTGCAGCATCAAGCCGGTGGGTCGATCCTGCACGGCGCCGGCGATACCGTCGAACATGGCATCGCCGTACGCGCCTTTATCGCCGGTTGGCTTGCCCAGGAAACAATAATCGGTTCCGAAAGCGCCGGACAGGCGGATGACCTTGCCATCTCCGGAAGCAGAACGCTCGACGGTGCCATTGGATTTCGGGATGAGCGCCACATAATAGACGCCCGCGCCGGGCAATTTGAGTTGGAACGCATTGTCCGCCGGGATCGCCGGACTGACGACAAAAGCATCGAGCATGCCGTCCACGGCAGGGAACGTCCAGGTGGAAGCCTTGTCGATATCCAGCGTGTCGCGCATTATGAGGTAATTGATGCCGTCGGATTTATCATCGCTAGCGAGCAGCAATTGCGTGGTCCAGGCGTAATCATCGGTCTTCCCGCGGAAACTCACCGGATGCCAGTTGCACCTTCCACAATTGCACGCCCAGGGTACTCCCTGGGGATCTTCGGCATAGCTGTAGCTGGCGCTGATGTAGTCGGCGCGGGGCAGCAACGCGAAGCTGTTGGACCGCGTCCTGGACAGCGCGCCGTTCTTGGCGATATCATCGATCACGACGTGAGGTTTGAAGGCCCAGTCGGGTTGCGTGCCTTTCTCCGGATACCAGCCGGCGACCGCCTTCCCGGCGGCATACCAGCTCCCGATGCTGCCCACTTGGTGCTGCCAGATCGCTCCGTCGGCACACTTGGCCTTGTAGGGCAGATACAATAGAAAGTTTTCTCCGGGCGTGGGCGCATGGCTGCGCAAGATAAAGCCAAAATCGGAAAAATGTTCCGAGGTCCAGTCCGCTCGGCGCGGACCGCCCAGCCAACTGCCGATGCCGCGCCCATACGGGACGATTCGACCCGTGGGAGTTGCGATTTTCCCGCGATAGAGCTGTTGCAACAGCTTATATTTGGGATCATCGATAATACGGTAGCCTTCAGCCGGGCGGGACATATTGGCGAAGTAATCTATCGCAAAGAGCGTGACATCGGTGTAATGCGCGCTCTCGGGCCAGAATCCCTTGTCGGTGACCGTTTCCTTCAGCCAGTATCTCATCCACTGCGTCGCATACTCGCGCCATTCCTGGCTCTTCGGATGCGCGCGCAACGTATAACCGAAGTTGCCGATGTTGCATACCCGCGTGACTGTCATGTTGGGATTGCCGGAGCAATACCCGCGTTCAAATGACCAATGGAACGGATTGGCCGCCATGTAGGCCAGGTAGGCCATCTGCGCTTTGTACAGGCGACGCTGGGCGGGTGAGTTTGCCCGATTCAACAACTGTTGATACCGGTTAAAGATATACGCGCCGGTGTCTTTATCATTCATGCGGAACAGGTCGATCTGCCCCAGTTTGTCCAGCATGTCGTCTTTCACGAGTGGTTGATCTGCCGCAACGGTACTCGGTTGCTCCGGCGTGCCATCCGGCCAGTCGAGGACCATGTCCTTGACCTCATTCAGCAAAGGCAAATGCGAATGGGTGGTGATGGATTTGCGCAGGAAAGTATCCCTGACGGCGGTCCCGTCGGCTGCGCTGGTCATCGTCCAGTGTCGCTTGCCCTCCATCAAATTGATTTGCATCTGCACGCCGTGGTTGCCGGTCGCAAGCAGGGGAATCCGCCGGGATTGCCAACCGGACCACATGAGCGGAATCGCCACGAAGGCGTTGGTCCACGTATTGAAATTGCTCCATGCGGGTCGTGGTTGCGGTACAACCCAATCCCCAACGTCGCGGACGCACAATTGCAGTTCAGATGCTCCCGCGCGGACCATGCGTATGATCTGCGGGCTGTCGGGGAACCAGTAGTCGCCCGCCCACGGACTCAGGTACAGCAGCGGCGTGTCGGAAGCGGCGGTCGGCACTTGCGCCGCGCCTTCACGCATCTGGTTGCCCACGCCGTATATGGTTTTCATCTCTGAAAACGGCGTGGCGGGATTCAGCGTCAGGCGCCAGCCGTCTTTGATTTGCTGGCCGGTCACATCCATGTCCACGCGGATCGTGTTCTCGCCGGTGGATGCCTGCACATCGAGTTGCAATATCGTGCCGTTGGCATAGGTGTACGTTGTCTTCACGCGCGTAAAGACCGGTCCGTGGTCGATCAGTTTCGCGCTCCATGCCTTCACCTGACCCGGGCCGTACAAATTGCTGCCCTCGAACCATGGCTCGGTGCCGATGCGCAGGGCCGAGATCGGTGGGGGCACCGTATCTGACGTCGCCGGGGGATCAAATGTCCGACTACCCAACGGGACGCGTACCGCCATCTTCTCTGTGGCCATCTCAACCTGTTTGGCATCGGCCGTCACTTGCAAGGAACTGGCGACAGGAGGGACGGTTTTCATACCGTAGCCGAGAGTGTAGGTGTTGGTAGACAGTGGTTTGAGTTCATCCACCACGAAGGCGATTTTCCCGGACTGAACGTTATCAGTCCCGGGCCAGTATTGTACGTCGAAAAGCTGAACCGGCTGCGGCCCATTCGGACCGGCGAGCGTCAGCGAATTGGCGACGCACTGGCCTTTCTCGGCCTGGAACGGATATGTCACCAGTTGTCCCGTCCACATTCTGGCAAGGTGTTCCTGCTGCACGATGTTGTATTCACCCGCGAGGACCGAAGAGGCCGCACTCAACAACGCGACGCCAATGACCAGACATCTCGTTCCCAAACTCGAAGTGGTTGGGTTACCCATGATCCGCTAGCTCCTTTCGACATTAACGCATATGGTATTCCGGTAGGGACAGGGACAATTGCGGCTGTTGACCGACCGGCATTTTTCCATGGTGCATCAGATACCGGCGGCCCTGATTATCCGAAGAATGCTTCACCGTGATACGGGAATCACATGCGTCTGACCACTAACTGCATGTATCGTCTTCAGCGCCGGCATAGGCATGCGCATGTATCGCAACGCCTATAATTACTGACACATAATAGCATATTTTGTTCTCCTACTCCTGTGCCAGTAAAAGAAGTCCATCCCGCGCCAGAACGGCAAACTCGGTGCCGACCTGGCCAAACGACACATTACGGTGGCGGTGGGGGACGGTGACGCTGATCGGTGCGTCATTGGGATTCACCACCACCAGACCGGGTGCGTCGAATGCCCGTTGCCAGGCGCCATCAGCACGTTCTTCCGCCGGACCGGTGGGATACCCCAATTGCGTATCGTATTCGGGATACCACCAGTCCTGGCCGCGGGCGCGCGTGTGCAGATCGTACGACCAGTACCCGTCGCCCATCAGCGCGGTGGCCAGCCCGTAGCGCATGCGTTGCATGCGGGAACGCCCCTGCTCGAAAATCGCCATTTGTTCCGCCAACGGCAGGGATTGCCACATCAGAAAGGGAGGCTTCACCCCGGAACTGGCCTGGAGCGTGGTCACGTTCGGCGCGCGGCAGTGGGTCGACCACCAGCGGTAGTCATCCAGCACGGCGCGCCACGTTTTCGGTGACGGCGCATCCGCGTCGATGGTGTAGTCGATGTAATCTTCGAGCAGGATGCCGTTAAGGTACCCGGCGGTTTCCCGCCCTCCCTGATTATCCATGAAGATCGCCTGCTCGCCGATGAGTTCCCGGATCCGTTGCGCGAGCCGCAACTTGCCCAGGGCCCATAACTCGTCGAGTGCCGCCGGCTCATCGGCAACGCCGTCCTGATCGGCATCGACGGTGTAGGGAACGCCGGTGGCAATGTTGCAGGCCCAGGCGTCGAAACCGGGCCCCATGCAGTCAACGAACGTGTCGATGCCGTAGCGGAGCGCAGCCTGGGCGGAGTGCACGGCCATATATTCAATCACGTCATGCCGGGCGAGATTGATCATGCTGGTGCCCGGCCACCCGTCGATCCGCGCGCCGTCGGCGGTCATCAGGTAGCCGGCTTCCGGGAAATCGGGGTGCTGCTCCACATTCAAGTATGGCGCGGAGGAGACGAACTGCGTCGCAATGAGGTGAGGATTGCACACCCGCAGTTCGGCCAGCACATCCCGCAGCCGGGCGCCCTGTTCCGCGGTGGCGGGCATTTGCACCCCACCGATCAGGAGATCGTATTTAGCCCACTGCGCGATGTCGCCGGCAGTCGAGTCCCAATGAATGCGGGATCCGTAGCAATTCGCGATGCGCGGGTATGGCGGATTTGTATACATGACGGATCGTGTCCTCCTCCCCGGCAGCCACCTCGGCGACCGGGGATGCTCCTGTACGGAGCGATCTTCAGGCATCCGGAATCTCCGGCAGACGGGCGGCGGTATCCGCCACAATCCACGCCGCTCCCTTGTGCCGGTGCCGTAGCGGGTGGGGAGTGCGGTAGTGCTTCTCTCAGCGCTTACGCCAATCGATTGAGGGTATTGACCGCGCTGACGGAAATGGAGGCCGGCGGGAAGTAGGTGGTATAGCTAGTCGCCTGGGTGGGGTATGACGCATTGTTGGCCAGGAACGCATAGAGCAGACTCTGGGTGATGGCGGTATTGCTGCTGGTCTCCGCGGTGGTGTAACGCTGGAACAGTTCGGTCAGCGACTGCAGGGTGGTGCCCGCGCTGGTGCCGGTATCGTTGAGCGCGTCGGTGACCGCGGTGTTCAGCGTGGCAACCTCCGACAGTCCGTGCTGCGCGTTGGCGTTGTTGATGGCGGTGAGGAAAGATTGAATCGCGCCGGTCATGCCGTTGTCGGCCAGCGTCTTCACGTTGATGAGCACAGCATTGAAGGTGTCGGGCGCCTCCGTCGCGAGTTGATTCATGGTGTTCAACGTGTTGTAGAGCGTCTTGTTCGTCGACGCCTGGCCATACAAAGCCTGTGCGATGCCGGTAGATCCCGAGGAGTTTCCGCGATAAATGGCCTGCATGGCATCCTGCAATCCCTGCGTCACCTCCGAATTCCCCGTCGCGGTGGCTTGCGCGTCGACCTTGCCGGCATACCGTCCGAGCGCCGACAGCGTGATGAGCTGCTGCTGGTTGGTGAATAGCGTCGCCATGGTGGAGGCGGCGGATGTCGTGGCAGTCGATGTGGTGGACGACGTGGAGGAGGTGCTGAACAGCGACGATACCAGATACTGCCGGCTGATTGCCGACAGCAGCGACCCATCTATCGCGGATATCGCCATCGTGTTGCCTCCGTTTTCAGTATAACACCGTTTACCCGTCGGGCAAACGGTGATGAGGTAGATTTAATAAAACGGCCGGACGCGCTGTGCACGTCCGGCCGTTGCGGTTCTCCGATTTCCCGCGATTTTACCCCGTCGGGATTTTCGGCAGGCTGGCCAGACCCAGACGCAGATCTTCATCGGGCATCGCGTAGTCGGTCAGTTCGCCGTGGAAGAACTTGTCGTAGCCGGACAGGTCGAGCAGGCCATGACCGCTGAAATTGAAGAGGATCGTCTTCTGCTCACCGGTCTGCTTGCACTTTTCGGCTTCGACAATGGCGCAGCGGATGGCATGCGAAGTTTCCGGTGCGGGAATCCAGCGCTCGGTGCGGGCGAAGAGTACCGCCGCCTTGTAGCACTCCACCTGGTGGAATGCCTGCGCCTCGATGATACCCTCATCCAACAGCAGGCTGACCAGCGGTGCGGCGCCGTGATAGCGCAGCCCGCCGGCGTGGATAGGCGCGGGGATGAATCCGTGGCCCAGCGTGTGCATGCGCAGCAGCGGGGTCATGCCGGAGAGATCGCCGAAATCATATTCATACGGCCCGCGGGTGAGCGATGGCGATGCCTGCGGTTCGGCGGCGATAATACGGGTTTTTAAGCCTTCGCGCACCTTGCGGCCCGCGAACGGAAAACTAAGGCCGGCGAAGTTGGAGCCGCCGCCATGGCAGCCGATGACGATGTCGGGATATTCGCCCGCCAGCTCCATCTGCTTCAGCGCTTCCTCACCGATGATGGTCTGGTGCAGCATTACATGGTTGAGTACGCTGCCCAGCGCATAATGCGTGTCATCGTGCTTTACGCAGTCTTCCATCGCCTCGGAGATGGCGATAGCCAGGCTGCCCGGGGTGTCGGGGTATTCAGCCAGTATCTTCTTGCCCGTTTCCGAGCGCAGGCTGGGGCTGGGGAAACACTCCGCGCCCCAGGTTTCCATCATCACGCGACGATACGGTTTCTGCTCGAAGCTGATGCGCACCATGTAGACGGTGCATTTCAGGTCGAAGATGGAGCAGGCCATCGACAGCGCGCAGCCCCACTGGCCGGCGCCGGTTTCGGTGGAGAGCCGCTTGATGCCTTCCTGCTTGTTATAGAACGCCTGCGCGATGGCCGTGTTGGGCTTGTGACTGCCCGCCGGGCTGGCGCCTTCATATTTGTAATAAATGTGGGCGGGGGTATCGAGTGCCTTTTCCAGGTTGCGCGCGCGGAAGATCGGCGTAGGGCGATAATATTTATACACCTCGCGCACGTCGTCGGGAATCTCGATGAAAGGCTCGGTGCTCATCTCTTGCTGCAGCAGACCCATGGGAAAAATGGGCGCCATGTCCTGCGGCCCGATGGGCTGGCCCGTGCCCGGATGCAGCGGGGGATCGAGCGGGCGCGGCAAATCCGGCGCAATGTTATACCACTTACACGGCAGTTCGTTCTGCGGAAGATCAATGCGTTCGGTTTTCACGTCAATGCCTCCTGAAAATGAGAAGTGATGCGTTTATGGGTACAAGAATATCCGGTCGTCCGCTGCTCACGCGCGCCACGGCCTGTTCGATTTCCCGAGTTGCGATAACGGAAAGGACATGTTCGACGGCCAATCGCTAAATTCCTTTTTTACCAGTGCGAGTGCGCATCTGTGAACTGGTGTTCATGAAGTCGTTCAGCCCATTCCGGCTTGTGCTCCTGCCCGACTCGCACTCACCGGCCAGAACCTATGGCGTTGCAGGAGCGCACGCCGGAATACACGAGAGCCGCAGTTCGCAGGCACGAGCAGGTGTCTTTCCCCCGCACGGCGGGTAGAATCACGGTGATGGTTACTCGACGCCCCGCTTTGCGTTTACCCAATAAAGTGAAGTTTCAACGCGCGCTGCTGGCATGGTTTGCCGAATACCGGCGTGATTTGCCCTGGCGGAACACGGCCGATCCCTATCATATTCTGGTTTCGGAGATGATGCTGCAGCAAACGCAGGTGGAACGCGTAACGCCAAAATATGCGGAATGGGTGGAACGTTACCCGACGCTGGAGGCGCTGGCTGAAGCCGAGCTCGACGAGGTTAAGGACACCTGGAAGGGATTGGGCTATAATATTCGTCCGGTGCGCCTGCACAGCATTGCACGGGAAACCGTGCGGGAATACGGCGGCGAGTTGCCTCGCGACGCGAAACAGTTGCAGCAATTCAAAGGCATCGGCCGCTATACCGCGGGCGCGATCGCCAGCTTCGCCTTCGGCCAGGACGAACCAATTCTCGACACGAATGTACGCCGGGTGTTGTATCGCGTCTTCGTGGGGACGGGTGAACTGCGCAACAGCGCGATGGAACAGCGGTTATGGGCGATCTCCGCCCGCGTGTTGCCGCGCGGGCAGGCATGGGCTTTCAACTCGGCACTGATGGATTTCGGCGCCACCATCTGCACGGCGCGCGCGCCTGTCTGCGCCGATTGCCCGATGACGGCGTTTTGCCGCTACCGCCGGGCGCGGCGTTGAACGATGCGCGAACATACCAAAGCGCCGAAAAACGAGTATAATAGGATAACATGCCAGCGTCGCTGCATTGCATACCCATCGTCCTCGCTTTCCTCGAACGCCAGGGCCACGTGTTGATCTCACGTCGTCCGGATGCGGTCGCACAGCCGGGACGCTGGGAGTTTCCCGGCGGGAAAATTGCGCCCGGGGAATCGCCGGCAGATGCGCTGGCGCGCGAAGTGTGGGAGGAAATCGGGGTGCGGGTGCGCGTGGGCGAGGAGATTGCCGTCACCTGTTATCAGTATCCCGACGTCTGCGTGGAACTGCACCTGTTCCATTGCCGGTTGATAGAGGGCGAGCCAGCGCCGGTGCAGGTGACGGCGGTGCGCTGGGTGCCGGTGGCAACCCTTGACGCCTGTGATTTTCCGCCGGCCAACCGCGCATTACTGGCCCAACTGCACGCATGGAAGGACGCCGGTTCGGCATCATCATTCACCGAGGAGAAGTCATGATCAACGGGATGATCCTGGCGGCCGGTCGCGGCACGCGACTGGGGCCACTGACGGAATCACTGCCCAAGCCCTTGCTGCCGGTGGCCAATCGGCCCATTATGGCGCTGGGCATCGAGCGCCTCCGTCAACTCGGGATTACCGATATCTGCGTCAACGTTTCGTATCGCGCCGAGCAGATTCTCGCGACATTCGGTGATGGCTGCGCGTTTGGCGTATCGATGCACTGGTTGATCGAGGAGGCACCGAGTGGAACCGCGGGCGGCCTTAAAGGCATGCAAGCCTTTCTCGACACGGGCCGCGTGGTGGTCATCGCCGGCGACACCATGCTGGGCGCCGACTTGAACCCGCTCCTTGAGATCCATGCGCGGCGCGGCGCCTTTGCCACCCTCGCCACCGTGCCGGTGCACGATCCCTCGCTCTACGGCGTGGTAGTCACCGATGCCGACGGACGCATCGTACGCTTTCAGGAAAAGCCCGCACCCGGCACAGAGATCAGCCGCCAGGCCAACACCGGCGTCTACATCTTCGAACCGGAGATTTTCGACCTCATCCCCACCGGGGAGTTCTGCGATTTCGCGCTCAACGTGTTTCCGGAGATTCTTCGCCGCGGGCTGCCGTTCTACGCGATGCCCCTCGACGGCTACTGGACCGACATCGGCAATCCACGCGATTATCTGCAGGCGAACCGCGACGTGTTGCATGGCCGTACCCGCATCAACGGCTACGGTCAGCGGTGCGACAGCAATCTGCTGGCGCCGACGGCGCGGGTTGACGGCACGCTGCTGCATGAGTGCACGGTGGGCGACGGCGCTCACTTGGCCGCCGGCTGTGTGCTGACGGATTGCGTCGTGTGGCCTGGCGCGGTGGTCACACGCCCGCTCACCCTCACCTCCGGCGTGGTCACCGAACACGGGAGCTTCACCATCCAGGGGAAAGAGGCGCTGGCGCTGGCGGAAGCCGCGGCTGGTGCGTAACCCGCCGGCTTGGCAATCCGCACGGGGTTACGGTACAATGCAGCACGATGACCGAAACCGTAACCGAATCGTCATCACCCTGTCATGGCATTGTCATCGACACCGTGTAGAATGGAACGCATATGCAGATTGCCCTCGGCGTCGACCACGCCGCATTCGCGTATAAAGACCTGATTCGCCGCGAAGTGGAGGCGATGGGCCATACGGTGCTGGATCTGGGCGCCGATGGCACGGAGTCGGTGGATTATCCCCGTTATGCGCTGGCGGTGGCCCGCGCCGTGCGCGATGGTCGTGCCGAACTGGGCATCTTTCTGTGCGGTACCGGCATCGGCGGCTCCATCGCGGCCAACAAGGTGCGCGGCATCCGCGCCGCGCTGTGCCATGAAACTTTCACCGCCCGCATGTCGCGCGAACACAATCATGCGAACGTGCTGTGCATCGGCGCGCGTGTGGTCGGCTCCAGCCTGGCAGTAGAAATCGTGCGCGTATGGCTGTCCACCCCGTGGCCCAACGAGGAACGGCACGCCCGGCGTGTGGCGATGCTTGAGGAGATAGAACGGGTTGAATTGTAACCGGCGCATTGCTCATTCGGTAAGTGTTCACAACCTCGGCGGTTGAGCAGGCCCGTTCCAATACCTGGTGCATTCGGATAGCCGGACACGCCTGTCCGAATGAACCGATGACCAATACGGAGACACTGAACGGAATAGCAGCATTGGGAATGGGCGCCATTGTTCCATTCTCCAGCCACCAGCGCACGGAGAGTATTGATCGGCATGAATAATGCAATCGCAGCACGAGCCCTGGAGGTGAATCCGCCACCGTCCGATAACCTGGTTCTGGTTGTCGTGGCGCTGCTGGTGGCGTTGATCTGTTCCCTGCTGCTGACCCCGGTGACCATGCGCCTGGCGCATGCCGCCGGGGTGCTGGATCATCCGCATGCGCGCCGCGTGCACACTCACGCAACGCCGCGCTGGGGCGGATTGGCGATGTATGCCTCGTTTATTATCACCGTCTTTATCCTCGCCGTATTCCAACCCACACTACTGAATCCCCGCGTCGCCGGCATTCTCATCGGCGGCGGGCTGATCACCGCGCTGGGCGCGCTGGACGACAAGTTCGACGTGCCGGCAAAGGTGAAGCTGTTGGGCCAGATCGTAGCCGCCGCCATCCTGACGCTGCCCATCTTCGGCGTGCGCATGCAAGTGGCCTTCGACGTGAACCTGGCCAACGGGCTGGCACATATTCCGCTGTGGGTGGAATGGACCGGTTACGCGCTTACCGTGCTCTGGGTGGTGGCAATCACCAACACCATCAATCTCATCGACGGGCTGGATGGACTGGCAGCCGGGGTGTCAGGACTGGCGGCGCTCACCTTCGTCACCATCGGCGTTGCACTGAAGGGTACCTACGGCGAGGCAATGCTGGCTGCCGCGGTCGTCGGCATCTGCCTGGGATTCCTGCGCTACAACTTCTACCCGGCGCGGGTGTTCATGGGCGACGCGGGCAGCCATTTCCTCGGTTTCACCATCGCCGCGCTGTCAGTGTTGCAGAACTGGAAGATCGCCGCGGGCATCACGCTGGCTGTACCCATCCTGATTCTGGCGGTGCCTATTTTCGACACCACCTTTGCCATTGTCCGGCGTCTGCGCCGGGGGCAGCCGATCTTCAGTCCCGATAAAGGCCATCTGCACCATCGCCTGCTGAATATGGGACTGAACCAGCGGACGGTGGTGCTGTGCATTTATCTGCTCACCGCGGTAGGGTGCTTTCTCGCCCTGCTGCTGGCCCACGCTCGCGTGAGTACCGAAATTCCGCTAAAAACCAAACCGGCGGCGGTCCGCGCAACGCCCAAGACCTATCCAATCCAACCCCTCCTGCCCGCCGTACGCGACAGGGAGTAAGCAGGATATCGTTATGGCAAAAACCGTACTCGCCGTCATGGGCACGCGCCCGGAAGCCGTCAAAATGGCGCCGGTGGTCCAGGCCTTGCAGGCCGACGGCACGTTCGATGTCAAAGTCGTACTCACCGCGCAGCACCGCGAGATGCTGGATCAAGTCATGCGACAGTTCGGCATCACCGGCGACGTTGATCTCGACATCATGCGCCCGCGCCAGACGTTGGGCGGCATCACCGTACGCGCGCTGGAGGGACTGGAACAGGCGTACGCCGAACTGCAGCCCGACATAGTGCTGGCACAGGGTGATACCACCACCGTCTTCGCCGCGGCGCTGGCAGCGTTTTACGCGCGCATTCCTTTCGGCCACGTTGAGGCCGGGCTGCGCACGGGGAACAAATACTCGCCGTATCCCGAAGAGATGAACCGCCGGCTGGCCGGCGTACTCACCGACCTGCACTTCGCGCCCACCGATGCCGCACGCGACCACCTGCTGGCGGAAAACGTGCCGAGTGCATCGGTCTTCGTCACCGGCAACACTGTCATCGACGCGTTGTTATGGGCCGCCGAGCACAGCACGCTGGCACCGGAATTCGCCTGGGTAGACGATCTGTGCGGCCCATTGGTGCTGGTAACCGCACACCGGCGCGAGAATTGGGGCGAACCGCTGCACCAGGCTTGTCTGGGCATGATCGACCTGCTGGAGCGCGTCCCCGACGCTTTCCTGGTCTACGCCGTGCACCGCAACCCGGTGGTGCGCGAGACCGCACAGGCGGTGCTGGGTGCGCACCCGCGCGTGCGGCTGATCGAACCCCCGGATTACTTTGACTTCCTGCAGCTCATGAAACGCGCGCGCCTGATCCTCACTGATTCGGGCGGTGTGCAGGAAGAGGCGCCCAGTTTAGGGGTACCGGTACTGGTGCTGCGTGACACCACCGAACGCCCGGAAGCCGTCGGAGCCGGCGTGGCCAAGCTGATCGGCTGTGATCGCGCGCGCATTGGTGACGAAGGCACCTCACTGCTGACCGACCCGGCGGCACATACCGCCATGGCGCGAGCCGCCAACCCTTACGGGGATGGCCAGG
Organism: uncultured bacterium; assembly: GCA_964472305.1. Classification (GTDB taxonomy): domain Bacteria; phylum Armatimonadota; class Hebobacteria; order CAIYQO01; family CAIYQO01; genus CAYYJR01. The sequence continues at coordinate 260,164 of CAYYJR010000002.1, forward strand.
CCTGCGCGCGCATCATCGGGGTGCTGAAAGCCCATTTCGGCCTGGCGACCACGCTGCCCATGCCGTTCATCTACACCGCGGGCGTTAACGCCAATCGCGGCAAAGTACGACAATTCGATGAATAAATCCGTACTCGTCTTGCCTTCCGCGTCATAACCTCGGATGATTGATGGAAGAATAGGGTATCAAAGCTGAGACAGCATTTGCCGGCAGGCCCGTGTCACCCCCGGGCAGACTGCCGGGAGGAGCTTTGCGTGGTGTCTGATTCGATCGATCAACCGGCATCATCGTGGATGGCCACATCCTGGTGGCGCAACGCCGTCGTTGCGTTGCTGCTGCTAGGCATCGGCTTCATCTGCCTGCACATCTTCAACGTGTACCTGAGCATGCCGCTCACCATCGTGCTGCTGGCTATCATGCTCACATATTTGCTGCAGCCGGTGGTCGACCGGATGGCACAGCGCCGTGTGGCACACCATGCGCATACCGCCCGCATCGTCGCCGTGCTGTTGCTCTACCTGGCCATCGCGCTGGCGTTCTACGGGGTCATCTCCATCACCGCCAACACGCTAAAAAGCGACGTCGGCGCGCTGGAGAGTACGTGGCAAAGCGCGCGGGAAAAACTGCCACAGCAGATAGCCGATTTGAAGGCATGGTATCTGAACTATGTGCCGCCGACGCTTCGCGAACAACTGGAGAGCGGCTTGAAACAGGCAATCGACCAGGCGGCGCCGAAATTCATCGCCGGGCTGACCGGCATCGCGCGAGCGACCGGGCATGTCGGTGGATTGCTCATCGAGTTGATTTTCGTGCCGCTTGTCGCCTTTTATTTGCTCACCGACGCGCCCAAAATCAGGCAACAAGTACTCGCGTTCGTGCCGCAGCGCCACCGGGAGCCGGTCTCGCTGTATGCCGCCGCCATCAATCGCATCATGCGGCAATACGTGCTCGGGCAATTAATCCTGTGCGGAATCGCGTGGATCGTGGTCACCATCGCGTTGCTGTTGATGGGCATTCCGGGCGCGCTGCTGCTGGGCATCATCGCCGGCGTGTCGCGCGCGATTCCGGTCATCGGCCCGGTGGTGGGTGGCGTGCCGTTGCTTGCGGCCGTTTTATTCAATGCACACTGGATCGGCGCGTTCTGGTGGGTGCTGATCGGCTTCACCTTGTTGCACCTGTTCGAGAGCAAGATCCTCATGCCGCGCATCCTTGGCGACCAGATCGGCGTCCACCCGGTACTGGTGATTATCTCACTGCTGATCGGCTACGAGTTACTGGGATTACTGGGTATGTTCCTGGCACCGCCAGGAGTCGCCATCATCCAGTTCGTCCTTGCCGTACGCCGCGGCGAACGCGCGTTGGACGGCGGCGCCGTCCCTGCAATTCCGGTGCCTGACGCGCAACCGGCGTGAGGCAGGCACCATCCCGAGGTTATTCCCCGCACCGCTGCCATACCACCCGCTGGAATCCCTCCGCGCGCGTCGGCGGTTGCAGCTTGGCGGCCATACGGGCAATCACCCCGGTCGGCACCTGGCGCAGGCGCCCGCGATTGCGCCGCAATGCCGCCATCACCGCGATGGGAAAGTAACGGGCGATGAGGATGGCGTGCGCGCGACGCCCCAGCAGCACCAGCATGTGGCGTGCGTCGATGGTGAGGTTGGTGGCGTCAAAGATGACATCCTGTCCGGCAACCAGCGCCGTACGCACCTCGCCGAAGGCCTGGCTGAAGACGCGGCGATTATCGATCTGCTCATGTGCCACCGCATCGCGCGCGTAACCGGGGTACAGTTCCTCACGCACGAGATCGGGACTTACCAGGCGGAGCGACGGACAGCGCGCGAGCAACTGGCGCGCGTAGGTGGTTTTCCCGGCGCCGGGAATGCCCACCAGCACCAGCAGATGAGGACGGCGCTCGGTCATGACTGCTTCCGGTCTGTTCGTATCACTCATTCCGCGGGACGGCTGATTTTTACTTCGATGGTATCGGTTGCGGGCGGCTTGCCGCCGGTTTTATCGCGCACCGTGCAGGTGATGGTGTACAGCCCCTCGGTGTCGTAGGTGTAGGTGATCCGCTCGCCCACGGCATCCACCTTGTCGCGATTCACGGCATCGAAATGCCAGCTCACTTCATACGGCGTCAACCCCGGTTCGACGCGGGCGGCGAAAAAGATGCGTTGCTTGGCCTCCAAAAAAGGCGGGTGAATGAACATCCTCACCTCGAACGGATCGGTATCGCGCACGAATGCCAGGCGCCCAACCTGGAAGCGCACCGGCGTGTCGGAGGTGATCAGCATGCGGGTTATTTTTCCGCCGATGGGCAGCGATTTATTGAGCAGCGACAGTGGGATCGCCACACGCACCCAATACCGGGCTACTTCATCTTTGGGATAGAACTGGTCCGGGGTGATCTCCAGCAATCCCTGCCCCTTTTCCGTAAAGAACGTGAAACGCAGGTTTTTCAGCGCCGGCAGCGGCACGGATACCGGCGCTTGCGCCAATTCGGAATCCAGCGCAGCGGGGAAGATCTCCCCGGTTGCGGGACTCTCCGGATCGGTGGGCGCAACCGGCTCGGTGGGTTCGCCAGATTTCAGGACTTTCGCATCGACGTCTTTGTCGTTGGGCATTGCGCGCAGATACATCTCCAGATACACGTTCGTCTGCTCGAAGAGCGCTGCCGCATTCAACGGTTGTCGAAAATCGAAGCGCGCCCCCTGGTAACGGCCCAATGTGGAGAGCATCAGCGCGTAGACTTTACGGCCGGGTGACAGGCGTTGCGGCTGAAAAGGCATGGTCTCTTTCGCATCGCGCGGAAGATAGCCCCAATCGCCCAGCACCACGGATGCCGGCAACTGGCTTTCGCCGTTATAAATAACTGCCAACTCGTCGATAGCCAGCGCAAACTGACACAGGCCAAAGACCAGCACGACAAGGGCCACACAGGTTCGGCTCATGTTTCTCTCCTTCGCATCACCGCGATCAATCATCAGCCCGGCGCTCGAGCGCCGCCATTAACCGGGTGACCACCCGGTTCGCCAGCGGATATCCCCGCGGAGTCAGGCACAACCACCCGTCCGCCTGTTCCAGCAGGCCCGTCTCGACCAGATGCGCCAGCGCGGGGCCGGCAATCTGCGCGAGCGCGCAGCCGCAGGCTGACTCCGCCGCGACCAGGTCGAAACCCGCGCGCAGCCGCAATCCCAGCATCACCTGCTCCAACAGGCGTTCCGGCGCGGACAACCGCTCGACATACGCGATCGCCGACCGCCCGTCGGCAAGACGAGTCACGTATTGCTCCACCGATCGTTCGTTGCGCCAGCGCACGGCGCCCAGCGCGGAGGTGGCGGCGGGCCCAATTCCCAGGTAATCGCGGCCCAGCCAGTACCCCAGGTTATGGCGGCAATGTGCACCGGGTTGCGCGGCGTTCGAGACTTCATATGGGTCGTATCCCGCTCGCGCCAGCGCCTCAGCGGTGTCTGCCCACATGCTTGCTTCTTCTTCTTCGCCCGGTGCGGGTAAAGTTCCTGCTGCCACCTCCGCGGTTAGCGGAGTCTCATCTTCCAGCAGCAACGCATAACACGACAGGTGGTCGGGACGCAACGCCAGCGCCGCGTCCAGCGTAGCGTGCCACTGTGCGGGGGTCTGTCCCGGCAGTGCATACATCAGGTCAATATTGAGCTGCGGGATGCCTGCCGCGCGCACCGCGGCCACCCCTGCCGCCACTTCGCCGGGAGTGTGTATGCGTCCCAGCAGCGCCAGTTCGTCCGCGCACAGGCTCTGTGCGCCCAGGCTCACCCGCGTAACGGGCAATGCCGTCAACGCGGTCAGGAACGCATCCGTGAGCGTGCCCGGATTCGCCTCAACGGTGATTTCCGCCGCAGGCAGGCGGGGAAACGGGGCGATCACCTCATGCCAGAGCCGCGTGAACTGCGCCGGGGTGAGGATGCTGGGGGTGCCGCCGCCGATGAAGATGCTGTGTGCAGGCCGGTCGCACTCGCGCCGGCGCAAGGCAGCCTCGCGAGCGAGCGCATCCAGGTACCGCTCCACCAGCGCGTCGTCGTCATCGAGCGGCTGCGAGGGGAAATCGCAATACCGGCACTTGCGCACGCAAAACGGCACGTGCACGTAAATGCCCAGGTGATCCTCCGGCAGGAAAAGCGGTGCGCTGGCCACGAATATCCTCCACCGGCAGTATACCCCGTGAACGCCGTTGTGCAACCGAGGGACGGCGGGCCTGCCGTCGGTTCAGGAGCGCGTTTCAAGCATGGGCGGATCACTCTCATAATTCGCCCAGCGCACCTGGTTGCGGCCGGACGCTTTCGCCAGGTAGAGAGCGCGGTCGGCGGCATCGATCATTTCCTCGGCGGTAGTGATCTCATTGCTCAGACAGGAAACACCGGCGCTCACCGTCAGCGTGAAGGCGGCGCCGTTTTCCTGCTCGAAGGGTGTCGCGGCGATGCGGTGCAGGATGCGGTCGGCCAGCGCGGTCGCTTCCGTCAAGCCCAGGTCCGGAACAATCAGCGCGAACTCCTCGCCGCCGTAACGGCACAGCAAGTCGCTGCCGCGAATGCATTGCTGCACCGACTGGGCGAATTGGCGTAGCGCCTGGTCGCCGACCAGATGGCCATACTGATCGTTCACCCATTTGAAATGATCCAGGTCGAAAAACACCAGCCCGAGCGTGCCATTGGTAACATGAGCGTGATTGATCTCATTCGCCAGGTGCATATTGAACATGCGGCGGTTGGCCAGACCGGTCAATTCGTCAACCAGCGACATCTCCTGCGTTTGTTTGAACAGCTTGGCGTTTTCGATTGCCACGGCCATGACGCGCCCCACCGAGGCGAGAAATTTCTCATCGTCATCGGTAAATGCCCGTCCGCTGCGGCGTCCCAGTACCAGCGCCCCGAACAGGCGCGAGCGCGAACGCAACGGGATGGCGATGATGCTTTTTGCCGTGACATCGATCGCGGGCGGGCGCAATCCCAGCGTGTGCGCGACATCGCTGATCGACTCGGCGTGCTGGCTGTGCACGACGCGCCCTAACAGTCCCTCTTTCATGCTGACCGGAGGCACTTGCGCCACCTCGACGGTATGCGGATATGCCGCCTGCAACATGAAGACGCTGTTTTCCTGATCGATCCAATAGATCTGCACTTCATCGACATGCATCAACGACGCAATATTCGTCATCGCCGTCATCTGCACCTGGGCGACATCCAGCGAACTGTTGACAGCGGTTGCGATGGTATTCAGAATCGCCAACTCCTCGTTCATGCGCTGGAGAAATTCCTGCCCTTCGCTCATTTCTTCGAGCAATGCTTCGTAACGTTCCGCGGAGGCTTTGGCGTTTTCCAGCTTGGCTTCGATTTCCGAATACAACATCTGGCGGCTCTGGCGCATCGATGCGCCTTGAAAACCGATTAACGCACCAAAGAACATATAGCACAGGCTCAATGAGATCCACAACTCGGTACTGATCGGCGGGGAAATCAACGAGGTGTGTTCACCGAAATAGGGAGCGGTGAGTACGGTGGCGACGATCCCGCCCAGTAAACCCGCGCCCCAGCCGCCATACGAGGCCAACAGGGTGATGGGGAGCATCAACAGCAGGCAGACAATGAGCGAATCGAGTCTGATGGAGAAGATGATGATGGTGATGACGCAGACGGCAAGGAACGTCATGCCGGTGGTGTCAACCCTCCGGTGAATGAGCATTCTCCAACGATGCCATTGGCGCAAGATATCTGTCATGCTCGCGACCTGCCGATACGTATATGGACACCAAGGGCAACATCTTGTTCTGTGATTTTACAGCATAACACACTTTTCGTGATTCGGCTATTCGTCACCACGGGCAACGAGCGAAACATTGGCCCCTGACCGGCTTGGGCCATGGGGGTGCACCGGGGCAACGCCGCGAGCGGCATCGTTTGTTACCGAAGGACGCTCGGTGCCCGCGCGACATGGCGCAGTGGCCGACCCAGCAGGCGCGCGCCAATGCGGCGCAGTTCCGCGGGGTTGCCGCTGGTGAAGAAACGATCCTCGCCGGGTGTCTCGCGTGTGGTCAACACGTCACGCGCTTCCAGCACCCGCCTGGTCTGTTGCGCCACCGCCAATCCGGTATCGATCACGGTAACGCCGGGTCCGCTCAGGCGCTCGATGGCCGCGCGCAGGAAGGGATAATGCGTGCAGCCCAGCACCACGGTATCCACCCCGCAGGCTAGCAGCGGATCCAGATATTCGTGGATGACCGCTTCCACCACCGGGCCATCCACCTGTCCGGCTTCCACCAGCGGAACAAATTGGGGGCAGGCCATTGAATACACATTCAGGCCTTCGCCGTACTGATCGAGCAGCGAATGATAGCGCTCGCCTCGCAGCGTGCCGGGCGTGGCCAGCACGCCTACCCGCCCACTGCGTGTCGCGGCCGCCGCCGGCTTCATCGCCGGCTCCACGCCGACCACCGGCACGCGGACGTGCGCACGCAATTCCGTCAAGGCCGCCGCGCACGCGGTGTTGCACGCCAGCACCAGCAGTTTGGCACCGCGCGACAGTAAAAAATCGGCGATGGTGAATACGCGCTCACGCACGACAACCGTCGATTTGGTGCCATACGGGCAGTACCCGGAATCGGCAAAGAAATCCAGGTGCTCGTGGGGCAGCAGGCGACGAATCTCCCGCAGGATGGATAGACCACCCAGCCCGGAATCGAACACGCCGATAGGCGCTTGTCGGAAATCGCCATCTGACGATGGGTGTTCGCTCACGCACGCATCCTTCTGATCTCAGCGTATCCCACGGGACTTGTCGGCGAAACGTCTGCCGGTTTTCGACCCGCCTACGCTGCCGTGGTTGGTGCTCTTGTTCCCTGACCGCGTCTCGTATTCCTGCCAATACGGCGCATCGTTATCTCCCCGCTTTGCTGCCGTCCGGAATACAGTCTTCGGTTGTCTGAACGGCCTGATCGCCGCACCAACTATGCTGGATCAATAGGCGTGTGCGCGGATGCAAGGTCAAGCACGATGCCGCGTGATCGGTAACCGGTGCCGAGGTTATGGCAGTCTTCAGGTTTGGCGAATTCCGCTGCCCCGCACCCATCCACCGGCAGGGGAACGGGCCGTGGAAGGCGAAGCATCCCAACATGGCGGACACGCGTGGGAAGTTGAAACCGGAGCAGGACCAGGGATTGCGCAACCTCTGGCGTTTCATGGCCTACTCGCGCCCTTACCGGTTCTGGATCGTGGTGGGCAGCATCACCGGGTTGATCCGTATGATCCTGCCGTTGTATATGCCATTGATGTCGAAGTGGATTGCGAGCCTGGCGACACAGTCGCTGTCTTATCCCGGCTTGCTGCATGCGCTGTGGCTGCTCGTTCGTCCCTTCCTGGCGCTGCTGGCACTGCACGGTATCGCCACCATCGGGCGCATTTACTGGTCGCAAGTGGCCGCGGTGAACGCCATCCGCGACATCCGCTTCCACCTCTTCGATCACCTGCAACGCCTGTCGCTGGCCTTTCATACCCGTCGTCCGACCGGCGAGATCATGTCGCGACTGATGAACGACGTGGGCACCGCGCAATATATCTTTGACCTGGTGACCATCCAGACACCGCAGATGGCGCTCATTGCCATCGTGGCCTGTGTGCTCATGTTCATGCATGACCCGCTGTGGGCGCTGGTGTCATTGAGTACGCTGCCCATCTACTGGGTAAGCACCCGGCTGGTGCGCCGGCCGATGCGCCAGCTCAGCCGTGAGATGCTGGAGAGCACTTCACGCATCTCCGGGCAGGTATACGAGCGCATGGCGATGGTGCGCGAAGTGCAGGCCTTCACCGCCGAAACGCACGAGAAGCGGCGCGTGCGGCGTGAGGTGGAGACGCTGAAAAACTTCGCCTTACGCCAGCAACTGTACAGCGCCTTCCTCACCGCTTCGTCAGAGATCACGCGCAACCTGGGCATGATTATCATGCTCGGGTATGGCGCGTACCGTGTGCTGCATCATCCGGAAAAGATCGGCGACCTGTTCCTGTTTGCCGGGTATCTGTCCCTGTTGCTCAATCCATTGGAGTTCTTCAGCAACCTGTTCGTGCAGTTGCACACCACCGCCGCCTCCGCCGACCGCGTGCTGGAGTTCTTCGATACCGAACCGACCATCCGCGACGCGCCCGGCGCAAAACGCCTGCTGCCCAAACGTCCGCCCACGGTCCGTTTCGAGCAGGTCCACTTTGCGTATCCCACCGATAGCCCAGTGGTGGTGCTCGACGACATCACCTTCGAAGCCCGCCCCGGCTGGCGCGTGGTGCTGGTTGGCGAAAGCGGTTCGGGTAAATCCACGTTGATGAATCTGCTGCCGCGCTTCTACGACGTGCAAGGCGGAGGCATCTTTATCGACGGGCAGGACCTGCGCGCGGTGACCCTGCGCTCGTTGCGCCGCGCCATCGGCATCGTGCCGCAGGAAGCCGTGCTCTTCACCGGCACCATCTGGGAGAATATTCTGTATGGGCGCCGCGACGCGCCGGAGGCGGAGGTGCGCGCGGCCGCGCAGGCAGCCAACGCGGAGCAGTTCATCCTCGAATTACCCAACGGCTACGATACCATTGTCGGCGAGCGCGGCATCGGGTTGTCCGGCGGACAGATTCAACGCATCGCCATTGCACGCGCCTTCCTGAAAAATCCCGCCATCCTCATTCTCGACGAGGCGACTTCCAACCTGGACGCGGTGAGCGAAACACTGGTACTGCAAGCTCTCGATCGGCTGGCGGTGGGACGCACCACCTTTATCATCGCCCATCGCCTCTCCGTTGCCCGCCAGGCCGATCTGCTCGTCGTCCTCCGCGACGGCCACATCGCCGAGTGCGGCACCCACGACGAACTACTCGCTGCCCGCGGCGTCTACCATGAATTATGGGAGCGACAGATGGAGGGACGGGTGACGAGTGGTGAGTGATGCGGCGACCAGATGCCCGTGCCCACGGCAACACCTGGGGACGTGGGAATGCATTGCATCCGGCCGGTGATCGTCATCATCCCGCACGGCCGCGTATCATATGTCGTTACCTCACCTTCACCCGGTAGGCGCTGGGTGTGCAGCCGTAGTGTTGCACGAACAACCGATGCAGGTGGCTGTCGTCGGTAAAGCCCCAATGGCGGGCGATGGCTTTCACCGGGTGCGTGGTGCGGGCCAGTTCGTCGGCGGCACCGCGAATACGGTGGCGCAACGCGAATTTGGCGAACGACAGGCCCATTAACGCCTGAAACTGCCGCGCGAACTGGTCGGGGCTCATCGTGCACTCCTCGGCGGCGTCATCGTTGGTGATCAACACGCGCGAGTTGAACACCAACTCCAGTGCGGGTGAGATGCGCTCGTATTGCTCGGGTGCCGGCGTGACTGCGGGCGGAACAGGCGGTTCCGCTTCCAGCAGGGTCAGCAACAATTCGGTCAGCAATAGTCGCAGCCGCAACGCCGGTAACTCACCCGCCGTCGCTTGCTCCATGCGCTCCGCCAGCGCCAGGATTCTTTCCCGCCGTCCCGGCGGCACCGTCGGACGCCGCTCCAGCGGACGGGTAAAGGGCGCCATCCATGCCACCCCCGGCGCTTCCGGAAAGAATTGCCCGGCGACCAGCGGCGGCCACAGCACCAGCACCATCACGCGGCACGGCGCGTGCAAAACGCGGTAGCCGTGCGGTTCCCACATGCCGCAACACCACACCTCGCCCGGGCCATAATCGCGTTGCGCACCGGGATAATAACGGCGCATGCGCCCGTCCAATACGATGCCCAGTTCAAGCTCGTAGTGCATATCGAACAGCGGCGCCTCATCTCCCGCGTGCTCATGCACAAGGTACGCCAACGGTACCCGCTCGGAGAGCGTGAAGCTCGGTCGTTGAAACACCGTCACCGATTGTCGTTCGTCCAGTGCCATATCCTGCGATCCGCGAAAATATACAAGGAGATGCGGCAGATATACAGCACTATCCCCTTGTATTGTCCTTCACTTTACCGGAGAATGGTAAGGGCGTCAATCGGCGTGCACCCTTGCCGTACTTCCTAAAAAATACAACGTACGTCGCGTGGCATCTGCCACGCGAAACCGGAGGTTCCGTATGCACGAACACCTCGTCCTCATCGGCGCGGGGAGTGCCATGTTCACCCAGGGGCTGATCGCGGATATCATCCGCCGCGGACAACCGTGCGACGTGTCGCTGGTCGATATCGATCCGACGGCGCTGGAAGTGGCCGCGCGGCTGGTTGAAAAGATGATTGCCATGACGGGCGCTCCCGTTACCATGCGCGCCGCCACTGACCGCCGCGACGTGCTGGCCGGCGCCACCGCCGTGATCTGTACGATCGGCGTGGGCGGTCGGCGGGCGTGGGAGCAGGATTTCCTCATCCCGCGCAAGCATGGTATATTCCAACCGGTGGGCGACAGCGTGATGCCCGGCGGCACCAGCCGCGCGCTGCGGATGATTCCAGCCATGGTAGACATTGCGCGCGACGTGCTGGAACTGGCGCCGGACGCGCTCTTTTTCAATTACGGCAACCCGATGGGTCCCGTCTGCCGCGGCATCCGCAAGGCGACCGGCGCCAACGTGGTCGGTCTCTGCCATGGCGTGTTCGACGTGGGCAAATTCCTCGCCCGCGAGCTGGGTGTCGATCCGTCGCGCCTGCGCTATACCGCGGCGGGCATGAACCACCTCACCTGGTTCACCGAGGTGCGCGTAGACGGCCGAGATGCCATGCCGCGACTGCGCGAAATCGCGGTGGAGAAGCTCAGTCGGCTGGGCCAGGTGGACCCGTGTGAGATGCTACCCTTCTCCTGGCAACTGCTGCAGCGCTTCGGCGCCTTTCCGTCGGCGTTGGATCGGCATGTATCAGAATTCTTCCCCACGTTCTTCCGCGAAGGCAACTATTACGGCAAGACGCTGGGCGTCGATGCCTTCAGCATTGAAGACACGATCGCATGCGGCGATCAGATCTTTGCCGAAATGCAGTCGCGGGCACTGTCGTCCGATCCGCTGCCGGCGGATTATTTTGAGCACTGCGGCGGCGAGCACGAGCAGGTGATCGAGATTATCAACAGCATCCGCACCGACGCCGGGCACGTGTTTTCCGCCAACCTGCCCAACCGCGGCCAGATCCCCAACTTCCCGCCTGACGCTATCGTGGAGAGTCCGTGCGTTGCCGACGCCGGCGGCGTGCGCCCCATCATGCTGCCGCCGTTGTCCGCCGGCATCGCCGGCACGCTGACGGGCCGCCTGTCATGGGTGGAGACCACGGTGGAAGCCGCGCTGGAAGGCAGCCGCGATAAATTTATCCAGGCACTGGTGCTCGACGGTTCGGTCGATTCGCTGGACACAGCCATGGCGCTGGCTGATGATTTGCTCGCCGCGCAGGCGCCGTACCTGCCGCAATTCGCCACAACGGCTGTCTGATCGCGCTTACAGCCGGGAAAGGCGACTCTGCCGTGAAGAATGGTGACCCACAAGGGGACCGGGGAGTACAGATGTATACACGCGTCCTGACCGATGAACAAATCGAGAAAATTCACCAAACCTCGCTCGCGATTCTCGAGCGGGTGGGAGTGCACGTGCCTCACGCGGAGATGCTCGGGCGCTTTGCCGACGCCGGGGCGTCGGTGGATCACGCGGCACAGCGCGTGCGCATTCCCGCCGAGATGGTGATGCGGCTGGTGGCGGGCACGGGGAAGCACTTCACGCTGTATGGCCGCGATCTAACGAAGACGGCGGCGTTCGGACACGGCACGCGCAACTTCAACAGCATCGCCGGCGAAGCGAGTTGGGTGGACGTGCCCGGCGGCGACCGGCGCTATGCCACGCTGTCCGACGCGGCGCTGGCGGCGCGGCTGGGCGATGCGCTGGACGGCATCACGCTGGTGGGCGCGATGTCCGACCCGCACGAACTGCCGGTGGCGTATCGCTGTGTCGAGGTGATGGCAACGCTGCTGGCGCAGACGACCAAGCCCATCCACTTCTGGTATCACGACCGCTCGTCGGCGCGCTTCCTGAATGAACTGATGATCGCCGTGCGCGGCAGCGAGACGGCGGCGACGCGGTATCCGCTCTGCTATCCGTTCCTGGAACCGATCAGCCCGTTGCGCTTCCCCTTCCATGGCATCGACCTGCTCTTCGAGACGGCGCGGCTCAACCTGCCGGTGCCGATCGGTCCGATGGCGCAGATGGGCCTCTCCGCGCCGATGAGCGTGGCGGGCACGCTGGCGCAGGAGAACGCCGAAATTCTCGCCGGCGTCTGCATCACCCAACTGGTGCGCGCGGGCCTGCCCGTCTGCTACGGCGGCATCTGTCATGCCTTCGACATGGGCACCACGCAGATGATCTTCTCCGGGCCGGAGCAGGCCATCTTCGGGGTGGCGATGACGCAACTGGGAAAATTCTACGGCTTGCCCGTCTATATCAACGTCGGGCTGACCGACGCCAAGCGTCCCGACGCGCAGGCGGGGCTGGAAGCGGGCGTCACCCTGATGCTGGGCGCCGCCGCCGGGGCGGACATTTTCGGCCACCTGGGCATCAGCGGCGTCGATCAGGCTTCCTCGCTGGATATGCTGGTGATGCACAATGAAGTCATCAACTACGTGGAGAGCGTGTTGCGCCCGCTCGATGTCAGCGATGACGCGCTGGCATTGGACGAGGTTGCCGCGGTCGGGCCAGAGGGCAGTTACATCGACCGCGACTACACCGCCGAGCACTTCCGCGACGAACTGTGGATGCCGCGCTTGCTCGACCGCCGGTATTATCAGGCATGGCAGGACGACGGCGCGGAGAGCATGGAAATCCGCTGCATCCGCGAGAAGGAGCGCCTGCTGCAGAGCCACACGCCCGAGCCGCTCCCCGCCGAACTGCGCCGCGCCATCGACGAAGTCGTCGCCGCGGCGAAACGCGAGTTGACGGCATAACACCCGCGCGAAGGCTGGAAGCAGCACCCTCCATGGAGCGTGCTCCCGTGCTTCCGCACCCGTGCGCTAATACGCCATCTCGCAAACCGGTATCGTTCCCGTGCGAAAAGGCGATTTTTCTTCTTCGACTCCCCATCTCCGGCAGGATGCCGGCGCTCCCGGGAGAAACGTAATTCGTAGGCGCAAGTGAAATGATGCCGCCGGCAGTCTACGGAATACGCCGAGTGCTTTGGGATAAGGAGCAACGCATGACCACGCATTCATCCACCATCACCTTTGGCGCGACCGGGTTGCGGGTGAGTCCGGTGTGTTTCGGCACCTGGCAGTTGTCCCCGCGCTTTTGGGGCGAGCAACCGGAGGACGAGGTGATTGCCGCCATGCGGACGGCGTTCGATGCCGGCATCAACTTCTTCGATACCGCGGAGGCGTATGGCGACGGCTACGCTGAGACGGTGCTGGGCAAGTTTCTGCGGCAGGTGCCGCGCGAGCAGGTGGTGGTGACGACCAAAGTTTTCAACCACTTCAATCCCGACGGCAGCCGCTACCCCGACCTGTCGCACGACTACGTGTTGGAGCACTGCGAGCAGTCGCTCAAACGGTTGCGGGTCGAGACCATCGACGTGTACCTGCTGCACTTTTTCGATCAACTCACCCCGTTCGCGGAGATTACCGCAACGCTGGAGCAGTTGAAACAACAAGGGAAAATTCGCCATTACGGCGGCAGCAACTTCACCACCGAGCAGTTCCGCGCCGCGCGCAAATTCGGCGCTTATGACGTGATGCAGCCGCCCTACAGCCTGATCGACTCTGCCGTCGAAGCCGACCTGCTGCCCTACTGCCAGGCGGAAAACATCGGGGTGATGATCTATTCGCCCATGCACAAGGGCCTGCTCACCGGCAAATATACCGGGCGGGAAACCTTCAACGACTTCCGCCAGCATCACCCGGATTTCCAGGGTGAGCGTTTTATGCAGATCGCCGACGCAGTGCAAAGCCTGCGCGCCATCGCCGAACGCTACGGCATGACGCTGTATCAGCTCATCCTCACCGCCACGCTGATGCACCCCGCCATTCAGGTGGCGGTGGTCGGCATCAAAACCGCGCAACAGATTGCCGAAGCCGCCGGCGTGCTGGGCAACACGCTGGAGCGCGCGGATTACTTCGCCGTGCGCACCGCCCTCACCGCCGGCGGGCAAAAGAAGGTGGCAGATGCGACGGGCACGGTGAAATAGGGGAGACGTATCCGCCGATATGTCCCGTCCGGAGGCTGCCATGATAACCGGCGAGTTTTGGCAATTGCAGGATGACGCGGCGCTGCGGCGCATCGACGAGGCCGCTGTGCGATTGCTGACGAAAAGCGGCTGCCGCATCGTGCATGAGGGGCTGCTTGCCCTGCTGGAGGGCGCGGGGTGCCGTGTGCAGTGGAACGCGATGCGCTGTTATTTCCCCGAAGCGCTGATCCGCCGGGCGGTGACGCACGTGGGGGGGCATGTGGCGGCGACGGTGGCGATTCCCGCCGGATGGAGCCCGCAACGCCATCTCGACCACGGCGGCAGCTTCCCGCATCTGCTGGAGTGGCCGAGCGGCGAGCGGCGGCTGGCGACGCGGCAGGACATCATCGACATGGCGCGGCTGGCGCATGGCATGGACGAATTCGCCGGACTCGGGCGGGTGCTGACCTGCGCGGAGGTGGACGCGCGCATCGAGCCGCTATGGACCACGCTGACGCTGGCCGAGCAGACGAATAAGCCCATCGGCGGCGGCGAAATATTCCACGCCGATTACATCGCGCCATTGGTGCGCATGGGCGAAGTGCTGCACGATCGCCCCGGTGATACTTCGCTCATCGCCCCCTGCGATTTCTTCATCGCCCCATTGATCTTCGACCGCAAACAGGCGGAATGCTTCCTGGAAAAGCGCAAATTCGGCCTGGTGAACATGCCCGGCACCATGCCGATCTCCGGCATCAGCGCTCCGGTGACCATCGCCGGCACGGTGGCTATCGCCACGGCGGAATTGTTGGCAGGATGGACGATAGGCTTCCTGGTCGATCCCGATTTGCCGGTGAACGGCGTCGTCGCCAGCGGCTCGCTCGATTTGCATACCACCGCGGCCTGTTTCGGCAGTCCGGAGGCGCTGTTGCAGGACGTCACCGTGGTACAGCTCTGCCGGCGCCTCTACAACATTCACATCGGCGCGGCCGTCAATTACGTCGATTGCAAGCGTCCGGGATTGGAAGCGGTTTTCCAGAAGATGTTCGCGTTGGTGGGCACGCCGTTCGGCACCAGCCGCTTCCCCGGCGGGGAAGGATTGCTCTCCGCGGGGCAGGATTACTGCCCGGTACAGCACCTGCTGGAGGCGGACATCAACAGCGCCATCGGGCGGTTCTGGGGATCGTTCGAAGTGAACGACGCGACACTTGCCCTTGACCTCATCGAAACGCAGATGCGCGGCACGGGCACGAACTTCCTCGATACCGAGCACACGCTGGAGCATTTCCGCGGTGAGCAGTGGTATCCGCAGTGGTTCGACCGCTCGCTATGGCAAGGCACCGCCACCGAAGTGGAGTCGGAGCAAAAACTGCTGCAACGCATCGCCGTCCGCGTGCGGAATACCATTCGCGATTACCGCCGCCCGGAGATCGACGAGCGTAAACTGACCGAGTTGCGCCGCATTTACGCCGCCGCCGAGCAGGATATTCTGGGCAAGGCGGTGCACGGGTAACTGCCGGATCGCGGGCATCATGCCTGTGGTAGAATCTCCCTATGAATACGTTACATCGTTATGGGTTGATTGTCGCACTGTTTACGGCATTGCTCGGATGCCGGGCGGCAAGCGTGTCCTGGCAGCCGCTGGCACCGGGCATGGCATTAAGTCGGCTGGCGTGGCAGGGAACGACCGTGACGGCGGTACGCGCGGAGCCGGGGAAGTGCACCATCCGCGCGGTGTATCGCAAGGAGGGCGCCGGCGCGGGTGCGGTATGCCCTAAACGCGGCGCGGCGATCAATGCATCCTTCTTCGACGATCAATTCGCGCCGGTGGGATTGCTCATCGTTGACGGAAAAACGCTGCACCGCCAGGTGCGCAGCAACGGCTACGGACTATTTCTGCTGCGCCGGGGCCGGCCCGCCATCGTGCTGGCGAATACGCCGGCGCCCGCCGGGGTGACGCAGGCGATTGAGTGCAAACCGCGACTGGTGATCGACGGCGCAATCCCGCGTTTCAAGGCGCAACCGGCCACACGCCGTTCGGCGGTGGGCATCGACGCCCATGGCCGGGTGCTGCTCGCCGCGTCGGCGGGCAGGTTGACGCTGGAACAATGGGCGGCGTGTCTGCGCGACGGGCTGGGGTGTGCCAACGCGCTGAACCTGGACGGCGGTCCCTCCACGCAACTGACCGCGCGCGGGAGTACCAGCGCGAATATCCCCGGCGCCGCAGTGCCGGTCTTCCTGACCGTTTATTGATACCCCCCGCTTCTGCGCAGCAAAGCGGCGGCCTGGAGAGCATTGTTTTTCACGGCCAGCGCCAGCGGGGTTTGCCTGTCGGCGTTCTTCTCGTTCACCAGTGCTCCCCGCGCGAGCAACTTTTCGACGATGGCCGACCGGTTATAAAATGCGGCGATGTGCAACGGAGTGGCGCCGTTTTTGTCGTGGGCATTGGGGTTGGCGTTGGAGGCCAGCAGCAGGCTTGCCATTTCCGGAGTTTCCATGCTGGCCGCCCAGTGCAATGGGGTCAAGTTGTTGCTGTCGCGGGCATTCACGTCAGCGGCACGCGCCAGCAATCGCTCGACGACGCCGGATTTATTGCTGAAAACGGCGTTGTGCAGCGCAGTGACGCCGTTCTTATCACCCTGGTTCATATCCGTCCCGCGCGCCGCCAGCAGATCGAGCATCTCCAGTTTTTCCGCCTCGGTCGCGTAGTGCACCGGGGTACGGCCTGTCCTGTCACGCGCGTTGAGATTGGCACGCCGGACGATCAGCGCCTCCGCCGCCTTCAGCGCGTTCTTCTTCGCGGCCAGGTGCAACGGCGTGGCGCCGGCGTTGTCGACGCCGTTTATTTCCGCCTCGAATTTTAGCAGCATGCTGACTATCTCCGCGTCATTGCCCATCGCCGCCCAGTGCAGCGGGGTGCGACCATCCTTGTCCTTCACCCGCGGGTCGCCGCCATCCTCCAGCATCTGGCGCACCACCTTCGCGCGGCCGTACAACACCGCCAGGTGAAGCGGCGTGCGACCAGTGTCGTCCTTGCTGCCGGCAACGGCAAAGGGCAGGAAGAAATCCATCATCGTACCGCGGTCGTATTGGCGCGCGATGTCGAACGCGGAACGGCCTTCGTGGTCGACCTTGTTCAGGTCGGCACCTTTGGCCAGCAAGCGGCCTGCCAGGTCCTGGTTGCCGGCGGCGGTAGCCAGATGCAGCGGCGTCATCCCCGCGCCGTCGGCGGCGTTCACTTCGGCTCCCCGCAACAGCAGCAGTTCGACCAGGTCGGGACGATTGGCGGCAACCGCCCAGTGCAGCATCGTACGCTGGGCATGATCCCGTCGCTTGACCAGATCATCCTCAGCCAGCAGCATCTCGGTCAGTTCACGTGCCGTCATGGCGGTGAGATCGGCGTGCTGCATCCATGCCAGCACGGTGGCCATGGCCGCCGCATCGGCGCCCACCAGCACCGGATGCTGACGCTTTTCCGATAGCTCCTCAACACGCTTTGCCACAAAATCGTTCAACTCGCCCAGCGTCACACTGCCATTCCGCTCACCGGCGTCGGCCTTACCGCTCAATCCCTCCACCACCGCTTTCACGAAGGCGCTGTGTCCCCAATCGCCGCGCCCGCGTGCGATTTCATTCGGTTTGGCAGCATAGAGCAACAGCGGTTTACCTGCCACCGGCACACCCCTGACCGGCTGCGCGGTATCAGCCAGCACCAGCACACGGTCGGCGGCACTCTCAGCCAGCAGGCCCATCAGCTCGCGCCAGCTCAACGCCGTCTGCGCCAGATCGGTCATGTCGATGTCGTAGGGGGCGAAGCAGGCGGTACCCTTATCGAGCATGCGGTGCCCGGCGAGAAAGACGATGACGATATCATCCTTCGCCGCTTGCGCCTTCACCGTGCGCAGCGCGGCGCGCATGTTTGACAGCGTTGCCTGCTCGTTGGTCAACGCAGTCGATGAGACGGCGCTGAACGAGCGGTCCATGCGTTTCGCGATAAACTCCGCCAGCGCCTGCGCGTCGGACGCCGCGTAGGTGAGGCGGGGAATATCGACGCCCTGGTAGGTATTGATGCCCACCGCGAGTAGGATCAGTTTGGTGGCGATCGGCTTGCCGCCGGGACGGTACAGCGTCACCTCGGCCGGTGCGCTTTTTAGATTGTCGCTATCGTAGGCGATAGCACGCAGGATCATCCGCATCTCGCTGAACGGCAGCGGCAGTTTCAGGTGGAAGGCGTATTGCGGTTCCGTCGGTTTTTCGACTGTCAGCGCGCGGGCAATCTCCGCCGACGCCGGCTGGCCGTTCACGGTGAACTCTACGCGGGTGATGGGGCGCAAGCCTGCCGCCTGTATCTCCACGTCGATGACCTGGTCATATACCTCGGCGTCCTGGCGTGGAGAGACGAACCCGATGTTGGGCGGCAGCGTTTTCGCGGTCAGCGCAGGCGCATCGTCCGGCAGGTCACCCGCCAGCGCTTGTCGCACGCATTCGGGTCGTGCAAAGATTGCCGCAAAGCTGTCGCACGGGTACCGCGTGTCGCCGAACTGCCAGCCGGCGATGGCGTCCGCACCGCGCGAACAGGCATAATACCCCTGCGGGATTCCACTAAGCCAGGCGGTACCCTGGTGGAAGCTGAGCAGCGTGACCAGCGGTTTACCATCGGCATCACGAATCGCCACCGCGCCATCATCGGTCCAGGTGGCCGAACGCGCGGCATCCGGGCTTAACATCTGTCCGATGCGCGGTTCCCGTACGTTGCCGGTCGCGGTCTCCCACAGCAAGGTGGTCTGATCGTGATAGCTGGCCGCCAGCGTCTTGCCATCCGGACTGAACGCCAGTCCTTCCAGTGCGCCGTCGTGCTCGGTGAGCGTGCGTAAGGCGCGCGCGGTGGTAACGTCCCACAGCGCCGTGCCGGCATTGGTAAAGCGCTTTACCACCTCGTCGAAGACGCCGGTCGCCACTGCCAGCGACCGTCCATCCGGATTGAAGGCGAGTGCGGCGACTTCAGCGGGTTGATCGGGCAGTATTTTCTGCGGGAATTCGCCGTTCAGGTCACGCAGGATGACGGTTTTATCGTTTGCGCCGGAGGCGAGCAGCGTGCCGAGTGGACTGAAGGCGACGGCGTAAACCGGCAGATGGTGCTCGGTGAAGGTTTGCTCGACTCGTCCGGCGGCGACATCCCACAGCACGACGGTGGCGTCCGCCCCGCCGGAGACCAGCTTGTCGCCGCGCGGATTGAACGCCAGCGACAGCACCGCGCCGTCGTGCTTCACCAGTTTATTCAGCGCGCGCCGCCCGGCAACATCCCACAGGATAATGAAGCCATCTTCACCGGCTGAAGCCAGCGTGCCGCTGTCCGGGGTGAAGACGAAGGCGTTCACGGGTCTTTTGTGCCCGGCAAGAAGACCGAGACATTGACCGGTGGTCAAGTCCCAGAGCACGATGACGGTGTCATTCACCCCGGTGGTGACCAGCAAGCGGCCATCCGGACTGAAGGTGACCAGCCGCACCGCTCCGCGTTGCGCGGCAGGCAGATTCAATACCGGCAATGCAACACCGGCGGCGGGTGGTTTGATGACGAATTCGTCAGCGGCGCAAACGGCAATGCCAGCCGCCAGCACGGCGCACACCGACAGGAGACACAATACACCACGCATGGGAACATCCTCCACGCAATTTTCGAACTCCCATTCCCGGGACAAAACCATATTCCCGCACGTGCCGCAACGCTGTGGGCGTCATGCGCCGATCATGCTCCACCACGGCGTGCGAGTTACGGGAGGATCCCCTTTTCCGGCACCGGCAGCAGGATGCGGACGTGGGTCACGTCCTGCAGCGCAGTGTTGGCCCATGCGGGAAACGGTTTCGTGACATCAGGATCCAGTGCGAAGTGGGGCATCGCCTGCCACGGGCCATCTTTGATGCGCACATCCACCTGCACGCGAGAAACGAGCAGGCGCAGCCAGTCCGGCGACTCGTAATCGTTGGGCGCCCAACTTGGCCGCATATAATTGAGAAAGAGGGGCGCGGTGCCTTCCCACGACGGTGCGCGCGCGTCCAGTGGGCCGATCACCATCCATTGGGTCATGGTGCGGGCACGCGTCATCTCCGGGCTCATGGCATGTTCGCGTGGGATAATCTGAAAGCCACTGGTCTCGCCGAACAGTGACGTTGAGATGTCAATGACGCCGCAATGGTTGGCGCGCAGCCGGCCCGTATCGGTGAATTTCGTGCCGGTAAAGCGTCCCACGCCTTGCACGGGTTTCAGGACCTGTCCGATCACCGTCTCTGTACCATCCCACGCCAACGCGGTGATGAAGCCGCCGAAGCGATTTTCGAAGATAAAGCCCTGCGGGGAATCTTTCGGCTGCAACACGCGGATGACGAACACGTCGCCTTTGCGCGGAGCATAGCCCTCCGGCATTGGCATCAGGCCGTCGGGACGCTCCAGCAGCACCGGGTTGCCGAGGATGGGTGACCAGTCGCCGCCGAAGAGGCCGGTGCCGGCGGGGATATCGGTATAGATGCTGGAGTCCGGCGACATATACGACAGCGCCGCCTGCTCCTTGCGCTCCGTCGCCAAGTTCATCTCGTCGGGGATGATCGAAAAGATGACCCCCTTGTCATCCTTCGCGTTGTAGCCGGTGCGGATATGAATCGCGTTGACCGCAGTGGCGGCGACGGCGCTGGATGGCGCCCACTTGCTGGCGGTATACCCCTGGTTGCTCACCTTTTGCGTGAAGGTGAGCACGCGGCCCAGCAGCATCCACGTTTTACCGCCGTCGCGCGAGCCGGTGATCAGTCCCCGGGCCTGGTTCTCGAGCCGCACCCGGTAAATCTCCACTTGCGCGTGCTGTTGATAGGCTTGAATCTCCGGCGATGGCCCATGGCTGGCACGCCGGCGCATCAATGTCGCGGGGTCCTCCTGCGCGAACAGCCCTGCTGCCGTCGTCAGAATGATGGTGAGTGCGATGAACATGCGGGTGAGCATTCGATCCCTCCTGAACACCGAATCGTGGGGCTGCTGCTAGTATACCCCCCGCGCCGGGGAATATGTCAACGCGCATTCGCCCGCGCATGTTGACTCTTCTGCTTTGCACCCCAACCCCGTGCCCCTGTTCACTCCCAGGCAGAGCAACGTGGTCTGGCCGCGTATTGCTCCGGTGCTCAAGGGCAACACGGAGCAATGGACCGCCAGGGCACCCCACGTCCCGCCAATGACGGGGCCATCCGCGATGGCATCGGGGGGGCACGCGCGGGACGTTATTGTGCCGATGGCCCGGCATTGTAATGACGCAACACCTGTTCGTCGGTGAAGCAGGTATCATGGATGGCCAGCAGATAGTAGGTGCCCAGGTAATAGCGCTGGCCATCAGCAAATGCACCGAGCAGCAGGCGTGCATCAGGCAACCATTCCTCGGGTTTCCACGCAATGGGCTGTGCGCCGACTTTCACGCCGTTGACGTAGCAACTGGTGATTTTGCCGTTCCAGGTGATCACCAGGTGCTGCAGGCCGGTGCGAAAGCCGGCAAAGACAGCGCTGGCATTTTTCACATCGGCCCGGTTGGGACCGTTGGGCTCGAAAGCCAGCGCAGCGGTGCGGTGCGCCAGGGTCAGGTTCTGCGTACCGGCGGTTTCCCAGGTCAGCAGGCACCCCGACCAGGCAGAAGGCGGATACAGCGTATCGGTGGAGACCCACGTCTCGAAAGTTGCGGCGCGGGTCTCGGCAATGGCACTCAGTTTTGTCATCGGCTCTGCCGTCGCCAGCGTCACCGCGCCTTGTAGCGTCAGTCCCTGGCCGGGCAACCACTGCACCGGGGCGCCGGCGGGAATCACCAGATTGCCAGCCGGCACAGCGCCGGTATCGCGCACCACCGTGCTGCCCTCGCCGTCGTGGAAGCGATACAGTGCCAGCGCGTGCGTATCGTCGCGTCCCAGCGCGGGATTGAACACCGGCAACGTCAGTTGAAAGGCGTGTGACGTGCGCTCGCCATCACTGGCGCTGATCAGATACCAGTGGTTGCCGGGCGCATGCGGGGTGAAGGTCGCGCGCATGCGGTCCACCGTGACGGCTTTTTCCTCGCCGGACGGCGTGTTTTTCGCCTCCGCTTGCAGGTGTACCGACTTACCGGTGGTAGACCAGGCGTTGGGAAAGTCCAACACGATGGGCTGGTCCACGTTGCCCCATTCCGGATACCATGGCTCGTCGAGAATCACCCGTGGATCGTTGCGTGGCTGCGGTGGATTCAGGAAATGAATACGCACGCGAGCGAGCGAGATACCGTTGTCGCTGGTGCAGACCATCGGCACGCCGCCGACGATAGGATTGTGATCAGTGTACGTGAGCACCAGCTTGCCTTCCACCCAGAATTCAATCACATCGCCATATTTCCGCAGCGACAAGTCGAACCATTCACGGTGGGCGCTGCCGCGGCCCGGCACCATGAAGTTAGCGGTGGCGACCTCTACCCCGTTGCGATAGAGCACGGTACGGCTGTTCGGGACGCCATCAACGCCCGGTGCACCGAAAATGCCGGTGTAGCCGGTGCGCGGATTGCTTCCGTCACCACAGATACTGATGCCCAGGTTGCGATAACGATTATCGTAAATCTCGTGTTCGCGCGGGTATTCCATCTTCAGCCCGACGAACGCTTCGAATGACTGATCGCCGGTGAAGCGATTCTTGTGCGCGAGCACCACATCGCCGTGCCCCCACCCGCCCAGGAATGACCAGTGCGGCGCGCAGGACCAGCGCACGGTAGGCCTCCACATTCCCTGACCGACCCAGTCCACCGGCGCATCGGCGAAGGTGTAGTCGAGCACGTTGCGTCCGGTTGCCACCTGATCGGTGATGCCGGCGTAACACCCCTCGGCGAAGTAGCCCGGATGCATGCCGGTCAGCGGATTGCGGTCGGTCGCCTCCAGCACGCTGTCACCGTCCAGTTCCAACCAGACGCGCTCCCGGTCGCGTCGCAGGCGCAGGCTATATTCTTCACCCACCTCCAGTGGCGGCAATTTGGCGCTCGCCAGCACGGTGGTGTCGCGATAGAGGGTGCCGGTGATCTGCGCCTCATCCTCCGTACGTTGCATCACCGCGCGATAGCCGGAGTTGGCATCCTTGCCGTCGCCGTTGATTACCAGCCAGAGCTGACCCGTTTTCCCGTCGGTGGGTTTCAGCGTGAGGGCGGTCCAGTATTCGCCGAAGAAATCATCGCGATGCACCATATGGTTGGGCGCGCCAATGATGGTGGTCCAGTCGCTGCGGTCCGCCGCCCACTCCTGCATGCCGTTTTTATCTTCCAGATAACGCTGGTTGACGAAAACCTGGCGGCGCTCGCGCAGCAAGTCGGTCTTCAGCGTACGGCCATACACCGTAACATCGTCGAACACCGAGCCGATCTTGCCTTCGGCATACAGACCCACGGCGCCGCGCCACGGCATCAGCTTGGTGCGGACAATGCGCTCGCGCCCGTCCACCGCGACGCGCACCTGGTCCAGGGTAGAGGTGACCGCCAGTTGATACCACTGGCCGGGGACGAAACCGCCGGCATCTTCCGCGAGCAGCGTGCGCTGGCCGTTCTCCAGCCGGTAAAGTGCCAGGCGGTTGCCGGTGGAACGGTTATCATTAGCGGACGTCCACAGCACCAGCAGCCCATTGCGCGCGTCGGTCAGGTTCACGCCCACACCCACCGTACCACCGGTGGCTGGACAGACAGCCGTCGTCAATATGTAATCTTCCCAGAACGATTGCCCGGTGGTGCACCACGCCGGCCCTTTCTCTGCCTGGTTCACCCAGGCGAAAGGATTCTGCGCGTATACAATATTATTGAACCGATTGGCATTGCCTTTGGGATCGCGATCCCACGCGGATTGCAGTGCCCAGCGCCCGCTCTGCGTCATCCAGCCACCACTCTCATCGGCGGTGCGCATAAAGTTATCGGCGAACACCACCGGCTCCAGTCGCTGGATGCGCGCGTCTCCCACGCTCCAGTCGTCATGCGCGACGACGCCGGCCAGATTGCCATGGGCGCGCGGCACCTCGCCGCGGAAGAGAAAGGCGTCGTCGTGCAGCACCCCCAGTTTCCCGCCGCGACGCATAATCGTCAGGTGGTACGGCGTGCCCGGCTGCACGCCGGAGGCGACCTCAATGGGACGGGTGCTCCCCATGCCCACAGCTTCGATGACCACGGTACGTTTGGTGAGGGTGACACGCGTATACGCATTCCCCGTGCCTGCCTCCAGCGTCACCTGCACGGCGGCGCGGCCCGACAACCCGGCTGCCGGCGTCAGCGTGAGAATAGCATCATACAGGTCGGTATCCACTACATCGCTGAACTGCCCGTTCAGCGCGTGCGCCGCGCACCACAACGCACAGCATCCGAGCAACAGCAACCAGTGTCCCCAGCGTTTTCTCATATCACCCACTTGCATTCGTATTGCCAACCGTGTACGATCGATCCTCACTCCTGCTCCGCTCCTGCTCCTGTGCGGACGACCGGGCAGATGCGGGTCCCGATGCGCTGCGGTCGATGCTACCGCTGTCATAGCGGCGCGCGGTATCCGCTCACTTTTCTTTTCGACACAAATACCGGCAAAGAGTTGTGCCGTTCCGGTTCACCGCGCCGACAGGCCGGCATGATAATGGCGACCGATATCCTCTGGTGACAGGCAAAGGTCGGTCTTCAACGTCTGACCATATACCGTCAGGCTATCGAACACCGCCCCGGGTCCTTCGACATACAGGCCGACGCCGCCGCGCCAGGGGGTGGGATCTTTGATGGTCAGCCGCGGTAACCCGTCCACCAGCAACTGTACGTCATCCAGGGTGCAGACTACCGCCAGCTTGTACCACTGCCCCGGCAGAAAGCCGCCGGGGTTTTGCGCCAAGCGGGTGGGCACATCGTTTGTCACGCGGTAGACGCACAACTCCTTGTCGGACGCCGAGTTGTCGTTCACCGGGCGCCAGCGCACCAGCAGATAATTGTGCACGTCAACCACGTTCACCACCACGCCGGCGACGGTGCCCGCGCTCGGACGGACGGCGGCGGTCAGCGTGTAGTCTTCCCAGAACGGCTTGCCCGCCGTGCACAGTGCCGATCCACTTGCCGCGCGGCCCGCCCAGGCGAAGGGATTGAGCGCGTAGATGGCGTTGGTGAAACGGTTGGCGTTGCCTTTGGGATCGGTGTCCCACGCGGATTGCAGCGCCCAGTGCCCGCTGTGCACCGTCCAGCCGCCGTTCTCGTAGGCGATGCGCATAAAGTTATCGGCGAACACCACCGGCTCCAACTGGTGAATGCGCGCATCGATGATGGCCCACCCGCGCTCGCCAGTCACGCCTGCCCGCTGCAATGGCGGTTGCACCGCCGCGCTGCGAAAAATTAACGCGTCGTCGCGCAACACGCCCAGCCAGGCACCACGGCGCAGCACTGTCAGCCGGCAGGGCTGACCGGGCCGCACCACGGTCTTCAGCACGTCCAACCGGTCGGCGCGTCCGCCGGCCAGCGACTCGATGATGCGTTGCGTGCGGGTGAGCGTGAAGCGCAGCGCCGTGCCCGCAACGGTGGATTCCAGCAGCATCCGCAGCTTGCTGTGCCCCCCAGGCTTTTCACGGGCGCCAGCGTCAGTTGGCAATCATAGCGATCCGTATCCGGCTCGACGCCGAACCACTCTACCGGCGGTGTGCCGGCCAGCGCCCGGCCGCATGCCAAGCACGCGCAGCCCAATAAGATGAGAGCCACGGATCGACAGGCCATACCATGCTCTTGATGGGCCACCCGGACCAATCATTCACTGCGCTCTTGTCCACCGCCGGCGTCAGCGTGTATTCCCTGAATGGCCTGCATGTTACAATGTGCCGAGGTGTCCGGCTCAGACAGGGCCATGCCCGGAAATGAGGTCGATGCAAATCGTCAGTTTCTCTTTCGCGTCGGTTATGTCCTGCGGTTCTCTCCCCAGGAGCGCAGACATGTCCGATTCGCCGATCCATGCTGACAGGACGTCGAATTCGTCCCGCAATGATTCGAGGCCGTCCCGTTCGAGTGTCTTGCCTGTTTGTCGGATAACCTGCGCAATAAGACATTCCAACCGTGCGTCATACCAGCGATTCAGCGCATCATAGCGCTCTGTCTCGGAGCTATTGAACCCCGGATAGCAGCGTATGCTGTGTACGAAGGGATATCATCATCTGTCATGCCGTGCGTCTGGCGATGGTCTTCTTACGATGGTGCGGTTGCCAGGCAGACAAGACCACAGTGTATATTCACAGGCATCTTACACGAAAACCTTTCGCTGACACCGCGTGGAAAAGGAGGATCCCCCCGATGTTGTCGAATAGCGATGCTTATCCCGGATTCTTCAGGATATGTCAGGACTGCCGGGATCGCTGAGGCATTATCCGAAATGTGACGAATAATGCAGGCTCTGCATTCCCGGCCCGCACACGATTGCCCTGGGGCAGCGGGTATATTACAGCAGCATCTTCAGCACGGGGGGAAGTCGCAATGCCATCGCAATCGGTGGAAGTGGTCAATGAGGTTGGGCTGCACGCCACGCCGCTGGCGCAATTTGTCACGAAAGCGCGCTCCTTCCCGGAGACCGTCATTCGCGTGCGCCGCAACGAGCGCGAGGCGGATGGCAAGAGCCTGATCGGCTTGCTCGGGTTGGAGGCGCTGAAAGGCACGGTAATCGAGATCACCACCGACGGACCGCGTGCCAACGAGGCGTTGGGTGCGCTGGTGTCGCTGGTGGCCGGCGGCTTTGCCGCGCGGCATTGAGGTTATCGGCAGCACCGGCTACCGTAAAACGCTTATTCGGGATATAATAGTAGGGGAACTCCGGTCGTCGCACGCGGATCGTGTAAGCGACATTGTGAACGGGTAACCTACAATCGGAACCATTAGCAGATACCTGAGTCTCGTCTGTCTTCTCCGTGAAGAAGGACGCTCCGGCCAGGAAGAAGAGGAATCCCGGGTGAATGAAGAACGCATTCGCGCGCTGCTGGCCGAGGTTCGCACCGGCGTCCGCACCGACGAAGATTTTATCCGCGCTTTAAAATCCTTACCCTTTGAAGACCTGGGATTCGCCAAGCTGGATCATCATCGCCATCTGCGCACCGGCTTTCCCGAGGTAATTTTTGCGCAGGGGAAAACCACCGAGCAGGTGGCACAAATTTTCGCGCGCCTCCGCGCCCACCATCCGGTGGTGCTGGCTACCCGTGCCACCCCGGACCAGGCGGAGGCGGTGCGCGTGGTGGCGCCGGACAGCATCTACGATACCACGTCGCGGTTAATCACCTGGCGTCGGGAGGATTACCCG
Source organism: uncultured bacterium (assembly GCA_964472305.1). Classification (GTDB taxonomy): domain Bacteria; phylum Armatimonadota; class Hebobacteria; order CAIYQO01; family CAIYQO01; genus CAYYJR01. The sequence goes on from CAYYJR010000002.1 coordinate 287,615, forward strand.
ACACGCCGCAGCGCCACGCCGTTAATTGCGGTGGTGGCCGCCGGCACCGCCGACCTGCCGGTGGCGGAGGAAGCCGCCGGCACCGCGGAGATCATCGGCTGGCCGGTCGATCGCCTCTACGACGTGGGCGTGGCCGGCCTGCATCGCCTGCTGGCGCACAGCGAGCGGCTGATGCACGCCACGGCGGTGATCGTGGTGGCGGGTATGGAAGGCGCATTGGCGAGCGTGGTCGGCGGACTAGTGAAAGCGCCCGTCATCGCCGTCCCCACCAGCGTGGGTTACGGGGCGAGTTTCGGCGGGCTGGCCGCGCTGCTTTCGATGCTGAACAGTTGCGCCGGCGGCGTCGCGGTGATGAATATTGACAACGGGTATGGCGCCGGTTATTATGCCGCCTTGCTGGTGGAACTGGCGTGCGCACCTGCCCCAACCTTATCGTCCGTGCAGGATGCTGCGCAAACCGAGTGAAAGGAGAGGTCGCCATGGGTACCACGACCAGGAAATCATCCGGCGGCGGTAACACCAATATGCCTGGGGCGGGCGAAGTGCCGTTGTGGGCACAACCGCTGGTACGCGGCAGCGATGTTGTCGCGCCCTGGATGCTGTTAATCGCCCTGCTTACCTTCATCATCCTGCTGGCCTCCCTGTTCTTCGGGAAAACGAGCGCGGATTACCACTCACTCAATGACGTCATCTCGCTGTTCGTCTTCTTTTCCGTAATGGGCGGCGCGGCGCTGCTGGCCGGGCGCTACAAAACCTTCATCCCCGGCTGGCTGGGTGCCTTTCTCGGTGCGGGCTTCCTGTTCGGCGGCAATATCGTACTCTCCATTCTGGCGGACCGCGGGGGCATCAAAAGCGGTGATCCCTACCTGAAGCTTCTGTATGAGGCCATGCCCAACGTGGGCGTCTCGCTGCTGGCGCTGTCCATCGTGCGGCTGGCCATCGGATTCGGCATCAAATTCCTCACCGAGCGCGGCGTGCGCGCCACCAACAAATTCCGCTACATGGATACCACGGCGATAACCTCGGAGAAACCGGGGTATATTCCGCAGTGCTGGCAAATGTCGCGCTGTCGACCCGGCGTGCGCATGAGCTGTCCCAACTATCTGGAGCGCGTCACCTGTTGGAAACGCCGCAGCGGTTGTTTTTGCGACCGCAACCTGGCTAACTACCTGGTCAGCGCGTCGGATCGCGGCTCGGTGTCGGAAGTCGACGACATGCAGCGCAACATCGCGGCCGTCAGCAAGGGACAGGCCGGCCAGGGAGCGATTATGGGGCACATGAAAAATGCGACCCGCCGTCCCTGGAAAGAGCAGAAAAAACTGTGCCATGCCTGCCCGCTCTACTGCGAGCATCAGGAATATAAATACCGCAGCCTGCACTGGCTCAGCTTCCCGATCACCATTGTGCTGATCGTGGTCATTTATCCGCTGTTCCACGTTGGCTACGACATGGGCGCCGGCAAGCTGGATAACTTCATGCAGTACCTGATGTCGATGAAGAAACTGCCGGAAAACTTCAAACCCGATGCCAGCACGCTGGTAGGCAGTCCGTTCGAATATGTCCTGCTGGCGATGGTCGGCCTCTGGCTGGCCAGCTACGTGGTGGCATTCATCGACCGGGTGTTTTTAGAATGGAAGCTGTAAGGCAGTGCCATGAACGTTACGCAGGTAGCTTTACGTCCGACCGAAGCGTTGCTCGCGGCGGGCCGTCCGGCACTCACCCCTGAGTTGCTGGCGGCTAGCGGAGCGCGATATTCGCGCAACAACGAGGGGCTGAAGGCCATTCTCGCTCGCATTGATTTCCAGCACCCGGACCAGGCGGTGGACGGCATCTTTCGCATGATCGATTACGGCCACCAATCGATCGCCGACATGGTGCCGGTGGCCATCTTCATCGACGGGGTGTCACTCTGGCTCGCGTATTACGTGTGGTCGCTGTCGCCCACCGCGGGCGGGCAGGAATCATCCACGCGATATCTCACGCTGAACGTCGACGAGATGATCGCGCCGGAGGTGCTGGGATTGCCGGCGGCACAGCACGACGACTGGCGGGGCGCGATGGCGGCCTGTTTTGACGCATACCATGCCGCGCTGGCCTACTGGGATGCCCGCTCGCACGCGCACCCGGAGGTGATGCGCATCCCGCGCGCACTGCTGGAGGATACCGATGAGAAAGCGCGGCAGCAGGTCGCCCGCCTGCGCCGCAACTATGCCTTCGACCGCGCGCGCTATTTTCTGCCGACGGCGGCTGCCACCAATGTGATGCTGCTGATGTCGGCGCGCGGGTGGGTGAATCTGTGTCAACACCTGCTGGCGCACTCGCTGCCGGAAGCGCAACAACTGGGCGAAGCGTTGCGCGGCGAACTGGCGTTGAGCGCGCCGCGGCTGTTGCGCCACGCGACCGCCAAGGAATCCATCAAGCAAGGCCAACAGCAGGCATTCGCCGCGTTGCGCGCGCAGGCCAAAACGGTGACGGAGGCCTGCCTGCGGCCCGACGCAGCAGCTTTTGACTGTCCACCCAACGCTTATCTCGACGTGTATGCGCCCACAGATATACCCGATGCGGCGATGGCGGCGGATTTAGCTTTCCATGACAACCGCTATGCCTGGCTGGGCAGTACGCTGCAGCGTACGGCGGTGCGCTTCGGCTGGCAGGCTGTCACCTTCGGTGAAATTCGCGACCTGAACCGCCACCGCACCGGCAGCAAATACTGTCCATTCGTGCCGCTCGGTTTTTATGCCGCTCAGGATCAGCTCGATGATCCCGGCGACGCCGGCTATCGCCAGTTGGCCGAAGTGGGTCGCGCCGTTTCCGCCCGCGCGCGACAGTTGCTGGCGGACGGCGACGCGAGCTATCTTTACTGGACGGTGCTGGGCACCCAGTATCCCTTCGAGCACGTGACCACGGCAGATAAATTCCTCTACGAGGCCGAACTGCGCACCGGCGCCGGCGCCCACTACCGCTACGCCCGCCACCTGCATGACGCGCTCGAACTGTGGTACGCCCGCTATCCCGCCACCCGCGGCCTGGTGCTGGAGGGCAGCGCTGAGCCGGAATAGCGCAGGAATCCCGCGGTCGCGCCGTGCTCCCACCCCGCAAATGATCCGCTATGCATTTCTCGCCGGTTGCGGCAGCACGAACCAGAAGGTGCTGCCGTGGTCTAACTCGCTGTCCACGCCGATGGCGCCGGCGTGCAGGTCGATGGCGTATTTACAGAAGGTGAGACCAATACCGGTAGAATATTTCTGCTGTTGGGCGCGTGCTTCCACCTGGCCGAACTTTTCGAAAATTTTCTCGCGGTATTCCGGCGGGATGCCGGGACCGTTGTCGCGCACCGCAACGCGGATGGCATCGGCTCGCGGCTCCAGCACGATGGCGATGGTGCCGTCGGCGCGGGTGAACTTCAGCGCGTTACCGAGTAGATTCTGGATCACGCGGGTGATCAGATGGTGGTCGGCAGCGATGACCACCGGATCATCCGGCGCCTCCACGGTAAGCAGCCGCTCCTCCTTCAACGAATCGAGTTTCGTCAGCATCTCGCGTGCGGTGCCGGTCAAGTCCCACTCCTCGATATGCAGCTTCATCTCGCCCGCTTCCATCTTGCTGACATCCAGAATGGAGCTGACCATTTCAATCAGGTGCTCGGTGGAGGCAATGGCAATGGTGAGAAATTCCTGTCCATCCGTGCTGAGGCTCTCACGCTCGTACATTTCCAGCATTTGGAGATAGCCATTGATGCTGGTGAGTGGGGTGCGCATGTCATGCACCAGCATGTGCGTCAGGCTGTTGCGCAGCGATTCCAATTCGCGCAGTTTGGCGTAACTCTCCTGCAACTGCTGATTCTGTCGCTCCAGCGCCACCTCGAATTGCCGCACTTTCAGGTGGGTTGCCACCCGCGCCTTCACTTCATCAGGCTCGAACGGCTTGGTGATATAATCCACGCCGCCCATGCTGAACGCCTTCACCTTGTCCATCGTTTCGTTCAGCGCACTCAGGAAGATGACCGGCATCTCCCGCATCCGCGCATCCGCCTTCAACCGCCGGCATACCTCGTACCCATCCATCCCCGGCATCATGATATCGAGCAGGATCAGATCGGGTTCTCCACTCTCGGCGATTTCCAGCGCCTTCTCGCCGCTGGTCGCAACTTTAAGCCGATACTGCCCTTTGAGCAGCGAACTCAACAGGGTGATGTTGTCCGGCGTATCATCAACCACCAATATGGTCTGTTTAACTGGTTCCTCAGTTGGACTGGTCATCATCATCCTCCGTCAGTGGGATCGCGTGGGCACGGATGGCGTCCTCCAGGTGCTGCAGCGCGCCGTCGAAGTCATAGGCGGCGAGTGCGCGTTCCACGGCCAGGAATTCCGCGTCGGTAAACACCGCCGACAGCGTATCGCGCAACGCGTCGAGGGAATCCACGGCTTCGCTGTCATTATCGCGCAGATAGCGGAGCAGCGTCGCGAGTTGGCGGCCCAACGCCGCCGTATCCACCGGCGCCGCCGACCGGGGCGCCGCGGGCGCCGGCGTCGAGGGCGCCACGGCGGCGGCAAGGTGGGGGATGAGTTCCGCCAGCGCCGCGCCAAAACGCGACAACACCCCATCCGTATACGCCGCGTCTTCCGCGTGCTTGATTGCCAGTTCCAACTCAGCGGCGGTCATCTGCACGTCGGTGGCGCCGATATTGCCGGCGACGCCCTTCGCTGTATGTGCCAGGCGTTGCGCCAGCTCCCGGTCGCCGCACGCCAGCGCGTCGGCGATTTGCGCTGCCACATCCGCCTGACCTTCAACAAAGCGCTTCAACAAGTCGCGGTACAGCCGGACGTTCCCCACCACCCGCGCCAGGCCGCCGGTCACATCCACTCCCGGAATCAACGGCATCTCGTCCGCCGCGCGCGGCACCGCGGGCCGCGCGAGCGGCGTAGGATCGCCCGGTCGATACCAACGAGTGATCGTCTCGATCATTGCCTGTGGATCGATGGGTTTGGTAATGCGGTCGTTCATGCCCGCTTCCAGGCATCGTTGTCGCTCCTCCACCATGGCGTGGGCAGTCATGGCGATAATCGGCAGCGCGGCGAAGCGCTGGTCGGCGCGGATGCGCTGGGTCGCCTCGTAGCCATCGAGTTTCGGCATCTGGATATCCATCAGCACCAGGTCGTAGCGCGGCTCCGCGCCGGTAGCGAGCACTTTCTCTACCGCCTCGCGCCCGTCGCCGGCAATGTCGATCACCGCCCCCACGCTTTCCAGCAATTCCATCGCGATCTGCTGGTTGATCTCGTTGTCCTCAGCCAGCAGCACGCGTATGCCGGTCAGCGTGGCGCCGGTCGCCGACTCACTCGCGGCGCCGGCGGCATCCGCGTCC
>CAYYJR010000003.1:0-289956 GCA_964472305.1 uncultured bacterium
CGGTCGCCGGTTTCGTGCCCGTCGCGGGAGCGGTGGTGCCGGTCGCCGGTTTCGTCCCCGTCGCGGGAGCGGTGGTGCCGGTCGCCGGTTTCGTGCCCGTCGCGGGAGCGGTAGTCGGCTTCGTGTCCGTCACGGGAGTGCGCACGACGGGTTGGGTACCATAGACCGTTTGCACGATGGCGGAAAAGATGCCGCTGTGCACATCGGTCTCCAGCAAGTCAAGGTCGAGTTTATCATTCGCCGTGGAGGTGATCACGGTATGCACCGTGTCGCGCTTGGGCGAAGTGTCGCCATTCGCGTCGGTAATCTGCAACTCGAACGGCATGCCGGGTTTCAGGTTTTGCAGCGGATTACCCTTCGCGTCCAGCATGCTGATGTCAGCGTCGTCCGCCACCCGCAAATTCACCCGCAACGATTGATTGGCATTGCCGTCGGCATTCAGCGGTTCGAGATACACGGCCTGAGCGCTGTCTTTTCCCTGCAGGTTCAGCGCGGGCACCGACCACAGCGTTGTTGATGCTTGTTCCTCATCCTTCACGTCGATGAGCGACAACGCCGCGCCGGTATTGGAGAAGGACATCGCCGCCGAATTGGATTCGCCGGTCTGGCTGAAATATGCTCGGGCCGGGCTGCTGGCATCACCAAGGCGAACGAAGATGTTGCCGGTGAAGACGGTCGTCAACAGCTTGCCATCCACCGAGCCGTTCAACGGCAAATCCACCGCGGCGCCGCTGGTTGATTTCAGTTGCACCTTGCTGGTGAATTGTCCGATGGCACTGGGGACGACGTCGCCGTCAGTCACGGTGACGCGATACATGCTGCCCGGCACCAACACGTTGGTCTCTTCCCAAATCACCTTCGGCAGCGGGGCGGTGCCCAACAACATTTCTTGCGGCGAATCCACCTTGGCAATCACCTGGCGGGCGAAAGTGATGGTGGCGGTCTCCGCGATGTTGGCGCGAAAGATGAATTCACGCGTCTCCGGCCGGCCGGTCATATTCTCGGCGTCCGTGTAACTGGCGGTGATCATCTCGCCCGGCTTCACCTTGAAGGTGGGGATGTCGGCTGCCACGGCATCGTTGGTGACGATCTTCACCGGGGCGGAGAAGATGCCGGTGGTGTCACCGGTTTCGGTCAGGGTGATCTGCTGTGTCGCACCACTTTCAGCGGTCAGCGTCGCCTCGACCGTGTCGGCCGCGTCGCTGACGTCAAGATCGCGGTCAGTGACGTTCACGTCGATGATGGAAGCATTGGGCACGCGCACCGCGGTCAGATATATCTTGTGGTTCGGTTCCCCTGCGATTGGGTTGGGAATCACGCGGTCGCAACTGATCGAGCCCATTGTCGTCATCTGCACGCTGATGCGATCAGTATGGGTGGCATCACGGGTGCCGAATGCCGGCTTCGGATCGACGTAGCGCACCACGATGGTATCGTTTTTACCAACCTCCAGCATGCCTTCCCTGGGATTCCCCTCCGGCGTGGTTTTTACGTTGGCGCTGAAAATGCCGCTGTGCGCGTCGGTCTCGGTCACTGTCACCGGCAGCTTCTTTCCGGTAATGGTCGTGACTTCCACCTGCGCCGTGTCCGGCTGGTCCGTGGTGTCGGCGTCCGGCTCTTTCAACTCGACATGGAACGCCTGCCCGGCTTTCAACTGGTGGAGGAAGCTGAAATCGAAGCGGCTCCCCTTGCGAGCCAGCGTGCCGTCTTGCGGATTGCGGAAGAATTTCGACGCGGTTTTCGGCAAAGCACCGATCACCTCGAAGTTCTCGTCGAGGATATTCGTCCGCTGGTACTCCTTCGCCTCGTTGAAGACAACCAGTCCGGCCAGCGCGATGGCGGACACCTGTGAGTCGGTCGCCAGGTTTAACGTGACCATGCGCGGTTTATCCGCGCCTTCCGACGACAGGCGGTCGATATAGTTGAGTTTGATGGTATCGCTGCCGCGCACCTGCAGGATGCCGTCGTCGGCTTTGGGCGCGCCCAGCGCCGTCTCTACGTTGCCGAAATACACGCCGCGTGAGAAAGCCGGTTTGAGGATGACATTCTCTGTGTCGCCGCTGTCCGCACTGACGGTGACCGGCAGTCCGACGGCGGCAATGCGCACATTCAGGTCGGCGTCGGCAACCTTGATATCGAAGGACGAGCCGATCGCGACCGACTGGCGACTGACTTCGCCGTTCTTGCCGATGGCATCGAAAGCTTTGAATGCGTCTTCATAGCTGCCCGACTTGAACTTGTCCACGCCGACCACCAGATAGGCATCGTTGATTTCCGGCAGGTTCGGATTACGGGCGATGATTTCACCGATGAGGCGGATGGCTTCAACTTTGCTGCCTTGCTCGTACAGCACTTCGGCCTGCTTCACCTGCGCGCGGATGCCGACGCGCTTGTCGGTGCTGGACGCCAGCGACTGTAATTGTTCGTAGGCGCCGACATAGTCCTTCTGATCAGTTAATAGATCGGAGCGAAGGAACACCGCCGGCAGGTAGAGCGGATGCTTGGGATCATTAGCGATCGGGGTGATCTGCTCCATGGCGCGGGTGATGTCGCCGATGTCCTTATACGCCAGCGCATACGCGAAAGGAACTTCCACCACATTCTGCGCCTTGAGTTGTTTCAGCAGCGGATATACGCGGCGGTCGTAGCCTTGCGCGGTTTTAAAGGAATCCTCGTTAGAGGGGGTGTCCGACATGCGCTGGATATTGGCGGGTGCCTGCGGCTCGCGCGTATTGCTCAAGCGCAGCGGACCACGAATCGCCATTTTACACGGACTCTGCAGTTCGCGGCTGTTGCCGAGTACCAGACCGAGCGGTTCACGCACGAAAAGGTTGGCCTTCATGATATTGCCCGCCGCGGCGCCGTCCACCAGCAGGGTGACGTCGGCGGCATCCCACACGACGGTGCATTTATGCACCGAATTGGCCAACCAGTTCACGTTCATCTCGATGGTCTTGGTCTGATTGCCTTCATCGATCCAGGTCAGCACCAGTTTCGCGCCTTGCAGCGCGAGTTGGATGCGCGAAGGCCCGCCATTGGACAGCGTATCGAGCAACACGCGCGGTGGCATGGCGGCGGCGGGGGGATTCGCCACCATCACGCCGAATTCAATCGTTCCTGCGGTGGGGGACAGCAGGCCAAGGGTGGGATACCACAACGCCTGGTTGGGGGCATCCATCAGGATGTCGATGCCCTTGGCGACAGCGCCGCCGGTGACCAAACCCCAAACCCCAACTTTCGGAATGCGCGGCAGGGTGCGGATCTCACCGCTCTGCAGGCTCAGGTTATCCAGCACGGTCGTCGTGATCGGCGGAGCCGCGGGAGTTCCGGGCGTGACCGATGCCCGTTGCGCGCGGGCGGTACCGGTCGTGCCTAACCAGAGCAGGCCGGCCAGCAACACGATGAGCAGATGGCGTATGCGAAGCAATCGCGTCATGAGATCCTCCTATTTCGTTCCCGCGGGGGTTGTGGTTCCACCAGCCGCGGCGGGGGGTTTGGGAGTGAACTTTGTTTCCAACTCATTCAGGAGCTTGCGTGCCGGATCCGACTGATCGCCGTAGTTGGCGATGACGGTGCGAAACGTCTCCTTGGCACCGTTGATATCGCGCAGCTTATACAAACCCTGGCCTTGCAGCAGCAGCACGCGGCCCGTCATCACGCTGTCGGGATAAAGCGCGACCATGCGGCGGGACGTATCCACCGCGCCGCGATAATCCTCGCCGTCGTAGCGGAAGCGGACAAGCTGCCAGTAGGCGTCCGGCGCCAGTTCGCTGGCCGGATAGACGCGCACGAACTGCTCCAATGCCGCCGTGACCTGGTCGCGGGTAACGATGATGCGTTCCGTTCCCTTGGACGACTTCGGCTTGAAGATTTCCATATACGTCGTGCAGATGGCGTATTGCGCCTTTTCTGCCAGCGGGGTGCCCTTGGCGGTGTTGACCAGCGTGCTGTAGATCGCCAGTGCGCGGTCATATTCTTCCCGCTTCACGTGCACCTCGGCTAATTGCAACATTGCTTCGGAGGCGCGGGTACTTTGCGGGAACTGGCGGGTAATCTGATTGACCACTGTGATTGCCGCGTCATACGCGCCCTGTTCCACGTAATTCTGGAACAAGCCATACAGCGCGTCTTCCACCTCCGGTATCCCGCGGAACTTGGGATTGGTGAGAATCGTCATGAACTGCGCGGTGGCTTTGCGGAAGGTGATGATGCCGAGGGCATCCTGCCCCAGGTCGCGATAGGTGGCAGCAATCTGGGTGAGCGAGCGACCCTTGTAGAGCAGCGTCTTCACTTCCAGGTCGGTATTCTGAATCTTCGCATCGACGGATTCCACCGTACCGTCATCGGCGCCGAATAGCGCTACAGCCAGGTTAACCTTGCGCGGTCCGGCATCCTTCACCGACAGGTTTTGCTCGTCCTGATAGGTCAGGGTGATGGTATCGTCGAGTTGGGTGGCGGTGCCTTCCGCGATGGCAGCGTTCGATTCTACTTTGCCCGAGTTGGGCATGGGCGCCTCGTTCGTCTTTGCCACCGCGATCTTCGTCTGGAAGATGCCGGTATGCGGACCCGTTTCGGTCAATGTCAGCTTCTCGACGTCTTTCTTCTTCGTCTTCAGGTCGAGGGTGAGCGAGTCGGCGGTGTCGGATTCGTCCCGATCCGGGTCGTCGACCTCAATCGTCATCATATCGCCCGCCACCACGCCTTTCACTTCGTTTCCCTGCGAATCGCGCACCAGTAGATTGCCATTGGTGGCGACGGTCATCACCATGGAGCGATCGCGCGAACCTTCGCCGATGTAGCGCGTCTTATACGCCATGGTCACCAGGTCGTTGCCGTGTAATTGCAGAATGCCGTCGCCGAGGGTCGCACCACCCAGCACGGTATTGATAAAACCGGTGAAGTATTCGCCGCCTTCCACTTCGGGCGACAGTTGAATCACTTCCGTATCGCCGGATTTCGAGGTGAGCGTGATGGGCAGGGTTGTGGTGGCGGTGGCAACCAGATTCGGCTCGAACAGGCGGATGTACAGTGGGTCACCCGGCGAAACGCGCTGCAGTTCGGCGATGGTGGAAGCATACACGGTGCCCACCTTGTCCAGTTCCTTCGCGGCTTGCTCGAAGTGGCCCAGTCTGAAGTGGGTGATGCCGATCGCGAAATATGCGTGGTCCACCATCGGGTTGTCCGGATAGTCGGCGATGATCTGCCGGTAGACGCGGAAGGCATCGCTGTATTTTTGCTGCCCGGTGTAAATCTGACCGATCTTCTCCAGGGCTTTGGGCGACCAGGTTTGCGACTCTTCCTTCACGATTGCCTGCAACTGCTCCAGCGCGTCCGGTTCACGCTTGAGCGCTACCAGCGCGTCCGCCAAGCGGAACTGCGCGGTGTAACGCATCTGTGTGCTGGGATAGCGCTTGAGCACATTATTGAATTCAACCAGCGCGTCCTCATACGAGGCGACCTTCATGCGCGCTTCCCCCTGCATGAACAGCACCTCCGCGTCCTTTTCCTGTTGTGCGCGCTGAGGATCGGCCGGCGTTTGCGCATACAAAACCCCGGTCGCGCACGCAAACACGAGCGCAAGCACAAGGCCACAAAGCCTGGTTGACATACTATTCCTCCTTGCGGGGTTGTTGGAGTCTCAGGGTGGTAAATTGGCGCCACCAATCAATCATCAGCTTTGACACATAGTTTAAGAAAAGGTTGCATATTGATGTGCCATCATTTTATCTTGCCGGAAAGTGACTGCAGCAACATTACGATGGCTGTCATCACGATGCTGGGGATTGCCGTGCGGGGTGAATGCGATCGCAAAAGACGCAACGGCGCCACCGGGTAATCCATGATGGCGCCATCCGGTTCGCTTTCGGTGTGCAACCGGCCGTTATGCCGGCGCTGCCCTCGGCACGTCATGTGTATCGGTGGTGATCTGGTTGCGGCCCGCGTGTTTGCTGGTGTAGAGGAATTGATCAGCGCGGTGAAGCAGACTGGCGACCGAATCGGTGCGTTGCGCGACGGTGGCGCCGCCAGAAACCGTAACCGTGACGGTGGCGCCATCATCGGTATCGAAAAACGAGGCACCCACCAGCATGCGCAGGCGGTCCGCCAGCGTCATCAGCAGCTCGGTGCCGACGTTCTTGACCATGACAATAAATTCTTCACCGCCCCAGCGCCCCACCAAATCGAAGGCGCGCAGGTTCTGCGCCAGCGTTTGCGCCACCATGCGCAACGCGCGGTCGCCGATGTCGTGCCCGTGGGTATCGTTCACCGCTTTGAAGAAATCGACGTCATACAGGATGATCCCGAACGGCCAGTTATAGCGTTTCCATTCTTCCAGCGTCTGGCGCAGGGTGAATTCCACGTACCGCCGATTGGCGACGCTGGTGAGCGAGTCGAGGAACGCCAGTTCCTCCAACTCGGCGACGCGCTGGCGCAATGCTTCCAGATGGGTGGCGTCACTGAATAATTCCAGTCCGCCGACAATCGTGCCTTCCGCATCTCGCAACGGCGAACAGCGCACCGTGACTGGCAGGCGATGGCCATCCTTATGGTGCAGATACATCTCCTCCTCGTGTGCTTCGCCTTGTGAGATCGCCCGCGTCAACGGGCACCCCCCCACGCACAGATTTACCCCGTGCGCGTTGACGTGGCGGAGGATACTATCCGAACACGAACGACCGAGCACTTCCTCGGCGGTATATCCGGTAATGCGTACGGCTGCCGGATTCCAATGCGTGATACGGCGATCAAGGTCCATGCAATACGCGCCATCGGCCATGGCGTCCAGCAACCAGCGTATGGAACGATCGTTCTCCATCTGTCTCCCCCCGTGCTATCCTATTATATACCGCCTGCCCGGTTTGCAACCATGCTTTGGTATATTATTCCATGCCGGCGCGACAGGAATTCACGGCGTGAAACTTGAATGAACCGTATAGAAACCTTTCGTTCCGTCCCGTGAGAACTGCCATGACCACATCCGCGCCCGCTGACTCAGGACAGCTCATCTTCGACCAGTGTTCTGCGCGCTGGACGCCCGACGAACTGGTGCTGGGCAACGCGAAGATCGAGCGCCGCTGGCATTTCGACCAGGGGTGGCTCTATGCACAATCTATTTATGATAAGGCCGCACAATACGAGTGGCTGGCAGGAACGGCGCCATGGCCAGCGCCCGTGCCGCCGCACGCGGAGGCGACTGTCGCGACCGCGCACATCACCGCCGCGGTCGACACTCCCACCCTGACCGGCGCCGCCGCGCTGGTGGTAACGGTCATCGCCGGCGCGCGCACCACCCGCCTCTGGCTGTATCCCGACACCGCCGCGGTGAGCGTGCAACTCATCACCGGCCCCGCGACGGATGCACCGGCGCCGGTGGAAACGCGCGACGGCATCGAGCGCTGCACGCTGCGCGCCCAGCACGTGCGGCTGCGCCAGGTACTGCTCGCCGACCAGACCGACGGGAGCAATACGCTGGTGCAGGAGCGGGAATGGCTGCTGCACCCCTGTGAGACGTTGGCGCTGACGGGCAACCTGTTCATCCTGGAGGATACGCGCACCGGCGCCGGATTAATCCTGCTCAAGGAGGCACCGCTGCCGCATGCGCGTCCGTGCCCGTGCGACGCCGACCTGCGCATCGCGAACGTCACCCACCTTGCCGTTGACGGTCACGGCATGGGGGGCGGGATGACCGAGGGGTACCCGACCACCCTCCTCACTTTCCAGAATGGGCGCGCGGGCTGCACGCGGGCGCTGCACCACTATCAGCGCCAGGTGCGCCGCTACAATCCTGCCCGCGATGGGCTGTTCCTCTCCAATACCTGGGGCGACCGCTCGCAGGATACGCGAGTGAACGAGGCGTTCATGCGGCAGGAGGTGGACGCGGGGGCAGCACTCGGAGTGGAAGTAATCCAAATCGATGACGGCTGGCAGAAAGGGCGCACCATCAACTCCGCCGAATCCGGCGGAGTGTGGGAAGGCTACTGGCGGGCGGACAGCCAATTCTGGGAGCCGCATCCCGACCGCTTCCCGCACGGATTGTCGCCGGTGACCGCCCCCGCCCGCGCGTACGGCATGCAATTCGGGTTGTGGTTCTCGCCGGATTCGTCGCATGATTTCGCCAACTGGCAGCGCGACGCGGAAGTGATCCTACACTGGTACCGCGACGAAGGCGTGCGGTACGTTAAAATCGATGGGGTGAAGGCGCACACGCGATTGGGGGAGATGAACCTTCGCCGTTTCTTCGATGCCGTGCTGCGCGACAGCGCGGGAGAAGTGGTATTCGACCTGGACATCACCGCGGAGATTCGCCCCGGATATTTCGGACTGATGCACGCCGGCCCGCTGTTTGTGGAGAATCGCTACACCGACTGGCACAATTACTGGCCGCACCAGACGTTGCGCAATCTGTGGATGCTGGCGCAGTATCTCGATCCATTGCGGTTGCGCATGGAATTTCTCAACCATACCCGCAATGCCGACCGCTACGCCGGTGATCCGCTGGCACCCGCGCACTACCGGGCGGATTACCTGTTCGCCGCCACCATGATCGCCAATCCGCTGGGCTGGTTTGAGATCAGCAACTTGCCCACCGACTACGTCGCCGCGGTGGCGCCGCTGGTGCAGGTGTGGAAAGCCCACCGCGCCCGCCTGCACGGCGGTCACATCTTCCCCATCGGCGCCCCACCCGACGGCAGCGCCGGCACCGGATTCGCCGTCGCCGGCGATGACGATGGCGGCTACCTGCTGCTCTTCCGCGAATTGAACGACCACGCCACCTGGTCAACCGAGTTGCCCGTCTTCTCCGCGGGCGCTTATCACTGCGCCACCCTCGCCGGCGACGGCACCGCGGTGGTGCACGACGGTCGCCTGACCGCGCAAATGCCGCACCCGTTGTCCTACGTGTTTGTGCGGGTGGCACGCCGGCGCTAAGACGGGAACTCCGGTCGGTCGTCTTTTCCTTGACAGGGAAACAGGGGAACGGTACAGTAGACGCAGGATAATGGGGGTGTCCGCTGCAACCGGACAGGCATCTCGATACGACCGCCGCGGTACGGCAGCGGTTCCGGTTTGTCACCGCGCTGATCCGGATCTTTCATCGCGTGGCGTCGCGGACCGACGGCATGCCAGCCATGCGCACCGGCGTACTTCCGGCGGGCAAGTGCTTTTGTCCCATGTTGCGATCGCGCGCTTCTTCTCGCCAATCCCCCCGTGGTGATAAGCCTCGACGCGCTCCTGCCATTCGACACGCCGGCATCGACCGGTAAAAAAAGCGGTGAAAATACCGGTCGGCGTTGCGGAGAAGGACGAACTTTTCGCCCGTGTCACGTGTCAAATATAGGTAATGATGACGATACCGCTTCCCACAACGGAATCGCCGGCTCCGCCGGACGACTTGACCATCCTGCAATTCGGCTGGCTGATGGTCGTCCAACTCGGCGTGTTGGCGCTGGCCTTCACCGCGTTGCGGTGGGCAGGCCCACCGCCGCCCACCCAGCAGGCGCTGCTGGGCGTGCTGGCGTTGGCCTGCCTGCTCGTTGCTATCACCCCCCCCTGGCGGCGCGGCGCGGTGGCAGGCATCGTCACCGGTACGCTGCTGGCGGTGGTGTGCTGGATGGCCGTCAGCGTACCGGACAGCGAATCACTGCGGATCATCACCCTGCTGGGAACGGAGATCCCGCTGCTGGTGCCGGTAGTGCTGGGCGCGGCGGTGCTGCTGGTGGTGATGGGCGTCATCGCGCGCATCGGGTTGGCAGACACGTCGCGCTTCGGCGTTGCCGCGGTGGCTGGCGCGGTGCTCCTCGTTGCCGTCGCCATATTCCTGTATAGCGTGATCAACCGCACACCGGCTTTTCATGATCGCTATAGCATCGCGCCGTACCAATTGGTGCAACTGCTGGCGGCCATGCTGCTCTATCCGCTGGCCCTCTGGCTGGGCAGCACCGGATTGCGCCCGGCGGGCGGCTGGCGCGTGCTGCCGTTCTGTCTGGCATTGCTGATTAGCGGTTTTCTGATCTGCTGGCGGTCGTGACCACCGCGCAGACGCTGGGGATGAATACATGAGGGAATCATCGGTGGCAACACCGTCCCATACCGAATTGCACCTGCCGCGCACACTGGAAAGCGTGCTGTTCGTGCTGGCGCTGCTGATGCTGGCAACGGCACCGACGCAAGTCGTCCTCACCCTCGCGGTCGGCCGGCATGCCTTGCCCGCGCTGCACCCCGCCGAGTTGCTGTTGTTACCCGCCATCGCGGTCTGGGCTGTCCGCTGGTGGTTCGTGCGCGACACGCGCAGCCTGCCGCCGCACACCCACTGGTTGCTAATCGGAACGACCGTACTGAGCATTTTTGTCATCACCCCGGAGCAAGGCGGCTCCTTCCTGTCCGCCGCCAAACCCGCCGTGATGGAAGTCCTGCAACTCGTGCTGTACCTTCTCGTTGCGGTGACGGTGTTCCGCACGGTATTCACCTCGCCGGCCCGCGTGCGCACGGCGGTCATCACGCTGTTGGCCGCCACCACGTTGGCGGTGTTGCTGGGGGTGGCGCAACGCGCGTTGCTGGACCGCTATTACCAGCCGGATCACACCAAACGCCCACCCATAACCCAAATGTCCGCGCAGGCTTTTCTCCAACCGCGCCTGCCGTCGAACGTATGCGGCCCTTTCGCAACGTGGAGCGAATTCGGCATTCACCCCAGCCGCGCCGCCTACGCGGGATTCCTCGCGCTGGTCCTGCCGTTTGCGCTGGCGTTGCTGGTTTCCGAGCGAAAACGGACGGGTATCGTGATGTGGGTTGGTGTACTCTTCCTGGGCGCCGCCGTCTCCGTGCTGGCAGGCTACCTGCTGCCGGGCATTTTCGCCGGATTGCTGGTGACGGCAGGCGCGCTGGGACGACGTACACTGTGGTGGACGGCGGTCGGCATCACCGTCTACCTGGCAGCCGTCGTCGTGGTGGGCGGATTCAACCGCACGGAGATCGTACAGGAACCGTGGCAATTAACCATCGCATCCTCCGAGGCGCAGGACCGATATCCCGATGGATTCCGTCATCTGAAACGCTTCTGGGGCGAGCAGCAGGCGGCGTTGAACATCTTTCGCTACAACCCGCTGCTGGGGGTAGGCGCGGGCGGGTACCAGGGACGCATCGGACAGGCGTTCGGAGCGTTAGGCGATATTGACGTGCAGCGGAGCGAGCCGGGCGCGCAGAACGGCTACCTGGTCGCCGCGGTGAATACCGGACTGCTCGGACTGGCCGCGATGCTGCTGCTGTTCGGCAGCTACTGGGGGCTGGCGCGCCAGGCGGCGCGCGAACGGCGTGGCGCCCCGTGGTCCGCGGCGTTGTTGGGCGCCGTCACCGCGCTGGCTTTCGTCTCGCTGGCGACGAATCCCTGGGTGCGGGGGACGCTGGTCGTCATCGTCGCGATTTTCGCCGCCATCGCGAACAGTGCAACTTATTCCGCCGCACCACGTATCAATGACCGGGAGGAGAATTCATGCGAACGATAATCGGGCGCTTGCTGGGCGCGACGGTACTGACCGTTCTCGGGGTATTGTGCGCCGCCGCGTTGTGGGCCGCACCGCGTTACCTGTACCTGTGCTTTGAAGGCGAAGACGGCCACGTGACGCCCTTCTCACCCAAAGCGAAAGTTTTTTATGTCAAGAAATACTCTGAAGACGCCTCCGGCAGGGTTTCCGGCAAGAAGGTGCTGGCCGTGCCGAAATCCGTGCCGGGACTGTTCGGACCGGAGGAACAAGACAAGAAGCCGCCCCCTGAGGAAGTCACCTATAAAGTGCGCGTTCCGGAAAGCGGCAAGTATTGCCTGTGGATGCGCACCCTGTGGACCTCCGGCTGCGGCAACTCCTTCGGTATCAAAGTGGAAGGCCAATCCGGCAAATATGTGATCGGAGGCGACGCGACGTATGACACGCAACACTGGTTGTGCCTGAATGACGGCGACACCAGCAAGCCGCTGCCGATGACATTGGCGAAAGGGGTGGTGACGATTACATTGATTGCCAAGGAAAGCGGCACCATGGTCGATCAGTTCCTGTTGACCACCGACAGCAAAGTCACGCCGGCAAACGTGTATAAGCCCACGCCGGACTTGCTGGTGAAAGAAACAAAGTAACCGAGCGGCGCGACAGTCACGTTGGCGCAGGGCCGGCATGTGCTCGGCCCTGACGTGTGTATGGGGGAAACGGGTGTGAAATACCGCTGGTGGTTCTTTTTGATCGTGGCCTGCGGCTTGACGGCGCGGGTGTGCGCGATACCTGAGGTCGTCGGCCTGTCGGATTCGCTGGCCGAGCGGTATGATCTGACCTGGGACTTGACCGCGAACCCATTGCCGGCTTCGGCGTTGGTGCTGAACGTGGAAGCGATCTCCGGCGGCATGGGATACCAGTTGCGCATCGAGAAGGGTGTCGCGAGCTGGCAGCAAACGAACAGTAAAACGGCGGCCTTCACCCCGGTGAAAGCACCGGTGACACTGGTCGCCGGCAAATGCACCAATTTCAGTCTGAAGCGGCGGCCCGGGACGATCGCTTTGCTGCAGGACCATCGACTGCTGTTCTGTGCACCCGCGCCGACGCCCACGCAGGGAAAACTGGAATTCGCGCCACTGCCGGCGGGCTGTGCCATCGCGGAAGCACGGTATCAGGAGATGGGCAAGCCCATCTTCGGAGACGATTTTATGCGCCCGGAGATGTTACGGCGCATGCCGACGCCGCAAAAACCGTGGACGGAAGACGATACCTGGAAAGTGGCGTACTATCGCAAGGACAATCCCGCTGACGATCCGCGCGATCCAGCCACCGGCACCGCAATGACCACCCCCTGGCAGCTCAGTCTCTACCCGACGTATCAGACCACCACCAATGGTTTCTGGTTCCTCTACCGCGGCGTCGGCCCCTCCTGGGTGGTGGCGAATCCCACCATGGTCTACCCGACATGGGACCAATATTTTGTGGAAGCCACGGTGAAAACCGAATACGACAGTACGGTCGGCGTGATTGCAGCGTATCAGAACAACAAGAACTACCTGCTCTTCCGCTGGCGACAGCGAGAGTATGTTCCCTCCGGCAAGCCGCGCGCGGAGTTAATCGCGGTGATCAACGGCGAGCAGAAAATCCTCGCGACCGGCCAGCGCGGTTTCGAACCCGGCCAGTGGTACCGCCTGCGCCTCAACCTGGGCTGGCAGACGGTACAGGCACTCATTGATGGCGAAGTGGTGATGCAGTCCGGCAATCCGGGCACCATTGAGGGACGCGTCGGCCTGTATGCCGACGGCGCGGAAGCGCCGCGCCGGTTGAAGGTCGACGAAGTGACGGCATCGATGTATGTCACCACCGACGCTGCCACCGGGCGTGTGGTCAACGACGCCGCCGACGCCATGCGCACCACCAGCGTCATCTACTTCGACGATATTCGCGTGGGCGAATGGTTAAGCTACCAGGGTAGTCTGGCTGACTCGCCCTTTGCCATCACCACTACCGGCAGGTGGAAACGCCAGGATAACGCCTATCTGCCCACCACCACCGGCACCATGCTTATCGGGGCGGACACCTGGAGCCGCTATTCGGCATCGACCATGGTGAAGACTACCCGGCTGAGCGACAGCGCGGGCATGCTCTTCCACCTCGATGCAAAAGGCAACGGATATGCCTGGACGCTGTCGTCATACGGGCAAAAACTGCAGACCGTCGTGGGCGGCGTGCCCAAGCAGGAAATCGAGCGGTCGCAGATCGGCCTGAAAAAAGGCGAGTGGGCCTACTTGCGCGTGGTAGCGGACGGTCCCTATGTGCGGCTGTTCTACAACAATCAACCGGTGATGGAGAACTTCGACGCCACCCGCACAGCCGGACGGTGCGGATTCAACGCGTCCACCCCGAACACACTGTATTCGCCGTTGACGGTGACGCAAACCGAGCCGCACCGGAAAAAACCCGACATCCACGACGTCTTCGAGAAGGATCGCTGGTTGGTCACCTGGGCCAGTGCGGAAGCCGACTGGTATCCCACCTTCAAGCCGAAAGCCTACGTCACCCCGGCGGGTGTTCCGCACGCGACGGTGGGCGAAGCCGCGCCGCTGCCCACCGACCAGCCAGGCATCTACTGGCATAAGGGCGGGCACTATCACGATTTGCGCGTGATTCTGCCCGTCACGCGCGACACCGTCGCCGACCAGGTACTCTACCTGGCCGGCAATTACGACGCGGTGAACGGCTACCAGGTGCAACTGTCGAAAGACGGCGATAACGGAACCGCCCGGCTGCTGCGCGGAACACAATCAATCGGCCTGTATCCGTTCCGCATCACCGCCAAGACGCGGTTGATCTTCCAGCGGCTGGGCAGCTACCTGGTGCTCACCGGGCAGGAACTCGACACGGAAGATACCCTCGGCGAACCGGAAGTGCTGCACGAGCAGGTGGTCTTCGCCTATCATGACCGAACCCCGTTGCCTGCAGAGATGATCGGCTTCAAGGTCACCGTGCCCGCGCTGCCCGCGGCGCAGGTGCTGGTGGAATCCGACCGCGTCGAAGATACGTTCGAAACCTCGCCGTCCGGCTGGATTTCGGAGAGCGGCGTGTGGGCGGTGATGGCCCGCTATTCCTGCCAGCCGCAGTGGAACTGGTTCGGCGGCTACGGCGGCAATACCCCGACGGTGTGGAATAAATATCGGCTGGAAGGCAACCAGACGGTGGAAGCCTACATGGGCATCAAGATGCAATACGACAATGCGCCGGAGGAATATGCCCGTCGGTATCGCGATACCAACGTGACCATCTGCGCCGACGGGTCGCACCTGAACACCGGCTACACCGTCATCCGCGGCGGACATACCGGCAAAGGGATCGCCACCATTCTGTTGCGCAAGGGAGTGGAGGTGCAGCGCACGACCGATCAGGCGCACCTGATTCCCGCGCAGGGAGTGGGACACCGGCGCTGGTTCGTCACCCGCATCGAAAAGCGCGGCGGCGAGATCAAGGTTTTTCTGGATAATAAGCTGGCGATAACCTACCTGGATCCCGACCCGATCCCCGGCGGCTACGCGGGCATCTGGACACTGAACAACGGCATCATGCTGGGCCGGGTGAACCTGTCGGCGCAGAAGATGTCCGTCGGCTCGCCGCGCCCCGCCGCCCCGCTGGCCATTCAGGAGAATCTCGTGCCGCTGCCGGTGCCGCAGGTGACCGTGAACAGCACGCCGGTGAGCGTGGCCACCTTCGAGAGCGGATTGGAAGAATGCAAGGAACGCACCGGCTTGACAGGACGTCTGGTGCGCGAGCGCACGGTCAATGCCGCCGGCGAAGCGAACACCTTCCTGAAGGTGGTGAACACCTATCCCGCGGGTGATTTCGCCATGTCGTTGATGACAGCCGGTCGCAACCTGGCGATCACGCCGTTGCTGCATTTCGACTATTGCTTCGACGCGGGCGTGCAGGTCAACCTGTACCTGCGCCGGCAGAACACCTGGTATGAGTTCCTGCTGACCGGTAAGGAAGCGCAGGAGGCCAATGTCTTCACCGCGGGTCGCGTGACGGCCAGCGCGGATGGGCAGTGGCATCATCTGGAGGCGGACCTGGGTGCGCTGCTTGCGCAGGCGATTGCCCGGCAAAGCGGCGCCGCGGCGCCGGCAACGGCCCCCGACCTGTCGGTGCAGGAAGTAGTCATCGCCGATTGGAGCGCGACGCCGGATGCCCGTCTCTATGGCTTCGGCAACAACTTCGGCGGGCAGGCCATCCGTTTTGACAACCTTGCCTTTATGCCGCGGGTAACGAGCCCGGTCACGTTAAGCTGGAAAGGCTTGGCGGATACGACGCTGTGGCGAACCAGTATTGATGGCATGTCCAACGGCGCCGCGACCACCGTGGTCACCACTGCCACCCTCTCCACCCCGCTCAATAACTCGCGGCGCTTCTTCCACCTGCAAGGGAAAAGCGCCGACGGCAAGTGGTCGCCGGTTGTGCACGTGCCGTTGAATATGCTGACGAGTGCCAAGTAATCGGGTGGCACGGCTCCGTCCGCACCGCGATCGCACACCATAATCCGTGCAGCGATCAAGCCTCTGCGGTTCACCCCATACAGCGAAAAGGACGTGACAGGCACCTTGCCCGTCACGTCCTTGTACTGCTTCTCGTCGGAGATTCTTATCCGGAAGCTCGATCGCACCCGCGCCGTCTCTCCACCAACGTGGCACGGGCGTCCCACTCATGTGACGTCATGGCTGTGACGGCCATGCCACGACGGCGGGAGAAGGATGATTCCGTCTCGCTGGCCTATTCAACCACTATATTGGGCACTCGCTGTGACAGATCGAACAGCCGTCAGATGATGACACCATCCGTATAACTGCTGCCCAAGATGCCACTCGCGCGTCGTCACCGCACTCCGGCCAACTCGCCGCCGACATCGATGTTGCGGAATGACGGCAGATACTCCTTGTTCTTCTTGAACAACGCCTGCACCATCTCTTTGATCTCCGCCAGCGAACAGACGGCGGCGCACAGCGGGTCATAGGCAACGGCTTGAAATGCCAGCCGCGCGTTGCCGGTCAGCGCGGCTTCCACCGCCATCTCTTCCACCGCCACGCTCACGTTGTTTAACGCGGCAAGCTGCGGGGGGAGTGCGCCGACGTGCATGGGGTTGAAGCCGCGGCGGTTGGCTACCACCGGCACCTCGACGCAGACACCGTCCGGCAGGTTGGTAATGAGACCGGTGTTGGGCACGTTGCCGTTAAACTCATACGGGTCGCCGCCCAGGTAGGCGTTGATGATGTTCGCCGCATATTCATGCCCGCGCTGCAGACTGATGGGCTCGTCCTGCGCCAGCCACTCCTCGCTGTTCTTGCGCCACGTCACCTCCGCGTTGAGGTATTCCTGCAGAATGTAGGCGTAATGGCCGGGATTCCATCCGGTGCCGTGGGTGCAGTATTTCTCGATCAAGTCCGGTCGTTTGCGGAACCACCAGTTGTATTCCGAATTATGCCCGCTCGATTCGGTGATGTAGTAATCAAGGTGGAGGAACAGCTCGTTGCGCACCAATTCCTCCTGGTAGACTTCGGGGCGCTGCATTGCCGCGCGGATGAGCGGATAGGCGTCCTCACCGTTCCACAGGTACTTCAGATACCACGCCTGGTGGTTGATGCCGGCGCAGACGTAATCGATCTCCTCCATCGGCGCGCCGATCCAGCGGGCCAGCATGCCCGCAGTTCCCTGCACGCTGTGGCACAGGCCCGATACCGGCACCTTTGTCTCGCGCTGCATGGCGCGACAGAGCATCGCCATCGGGTTGGTATAGTTAAGCAGAATCGCCTTCGGTGCATACTGCGCGATATCGTGGCAGATGTCGACCATCACCGGGATAGTGCGCAGGGCGCGAAAAATGCCTGACACGCTGCGCGTATCACCGACGTTGGTATCGACGCCATATTGCTTCGGAATCTCGATATCGTAGCGCCACACATCCACCCCGCCGTTGAGGATAGTGCAGAGCACCGCATCAGCGCCTTCCAGCGCCGTGGCGCGGTCGGTGGTCGCCTCGACCTTCGCCGGATATTTGCCTTGCGCGATGATCTTCTCCGTTGCCTTGCGGGCGAATTCCAATCGCTCCGGATTGATATCCATCAATGAGATGGTTGCGTCTTCCATCAGCGGGAAGGTGAGAATATCGCGCACCAGACCGCGCGTGAAGCCGAAGCTGCCGGCTCCGATGAAGGTAATTTTCGCCATTGTGTCATCCTTTGCGTCGTGAGAATGTTATCCGTTACTACGACCTTGCGCGCGTAACTCCTGCCGGCGAAGACGGAAACAGCCACCGCTGCCTTGTCGTTGTCGCGTCACGGTTCGGGCAGCTTCTGCTCTTTGAAGAACTGCACGATGCGCTTGGTAGCCTCACGCGGCCAGGTGTGCCCGCCGCTGTGCAGGCGCCAGATGACCGGCTGCCCGGTGGTGCATGGGAAATAGCTGTAATACGAGGGGCGCCACTCGATGGTGGTCTCGCCGCAACCGTTCAACTTGCGCAGCAGGTCGCGCGTGCGCTCGGCGGACTGCGGCTTCACCACATGGTCATCTTTACCCTGGATCAGCAGCACCGGACGTGGTACACGAGCGT
Organism: uncultured bacterium; assembly: GCA_964472305.1. GTDB lineage: Bacteria > Armatimonadota > Hebobacteria > CAIYQO01 > CAIYQO01 > CAYYJR01. Next base: position 18,103 of record CAYYJR010000003.1, read on the forward strand.
CGGATACGAAATCCGCCGCGCCGGCTACGCCGACAAAGGCGGCAAACAGCTTGGGACGCATCACCAGCAGGCAGTAGGTGAACAGGGCGCCGTTGGAAAGGCCGGTGACATAAATGCGGCGGTCATCAACACGTACATTGGCGTGCAACTCGGCCAACAGTGCATCGACGAAGTGGATGTCGCGGTCGTGATCACGTCCAGGCGCCGCCTGCCAGGCCGCGGCATCGCGATCCAGCCGGTCGCTGTGGATATTGAGTCCTTCCGGATACACCACCGTCGCCTCCGGATACGCCTCATGGAGCAGTGTCGCGGTCAGACTGACGGCGGAACTGCCAAAGCCGTGAAACGCCAGCACCACCGGCGACGGCGTGGTATCGGCGTGTTCACCCGGATACACCAGCGCGGTGCGCTCGATTCCATCCACGGTCACGGACAAAAACAACGGCTCAGCAAGCACGCGACCTGCGAGCAGCAATAACTGCAACAACAACAATGACCACGCTATTCGCATCGGTTGCCCCACCTGATCCTACGCGCCACCATAGACGTCATGGCATGCAGGGGAACGCATGCCATATCCAGTATACCACCATGTCATACAGAGGAGTAGCGCCATGCCTCCTGGTGCAAAACGTGGAAATGGACTTCTACGTTATGCACCCCACGTCCCGCCAACGACGGAGCCACCAGGAATCCAACAAACTCGGCACCGCAGCGCGTGGAATTGCGTACGCTGCGCATTCGCCGGATGGGCGATACGGCGATGGCGGTAGAAACGAACATGCGTGACGAATGAGCGTTCAGTCGGAGATATACACGACCGGTTGCCATGATCTTGTGATGAAATTCTTGCAATTTTTTCGTAAAACATTTATAATTCGCAACACCGTTTTACGTTGTTAGGTACACATAAAACTGGTTAAATTATAATGAACCGTGTAAGGCGGCATGAGGGGGACCCTTGCAAAATTACCTTACCTTTGTCAACGGAAGCAACCTGTTCGGGACCTTCAAGCATCTCGAAATCTTCGTTGACGACTACCAATCGCTCTATCGCTACATCTTTGAGCAGGCGGTGTCGCAGTGGCGCGCCACCTTCGCCGGACAGTCCAATCCCGCCGCACGACTGCTGCGGGTCTACTGGTATGTGGTCGACAGCATGGACGAGTGGGACCTGGGCAGCATGCGCAGCCGCCAGTATCTGCTGGAACGCTTCAACGAAGATCGCGATGTCAAAGCTCGCTGGATCGCGGAAGCGGGGAAGACGATGGCCGTGCGGGGTGATGCCTCGAAGCTGGAACAGACGGCTTTCGCCATGTGCTTTGACGATTTTCGCCAGTGGTATGATAAGAAGCAGAGTATCCTGGGGGGGATGAACCGCTTCTACCATGCCATCGAGACATCGTCGGACTTTATCGAAATCCGACGCTGCGGACGGTGGAAAGTCGATCTGATGCACCGGACCATCACCGAAAAGGGCGTTGACGTCGGATTTGCCGTCGATATGGCAGCGTTCCAGACATCGTATGACGTCGCGCTGCTCATCGCCGCCGACCCTGACGGCATCTGGGGCCTGGACTACGTGAAGTATGCCGGGAAACAGGTGATGGCGGTCGAGTTCCTGCGCGGAGCAGCGCCGGAAGGCCGGGTGAAGCCTATCACCTCGCGGCTGCGCCTGTCCGCCGATTGCGTGGTACCCATCTACGAAGCCGACTTGCTGCGTCTGGGTCTGGCGACCAAAGGCGATACCGAAGGCTTTTCGATGCGCGACTCCGAAGGGTAACCGCGGAAGGGAGCATGCGGAACCTTCCGCATGCTCCCACCCTTCATTCTTCGCGCAGCAACAACACCAGCCCGAGCAAACCGAAAAAGGCGTCGGGCGCCCAGGCGGCGAAGATCGGTTCCAGCCGGTTTGTCTCCGCCAGCACCTGCGTCCATTGTTGCGATACCACGAAACAGAACGCCACCACTACCGACAGCAGCAATCCCACGTACCCCCCGGAACGGCCATAATGCACGGCCAGCGGAATGGCGATGAGCACCGCCACCAACGCCGACAGCGGGATCGCCAGCTTGGTGTTCAGGTAGTAGATCAATTGCTTGGGTTCCAGGCTGAGTGAAAAATTGGATCCCGTGCCGCGCATGTTGTCGTGCAGGTTTCGCAACTGTTGCAGCGTCAGTTCTTTCGGCGTGCTGGGCTGGTCGGTCAGGTATTGCAGCACATCCTGTTTCAAATTCAGCCAGCTATCCTTCCCCTCCACCTCCAGGTACGAGACCAGATCGCCTTTTGTATTGAAAGAATACATGCGCGGCGGCTCGTGGTTGCGGGGGTCGCGGCGGAAATACCACAAGCCGTCGTGATTTTCCGCCACGGGGATTGTCAGCCAGGTCGGCCCGCCGGCAGTCTGGCGAAACACCAGCACGCCGTATAATGTGCTCGTGTTGGGATCAACCTCGCGCACATACAGGAAGTTCTCGTCAACCTTGAACACCACGTCGCGCGGAATGACGGCGGTGGGCGAACCCCAGGCCAGCTTGCGACTGATAATCTCCGCCGCGTGCGCCGTTTTGGGGATAATCTTTTCCTGCAGCATAAACAGCGCACCCGAAGCGAGCACGGCCAGGAGAATGTAGGGCGCCACCAACCGCAGCAACCGCACCCCCGTCATACGCAGGGACTGCAGTTCGCGATCGCGTTCCAGCCGGTTCAACGCCAGCGCGGTGCCCAGCATCAGCGACGCCGGCAGCGCCTGCATCATCACTTCAGGCAGCCGATACAGCAGTACCAGCAGAATGTCGTGGGACGGCGCACCGGTATACAGATATTTGAGCAGCACGTAAAGCCAGTTGCCGACCAACAGAATCAGCACCAGCACCCCGCCGACGAACGCGGGGACGAGCATCTCTTTTAACAGGTAGCGGTCAATGCGGCGCATGTGGTATGGGTGACTCTTTCCGTAGTAGTATCCCCATTCCGGCAGGGCTCTACGCTTGTGCAACTCGCACACGACGCCTCCGGCGTCCTGGCACCAAGCGGTGTGCCCCTGGCGGTGTCGGAGTTCCCGGCATGTCTGTTCTCACACACTCGGAATGCTGCCGTGCCGACACGCACTGGGCTGCACCACTGGTATTACTACTTCCACGTCATGGAGCATACTCCTGTCATCTCCGTGCCACGAGCCGAAAATAACCTGCCGCTCGTGCTTCCATCGTCCGGCGCGTACTCGACGGCCACGCCGGAGCCTGTCGGAACAAAAGGATACGCATCGCGCCTGCCGAATTCTGGAGAATATCACCCCACGGGAGCACAGCAATGGATACCTCGACCACACCGGTGGCACAGCACTCCGCGCCGTCATGCCAGGCGGCGGTGGAGCAGGCGCGCGCGGGGTGGATACGCCGTCTGTATGACCTGTCGCGGCGCAACAATCTGCTTTACTTTCGCGACCTCACCCGTGGCACGCTGGAGCTGTCGGAATCCGACGCAAACGCGCTGGACAGTCTGCTGGCGGGCGAGAGCGTGCCGTTGAGCCGGCTGGTCGCCGGCGAGGCGCTGGCGAGCGCGGCGGCCGGCGTGCAGGAAATTCGCCGGCGCGCACAGGCGAACATGGAAGAGCGCGGGTTGAGCACGCTGTTTCTCGCACTCGGCATGGCGACGTGGACACCGGTGGACGACGGTCGCCCACCCGCGGCGGCGGTACTGTTGCTGCCGGTGGCGGTGGAGCGCAAAGGACGCGAGGGACAGCACGTCGCGCTGCGGCGCACCGGCGAGGCGCAGGTGAACCTGGTACTGCTGCATGTGCTGGAGATGGAATTCGGCTGCACGGTCACCTCGGAACAGTTGCTGGCGGAGGCGGACGGCGATGACGACATACTCGACCCGCCCATCGTGAATGCGCGATTGACCGCGGCCGCGGCAGGCGTGCCCGGCTTCGCGGTGACGCCGCGCGCGGTGCTGGGCAACTTCGCGTTCCAGAAGATGGCGATGGTGAAGGACCTGCGCGAACGCGGAACCGAAATGGCCGCCCACGCGTTGATCGCCGCTGTCGCCGGCGACGCAGCCGCACGCGAGACGATCCGCACCGCCCGCCATGACATCGATCCCGCGACGCTCGATTCTCAATCGCCCGACGACGAATTTCTCGTATTCGATGCCGATTCCAGCCAGCAGCGCGTGATCGCGGCGGTGCTGGCCGGACAAAGCGGCGTTATCCAGGGTCCACCCGGCACCGGCAAAAGCCAGACCATCGCCAACCTGCTCGCCACACTGGTCGCCCACGGCAAGCGCGTGCTGTTCGTGGCGGAAAAGCGCGCAGCACTGGAAGTGGTGCTCAACCGGCTTGAGCGCGCCGGATTGGGACGGCTGTCGCTGGACCTGCATGGGGCGGATGTCTCGCGACAGCAGGTGATGGGTCGGCTGGCGGAAAGCCTGGCGCTGGTGCGCGATGCGGCACCGGTGGAGTGCGTCGAGTTGCACCAGCGCTTCGTCGACCGCCGGCAGCGATTGCGCGAGCATGCCGACCGCATGAACGCACCCCGCGCGCCATCCGGCTTGAGCGTGTTTCAACTGCTGGGGCAACTGCTGCGCCTGCCCGCGGAAGCGCGTTGCGTGACACGCTGGCGCGGCGCCGCGCTAGGCGCCCTTGATGCCGGTCGCGCGGCGACGGTGCGCGATCTGCTGACCGAGGTGGGCGGTTTCGGCGACCTCTTTCTCGGCGCGGACGCCTCGCCGTGGACGCAGGCGGAACTGGTGGACGGCGCTGCCGTGCAGCTGGCGACCGATCTGGTGCGCCAATTGACGGCGACGCGCCAGCCAGCCGTGCGCGCCGCGCTGGACGCGCTCGTGACCCGCGGGTGGCGCGCGCCGGCGACGGTGGAGGAACTGCGCGCGCTGGCGCTGCTGCTGGCGCAGACAACGCAGACGCTGGCGGTCTACACCGATGCGTTGTTCACCCAGGATCTCGACGCGCTGGCGACCGCCCTCGCTCCCGCCGGCACGACGCCGTTGGCGGCAGGTTGGTCCTGGCTAAGCAACGGGGCGTATCGCCGGGCGGTGCGGCAGGCACGCGCTTGGCGGCGCGACCCTGCCGTGCGCGCCGCGTCATTACTGACCGAAATCCGTGCCGCCGCCGACCTGCGCCGGCGCTGGCACGCATGGGCGCCCGCCGCAATGCCGCAAGTCGATGACGTCACCCGGGCGGCGCAGGTCGCGCTCGAACAACTGCTGGCCGATCTCGATGCGCTGGCGCCGCTGGTGCCCGACTTGCCGTCCGCGTATGATGCGCTGGCGTCGCGGTTGGGAGCGCTGGCAGCCGACAACGTCACCCCGCACCGCATTCCGCGCCTGCGCGAAATGCAGCATACGCTTATCCGGCATGGCGTACAGCCGCTGCTCGACGAATTGCGCGCTAACCGTCCGGAGCCTGCGTGGTGGCCGCAACACTTTCACTACGCCTGGCTCGCGTCATGCCTTGACCAGGCGCGCGCGGAGGATTCCGCGCTGGGCGGCTTCAACGGCACGACCCACGCACAGTTTGTGGAGGAATTCTGCCAACTCGACCGCAAACGACTGCAGGTGGCGGCCGCGCGGGTGCGCCGCGCGCACGGCGAGCACGCGATCGCGGTGATGAATCAGTTTCCCGAACAGGAGGCGCTGGTGCGACGCGAGGCGGAGAAACGCACGCGCCACCTGCCGCTGCGCGCGTTGCTGGCGCAGGCGCCCGACGTGCTCACCGCTCTCTGCCCATGCTGGATGGCCAGCCCGCTGTCAGTCAGCCAGTTGCTCGATGCCGACCGCCGTTATTTCGACGTGGTCATCTTCGACGAAGCCAGCCAGGTGCTGCCGGAGGACGCCATGCCCGCGCTGCTGCGCGCGTCGCAGGCGGTGGTGGCCGGCGACAAGCACCAGTTGCCCCCCACCACCTTCTTCACCATCGGTGACGATGCCGAGGATGACGAGACGCCAGCCGCCACCGAAGGTTTCGAGAGTTTGCTCGACCTGCTGTCGGCCTTTCTGGCGCCGTGGCCGTTGGAGTGGCATTACCGCAGCCTGGACGAGGCGCTTATCGCCTTCTCGAATGTCCATATTTACGACAGCCGACTGGTCACCTTCCCCGGCGTGGGCAAGTCGGTCGCCATCACGCACGCGCTGGTGCCGCAGGCGGAGGACGACGGCGACAGCTCGACGGCGGAGGTGCGGCGCGTGGTGGAGCTGGTGCTGGAACACGCGCAAACGCGCCCGCACGAGACGCTGGGGGTAATCGCGCTGGGCATCAAGCACGCGCAGCGCATTGAAAGCGCACTCGACACGGCGCTGCTGGAGCATCCCGAATTGGATGCATTCTTTGACGAGACACTGATCGAACGCTTCTTCGTCAAGAACCTGGAGCGCGTACAAGGTGATGAACGCGATGCCATTCTACTCTCCGTCGGCTATACCAAGGATCGCTCCGGCAAACTGCCCTACCGCTTCGGCCCATTGCTCACGGCGGGCGGCGAACGGCGGTTGAACGTCGCGGTTACCCGCGCGCGGCGCCGGATGACGCTGATCTCGTCATTTACGCATCACGACATGGACCCCAACCGTTCTGCCGCGCGCGGAGTTGAGCTGTTGCGCCAGTATTTGGAATATGCGGCGTGCAACGGACGCAATCTGTGTGACGCGCGCCAGGCGGGTGCACCCTCGCCCGATCCCTTCAGCGCCGATGTGCTGGCCGCGCTCACCGCGCACGACCTGCCGCTGCTGCCGGAATGGGGCGCCTCACGCTTCCGGTTGCAATTCGTCGCGCAGCACCCGCGCAAAGCCGGACGGCTGGTACTGGCGCTGGAGGATGACGGTGACGCGTACGCGCTGGTGCCGACGGTGCGCGATCGCGATCGCCTGCGCCGCCAGCAGTTGCAGGCGCTGGGATGGACGTTTCACCGCATCTGGGCTATCGATTGGTTCACGCGGCGCGACGACGAGCTGGCGCGGGTTACCGCCGCGTACGACGCCGCGGTGGCGTGTGCTGACGCTGACGACGTCGATGATGACAAACCGTCCGCCGCCGTCGCCGACACCGCGATGCCCAGCGCCCCCACGCGCATCCGCGCTGCCTGCCCGCGCTTCACCAAACACGAAAGCAGCGCCGACTACACGCTTCGCGAACTGGTGCCGCTGGTGGACTGGGTGAACTCTGACGGCCGCCTGCGCACCGACGAGGAAATCATCGACGAAATGGTCGATCTACTCGGTTTCACCCGCCGCGGCCCGCGCATCGAAGCCATCCTGCACGAGGCAATCAACAACTGGCAGCGGATACGGAAGATGCTGTGACGAGTGGAAAGCCGCTGGCCTGAGTTGACTTACGTCCGCGGCGAGATTGGGAAGCCGGCAGGATGCCTGCGGTCCACAGTGTTATTGTCGCGACATCAGCACACCTGTCCCCATCACCTATCACAGTGCGAAGCGCCGGGGGCATACCGGCGCACTGCCGGGTGAACATATCACCTGAGGGGGGGTGATGTCATGCTGTGGACACTTGCAACAATATTGATTGTCCTGTGGTTGCTGGGGTTCCTGCTGCGCGTCGGTGGATCACTCATCCATATTCTGCTGGTCGCGGCCCTGGTATTGTTCGCCATACAACTGCTGACCGGACGCCGAGTGGTGACGTGAACAGGCGCTACATGAATCGAACCAGTCCAACCCAACCCCTCTCCACATGGAGAGGGGTTGTTGCTATCTGCCGGCGGCACCCCGTTGGTTATATTCGTTGTGTCGTGATGGTTGGGCCGTCCAGCACATACACACCTACGGGGGTTGTAGGCCTGCCGCTGCGCCCGTGCCCGATGTTGCACCCCATAGGCCTGTATCGAAACCATCGCGAGACCGGTCAGGCGCTGGTACAATCCAAACCGCTATCAAATGATGGCATCATCCGCAGTCTGTCCATGCGCATGCTCGTGCGCCACAATATGCTGGTGCGGATGACTGTGGATCAGGCTGCCGTGGCGGTGGGTGTGAGCGTGGATGAGATTCACCGCCAGCAACAGGTTGAGGTCAACGAGCACGGTCTCGGTGGGCGCGTCGGCGACCAGGCGGTGCTCCTCGCTGATCACCAGCGCGCGGTCGGCCAGGTGCGGCAGCAGCGTAAGGTCATGAGTGGCGGTGATCAGCGTCATGCCGGCCGCGTGCAGCGCCGCCAGCATTTCCAGCAGCAACGACTGACTGCGCGGGTCCAACCCGGCGGTGGGCTCGTCGAGCAGCAGGACCGTAGGATTCACCACCAGCAGCGAGGCCAGCGCGACGCGCTTCTGCTCACCCGAGCTCAAGGTCTGCGGCGCGCGCTCGCGCAGATGGGCGATCTCCAGCAGCCCCAGCGTGTCGTCGATGCGTTGCGCAATCTCCGCGCGCGGCAGTCGCAGTTGTAACGGTGCGAAGGCCAGCTCTTCCTCCACGCTGGCACAAAAGAGCTGCGCGTCGGACGACTGAAACAGGAAGCCGACTTCCTTGCGAAAGCGCGGTCCGAACGGCGCCCGTTCCAGCGCTTCCTCGCTTAAGACGGTTCCCAGCGCGGTAATCGATCCCGCGGTGGGAAAATACAGCCCGTTCAGCAGGTGCAACAGCGTGGATTTCCCGCTGCCGTTGGCGCCCAGCAATGCCAGCCGCTCACCCGGCTGCACGCTGAATGACACATCCATCAGGCACGGTGGGCGGCCTGGATAAGCGAAAGACAGGTTGTCGATAGTGAAGAGAGTCATCATGTTAACCCGTTTGAATCAAAAGCACCGCAAACAGGATGGCGCCGGCCAGAAACGCCCAATCCCGCCGCCGCCAGCGCGGTTCGTCCAGCCGGTGCGCCTCGCCGGTGTAGCCGCGCGAAAGCATGGCCAGATAGATGGCGTTGCCCAGCGACTGCGTGCGGCGATAGAGCGCGCCCATGCCCGCCGCCACCCACGCCTGCTCACGACGCAGCGAACCAGCGGCGATGGAGCGGCTGAGTTTGGCGGCGTGAACCTCCTCAGCGGCGCGCGCAAGCACGCCCAGGTAGCGTTCCATCATCGACAGCAGCATGACAAACAACTGCGGCACGCCCAGCACACGCAGGCCGTGAAACAGCCGCGCCGGACGCGTGGTGACGGCCAGCAACAGTGCCAGCGAGACGCACACCACGCTGCGCAGCACGAAACGCCCCGCCAGTAGCAATCCGGCGTCCGTCACCGCCAGCGTAGACGGCAGCGACCACGGGCCAAGACGCCCACTTGTGTGCCCCAGCACCCACACCGGCGCGCCGGGGGTGATCAGGTTCAGGGTGGCGGGAAGGATGATCGCCGCGGTAAACAGCGGCGCCGCCAGCCACATGCCGGCGAAGCGCCGTGCGGGCACCCGCGACAGGATGGCCAGCAGCACGCACGCGCCATAGGCCAGCGCCAGCGTCTCCAGACGGTGCACCAGCGTGACGACCACCAGCAGACCGAGTAATCCCAGCGTTTTCGCGCGCGGATCGATGCCTTGCAGCAATCCGTGGCGACCCGCGACGGCGTCGTCGGCCAGCAGCGTCGCCAGTAACCGTGCCAGACCATTCAGCGTACGGCGCGTGACACCGCGTCCGGTGGCTCTTGCCGTGGGCAGCGGCGACTGTGCCCACGTGTCAGGCGCCGCGCGCGGACACATCCACTCCGGCAGCGTGGTCATCCGGCCCCCTTCGCGTGTAAAACCTGCGCAGCAACACCCCTCCCACCAGCGATGCCCCCAGTATGACCGCAAGCAGGTACGCCAGTTCCGTTTTTCCCCCGACAGGCAGTGCGTAGTCCGGCAACGGCGCCTTCCACCACGCCTGCCACCGTGCCAACTCGTGCGGAAGATAGGCCGGCAGACCGTACTTCGCCATCTGTGCCGGCAGTTCACTCGCGTCCCATTCCCCCCACGCGCTGCCGGCCGGCAGGTGTGCGGACAGCCACCACCCGGCCGTCCCCAGCACCAGTAGTACGCCGAACGCGGCGACCGACCAGCCCGGCGACACGCGGCGCGACACGACAAGGCTGGGGTCGGTGCGAGACAGATAGCCCAGCGCCAGACCTGTCACCACCGCTTCGAGGAATCCGAAGACCAGCAGATGCTCCAGCATCATGACGGGCACCGTAATGTGTAATCCGAACGGATTGAAGAGCGCGCGGCCTGCAGCGTCATGGGCGATCAGCGGCTGGATACCGAGCATCACCGCGGTGGCGAGGGCGGCGGCGTTCAGACCGACATACCCGGCGACCGCGCCGGCGATGATTTGCCGTTTACTGCCGGGCAAAGCGCCGCCCGCCAGCAGGCGATACACGCCCCAGCCGACAAACGGCATGATCAGCGCTATGTTCATGCAGTTGGCGGCAAAGGTAGTAATGCCGCCGTCGCCGAAGAGCAGCGCCTGTATCACCAGTGCCAGCGACACCGCGATGAGCGCCGCCCACGGACCAAGCAGGATGGCGATGAGTACCGCCCCCACCGCGTGCCCGCTGGCGCCGCCCGGAATGGGGATGTTGAACAGCATGATGATAAAGCTGAATGCCGCGCCCAGCGCCAGCAGCGGCGCCTGGCGCAAGCGCAACTCCCGCCGTAAACGCGTGGAAGCGCGCGCCCACAGCGGGAGCATTGTCGCATACGTCACCAGACAGGTCTGCGGCCCCAGATAAACATCAGGAATATGCACGGTTTACTCTTTTGCCACCTTGCAGCAGGTACCGCAGATACTCATCTGCAACGAAAAGCGGGACTCGCCGCCGCCGTTGGGAAATTCCACCCCCGCCAGCAATCCCACGCCGTCGGTGAACTGGTAATTCACTCCGACGGACGAGTAATTCTCCTCACCGCTGGTGTAATCGGCCAGCAGGCTAACCCTGTCGGTCAAGTCGCGGTCTGCCCCGACGAACCAGCGCGTCTTGTTCTCAATGCGCATGGCACCCAGGTGTGCCCGCGCGGCTTGAACATCGACGGTCGCCACCGCGTACGGATTGGATTTCAAGTGGCGGGCAATGCCGGTGATGCCGACTGCCAGCGCCCGGCCCTGCTCGATGTTGCCGAACATGACATATTTCGCATTGAAAAACGTCCGCGGGTCGGCATCCCTGGTCAGGTCGAAATCCACCCCGGCTTCCAGCCGGTCGGTCAGGCCGAATTGCGTGTTCACGATATAGGTGTCCGCGCTGGGTGTCGGCAGGTCGCCGTCCACCTGCAGATTGATCGCATACTCCCCCCTGGCCACCGTATCGGCGGTGGGAATGATCGTCAATCCGCTGTAGCACGCGGCGGCGGGAAGCACGCCCAGCGCAAGCAGCGCAACGGCACAGAGCACGAGGAAAACGCGGTGATGCCTGGTCATGGTGTTTTCTCCAACAAGAAACGTGCGGGAAGAACCCATTCCCGCCGCAAGCATTATCGGCATCCGAGCGCGCATGCTGTACTAGCTGACCGCCGTCCCGGTGGTGGTGCATACCAATTCGCCGTGTTTCACGCCGCGCGTGCTGATGAGCGTGTCGGCAATGTCCTTCACGCGCGCACTGTGCCCGCGCACGACGACCACCTCCAGGCAGTTCTGCGCATCGAGGTGAATATGCGTGCTGCACACGATGGCGGTGTGATAGCGGTGCTGCAGGTCGGCAAGCTGGTCCGCCAACTCGTGCTCGTGATGCGCGTAGACGATGGTTACCGTGCCGACCACCTCCGCCTCCGGGTCGGCCCACTCCGCATCGACCAGTTCCCGCCGCACCAGATCGCGAATCGCTTCCGAGCGTGACGTATACCCTCGCGCCTTGATGAGCGCATCGAAGCGTGCCAGCAGATCGTCTTCGATCGACACACCGAACCGTTCCAGCGTCGACATCACTTCCTCCGTATCACGAACTGCGAAATCGTAACACGCTTGAGCGATCCGGTCAACTGGATGCCCGGCTGAGCCGGTCACGGACGACACGCGGAGAGGAATGGACACACACAGCACGAATGAAAGGAGAGGGGGTTATTCCGCAATGTTATCACGGCGTTTGTTATTGCTTTGCATATTCGTCATACTCTGCCTCCCCGCGTTCACGGCAGAAGAGCCGGAGGGCTGGCGCTTTCCCGGACTCGGCGCCGGCCGGGGGGATTGGGACGCCAGCGTCGGCGTCTTCGTCGGGCCGGATAAGCAGTGGGTGCGCAACCTGCAGTTCCGCGGCGACATGGACCTGGCGCACGGCGTGCGCTGGCACGCGAATATCCGCTCCAATCGCGCGTTAACCACGTTATCCGGCTTCCAACCGCACGCGGATGAACTGTACGTGGAAGGCTTTGGATTTCACCATGCCCCGGTGGGCACGTTAAGCGCCAGCCTGCGTGTCGGTACGCTTCGCTACCTGCGCTTTCCCTATCCCGACGCCATCGCCGTCTTCGACCAGGTGCCCGGCGTCAGCGACTTGATGGGCGGGCCGCAGACCGGGTACGGCGGTGCGGTGCTGGCGCTGGATTACGCCCACCGCAGCGGGCTGGGCGCGCACCTGACGGGCATTACCTGGGGCTTTGGCCGCCGGGGAGAAACCGACGTGCTGGAAGGCTATGTGAATCTGCGCCATGATCTCGGCGCGATGCACCTGGAAGCCCGCGCCGGTCTGCTCCCCGTGCGCCGCGAACCGGTGGACAGCAAGGCGGGTGCGAACCTGTTCCTCGGCGTGCGGCATCGCCAATACCAGATCGGAGTGCTGTCGGAACGCCTGCACGGCGAAAACGGCTTCACCGGACTGCTGGTGCAGTTCGCACCATCACGCGTCACGAATCCGCTGGGCACGGTGGCGTTTGACTACGCGCGCGATCCGGAAGGCTTTTCCTCACAGCTCCCATTACTCGCCGGCACCTTCGGCGACCTCAGACGCACGCCGCCGTCCGGAGGCGCACTGGTGGGCGAAATGACCTGCGAGCGATTTCGTTCCTTCTGGCAGAACAGCCACCTGCGCAATGCCTACGAGCACCGCTTGGCCGCGACGGGCGTGACGGACGGTGATGATCTGGTGGTGGTGATGGTCAAGCGTCCGCGCTTCCTGCATACCGAGGCTGTGGTCAGCCCGCACACCCGTTTCGGCAGCATCAACGACTTGAAGCGCTGGGAAGCGGACCGCATCTCCCCCGCGCAGTTAAACGAACCAATCGTTTACCAATTCTACCGCGTGAAACAACAACCGTGACGGCGCCGCGGTATCACTGGCCTGATGGCCTGATGGCGAAACGGTACGAACAAGATCCGCGAGGTGCTGGCAAGCACTTGTCGGACGGTTTCTGCGGCTCATTGACGATGGCATGTCGCGCTGTGGAGTGAAGCCGGTGCCGACGCGAGCGGCACTGCGCGAAGCACATCATCGGTACACGCCCGGCTCGGTCGAAGTCTAGCGCTCCCGCCAGGCCGCGGGCATCATGCCTGGACTCACGTATTTTCATCAGGCCGTCACATGCTCGTAATCATCCGTCCATCTCGCGACGCTATACTCTATCGTGATGAAAGTCTTACGCCGGATAACTCGCCTGATCATTGCGGTGCTGGTCGTCGCGGCAGTAGCGGCGGTGTGGTGGTGGTACCGATGGGCGCACACGCCGGGGTCGTGGCGCTTTCCCCGCGGCATTGTCATCCACCACACCGCGACACCCCCGGTGGTGAACGGCCGGCGCATCGGCGTCGCGGAGATCGACGCCATGCATGCGCGGCGCGGATTCGCCATCGCCGACGCGGTCGGGCGCGTGTACCACATCGGCTATCATTTTCTGGTGCTGCAGGACGGCACCGTGATGCGCGGGCGTCCGGAGCGCCTGTTCGGCGCGCATACGAAGGGGCACCCGGAGATGCTGGGCATCGCGCTGGTGGGCAATTTCCAGCAAAACAGCAACCGCGGCGCCAGCGGATCGCTTTCCCCACCGCGCGTGCAATTGGCCGCCGCCGAGCGTTTGACGCGGCAGTTGATGGCGAAGTACGAACTGCCGATCAACCGTGTCTTTCTACATCGTGATCTCTGCCAGACCGCCTGTCCCGGTGACAACTTTCCCCGCACACGCTTCTTCCGCTCCCTGCCGCAACAACGCCGCGCGTGGCCGCCTGCTCCCTGGCCATGGGCACGGTAAACGCACGGCGGCCCGGGAATGACCTCCCGGACCGCCGTGGTGGTGCGTGCGCGCAATGGCGTTATTTCGCCCGCGCCATCTCATCTTTCAGAATCGCGAGGGCCTTCTGGGCTTGATTGTCTTTTTCATTCATAAGTTTGGTCTCTTTATCCAGCTCAACGGTGACATCCGGCGCCACGCCCTTTTTACCCACGTCATTGCCGTTCGGCGTATAGTAGTGCGCGGTGGTGACGGCCATCGCCGACCCATCGGACAGCGGGATGACGGTCTGCACCAGCGCCTTGCCGAAAGTGCTTTCGCCGACGATCGGCGCGCGCTTGTAGTCTTTCAACGCGCCGGAGAGAATCTCCGAGGCGCTCGCGCTGCCTTTATTCACCAGCACCACGATGGGCTGATCCCACACTTGCGATTCAGTGCGGTTGAACGCTTCCAGCAATCCCCGTCGTCCCTTAGTCGATACGATCAGCTTTTCGTCGGAATTCAACATCATGCTGGCAATGCGGATGCATTCCCGCAGCAATCCGCCGGGATTGTTGCGCAAGTCGAGTACCAGCCCGCGCGCTTTTTGGCGCTTAAAATCCTGCAACGCGGCGCGGGTCTCGCCATACGTCTTTTCGTTGAATGAGAACAGGCGCAGGTAGGCGATGTTGCCGTCCAGCATTTTTTCCTCGGTGGCGGGTACATCGATTTTGTCGCGGGTGATGGTGACTTCAAACGGCTTTTCCACCCCTTTACGCGAGAGTGTCAGCGTGACATTGGTGCCTTTGGGCCCGCGGATTTTATCCGCGGCATCGCTGACCAGCATGCCGTCAGTTGAAACGCCGTCCACCTTGATGATAAAGTCACCCGACTGCAGTCCGGCAGCCTTGGCGGGTGTATTGGGCATCGGCTCCAATATCGCCACCCGGTAATGCTTCACATCGCTGATCTGCGACCCGCAGACTGGGCAGGTGACCGGCGCCATGGTGCCTTCGCCATCATTGACTTTCAACTCGGGAATCTCGATCATCGAGAGCGTCGCACCAATGCCCGCGAAGCTGCCGGCGTTATCGGTGTTGAAATCTTTGAATTCCTTCGGGTCCATGAAACGGGTGTAGGGATCTTTCAGCGGGGTCAGCATGCCGCGAATGGCGGAATAGACCAGCGGATCGGGATCTTTGATCGGATCGACGTACTCCGACAACAGGCGATCCATCGCTTCACGGAAACGTTCAACGGGTCGCAACGTCAGGGTGGTGTCGAGTGTGCTGGTGATCGGTCCGGGCATGGCGACGGCCGCCCACACCGGACGCCCCACCGTACTGCCGTTCCATTGGTAACCGATCAGAAAGGCGGCCAGCAGCATCAGCACGAATGCCATCGTTGTCAAATACCTTGGTTGCGTATGTCTCATTCGGTGTTCCTTTATGTTGACCGCACAGCACGGCCGGGGAGAGTTGTGTCCGGTAGGGGCGTGCCCGGCATTAGCACTGATATACCCGACGGTGTTGTCAGTTATACCACCGTTGCCGGGAATCTATTCGGCATTTCGTCGTGGCACGACGGAACGTCCGGTCAGTACGCGCCCGTGCCGACTCCCGGTGTGGTAGATGGGGGTGTTGGATGCACTAATTCTTTCCCGATCTGAATGCGCACCACGGTGAAGTTGATCAGCGTTAACGCCACGTTATCATCCGGGTACAGCATGGTGCAGTTGGTCGTAAAGTTGACGCCCAGCGCGCTGCCGCGTGCCTGTAAGAATGAACATTCGGTCCCCGAGGCTACGCCGCTGGCGCTCGAGGCCAGGTTGGACGAATCCCCCGCCGCGGTGGTGACGACCGGCGCGAGTGGAATTCCTGGGTCAACCATCGGGCGTTCAGGATCAATGGTCAACGTGGCGACCTTTTCCGTGGTGAAGGCCAGGAAATAATCCGGCCATTTGTGCGCCTTCAATACCTCATCCAGCCGCGAACCAATGAGCACGCCTTTCGAGGTACCAGCCGGCAGCGGGATTTTGGTGGGCCCGTATTTAAAGAGAAAATTGATATCCCGACGATCCCACTCTTTGCTCGGTTCCGCCGGCCATTTTTTAAACGGTTCGAAAGAACAGGCGATAATGTCCGTCACTTCCGCGTCAATGCCTTGCCCGGTGATGGTGATGCCCAACGAATAGGTGTCGTTCACCTTATATATCAACTCTTGCTGATCGAGCGCCAGCTTGGCCGCGCGCACGTTATATGCCCACAATGGCAGTTTTACTTCTGCTTTGGTGGCAGCGGGTTGCTCACCCGCCAACACTTCGGCCACGGTGTTGGCGGCTTCGTTTTGCACACTGGCGGTCAGTTCGATTTCGTCGCCGTTGTACAGGAAGATCAATGAGTTCGGCTGTCCCGGCGGCGGTGCCGCGCCACTATCTCCCGATCCCTCCGTGCCCGGAAGGGTAAGATCCGACGATTCCATCATGGTCAGCGGTGGCTGTGCGATAATCAATGCCGTCGGATCGCCCAGCAGATCAAAAACCTGCTTGGGCTTCATGCCGAGCTTGACGCCGGCCAGCTTGCGTTCCGGCGCGGCATGCGCCAGCACGCAGATCAGCATGAATCCGAGCAACAGCATCCAGCGGAACTTCGCACATCCTCCGATGTGAGATGCAACAGGGTCTGTCTTCATACATATCCCCTCGGGCCGTTGAGCGGCATCCTAATAGGCATGGGTGGGAGCACGAAATGATCCCGGCAGCGCGCCCGCGGGCGTAGCGCTGCTCCCCCGCACGACCGACGTCAGACTGCGGACCACGGTAATGGGCAATCCGATGGCAATCACCTGCACCTTGCGACTGCCGGTATCGAGCGAAAAGGTGACGTTCTGCGCGGGGTAGCTGCAGAAGTAGTATGGACCGACGCGGGTGAACGGCTGGGGCCAATCATACTTTTTCACGATATCGGTCAACTTGGTGCCAAAGCCGATGCCGCTTTCCGTGCGAATGACCGACGAGACCTGCGGTGAGCGGGCACTCGCCACAATACCCGCGACTTGCCCCTGGGTGTCGAAAAAGACATAGGTCATCACCGGCGCTTGGGGATCCGGCAGCCGTCCACTGCCTTCATACACCCAGATCATCCAGGTGTCCTGCGGCTTCAGCGCGATGTTTTGCTGTTTGGTGGTACCCGGCGTGCCGGCGGCCACGCCCGCGGGCATGGCGTCCGGCGGCGGCATACCGCCTCCAAGCATGGTGGTCACCGGCGGGGGATTGAGTAGATTGGTAATCGCATCCGCGCCGGTCAGCGCCGGACCGATGCGATGCGGCATGCCCCGGCTGTTCAGCACTTCGATGAAGGTCGCGTTGAGCGTGACTTTATCCAGCGTGACCTCGCTCTGCGCCGCGCGCTGCGCCCAACCCGGCGCCATGAGCGCCGCGGCCAGGACAACAAGCATCAGCATGAGCCAGCGACATGACAGATAGCTGCGCATCGGCCTGCTCCTCTGGTTCCGAATGGTCTCCGGTATCGTGCCCGCTCGTTGTATATGCCGCGGGAAGATACCCTACACTATACCATTTCCTCGTGCGGATGGGAATTCCTTCATCTCCTGCGGAGTAATACGAGCCCATCCGCGAAATGGGTTACGCCCGGATCGGTCATTGCACCAGCGTGCCGCAAATGAAGTGCCGGCAACGGTCGGCAATACGCCGCTCTCCCTCGTTCAGCACCTGCCGACCGATCTTCCCCGAGGAATTCGCCGATGTCTACCGGGGGATCAACGCGCCTGTCGGCGCTCCGGCGACCTTAATAAGGTCAGGGGTATTACCTCGTGATGCTCTATCCCGGTATTGGGATAATTTTCCCACCGCTGTGCATTGTCACCCCGCATAGTCGTAATTCGGCATCACTCCGCAAACCAGTCGCGCGGTCTGGCCCGGCCATCATTACCCGCCGTGCGCGGGCGGAGGGGGTGCAATATAAAAGCCATACGGATTCATCATTTTGGTGGAGCGGAAGTGCTGCAGTACGAAGAGGTGCCCGAGCCGCATGCCGGGCTGGGGGAGATTCGCACCCGCGTCATCGCGGCGGGGGTCAATCCGGCGGACTGGAAAATGCGCGAAGCCGGACGGAGCGGCATGAAACCGCCTTTAGTCCTGGGACTGGACGTCGCCGGCCTGGTCGATGAAGTCGGCGCGGGAGTGGAGATGTTCCGCCGGGGTGATGCCGTCTTTGCGAAAACATCGCCGCCGCTGGGTGGATATGCCGAGTTTACCGTGGTTAAGGCGGCGCAGGCAGCCGCAAAGCCGATGCGCATCGACTTCGTGACCGCCGCGGCGGTGCCGACCGCCGCACTAACCGCCTGGCAGGCGCTGTTCGATACCGCCAACCTGCAGCCGGGACAGCCCTGCCACATGACGATTGCACGGTATTGACCTTGCCCCGGCATCGGCCTGTTGGGAGGTATTCACCGCCTGCCGGCACATTTCACGGCAACGCATCGCAGAATCGGCAGGACATTCCTTGCCGGTGCTGAACAGATGCATCAATGCTCCAGCGACTGCGCGCTGACGAACGCCATACCCCTGCCATCACTCTCCAGGCCAGCAGCAGTCACCGGAATAAGGATACGACGATGCCCGTTAAGATCGAACGCATCGACGCCGGTGATTTCATCCCGCACGACCAGGGACAGACGCCTGACGACGAGCGCGCCCACCAGCATGCTCCGTGTCAGCGCGTCGATCCCGCCGCCTTCCTGCTCAGCGTGCACCCGGGCACCGCCGGCTGGGAAGCCGCATACGAGATCGCTGAGTAACATACCGGGAACAAGCATTGTATACACGTCATGCGCGACGATTCTCACCGGACCTGGGAAATACACCTGTGCAAGCCTGGCCGGTCACCCGGACGGTGACACCCCTTGCATGAAACGGAAAGCAGCGAACGGCAGTCGTGCCTGATTGAAAGGAGATCCAGCATGAGAGGCAAGCACGCGCGATGGACCTGGGCGGTGGCACTCTGCGTGGTATTGGCCGGTGGGACGGGGTGGGCTGACAGTCTGGCGGTCAGCGAGGCTCGGTTGCCCAACCGGGCGAAGGGTGGCATCCAGATGATACATGTTGACCTGCACTGGTCGAGCTCCTGGCGGAACGACCTGCCGGGCGCGGGACAGTGCGAGCCGAATAACTACGACGCGGCCTGGGTGTTCGCCAAGTACCGCGCAGGCGACGGCCCGTGGCAACCGGCCACGTTGAGCCCAAAGACAGCCGACCACAGCGTGCCAGCCGGCGCGGCGCTGTCGGTGGGGCAGACGGACGGCAAAGGCATGGGCGTGTTTCTGTACCAGCGCGCCAACGGCATGGGCGAGTTTACGGCCAACAACGTGGGGCTGTGCTGGCAGCGGGCGGCCAACGGGCTGGATGACGGCACGCCGGTCACCGTGAAAGTCTTCGCCCTGGAGATGGTCTACGTGCCGCGGGGAGCCTTCTGGGTAGGGGACGGATTGACGGACGGGGCGCAGTTCTATGCCGGCGGTGCCGGCACGAATCCGTTCAATATCACCAGCGAGGCCGAGATCACCATCGGGCCTGCCGCGGGCAACCTGTATTCCGGCAAGACATCCAAGTGGAGTGGAGATCAGGCGGGCGTACTGTCGGCGGCCTTCCCCAAGGGGTATGCGGCATTTTACGCGATGAAACACGAACTCACCCAGGCGCAGTATGCGGACTACCTCGGCACGCTGACGGCCAAACAGGTGGATGTCCGTTGGGATTCATGGTGGGGACCGATTCCCAACGGTTACTGGGCGCGGGATGCGCGTATGTGTGGCATCAGGAAGACGGATGGTGCCTACGCGTCGAGTATGCCGCTCAAGGCAGCCGGTTTCTTACGCTATCCGGATATGGCGGCATACCTGGATTGGGCGGGATTGCGCCCGATGACGGAGTTGGAATTCGAGAAAGCGTGCCGGGGACCGCTGACGCCGGTGGCGGGCGAATTTGCCTGGGGGGACACGAAATACGTGCCGGTAGATGGCCTGGAGAATGAAGGGACACCCGCGGAGCGGCCGACGAACTACCAGAAGGCCAACCTCGCTTCGTCTAAATGTGTGTTGATGCGGGTGGGGTGCCTGGGCGCCGGCAGCGGGTCGCGGCGCCTCATGGGCGCCGGCTATTACGGCATGACGGAACTCTCGGGCAATCAGCTTGAATCCATCATTTCGGCGGGATCGGCGCAGGGGCGTGCGTTCACCGGGCTGCACGGTGACGGACTGTTGACCGACAATGGCGATGGGGACGTGCCGAATTGGCCGCGGCAGGACGGCGTCGGCTGGGGTATTCGCGGCGGAGGTGGCGGCTGGGCGGGGAGCATCAGTGGCGCGCGCATCTCCGACCGACAAGGTGCGGCCGCTGGCGGGAGCCCGGACAGCGACGGGCATTACCTGTATGGCGTGCGTGGCGTGCGGACGGCGCCGTGAGGGCGGGTGACCCAATGCGGAGGCGAAGACGAAAGGAAGGGGAATTATGGCACAAACGATAAAGACCGCCATCGGTATGGCGTTGTGCTGCCTGGGATTGATCACCGTTCTCCCGGTTTGGGCCAACGAGGCAATGCCACCCGCAGCTCAGCCGGGAAGCCCCGTGCTGATACTCCCGAAGGGAACGCCGGTCACGGTGACCGGCATGACCGGGAAAGGCGGAACTCCGGCGACGCAACCCACGACGGTGACAGCCAGTTGGGATGACGAGGGATTGACCGTGGTGTTCGATTGTACGGACACCGCCCTCGTCGCCGAGTGGGCGGAAACCCGCGATTCCGATAAGACCTGGAAAGACGACAGTGTGGCCGTGCTGCTCGACATCGGACATCATCATTACGAAGCCGATAACCTGATCATGTTCAAGCTATCCGTCGCGGGGGGACTTCAGGATTGCCGCGGAAAAGGCAGGGACATCTATTTTAATGTCCCGGGGGTCACCTCAGAGATCACCTTCCCGCCGGTTCCCATCCCCGCGTGGAGAATCATGCCGCCAACGCCGGAACAGATAAAAGCGGCCGCACCGACGGGGGTGCTTCCCAACCACTGGCGCGGCACGATCCGGATTCCGTGGATGGGACTGGGCATGAAACCCAAAGAAGGCGACATCTGGGGGGTGAACTTCACCCGCATCGATCAGCCCGGCCTTAATTTCATGGCGTGGGCGCCGTTTGATGGGAATTTTGAAGAGATGCGATCATTCGGGCACCTGCTGTTCGCGACGAAAGATGCGCCGTCCGACGACAAAGGCATGGCGCGCGAATTGGTGCGGCAAGATCATGTCCGCAGCGCCCGGGAGTCCGTCAACGAGGGAAACATCCTGACATTGAGCGGAACGCAACCCGTCAACATCACCGATTTTCGCGTCATCAAGTCCGGCGCTCCGGCGAAGCAGGCCACAAGCGCAACGCTGAGTTCAAGCGGCGACAAGCTGGATATTGTTATCGATTGTGCCGATACCGGCATCGTCGCGGAACAAAAAGGACATGACAATGTCAAACTCTGGAAGGACGACAGCGTATATATCTGGCTAGATCCCGGGCATACGCACAATCCGAGCAGCAATATCATGGTGCAGATTTCCGCCAGCGGCGAGTGGCTCGATCAGCGCAATGGCGATCTCAAATTTGAGATCGAAGGCATGGCCGTCACGGTCAGCCGCATCGATACAGGCTGGCGGGTGCATGTCACCATGCCCTGGAAAGGGCTTGGCATGGAGCCGCCAAAACCAGGCGACGTCTGGGGTGTGAACCTGACCCGCATGGATCAACCCGGTAAGCTTGACTATGAAAACATGGAATCCTCCTCCTGGCTAGCCCTGCCGAATGGCGATCCCGCGACGCTGGACCGCTGGGGGCACATCGTATTCGGCGGAGGAACGGATGGCACGCAAGCCGCGAATATCGCGCAGCAATCGATGGCAAAAACGCACGAGGCGAGATGGCAGGCCATTATGGTACAGAACACTAAATAACGGAAGTAACGGCCAGCAATTTCCCTTCGCGTTTGTCTATGACGGGCAGGCAGCGGAATCGGTGCACTGCATCACAATCACGTAATTCGTCATGCCGGGGGGCTGAGATTGGACTCTCCCGCTCCGCATGAGAGAGGGGCGACAGATGCGACTTATACGAATCAGCCTGGCATGTTTGTTATGCCTGTGCGGTGTGTTGGCGTACGGCGCGGAGGACTGGCATGGTCAGGCCTGTTATGCACGCGCGAAAACCGAGGCGCGGCTCATACCGATGCAACCGCTGGGCGAGCGGAAGATCGCCATCGACGGCAAGCTGGACGATTGGGGCGCCATGCGTCAGGACAGCTTTGCCATTCACCAGTTGCTGGATCATACTGTCCCGGACTTTCATCAATCATGGAAGGCACCATGGGAACACCAGCCGATGGACGCGGCGCTGATCAAGCTGGCATACGACACGGAGGCGCTCTATCTGGCCGTACAGGTCGCGGACGACACGGTGATCTCTCCGGTCGATAAGCGCCTGGGCGGTGATGTCGTGGACACATACCTTGATCTACGCCCGCTCATGGGTGACGGGCCGAACCTGGGGCACGTCAAATACACAGACGGCGTATTTCAAATCGTATTCGGGCCCCCGACCGCGGAACTGCCCGTTTATGTCGAGCAACCGGCGAGCGAGATGTTCCCCGATTGGAAGCTCAATCAGAAAGTGCCCCGCCTGGGGCCGTTCGACGCCAAAGGCAGTGTATTTCCGGGCGGATACATGATCGAGATGCGTCTCCCCCTGTCGAGCATCCCGTATAAGCTGGCCCCCGACCGGCTGACACAGCCGATCGGCTTCGAGATGATGATCGCCGACCAGGATGCCGCGCGCCCCAAGGGGCAACCCGATCGTCTGTTTTATTCGTGCAGCGGATACAGCGGCGGCCGCGATTACTTCAAGTCCGCCGCCATGTTTGCTTGCACGGATCCGGAGCTGCGCACCACGCTGCACCTCTCCCGCTTGCGTAACAACCCGTTGAAAATGGCACCCGGTGGCGACGAATGCGAGGGGTGGATCATCACGGACCTGGGCGAGAAGAACGTGGAAGACGCATATATTGCCGCGAGCAAGGCCGTTCCGGGGTATGTGGAGCCGGCCGTCAAGTCGAAGGAACCGTTCACGACCTATCCATGCAAGGCGCTGGGATTGGCGTTTCACCACCGCCGGGTGCTCTCCCGCCTGCCTGCCGCGGCCCCCGCCTGCGTGGGCAACCGCTATGCCGCCGTATTCCCGACAGATGGCACGAACGTGAAAATTGACGGCAATCTGGGCGAGTGGGCAGATTTTGACCGGACGACGGCGTCGATCTACGAAAACGGCAACCTGCAGGTCAACGCCGGCCTGCCGGGTCGGACCGATACAGCCCAGGTCAAATTGATGACCGCAAATGATACCCTCTACGTCGGCATGCGCGTGAAGGACAACTCCGTGATCAACCCGGGCGGCGCCGCCAACCGCTTCGCGGGCGACAGCGTCCAGCTCTTCCTGGACGTGCGCTCTCCGGCCGCCGACGCCAATCCCATGAGCAGCGGAGCTTACACTGACGGCGTCTATAACTTCCTGATCGTGCCCCCCACGGACGACGGACAACAGGCGGAGTTCCGCCAGGGCCCGCAACCCGTGCGGAAAGCGGGACTGATCGAGTTCGCCAGCAGCAAAGTGAAAGATGGATACACGGTCGAGATGGCGATCCCCCTGGCCAGCTTAGTAGATAAGCCGACGCCCGGTCGTTTCCAGCAACCATTCGGCTCCGAGGTGCTGGTGGCGGATATCGACAAGCCGGATGCCAACGGGCAATACGATCCGCTGCTGTTCTACTCCTGGGGCAGCTTTTCTGAGCAGACATTGCGATCAGGGCCGCAAAACTTCAGTTGCACCGACTACCTGCCCAATCGCTTGCCAGAAATCAGGGCGCTGGTGGATACCGCGCCAGCCCATATTGCGGTGGATTTCACCAGGAAGCTGCAGAGCGTGACCGGATTCGGCGGAAATATTCTCCGGGACGCGGAACCGGGACCGCATGGCGGAGGCAGCGTGCCCGGCATGTATGGCCCGGGCAGGCCCGGTACCCTCTATATCGCGGAGCACCTCACCCCGGCGTGGATCAACATGAACGCGAGCTTATGGCAGTGGGGAGATCCGGCCGATCCGAATCGCTTCGGGACCTGGACGCCGGACTTTTTAAGCATCGGCACGCGCCTCACAGCCAAAATGCTGGCGTCCATGGACGGAACGCCCATTGACACCATCATGCAAGCGCAAATGAAAGGCTCCGACTCCCACGGCATCTGGAACAAGTCCATCGTCGACTGGTTCCTGATCTCGATCAAACCGTGGGCGCGCCCGGACACGCGCCTGTGCCTGTATGTCGATAAAATGCCGTTGGAAAGCCTGATGGGCGGGGGCAAGCCACTGCCGCGGGACCTGTGGCCGAAATACGCCGATGTGATCACCTCGTATCTGGAATATGCTCGGAAGGTGTATGGCATCGAATTCGCGGACTTCGTCATAAAGAACGTCCCCTGGGGGTCGTATACATTCAACAGCGACCAGCAGGAATACGCCGATTTTCTTAAGCTCCTGGGCCAGTCCTTCGAAAAGGCCGGCTTGAAGACGAAACTCCTGCTGAGCGACATGGATAACATGTTTGCCTTCCGCTGGTATGCGGGACTGGTCCCCATATTGAACCACGATAAGGAGTTGCAGCAATACGTAGATGCACTGGGGATCGAGATGACCGGAGGGGTGGACACGAATCTGGCCACTTACCGCCTGTGGGGCGATCTGGCCGCCTCGATGAACAAGCCGCTGCTGATCACCAGTTTCGGCAGGCCGTACACCGGATCGACCACTTACCTGTTCGATGAAATGCGGCAATGGCAACTCATCATGCGCGAACTGAAGCCGACGGGCATCCTGGTCCGGCAGTTCGTGGCCGAGAAATCCAACAAATGGCTTATGGTGTGGAACAAGGAAGTTCTGCAGGATAAGGACCGTGGGCTCCCCGTCCTGCAGACTGGCATCATGCCGGCCACCGAAGAAAATGCGCTGCCCAGCCTGCGCTTCTGGTTCACCAAGCAGCTCTGCGACCTGACGCCGGCCGGCCATGCGGTGCAGACCGCATCCGATCATCCGCAGGTGCTGGTGACCGGGTTCGCCGGCACACGCGACGGCCGCGACGTGTATACGCTGCATATCAGCAACGCCGGCCCGGCACGCCAGACTACGGTGACCGGCCTGCCCGCTACCGTGAAGCGCCTGCGCATCGTGCGCAGCGGCGCGGGAGAGTCTTTCCATGAAGACGGCAACGTGGACGTCGTCAAAGGTTCCGCAACGATCGACCTGCCCGGCTGGTCGCTGGTGAGCGTGACAACCATGCCGCCCGCACGTTGACGCCGGCGGTCTCCGACGGGCACATGTCACCATGCCGTGGAAAGGACTTGGCATGGAGCCGCCGCAACCTGGAGACGTCTGTGGCGTGAACCTGACCCGCATGGATCAGCCCGGCAAGCTTGACTACGATAACATGGAATCCTCCTCCTGGCTTGCCCTGCCGAATGGCGATCCCGCGACGCTGGACCGCTGGGGACATCTCATATTCGGCGGAGGAGCGGAAGGCACGCCGGCCGCGCATCTCGCCCAGCAATCGATGGCAAAAACGCATGAGGCGCGATGGCAGGCCATCATGGCACAGAACACCAAACTAAAGGAAAATGGCGACTAGAGAGTTGTGGTGAGATTCAGTATCGTTCAATAGTCATGTGGCACGGGCGGGACGCCCGTGCCACGCTGGAGGCGATGATGTGTATTGAACGGTATTGTAATACGGATTACGTCATCATCTGACAGTTGTTTGGTCCGTCACGGCGAGTGCCCCCCGCTTCACCGCCACAGGTACAGCGGCAGCAGGCTTACCGCGGAGGCGAGGAAGCCGAGGGCGGCTTGCGGCAGCCAGGGGAAGCGCTCTTCCGCGCGCTTGCCGGGCGGGGGGATGGCGCGGTTGAAGGCGGCGGTGACCGCCAGCACGATGCCAAAGGCGACCGCCGTACCGAGCAGCAGGCGCGGGGCGACGCCGTTGAGCAGCAGGAAGGGGGGCATGAGCACGACCCACCCCTTGCCGGCGGCCAGGCCGACGTCGGCACTGGTGGCGACGCGGAGCTGCAATTCGCGCGCGTAGCCGACGCCCACGAAGGCCAACTGGGCGGCATAGCCGACGGTATACGGCAGCAGCAGTTCCCAGTGGTTGAGCGAGCGGGCGAGCGCCAGCAGCAGCAATCCCGGCGCGCAGACCGCCACCACCGCGTGGATGTCGTGCGGGCGGCGGCGCAGATATTCCGCGTTGGGCCACACCAGCGGATAGGCAAGGTAAAAGATGAGCGGCGGCAGCAGCCACGCCCACCCGCCCAGCGACCAGGTGAGGTAACCCACCAGCGCGGCGCCGAACAGCGCGCCGTCGTTCAACGTGGAACGGCTGCGCAGGAAAAAGACGAACAGCACCCACAGCACGGTAGCGAGCAGCAACGTCGCCAGCCGCGGCACGTCCATGGGCAGGTAGCCGACCAGCAGCAGGTAGCCGCCCAGCGGGATGAGCAGGTTGTCCAGCCCGTTCCAGGCGATCGCCTCGATCTGCATCACCAGCAGGCCGATGGTCAACCCGAGCAGCAGCGTTTCCGCGCGCCCGGTGTCGGTGAACAGCAGCAACGGCACGTGGGTGCTGAAAAACGCCACCGTAAAGAACGCCACCGATCCCTCCGCGCTCTTCCACCCGCCCGCCGATTGGTACTGGCGGTGCCCGTAGAAGATGCCGATCAACGCGGCCACCGCGTCGGCCAGCGTGAGCAGCAGGATGGGGATGCAGTAGTACACCGGCTGGCGGTCGGAGAGTTGGAACACCAGCGCGACGCTGATCGGGAAGTAGATATCGCCCAGCGAACTGCGCTCCACGGTGTCGATCACCCCACCGAGCCGGGCGCGCAGCGGCCCCGACACCTTGGCGCTGACGAACAGCAGCACCGACAGCGCGGCCAGCACCCACACCGGCCAGGCGGCGGCGAAGACCCAGGGAAACGTGAGCGTGACCAGTCCCATGCCGACGTGCAGCAGCTTGCGCGGGATCTCCGGGTGCGGGCGAAATGTCGTCGCGTACCGGCGCAGCCCGCCCATGATGCCGACCAGGGCGACCAGCGTAAGCCCCATGCCCAGCCACGGGTGCATCGTCACGTGATTTCCTCCACGACGAAGGCGCGGTAGAAAAAGGCCTTGTCCTGCCGATACAGCCGCTCCGCCAGCGCGTCCAGCGGGCGCAGCACGTCCGCCAGCGCCGCCGGCCGCCGTCGTTCCGCCAGCATGTTCCAATACGCGAGCCGCCCCCCGGACCGCCCGGCCCGCGCCAGGCGCTCCAGCAGGCGTTGGTAATTATCGAGCGACATATATTCGAAGATGTCGCTGAGGTTGAAGCGGTCCACCGCTCGCGCGCCGGTCTCGTCCAGGTATTCCTCGATGGGGCGGCATTGCCACGTCAGCCGGTCCAGGTTGGCGCGGATGGCGTCGAAATGCTCCGGGCGCAGCGCGTAGGGCAGCGCGGTGGTGTGGGTGCCGGTGAGAATCCACTGCAAATACGGGTTGTCGGCGGTGTCCAGCGCGGTGAGCGCGTAGCGCGAATGCGCGAGGATACGCTCGGCCACGCTCCCATGCACGTAGGTGAAAAAGCTGGGATCGCGGCCCATGCGGCCCATCACCGCGCGCGAGAAAAAGACGCGGAAGAGCAGGCGCCAGCGCCAGGTATCCCAGTGTTGCGCGTACAGGGCTTCCCGGGCGTCAGGCGACTTCCGTTCCAGCAGTTCCGCGACGCGCCGGCGCGAGTGTATCAACGGCAGCACGCGGGTGCGGAACAGGCGGAAGTAGCGCTCGAATTTCCCGGCGCCGCCAATGCCGGCGTCGATGGCGGCGCCGTGGGCGTCCCAAAAGGCGCGCGCGTCCGCGGAAAGCAGCGGACGGCAGCGCCGGTACAGCTCCGGGCGGCGCAGACTTGGGCGCGAGCCGATCAGCTCCAGCAACTCCGGATGCTCCAGCGCGCGATACGCGGCCACGCGCAGTTCCAGGCAGGCCAGTTGCGCCGGGTTCAGGTCGAAGGCGACCACTCGCCCCGGCGCTTTGCTCAACATCGCCAGCGTGTTGTCGCCGGCGGAGGCGATGCTGACGCAATGGTCGCCGGGCTGGATATCCAATCCCTCCAACAGGATATCGGCGTCTTCCCAGCACTGCGCGTACCGAATTTCAGAGAAATCGGCTTTCGCCGCAATCTCACTGCGCATCACGCCCCTTTCCGCGGGCCAGGCGCTGGTGCGCGCGGGTGAAGTCGCCGGCGCACAACGCCCCGGCAATGGACAGCTCACCCGCCAGCGCCAGGGCGGCACACACCTCGGCGAAGGCCCGCGCGTGGTCGGGACCGGCCAATCCCAGCATTTCCAGACAGGCGCGCTGGGCGGGCAGTCCGGTGCCGCCGCCCACCGTGCCGACGATCAGGTTCGGCAGCATCACCGTCGCGTAGAGCGAGCCGTCATCCCGGCATTCAAAGCGCGTCGTGCCCACCGCCGATTCCGCGACGCAGGCGGCGTCCTGCCCGCAGGCGAGGTACAGCGCCGCCAGGCCGTTGGCATAATGCCCCTCCACGCCGATGGTACCGCTCATCATGCCGCCCATCGCCGACATGCGCCAGTATTCCGCCATCCGCGCGCTGGTGGTGTGGAGCAGGCGTTCGACCAGCGGGCCGGGAATCTCCACGTCCGCGCTCACCTTCTTCCCGCGCACCGTGAGGAATGACTGCGTGCTGGCTTTTTTATCGCCGGAGAGGTTTGCTTCCACGAAATGGTATTGCGGCGCCACCGGGCTGTGCGCGAGGATATACGCGCAGACAGCCTGCGTGGCGATGGTCACCATGTTCTGTCCGGCGGCGTCGCCGGTCGTGAAATCGAACACCAGGTAGGCGTTGTTGCCCTCGATGGTCGCGCGCAGATCCACCAGCTTGCCGTGGTGGGTAGTGGCCTCCGCGACATCGCGGAAGGCGTCCAGGTGGGCGACCGCCCAGGCGATGAAGATGCCGACCTCGGCGATGGTGCGGAAGTGGAATCCCGGCGCGCGGCTGACGCCTTCCATCAGCAGCATGGCGGCGCATCCGCCCGCCTGGCTGATCAGTTGCGCGCCGCGGTGATAGGACGCGACCAGCGCCGCCTCGGTGGTTGCCAGCGGTACGTAATAGTCGCCATGCGCGAACAGACCGTTCACGCGCAGCGGTCCTGCCAATCCCACCGGCAGCTTCACCGTGCCGATGAAATTCTCGATGTTGTGCCGGTATATGTCGGGAGATGCCGGCCCTTCGTCGAGTGCCGCCCGGCTCTCCGCGGACAGGTCGAGCAATGCCCAGCGCTGGGCAATCGCTTTCGGCGTCACCAGCGATCCGCCGGGCACCGGCGGCGGCAACGGGTCATGCCGGGGCGCGAGCCGCCGGGCGAGTTCGTTTGCATCGGCTTCGCGCAGCAACTGCTCGACATATTGGATCGCGCGGCGATAAGCGGTCGACATAGGCACCTGATCCAGAAAGGCGATGCTGATGAACAGAGTATACCGTAAGGAATCGAGTTTGCCTATCGTCGCTTCCTGACGTATCGCACGCATGTTGCGGATTCACGTGAAAATCCGCTGACTTGCATGGCGTTGGCCGCCGGGAGCGCAATTTCGAACCGTTTATGTCGCCTTTTCCCATTTTTGCCGTGCAATTGGTACAATGCATAGTATGCCGTCACCAGATGACCGCGACAGGGAGACCGGAGAGGCGCGCACCCCGCAAGGCAATCTGCGGGCGTTGCTCGTTGTCTCGCGCGTCACCTTTGTGCCGGACAACTACGATATGCTGGTGTGTGCGCTGGCGGACTGCCCGCGGGTGGTCGGATTGCTGGTGCTCGACAATCGGACGCCGAAGCTGGTGCGGCAGGCGGCGGGATTGCTGCTGCTGGGCGCGCGGCGCACGGGCGCAACATTGCTGCGCAATTATTTCGGCGCCAGCGACGCGCGGCGGCGGCGCGCCTACGCGGCGGCGGGCAAGCCGGTCTGGCAGCTTGCGACGATCAATTGTCCGGAGGCGGTGGCTCTGGTGCAGCGCGAGAGCATCGACCTGCTGGTGAACGCGCGCACGCGCTTTATCTACCGTCAGGAAATTCTCGCTGCGCCGCGACTGGGGTGCATCAATGTGCACCACGGCCTGTTGCCCGACCAGCGCGGCGCCATGTGCGATCTGTGGGCGCTGGCGGAACGCCGTCCCGCCGGCTTCAGCCTGCACCGCATGGCGGAACGGCTCGATGACGGCGACCTGCTGCGCCGCGTGCCGGTGTCCGACGGGCAAGAACGGGATTACCACGCCTATCTGCGGCGTTCCAGCGAATGCGAGGCACGTGAAGTGCGCGACATGCTGGCGGAGATCGACCGGCTGGACGCGGTGCCGGCGGGGCCGAACGTGCCCACGGCGCCGGTGGTGATGCGCCACGAACCCACTCCGGCGCAACTCCGCGCAATGCTGCGGGAAGGGATGCGACTGTAACCATGACGACGCTGCTGTTAACGCTCCACGGCAATCCGGGCGACCCGGCGGACTTCGCGCCACTGCTGGCGGCACTGGCGCCGCCGGCATCGTGCCGCGTGATCGCCCCGGCACGCCCCGACCGCCCGCGCGACCTGGAGCAGGCGCTGGCAGCCATTGACCAGGCGTGCGTGGAACATCCACACGACCGGTTGCTGTTGCTAGGCTACTCCTGGGGGGCGTATCTGGCCACGGCATGGGCATTGTCGCGCGCGGGTCGTGCCGACCGGCTGGCGCTGCTCAACCCGCTGCTGGTGTCGGAACGGCCCATCCCGCCGCTCGTTTCGGCGCTGCTGGCCATCCCCCGCCTGGCGGAATCCCTGCTCGAACGCACCGTCGACGAGCGCGCCCAGCGCTTCATCGACGATCTGTTTGCACCCGACGCGCCGGAGCTTGCGCTGCGTTGCGAGCTGGCGGAACGCTTGAGCAATGCCGGCGTCTGGCTGCGAGCGGCGCGCTGGAAGCAATTGCACCTGCGCACTCCGCTGCGGGGTTGCCTGTCGTCGCCGGTGCTGGTGCTGCGCGGCGACGACGACCACGTCGCCGACTGGCAGGTGCAGGAGCCGGCGCTGCGTACCCTCACCGCGGACGCCGTGATCCGCACCATCACCGGCGCCGGCCACAGCTTGCCGTGGACTCACGCGCCGGAGGTGACGGCGGCGCTACGGGAGTTTTTGCATCTGTAGCACCGGGATGAGAGGAGTTTAACCGTGGTAGGTTCACCGGATACCCCGATTGGCTATTGGCCAGGAGAAGATCCGCGCAACAACATTATCAGCTATCTCGACGGGCACCGCCGCGACTTTCCCACGCGGGCGGCGTTGCGCTGGGTGGAAACGACGGAACTGGCGCGCTGGGACGGCGATCCGGCCACGCCGCTGCCGCACCGGCAGGTGACGTTCGGCGAATTCACCCACGGCATCGGCGCGGTGGCCGCCGGGCTGGCAGCGCTGGGCATCCGGCGCGGCGACCGCGTGGTCATCTTCCTGCCGATGGGCGTGGCGATGTATACCGCGATGTTCGCGGTGCAGCGGTTGGGCGCCATCGCGGTCTTTCTCGATTCATGGGCGCGTCGCGCGCACCTGGGCGCGAGCGCCGCGTGTGTGAATCCGGCGGCGATGATCAGCCACCAGGCTGCCTTCGCGCTGGTGGGCGATGTGCCGGAATTCGCGGCAATGCCGTATCGCATCATCGCCGGGCCGGGCAACGACGCCGACTACACCGCGCGGCTGGAGCGCCTGTTTCTCACCGCCGGCGAGGCGCCGCTCGCGCCGGTGACATCGGAGACCACCGCGCTGATCACCTTCACCACCGGCAGTTCCGGCACGCCGAAAGGCGCCAATCGCACGCACCGTTTTCTTTCCGCGCAACACCGGGCGCTTGCGCAGATTATTCCGTACAGCGCCGACGATCAGGACTTGCCCGCCTTCCCCATCTTCTCGTTAAATAATCTGGCCTCCGGCGTCACCACCGTCATCCCTGCCCTCGACCTGGCGGCTCCGTCCGCGCGCGACGGCGCGGCGCTGGCGGCGCAACTCCGGCACGAAGCGATCACCTGCGCCACTCTGTCGCCCTCGATGCTGGGCGCGGTCAGCCGCCATAGCCGCGAGCACGCGTTGCCGCTCCCCGCGCTGCGGCGGGTGGTTACCGGCGGAGCGCCGATCAGCAAGGATAACGTGCGCGAGTTTCTCGCCATCGCACCGCGCGCCGACGTGCTGGTGTTCTACGGCTCGACCGAAGTGGAGCCGATGGCGCATATCGATGGACGCGCGATGCTGGCCGCGACCGGCCCGGCTGACCCGGAGATCGTTGAGCAAGGGGTCAACGTAGGTCACGTGGACGCCAACCTGCGCTATAAATTCATCCACATCGTCGAGGGTCCGATTGATTTGGCGGCGACGCCGTGGAACGTGCTGGAAGTGGCGCCGGGCCAGGTGGGCGAGTTCGTGGTCACCGGCGAGCACGTCTGCCGCGATTATTACAACAACGACGCGGCGTTCCGCAACACGAAGATCGTCGATGACGAAGGCCGTGTGTGGCACCGTACCGGCGACCTGGCACGGCTGGACGCACAGGGGTGCCTGTGGATGGTGGGGCGCATCAACAACGTCATCCGCCGCGGCGGCGCCTACCTGTTCCCCGTGCAGGCGGAGGTGATACTCAAACGCCTGCCGGGCGTGCGGCAGGCAGCCTTCCTGGGCCTGCCCGATGCGGCGCTGGGCGAGCGCGCGGCGGCGGTGGTGGAACGGGCGGACGGGCAGCAAAGCGATACCCTCGCCGAAGCGTGCCGCCTCTTCGTCCGCCATGACATCCCTCTCGACGCCTTCTACGTCGTGGAGAAGATTCCGATGGATCCGCGGCATTACTCCAAGGTGGAATACGGCGCCCTGCGCGCCGCGCTGCTGGAGACGGCGGCGAAGGATCTGCTGCATGACGAGTGAACGCGCGCCGACGCTGGAACGGCGTTGGACGATCTTCATCAACGAACGCTTCCCGCTCACCGCGCACCTGCCGATGACGCTGCTCTTTGCCGCCGCCAACGTGGGGTTGGCGATCACTGCGCGGGGAACGGACAACACCGTGCGATCGTGCATCGTCGGCAGCCTGCTCGCGCTGTGCTTTCTGTTCCGCTTACGCTGTTTCGATGAAATCAAGGACTACACCACCGACGCGCACGTCAACCCGGAGCGCCCGCTGCCGCGCGGGGTGCTGACCGTGCGCCAGGTGAAGGGCATGATCGCGGCGCTCACCATGCTGGAACTAGCGCTTGCCGCCGTGGTCGGGTGGACGGTCCTTGTCACCCACCTCATCGCCGTCGGCTACAGCTATCTCATGTACCGCGAGTTTTTCATCGGCGACTACTTGCGCCCGCGGTTGACCGCCTATGCCGTCACGCATACGTTTTCCTCGGTGCTGCTCGGGTATTCGTTAGCGTCATGCACCACGGGGATGCCGGTGTGGCGATTCTCGCCCCTGCTGCTGGGTTTCGGCCTTGCCAACTGGATGCTCTTTAACGTGTTCGAATTCGCCCGCAAGACTTTTGCGCGCGAGGAAGAAGCGCCCGGCGTGGACAGTTACTCCACGCTGTATCGCCCGTGGGGCGCGATGGCGCTCACGTTCAGCCAGATAATGGTGGCGCTGGGCGTGGTCTGGTGGCTGCCGTCGCAAATGCCGGTCACGCGATGGCCGTTGTTCGCGGCGGCGGCGGGCGCCGGCGCGGTGCTGCTGGCCGGCATCGTCTACGCCGCGCGCCCGCGCCGTGCCCCGGCGAAGGTCTATCGCGCCGTCGCGGCGGCGTTTCTGCTGTTGTTCTACGCGGTGCTGGCGTGGGGATTTTGGAGCTGACCATGCTGCTGGTGTTGCCCAATTCGACGGAACCGTTCGCGCGCGCGGAGGCGGGCGGCAAGGGGTATAACCTGTACGTGATGACGCGCCACGGGCTGCCGGTCCCACGCTGGGCAGTCCTTGGCAAGCGCTTCTTCCGCGCCTTCCTCGCCGCACACGCACTGGAGCCGCGACTGCAGGAGCAGGTGGAGGCCTTCCTTGCCGACCGCCTCGGCGCTGAGCAGGCGTCAGCGGCCATTACCGCGCTCATCGAGGACGCGCCGTTGCCGCCGGAGATGCGCACGGCGATCACGCGAGCCTATGCGGCGCTCGGATACCCGGCGGAAATCTCCGTGCGCTCCTCCGCCGCCGACGAGGATTCCGCCACGCACTCCTTCGCCGGGCAATTATCGAGCTTTCTCTACGTGCGCTCGGAGAACGAGGCGGCGCGCCGGCTCAAACAGTGCTGGGCGTCGGCTTTCTCCGCACGGGCGCTGGCGTATCGGCGTGAACAAGGACTGGATTGCGGCAATATCGCGGTGGCGGTCATCCTGCAGGAGATGATTGATTCCGACGTTTCCGGCGTGCTGTTCACCTGCGACCCGGTGGCAAAAACCGACACGCGCTACCTGGTGAGCGCCGTCTACGGAGCCGGCGAAGGGCTGGTGTCCGGCGCGCTCGATGCCGACGCCTACTGGCTCGACGCGGAGACGGGTGCGTTGGAACGCAGCGAGATTGTCAGCAAAGCCCAGGCCGTGCGACGCGGCGGCGACGGGACCTGTCTCGCGGAACCGGTCGCGGAGTCGCTGCGCGCGGCACCCGCCCTCGGCGCGACGGCGCTGGGTCAGTTGCACGCGCTGGCCCGCGCGCTGATGGCGGTATATGCCTACCCGCAGGACGTGGAATGGGCGCGACGCGGGGAGATGCTCTACCTGCTGCAGACGCGCCCGGTGACCACGCTGGACGTCAACCTGCGCGGGTATCCCAATCTGTGGGATAACGCCAACATCGTGGAGAGCTACGGCGGTGTGACGCTGCCGCTGTCGTTTACCTTCGCGCTGAACAACTATCGCCAGGTTTACGTGCAGTTCTGCGAGATTCTCGGCGTGCCGCACGCGGTCGTCAAGGACATGGACTCCTACCTGCGCAATATGCTCGGTTCCATCAACGGCCGCATCTATTACAATCTGTACAACTGGTACAAACTGGTGGGCGTGCTGCCCGGCTTCCGGCACAACCGGCAGTTCATGGAAACAATGATGGGGGTGCGTGAGGGATTATCCGCGGAGATCGAGGAGCGCATTAAGCCGCATCCCTCGTGGGATACCTGGCGCGGCAAGCTGCGCAAACTGCGCACCGGACTGGCATTCGCGTATTACCACATTGCCATTCAAGGCATCGTCAACCGCTTCCTCGCCGATTTCCGCCGCCAGTATGCGGTGTTTCGCGGGCATGACTATCGCCGCCTGCCCGGCGACGAGATATTCCGGCATTACCTGGCGATGGACCGCGCCATGCTGTCGCGCTGGAAGGCGCCCATCATCAACGACTTCCTGGCTATGGTGCACTTCGGGTTGCTGAAGCGGCTAACCGACCGCTGGCTGGCGCACCTGGATACCAATATCCAGAATGATCTGCTGGCCGGCGAAGGCAACCTGGAGAGCGCTGAGCCAACCCGCGTCTTGATCACCCTTGCCGCGGAAGCGCATGCCGATCCGCCGTTGTGCGCGTTGATCATGGAAACCCCGCCGGAAGACGCCTACGAGGCGTTGAACCAGAGCCCATTCCGTGACTTTTTCGCGAAGGTGAACGACTACATCAACCGTTTCGGTTTCCGCTGCATGAGTGAGATGAAGCTGGAGGAAATCGATCTGTTCACCGATCCGGCGTTCCTGTTCACCTGCCTGCGCAACTACCTGCGCCAGGGGATTACCGACCTGACGGCGTATGACGCGCACCGGGGCGAGTTGCGCGCGCGCGCGGAGACGGCGGTGTGTCACGGCCTGCCGTGGTGGCGGCGGCTCGTGTACCTGTGGGCCCTGAAACACGCGCGCAAGAGCGTGAAGAACCGTGAAAACACCCGCTTCGCCCGCACGCGCGCCTACGGCATCGCGCGCTCGATGTTTCAGGCGATGGGCGAAGACCTGGCGGCGCGCGGCGTGCTGGCAGAGCCGCGCGACATTTTTTATCTGGAAATGCATGAGCTATACGGCATCTACCAGGGCACGCTGACGGTGAGCAATCTGCGCGCGGTCGCGGCGCTGCGCCGGCACGAATATGCCGCCTACGCGGAGTTGGAGCCGAATATTCGCTTTCTCACGCGCGGTCCGGTCTACTGGGGCAACGCTTTCCTCGCCGAGCCGGAGTTGCCCGATGTCGCTACGGATGCCGGCTATCATCTGCAAGGGCTTCCGTGCTGCCCCGGCGTGGTGGAAGGCCAGGTGCGCGTGGTGATGCGCCCCGACGACGACATGAATCTCAACGGCGAAATCCTTGTCACGCCACGCACCGATCCCGGCTGGGTACCGCTCTACCCGAGTTGCGCCGGCCTGCTGGTGGAGCGCGGCAGCCTGCTGTCCCACTCCGCCATCGTCGCGCGCGAGATGGGCCTGCCCGCCATCGTCGGCATCAAAGGCCTGACACGCACGCTGCGCACCGGAATGCGCGTGCGGCTGGACGGCAAGGCCGGCACGGTGACCATCCTCACGGATGAGTCAGACTCGTCGCCTCATCCCGCACGCAACGCACGAAATTGTTGATGCGGATCACGTCGCCTTGCGGACCGCGGCCATGCGGGAAGGCGGCGGGATTGCCCACCTTGGGATCGCTGCGCTGCGCCCCGGCGCCATGCACATCGAGCAGTTGCCACTCGAACATCGGCGGAAGCTGCATCCACCCCAGCGCGCGACCGAACGACAGGTAAATCGCGGCGGCTCCCAGCCGGTCAGGGCCGTCCAGATGCGTGGTGCCGGTCCAGCAATACGGGTAGTCACCGTCAGCGAGTGGGGTGGTCTGGAAGATCGGATCGATGGCGGGCGAGTGCGTGACCGCCGGCGCGCGCGTGTAATCCACGATGCTCTGCAGTTCCTTGGCGTTGGGCAGCCGCCAGTCGCGATGACCCAGATAGTTTTCCGCGTTGCGCGCCTGCACCCATGCCAGCGCGGCAGGCCAGTCCATGCCGACTGTACTGTCCGCTTTTGCCCACATTAATCCCGTCGCGCGATCGCTGACCGTACCGTCGCCGTTGTCGTGGAAGTCGTTCTTCCCGTAGTCCGTATTACCGCGCACGTAGCGGATATACAGCGTATGCGCCGTCCGGCCCCCCGGTCCGGGACGGAATTTCGGATAACCTTTGATGCGGCCATCGGCAAAATTGACGCCGAACACGGTGGGACTGCCGTTCATGGTCGTGCCGCGATACTCCGTCGCCGTCCAGTCCTGGCAGTCGATAGGACGCTCACCGCGCGCCTGGTCGCCGTATTTGAAGCCGAAATAGCGCGTATCGAGGTAGGGCGTGGATTCCTCCGGCGTCCGCTGAAAACCGCCGTTGAAGTTAATCAGCGAGTACAGTTCCTTAATGCTTGGCGGGCGCCAGTCGGTGTAACCGCCAACGCGACAGCCGGCCGCCCCCGCCATCGCCGCGTCCCACGTCACTTTCTCCCCGCGCGCCTGCACCCATGTCAGTCCGGTAACCAGATCGGTCACGGTGCCGTCGCCGTTGTCGCGATACGCCGGCGTCCGCCCCGCCTGCTGGGCGTCCTGACCGTAAAACGGCTGCCCCACCGCCGGCGGCGCAATGGGGCGGAGCGTATCGTAACACCGGGTTTGCCCGGTATCGACGATGGGATACGGCAGTGCGCCGGTATACCGCCCGAGGAACAACAACACCAGCAGCAGGCTACAACGGAATGCGTGCATCTTCATGCCAACCCCCTTGCCACAGATCATACCCGTATTATATCGCGCACGCATCACCGCTTCATCGCATGTCTATCGCATGTGGCAGGAACAGGGCAGTATCCCAGCGAATCAATGCGAGTATTGCCGCATCTTTTGTTCAGGAGGTTTTCCATGTCGTTCACCCTGCCGCTTGGCGCCGTCGCGCCGGACTTCACGCTGCCGGCCACCGATGGCCGTTGTTATTCGCTGGCCGATTTCGCCGGTGCGAAAGCGCTGGTGATTTTCTTTACCTGCAACCATTGTCCCTTTGTCATCGGTTCCAACGAGGTGACGCGGCGGACGGCGGAAAAATTCGCGTCGCAAGGCGTCGTCTTTGTCGGCATCAATGCCAACTCCGTCCTCGTGCACGCGGAAGATTCATTCAAGCAGATGATCGCGGTAATGGCGCACGAGCAGTATCCGTGGACCTACCTGCGCGACGAGAGTCAGCAAGTGGCGCTGGCCTACGGCGCGTTGCGCACCCCGCACTTCTACGTGTTCGACGCCGCACGCAAACTGGTCTACACCGGGCGCGGCGTCGATAATCCCATCGACACCACGAAGATGACGGTGAACGATCTGGATAATGCGCTAAGCGAGTTGGTCGCCGGCCGGCCCATCACTACGCCGCTGACCAATCCTATCGGGTGCAACGTGAAGTGGGAAGGCCAGGACGCCCACTGGATGCCCACCGAGGCGTGCGACCTGGTGTTGTAATACTCTCCACGGTAGAGGTTATGGGCAACCCGTATCACACCGCTCCGCGGCTGGACAGGTTTTCACCCTCCAACCGCGGAGCGGCGTCACCGGTAGCCCATGGCATCAGCCGAGGAACAACGTTTATGCCGCGGTGAACACCGCGATGCGCTGATCCAGGCGAGGGCCGACGGTGGCGAACAGGTAGAGACGGTCTTGTTCACCGAGCAGGCAGGGGTCGCTAAGCCGTTCGTTCTGGGCGTCAAATTGTTGGCGCGAGCAAAGCAGCGTAGGCGTGCCGCATGTGGTGAGGGCTTCGTTCACCTCGCTGACGTAGATATCGGTCAACGGCAGGCCATCGGTCTTGTCGGCGGGGAAGAAATCCACGTGATACGCCAGCAGCAGGCGCTCGTGATACCGGAACAGGCAGGGAGACCAGATATAGCGCGCGCCCTCGACCGCCGGGGCAGTCAGCAGCATCTCCTCATCGAAGCGCCAGTTCCGCGCGTCGCGCGCGCGGCCTACCCGCAGACCCTGGCGACAGGCGCTGTAGTCAACGAAAAGCAGCACATAGCCGTCTTCACCTTCGGCGACGTGATGCCGAAAGGCCCGCGCGTAGAAGGTCGCTTCCGACCCGGCACAATCGCGCGCGCTCACGGCAATGCCTTCATAATCGAACCGGATGCCGTCCAGGGAGGAGGCATAACGCGTGGTATCGTTGTCGCCGTGATAGAAGAGGAAAAATTTCCCGGCTTCCTCCACCCGGATAACGTGCGGGCTGGAGACATGGGCGACGCGATAGTGCGGCGCCCAGTCCCTGGTGATCAGCGGATTCGCTCCATATTCGGTCCACGGCCCCTCCAATGATAGCGCGGTAGCCAGGCAGATGCCGCCCGGAACGTTGTGCGGCGCGTAATACAGGTAATAGGCATCCAGCGCGTCGGGCAGGTAATCCGCCGCCTTGATAAGGGACGGAAAGATAAGGTCGTCACACGGATTGTAGCGCAGGCCACGGTAATCCAGCGCCACCCGCCCCGCCGAGAAGGTCGGCAGGGACAGCGTGTGATTGGCCATCATGATGTGCTCCTCTCGTTGCCTGCTCACACGCGCGCCGTCACCGCCGGCACCCGGCACGTCACCTCCACCACGCCCACGGCGGGGGCATAGGGGATGGTGTCGCCGGTGATGAGTTGTCCGTCCACGGTGAGTTGCGGCGCTGCCACCTCGGCCTGGGTGATGCGTACGCGGTAGGTGTTATTGCGATATACCCGGGTGACGGTCAGGTCGGTCAGGTCGGCGGGCAGGCACGGGCGCACGCGCAAGCCGTCCCACTCCGGCTTAATGCCCAGCAGGTACTGGGTGACGGCGGCGAAGTTCCATGCCGCGGTGCCGGTCAGCCACGAATTCTTCGCCTCGCCAAAGCGCACGGCGTCCTTGCCCGCCACCATCTGCGCGTACACATACGGTTCCAGCCGGTGGATTTCGCTGATCTCCTCCAGATAGGCGGGACAGATTTGCCGGTAATATTCCCAGGCATACTCGCCGCGCCCCAGCACCGTCTCCGCGATGATGATCCACGGATTGTTGTGGCAGAAGACGCCCCCATTCTCCTTGTAGCCCGGCGGATAGGAGGTAATTTCGCCCAGTTCCAGGTGATAGTCCGCGTAGGCGGGTTGCTGCAGCACAATGCCGTATTGCGTGTTCAACCGTTCGCGCACGCTGTCCAGCGCCTGTTGCGCCTGCCCGGTTTCGACGCCGATACCGGCCATCACGCAGTACCCTTGCGGCTCGATGAAAATTTTACCCTCCGTGCACAGGTCGCTCCCTACCGGATTACCGAAGAAATCGTAGGCGCGGCGGAACCACTGGCCATCCCAGCCGTGCTCCAGCGTCGCCGCGCGCATCGCCGCGATGTGCCTCTCGGCGGCGACTGCCTCCTCCTCGTGCCCGCACCGGCGCGCCATCATGGCGAACTCCGGCCCGCAGGCGACAAACAGTCCGGCGATGAAGACTGATTCCGCCGTGCGCCCCTCGCGATTCGCGCAGCACTGGAACGATTCGCCCGGCTGATCGGAGAAACAGTTCAGGTTCAGGCAGTCGTTCCAGTCGGCGCGCCCGATCAACGGCAGC
Organism: uncultured bacterium; assembly: GCA_964472305.1. GTDB lineage: Bacteria > Armatimonadota > Hebobacteria > CAIYQO01 > CAIYQO01 > CAYYJR01. The sequence continues at coordinate 58,946 of CAYYJR010000003.1, forward strand.
CCATGCGGACCCAGGTTGTTCACCACATGGTAAAACGACGCCTTGCAATGCTCGTAAAGGCTGGCCACCTTCTCGGACGAATCGAACGGCACCGGCTCGTTGAGGATGCTCCAGTCACCCGTCTCCTTGATATAGGCGGCGGCGCCGACGATCAGCCACAGCGGGTCGTCGTTGAAGCCGCTGCCCGTCAACGAGTTCCCCTTGCGGGTCAATGTCTGGTACTGGTGCCAGTTACCGCCGTCCTCGAACTGCGTACTGGCGATGTCGAGGATGCGCTCGCGCGCGCGGGCGGGAATCTGGTGCACGAAACCGAGCAGGTCCTGATTGGAGTCGCGGAAGCCCATGCCGCGGCCGATGCCCGACTCGAAATACGACGCGCTGCGCGACATGTTGAAGGTGACCATGCACTGGTACGGATTCCAGATGTTCACCATGCGGTTCAGCTTTTCATCCCCGCTCTCCACGGTATACAGCGAGAGCAGGCCATCCCACATCGCGCACAGCGCGGTGAAGGCGGCGTCCACTTGCGCCGGCTCCGCGTAGCGGGCGATCATCGCGTGCGCGCGCGTTTTATTGATGATGCCCGGCGCGCTGAATTTTTCGTCCACCGGATTCTCCACGTAGCCCAGCACAAAGATGAAGTCGCGGCTTTCGCCCGGCGCCAGCGTCACCTCGAGCTGCTGCGCGGCGATGGGCGCCCACCCGCTCGCTACCGAGTTACGACACGCTCCCGCCAGCACCGCCCGCGGCTCGTGCAACCCGTTGTACAGCCCGACGAAGGTTTCGCGGTCGGTATCGAAACCGGCGATGGGCGCGTTCACCGTGTAAAAGGCGAAATGGTCGCGGCGCTCGCGATACTCGGTCTTGTGGTAAATCGTGCTGCCGTCCACCTCCACCTCGCCGATGGAAAAATTGCGCTGGAAATTGCTGCCGTCGTCCACCGCGTCCCACAGGCAGAACTCCAGAAACGAGAACAGCGACACGCACTTCGGCGCCGTCCCGGTGTTGCTGAGGGTGACCCGGTGAATCTCGCAGGTCTCGTCCAGCGGCACGAAGAACAGCACGCTTGCGCGCAAGCCGTTGCGCTCCCCGCTGATGCGCGTATACCCCAACCCGTGACGGCACTCGTAGTGCTCCAGCGCCGTTTTCGTGGGCATCCACCCGGGATTCCACACGTCCTCCCCGTCACGCAGGTAAAAATACCGCCCGCCCGCGTCGGTCGGCACGTTGTTATACCGGTACCGCGTCAACCGCCGCAACCGCGCGTCGCGGTAAAAACTGTATCCGCCCGCGGTGTGCGAAATCAACCCGAAGTACGCCTCGCACCCCAGGTAGTTGATCCACGGATACGGGGTTTCCGGCGTGGTGATCACATACTCCCGCGCCGCATCGTCAAAATAACCGAAACGCATAGCAAACCTCCGGAAGGGGATAAGAAGCGTATTCGACAGCGAGAGGAGCGATACCTGTCGGGATACAAAGGCAAGTACGCAAAAAGGATGAAGATGCCGGCCCGGGGGCTGAACGCCGACCAAGGGGAGTAGGTCAGTGTGAACGCATGGAATTTCGGCTGCCAGTATTCCGCGTTATCGTTGAGAATGTTGCATACTTGCACCTTCTGGCACGGCTTATAAATCCGATAAGAAATGTGGTATAATTACGACGCATTTCGACGGCGCCGTTGTCGGGTTCACGCCGGAACGGCAGGCGAAATGCACGTTCGTTGGGTGTGCGGGCAACGAGCAACTTTTCATGCGTGGTGTGCACGGGGGCACCGTGCCGTCGAATGTGACCAGGGCCGGACCAGAGGGAGGACGCAGCCGGCGTCCGTCCCCCCTTAGCGCCGAAGAGCGCCTCCAGCAACGCTTGCCAACCGGATGATCGACGTGTTGAATACCATTCACGCTATTCTTTGTACGGAGGAGAACGTGACCAAACCTCTCGAACCACTCGAGCTGCAATCCGGCACCGGGGGTGCGTCTGAATCGAAGGAGATCGGCGTGCTCCAGGCGTTCTGGGAGTTATTCAGCTCGATGAAAACCGCGATTATGCTGCTGCTGGTGCTGGCAGGAGTGTCGATGTTCATTACGTTCTTCAAGCGCGATAATGACGCGGCGCGGCTGTATCAATCGACCGGATATCTGATGCTGCTTAGCCTGATCGGCATCAACCTGGCGGTGTGCAGCATCAATCGCTTCGGGCTGGCCTGGCGCCGTTCGTTCGCGCCGTCGCTGGATGTCACGCCCGCGCAGTTGAAAAACGCCCCCGCCGTTCTCGCCATCAGTGTCCCCAGCACGCCGGAGGCGGCGGCGATGCAAGTGACCGCCGTGCTGCGGGCACGCTCGTATGCCGTCATGCAGCAGGTGAAAGATGGCGCGGTGATGCTTTACGCGACGAAAGGCCGTCTGAGCATCTGGGGACCCTACCTGACGCATGTCAGTCTGCTGGTGATCTTTCTGGGAGCGATTTATGGCGGGCGCTTCGGCTTCGACGGCTTCATCAACGTGGTCGAGGGGACAGCCAACGACCGTTACATCGCCAATCGCACCCGCGAGCCCGTGGATTTGCCGTTCACGGTGAAGCTGCTCTCCTTTACTATTGAGCACGATGCACGGCACAATCCGGTGGCCTACAAGAGCGACCTGGAGATTCACGAGGGTGACCGCGTTGTGGCGCACAAGGTGATCGACGTCAACCGCCCGCTCACCTACAAAGGCATCTCCTTCTTTCAGGCGGATTACGGACTGGTCGAACTGGTGATAAACATCACCGCACCGGACGGAACGTCACGCCGTCTGCCGGTCAGTATCACCACCGGCGACGGCGACAACGGCAAGGTATATCGCCTGGATGACCCGTCGTATCAGACGCTCACATTCGGATCGCACAGCCTTACCGTGTATGCCCATCGCCTGGTGCCCGACTATCGCAAAGGCCAGGAAGACCGCGGCACCAGTCTGCCGATCAACCCGGCCGTCGAGTTACAGGTGAGTGAGCGGTTTCCCCAATCCCGCGGCAGGGATGCCTGGACGTCGCTGGGTTGGGTGCCGGTCGGGCAGACCGTCTCCTACCAGGGGTATCGTCTTACACTGGAGCGAGTGGTCAAGTATACCGGCCTTTCGGTGGCGTGCAATCCGGGCCTTCCGGTCATCTACTTCGGTTTCGCGCTGTTGGTTCTCGGTGTTTTCACTTCGTTTTACCTGACACACCGGGTGTTGCGGGTACATATCTCCGCCGCGGATGCGCAGGCAAACGTCGTCGTCGGCGCCATCTCGCGGGCGGATCCCGTCATCTTTGCACAGGATCTGGCAAGGTTGAAGCACGCATTGACGCGGGGATCGGCGGCAGTATGATTCGATCATTTCCGGAGGAACAACGTACATGACCGTTGCATGGGGAGCGATGCTCTTTATCATCGTGTTCTGGGTATATCTGGCGGCGACTGTCTGCTATCTGGCCTATCTGTCGAAGCCGCGGGAGTCGGTGGGTCGGGCCGGGCGTGCACTGCTGATGGTCGGCCTGGCGCTGCATACCGCCTCGCTGGTGGTGCGCACGGTCGCCCTCGGACGGCCGCCGTTTTTGACGATCTACGACTATTGCGTCTCCTGCCTGTGGGGGGCCATCGTGGTCTACCTGGTGCTGGAGACCGTCACAAAAAATCGATTCGTGGGCAGCTTCACGGTGCCACTGGTGACTTTCCTTGCCTATCTCACGTCGCGGCTGCCGGCGTTCGATACGGTAATCATGCCTGCCCTGCGCAGCGAGTGGCGCATTCCGCACATCGTGAGCGCCATTTTCGCTTACGGCGCCTTCGCGGTGGCGTTCGTGATGGCGCTGGTCTATTTATTGGCGACGAAAACGGAGAACGCGCCGGAATCGTTCTGGGCGCGGCGGTTACCCGCGTCGCCGGTAATCGATCATGCCATTTACCGCGTGGTTGCCTTCGGTTTCCTCATGCAGACGCTGGTTATTGTGGTCGGGGCGTTATGGGCACAGGTGGCCTGGGGTCGCTTGTGGGGATGGGATCCGAAAGAAACCTGGTCGCTGATTACGTGGTTGATTTACGCGGCGTACCTGCATACGCGCAGCATGCTCGGGTGGCGGGGACAGCGGTCGGTGCTGATGGCGCTGTTCGGATTTATGGCGACCCTGTTCACCCTGCTGGGCGTGAGCTATCTGTTGCCGGGCTTGCACAGTTACCTGCGGTAAGCTATTGTATGACAGCAGGGGAGAGACGCGCCAGTGCATGTAGCAGTCATCGGCTTGAATCACCAGACGGCTCCCATCGAACTCCGGGAACGATTTCGCATCGCGGAGACAGACCTGCCCGCGGCACTCGCCAACCTCGACCAGCTTGATGGCATCGCGGAATGTCTCATCCTCTCGACCTGCAACCGCACGGAGGTGTATCTCTGCGCGCCAACCCGCGCGGCAGACGCGGTGGTGACGCAATGGTTCGGTGAGTATTTCCAGCTTTCCGCGGACACGTATCAGCACCACCTGTATGCGCGGGCGGGTCATAAGGTTGCCGAACACCTCTTCCGGGTGGCGGCGGGCATCGACTCGCTGGTCACCGGAGATGCCCAGATTCTGGGGCAGGTGAAGGATGCGTATGCCACGGCATCCGGCGGCGGCTTCACCGGCTCGATCCTCAATCCGCTGTTCCAACAAGCCATTGCCGTGGGTAAACGGGCACGAACGGAAACGGAAATCTGTTGCGGTGCCTTCTCCGTCGGCTCGGTGGCGGCACAATTGGCAAAATCGATCTTCGGCGAGTTGGACAATCGCTCGGTGCTGGTGGTGGGTGCCAGTGAAATCGGCGAGTTGACCGTCACTCACCTGGCGGCCTCCGGCGCCACCGCCATTATGGTGACCAACCGCACCTTCAGCCGTGCGCAGGAACTGGCGGCACGTTTCAATGGCCATGCGATTCCCTTTGAACAACTCACCACGGCGCTGGAGACGACGGATATCGTCATCTCCGCCACCGGCGCGCAGGAGCCGGTCATCACACAGAAGATGGTGGCGGCAGCCATGCGCACGCGCCGCGGACGTCCCATCTTTCTGGTCGATATCGCCGTGCCGCGCGACATCGCCGCTGATGTCGGCAACCTGGACAACGTATTCGTCTATAACATTGACGATCTGCAGACCGTAGTGGCGGCCGGCTGCGCCAACCGGCAGGGAGAGATCGTGAAGGTCGAGGCCATCGTCGCCGAGGAAGTCGCGGCGTTCACCCGCTGGCTGCAAACGCTCGATGCCGTCCCGCTGATCACCGCGTTGCGCGAGCAGTTTGACACCATTCGTGAAGCGGAGATCGCCAAGTTACGCGGAAAACTGCGCCACCTGTCTCCTGACGAACTGGACGTGATCAACTCAACCATGCGCTCGATTGTCAATAAAATCAGTCATCGCCCGCTGGTGCGCATCAAGGATTATGCGAACAGCGACGACGCGTCAGCGAAGCTGGCGACGGTCTGCGAGATCTTTGGACTGGCCGCCGTGGAGGACGATGCGACGGCGCAGCCGCGGGACACGAGGTAGGGGCGCCATGATGTCATTGCTTATCATCCTGCTCATCATCACCCTGGCCTGTTACGCCGGCGCCGCCGTCCTATATCTGCTGGGGATGCTGGGCGAGTCGGTGCCGCCGTCGCGCAGGCCGGCCTTGATCGCGCTGTCCGGCCTGTGCTTCCATACCCTGCTGCTGATCGCTCGCGGCATCGAGGTACATCGCATACCCTTCTATAACCTCTTCGAATCGTTAATGTTTACCGCCTGGGTGTTGGTGGCGATCTACCTGTTGGTGGAACGGCGCTTCCGCGCGACCGCGCTGGGCACTTTCATCTGTCTGGCAGCTATCACCATGCTGGTGCTGGCGGTGGTGCTGCCGAAAGGTGTCAGCGAGACGCTGTTGCCCTCGTTGAATAGCCGGTGGAGCGTCGTTCACATCACCAGCAGCCTGGTCAGTTATGCCTGCTTTGCATTGGCCTTCGGCGCTGCCCTCGGCTATCTCGTGCAGGAGCGCCTGCTGAAACAGAAAATCATCAGCCGCCTGCAACAGCATCTGCCGCCATTGCGTCTGGTCGATCACCTGGCCTACGAAATGGTGATGCTCGGATTCCTCACTCTCACGCTCGGTATCGTCACCGGCTCGATCTGGGCGCAAGAGGCATGGGGCAGCTTCTGGAGTTGGGATCCGAAAGAAACTTGCTCGCTGGTCACCTGGCTGGTGTATGCGGTGTACCTGCATATGCGCGGCATACAAGGGTGGCAAGGAAAATGGGCCAACCGCCTGTTGATTTCCGGCTTTCTCTGCGTGCTGACCACCTACATCGGCATTAACTTCTTCGGCGGTGGATTGCACGTATATAAGTGGTAGCACGCTGCGCCTCGTGTTGCGCCCGACGGGGCATGTCGCGCGCGGTGACAGGGTGCGTCATTGCCGGCGCGGGCACATGGGTATACCCCACCGGATGTCGTACGGCATCCCACCGCGGTCCGCCGCGGTGGAAAAGGTTATGACATCACCGAAGGGAGACTCACCCATGGCTGAACAGCTAAATTCGCTCCATGACTTATTCGTCACGGAGTTGCGTGACATCCTGGATGCGGAGCACCAGATCACCGACGCGATGCCGAAGATGATCGACGCCGCATCCTCGCCCATGCTGAAGTCGCGCTTCGAGCAGCACCTGAAGCAAACCCGGGAGCAGATCACCCGGCTGCACGAGGTATTCGACAAGTTGCAAATGAAACCCGAGCGTGAGCATTGCGAGGGCATGGCTGGCTTGCTCAAGGAGGGCGAGAAGGTACTCACCCTGCCGGGAGATCCGAACGTGAAGGACGCCGCATTGATCAGCACGGCACAAAAAGTGGAGCACTATGAGATCTCCACCTACGGCACTTTGCGTACCTTCGCCCGCACACTGGGCATGCCCGACGTGGCCAACCTGCTGCAGACCACGCTGAAAGAAGAATCGGGCACCGATGAGATGCTGACCCAACTGGCCGAGCGCAGTGTGAACAAGAAAGCGGCGTAACCGCCAGTGACGCCCCGAGCTGCCTGATGCCGCGAACGGATCAGGCAGCCCGTGTTTTCCTGCCGCGCGTTGCTACCGTTTGGGACAACCGGAGACCGCGCTTTCCTCTCGGCCGGCGGCATGGTCAATCGCGCCGTCCGGCGTACGGGTGCGCCAGGCCAGCAGCGGGGCGACGCCGCCAGGCCGTGCCCCCTCGTTGACATTGTTCAGGAAATACGACTCGCCGTGCACGAAAGTTGCCTCGAATGCCACCGCCAGATCATCGCCGTTGAGAATCCATTTCATGCAATGCAGGCTGACGCGCGGCAACGCCCGGTAGACGCCGGCGTTCAGCAAGCCGGGCGGAATGACGCATTGCAGCGCGTTGCGGCCGACCCGCAGCGGATGGTCATCCGGACGATCGGTATGATAGCTGCGAAACACATTGCTGCCGTCGGAAGCCACCAGATCGAATCCCACGCAAAGCGCGCTGTGCACCGCAGCCAGATCGAATTCGATCTCGATGAGCGTGGACTGGTTCGTCAGCACCGATGAGGTGGCCATGCCGTCCTGATCGAGCACGCGCATGGCTACCAGGCGGAACATCTCGTCGCCGGGACGCGTGCGCGGGTCGTCCCAGCGGCTTTCCGCGGGCAAGTCGTTGATGCCGCTTAGGTAGGCATTCACCACCGAAAAGACATCCGTATCGTACTTCACCCGCCCGCGCTCCAGGTAAATGGCACGGCGGCAGAGGGTCTTCACCGCGGACATGTTATGGCTGACAAACAGCACCGTGCGCCCGCCGCGCGCCACGTCGCCCATCTTGCCCAGGCACTTGCGCTGAAAGGCGGCATCGCCGACCGCCAGCACCTCGTCAACGATCAGAATCTCCGGCTCCAGGTGCGCGGCGACGGCGAAAGCCAGCCGTACGTACATGCCGGAGGAATACCGCTTCACCGGGGTGTCGATGAACTTCTCAATCTCGGCGAAGTCGACGATCTCGTCGAATTTCCGCGTAATCTCGCGCCGCGTCATGCCCAGGATCGCCCCGTTCAGGTAAATATTCTCCCGTCCGGTCAACTCGGGGTGAAAACCGGTGCCCACCTCCAGCAAGCTGGCGACGCGTCCGCGCATGGTGATGCGCCCGGTGGTGGGCGGGGTGATGCGCGAGAGAATTTTCAGCAGCGTGCTCTTGCCGGCGCCGTTGCGCCCGATGATCGCCACTGTCTCCCCCGGCTCCACTGCGAAGTCGACCTTCTCCAGCGCCCAGAACTCCAGTTGCTGGGCGGCGGTCCGCCGCCCCGCGCGCGTGAAGCGCTTGCTCATCTCCTCGCGCAGCGACAGGTAGCGATCGGACCCGCCGATCCGGTAGCACTTCCCCACGCCAGCGGCATTGATAATTGGTATACTCATAAGCAGTCATCCATCGCGCCGGCACGGCACACCCGCCTGGCACGCCAACGAGTCTACCGGATTTTGCCCGGCAATGATGTCCCAATGACTTCACAAATGCCGTCACCCCGATTGATCGACGACTCGCTCCAGGGCAGAACGCCCGAACGGCATCGGCAAGACAGCATCCACCCCTTGTCTCCATTGCGCAAACACGGTAAAAACGGGACGGGGTTGACGATGCGTTGACAGACCAAAAAGGAAAAACCCCGTTTCACGCGTGAAACGGGGTCTCAAAATGGCTGCCGGACCAGGATTCGAACCTGGAACCCCCTGATCCAGAGTCAGGTGCGCTGCCAATTGCGCCATCCGGCATTAACGTGCTGAGTATAGCTCAGGCAATTCAAGCTCGTCAAGTGTTGGATGTCTTACGCGCGTCAGGGTATGCGTCATCAGCAGCATCATCGGCAGTGAAAAATGGGTGCCGTCGACGAAGGAGATGGGCGCGTCACCGGATGTCACGCATGCGCAGTCTTCCCTGCCGGGGCAATTGGTCACTGATACCGTATTCCCGGCAGGGATGGCTGCAACGTGCGCTACGCGAACAGTCGCTCGCGGATCCGGCCTTCCAGGTCGGCCTTTTCGGCGTCGGAAAGCCGGGTGTCCATCTCGTCCAACGCGTCGACCAGCGCCATGGTTTCCACGTCGCGAATAAGTTTCGCGATCATCCACAGGCTGACGATAGTGCCGATGGCGATGGTGAACGGGAATACCAGCAGGCCATACGGGAATTTCGGCAGATGCATCTTTTTGTGCCCCATGTGCGGCAGATGCAGCGCTTTGTGGTGCAGCATACCCATGATCGTTCCTCCGTGGTGCAGTGATTACCTCGCGATTACTGTACCCGGCTGCGACAACGAACCGCGGGCCATTTGGCCCGCGGTTCGCACAGGGTTGCCTCAATATAACGATTTAGACGCGTCCCACAATGAGGCTGGCATTGTGGCCGCCAAAGCCGAACGAATTCGACATGGCGATATCGACGTGCACCTGGCGTGGGGTGTTCGGCACGTAATCCAGATCGCACTCAGGGTCCGGTTCGCAGTAGTTGATGGTGGCCGGCACCACTCCTTCGGCGATCGTTCGCAGGCAGAAGATCAACTCCACCGCTCCACCGGCGCCCAGCAGGTGACCGGTCATCGATTTCGTCGAACTGATGGGCACGCGGCCGGCGGCGTCGCCGAACACTTGCTTGATGGCCATCGTTTCGATGCGATCGTTGGCGGGTGTGGAGGTGCCGTGCGCGTTCACGTAGTCGATTTGCGCCGGCAGGCATTGGGCCTGCCGCAGCGCACGCTCGATGGCGGTGATGGCTCCGCGGCCTTCCGCGTCCGGCGCCGTCATGTGATAGGCGTCGCCGGTGGCGCCGTAGCCGAGGATTTCGCCATAGATGCGTGCGCCGCGCGCTCGCGCGTGCTCATATTCTTCAAGCACTAGCACGCCCGCGCCTTCGCCCATCACGAAGCCGTCGCGTCCGCGGTCGAACGGGCGGCTGGCATGATCGGCATCATCATTGCGCTCGGAAAGCGCTTTCATGGATGAAAAGCCGGCAATCGCGAGCGGAGTGATGGTGGCCTCCGCGCCACCGGTGATCATAACCTTGGCGGAGCCGCGCCGAATCATTTCGGTGGCTTCGCCAATGGCATTGCCACTGGAGGCACAGGCAGTGACGATGGACATGTTGGGTCCGCGCGCACCCAGCTCGATCGACACCTGCCCGGCCGCCATATCGCTGATCAACATGGGGATCAGGTACGGACTAACCCGGTGCGGGCCTCTTTCGAGCAGGATGGCGGTCTGCTTTTCCCAGGTGGCCATCCCGCCAATGCCGGAGCCGATGACGACGCCGACATCAGGCGATGACTCCGGCGTGATTTCCAGGCCGGAGTCGGTATAGGCCATCTTGGCCGCCGCGACGGCAAGCTGCGCGAAACGGTCCAGATGCTTGGCGACGCGCCGATCCATAAAGGCGTGCGGGTCGAACCCCTTGACCTCACAGGCGAAACGAACATCGAAGGCTTCCGTGTCGAAAGCCGTGATCGGCCCGGCGCCACTGACGCCGTGTAAGATGGCTTGCCATGTCGACTCGATATCGTTGCCGAGCGGGGTTATCGCCCCAACGCCTGTTACTACAACACGGGGTGCTGTCATGCGTTGTAACGTTCCTTTACCGTTGCTGCCGTTGGATCAACCGAGGCGAGAGTCGATGTAATCGACGGCGTCCTTAACGGATTTGATCTTTTCGGCGTCTTCGTCGGGGATGCTGTCCAGCTCGAATTGCTCTTCGAGCGCCATGATGAGCTCGACCAGCGCGAGGGAGTCGGCGCCGAGATCATCCTGGAAGGAGGCCTCCAGCGTCACGTCGTCTTCGGCCACGTTCAGCTCTTCGGCGACAATTTTGCGGATTTTCGCATAGGTTGCGTCGGACATAAGTAGTTAACCTCCTGATGGGCGGTATTCGCAGTCAGCGCGTATAATACAGGTTATTTCGTGTTTTGCAAAGGGGGCAGGCCAAGAAAGGCTGCCGGAGAACCGGAATAGCGATTGCATGAAGGAGCGACAAGCAGAAAAGAGACTGTTTAAGCCTTCTCCCACCATTCGCTGGTGCTTGCGCAGCCCATCGCCGCCGAAAGTGCCCTTGCCGCTATTGCAGGAACACGTCCACCGCTCCGCGAATCTAAGAAAGACATCCTTCCGCCGGGCGGATTCGGCGGAGTCTTCCTCACTGCATCGCGGAGAGCATAATCCATGGCCGAAAGGCGTTCGAGTTACGATGTTGACCAGGTTCGCGATCGCACTGACCTGCTGGCACTGATCGGACAGCATGTCGCGTTGAAGAAGCGCGGCGGGCGCTACCTGGGCTTATGCCCGTTTCACCAGGAGAAGACGCCGTCGTTCAACGTGGACCCGCTAAAAGGATTCTGGCATTGCTTCGGGTGCGGTAAAGGTGGCGATGCCTTCAAATTTGTCATGGACATGGAGCGGCTCACCTTCCCGGAGGCGCTGGAGCGACTGGCGGAGCGCGCGGGCATTCATCCCACCCACGTCATTGACGCGCCGAAACGCAAGGAGGAGCGCGATTTCCTTTTCGAGGTGAACGCGGCGGCGGCGGCGGCGTTCCGCAAGGCATTGATCGGCAAAGCGGGTGAGCGCACGCGCGCTTACCTGCAACAACGCGGCATCACCGCGGAGCATGCGGAGCGTTTTGGATTGGGTTACGCGCCGGCGCAGTGGGACGCGCTAGTCAAGCACCTGCGCGGGCGCGGCTTTGCCATGGAAATGCTGGAGAAGGCTGACCTGGTGCGCCACCGTGGCGACGGCGACGGTTGTTACGACCGTTTTCGCCATCGGCTGATGATCCCCATTTATGACCGGCAAGGGCGGGTGGTGGCGTTCGGCGGGCGCGCACTCTCGGCGGAGGACAACCCGAAATACCTGAACACCGGCGAGACGCCGCTGTTTCACAAAGGCCGTCTGCTCTACGCGATGCACCTGGCGGTAGAGACCATGAAACGGCGCGAGCGCGCCATCGTCACCGAGGGATATTTCGACGCCATCGCCTGTCACCTGGCGGGTTTCACCGAGGCAGTGGCTACGCTGGGCACCGCGCTCACCGAGGAGCACGCGCGTGACCTGCGCCGTTTCGCCGAAAATATCTACCTGGTGTTTGACGCCGATTCCGCCGGCATCAATGCCGCGCTGCGCGGACAGGCGATGTTCCGCGAGGCGGGAGCGAACGTGCGCATTGTACGTCTGCCCGGCGGACACGACCCGGACACTTTCCTGCGCGAGGCAGGTGCGGAAGCGTTCGAACGCGCGCTGGCTGACGCGCTGGCACCGGTGGAATTTGAGCTGGAGCGGCTGGTCGAGCAGCATCCCGCCCGTGACACCGACAGTCGTTTACGGTTGTTCCGCGCGGCGGCGGCGATCCTGCAGCCGCTGCCGCGCCTGGAGCGCGGCGAATACGCGGTATGGTTGATCGATCGCTGGATGGGCGGCACGCGCGGCGACATCGCGGGATTGCAGCAGGCGATTTTGAGCGAAATTTCCGCGCTGGATCATGGCGCACGTGGTCGGCCGACCGCGCCGGTGGCGGCGCCGGAATCGGTGGCCGACGTGCCGCTGGAGCGCGAAGTGCTGGCCGCGATGGTGCAGCATACCGACTTCGCCCGCCGCGCGGTGGCGCTGCTGCCGCTGGAGGCGTTTACCCACCCTGGCTATCGCGGTGTCTTCGCCGCGCTGGCGCAACAGGCGACACGCGGTCAGGAACCCAACGTATGCCGAATTGTCACCGAAGACGAGATTGTCGCGACCACCATTGCTGCTTTGGCAATGGTGGAGCCGCTGCCGGAATATAACCTGTCTTCCGACGAGATGATCGAGCGATTGAGCGAGGAATACGAACGTCGTATCATACATCCACCCGCCGACCCCTTCAGCGATCCCGACGCCTATCGTGCCTGGGAGGCGAAATTGAAGGAACGCTCGCAACGCGTACGGCGGCGGGGCGGATACGAATAAGTCTCCGTCCCGAATCCCTCCCTTCGCCGGGTTTCGGGAAAAGTATCTTCTGTAATTTTGCCTGCCGGCATGACAGGAAGACAAGAGGAGATTGATGGGGACAGCCCGAAACCTTAGTGACAGACATTCCACGGGTGGATGCGTGCCGGAGTGACGATCAGGGAATGTTGTCGTCTGACGCTTGCCGGGATGCAAAAATTTGCTCGCCTGCGCGATTGAAATCATGCGCGATGGGCACAAAGAAATTGTATGAGGTTGTCTGGCATCCTCGGGGGTGATCGAATTGGCAGAGTCTGAAATGCATACAAGCCATAGTCAGGAAGTGGAGAAGCTGCTGGAACGCGGACGCCAGAGCGGCGGCATACTGACCTACGAAGAAATCAACGACCTGTTGGCCGGTGAGGATTTGGACGCGGATTCCATCGACGAAATCCTTGAGACGGTCAGCAACGAGGGCATTCAGGTCGTGGAGAAACTTCCCGAGGCCAGCGAAGCAGCCGCGCCGGCGGCGCAGGCCGGCACGCTCGAGTTGCCGGATGAAGAGCTGGCTTCCACCGAAGGTATTCCACCGGACGATTCAGTGCGCATGTACCTGCGTGAAATTGGCCGCGTGCCGTTGCTCACCCCGAAGGAAGAGATCGAATACGCCAAGCAGTTGGAAAAATCCAACCTGCTGATGAAATTGCAACGCGTATGGAACTATTGCACCGACGTGCTGGCCTTCGAACCCGGCATCGACGCGATCGAAGGCGCAGTCGAGCGCTCAAGTGACCGTGAGTTGCGCGACGAGATGGACGTGTTCGATGATGCCATCAAACGCATGTCATCCGAGCAGGACGCCGGATCGATGGGCACGGTGGTGATGAGCGAGTATTACGCGCAATACCTGGCCCAGCGCGCAAACGATGCCGTCGTGCGCCGCGCATTACTGGCGCGCGACAACCTGACCCCGGAGCAGATGGCGCGCGCGAAGAAAGAATATGAAGCGCGCGAGAAGTTGTTCCGCGATCTGCTGGAAGCACTGACTCACGAGCGCATGCAGGAGATGTTGTTCCTGCGCAAGGTCTGGGAGGAGTTTCGCTCGGAAAGCCGCGGCGAAGAGGAAGAGTTGCCCATCGAAGAGGCCGAGCAGCTTCGTTCGCGTTACGACGCGCGCACCATCCTGGAAAAAAACGAGCCGGAGTTGCTCTTCTCGCTGCGCATCGGCAAGATTTATCATCAAAAGCGGGCGGAGGGCATGCGCCCGGTGCTGGCCGGGGTCGTCCTGCAGGATTCCGGACTCGACACCGACGAGGCGACCATCAACGGCGTCATCGCCTGGCTGCAGCGCACCATTTCGCGCGGCGAGGCGGCCAAGCAGCGGTTGACGGAAGCCAACCTGCGCCTGGTGGTGAGCATCGCGAAAAAATATAGCGGACGCGGCATGTCCTTCCTCGATCTGATCCAGGAAGGCAACATCGGCCTCATTCGCGCGGTGGAAAAGTTCGACTACCGGAAAAAATTCAAATTTTCCACCTACGCAACCTGGTGGATTCGCCAGGCCATCACCCGCGCCATTGCCGACCAGGGACGCACCATTCGCATCCCGGTGCACATGGTGGAGACCATCAACAAGCTGATCAAAGTCTCGCGCCAACTGGTGCAGGACCTGGGGCGCGAACCGAGCCTGGAAGAGATCGCCGAAGAAATGGACGGTCCCTTCATGAACGCGGAGGACAAGGCGAAGTCGGTGCACCGCATGGGCGAGATTTTCAAGATCGCGCCAGAGCCGCTGTCGCTGGAAACGCCGATCGGTGAAGAAGACAACAGCCACCTGGGCGATTTTATTGAGGACCAGGAAGCCGTGTCGCCCGCCGACGCGGCCACCATCCTGGTGCTGCGCGAGCAACTCGAATCAGTGTTGAACACGCTCACCCCGCGCGAGCGCGACGTGTTGAAGTTGCGCTTCGGACTGGACGACGGCTATGCCCGCACCCTTGAGGAAGTGGGTCATATCTTCGAGGTCACCCGTGAGCGCATCCGCCAGATCGAGGCGAAGGCGTTGAAAAAACTGCGCGCGAACAAGAAGCGCCAGTTGCTGCGCGACTTCCTGGATTAGCCCGCGCGCCCACACGCAGCGCCGATTTTCGTCCCCCCCGGTCCGCCGGGGGGGACGTTGCATTGCAGGAGTGGTTCGTTCCCCGCTTCCGTGGTATCATATAAGTGAGGGGAATAATGGTTGAAGGCAGAAAATGATGGCTGACCGCGAACATCTGGAGCAACTATTTTCCCGCTATCCGTTTCTCGTCATCTGCCGGCGTGCGATCGAGCAGGCGGCTGAAGAATTGATCACGTGCTTCCGCAACGGCGGCACGCTGCTGCTGGCCGGCAACGGAGGCAGCGCCTCCGACTGCCTGCACATCGCCGGCGAGTTATTGAAAGGCTTCAATCTGCCCCGTCCGCTGGCGGCGGAGGATCGTGCCTCGCTGACGGAACTATTCGGCGAAGACGGCACGCGCCTGGGCCGCGGATTGCAGCGCGGATTACCCGCCATTGCGCTGCCAGCGGAGATGGCGCTGACCACCGCCATGGCCAACGATGTCGATCCCGACCTTATCTATGCGCAGGGAGTATTCGCCATGGGTACGCCGGGTGACGTGCTGCTGGCTATCAGTACCTCCGGCACCGCGCGCAACGTCATCGCCGCCGCCCGCGTCGCCCGCTGGCGCGGTCTGAAAACCATCGCCCTTACCGGCAAGGACGGCGGCGACCTCGCCCATGTCTGCGACATGGCCATCATCACCCCCGGTGTCACCACCGCGCGCATCCAGGAATATCACCTGCCCATTTATCACGCGCTCTGCGCGACGGTGGAGGCGGAGTTGTTCTAGTCCTGGAGCGCGGGACACCCCCGGAAGAAAATCTTCGCGCAGGTTTCAACTGCAGCAGGATTTAGGGTATAATCGCACCGTGACTATGCAATCCGTCATCGAATTCCAGCACGTGTCAATGATTTACCCGCACGGAGTGCGGGCGTTGACGGAGCTGAATCTGCGCATCAACAAAGGCGAATTCGTCTTCTTCGTCGGTCCCAGCGGCATGGGCAAATCCACCGCGCTGAAGCTGCTCTATCGCGAGATTCGTCCCGCGGAGGGTCGCGTGCTGGTGGAAGCGCACGACGTCAGCCACCTGTCCGCCCACGGCGTGGCGCGCTTGCGCCGGCGCATCGGCGTCGTCTTTCAGGATTTCCGCCTGCTCGACCATAAAACCGTCCGCGAGAACCTGAAGTTCGCCATGCAGGTCGTGGATACCCCGCCGGCCATCATCCGCCGCCGCGTCACCGATCTGCTGGAGCAAGTGGGGCTCTCCGAGCGCCGTAACGCCTTTCCCCAACAGCTCTCCGGCGGTGAACAGCAGCGGCTATGCATCGCCCGCGCGCTCATCAACCATCCGCCCATCCTGCTGGCGGATGAGCCGACCGGCAACCTCGACCCCGAAACCTCGGTGGAAATTATCAAGCTGCTGGAGGCGATTAACCTGAAAGGCACCACCGTGGTGATGGCCACCCACGACCGCGACATCGTCGATCGCCTGCGCAAGCGCGTGGTCTATTTCTGTGGCGGGCGCGTGGTGGGCGATGCGGCGGAAGGCGCCTATTACCAGCCGGAAGAATGCCCTGTCGAACCCGCAGCAGAGACGGTTGAGCACCATTTCATATGATTTCTCGACTCGAATTTTTTATCACGGAAACGTTCCAGAGCCTACGTCGCCACCCGGCCATGGCCTTCGCCGCTATCACCTGCGTGGCCTCGGCACTCTTCGTCATGGCGGTGGTCGGTCTGGTGATCCTGAACGCCGGTCAAGCGGTAAACACGGCTATCGACAGCGTGCGCATCAGCGTGTATTTCCAGAACGAAACCGAACGGAACGATGCGCTGGCGATCACGGAGCGCATTAAGGCGCTCAACGGCGTGGCGGAGACGGAATTCGTGGCCAAGGACGTGCCGTGGGACAAGCTGCTCACCGATGATCCGGAACTGGCGAAGTCGTTGAAGGCGAATCCGTATCCCGATATGGTCCTGGTGAAGGCAAACGACATCGACAAAGAACTGACCGACACGCTGACCGCGCAGTTAGAGGATCTGCCCGAAGTGAGCTACGTGCGCGGCGCGCCGAACATCTCGCAGATGCTAATCGAGATGCGCGACGGCGTGGGCCGCGTGGGCTCGGCGCTGGGCATCATCCTGCTCATCCTTTCGCTGGTCATCATTCACCACACCATCGAACTCACCCTGTATGCACGGCGCAAAGAGATCCACATCATGTCGCTGGTGGGCGCCACGCCGACCACGGTGGCGCTGCCGTTCCTGCTGGAAGGCATCCTCTATGGCCTGCTCGGTTCCGGAGTGGCACTTGGCTGCATTACGCTGCTCTACCGCTATACGACCAATGTCATCTTTCACGATTATCACACCGTCCTGCTGCACGATTCGCTGATTCTCACCCGCGGCATCTACTTCATCCTGGCCGTGGGCGCCATCCTGGGTTTTACCGGCAGCCTGGCCTCGGTGTTGAAATACCTGAATCGCCCGCGCTCGAAAATGACGAACGCATAGTGGTGGGGAAGTGTTGAGTTTTGAATGGCGAGTAAGCCGTAAGGCGTCATAAAACGGCAACTTCAATTTCAACACTCGATACTCGACACGAACTCTTTGCGTCTTCATGTCTTTGTGTTGAATACAACCTCTCATAGGAGGAACTCACCATGGCGCTGCGTCTCGGATTTTTCGCCTTGCTCGTTGCCCTCTACGTTGCCGGCGCGGAACTGGCCGCGCATCATGCGCCGGCGGCGCTGATTGCCGCGTTGATGGGCGTGGTCTTCCTCGCGCTGGTAGCGGCGATGTATCTGCGCGTGCTGCCGGCGCTGCTGGCGCTGCCCATCCTCGCCATCGCGCTCGCTTCCATCGCCGGCATGAAGTGGGATACCATCCTCACCACCGTGGTGCAAGACGGCAGCATCCGGCTGGGCAAGTGGATCATCGCCGCCATCATGGGTTCCATCCTCGCGCAGGTGGTGGAAAAAACCGGCATCGCGCAGACGGCTATCAAGAAGACCGCGGAGCTGGGCGGCGACCGGCCCATGATCCTCGCCGTGCTGCTCACCATCGTCATCGCGCTGCTCTTCACCACGCTGGGCGGACTGGGCGCGGTGATCATGGTCGCCACTATCGTCATCCCCATCCTGCTCTCGCTGGGGCTGCGCCCGCTCTACGTCGGCTGCCTCTTCCTGCTCGCCATGTCGCTGGGCGGCGCCTTCAACCTGGTCAACTGGGAAGCCTATAAGGCCACGCTGGGCATGTCACAAAACCAGATCATCGCCTTCGCGCTGCCTTTTGCCGGGCTGATGCTCATCGTCACCTTCGCCTTCCTCATCATCGAAGGTAAACGCATGGGCAAGGCGCGCTACAAGGCCGAAGTGACCGAGACCGCCGACCACCCCTTCGTCCCCTGGTACGCGCTGCTCACGCCCATCGTGCCGCTGGTGCCGGTGCTGTTTTTTGCGTTGCTGCCGAAGGTGTGGCATAAGCCGGCGGAAATCACCGGACTTTTCACAAATCTCCCTGCCACTTCGTCCGTAGTCATCGAGAAACGCGGCGCGGACACGATGGAACGCTCTGCTACTCTCCAGACGGGACAAATCGTTACAATGGATCCCGGTGACATGTCAGACTCGCATGTATTGTTAACCGATGCCGATCATCCCAGTGTTCAACTCATCGTCAAACCGGATACCACGGCATGGATGCGCAATACGGTGCAAGCAAGCTACGACGCGAAAACCGATCAATTCACGCTCACTTCTACGCCAACTCCCACCACCTACGACTTCCCCATCGTTGTCGCCCTCCTGCTCGGTATCATCTACGGCGCCATCACCACCTGGCGCCGGGGGACGAGCACGGTGCAGTTGCTGACGAAATCCGCCTTTGACGGCGTCAGCGCGGTGGGGCCGGCGCTGGTGCTGATGGTGGGCATCGGCATGGTGCTGAACGCCACCATGGCGCCGGAGGTGAGCGGGATCATCTCGCCCATGCTGGCGAAGGTAATGCCGCAGGCGCAGAGCGGCGCGGGGGCGATGGGGCATTACGTAGCGCTGTTTACCGCGCTGGCATGGCTGGCGCTCTACCGCGGCCCGCTGAATCTGTACGGCATGGGCGCGGGGCTGATGGGCGCGCTCAATCCGGCTACCGGTCCGTTGGTGCCGGTGGGCGCCATCATGGGCGCCTTCATGTCGGTGGGCATGATCCAGGGCGTGTGCGACCCCACCAACACCCATAACGTGTGGATCGCCAACTATACCAACACCGACGTGCAGGACATTCTCAAGCGCACCCTGCCTTACATGTGGGCGCTCGCCTTCATCGGCCTGCTGTTGAGCGCGGTGCTGTATTACGGCGGGGTGGTGAAGTGAGCACGTCACGCCGCTCCTCCAGCCTCCGATGCGAGAAGTGACCGAATGTATATGGCGGCTCATGATAGCTCATGTTGGGCGATGACGAAACATATGCGTCCGCCGGCGTGGGGAAGAATGCGGATAGTGGAACGCCGGAGGGAATGCCATGAGCCTGTACGATCGTCTTGCCGCGTCGAGCGTGACCTTTCGCGACGAGCCGCTGGAGCGCGCGCTGCGCCGCGTGCGGGGGCTGGGGTTCACGCGCCTTGACCTGACCGCCATCCGCCACTACTGCGATCATTTCGATCCGTTGCTGGTGGACGTGGGCGAGGAGGAGTGCGCGCGCGTGCGCGACTTGATCGCCGCGCACGACCTGACCGCCGTCAGCATCACCACCTACCCCGCTAATCCACTGGCAAAGAGCCTGAACGGCGATGACTGGACCTCCGGCGTAGATGCCTACGTGCGGCTCGGGCTCTTTTTACAGGCGCACTGTCTGATCTTTCCGCCGGGCAGCCCCGCGCCTGCCCCCGACCACTGGCGCGGCACCGCCGAACATGCGAAACCATGGCTGCGCGAGGCGGGGCGACGCGCGTTGACCGCCGGCATGCTGCCCGCCATCGCACTGCAATCGAACAGCCTGTTGCGCACCGCGCGGCAGGGGCTTGACTTCCTCACCGTGCTGGAAATTATGAATGTGGGGCTGGCGGTAGACCCGGCACACCTGGCGGCGATGGGCGAAGACCCGGTGCAGGCGTTGCGACAGATGGGCAACGCGGTGGCCTTCGTGGTGCTGCGCGACACCGACGGCGCCAACTTCAACCTGCCGCCGGGCGACGGCACCCTCGACTACCCCGCCATCCTTGCCACGCTGGACGACATCGGCTACGACGGTCCGCTGGTACTCGCCATTGACGACGTCTCCCTGCCCGCGGAAGCACGTGAAACGCTGCTGAAACGCGGGTGGGACTACCTGACACACCTGGGCGAGGAACGTGAAGCGGCGTAACATCGGTGGAGCCACTGGCAAGCGGCGCACGCAGGCGAGCGTCGAAATTCTCTCTGCTCCCTACGGCGCCGTTCACGATGCAAATCATACACCCGAAATGCGTTAAGCGAACAGCGGCAGCATTTTGGGTGTATAATTTAAACCAGCGGTTGGACTGCACTCTAATAATCATCCTACGGCATTCGCATCTTCGGAATACGTCACGGAACGGTGTTCCACGTGATGCTCCCATAGTCTGCGGCGCTCACCGGAACCGCAACACGGAACCGCATGTGACCGAAATGTCTCAGGCCGCCGCGCCCGTGCAACAATTCGAATTCAGCCAAGAAAGGAAGACGTTTCAATGAGAACCGTCATGATGGTCACGCTGTGCGTGTTCCTTACACTGGGTTGCATGTCCTTCGCATTCTGCATCGACGGGGAAAGCAGCATCGCGGAGCAATCGCCGTTCTACCGGCAGGCGAAAATGCAGGCGAGATTGCTTCCGATACATTCCCTTGGAGCACGAAAGATCGTTATTGACGGCGATGTTGCCGATTGGGGAGACATGCGCCAGGACAGCTACCCGATTCAACAATTACTGGATCACACCGTACCGGAGTTCCATCAGTCGTGGAAGCGGCAGTGGGAACACACCGCCATTGATGCGTCGTTGATTAAGCTCCTGTATGACCAGGATGCGTTATACGTGGCCATCCAGGTCGCGGACGACTCGGTTATCTCCCCTGCCGCCAATCGTTTGGGGGGCGATGTAGTCGATATGTACCTGGACCTCCGCCCACTTACGGGTGATGGCCCGACCCTGGGACATTGCAAATTCACGGAAGGCGTGTACCAGCTCGTGTTTGCACCCCCAAGCGGCAATGACCCTGTCTATATCCTGCAACCGGACGGCGAACTCCTCACCGATTGGCGTCCTGGCCAGAAGGTGCCGCGCCTGGGACCGTTTGAGGCAAAAGGCCAACTGTTCCCGGGTGGGTATACCATCGAGATACGCCTTCCGCTTTCGAGCTTTCCTCACAAACCACCGGTCGACCGTTTTGCGCGTCCAATTGGTTTTGAGGTCATGATTGCGGACAAGGATACGGCACGGCCCGATAAGCAGCCCGATCGGCTGTATTACTCGTGCAGCGGCTATAATGGCAATAAGGAATACTTCAAATCACCCAGCATGCTCGCCTGCACCGACCCGGACCTGCGTACCAGCCTCCCCCTCTCCCGGCTGAGCAACAATCCCCTGAAACGTGCCCCCGGCGGTGATGAATGCGAAGGATGGATCGTCACCGATATCGGCGAGAAAAATCTGGCAGCCGCCTTCCATGCCGCCAGCAAGGCCGTTGCCGGATATATGGAACCAGCCGTCGCACCGGCGTGGCCTGATGAATCGTTCACCACCTACCCATGCAAGGCGCTGGGGCTGGCGTTCCACCATCGCCGCGTGCTATCCCATCTCCCGGCACTGTGTCCCTCGTGCGTGGGCAACCGGTATACGGCGGTGCTGCCGGCGGAAGGCCAAAAAATCAAAATCGATGGCGTGCTGGATGACTGGGGCGATCTTGCGCGAGGCGCATCACTCCTCTATGAATACGGCAACCTGACCGCGTGCAGCGGATTGCCGGGCAGAACCGATGCGGCCACGGTCAAGCTGATGACCGATCATGATACGCTGTACATCGCCGTGCGCGTGCAGGACGATGCCGTTAGTAATCCCGGCGGGCAGGAAAAGCGATTCGCCGGCGACGAGGTACAGTTATTTCTGGACGTGCGCCCGCCAAACGGCGGCCTTAGCAGTGATGGATACCGCGACGGGGTATACCAATTCACGGTGGCGCCCCCCACGGCGGACGGGCAGCCGGCAGCCATCACGCAGGGATCTCAGCAGGTGCGCCGTGCCGGACCGGTTGACTTCGCGTCAACGCTGTTGAAGGATGGCTATGCCGTCGAACTGGCAATTCCGCTGGCCAGCCTGTTGGATAATCCCGTCCCCGGTCGCTTCGAGCAGCCGTTTGGCTTTGAGGCGCTGGTGGTGGATATCGACCGTCCGGGCGCGGACGGCCAATACGCGCCACTGCTGACCTATAGCTGGGGCGGCGCTGATGAAAAAACGCTGCAAGGAACACCATCGCGCTTCAATTGCACCGATTACACGCTGAATCGGATGCCCGAAATCCGCGCGCTGGTGGACGACACGCCGGTCGCCATCACGGCGGATTTCACCCGGAAACTGCAAAACGTCTCCGGATTCGGCGGGAATCTCTACCATGATATGGATCCGCTGCCCCACACCATCGACGGCAGGGATGGGCGGTATGCGCTTTCCTCGTTCAACTCCCTCTATGTCGCCGAGCACACGAATACCACGTGGCTCCGAGCGAATGTGCACCTGTATCCGTGGGGCGAGTTGGAGAAAGACTGGAAGCAATTGATCGACAATCCGATTGGCAAGGAAATCACCGCGAGAAAATTGATGTCGATTCCCCAACCGATGGAATACTTGATTGCTACTGTTCAGCACCCCGACAACAGCGACACCTATTACCGGATGACGAGCACCTGGTACCTGACCATGCTGAAGCCGTGGGTACAGAAGGATACGCGGTTATGTTTTTACGCCGACAGCCTGCCGCCCAAATTGCTGTCGAAAACGAAAGACGGCCAGACCACCATCGTGCGCGAGATGTGGCCAGCCTACGCCGAGTGTATCAATTCGTACATGCGCTTTGCGAAGAAGGTCTTCGGCATCGAGTTCACCTACTTCGCGATCAAAGATGTGCCCCGGGGCGACCTGTATTTTTCCGAGCAAGACTATCTCGACCTGCTGAAATTCCTCGGCGCATCTTTCGAGAATCAGGGATTCAACACGAAACTGCTGCTGTGCGATACCGCCGCCTCCTATGATTTCCGCTGGTACTGCAACACCGGCGTGGTCAATAATCAGGAGGTGCTGAAATATATCGGCGCGGTGGGCGTCGAGCTTGCCGGATCAGTCGAAACGAATCTGGCAACCTACCGCCTGTGGAGCGATCTGGCAACGACCATCGACCGCCCGCTGGTGATCACCAGCTTCGGGCGTCCCTATGCGGCGTCAACGACGTACCTGTTTGACGAGGTGCGCATCTGGCAGCAGATCATGCGCGAGTTGAAACCGCAAGCCGCCCTCGTCAAACAGTTCGTGGCCGAGAAGTCTTCGCAATGGCTGATGGTCTACGGGAAAAATATCGTGCAGGACCCGAATCGCAACCTGCCCACCCTCACCGTCACGAACATCGCCGGCAAGGAAGAGGACGCCGTGCCCACCCTGCGTTACTGGTTCGCCAAACAGTTCTGCGACCTGACGCCTGCCGGTCAGGCGGTGCAGACGAAATCCGATCACCCACAGGTGCTGGTGACCGGCTTCACCGGCAAACTCGATGGGCGCGACGTGCAGACGCTGCACATCAGCAACGCCGGCCCCGCGCGCCACGCCACCCTTGCGGGCTTGCCCAACGCGCTGCGGACCATGCGCATCGTCCGCAGCGGCGCGGGAGAAGGCTTCGCGAACGCCGGCAACATCGAGCTTAAGAACGGGAAAGCCACGCTCGAACTGCCGGCGTGGTCCCTGGTGACCCTGACGACCATGCCCATCGGTCGTTGATCGAGGACACGGGGCTCTCTGAACATTATGGCTCCCCCGGCGCGACGGGGGGGCGCAACGTGACAATGTGGGAATCGCCCAACTTGCGATCCCCGTGGGATTTGCCGAAATGTCGAATCCGTTTGCCTTACGATGCCCGGTCAATCCACGCCAAGCGCCGGCGCGATCACTTCTTCCAGCGCCCATGGCGAGATGATGTGTGAGCGGTGGGAAGCATCCAGCGCCACGCCCCAGTGGCCGTCCAGCGCGGCGGTGGCGCGGCTGACCACTTCGGCGTAGGTGGTGTAGGCAATGCCGTAGAAGCAGCAGGTATCGAACTGGTTGAGCAACTGGATCTGCCGGCGTCCCACGCCGCACCCACCCAGGATGAACAGATCCAGCCAGGAGGCGCGCTCTTCGTAGAGCGCCGGGAAGATCTGCTCCAGGTCACCGCGCGAGCCGGTGTAAATATCGCGCAGGTAAAGCGGGTAGGCACCAGCGATGGGGATGCTGAGGCGGATGCGCGGGTCAAGGGCGGCGGACATGTGCGTCGTCCATCCGCCGCCGGAAAGGCCGATCATGCTGATATCGCGGTATCCCGGGCACTGCGCGATGAAGTAATTCGTCACCGCCACCACCGGTTCCAGGAAGAAACGCTGTGCACCCCCACCCCGGCCTTCCAACGTTTCCATCAACTCGTTGTGGGTTGCGGCGGTGATCGTACCCTCCGGCAGCGCGAAAGTCCGTTGCACGTTCCAGCCGACGAACGGCATCTGCATCAGTGCAATGACAAAGCCGTGTGCCAGCGCCCACGCGGACAACTCGACAAATCCGTCGCGCAGTCCACCCTGGTGCCCCTGATGCAGGATGAGTAATCGCGCGGGCAACGCCGGCTGAACGGGGTGCACCAGGTAGCTGACATGGTGGTAGTCAAAGTCCATCTGCACATCCAGGCGTTCCACATGGCTCACCGGCACGTCGCCCAGCTCTATCAGTTCCGGAATGCCGCGGTCAACGCGTTCCGCCGCCGGGAGCGTGCCGGGCAGTGTCCCCGCCGGCCAGAGATAGCTGATCACGCGCTGACGCACCGCCTCAGCCGACGCCGGATCGCTGATGCGGATCTCCTGTGCCGCAGGGTAACCGATGAGCTGCGGCGGCAGCTCGGTGTAGAGATCGATGGTGGAGTGTGTCATGGATGCCTCACTTTGGCGTGATTATCCGCATTCATCATGCTTCCGTCAAGCGCGGCAGGCAATTCATGCGGTTGCATCCAGTGGCTTGCCATGGAGTGCATAAAGTGCGGCACAAGAAATCGCTGGGATCGATGCCGCGGCTTCGTGAAAAAACTTGCGGAGTCTTCGCTGGAACATAACCACAACTCACCGAACTATCTTATAATAGAGCTGGCGGAGATGTAACATTTGCCTGGCAGGCATTTTTCACTCCTGTTCGATATATTGAGGCATCATCTCACCGCCCGTGCGACACAACGGTATTGGCGATGCACCCATGCATGCACGATCGAGCCGGATGATTACCGTCGGTAACCGAGGCGCAGGCTACGCGTGCCGAATTCCGTGTTCGTGCCCGTTTCGGAAAAGCGGCTTCATCGCATAAAGGAGATCAGTCGATGACACACAAGACCGAACTTTCGGATTCCGATATACGCATCCTGCGGGAACTGGGTGAATGGAAAGCGCGTACCGCGGAATCAGCCGAGAACCGGGAGAAGAGCGATGCCTGGCTGGCACACGATGCCGGCGTCGCCGGCGCGCGAGTGATGGTGCTGGCCGAGAGCTGGTACACCACCGATCCGGTCCGAGCCGTAGGTGACGCCGATCTCACCTGCGAAAATCCCTGGGCGAGGGGCGTTGAATGGGGGTTGCGGCAAATCCGATTCGAAATCGAGGTGCTGCGCGACGACCACTTTGTGCTGCCCTGGATCGAATACACTCCCCGCGTGTGGGCGTCCGATTTCGGCGTGCCTGACGGCATTCATCGCGAGGAAGGCGTCGAGCTGGCGTTCAATTACCGCCCGCCGTTGACCACCCTGGACGATGCCGACCTGGCACGCCTCCATCCCCGCACGTTCCACCGGGATCCTGCCGCCGAAGAGGCGGAGCGCGAGCGGCTTGAGGCCGTGTTTTCCGGCATCCTGGGCGTGCGCCGGAGGAACGACGGATGGCAAATGCACGTTCCCATCACCAGCACCTGCCTGAACTTCGTCGGGCTCGATAATTTCATGCTGCTGATGTATGACAATCCCGAGGGATTGCACAAACTCATGGCCTTCATCCGCGACGATCAGCAGAACCGCCTGCAGTTCTTTGAAGATAACGGCCTGCTCGAGTTGAACAACGAAGCGGACTATACCGGCTCGGGCTGCATGGGCATGTCCGGAGAATTGCCGGCGGCGGATTACACGGGCACGGCCAGATACCGGGATCTATGGGGATTTTTCGAGTCGCAGGAGTCGGTGGGCATCAGCCCGGAGCAATACGCCGAGTTTGTCTTCCCCTACCTGAGCGAACTCGCTTCCCGCTTTGGCCGTATCTATTATGGTTGCTGCGAGCCGGTTGATCCGATATGGGATTCCCTCAGCCGGCTGCCGAACCTCAAGCGCGTGTCCGTATCACCCTGGGCCGACGAGGAGAAGATGGGACGGTATTGCCGCGAGAAAGGCGTCGTCTATTCCCGCAAGCCCAGCCCGAACTACTACATGGGTGAGACCCTTGCCGAAGGTCCGATACGGGATAGCCTGGCGAAAACCGTCGCCTGCGCCGAGGGCTGCCGTCTGGAGTTCATCCAGCGCGATGTCATCACGATGAACAACGAGCCGCTCCGCTTCGCCCGGTGGGTGGAACTGGCGCGCGAAGCGGGCAGCCATCACCAGGGATAACCTGGCCGAAAACGCCGAATCGCCTTGCCCGAAAGAATTGACAATACCGCTACCCGGTACCACAATAGAGGTCAACTCAACCGGGCCGACATGCCGGCATCAATATCGAAGGAGATTCGAATGGTTTCTTTGTACGCGAATATGGACGCGGTCGTGTTTCCCCTTCCTCCCATGGCGGATCCGGTCCTGGTACTGCAGCAGGGAAAGACGCTTGAGGTCAGTGCTTTTCACGCCGTGAAGACCGGCGCCGCCCCGCGGCAGACCACGACCGCCGCCCTGACATGGCAGCAGAACGGTCTGGAAGTGGTCTTTTCCTGCGCGGATATCGACATTGTCGCCGAGCAGAAAGGCCCTGCGAATATCAAGCTGTGGAAAGACGACAGCGTGTATCTCTGGCTCGATCCCGGCCACTCGCACGCCGAAACACAGCACTTCCTGATGGTGCAGCTTTCCGCCGGGGGTGAGCGCTGCATCCAACGCAACGGCAGCTTTGAAACCGCTGTCGAAGGCCTGAGCAGCCATGTCGAACGCGTGGAGGGGGGATGGAAAGCCACGATCAGCTTGTCGTGGCAGGGATTGGGCACCGGGGTTCCTGAAGCCGGAGATGTCTGGGGCATCAACCTGACGCGCATGGACCAGCCGGGCACCTACGACTTCAACAACATGGAAATGTCCTCCCTGGCCGGCATTCCCGGCGGAGATCTGTCAGCACTCGACGCATGGGGACATCTCCTGTTCACTACGGTGCCGGAAAGCGAAGGCGCCGCACGGCAAGCCATGGTGAAGACGCACGATGCGAAGATCGACCGCCTGGGTGTGGCCTATTACCGGGAGCTAATCCGCAACAGGCGGATTGATGAGGAACTGGATGCGCGCAAGGGATTGCCCGCGAATCCCCGGGCGACGCCGGATACCTACAAAGTTTTGCAATACCTGACCGGACTGACGGAACGCAAGGACAAGCGCGTCTTGCTGGCGCAGGACATCTGGTCGTATGAAGGACGCATGGATGGCGGGTTTGACCGTTTCGTGGCCAAGCTGGCCGAGAAGACCGGCAAATGGCTGCCCATGCTCCATGTCTCGTATACCGACGATTCCGGGCCCAAGGGGAAAAGTGGGAGCTGCGTCGAGGAAGCAAACCGGCATGCAAAGGCCTACTGGAACGCCGGAGGGCTGGTGACGATCCATACCAATCCATCCAATCCCTGGGTGGGGGGCATGAGCCTGGAACAGCGTGAAAAGCTGCCGAATGTCATCAAGCCCGGCATGCCGGAAAACCTGGCCTGGACGCGGTCGCTCGACGCGCTGGCGGCAGGCCTCACCGAACTGCGTGATGCCGGAGTCGTGGTCCTGTGGCGGCCGCTGCACGAGATGACGTTCATCAATTGCTACTGGTACGATTGTGGCGCCACCGAAGACCGGGAAGTGTTCAAGGAGATCTGGCGATACATGTTCCGCTACTTCACCTATGAGAAGGGGCTGGACAATCTGCTGTGGGTCTACTCCACGTCGGACGTGGGGAGTTGGGGCGGTCCGGCCGCCGACTCCGTGTACCCCGGTGGGGATTACGTCGACATCGTCGGCATTTCCCTGTATGGCAACTCGGTGCAGGTGGATGGCGGAGCGTATGAAAAGCTGGTGGCGCTCGGGAAGCCGTTCGCGTTTTCTGAATTCGGCCCTGGCCATCACGGCGGCGCGGAAGGGATGAAAGATGACAATTTCGCGGCGTTTGACAACATGACGCTGATCCGCTCGATCCGCGAAAAATATCCACGGACCATCTTTGCCACCTATTGGCATAGCTGGACCGGCGCCGACATGGCGATTGTCGACAATCCGCATGCTGACCAATTGCTCAACGATCCCTGGATTGCCGACAGATCAGATGTCAATTGGCAAGAGATGGAAATCGCGAATCTGGAGGAAAAACGCAACCGCGCCGTGCATCACAAGGAGTTCATCTATCCGGAAGTGAGCCGCGCGTAAACGTCACGAAGAACACACACGTGCCAGGGTGCGTTGCTGAAGCAGCCTGTCTGCCGGGAGCATGGGGAACAGTCGCCCGTTATGGTGTCATGCCTGTGCGACTGTCCCCCTGTTCGCCGGCCGTCCAGAAAACATTTCCTGGCGAACGGAACATTTGCGCGCACGCGACCGCCGAACCTGTCACATTTGTCGCCAGCGTTGCCCTTAATGGGTTGTTACGGGTGAAAGGGATTCTCCATGCCGATGCGTCTGCTCTTGCTGTGCTGCTGGTGTCTGGTTAATATGCTTTCCATCGTGTCCGCACAGGTGCCTATTGATCCGCAAAACGACATGATCTGGGGCGCCGATTTGATCATTGTCGGCACTGTCACCGCGTCGGACCGTGTCACCCTGACCGATGGGCGGGAGCTCGGACGGACGGCGATGCGCGTCGAGCGCACAATAAAAGGCCCGCAATTCGGCGCCGTCTCCTTCACGTATCGGGTGCCGCCCACGCCCGAACCCGGCACGATGAGCGCCGGATCGGCCATGCCGATTGTACTGAACGCGGGGATGCGAAAACTGGTGTATCTCCAACGCGGGCGTGATGGGTATTCGCTGCCCAACGTCTATCTGGGTGATATGCCGGCCGGTGTTGATGAGCCCGCTTCGGCCGATGCCGTAGCCACCATATTGCAGCAGGTACCGGCGGAATTACGCTTTACCGGCACCATAGGGCCCTTTTACATCGATCAACCGACCGCGGTGACGCTCTCGGTGACGAATGTCTCGAAGCAAGCGATTCGTTATACGGCCACGCCCACACTGTCGGGCTTTTATTATGCCTTGAAGATGGATGGCGCGGTGCTGTTCCAGGAACAGCTCCCACGCACGACGCGTGGCATGGTGTTGAATAGCACCGGCCTGAACATACTGGCCGGCACGGCGTCACCACGTGACCAGATCACCCCGTTGTTGTTCAATGGTAGTGTCACTGAACAAATGATTCGCCTTGAACCCGGTGAGACAGCCATCCTGCGTGCGACCGTGGTGACACAACTCCCAGTAAGCTGGCGGATATTCACGCCGGACAGCTATTTATTGACGCCCATCGGGGTGAAGGCGCGCATAGCGGTTACCATGGATGGTGAGAACGGTGCGCAACGACGCCTGACACTCTTCACGCCCCTCACCATGGCGCTGGCGGGATTCCCGTTGCCGGCTGAGATCACCATGCAATAACAACACCGGTCTCCGTCGGGGCTGCGTCGGCAGGTAAGGCCGTTGCGCCGCGAATAGCTCCGTGCAGATCGCGGACCGGCAGGTTCGGATCATCCGCCATCGCCGCGGCGGGCATTCGGTCTCGATTACCCGGTAGCGAAGCATTCTTTGCGCGTGATCATCACTTCGTACTCACGTTCCCCGACCGGGAGGTGGGCAATGAAGACGTGTTCTCCGCGAGGGGTAAACGTCACTCCGTCGGCGTGCGGGGTTCCCGCGGCCAGCCACAGGAGGAGCGGACCGCTCTCATGCATCACCAGGGACAAGCGCTCCGGTGTGCAATCCATCACCTCCACGGCCACCGGTCCCAGGTACTTGTCGAACCGTCCACCGACCGCCCATCCCTGGTGAATCGGCAGCAATACGATCAATCGATCGCACAGATTCTCCAGCGTAAAAGTATAGTCCCCATCCAGCCGTGCAACGTGCGCCGCATACCAATCCCAGAGTACCAACCCCTCGTCCGGCAGTGGGGTGAGACCCGCATACGGTTGGAGCATCACGCCGCGCCGGCGAAAATCGTCGGGAGTGATGCATGCCGACAGCGGGGCCTCCGTCTCGACGAGGTGATACGCCGCGATCGCCGCGGCGCCACCGGCCAGCGGGGCAATCACCCGATAGGGGTGCGCATCGCCTCCACTTGCGGTGACCGTCACATCGCACGTGGGATATTCCACAAACAGGCTCTCCGGCAGCGGGGTCGCGGGCGCGAGGGGGCGCAGCAACCGCCCATCCGCATAGCAGAGCGGCATGATCAGTTCCCCAACAAACTGGTCCGGCGCATCCGAAAGATACACCGGCCCTCCGGAGAGCGCTTTGGACACCGCCATCATGCGACCGGCCAGCGGATCGCAGGAATGGAACATGTCGTGGTCCCCCCAGAGCAATTGGCCGTGCCAGGGAATATTGGCGTAGGATTGGAACAGGTGCGCCCGTGCTTCGGCTGCATGCCCCTTGACATAGTCACCGCTGCAGCGCGACGCATTACTGTAGGCGTGATTGAAGAGATTATACGGGCCCTGGGCGTTGCAGTTCAGTAATGCAAGTTGCTGCTGAGGCAACAATGCTTCCAGCGCCTGGTTCATCCGCCAGGATTGCCGGTACGGATTCGCGGTGGGCCGGCGCTCCGGTTGCTCCAGGCAATGATTCCAGTGAGAAGCACCGCAAAAGAACGCGATGGGAAACGACATAAAATCGATTTTCACGAAATCGAAGCCTGCGGCTGCATTGAGCAAAGCATGGATAAATCCCTGTGCTGCCTGTGGAGTATCCTGGGGCAACATCCCCCCGTAGGCATTCGGAACCAGCAGCTCCGGCGGGATGCCGGTCTGGTTCTCGACCGGATCGATCCCACACATGCCCGCGCTGAACGGGAGCCACAGGCCCAGCCACGCGATGCCGTCGGCATGCCGGCGTTTCAGTAAAGGCGCAAATCCCTGGGGAAATTTCACCGGATCAGGGGCGAAGCTGCGCAGGCGGCGCTCAAAATACGTCTCGGGATTGACGAAGTCCTGATGCCCATCATCGATGAGCAGATACCGTACCGGTACGGGGCTTTCCTGGATGCGCTCCATGGTCTGATATAACAGGTCGCTGCTGATATCCCGGTTATATTCCTCCCAGGAGCACCACCCCAGATAGCGGAACGGCTCGGGGTAGGGTTTCTCTTCGCGCAGTTTCATCGAGGGAATCACCGTGCCGGCCAGGCGAAACACCTCGGCAAATACCCGGTAGGGATCCGGGGATGCGGCCCAGGCTAGCACGGGCTGTTCGCCCGTAACGGCTTCGGTGCCATGGCCGCCGACGCGCAAGAGCAGTCGGCCATCCGTCGGACTGAACCACCCATACGAGTCGCGGTGCGCCAGCGGCAACAGGCCGAGATAACCGGTCTCGGTCTGCACGAGCAGGAACATGCCCCCTTCCGGGAGGGCCGTCATCGCCGTGGCGACAAAGGGATGCACCACGCAACTGGATACCGGCCACCACGGTGACGCGTAGTAGATCAGACGAGTGAACGCGGGAAGGTCGAGTGCGATGGCGGTATGTATACCCCGCCAATCCTCGGTCACGGCATCCAATGCATGCCGGATGATGCCGGCATCTTCGATTGCCGCGCATGGAATCTTCATCATGTTCATTGCTGCTCCCCTCACACACGATACTGTCGCGCATGTGACTGATGATCGTACATTACATGGCCTGGGTGTCTCACCACACGCAAGCATTCGGTGTAGATGATCAGCCGCTAACCGTTCAATAACCGTTTCTGTTCACTTTGTCTGTTTCCTCTCCCATCAGTAAACGCGGCATGGCGCAACATCCAAGGCTGCACGGATTTGTAACTCCAAAACTGAACGGCTATGCTATCGGTGAGGGAGAGACGGAGGACAGACGATAGTTATTGGTCATTCCTATCGTCCATCTTCATACGCCGTTTCCCTTGATGCCGCGCTTCCAATAATCAGGCGTTCGCCTTTTCTTCCAGCTCCTGCCAACGGGCGTAGAGGATTTTGACGTGTTCTTCGGCGGCGTGGTGGCGGCGGCTCCACTCATGCAGGCGCTGATGATCGGCGAGAACGGCGGGATCCCGCATTGCCTGCAGCGCGGCATCCACTGCGGCTTCGGCATGCAGGATAGCGACCTCCATCCCTTCCAACTCACGCTCTTCGCTCCAGCTCAGTTTTTTCACCGGTTTGGACGTACCGGGGCGCGGAGCGGGTTTGACGGCGGGTTTCACTGGAGCCTTTTGCGCCTGCGCCCGTTCCGCCTGCGCCCGTTCCCATTGCGTGTATTCGGTGAAGTACGCGGCAGTGCCGGCGCCGTCCAGCGCCAGCAGGCCGGTGCACAGCCGGTCGAGCAGGTAGCGGTCGTGGGTCACCAGCACCAGCGTGCCGGGGAAGTCCGCCAGGCTCTCCTCCAACACCTCCAGCGAGGGGATATCCAGATCGTTGGTCGGCTCGTCGAGGATGAGCACATCGGCGGGACGGCGCATCAGGTGGGCGATGTGAATACGCGCCTGCTCGCCGCCCGACAACTCGCCCACCGGCAGCGGCAACTGCTCCGGGGTAAACAGGAAGCGTTTCGCCCACGCGGTGACGTGCAGGTACTGCCCGCGATACTCCACCTGGTCGCCGGTGGGGGCCAACGCCTCGCGCAGCGTCAGCCGCGGGTCCAACGACTCGCGCGACTGGCGGAAGTATACGATGCGCAGATTCTCCGCCTGCCACAGCGTGCCGCGGTCGGACGCCAGTTCGCCGGACAACAACCGCAACAGCGTCGTCTTGCCGCTGCCGTTGGCGCCCAGCAGCCCCAGCCGCATGCCCGCCAGCAACTCCACATCCAGATTGCGGAACAGCGCACGTCCACCGAGCGACTTGTCGAGGCCGCGCGCCGTCAGCAGCTTTTTCGTGCGACGCCCGCTGGCGGTGAAATCGATCTGCACCGTGCGCCCTTGCGCGTTGCGCTCGCGCGTGTCCGCCAGTGTCTCCATCAACTGCGCCGCATCCTCGATACGACCCTTTGCCTTGGTGGTGCGTGCCCGCGCGCCGCGCTGCAGCCACGCCGCCTCGCGCCGCGCCATGCTCTCCAGCGCCTGTTGCCGACTCTGCTGCCCCAGCAGATACTCCTCACGTTTCAGCAGAAAGTCGCTGTAGTGCCCCTCCGCAGTGAAAAATCCGTCGGGATAGGCGCGACTGATTTCGACCACGCGGGTGGCTACCCGCTCCAGCAGGTAGCGGTCGTGGCTCACCAGCATGCAGGCCCACGGCGCGTCGACGAGTAGTTGCTCCAGCCAGAGGATGCCTTCCAGGTCCAGGTGATTGGTGGGTTCGTCCAGCAGCAGCAGCTCCGGCTCGGTGATCAGCGCGCGAGCCAGCGCCAGCCGTTTCTTCCACCCGCCGGAGAGCGAGGCTGCCGGTTGCTCCGGATCGGGGAAGTCCAGCTTGCCGCGTAGAATGTCGACCCGCACCTGTCGCTCGTGGGCGTCGAGCGCGCTATCCGCCTGCGCGTCGAGCAGCACCGATTCCACCGTGGCCGCCTCGGGGAAAGCATCCACCTGCGGCACATAGGCCAGCCGCAACCCGCGCTTCCCGGCGATCTCGCCATCATCGGGCTGTTCCAGACCGGCGAGGATGCGCAGCAGCGTAGACTTGCCCGCGCCGTTCGGCCCGATCAAGCCCAGCCGCTCTCCATCGCCGATGCCGAAGGAGATGCCGCGGAACAACGGACGCAACCCGTGCGTCCTGGTGACGTTATCGCAAGTGAGTAAAAATGCCATGGCGTGAATTCGCCATACCATACCCTACAATGGCGCTTTTCGCAACCGGGTGGGAAAGGATTTTCCGGCATGGGCACGGAACACTCAGGCATGATGGTCGACATCATGCCGATTGATTGGGATACGCTGTGGCGCGTACTGGACGACCGGTTCGCGCTGGGGCACGCTTCCATTCACGGTCCCGAGCACTGGCGGCGGGTGGAGCGCTACGCAGTGCACGTCGCCGAGCAAAGCGGCGGCGATGCGCTGGTCGTGCGCCTGTTCGCGATCTTCCATGATGTCTGCCGGCTCAACGACAGCGTCGATGATGAGCACGGCGCCCGCGGCGCGGCGCTGGCTGCCCACCTGCGCGGGGAATACTTCGCGTTGTCCGATGCCCGTTTCGCGCAGCTCCACGATGCCTGCACCTGGCATACGGCCGGACACCTGAGCGACGACCCGACCATCGGTGCCTGCTGGGATGCCGATCGGCTGGATATCTGGCGCGTGGGGTATACGCCGCACGAACGTTTCATGAGTACCGACCATGCCCGCGCGCTGGTGCGCGCCGGTCGGATTGGCCCGCGGCATCTGCCACGCTGACTCCGGATTATTCCGCGGCGTGGTACTCGGTATGCGTGCTGGTTTTCATCAACAAGCCGCGCAACAGCCGCCGCACGTGGTAGTCCAGGTGCACCGGCGCGCGCCGGAGCAGATGGCACCCAGAATCGAGCTGGGGGATGATGGCCGCACCGAGCGACGAACGCGCCAGCGCGAGATGCACGCGTGGGTGCGCGGACCCATTATAGACCAGTTTATACTGCACCGCGCCATGACCCAGGTTAACCCGGGTAATGCCCCGACGTATCGCCCAACGGATGGTATGGTTCATCAGCACCATGCCCGGACTGTAGCGCTTGGGAATCGCTTCGGTGTCGCGCGCGATGAATTGCGCATAGAGCGTATCCTGACCGGGCAGGTGGTAGATGACCTGCACGACCAGCGTCCGCTCCGCCGCGCGCAGCACCGTCACCGTGCCATAACCGTTTCGCACCGCCCAGTCCAGCATCTCCTGATAAGCGGCAAGCTGCCCTGGTCGGTCGAATTCACAACCTCCGGGCCGGTCGCCCCAGCGCTGCCGGAAGAGCCGCAGAAATTCGGCAAAGGCGTCGCGGCATGCCGCCGGGTCAGTGAGAAACTCTACCGCCAGATCGGGGTAGTCGCGCTCGAGCGTGCGCTCCGCCTGGCGCATATCCTTGCGCGTCGAGGGCGTCAGTGCCTCCAGCAACTCCTCCCAACTCGGCGGCAGCAGACTAATGGCGGTGGGAGGCGTTTTCGTGGAGATGACGGAGATAAGCCCCTGCCGGTCCGCGGCGGCGGTGATCCCTTCCCGGTGGCCGTCATCACGGCAGTTTCCGAACGACAACAACGACTTGCCTGATCGCTCACATAACCAGCGCAAAGCGCCTTCCCAGGCGTCGACGGCCTCGGTGGGATCGATCAGCATCTGCGCATCGTCCTGCGGAAACCAGGAGAGCAACCCCCAGCTCCACGGGCTTTTCTTGTGTAGTGGGAGCAGCGCGATCGGATGCCCGTGCTTCCGCACGAGCAGGATGGAGGCATCGGTGATGACGCGATGGCGGATGGCCGGCTCGAACCACTCCCGCCGGGTGAAGATCGACGCCGCGGCATCCCGCGCTGAAAGCATATCCCACGCGTCGCACACCTGTGCCGGCAATTCTGACCGCCAGGGTGTCAATTCGAACGTAACAGCGGATGCGCCGAGTAATCTATCCATTGTGACCATTGTTTCGCTCCACCAGAAGAAATATACGCGAAAGATACGCCTTTCATCCAGGAATCGTTATTATAGTCGTCCCCATCAGCGGGTGGTGTCGTGGTAACGAAACCAATGGCATAGAAAACCCGATTGACCAGCAGATAATGACAACTATTCGTCGCCGGATGGCCTGACCGCTGTGATGGCAAGTGGGGCGGAATCGTCACCATTCATCTCGTGCGGCACCCACCAGGTGGGAACGGCTATCCCGGATGGAGGCACCGTGCAATATCGTCTGCGGTGGCACAATCAGCATGGGAGGCCATCGGTATTCGCTCCTGCCTATGGACTTGCTGGGAGGATTCGCATCGAACGTGCCCGGCGGGCGGCCGTGTCCCCGCGTATTGAGGACTGTTCAGTTTTGGAGTGACAGCATCGCAGTGACCCGAAAGGATCGGTCGGTCGCGTGGCGAACATAACGGTATGCATGATGCATCGACTCGCGCGCAACACTGGCGCTCAACAGCGCGTTTGCTCTGCGGCTGCATGATCAGCCTGCTGGTGGCGATGACCGCGATCGTGCTGGGCTCTCTGCTGGTGAGTCTCGGTTTCCCACCCGAAACGATCGGCCCAGTGGAATGGCTCGCGCCACAGTTGGGGTTGGCATGGGGTGCGGCGTGGGTGGGTGGTCGGGCGGCCGGATCGCCATGGCGCGCCGTCCTGAGTGTCGGCATCGTGGTGCTCACAGTTTGGTGGGCGAGGTGATGAATTATCTGTATCTGGAGCGCGCAAACGGCTCCCTGGGCAGCGATGACGAAGACTGATGTATTGCAGGTAATCGCACCGGACCGCACCCGGCATGGCGCGGCGGTGTGCGATCTGGTTGCCAAGGTGTTCACCATTCAGAACTACTACTATGGGCGCGCCTGGTGCCGTGACGCGTATATCGGGCACAGCCATTATGATTGGGACGCCTCGCGCATCGGGTTGCTGGCTGGGGAGATTGTCACCCATTACGGGGTGTGGGATTATCGCATGCGCATTGGCACGGCGGTCGTGCGTGCCGGCGGCATCGGCGCGGTGGCCACCCACGGCGAGCAACGCAAGCGCGGATTCATGGCGAAGACGGCGGCGGTCTCCATGGCAGCCATGCGCGCGCTGGGTTACGACGTGAGCGTGTTGTTCGGCATCGACAACTTCTACGACCGCTACGGCTACGTTCGGTCGTGGTCGGAGACGATCTACTGGGTGAATACATCCGACCTGCCGGCGGAGAAGCCGCACACCCGCCCGCGCGCCTTTGCTCCACGCCATCGTGACGACCTGGCCGCGCTGTATAACCGTGACAACGCCGACGTCACCGGCACCGCGGTGAAGCCCACCTATCAGCGTTGCGGCATGCCACAGGCGTGCGAAGGCGTGTGCTGGACGGGCGCGGACGGCATGGCGGCGGGTTACCTGCTCTACCGCCGCAACGGCACGATGCTGCAGCACGTGGAATCAGCCGGCGACGCCGTGGAGCGTCTGCGCGTGCTGGGCTCGCTGGCCCGGCGGCACGGGTGCCAGACGGTGGAGTGTTTCGCGCTGCCGTATGCCGACCCGCTATGCCGGTTACTGAGCCAGGGCAACTGCCGCGTAGAGGTGCGCCACCGGAAAAACGGCGGGGCGATGATCGCGCTGCTGAACCTGCCGCAACTGCTGGGAAAGATCGCCGGCGAACTGACCCGCCGCCTGCAGGCATCGCCGCTAGCCGGTTGGGAAGGCGCTTTGCGCATCGACGGGCCGGAACAGGCGGCGATGCTCATCCTGGCCGGCGGCCGGGTGCGGGTCACGCCGCCGGCCGATACACCGCATGTCGTGCACGGCGGCCCCGCGCTGGCACAACTGCTCATCGGCACCGACACCCCGCGGGAAATCGCCGCCACCGCCCCGCTGCGGCTCTCCGGCGACGCCGCGTTGCTGCTGGAAACCCTCTTCCCCGCGCAGCATCCGATGCTCTCAAACTGGGATCGATTCTAATCGGGCAACAACCCTCCGAGGATGCCGTCGGCGGCGCGGATGCCGCTAGCCCAGGCGGCGGTGATGCCGCGGCTGGTGCCGGCGCCGTCGCCCACCAGATACAGGTGGTCCGCTGCCCGGAAGTGAGCATCGAGGAAGCGCGGTTTGTTAGCGTAAAGTTTGATTTCCGGATAATACAT
Source organism: uncultured bacterium (assembly GCA_964472305.1). GTDB lineage: Bacteria > Armatimonadota > Hebobacteria > CAIYQO01 > CAIYQO01 > CAYYJR01. Next base: position 97,374 of record CAYYJR010000003.1, read on the forward strand.
AATGGTGCTGGGGTGGAGCACGCCCGGCACGATAGTATCCAGCAGCTTCAATGACGCCCAGATGTTGCGCATGACGCGGCCCGGCATGGCCAGGCTGATGTCACCCGCGGTGCAGCCGGCCAATGATGGCTGGAAGTCATACAAGTCATCGCAGAAGGTGTCGGCCTTCGAACGTTTCCCCAGCCGAAAATCGCCCACCCGCTGCATCAGCGGCTGCCCGCCACCCAGCAGCATCGCCTGGCAACCCAGCATCTCGGCGAACTCCTGCCCGCTAGCCAGCGGTTCGGTCAGTCGCACCGTCTTCAGCAGCGCGAAGTTCACCCGCCCGCTGCCGTTATGCGCCGTGCTGTAGGCGTGGCCGTTCACGCTGTAATAGCGCATGCCGCCCGGGGTGACATAGCGTTCCTTCACCACGTAGGCGGCGCCGCTATTGGTGCAGAAGGTGCGCACGCCGGCGGGGAAGTGGAACTTCGGATCGTAGCAGTCGCGCACGATGGGGTAGCGTGATGCCTCGGTCTCAACGCGAATGCCGATATCGACGATATTGTCGAGAAAGGGAATGTGCTGCTGTTGCATCACCGTTTGCAGGAAGCGGAATCCGCCGCGTCCGGGCGCCAGCACGACGTCGCCGAAGCCGATCTGGCGGCGATCCGTTACCACGCGCCGCGATCGAGCGTGAATACCGCGCACCGTCTCCCCTGTGCTGACGTCAATACCGCGACTCGTCAACTCGGCCATCAACCGCTTGATCAACCGCAACCCACCGTCGGTGCCCAGGTGGCACTGGCGCACGTCGAGCAGGCGCACGTCCAGCCGTTCCGCCCGTCGCTGATAGAGGCTAAGATTGATGCGCTCCAGCATGGACGGCTCCAGCCGTTGCTCGACCAGCGCCAGGTAGTGCTCCGCCGTCTCGCGCGTCCAACAGTCAGTCGGAAAGCCCACGGGATACGTGAAATTCATTTTACAGTCATTGCGGAGGCCGCCGGTGCTGCGCGGCGCCTTGTCGATCAACAGCACCCGCAAATCGGGGCGGCGGTCGCAGAGGTGAAACGCGGCGCCCAGCCCGGCCGGTCCGGTGCCCACAATGATGCAATCGTAGGTATCCATGGGTGTCCCTGTGTTATTGGCACGGCCACCGCCTCCATACCGGGGAGGGATCGGGAGAGGCTCCGTCAATGATTCACTGCTGTCCGTGCGATTTTTTCGCCACCAGTACGGCGTCGACGATGCCGTAAATCCACACCGCGGCGAGCAGGATGAGTACGAAGATGCTCATGCTGTGCAGCAGTTGCGGAAAATAGGAGACCGGAATGCCCGGCTGACCCTCCGGAAGTTGTAATTGCTTGCGAATGCCGTCCATGGCATACCAGGCCTGGTTGATGACATAGCGAGCAAACGCCATATCGACGAACACCAGCACGCCGCCCTTCAACAACTCGCCATTGTAAAACTGGCCCAGTCCGGGGAGCAAGGCGGAGAGCGCCGCGGACGCCCAGATGGGTCGGCGCACGTGGAACGACCAGATGGATTCGTCATCATCGGGGAGTTGATGCGCGCGAAACTCCGGCTCGTGCACCTTCATCACCGCGTTGGCGAATTTGTCCTCGATGCGGGTATTCTCCGGTTCCAGTTCGCATGCGCGGTGGTAAAGCTGCTCCGCCATCTTAAAGCGTCGGCGGGCGAAAGCCAGGTCACCCTCCAGTTCCAGCACGGCGGGGTGATCCGGCGCCATTGCCTTCACACGGGCCAGTCGTTCCTCGACTTCGTTGTAGCGCTCCTGGCGCATGCGCAGGTGAATCTCCACCAGCAGGTGGTCAAGGTCCTGCGCCAGCGGCGGGGTGGCGCCGGGATCCGTCATGGCGCTGACTCCTCGGGGAGTGGCACGCGGGGAGCGTCGGCCCACAAGCGCGCCAGTTGATAGAAATCGCGATGCTCGGCGTCAAACAAGTGCAGAATGACGTCGCCCAAGTCCACCAGCACCCATGACACATCGTTGACGCCTTCCGTGCGGACGCCGCGCTCGCCAGCTTGTTTCGCCGCTGCCTCCACGCTGTCGACAATGGCGTGGCTCTGCACGGCGGAAGTGACGGTGGCGATCACGAAGTAATCCGCGATAAGCGTCAACCCGCGCAGGTCGAGGATGATGATATCCTGCGCCTTTTTCGCGAGCACCGCCTCAACCACCAGGTGTGTTTTAGCCAATGAATCCAAACGTACCTACTCTCCTCACTACGATCACGGTCGCCGTTGCTTCGGCAGTATACCCGTATTTTACCGTGTTGATGCCGTAGACGACACCGCGGTCTCTTTCGGTTGTTCGGCAGCATCGCTGCCCAGCACCAGCGTAATCTCTGCCGGCGGAGGCACTTTGATCCGCTTGCCGAAATCCGCTCCCGCGGGCGGCGCGGTGTTGATATCGACACGCACTACCCCGAACTGGGTTGCCAGTGACTGTGCCACCGCTTTACTGTGCGGAGTGGCCAGCACCGTCGTGGTTGGCACCGGCTCCGGCAGCGTGCCGACCGCCACCACATTGTAGACATTTTCATCAATCTGATCGCGCACGTCGCGGGCCAGGCGGGGCTTGCCGCTGCCATTCAGCACCATCACCGTCGGACGCGGGCCGTTCAGCACCTCGTTCACCACCTGCGCGGCAGCGTCCGGGTCATCGACCTCCACCGCCGACGCACGACCTTTGGTGACGGGCGTGGTCGGCAACTGGACGGAATACATCCCGGCCAAACCGATCTGCCCGACAACATGCTTGAGTGCCAGCATATCGTTTGGCCGCAGATTGGTCACCATCATCTTCATGATCGGGCCCAGCAAGCGCGGCAGTTGCGACTTCATCTCCGGCCGGTTGATCTTGGCCGCCACCGCGCGGATGAACTGGTCCTGGCGGCGCATGCGCCCGTAATCACCCTCGGCATCGTGGCGGAAACGCACGTAGCCCATCGCCTGCGTTCCGTTCAACACCTGCACGCCCGGCTTGAGATGGATATACAGGTTCTGGTAGTTGTCGTCATAATCCATCTTCTTTTCGACGTTCACTTCCACTCCGCCCAGCGCGTCCACGATATCCTTGAAACCACCGGTCTGGATGCGCACGTAATAGTCGATCAGAATGTGCTGTCCGGTCAGCTCGGACAGCAGGCCGGCGACGACATTTTTCGCCAGACCGATGCGCTTGTCTTCGGTATCGCCGCCATGCTGATACGCGCCGTTGATCTTGCCCCGGCCATGGCCGGGAATATCGACCCAGGTGTCGCGCGGAATGGACAGAATGGCGAGGCTGGGCTTCACCAGATCCACCCGGATGAATTTAATAGTATCCGAGCGCCGGCTGCCGTCATCGACGAAGTTGCTGTCCGCACCGAGCAGCAGGATGTTCACCTGTTGCTGGCCATGAAAGGGTGGCGCGTGATGAATGCGTCCGCTCAGGTAATCGGCCCCCATGCCCATGATACTGGGAAGTTGCCAGGGCGTGACATGCAGATACAGGCAAATACCGGTAAGTCCGACCAGCAGCAATACTATACATCCACAGAGGAACTTGCGCAGGCCCGCCTGTTTGCGGCGTCGGGTGAGCATTCGCTCTTTTCGCTGTGGCGGCTCGACGACCGGCACGGTGTCTGTCATACAACGCTCTCCATCGATTGGGTATCTCCTGTCATCGCTGCACCGAAGGGCACGGCGATGAACGGATTGTTACAACTACGCGATCTCCTGGCCGATTCATTGTAACACACGAACCGGCGATGGGAAAGCATCCCGAAGCAGGGGACGCTCCGGCGAGGATGGCGCTCGATTATCTGTTCAGCGCCGTGGCGCCAACCTGGGCGATCTCCTCCGCGGCGCGCCGTCCGGACGCGATCGCCGCCACCGCGGTGGCGCCGCCGTTGACCAGGTCGCCACCCGCGTATACCCCCGCGCGGCTGGTGCGGGTGGAATCCTCGGCGACGGCGATCAACCCCTCGGGGGTGAGCGCGATACCCGGCAGCAGCACCGCCAGTTCGTTCGGAGGCAGTTGTCCGATCGCCTCGACGACAAGGTCGACTTCCAGCAGGTATTCCGAGTTCGGCATCACCCGCGGGCGCCGACGGCCTGAAGCATCGGGCGCGCCCAGTTCCGTGCGCGCGATGCGCAGGCCGATCAGGCGGTTGGCGGCATCAGTCTGAAAGGCAACCGGTTGGGCGAGAATCAGAAAATGCACCCCGGCGTCCAGCGCGTGGTTGCGTTCCTCCGGCCACGCCGGCAGTTCGGCGAAGGAGCGGCGGTATACCAGATACACGTCGGCGGCGCCGGCCTGCACGGCGGAGACAGCGGCGTCCATCGCCGAATTGCCGCCGCCGATGACTGCCACGCGCGCGGGCGCCGGCTGTCCGCCGTGCTTCACCGCGCGCAAGAATTGCAGCGCGTCGGTGATGCCTTCCGCAGGATGCGGAGCGTCAAGTTGTTGCGCGCGCGGCAAACCCAACCCGATGAAGGCGGCGTCGAAGCCTTCGGCCAATACGTCGTCCAGCGTGAACGCCGGGGACAGCGCCGTGCCCGCGCGCCATGCCAGCCGTTCAGGGTCATGGAGGTCGAGCACGGCGGCGATCTCCGCGCGCAGCACCGCGCCGGGCATGCGCTCCTCGGGAATAGTGGCGTCCACCGTGCCGCCCGGCGCCTCCGCGGCGTCGAAGATGGTCACGCGGCAGCCCAGTTCCAGCAGGCGCACCGCACAGGCAATGCCCGCTGGCCCGGCGCCGATGACCGCCACGCGCGTGCGGTTCGCGGGGGGCAGTTCCAGCCTGGTCCAGCCATGTTTGCGCGCGGTGAGCGCCACGTATTTCTGCAACTGGCGGATGGGCACAGCGGTGTCGGAGAAGATGTGCTCGATGCAGCCGCCTTCGCATTGCACCTCCACCGGGCAGACGTGGGCGCAGATTTCCGGCAGCGGATTGGCCTGACGCAGGATGCGGTATGCTTCGCGATCGTCACCTTCGGCGATTTTGCCGATAAAACCGGGGATGTCCACTCCGGCGGGGCAGCGCTCGCGACAGGTGGGCACCGCGCACAGCCGGCACTGTGCGGCCAGCGCGCGTGCCTGGTCCGCGCTGTAGCGCCGACCTTCGCGATAAATGGGGCCATACACCTCCGCGTCGCGCACCACGCAACCGGAGCGCCCACCGTCGCGCATGATCTGCGTGCAGGCGGAACAGGTGACGCAGCTCTTTTTCGGATCCATGCGGCCCTGGTGCAGCAGGTCGCGGGCGAAGTCGGGATAAGCAAGGGCGCCGCGCCCCAGGCCGACCAGCGTGGTCCACCCGCGCTCGATGGCGGCGGCGGCGAGATGCGGGAAGAACTGGCGTACCCACGTGTAACCGGAGCCGACCACCGCCAGCGACGGAAACCCCTGCTGCACCCCGCGGGTGATATGCACGAAACGATGCAGCGATTCCAGCGGGTGTTCGCCGGGTGTATACATGCCTTTGATGGGAAAATCGAACGGGCGCCCGACGTGCGGATTGAAGTAGGGATTGCCGATAGTGGTATTCAGCGCGCCGTAGCCCAGCGCCTGCAACTGTGCGATCAGTTGACGCGGCTCGGTGAAATCGGGTAGCGTCGCGTCCTCGCGGTCCATGCCCCAGCCGTACGGATATTCCAGCGCGTCGAAGATGTTCAGCCGCGAGGTGACTTCCAGGCCCGGCACGGCCTGACGGATCTTCTTCACCGTTTCCCGCAGGAAACGCGTGCGGTTTTCGAAGCTGTCGCCGTAGCGGGAATTTTCGCGAGTGAACGAGGCCAGCAGCTCGGAGAGGAGGTAACGATGGCACGATTTGATATCGACCGCGTCGAAACCCGCCTCGCGCGCCAGTAGCGCGGCGCGCACGTAGGCGTCCTGCAACGCGTCGAGGTAATCGTCGGTGAGCAACGGGGTGTCCGGCGTGACGCTGGAGTAGGGATCGATGATGGAATGGTGGGCAATCAGCGGCGCGGGCACGCCTTCGGGTTTGCTGTAGCGACCGGAATGGGTGAGTTGCAGCACGAGGAGGGGACGGAAATTGTCGCCCATCGTCCGGCGCGCCGCGGCGTGAATGCGCTCTACCAAGTGCTTGTGACCGTCCAGGCTGGTCGGATTGATCCAGAGTTGAAACGGATTGGCGCGCCCTTCGGGTGCCACCGCGCACGCCTCCAACCATATCAATCCCGCGCCGCCGGCGGCGAAGCGCTCGTATTTGCGATAGGTCAGCTCACTGGGCCGTCCCTCGTGATCGCAATCGCATCCTTCCATCGGCTGCACGGCCATGCGGTTCGGCACGGTCAGCGCGCCGAACGACGCCGGCGTGCCGAGAATCTCGAACCGCTCGCTCAGTGGCAGGTCGAGTCCGAGCTCGGTGATTTTCTCCTGCAATTCGTCGATGGAATTGAAACGAAAACGCGCGTGCGCAGCCATAGACACTCCGTCATCAGTAGGGTAAGGGACAGAAAACCCGGTGGAAAGGATACCCGCCGGACATGCGAAGTGTCAATCTTTGGGCGTAAGACGTATACGATACGGCTGCCAACAGCACGACCCCCGCTAAGGACGCAGGGGTTGTGCGATACTGAAAACCGTCGAGATTACTGGGACAATACGTTTGGTCCCGGCGTCGCACTCTTGCCGCCGTATTGGGCATCGCCGAACGCGAGGATGGGCAAGAAAACGATTGGCAACAGGATCAACCCGATGGCAAAGCCAGTGCCCATGTCGAACGCTTCCGCCAGCGCCAGCGTAACCATAATCGCGATTACGATATTCACCACCGGAATGAACATCAGGATCAGCCACCACCCGGGCTTGCCGGCGATCTCGCAAAGCACATAGATGTTGTAGATGGGAACGATCGCAGCCCATCCCGGTTGTCCTGCCTTGTCGAAGACGCGCCACATCGAAGCGAGCAACAACACGAGGATCAGGACATACACGATGGTAAAACCTGCTCCTAAACCTACCGCAGCAGCACTACCAGAATCCATGAGATGCTCCTTTCATATGACAGTCGAGTATTGGGCAAATGCATTACGAGAGCAATGCAGTGAATGTGCAGTCGGTTGGGAAATAGTATTTTCGACCGGGTTGTTCTTCCTGAAACCGGTTGATTATACAACGATACTGCAAAAATCCTGAAATGACAAGGGTAAGGGTAAAAACGGGATGCGTGGGCAACGGCGCGACCACGGTAGTGATGTGCTCTGCGCCATGAGTGTTGCTCTGGTATTTCACTCGTGCGCCAGCGGTGATTCTACGGATTATCTCATCAACTGACAGTCGCACGGTCTGTCACAGCAAGAGCCTTGTCCAATGGCTGCGTAGACCTGAACACCGGCAGCGACGGCGAAAGGAAAAGGCGCGCGTCTCACATCCCGCTGTCATCCGCCGACGGACCGTAGACCGACGGAAGCGGAATATCGTGCAGGCGCAGATACATGCCGAGTTGGGCGCGATGGTGGATCACGTGGCTGAGCACGAAGAAGCGCAGCACCGCGAGGCGCGGCTGGGTGAAGATAACCTGACTGCCGTCCAGCAGCGTCCACGGCTTCCGCATCGTCTCGTCACTGGCCGCGGTCAACGCGGCACGGGCGGCAGCGGTATTGGCGTCAAAGCGCTCCAGCAACTCCTGGCGCGATGTGGCGGCCACCGTCCGCATCGGTTCGCCCCCCGGTGGGGCGATATCCAGTTCGTCGGTGGTCAGCGTGAACGCCGCCCATCCGGGAAGACTGGCGAGGTGCGTCGCCAACTCGCCAAGGGTCCAGGACTTCGCATGCGGTCGCCAGCCGAACTGCGCGTCGGGCACGCGTTCCAGCATTTTCCGCGTGATTTCCATTTCGTGGTCGAATTCCGGAAGAATCATCTCGTTCAGCATCGTGAACTCCTTTTCGTGCAGTATGCGTTCACCCGTGTCAGCGTGCACGCGTCAGAAATGCTGGTATCGCGGGCAATCTGACATCGTGCAACACGTGGAAATGGACCTCGTGTTGCGCCCCACGTCCTGCCAACGACGGGGACCAGGGATCCAGCAAAAGTGGAATCGCATTGTGCGGATTTGCGCTAACGCCCCGTCGTAGAATTCACCGTTCGGTGCACGAATTCCTGCCATGACGCCGTTACGCCACACCAAATGCGTGATGGGGGCTGATGGCCTGTCAACCCCCGTCACGGTTTCGATGGATAGATGTTCTCCCTATTCAGTTGTCGTGGCTCTTTCGGTTCTATGATAAACTGCGCAGGTAGTGTTGATATCCCCCCCTGCTCAGCGGAGTAACCGCCATTTGCCCCGATTCGTGTTAATATTTCATCAAGGGTCGACTCGGTGCCGCGATAACGCTGGCAGCCGCGGCGGCGGTGGCGAGAATGTGAAAGCTCGGATCCACAAGCCGAGTGATGACCGAAAATACAATCGCTGGTCGCCCGGGGCGATCGTCACCAGGACCGTGCCCGATATCGCGGTTTTCCTCTTATTCGACGACTGCCGGCAGCGTAATCGTCACCCGCGTGCCGGCGCCGGATTGGCTGTCGAGCGTCAGCGTGCCGCCATGCGCTTCCACCAGGCCGCGGGCAATGCGCAGGCCCAGGCCGCTGTGGCGGTCGCCGGGGGTACGGGCGGCATCGGCGCGATAAAAAGGATCGAAGAGGTAGGGCAGGTGTTCCGCCGTGATGCCCGCGCCGCTGTCGCATACCACCAGCGTGCGCGGATCGTTATCGGCTACCGCCAGTTGCACGGTGGCGCCGTGTCCGGCATAGCTGATGGCGTTATCGAGCAGGTTGTCCAGCACCTGCGCCAGCCGATGCGGATCGCCGTCCACCAGCACCGGGTCGCCGGCCGCCGGCGAAGACAGCACGATGCCGGCGGCGTCGGCGGCCGGCGCGTGCGCCTCCAGTGCCTCGATAGCCAGCGCGCGCAGATCCACCGGTTCGCGGTGCAGCGACAACTCACGCAAGTCGAGGCGCGTCAGATCAAGCAGATCATCCACCAGACGCCGCAGGCGGTCTGCCGTTTCGACCATGGTGCTCAGCGCCAATGTGCGGCGCTCCGGCTGTGCGGCGACGCCGTCGCGCAATGCCTCCGCCATGGTCTTCAACGTAGCGACCGGACTGCGCAGGTCGTGAGCAACATCGGCCAACAACTGCCGGCGGCGGCGCGCGTCGTCCTCCTGTGCGGCCAGTTGCGCGGCCACGCGCGCGGCCATCTCGTTCATGGCGGCAGCCACGCGGGTAAATTCGTCATCGCCCGCCAGTGGAATGCGATGCGCGAATTCGCCACGATGAAAGGCACACGCGCCGTCGCTCAATGCGGTAAGCGGGCGGGTGATGCGCCGGCTCAACCACGCGCCGGCGCAGAGGGCCAGCAATAAGGCGATGCACAACCGCGCCAGGAACGCCCCCTTGCCGATGGGCAGCGGCAGCCAAAGCACGGGCATGTTGCCTTCGCGCGCCAGCGTCCACATCGTGCGCAACGATTCGCGCACTGCGGGTGGCGCGTGATGCCAGTGTTGCCGAATGGCGACCGCTTCCTGTCGCGCGAAGTAGATCACCGTGCCGGCGCTCAACAGCCAGCTTAGCACGATCACCGCCAGGATCGTCAGGGTCAGGCGGACGCGGACGTTAGATATCGGGCCGAAACGCATAACCGACTCCCCGAACCGTCGCAATGGGACAGGGCGCCAGCCCTGCCGCAGTCAGTTTTTCCCGCAGGTGGTAAATGTGCGAATCGACCAGGCGCGGGTCGCCGGAAAAATCCGCGCCCCACACCAGGTCGGCCAACTGGCTGCGTGAGAAGACCGTGCGCGGGCGGCGCAGCAGCGTCACCAGCAGGTCAAACTCCAGCGCCGACAGCGCCACCTCTTCGTCGCCCACCCGTGCCACGCGCTCGCCTGGCGCCACCGCCAGTGCCCCCACGCGCAACAACTCGTTTTCGCCGCGTCCCGCCCGGCGCAATAACGCCTTGATGCGCGCCACCAGTTCCATGGCGCCGAACGGCTTCGTCAGGTAATCATCGGCGCCCAACCCCAGCGCGCGCACTTTGTCCGCCTCGCTGTCGCGCGCGGAAAGCATCAGGATCGGCAAGTCTGAGATCTGGCGCATCGCACGGCATAGCTGGAATCCATCCATGCCCGGCATCATAATGTCGAGAATGGCGGCATGGGGTTGTTCGGCGGTAAACGCCGCCAGCGCCGCCGGCCCGTTTTCCACCCGCGTTACGCGAAATCCCTCAGCCTCCAGATACCAGCACACCGCCTCAGCCAGCGCGTGATCGTCATCGGCAATCAAAATATGCACGGACAGAACGCCTCCGCGAGAGGTTATTGCCTGCAAGATACTCCCAGGCGGACGGATGGTCAAGCGGGAAGCTATAATCCAATTCCGGCACCTTTCCTCCTCAACCGATATAACGTATTACTCTCAGGGACGAATGGTTGTAACCGCTGCCGGTCAACGCCACTCTCCCCCTGTTGTGGGGGAGAGTGGCGAAGGCTTCGCGTTTCCTACCGTTCCGCCGCCTGTTGAAAGAATTCCACCAGGCGGTCGAAGGCACGGCTGCTGGGACCGTATTTCGCGGGGTTGTCCAGGCGGTGGCGCTCGGCGAAGCGCAATGCGCGGGCTTTCACCTCAGGATCCGGCTCCGGCAGGCGCACCACCTGCACCGCCTGGCGCAGTGCGGGCGACAGCGCGTTCAGCAGCCTGGCATCGAGTGCAGCAGCCGATTCCTCGGTGATCCGATTCTCGGCCTGGATGGCATCCAGCGCCGGCAACACGCTCTGCGCGTCGCTGGCGGTGATGGGTGTCTGGTTGGCCATGACCACGATGGCCAGCTTCACGACATTACGGCCCAAAGCCAGCCGGTTGGCGTAGTTCTCCGCCGCGACGGCCCGGGTGAGCAGTCCGGCGGTGAGGACGATGCCCAGCACGGCGATGACGATGCCGGCGACCCAGGTCGCCCGGCGTGGGGTGAGTTTGCGTTGCATAGTAGCTCCTCCTTTTCGTAGCACCCGCAGGTGATAATGCTATGCTACCGCACGAATGTGGTGGAACGATGGAGGAGGCATGGTGGAGGTGAGGAATTTTGCGGCGCCGGCGTGCCAGATACGGTGGTTGCGTTGGCCAGCGTGGCGGAATCGTCCTTCCCCACGCCGTCATGGCGCAGCGAACCACCATGCGTTCAATTCGGGAACGCGGTGATTTCGCTATGGTACGTGATGCGGCTCGTCTGCCGGGTTGCCGTGAGGCACCGCATCAAGGGGATGGGATTCAAAGCACGGTGCAGCGGAGCATCCCGGTTTACCGCCGGCGTTTGCCACCCGGCAGCACCATGTTGAGCACGGTGCTGAACAGCGCCATGATGATAGCGAGCAGCGCGGCCGTCGTCCAACTCGGGATGGACAGCGCGAATGCCAGCGGACCGGTGGCGGTATTACAGAGCCAGTACAGCGCCAGCGTATACAGACCGAACGACAGGATGAAGCCGAAACAGCCCAGTGTGAGCAGGTTCAGCGGCAGCAGGATGATGGAGATGATGTTGACGAGGAAGCCGACGATCACGTTGACCAACCCAAAGATCGGCGCCAGCCAGATCGCGTTGTACCAGGGTGTGATGGGCACGTGAATCGCGGCCGCGGTCAGCACCAACGCAATGGCCGAGATGGCCCAGTGCCAGAACAAACGTCGCATCGCAACCTCCTTTAGCGCGTATGCAAGATACCTTCGTGTGCGAGCAGCGCCCGTTTCCACGCCAGCCCGCCGCGGAAACCGGTCAGGCGACCATTCGTCCCCACGACCCGGTGGCAGGGGATGACGACCGGCAATGGGTTGCGCGCCAGCGCCTGGCCCACCGCCCGCGCGGCGCGCGGACGCCCCAGCGCGGTGGCAAGGGCGGCATAACTGCGTGTTTCGCCGAAGGGAATCAGCCGGCACGCCTCCAACACCTGGCGGGTGAAGGCGGGGACGGGGGACAGATCGAGCGGCAACTCCGGCGGGAACGGCTGTCCGGCCAGGTAGGCGGCGAACGCCTCCGCCCACGGTGCGGGCGCGGGCGCGAAGTCAGGCGCTTGTCGAAGGAAGGCCGTCGATTCGTCGAAAGACACGCTTCGCAATCCTCGCGCGCCGATCACCAACAGCAACCGCCCCCAGGGCGTCACAATCGTCGAGTATGGCGCGGCGTGCATACCGTAGTATTCCATCATCGCGCGCGAAATCCTTCGATGATTTCCGAGGGTGCGGACGCAAAGATATCAGCCTGCCGTATGGTACCGTCCGCGCCCAGGCGGTTACTCGGTTGCGCCGTTCTTGCGCAGAATGCGGGCGATGGCAATGCGCTTCATCTTCACCGCGAGTTGCAGTGGGGTGTGACCGGCGTCGTCACGGGCATTCACGTCACCGCCGCCCATCACCAGCACGGCCACCGTCATGGCGTCGTCGCCGGCGGCGGCCAGGTGCAGCGGCGTCGCGCGCGTGACATTGCGGGCATTCACGTTCGCACCCAGCTTCAGCAGCGTATCGACGATCTCCGCGTCTCCATATTCCGCCGCGATGTGCAGCGGTGTATCGCCGGCACCCTCGGTGACGGCATTCAGATCGGCATGATGCGTGGCAAGGATATGGATCACGTCGGAGGTGAGCGCCAGGTGTAGCGGCGTCTGCCCGCTCAAACTGCGAGCATTGGGATCAGCCCCAAAGGCGAGCAGGAAGATGGTCCACGGGCTGTTGCCGTGTTGAACGGTGCGGTGCAACGGCGTAAAGCCACCCTGGTCGCACGACCGTGCATAATCGCGAATCATGGCGACGGCGACGGCAATCAGCAGTGTCGCGACGCCGATGATGATGAGGAATCGTTTCATGCGTGCTCACCCGGTTGCGCCTGTGTCAATGCGACCACCTGGGCGACCAGCGCATCGACCATTTCCGCTTCATCGACTTTGCCCAGCGCCTCGCCGCCACGGAACAGCAGGCCGCCATGACGAGTAGCCGCCAGGCCGACATCGGCATCGCGTGATTCACCGGGACCGTTCACCTCGCATCCCATCACCGCCACGCGCAACGAACGTCCCTCCGCGCGCAAGCGCCGATCGAGCGACGCCAGCCGGTCCTGCACCGCATGCACGATAGGATCGAAATTTACGTCGCACCGCGCGCAGGTTGGGCAGGCGGTCAGCGTGATTCCGCCGGGCCGCAACTCCAGCGCGCGCAGCAGTTGCCACCCCGCCTCGACTTCATCCACCGGATTCGCTGTCAGCGAGACGCGCAGCGTGTCGCCGATCCCCTCGCCCAGCAGCGCGCCGATGCCCGCCGCCGACTTGATCAATCCCGCCGGTGGCAACCCCGCTTCGGTTACGCCCACGTGCAGCGGGTAGGGGCGCTCGTTGGCCATCAGCCGGTACGCGAGCACGGTGGTGATGATATCCGATGCTTTCAGCGATACCACGATGTCAGTGAAGCCGACCGCTTCCAGCAGGCACAGGTGTTGCAGCGCGGCGGCGACCAGTGCGCGCGCGTTGCCTTCGTGGGTGAACGGGTATTGCGCGCGCAGCACCGGATCGATGGAGCCGTTGTTCACCCCCACGCGGATAGGGATGCGGCGCGCGCGCGCCGCATCCGCCACCGCGCGCACTTCCTCCGGACGCTTGAGATTACCCGGGTTCAAGCGCAGCTTATCCACACCCTGCGTAATGGCGGTCAGCGCCAGCCGATAGTTAAAGTGGATATCCGCCGCCAGCGGGATGGGGCTCTGTCGCTTGATCTCGCCCAGCGCCGCCGCCGCGCGTCCATCCGGCACCGCCACCCGCACCAGGTCGCACCCGGCCTCCGCCAGCGCGTGAATCTGCGCCACCGTGGCCGCGACGTCGGCGGTAGGCGTTTTCGTCATCGACTGCACACTGATGGGCGCACCGCCGCCGATCACGAGCGGACCGACGCGGACGGACTGAGTCTGGCGACGGGGCAGGGGGTAGACGCCGCTCATGCGTTACTTGCCTCCGAACAACGGCTTGCCGGTGATCCAGGTGCTAAGATCATTCGTGGTGACGAGGATGATAAATCCGAACAGGATGATCAACCCGACGGCATGCACGAGGGCGACCTTATTCCTGTCGAACGTCTTTTTCGTAAAACGAGTATAGATGGCTTCCGTGACGATCGTCATCAGGTGCCCGCCATCCAGCGCGGGGATCGGGAGCACATTGAAAAAGCCGATCAGCACTGAGAACAGCGCCAGCCGTTCGAGGAAGTCGGCGAATTTCTCTCGCGAGGACAACGCCCCCTTCGAAACTTCATACGAGGCGCGCATCACCATCACCGGGCCGCCGATCTGATTGAGCTTGGCTTTGCCCGAAATGATGTAGCGAATATTCGCGACGGCAAACCGAAGCGTGTGCGAGAGGCTCTTTGCGCCGTTCGCGATCGAAAGCGCCGGCGTCTGGCGCATTAACGGCCAGTGAATCTCGACGCCGATAACCCGGCGCGTCACGAGTTCCAGATCGATGCCCTTCAACACGGGAAACTGCTGCGCGACGGGGGCAATCCGTACCGGAAACCGCCGTCCTTGCCGTTCCACCACCAGTTGAACCGGGCCTTTGCTGCCGTGGATGAGATCGGGAGCCGCCTCGGTACCCGGATTCTTCACACCGTTGATCTCGACCAGGATGTCGCCCGGTTGCAGGTGCGCCTTTGCCGCCGGGGCTTCCGGCACAACCTCCTGGATCACCGCGCGTTTCGCCGGCGTGGGATAACCGACCGCCAGACCGATAACGATGAAGACGATCAGCGCGAGCACGACATTCATCGTCGCACCGGCGAGGATCGTGGCGAATTTCGCGATGAAGCCCTTTGAGTAAAAACCGTTGGGCTCATTCTCCTCACCGGGTTCCATCCCGGCGATACGGACGTATCCGCCCAGGGGGAATGCGCGCAACGAATATTGCGTGCCATGACGTTTGGTGGTTAGCAGCGGGGGGCCAAAACCGAGCGAAAACTCGTGCACCGTCATCTTGCTCAACTTGGCGATGAAAAAATGGCCGAATTCGTGGACGAATACAATAGACCCAAGGATGACAAAAATCCCCAGCACACCGATCAGATATTCCATACCCGTAGAATCCTCCAGGCAGCGCGAATGACCGCGACCGTATTACCAGTATCGGTGTTTTTGGTGCGGGTTAAACAGAATACACGACTCACGCCACCGGCAGTCGTAAAACACAACGGGGGCGACCCGTGGGCCGCCCCCGTTGCCCGTACCCACAATTACTCGATGACGAATTTCTTCTTCGTCTTTTTGCGGCCTTGTTCCGCCTTACGCTCGTCGAAGCGCCAGCGTTCGGTGCCGGAGACCAGCACGAAGCAGTGGTAACTGCTGAGGTTGGACGCCACCACGCGCTTGGGCGTGCGGCGTGCCACGTTCACCTCGGCCCACAGGGTGAGGAAGTGCGCGCCTTCCGGACGACCCGCCATCACATGCGACATGATGTCGAACACCGACCACTGCAGTTCGTCAGCCTGCTCGCGCAGGTTGAGCAACTCGGCGATGCGCGCTTCCGGCAGCGTAATCAACTCGTCGGTCTCCCCGTCCCAGAAGAGCAGGAAGTCGTCGGGCTCCGCGCCGCGACGGAAGCAAAGCATGGCGCCGACCGGAATCTGGCGCGCCTCGTACCAGTCGGCGAGACCGTGAATCAGCAACTCGTCGTTGTTGATCCAGATCTGGAAGGTGTTGAACTGCTCGCCATGCACCGTGACGCACGCCAGCGGTGTCTCGGTGGGGAAGAAGTTGATGTCGGCCTGGCGCAGTTTGAGCGTGCCCATCCGGCGGTGGTTATACAACAGCGGGATGCGCGTCTCGTCCAGCGTGGTTTCGGCGGTCATCAATTCGGATGACAGCTCCACTTCGTGTTCGCCGCCGAAGTCTTCGTAGCGCGGGTCGTGTACCCACAGCGCCAGATTGTTATCCAGACCCTCGTCCTCGAGTTCCGCATCGGTTTCCGGATCGGTCAGCAACGTCGGATCGAGTAGTTCGGGCAGCAGGCTTTCCGGCACCTGCAGCACTTCCTGCGGGATCAGTTCGGGTAGTGTCCACGTCTGCTGGCCCACCAGTTGCTGACGCGGGTCCTGCAGCAACGCCGCCATCAATCCACTAAAGACCGACGGATAACGCGGCGACGACGGACTGTATTCGAATACCGCCTCGATGAGATCGGACAGTTTCTGCGGACGGCCATGCTCTACCAGGAAGTCGTGAATCTCGCTCAGATCCTCGTCGGAGACCACGTACGGGCCCTCCCAGACTTCTTCTTCTTCCAATGCGACATCCGCCAGCGCCGAAAGTTGCTGCAGCGAGGTTGCCACCTGGTTCACCTGGTCGGCGTGCATCCATTCGCCGCCGGAAAGCAGGTACAGGCGCGGATCGTCCAGCAGTTCCAGATACAGCCGCAGCGGCTCAAACGCCTCGCCGTGCAGGCGCCATAAGGCGTATGCGATAATCTTCGTATCGAGCGGTTGCTTGAGCGTATCCAGCAGCTTCAGCGCCGCGTCGGGGTAACTCAGGTCTTTCTTGAGGGTGACGTTGCGTACGTCTTCCAGCAAGGGCAGCAGCCCTTCCAGTTGCGTGTAGAAGTTGCGCAGCAACAACTCGTCTTCGTCCAGGGCGTTGGTATCCAGCAGCCATTCCTGCAACGCCCAGCGATCGTCCGGGGTGCGGAAGTACGTCTGTGGTCGGTTCTCCAGGAACGACGGCAGCATGTGCTGGAAATATTCCGGCGCGCGGGCATTCAGCACTGCCATTTCGTTGCTGAACGCGGCGACGGTCATCGGCCGGCCATACAGGCGCAGCGTCTGCACCAGCGCGCCGTCGATCGGGCGGTGGAACAGCGTGCGCATAGTAAGATTCCAGCGCCGCTCTTCACCGAAGAATTGCGGATTGCTGGACATCGTCTGTCGAATCAGCTTCGCGCTGGCGCCGATGCGTTTGCCGATCTGGCTGACAATCTCGCCAATCTTGGCCGCGTGGCCGCGGTTCAAGAGGAAGTCCGCGATGGTATCGTTCAGAAAATGTACCGCGGGTTCTTCAACCTGAAGCTGTTGTTCGAATTGCTCGGTGGTCACCGGCACTCCTCCTCGTTGGGGCCGCCAGGCGGCCTACAATTGCCTCGCCAGGCGCGATTCAGCCTGGGGTAGTCACACAGCCTACTATTGTAATGTAATCGTGGTGGGAAAGTCAATAGTCCGGCAAAGCCGTCGCGCGAACCGCGCGACAGTCCGCGGGTAATGCGTCATGTTTTCAACAGCGGCAGACTGAATCGTTTGCGCATCGCCTGCGCGACGGTCCACAATTTGGGGTCATCGTGCAGCAGATTGACGAGATTGGTGGTGCTGATGCCGAGTCGATCGGCGGTGGTGCTCACCTGACCACGATAGGCCTGCAACAGGTCGAGGACGGCGGCGATGATGGGCAGGTAGCGCGGGTTGGCGGGGTTCACCGCCAGCCGTCCATCGCGCGTCTGCTGCGCACGCAGTTCGTCGGGCGCTGCGAAGGTTTCCAGATCCACCTCGCGGCGGACGGCCAGCACCAGCGCGAGCCGCAACCGCGACATCGCCAGCGCACGATTCTCCCCCTGCATCCGGCTCTCGGTGGCTACCACGGTGATCCCGGTAGGCCGGTGGTGCAGCGTGATGGCGCTGGACGTCTTATTCCGCTTCTGCCCGCCGCGACCACTCGCCCGCCGCGCGTACCAATCGCACTGCGCCAGTAATTGCTCGTCTGAGAGTTCCCAGTATTCCATGCCGTTATGCCAATTCGATCGTTCCCGCGAACACCTCGACGGCGGGGCCGGTCATGTAGACGTGGCTGTCGGCGTCGTCCCAGGCGATTTCCAGCGGGCCGCCGGGCAACGTGACGGTGGCGGTGCGGTCGGCACGGCCAGTCAGCACGGCGGCGACCAGCGTGGCGCAGGCGCCGGTGCCACAGGCGAGGGTGGTGCCCGCGCCGCGCTCCCACACACGCATGCGCAGGTGCACCGGCGATTCCACCTGCACAAACTCCACATTGGTCTTCTTCGGGAAGACGGCATGGCGCTCGATCAGCGGGCCGTATTGCTCTACCGGGAACGCCTGTACGTCACCTTCCACGAAGATCACCGCGTGTGGATTGCCCATCGAAACCGCGGTGACGAAAAAGGTGCGGTCGCCCGCTTGCAGCGGCTCGTTCACCACCGGGCCGTCGGGGCCGACCATCGGAATCTGCGCACGTTCCAACCGCGGCGCGCCCATATCCACCCGAATGCCGCTCACGTGGTCGCCCGACAGGGTGAGCACCGGCACAATAAGGCCGGCTAGCGTCTCCACCGTGAAGCGCGTCTGCTCGGTGAGTCCATGCTCGTAGACGTAGCGGGCGAAACAGCGGATGCCATTGCCGCACATCTCCGCCTCGCTGCCGTCGGCATTGATGATGCGCATGTGAAAATCACCGTGCCGGCTGGGCAGCACCAGGATCAATCCATCGCCGCCGATGCCGAAATTGCGGTCACACAACAACGCGGCGGCCGCCACCAACTGCGGCACGTTATACGGATGGCTGAGGCAATCGACGATGATGAAATCATTGCCAAGTCCCTGCATTTTTACAAATTGAATGGGGGTTGCCATACGATGACTCCTCGGCCACCAGTGTACCCCGCGCCGGGGACAACTGTAAAGGCGGGGCAGCGGCGCCATACGCGAAAAGGACCGGCGCGCCACCCCAGGTTCCGTCCGGTACCACGGCGCGGGGACGTGCCTGCATGACCACCCGTATACCGTCGCGACCAGTAAAGGCAAAAGCGTGGTGAAGGCCGTGTCCGTGCTCGACAACATGACGACGTTACATGGCACGCGACCTTTCGGGTGCCACCGCTTCCCGCGTTCCGTAGACGCGAAAGGCTTTGAACAGCTCATCCACGATCAGGATGCTGGAGGACACCAGAATAATCAGGATCCACTCCACCAGTGTAAGGGGATCAGTGCGAAAGATCAGGCGTGCCGGTCCCCACTCCACCACCAGTACCTGTAACAGCACGGCAAGGAGGATGCCGCCGAACAACCAGGGATTGGACAGCAGCGGAAGGCGGAAAATCGACATGTTCTGCGAGCGTGTGTTGAGCGCGTGGAACCACTGGAAGGCGACCAAAGTCGTAAAGGCGATGCTCTGCGCATGCACGAAATCCGTCACCCGCAGCGCATAGGCGAACAGGCCCAGGGTGCCGGCGGCCATCAGCGGTGCGAGCACCAGCATGCGGCGCAGCATGGGCGGATCGATGATGCCGGCATGTGGTCGGCGCGGAGGGCGTTGCAGCACGTCGGCGAGTCCCGGCTCCATGCCCAGCGGTGCTGTGCACAGACCATCGGTGACCAGGTTCACCCAGAGGATCATCACCGCGGTAACGGGCAACGGCAGTCCGATCAGCAGCGCCACCGTCAGGGTGATAATCTCACCCAGGTTCGTGGTGATCAGGAAAAACACCACTTTGCGCAGATTGCCGAAGATCACCCGTCCCTCTTCAACTGCGTTCACGATAGTACCGAAATTATCATCGAGCAACACCATGTCGGCGGCCTCTTTGGCAACCTCGGTGCCGGTGACTCCCATGGCGATGCCGATGTCCGCGCTCTTGAGCGCCGGGGCGTCATTCACCCCGTCGCCGGTCATCGCCACGATCTCGCCATTGTCGCGCAGCGCGTTGACCACGCGCAGTTTATGGGAAGGTGAGACGCGGGCGAAAACCGCCAGCCGGCGCACGCGCAGGCGCAGTTCGATATCGGACAACTCGTCCAGTTCTTCGCCGCTAATGCTGTCTTCGTCGGGATGAAGGATACCCGCCTGGCGGGCAATGCTTATCGCGGTTAGCAGGTGATCGCCGGTGATCATCACGACGCGGATGCCCGCCTGCTGTGCCGTGTGAATGGCATGAATGGCGTCCTGACGCGGCGGATCGAGCATGCCCCACAGGCCGACGAAGGTTAATTTCTGCTCCGCCTCCGCGTGCTCCGCCTCTCGCTGGTCATACGGCAGTTCGCGATACGCACCGGCCAGCACGCGCAATCCCTGCGCCGCAAACGCTTCCTGCACCGCGAGTAGCTGGCGACGGCGTTCGTCGGTCAGCAGCACCCGTCGCCCTTGTTCGAGCACGAAGCGGGATGACGCCAGGATGCGTTCGGGCGCGCCTTTGACATAGAGCACCGTTTGCGGCAGACCCGCGGGGTGATGCAGCGTGGCCATATACTGGGTGGCGCTGGAGAATGGAATTTCATCCAATCGCCGGTTATCGTATTGCAGCGTCTCCGGCGACAGCCCGGCCTTGCGTGCCGCCACCAGTAACGCACCCTCCAGCGGATCGCCTTGCACTTCCCACCCGCGCGTGGTCACCTCCAGCACGGCATTATTCACCAGGCAGCCGAGGATGAGCAAGGCATCGAGATCGGGATACGCTGCCGGTGGCATAGCCTCCACAGGCCGAATCTCTCCCTCCGGCGCGTAACCCTCGCCACTGACCGTGAGCACGGCGCCGTCGACCCACAGACGGGTGACGGTCATTTCATTACGCGTAATGGTACCGGTTTTATCGGTGCAAATGACGGTGGTGGAGCCCAGGGTTTCCACCGCGGGCAGTCGCCGCAGTACGGCGTGACGCGCGGCCATGCGCAATGCCCCCAGCGCCAGCACCACGCTGATCACCGTCGGCAATCCCTCCGGGATAGCGGAGACGGCGGTGGCGACGGCGAAGAGCAGCATCGTGTAGACATCGTAGCCGCGCAACAGGCCGAGCAGGAATATAACGGCGGACAGCACAAGCGCCGCCGTACCCAGCAGACCTGCCAGTTGCCGCATGCGTTGCTGCAGCGGGGTGTCGGCGCGCGGTACCGCGCGCACCTCGCCGGCAATCTCGCCCAACACGGTACGCATGCCGGTACCCGTCACTACTGCGCGTCCACGCCCGCTCACTACGTGGGTGGACATCCACACCATGTTGACGCGGTCCGCCAGCGCCCGGCGCGCGGGGTGAAGGCCAGGCATCTTCACCACCGGATTCGATTCACCGGTGAGCGCCGATTCATCGACGCGCAGCTCAATGCTCTCCAGCAACCGCGCGTCGGCAGCCACCCGGTCGCCGGCTTCCAGCACCAGTACGTCGCCGGACGCCACGTCGCGCGCCGCTACCGCCACCGTCACGCCGTCGCGCAGCACCAGCGCGCGAGGCGCGGTCAACTGGCGCAACGCATCCAGTGCCCGCTCGGCCCGACGCTCTTGCACAACCCCGATGAGGGCATTGACCGCTACCACAATGAGAATGACGCCGGCATCCACGGGATGCCCGGTCACGGCGGAAATCATTGCCGCGAAGAACAGTAGATAAATGAGCGGACTGCGCAGTTGTTTGAACACCAGCCGCGCCACGCCGGGCTCAGCCATCGTGCGTAATTCGTTTGGCCCTCCCTCCGCCAGTCGCCGCAGCGCCTCCGCACTGGTCAGGCCATCCGGATGTGCATCCAGTCGGTGCAACACCTCGTCGGTCGGCAAGGCGTGCCAGGGCGTTTGTGGTGCGGTTTCAGCCGGGCCGGTCATTACGGTCACCTCCATGACCGGGATACCCCATTGCTGGGGTGAAGGATGTCTAAAATCTCCCGCAACGCCGCGCCCCCCTCGCGGGAATCCTGCAAGGGGGGCGCATATCATGCATCTGCTCGTTGAGCCGGCTTTAATTAGCCGGAGGCGGCTCCTCTGCCTGCGGCGGCGGGGGTTGGCCGTCATCGCCGTCGTCGCCGTGCGCTGGCTTGTCCGGCACCGGGGCGCCTTGCATGGACTTCGACACCTCGATGACGCCAGCCAATCCGGTGCCGACGCTCTCGCCGTCACCGGAATGCCCGTTCAGCCGGCAGTGATAATAGATTTTGGTGCCGATCTCCAGGTCATCCGGCACCAGCCAGACCCAGCTTTCCTTATCGGGGATGCCATCCGGATACTGAGCATCCGAGGTAAATTTCGCTTCGTCAGGCAGGTCGCCGGCATCGGAAACCACCGTGCGTGGTCCACCCGAAATATTCTCCCAACTGATAATGCCGCCGGGTTGCACGCGGATGACCTTCGGCACGAACTCGCCGGAGATCTTCACGGTGACGCGTTCACCGGTGTTCTTGCCGCCGATGATGAAGTTGCGGCTGAGCGTGCCGGTGTTGCCGCGATAATCGCGAGCAATCATCACCATCCGGTGCATGCCGGGTGCCAGTTCGGAATTCGCCGGCAGAACGACATAGTAGTACTTCGTTTGTGCATCATACTGAATGTTGGACGTCAGATCCATGCGATCGAGGCGCAAGGTCACCGAGGAGTGCTGCACACCCGATCCTTCATCCACAATCGCCGCGCCCAGGTACTCCAGCGACTTGGCGTTGATGAAACCGATATCGCCCGCATCCGGCGTCACCACGCTGAAGGTGGGCGCATCGATATCCGGTACGGTCTTCGACAGGTGATAGATCACCGCGTCCGTGCCGGCGAAATACAGATCGTCGTCCACCACCGCCGGCCCGCCCATATACGGATTTTTCGACTGCACCGCGCCTGCCGGAGGCATCAATGTAAAGGCCCACACCTGCTTGCCGGTATCTTTGCGATACACGGCCATCAAGCCGGACTCCATGCGAATGACCAGGTAATCGCCGATCACCAGCGGCTGGGCAATCGGCTTGGCTGGCAGCACGAAACCGGGTTTGTTGACCGTGACTTCCTTGCCCCGCTCGAAATGCGATTCGGTGCGGAACCAGCAATCCTTGCCGGTCGCGGCATCGATCGCCAGCATGATCTTGTTGCGCGTCAGTGTGTAGACGCGATTGCCATCCAGAATCGCGCTGTCCGGTATCCGGTCCAGGCAGGGATAGGACCAGTAGATGGGGCGATCACGATCGTTGGGATTCAATCCGAAGATGCCGTTCGGCGAACTGACGACGACCAGCAGTCGATTATCCGTCGCCGGGGTCAAGCCTACGGTATTGGGAAGTACGACGGTCCAACGACTGATGGCATTTTCCTCGACGCGAATGCCGTAGCCATCCGTGTGGAACAGCACCACTGATCGGCCAACGATCGCAGGACCGGCTTCGATCTTCTTCTGCGCGTTGGTCGAGGCCAGCAGCTTGCCCGTATTGATATCGAGCACTTCGATGGTGTTGCTTTTTGTCGTGAAAAAGAGTCCCTCGGGCGCCGGCACGGGACCGTTGCGAACGCCTTCGGAGAGCTTATGCTTCCAGACCAACGTGCCATTCACGGGATTCAACGCACTGACCACGCCGTGCGGCGACGTCGCGATGACCATGTTATTGAGAAGCAGCAAATCACTGACGGGCCGTTCAAACAGCTCGTATTGCCACCGTCGCTCGCCGGTTTCAGTCGAGACGGCGATAACGTAGTTATTGTAGGCCACGATGACGTTTCCGGCGGCCACCAGCACGTTGGATGGGGTGAGATCGATAAACTCTTCGCCCAGGTAAGCCTTCCAGACCACGGCGGGTATCATCGGGAACGGCACTTCGGGAAAGGATCCCCGATTGCCGTACCCCCGACCACCCATCCAGGGGGCCGCCAGACACGGCAAGAGTAGCGCGAGCGCCAGAGTGGCAAGCACGCTGAATCGGGATAGACGGATCATGAGCGGCTCCTGTTCGTGCGCTGTGTCTCCACGCTTTCCAACCACCCGGACATGGGTGGCGAAATGCTGCTATTCTCATTATAGCACCCGCGGTGCGACCTGTCACAAGGCTGAGCTGACGGCGCGCGCGCGTCCCTCGGCATACGCATCGCCACCCGCGGTATCGTTGACGACGAGTAGCGGAAAGTCGCGTACGACCAGGCGGTAAATAGCCTCGGGGCCAAGGTCGGGGTAGGCGATGACTTCCGCGGCCTGCACGCATTGCCCCAGCAGCGCTCCCAGCCCGCCGATGGCTCCGAAGTATACGGCACCGTATTCGCGGCATGCCGCCCGTACCGGCTCGCGCCGCGCCCCTTTGCCGATCATGCCGCGCAGCCCGCAGTGGGCGATCAGGCGCGGCGCGTAGGCGTCCATGCGTCCGGCGGTGGTGGGCCCGGCGGCACCGATGGGAAATCCCGGCGGCGCGGGCGTCGGCCCCACATAAAAGATCACCTGGTCGGTCAGCGACACCGGCAACGTCTCGCCACGGTCCAGCGTCTCCACCAGTCGCCGGTGCGCGGCGTCCCGCCCGGTCAGCAGGACTCCGGACAGCAACACGCGCTCACCCGCGCGCAAACTGCGCGCGGCGGATGCGGTCAACGGCGTCTCGATCAGGCGTGGTTCGGTCATCGGCGCGACTCTCTCCTACTATTTCGATACCCACGCTCAAACTCCTGTTATATCGAAAAAGATGGCGCACGCTATATTGCTGATCGTCATGTGATCATATCGCCGGACTTCATGCTCGCCGAACCGCCGGCGCTCTGTGCTGCCGCTTATGCCTGCCCCCGCAGGGTATCCATCACCGTATCCACCGATCCGTAGCGGTGTTCCGGCAGCATTTCCAAACGTGCGATCACCGCATCCGACACCTCCAGCTTGCGCGCGGCGGCAAGCAATTCGTCCCGCGTGGCGGGATAGACGATACGCTGCAACACCGCGCGCATCTCCGGCAACGTCACCATAGACAAGCCCTCCTCATCGCTTTACAATACGACGGTATGACAACGACACTGCTGGTAGCGACACAAAATCGCCACAAGGCGATAGAAATTGCCGAATTGCTCGCGGATTTGCCCGTGCGCGTGGTCACGCTGGCGGAAGTGGCGCCGGCAATGGATATCCCTGAGACCGGCGCAACCTTCCTGGAAAACGCGCGGGAGAAAGCGTTGGTCGCCGCACGCGACACCGGCCTGTTAACCCTGGCGGACGATTCCGGACTGGCGGTCGACGCGCTGGGGGGTGCGCCGGGCGTGCATTCCAAACGTTTTGCCCCCACCGATGCTGAACGCATCATCCGGCTGCTCGCGCGGATGACCGATACCCCCGATGCCCGACGCACCGCCCGCTTCCACTGCGCGGTGGTACTCGCCGACTCGCACGGCGTACTGGCAGAGATCGAAGAGACTGTCGAAGGCCGCATCACCCGCGTCCCCCACGGCGCCGCCGGCTTCGGCTACGATCCGATTTTTCAACCCGACGGCTTCGACCGCACCATGGCAGAGATGACGCTGGCAGAGAAAAACGCCATCAGCCATCGCGGCAAAGCCTTCCGCCACGCCGCCGCCTTCCTGCGGGGATGGTTTGCCGCACGGCAGCCAGCAACCGACCGTGAAGACAGCTAATCCATCCGAATGGAGACGGCAATGCCCGACTGGCACGACGACTTGTCGGCGGAAGGCGCGTGAGGGTTGCGATGGATTAACAGACCCGCACCGGTGGTATACTCTCTGTGCTCTGGTGGGCGTGCTCCGGCACGGGAAGTCGTCTATCACCGCGAAGGGGAGAGCGCATGGCGAACAAGCATGTTCGGAATGACATCTTACGGTCGATCTTCGATGCGCTGCCGTCTTTGTTGTTCGTCGTCGATGATGACGTGCGTATCCATGAGTACAATGCCGCCGCCGCGGGATTGCTTGGCGCCGAACGCGAGACCATCATCCGGCAACGGACCGGCGAGGTGTTGCATTGCCTGCACGCGATCGACGTGCCCGACGGCTGCGGTCGGGGCCCGGTCTGCGCGCAATGCGTGATCCGCAATGCGGTCAACGAAGGCATGCAGGGGCATCGCGTAGTGCGGCACCGTGCCCGCCTGGAACTGCAGCAGCATGGAAAAACGGCGGAGCTTTATGCCTTGATCACCACCGCGCCGTTTCACTTTGCCGGGCAGACGCTGGTTCTGCTGATCGTTGAAGACATCACCGAGATTATCGAACTGCAGCGCCTGATCCCCATCTGTTCGGTCTGCAAGAAGGTGCGCAACGACCAGGAATCCTGGATGCGTATCGAGTCCTATTTCAAAGAGCACCTGGATGTCAATTTCACCCATGGCCTGTGCCCGGAGTGTTACCAGCACGAGATGACAAAGCTGGATCAATTGTTCACCGAGCAACCTTCCGCTGAAAAGAACTGACCCCCGGTCGAGAACGCGACGCGGACGACAGCGGTTTGGCCGTACTCACACACCCCACGATGGCGGCTGAAAGATGACAGCATCCATTTTTGGCTGACTCACCCACTGCCTGCTGCCTTCTATTCGGTTTCTATTCATCAGCGCGTGACCGTGGCTCCGGCTTCTTGCAGACCCCACCTCGGGGTGACACCCTTGCCTTCGCTTATCGGTTACGACTTCCTATACCGTAGAGGCCTTTTACCTCTGAGAACGGGCGCATACCCGGCATACCAAAAACCTCCCACCATCCGCGGGGATGGTGGGAGGTTGAACGATCGAGCGTTTTTGATTATTCGCCTTTGGCGTCTTTCGCCGGGGCCTTCTTCTCAACGGCTTTGTCGTCGTCATCCGCCCCGAGCTTCGGGAGCGGCAACTCCATCAGATCCGCTTCGTCAACCGAATTCGCAATGATCGCGATCATGCGACGGGTTTTCTTCTCGGCGGGTGTCAACGCTTTTGCGGTAGCAAGCTTATGGGTGACCTTCTGGAAGTCCTTCAGCATGTTCAGCGACTTGCGGAGCTGCATGTCGATGCTCTCGCCGCCTTCAGCCGGCTCTTCCTTCATGTAATCCATCACCAACCCGTTGATGGTTTTACCCAGCTTGTTCACTTCATCGGCATCGGCGCCTGCCTCGAGGACACCCTGAATTTTCTCTTTATTCTTTTCAAGGTAGTCGTCGATATTGCCGTTCAGTGTGGCGGCGTTGGCTTTGCAGAAATCACGCAACCCCTGTTCGAAATTGGTCTCCAGGGTTTGACGGGCGTTCTTCACCTGCATCAACGCCAGTTCCGGCGCCTGCTGGATCATCTCCGGCACTTCCGTGGCTACGTTGTCGATGAACATGTCCTTATGCGTGTCGATCTGCAGCGTCACCATGCCGCTCACAATTTCCACCGCGTGATCGGGTTCCATGTAATACAGGAATCCTCTGGTGATGGATCCCATATAGAGGGCGACCGCGACGACGATGATCGACCCGATAATCTGGGTCATGCGGAGCGATTTACGGGCGTCGATCAACTCTTGCCGTACATAGGCCTCAGCAACGTTGGGAGTCTTTTCGTCAGTCATTATTTCTTCCCCTTTCCAGCCTTCTCGGATTCGGTGGCGGCGTCGATTTCCGCTTTCGCCTCATCATAGTCGGCGCGCAGGATGTCAGAAATCAGGAAGACCATCTCGATGGTCGGAACATCGGTTGAAGCCTTTTCGCCTTCAAGAGCCTGGATCGCTTTCATGTCGGCAAGAATGTCGTTCATGGTCGTGATATGCTCGGAGGCAATCTGGTCCATGATGGCGCCGAGTTGATATTGGGCCTCGTTGGTCATATTGGACATCAGATTTTTTAGTTGCTCGTCGGTGGCTTCCGGAAATTCTTCATTCAGCTTGTCGCCTTGACTCTCCAGCGCCGTGCTGAACTCATCGGAAACTACTTTCATCCCTTTTTCCGGCACGCCCTCGGCGAACAGGCGCACTTCACCCAGCGCATCGCCGGCTACTTTGGGAATGCTCTGGTTGAGCGTGGCGATCTGCTTGTTGAAGTCGACGCGTCGAGCGACTTCAGCGCCGACGTCCTTTAACTTGGGCAGGATGTCGTTCTGCATCGACATGCCGATCTTCTGCACAAAGCGGTCCCGTTTGGGGCCTTCCTGCGCCAAACTGCTGGCGGCGTTCCACAACAGGGAAACGCAAGACACGACGAATACCAGTAAGACGATGACCAGGAGTGATCGCCAGACCTGGGCTTGTCGTCGTACGGCGTTCAGTTCTTCGATGACGGAGCGAACGCTCTCGTTCTCCATGCTTGCCTCCTTTAGAATGATTGGTTCGGCATCGTGGCGGCAACAGTGAGGGGATCTCGCTTGCGAACCATGACCGCCTGTACCTTAATTATCGCAGATAATCGCGATTCACTTTAGTGCTTGCCCGGCCAATACATTAAGAAAATGTTATCGTTCGGTCAATATCCGGTTAAAAAAGGGTTAATTTCGGGTTAACGCTGACGTCATGCAATACTTTTATCCCATCGGTGCGCGGTTGTTTGTTTCTCTCGCGATCCCGTTTCTGCCATCCCCTCGTGGACCGCGGAATGATGCGCGGAAACACTGGCAGATCACGCGGATTTATGTTGCTGAACGGGCAATATGATGACGTGCGGTTTTCCCACACGCGGCTCCAAGTGGATACTTCGCCGAGAGAGCCGGATACTCCTTCTTTTCCATATTCCGTCGTGGAAATACCATACCGATTGCTTTTTTTCAGCCGTTAACTGCATGATAATCTGGAGGAGCCAACCCCGGAAAATTGCTGGACGCATAACCGGGCATACAATCCACCCCGAGCCTGCAAGTCGCCGTGGGTGCCCAGTTCGACCACGCGCCTCTCGGCGATGACGGCAATCTGGTCGGCATGGCGAATGGTCGCGAGCCGATGAGCGATAATCAGCGTGGTGCGCGCGCGCATCAGATCCTCCAGCGCCTGCTGCACCCAGCGCTCACTCTCCGAGTCCAACGCGCTGGTTGCCTCGTCGAGGATGATGATGGCCGGGTCTTTCAGAAAGGCGCGCGCAATGGAGATGCGCTGCTTCTGCCCGCCGGAGATCCGTACACCCCGCTCGCCCAGCATGGTATCGTAGCCGTCATCCATCGCCTCGATGAATTCGGCGGCATATGCTCGACGCGCCGCTTCACGCACATCCTCCGGGGTGGCATCGGGCCGGCCGTAGAGGATGTTCTCTTCCACCGTACCGGAGAACAGCAGCGGCTCCTGCGGCACCAGACCGATCTGGTGGCGCAACGAGTAGATGGTATAGTCGCGGATGTCACGCCCGTCGATACGAATCTCGCCCTCCTGCCACTCGTAAAACCGATTCAGCAGATGGGTCAGCGTGGTCTTGCCGCCGCCCGACGGACCAACCAGCGCCAGCGTGGTGCATGCCGGCGCCTCCAGCGTCAACCTGGTGAAGACCGGATGGGCAGCGCCGGGATACGTGAAGCTGACCGTGTCAAAGCAGATAGTTCCGGTGAAGCGTTTCGCCTTCACCGCGTGCGGGCGGTCAGCGATCTCCGGCTCGGTGTCGAAGATGGCGAAGATGCGGTCGGTGGCGCCCAGCGCGTTGGCGGTGGTGATCTGCATCTCGTTCAGGCGCTCGAACGGGCCGTATAGCTGCCCTTGCATCATGATGAACTGCACCAGTACCCCGATAGAGAGCGTCTCACCGCCGAACAGCCCCATCCGCCCGCCCACCAGCATCAGCAACAACGGCGCCAGCGCATTCAATGAGGTGACCAATGCCTGACTTAGCCCGTTCAACCGTGAGTTGCGCACCCCCAGATCGATCAGTATTGCGGAATCCTCGCTGAAGCGCTGCACTTCGTCGTCCTCACGGGTGAACGCCTTGACCACCGTGCTGGCCGCCAGCTTCTCCTGCGTGTTGCCAGCCAGCACCGCCAATCGGTCGCGGATGTCGCGGGCGTTCTCCTTCACCCGCCAACTGATGGCGCGCTGCACTACGATATGCAACGGCAACAGCAGCAGTGAGAGCAGCGCCAGCATAATGTTGAGCCGAAAAAAGATGGACAACACCACGATAATCAACCCGATGTTCATCCACCCCTGAATCAATCCCTGGTTGAGGAACGGCTGGATAGTCTCCACGTCGCCGATGATGCGGCTGGTGAGCGAGCCGGAGCGATGGGTGTCGAAGAAGGTATGCGGCAGCTTCTGAATATGCGCGTACAGGTCGCAGCGCAAGTCGCGGACCACCTGCTGTACCGCACGTGCGCCGATACTGGAGCGCAGGTAGGTGGGCACCGCACCCATAATCGCCAGTGCGATGCCGGGAAAGACATACTGGCAGAGCCGCACCCATGCCGCCGCCGGCGTCAATTCGCCATGCTGCACCGCTACCAGCACGTCGATGGCATGTCCGGTCAGCCACGCCGCCGCCACCGGCAGCAAAAACTTCACCAGCCCGAACGCCGTCGCCCCGGCAAAGTGCAGCCAATACGGCTTGATGTAGCGCAGCAAGCGCCACAGATTGTTCCGCCGTCCCGACGCAACCGCCATGCGCACCCCCATATTCCTTTTATTAACGAGCGCGCGAGACAACTCCTGCTTGGGGGAAGAAATAAATTGACATGGTCCGGGAGCGTGAATACCATCGCGATGGTCAGTGGGTCAAGCGTATCGCACGAGGGTGCTTCACCCCGTACGATACCTTTCCTGGCTATTCTGCTTTCGCTCCCCGGGGTCAGCAGGCGGCCGGTGCTCCCAGTCCCATCCGCTCGAACTGTTCGACGGGGGCGTCGTTGTCGCGCATCAGGCGGGTCAGGTGGGCAAGCATGCGTTCCTCGATGACGGGATCGGTTAACGGGTGCTCCTGTGCCGGATCCTGCGCCAGGTCGAAAAGCATGGTGCCGAATTCGTGTGCCTTTACCCACGAACCGGACTTGATTTTCATCGTGGGACAGCCCTTGGTGAAGGCGAACGGTTCGGCCAGCGTGATATCTTGCAATTCTTCCACCGGAAACATATTGCGCATGTGCGTCGGCATCAGCGTGTAGTTGAACAGTGGGGCATTCTCCGGGGTGCCCGGCGCACGCATGTAGACATAACGACCGTCGGTGCAGTTGACATGACCGCCATGCAGGCCGAACAGCGCCGCCTCGCGCACGGGGGTGTCGCGGGCGATAGTGTCGCGCAGCGGCACGCCTTGCATGTCGGCCGGCAGCGGCACATCGAAGAACTCCAGCAGCGTAGCCGGCAGGTCGATGGTCTGCACCAAGCTCTGCCGCCGTTCTCCTTGCACGCCGCAGCGCGGATCCCAGATGAAGAGAGGCGTGTGCGCGACCTCATTATAGAACGGCTGCGCGCACTTCGCCCACCAATCATGCTCGCCCAATAAAAAGCCGTGGTCGGTGTTAACGATCAGCATGGTATCCTGCCACAGGTTCAGTTCGTCCATCAAGTTAAGGATGCGGCCCAGGTAGGCGTCGCACATGCTGACCAGCGCGGCATTCTCATAACGGCAATGCTGCACCTGTTCCGGTGTCTCGGTCACCTTGCGATAGCTGGGCCAATCGAAAAGCGGACCGTCGTAATCGTGCGGATACAGCTCTTTATATTGTTGCGACGAAAAATACGGCTCGTGCGGGTCGAAGGTCTCGATGTGCAGGAACCAAGCATCCTCCGCGTGGTTGGTGCGGAGGAATTCCTCGCCCATCGCAAAGGTTTTCGGCTGCGGCTGATCTTCTTCACGCTGCATATACCCCCGGTTCACCCAGTCCTGCCGCCGCCACTTGCCGCCGTTGGAATTGATCGTCTCCGGCACGTCGGGATCGCGCACCTGACCTTTCCATGGGTCGCCTTCCTGGCCGCGCGAGATCTCCCACGAGCTGTAGCGCGGGTGATAGGTGCAGCCGCCGTCCTCCCAGTAATGGTAGTGATCGCTGACCAGATGGGTGTAGATGCCGTGATTTTTCAGGATCTCCGGCATGCTGTCGTCGAATGGCTCCATTGGGCTCCAGCTTCGATGCAGGAAGTTGTAGCGCCCGGTGTGAATCTCCCGCCGCGCCGGCATGCACGGCATGCTGCCCACATAGCTGTTGTCGAAAGTCACCATGCGGTCAGCCAGCCGCTGGAAGTTCGGCGCGTGCACCCAATCGCACCCATACGGCGGCAGCATGCGCCGGTTGAGCGAGTCGAACATTATCATAATCGCTTTCATCGTAATCTCCTTTATCTCATTGGATCGTTATCCTGCCATACGGGCTGGATACTGGTGCGTGAAGGCGCACACCGCGCGAATAGTTTCGGGTGCGCAACCCGGCGGCATTCGCTGTGACAGCGCAAACAACTGTCGGCTGATGACGCAATCCGTATAACTGAAGCAGGATCTGCAACGAAGCACCACTGCTATACGTGACGCGGCAGACGGATAGCATGGATGTGTTGCTCATGTGCCCCTGCCGCCTTTGCGGATGTGCGCTCATGCTCTTTGGCGATCCAATGGTCTTCTCGCCGCGGGTACGCGCCGGGGCTTATCGCTCCATTTGCTTCGCCTGTCTCCATCAGCGCAAGCGCACGTAGTGGTTGCCGGGTCGGCGCTGAATGCATCCCTTCAGTTCAAGCATCAGCAGGGCGGCGTTCACCTGAGCGGGGGTAAGACCGGACTCCTCGATGAGATTATCCACGTGCTTGGCGGTTGTAGCGAGCAGGCGCAGCACGGATTCTTCCTCCGGCGGCAGCGCGGGCGGGGTGACCACCGGGACCGGCTGCGGCAGTACCGGCGCGGGTGGCGATGGGCGGCGGCGCGGGGCGGGCGATGGCGCCGGCTCAGGATCCGCCGCGGGTGGCACGGCGCCGTCCAAATCCCAGCTCGGGCCGGCCAACGGCATCGTCTGGCGCGCGGGGGGAGTGTGCCAGCCCAGTTCTTCCAGAATATCGTTCACCGATTCGACCAACCGAGCGCCGTCGCGCAACAGCTTGTGCGAGCCGCGGCTTTGCACCGAATTCACGCTGCCCGGCACCGCGAACACTTCGCGTCCCTGCTCCAGCGCGTGGTCGGCGGTGATCAGCGCGCCGCTCTTTTCTGGCGCTTCCACCACCACCACGCCCAGCGACAACCCGCTGATGATGCGATTGCGGATGGGGAAGCTGGCGCGAATGGATGGAGCGCCGGGCGGCGCCTCGCTGATGATCGCCCCCGAAGCGGCGATGCGCTCGTAGAGTTCGACGTGCTCCGGCGGGTAGACGATATCGACCCCACCGCCCAGCACCGCGAGCGTACGCCCACCCGCCCGCAGGCTGCCTTCGTGCGCGGCGGCATCGGCGCCCAACGCCAATCCGCTGACCACGGTGATGCCGCGTTGTGCCAACCCGGCAGCCAGTTCCGCCGCCACGTGGCGGCCATACGGCGAGGCGCGGCGCGAGCCGACGATAGCGATAGCCTGCTCATCGGCGGGCAGCAGCGTTCCCTTCACAAAGAGCACGCACGGGGGATCGTGGATGGCGCGCAGCCGTGGAGGGTAATCGTCATCCAGCAGGGGGATCAGTCGGATGCCCAATCGCTCCAGCCGCTCCAGCGCGCCGGTGTGGTCGCGGTTGATGGCATCCACCAGTCGCGCGCTGCCGGCGGCGGTGAGCCGCGCCCGCTCGGTCCACTCGCGCGGGGTGGCGGACAACACGGCGGCAGGATGCTGAAAAGCCTCCAGCAACCGCAGCGACGCCAGCGCGCCGAGTTGGGCGCAAGCCAGCACATACCAGGCTTCCACGTCACGCATACGGGAAAGTTCGCGACCGAGCACCCGCTTTCCTGCATCGGGATTCGCAATTTCGCTACGGTCGTAGTTGCGGAAGGGAAGCCTATCCGATTGGCGCCACGATAGGCGATCTGCCACGGAAGAATTGGGGATTGTTATTCGAATTGCTTCCGAAACGCGGCGAACTCCGCGCGCAACGCATCCAGCTCTCCGCGCAAGCGCTGCACTTCCTCTTCCAGCCGCGCCAGGCGCTCCGGGGTGCCGGCGCGAGGAGATTCGGCACGCGGCAATTCGTCATCCGCGATGAGCGGCTCGCCGGCAAGCAAGTGCGCGTAGCGCGCTTCACGGCGTCCCGGCTGCAGCGGGAGCAACAGCACCATCCCGCGTGCCGCCAGCCCGGTGAGCAGCGTCTCCATCTCGGGCAAGCCCAGCGTCACCCCAAACCGCTCGATGCGCCCGCGCAGTTCGCCTATCGTCTGTGGTCCGCGCAGCATCAACTCGCACAGCACCGCCGTTTCCGGCACGTTGAGCTGGTAGAACTCCTCGAAGTAATGCCGGTACTTGGGCACGCGGCTATCGCCGCCCATGATGATGCGCGTCAATCCTTTGCCGCGTAAACTCTCCAGCGCGTCATTCACCATCCGTCCGTCATACTCGACCACCGGATCGCGGTTCGACTTCTGGTTGCACGCGTTGATGAGCGCATTCATCGACAGCGGGTAGTTCTCCGGCGTGGTATACGCCTTCTCCACCAGCGATCCCAGCACGCGTACCTCAACCGCAGTCAACATCGTTTCCATGCAAGAACACCCCCAGGCAATGACGAATCGGAGATGAAGCATGGTAAATTGGACCGCTGCGGTGCTGATGCGGCATTCCCAATTCACCATGCTTCAGACACTGTTGACAATTCTACCGGATTACGCGATCCGCGCGGTAATCCGCCCAGACATTTTCGAACCAGCCGTCTTCTTCGGGGATAGACCGGCGATCAATCCAGGCGAGGGCGACTTCGCCGTCGGGCTGCAGACGCGCTTCGCAAATGCGTGCTTTCAGCGGATCGTCGCCCAACACGAAGCGGAACTCGTCACCTAACCCGTCGCATGGCAGCAATCCCGACGGATCCATCACCATGTAGGAGCCGCGACTGACGCCGCCCTGGCGCAGGTAGTCTTCCATCGCCGCCAGGTAAACGAGTTGGGTGAGCAGCGCGTCACGGTTTTTAAAGGCGTACAGCAGGTCATCGGGTGACGACACGCCGCACGACTCCCACTCCCGCAGCGCCTGCCGTGTTTGCGCCAGTGCCAGTTGCACCTTCTTCAAGTCGCGAATATGCGCGCCATACGCGGTCATGCGCTCCTGCAGGCGGTCGCGGAACGCTGCCAACTGTTCGCGGGAGCCGCCGATAGCGAGCAAGCCGTCGATCTGCGCCAAGCGCGTCTGCACTTGTCCGGCCACCGCCGCCGCGAACTCCACCGCCGGGGGTGGGTCTTCCCGATAACGCTTGCTGATGTATTGCGCCGCGCGCAGGCTGCCGCACTGGCCGGAGTTGAGCGCGCTGCCGCCGGGGCGATACACGCCGTGGCTGCCGTTGGCCTCGCCGATGGGGAAGAAGTGGCGCACGTCCGACTCCCACCAGATGTTGCCCTTCAGCCCGCCGTTGTTGTGTTGCGCGCACACTGCCACCTCCAGTGGCTCGGTCCACAGGTCGATGCCGTGTTCCGCGTACAGGTCGATCGCGAGCGGATTCATGTGATGCAGGCGCGCGATGGGGGTGTCCTGCAGCGCGTTGGAGTTCACCAGGTATCGGCGCGCTTCTTCGCCCAGCCCCTCGATGCTGAACGGCTGCAGCGCCGGATTGCCGGCGTTGGACGGGTTGGCGCGAAAGTCCATGTAGACCCGCCGGCCCTTCACCACCGTCTCGTGGTACACCAGGATGTCGATGATCGACGAGCCGTAATCGGGGACTTTGCGCGGGTCGAACGGCCACTGGTAGCCCTTGAGGAAGATATCGGTGGTCAACGTCTCCATCGCGGTGAAATACGGGTTGAGGAACTCCTGCACGTCGCCGCCGTGCTGATCGGTCGAGATGTAGCGCGGAATCACCTGCTGATACGTGCCGGAGACGTTCCAGCGGAATTGGATTGACGCCAGCCCATATTGCCACTCGGTCAGGTTCTGCCCGGGAATGCCCGCCTCAAAGGCGATGCCGGTGGAGCCGGTATGCACCTCGGGATACACCGAAGCCTTGTAGATCACCGCCGGCCCGCCGGTGCCATACACCACGTTCGTCGCGTTCACCAGGAACAGGCCATGTCCTTCGTCGGCCACCTTCGCCCGGTCCACGCACAGCAGCCCGGCGCACTGGCCGTCACGCATCAGCACCGCGATCACCTCGCAGCCGTCGAGGACGCGCAGGTTGCGCCGCTTCACCTCGGCGGCCAGCGCCTGGAACATCAACATCGACGTTTTCGGCCCGGCGGAGGTGGCGCGCTGGCGCGGGTCATGGTCGGTCTTGTAGCCGATGAAGCCGCCGTAACTGTTGTGCGGGAAGGGTACGCCCAGGCTGACCAGGTGGAAGAACGACTGCGAGGACAGCGTCGCCTCGATGAGCGCGATGTCGCCGTGCATGGCCCCGCCGTCAAACAGGCTGCGCGCCATTTCGAAAGTGCTGTCGGCCCCCGCGCCGGAGAGCGACAGCTTGTAATACGTCTGCTTGTCGCTGCCGGTATTGTTGGAGGTGCCGCCGCCGAATTCGTCGGTAATAATCACCAGGTCCGGACAGCCGTAACGGTCGAGTTGCACCGCGCAGTTCAACGACGCCGCGCCGGAACCGACGACGGCGGTATTGACGGTAACGACCGGCAGATGCACTGCGCCCACGCGCACTGTGGATTGTTGCATGTGAGAACCTCTGCATTTCGAGGGTATTGCACAATCCTAATTACAGCCTGAAGGGCTGACTAGAATTGGCGTTCCCTCATTCGATGAATACTATTTTCGGTTCGCGACGAAGGAATCCCTTGCGGATGCCGGTGACGAACATGTGGACCGAGCTATATTTGCCAGAACTTCTGCTTCTTGATGCCTATCCTCACATTCATCTTGCGCCAGGGCGACGGCGCAAAATCAACCGTCCAGATCATTTTGGAAACGGGAAGCACTTCAAAGACGTGATCCACCGGTTCAGCGTCAGATTCATCCGCCTTATTGGCGCCGGCATGCTGAGTGCGCAGGATCAAGACAACGCCATGTTGTATATCCCGCCGCAACTGGAGCGCGGAGATCACCTGGATATAGAGCCAGTAATCGCTGAGGACACCGAAAAACAACAGGATGGAAGAGAATATCCCTCCACCTCCCTGCGGCCAGCGCCCGTTGATCACGCACTGACTAATGATCATTATCGACCAGAATGTGAATATGATTGCCGACGACAGCGGTTGCGTCCAGAGTTGGCGCTGGATGGTGCGCATCTCTGCTTTTTCCTCCGGAGAGATTTCGCGCTGTCCCGCGGAGACGATGACATCATCATTTCGGCTGACCGGATCCAGCCATTCCGCGGCGATGCGGGAGATTTCCGGCGGGTTTGTCGTGATGCCGCAGGTGGCGATGATGTAATGCCGGATGCGCTTGCCATTGGCGCTCCAGACGCGTTGCGAGGCAGGCAAAATCACCAGTTCCTGCACCGCCGTACTGTCACGCTGAATGGCCTGGCGTTTCACCAGCTTCAACGCTGACGGATCGTCCAGGGCATAGAGGGGTATCACGCCGGCGAAACGCAGTTTGATCCCGGATTTCATGTCATTCGTCGCGTTGATCGCCCGCCGCGAAAGATCAGTGGCGGTTACCCTGACGAGACCGATCAGCCCAATGCCGAGCACGACACCCACCCATCCGATCTGATTGATATCGTGGAAGCGTTCTGTGGCGAAAACCAGTCCGAGGAGGAAGGCAACGAACAAGAGCGGGACAGCCAGCGCCAGCCCGCAGCACCCGAGTCGACTGCGCGTCTTTTCGCGACGCAACACCGTCTGCTCTTCCGCAGTCAACGGCTCTTCCGCCGCCAGCGGCAACCCCAGGCACCATTGCGTGGTCTGCGGCGCTGTCTCCCGTTCATCCGTCATGGCCATTCCTTACCGGCTGCTCCTACAACCGCGGGATTCCAAACCCGCCGCCGATTTCGATGATCTGACCGGTTGAGTAGCCGAAGTAGCCTTGCGCCAACCCGACGCAGGCCTTGCCGATATCTTCCGGTTGGCCCCAGCGCGCCTGCGGCAGCAGACCATCGGCAATCATCGTATCGTATTTTTCTTTCACCACGCTGGTCATCGGGGTTTCGATGATGCCCGGTCGCAGGTCGAAGACGCAGATGTCGTACTCGGCCAGCCGGTGGGCGAAGACGCGGGCGCCCATCGCCAGCGCGGCCTTCGAGGCGCAGTATTCCATGCGGGCGGTGGAGGAGACTTCGGCGGAGATGGAGGTGATAAAGATGATGACCGGTTTCTGCGGTCGGTTGCCTGCCTGCGCCTGCGCGATCATCTGCTTCGCCACCACCTGGGTCAGGAAGAGCGGACCCTGCGCGTTGATGCGCATCAATCGCTCGTAGCTTTCCTCGGTGGTTTCCAGGATATCCATGCGCACCTTCGATGCCACGCCGGCGTTGTTCACCAGCACGTCGATGCCGCCGAATTCCGCCGTCGCCGCCGCCACCATGCGCGCGCGGTCGTCCGCGCTGGAGATATCCCCCCGCAGCGGCAGGCAGCGGCGCCCATACTCCTCCACCCGCGCCTTCACCTCATACAATCCCTGGGTCAGGTTCGCCGGATCGGCGACAATGTCATTGGCGAGAATATCGTACCCGGCTTGCGCCAGGCACAGGGCGATTCCCCGCCCGATGCCCTGGCCGGCGCCGGTGATCATGGCGGTGGGGGTGACGTGCTGCTGCTCCACGATGCGTGCTCCTTGATCGATGTCGGCGCCGGCGCAACGCGCCTTGCCTCAACACAGCATAGTACCGTTCCCGTCCGGTGATCGTCAACCGTCCCGCGGGCGTGGGCCTCCCCGTTTTCGCCACCTCCGCCGCGGGTATAACCGGGCTACTCCCATACGGGAGTGCGCTCACTCCCCCACGCGCACGGGTCGGTTCTCCTCACTGCCCACGGATGATGATACACCATCTGAATTATTTATCAATTTGCACGGAAGATATGGAATAATCCCATGCCTGGCCCGCAAGTTTTCGCGCCGGCATGCCGATAAGAGTTCCAGGGTGGAAGCTGCGTCCCGGACGGACCGCACCTCCGCCCCTGAAAATAGCTGTCCGGCAGAGCAACCGCGGTGGTTGTCAATACGGTCGCCTCGTGGTAGACTGAAATTTGTCGCAGCGGAGGGCTGGCCAACCGTGTTCTGGCGTTTACTCATCTGCAGCGCAGCGAGCCTCGTTGTTTCGCTCTGCGTGCTGGCCGATACCCTGGTGGTGGCCGGTTATACTCAGCAACTGAACGCCCCACTGATCGCCGAGGGCGACGAAGTGCTGGCGCCGCTGGCGCCGTCATTGCGCTTGTTGGGCGCACGCGCGTCGCGCAAGGGTACGGCGATTACCATCACCACTCCCGGCGACAACACCGTGAAGCTCAAGCTGGATTCCACAGTCGCGGACGTGAATGGCCGTCACGTCACGCTGGCGGTCGCCCCCCGCGAGGTAGACGGCGACCTGTATCTCCCCGCGCGTGGACTGGCGCCGTTGCTGAACGCGACGATGCGGTATGCGCTCGACACGCACACGCTCACCCTAGCACCCGCGCTGTCCGTCACCACCATGGAACCCCGCGAGGACGGTTTCTCCATTCAGGTGCGCAGTGCCGCGCCGCTGCAATACACCAGTAACCAGTTGAGCGATCCGCCGCGCGCGGTGTTTGATTTCAAAGGCGCCGCCTTCACCGGCGCCACGCAGCAGATCGCCGTGGGCCGCCAGGGTATCGAGCGCGTGCGCCTGTCGCAGTACAGCACCCAGCCGGATGTCGTGCGGGTGGTGGTGGACCTGTCCGCCCCCGGCATCGTCAACGCCGGCGTGAGCGAGCAGGGACGGCTGGTCACCATTGGCGTGGCCGTGCCGCCCGCGCCCGTCGACGACCCCGAACCGGTCATCGCGCCGGTGGAAGCGGCGACGGCGGAGGCGGAAACCCCGGCACAATTGACCGACATCACGGTGTCGACGCTCACCCCCCAGCAATCCGCGCTAGCCATCGTCACCCAGGGAGCGCCGCAAATCGCCAGCAAATATGACAGCGCCACCCGCCAGTTGACGCTGTCGTTCACCAGAACCGGCAACGGCATCCCGGCGGAGCGCCTGCGCCAGATCTCCGACAAATTGATTGCGAAAGTGGAGGTCTCGACCGTCGAGGCTGACCCGAACGCCGTCATGGT
The DNA here is from genome assembly GCA_964472305.1 of uncultured bacterium. Classification (GTDB taxonomy): domain Bacteria; phylum Armatimonadota; class Hebobacteria; order CAIYQO01; family CAIYQO01; genus CAYYJR01. The sequence goes on from CAYYJR010000003.1 coordinate 137,236, forward strand.
GATCACATTGAAACGGGACGCGGGTTACCTGATCCACCGCGACAACACCGGCATTCACGTGCAGATCGGCAACTTCAGCCTCACCGATATGGTGATCGTGCTCGATGCCGGGCACGGCGGCTACGATTCCGGCGCCATCGGCGCGAGCGGACTTATGGAAAAAACCGTCAACCTGGATATCGTCAAACGCGCGGGGGCCCTGTTGAAGGCGAGGGGCGCAAAGGTGCTGTTCACCCGCGACGACGATACCTTCATCCCGCTGGATAACCGGCCGGGGCTGGCGAACACGCGCCAGGCCGACCTGTTCATCTCGGTCCATTGCAATTCGTCGGCCGCGCGCAATTCCAACAGCGGTACCCAGGTGTATTACAAGACGCCGCAGAGCATCATGCTGGCCACCGCCATGCACCAGGAACTGATCAAGGGGCTGGAGTTGAAGGACGGCGGCATCCGCACCGCCGGTTTTCTGGTCATCCGCAAAAGCCTGATGCCGGCCGTGCTGCTGGAAATCGCCTTCATCAACAACACGCGCGAGGAAGAACTGCTGGCCACGCCGGCGTTCCGCCAGCAAGCCGCGGAAGCCGTGGTAAACGGCGTGCGCCGCTACGCCGCCAACAAAGTCTGGCAACTGCGACGCAGCGACATCACCGCCATCATGGCCGGTGAAGCCGGAGAAACCACGCCGTAAAGAAGTGGGCAGGCATGAGGCGGGTGTATTATCGATCGCACCATCCCCACCTGAAAAGCGATGTTGACTGACCTGGTGCGGCATGGATGAATCCATCATATCTGCCATATCATTCGGTATTCACCGGAGGTTATCAAAATTATTGCATGTTTATACGGTGATATAGATCACCTGTCCCTGTAAACGTGTCCCTGTAAACGGACAACGCATCCTGGAGCATGCCGTCCAGCTAGATCCCATTCGGGAGGAGGATTTGCAGACGAAGCCGAAATGACCGGTCACTACCGCTAGTGTGTCATTCCGTCAACTGCATACCCAGGTTCTGCAATTACCTCCTTCCACTGTCCCCAATACTTTTACGTCACAGTGACTGAACTCACATCAAACTACGATCGCTGCCAGAGCGCGGCGGGCGCCGGCTTCCAGACGGTGCTGTGTGCCTCTCCGCATATCTGTTTTTCGCTACGGGTGGACCGGCGCCGGGGAACGATCTCCTGTGTCCATCCATGGCGTCGCCGCGTGCCAGGCGCGCAGGCGGGCGTCGAGGTTCCGGCTGACCGGGACGTCAGCGGCGTGGTCCGCAAGGTTGCGCATCTGATAGGGGTCGTCCGCCATGGCGTAGCATTGCCGCGGTGCATCACCAAGTTCGTGCTCCTGATTCATCGGCAGGGTATACAGGTAGTCCGGCGTGCGCAAGGCGATGGAGTGGCCGCATTCGATGAAGGCGCCGTCATCCGTCTCCGTTTGCTCGCTGCGCAGGGCGGGGGCCAGGGTGTGACCGTGGAGGTGTGACGGGGGGCTGCCGCCAGCAAAATCGAGCAGCGTGGGCATGATATCGACTAGTCCGGCCACCCGGCGGTCGAGTACGCGCGGTTGCAGTCCGGGCACGCGCATGATGAGGGGGATGCGAATCGATTCCTCGTTCGGTCCACCCTTCTGCACCAGGCCGTGGCTGCCCAGGTTGTCGCCGTGGTCGGCGGTGAAGACGACGATGGTGTCGCGCTCCAGGCCCGTCGCCGTCAGCGCGCGCAGCATGCGGCCCATGGCGTCGTCTACCCAGGTGGTCAGCCCGTAGTAATCCGCGATCAGCCGCCGCAGGTCATAATCGTCCGGCAGCGTCTCGGTGTAGGGCAGGTGGTGGCTGTAGTAGCGGAAATCCCAACGGTAGACGCGTGCCCAGTAGTCCCAACGCTCGACCGGCGTCGACAGGTCGACATTGGGTCGCAACGGGATTTCCGCCGGGTCATACATGGTCAGGTAGCGCTCGGGGGCATCGCGCAGCGGGTTGTGCGGCGGCGAGATGCTGTAGTAGAGGAAGAACGGTTGGTCCGTCTCCTGCCGTGCGCGCAGGTAGTCCTCCACCCGACCTGCCTCGAAGTCCACACTGTAGCCGTCGGGCACGAACTCCGGCCCGCCGTTCTCCGTGTAATGCTGCCCGTTGTGGCAGTGATGCACGCGCGGAATGAGGTAGGAATCGAAGCCGATGTCGTGCGGCCAGGAATGGATGTGCCACTTGCCGATGGCCGTCGTGGTGTAACCCAGCACGCGCAATGCCTCCGGCAGCGTCTGCTCGCGCAGGTGGGGACGACCCGTTTCCGGATACTCCGGCATCATGAAATCACCCGCGCGACCCGGATAACTGACATTCCCCACGCCGCCGGTGCAGCGCCGGTTATACTGTCCGGACAGCAACACCGACCGCGCCGCCATGCAGACGGGGAAATTGGACACCGCCGTCTCCACCCGCACTCCCTCGGCCGCCAGCCCGTCGATATGCAGCGTGCGCACTACCGGGTTCCCATAGCACCCCACTTCAAAGGCGCGGAGCTGATCGCAGATGCAGAGGATGATATTCGGACGCGTCGACATCATGGTTTCTCCCTGCTGATTGCTTGGGTATTGGGGACAGCTTCCAGAGGTAATTGCAGAATTACTGAAAGATTGCAATACAGGAAACCGGCGGGCGGATATAGCGCATTTGACGACTATCAAACATCAGATAGGGCGGCATTTTTCTCGAATATGCGCAAATCGCGGAATTCTGGAATTACCTCTAGAAGGTGTCCCCAATACTTCTCTTGTTCTTTCGCCTGCGGCTGCGGACCGCGCTTGCCGGGGACGACCGGACGAGACGGGCGGGCGGCCGGGTCGGCGGGAACGGGCGCCATGCCGTGCCCGCTGTTTTTTCCGGCCGCCTGTCGCCTCACTTCTCCCACACCAGCACCACCAGCTCGCGGGCGGGCAGGGTGGCCCACTGCCGGTGGACGTTGCCGGTGAGCATGTCGCGCATGGGACGCGGCAGCGGCACCTGGCAGGGACGCGCGGCGTGATTGATGACCAGGAACACGTCTTTGCCGTTGCCGGAGCGCCGGCAAATCTCCACGCCTTCCGGGATGTTCGTGAAGACCGGCCGCAACGCGCTGGCGTGGGTCATCCAGTTGAGCACGCGCCGCATCAGCGCGTCGTCGAACCACGCGCCCACGTAGGTGATGCGACCTTCGTCAATACGGCGGGAGATCATCGCCGGCTGGCCGTCCAGCCAGCCGTTGGCAACGGTGTAACTCAGCAGCACCTCGACATCCCTGGCGTCGGGTCGCAGCCATTCCGCCCAGATGGATGCCTCACCCGTGCCCCACGGGCCGGCCACCGGCACCGGCTGTTCCAGCGCGTAGAACTCCTCCACGTGGCCGCCCAGCAGTGCCGCCAGCGGGCCGGGTTGGCGCGACGGCAGCAAGGCGTTGGCGTCGTCCTTCACTCCCGAGCGCGCGCCCAACACCAGGTGGCCGCCCCCGCGCACGTAGTCGGCCAGCCGCGCCGCCTGCGCGTCGTCCAGGAGATGCAGGATGGGCGCGATGACCAGCGGATAATTGGCCAGGGATGCCGTGGGTTTCACGATATCCGCATCGAAGCCCATCGCGCGCAACGGACGATAGAAGCTCTGCAGGTAACGCACCGGATCGTAATCTCGGTGATGCCGCTGGAAATCGATTGCCCAGCGATCGGCATATCCGTGCAGGAAGGCCACCTCCGCCGCCGGCGTGGTACCGTGCAACAGGTCGCTCACGCGGGAGAACTCCTCGCCCACTTGCGCTACCTCGGCGTAGAGCGGGCGGGGGGCGCCGTCCGGCGCCACCAGCGAGCCGTGATACTGTTCCTGGCCGTTCAGCGCGCTGCGCCATTGCCAGTAGCTGACGATATCCGCGCCGTGCCCCACGGCGTGCCAGGCCATCGTGCGCACTTCACCGCGATCCAGCGCGTTGTTCACCCCCTGCCAGTTGACGCACCCCGGCTGCGTCTCCAGCAACCAGAAATTCTTCCCCTTCAAGCCGCGGGTAAGGTCGTGCGTGGCGCCGTTGTCGAGGAACTGCAGGTGGCCGCTGCCGACGTAGCAGTCCCACGAGGCGATATCCAGGTCTTCCGACAATTCATAATAATCGAACAGGTCGAACCAGCCCATGAAGTTGTGGGTGATGGGCTGCTCCGGCGTGGCGTATTTCCGAATCGCGTCGATCTGCACGCGCTGGAAGGTGCGGTAGACATGGGTGATAAACCGCCGGAATTCCAACCGCAGGCCGGGGTTGTGCCCACCCACCGGCAGCGGAATCTGCGACCAGTCGGTATATTCCTGGCTCCAGTAGGCGGTGGTCCAGCGCGCGTTCAGGTTATCCAGCGTCTGGTATTGCTCGCGCAGCCACTGCTGGAACTGCGCGCGGGTATCATCGTCGTAGGAGACGCTGTTGTATTCGTTGTCGATCTGCCAGCCGATCACGTGCGGGTTCGCGCCGAACTGTTTCGCCATCTCTTCGGCGATGCGGCGGCAGCATTCCCGATACCTGGCGCTGGTGGGGGCATAATGGCAGCGCGCGCCGTGGGTGGCGCGACGTCCATCTTCCCGCACCGCCAGCGTTTCCGGATACTGCTGGGTCAGCCAGGCAGGCGGCGCGGCGGTGGGCGTGCCGAGAATGGTGACGATGTCCCGGCGGGCCGCCAGCGCGACGGCACGATCGAGCCAATCGAAAACGAAACGTCCTTCCTCCGGCTCCAGGCGACTCCAGGCGAATTCCGCCATGCGCACCATGGTGATGCCCGCCTCGCGCATCAAGCGCAGATCCTCGTCCCAGCGTGATTCATCCCAGTGTTCGGGATACCATGCACATCCCAGCAACATCGTCCCCCTCCTTCCGCTCAATTACTCGTTGACCGGCCTTCACAGGCTTGAATGAATGCCCACAGTTCCTGCGACGCGTCCTCATCAAACTGCTGCAAGGTGCGGTATTGCCGGCGCGCCGCCGGCAGATCGTTGAGCGCGCAATACACCAGGCCCAGCGTGAAGTATCCCAGCGCATGCGCTTCGTCCAGACTAATCGCCTGTTGGCAGGCGTTCACCGCGTTCCGCAATTGCTGCGCGCCCAGATACGCCTGTCCCAACGCCGCGTGGGCATCAGCGGACTCCGGGTCCAGCGCGACCGCCTGTTGCGCGGCCTTCAGCGCCGGTTGCCACTGCTGCAGCCCGATGTTGGCCATCGCCACCTGTCCGAAGGCCGTGGCGTCGTCCGGCTCCAGCACGGTCAGGTGCCGGGCGACCGTCAACGCGTCGGAGAACTGACCTTCGTCAAGATACACCGACGCCAGCAGCGACAGTACCTCGCGGCAGTCGGGGTCCAGCTTCAGGGCTGTCCGGCAGGTCGCGATCACCTCGCGGGGACAATCGGCGCTGTATTGGATATCCGCCAGCACCCAGTACGGTTCCACCGCATCGGGCCGCAACCGCACCAGATGGCGCGCGGCGTCCAGCGCGCGCGGCCAATCTTCCGCCAGATTATAATGCCCGGCCAGTTGCATGCGCAGGTCGAAATCATCCGGCGCCAACGCCACGGCCTGTTCCAGCGCCCGCACCGCGTCCTCCACGCGTCCCGCCTCCCAGCACGCGGTCGCCAGTATGCCAAGGATCGCCACGCTGTCGGGCTCCAGCGCATGCGCGCGCTCAAGCAACGCGGCGGCTTCTTCCCAACGATTCATCGGCATGTAAAGAACAGCCAGGCCGGTCAACGCATCGAGGAAATCGGGACGGAGCGCCAGCGCGCGCTCGACCAGCACGGCGCCCTCCGAAAAACGACGCTCCTCGATCATCGGCATCGCCGTTTGCAACAGGCGCTCGGCCTCATCGTGCGCGGGGGATTGCGGTTGTTCTGTCGTCATACCCACCTCGTGTCATCGCCAGGTGATGATCTCGTCCAGCGTTTTCCGATCGTGTGGGCGTCCCGCGCCGGCCGCGTACCCCAGCGGAGTCGCCGCCACCGGCGTCATCGCGTCGGGCAGACGCAGCGCCTGGCGAAACACCTCCGGATCGAAGGCGCAGATCCAGCAGGCGCCCAGCCCCTCCGCGGTGGCGGCGAGCATCACGTGCTCCATGGCGATGGCGATGTCGATATCCGCGTGGTTTTTGCCGTCCTGCGCGCGCACCCAGGCAGCGTCGGGCAGGCTGCACGCCACCAGCACCACCGGGGCGGCGGCAATCCATGCCTGCCGTTCATACGGGAATAACTGCCGGCGGGTTTCGGCATCGCGCACCACGAAAAAATGCCAGGGTTGGCGATTGCATGCCGAAGGCGCCTGGCGCGCGGCCTCCAGGATGCGGCGGATCGACGCCTCCGGCACTGGCTGCGCGCGATACGCCCGGATGCTGCACCGCGTCTCAATCAGCTCGTAAATGTCCATCATTCATCACTTTCTTGACCACAACAACGCCCTGTTGTGTTATTCGTCGCGCGAGTGCCGGTTCCTGCTGCCACCCACTGTTTGCGTGGAAATGGTGGATTTGCTATAATTCACGGGTTTGCGTTTCCGCAAACCGAAACGCGCTCGCGGCAATCCGCGAATTCCGTTCTGAGGAGGACGATAATATGAAACGAACCTGGCAGCCCAAGCGACGGCGTCGGGCGCGGGTGCACGGCTTCCGCAAACGCATGAGCACGCTCGATGGCCGCCATGTGCTGAGCCGCCGGCGCGCCAAGGGGCGCAAGCGTCTGACCGTCTAATGCGCACCCGCGCATGCTATACACCCCTGCGCCGACAGGCGGACTTTCGCCGCGTGCACGCGCAGGGGCGGCGGAAAGGCGATGCACTATTGCAGGTGCGCGCGCTCCATCTCCCGACCGCGGAGCACGGCACCGCGCCGATTCGATTAGGTATTCTGGTCGGGAAAAAATACGGATCTGCCGTGGAACGGAATCGTTTCAAGCGCCTGGTGCGCGCGGCAATCTGCGCGCTGGGCACGGAGTTGGCGCCGGGATGGGACGTACTGGTGTTGCCGCGGGCGGTGCACCAGGCCCACATGCCGGAGGTTCGCGACTCGTTGCGGAACCTGTTGGGCGAACTGGGAGTGCTGTGCACTCCCACGGCGGAAGGGGGTCCCTCATGACGATACCCCCTCGACTCTCGCTTCCGGCGCGCTTTGCGCTGGCCGCCGTACGCGGGTATCAGCGATACCTGTCGCCCCGCAAACCGCCTATCTGTCGCTTTACGCCCTCCTGTTCCGAATATATGGTGCAGGCGATCATGCGTTTCGGCGCATGGCGCGGCATCTGGCTGGGCGTGAAACGCTTATGCCGATGCGCGCCCTGGCACCCCGGCGGATATGACCCGGTGCCGGACGCGCCGGGATCGACGTCTTCCGACCCCACGGTGAATGGATAAATATTGGTGAACATCACAACACAACAATCCGGGAAGCGACCCCTGCGCTGGCTGGCGCTCGGACTGATCGCGATACTGGTGATGCTGCTCCTCAGCGGCTGCGGCGGCAGTCCCACCGCATCGGCCAAACCGTTGCCGGCGGCCGAGAGCCAGGCGCTGGGCCAGCAGTTAGTCGACATCGAAGCGATGTCGACGGCTGAACGCGACGCGCTGGCGGACAAGCTGGCTAGTGAGGTTGAACGGCTGGCGCCCAACAAGAAAGAGGCTGTGAACGCCGCGCAATTGGGGCGAGACAATTTCCTGCTAGGCTATCTCTATGAGTTCGCGTATAACACGACGACCAGGGATGCTGATAAACGGGAACTGCGACTCAATATGCTCGCGTCATATAAAGCGGCGACCGAGACACCAAGTTCCTATGCACCGATGGCAACATATCGGTTGGGTATCCTGGCCGCGCACGGCATTACCGAAGACACGAATGCCAACCCCAACACGGTGGCCAAAACCAAGCTGCGCGAAGTAACGATGGTGAAACTGCCGCAATCAATCTGGTTGCGCGGCGAGCCGGTCGCGCAGACACCCGACCAACTGGTCCCGAACGAACTGGCCGGCGAAGGCGGTCCTGCCACCCTGGCGAACGAGACGACGTCCGGCCCGGTGCTGCGGCTCGCGGAGAACCCGTTGATCGCCATCAAGCGCCTCGACGTGATCTACCGAAAAGAGGGGGGGCTTGATACTGCTTACTATCGCATTGTCGATGGGATCGTCTCCACTTTCAACCGTCTCTCACCAGCCTACGGCGTGGTGCTAGCGCTCTTCTTCATCTCACTGCTGGTCAAGCTGATCACCATGCCGTTTACCGCGTGGCAGTACCGGGGTATGCGCGACATGCAGCGCGTGCAACCGCTGTTGAAAGAACTACAGGAGAAGTATAAGGACGACAAGGCCAAGCAAGCGGAAGAGCAGATGCGCATCATGAAGGAGCATAAGGTGAACCCGGTGGGGGGCTGCCTGCCATTGCTCATCCAATTGCCGGTCTTCATCGCCGTCTATCAGGCGGTGCAGGTGTATGCCTACGGCTTCTCGCAAACCGGCTTCCTGTGGATCAAGAACCTGGCGCTACCCGACCTGATTCTGCTCATCCTGTATGCCGCGAGCATGATCGTGACGCAGAAGCTGACCACCATGCCTACCGCCGACCCGCAGCAACAGGCAATTCAGAACCAGATGACCTACATGATGCCGCTGATCCTGGTCTTCGTGCTGCAGACCATCGCCTCCGCCTTCCTGTTGTACTGGTTCTTCCTGAACGTGCTGAGTGCGGTGCACCAGTATTATATGATGCGGCAATTCAAGCTGGAAGATGCGGCTGCCGGCGCCCTGGTGCCCGCGGTCGAAACGCCGGCGCCGCCCGCGGACGACACGGTGTCCCGCCGGCGCAAGAAAGGGAAATCATCATGAGCGAGATCACCCCGAACCCACTCTCCGAAGATGCGCAGATCGCCCGGCACGTGCTGCTGGAGATCCTGGAGAAAATGCCGTTTCCCGCCACGGTGGAGGTGGAAGAAACAGACGAGCAGGTGTTGCTCACCATGGTCAGCGATCAACCGATGGCCTTGCTGATCGGCAAAGGTGGGCAGACACTGAACGCCTTGGAATTGATCGTACGCACCATCATGCAGAATAAAATCCACAGCTTCGGCAAACATGTGGTCATCGACGCCGAGGGGTATCGCGCGCGCCACAACGCGCGGCTGGAAGAAATTGCCCGCAATGCCGCGAAGCAGGTGCTGGAATCCGGCGAGTCGCTGCCGCTGGAGCCGATGAACGCCCGCGACCGCCGTACCGTGCACATGGCGCTGGCGCAGATCGAAGGCGTAGCCAACGTGAGCGTCGGTGAAGAGCCGTACCGCCACATCGTGGTCTGCTTGCCCGGTCAGGAACGCGACGTGGAGCAGGATGCCGCCGGCAACCAGCGCTGAACCAGGTCATTACAACACGTAAACGCGCGGGAGAGCGTAGCGCTCTCCCGCGCGTTTACGTGTATCCGGGAGGGCGAAACTCCGTCCGCGCCGTGCAATGCCTGCGGCGTCGGAAAATGTGCACCGGGCGTCAGTATGTTGTCGCAAAACTCCGCCGCACAGATGCCGGAGATCGCGCAACAATGCAGGCATTCCAAACGGCAAGGAGGATTGCTCCATGCAAGCTCGTGAAATTATGACGGAAAACCCCATCTGCTGTCTCCCGAGCGACAACTTGAGATTCGCCGCCCGCCTGATGGCGGAGAACAGTTTCGGCCTGCTGCCGGTGGTGGACAACATGGATTCGAACCGGCTGATCGGCGTTCTTTCCGATCGCGATATCGTCTGCCGCGGCGTCGCCAACGGACTGGGATGCGATGCATCAGTACAGCAGGCGATGACAACGGGACAGCTCTGGACCGTGATGCCGAATTCCTCGGTGGATGAAGTGCTGGAGAAGATGGAGGAAGGGCAGGTGCGCCGCATTCCGGTGGTAGACGACACCGGTTCGGTGAAAGGCATCATCGCCACCGCGGACATCGCGCTGGAACTTGATGAGCCGGAAGAGATCGCCGAAGTGTTCGAAGAGATCTCAGAGCCCACGAATCAGCCGCATGCGTAAGGCAGTATTCGGCCCCCATTCACGGCGCAACGCATGGCCGGAGTTCCGTAGATGGGGGCCGAAATGCGGCCGTTACGGTTCCGCCGGTTGTTCCGTCATTTCCTGATGGGCTCCGGGACGGCCATCCTCGATCTCACGGCGTGTTTTCCCCTGGATGGCGGGAAAAACCGCTTCCAGCAAGATCACCCGGCCGGCGGCCGCCAGCGGGATGGCCAGCAGCGCGCCGACGATGCCCAGCAGCGAGCCACCCACCAGCAAGGCGAGGATGGTGGTGACCGGTGACAGTTCTACATGGCGCTCCATCACCTTCGGCGCTAAAATGAAATTTTCCACCTGCGACAGCGCAATGAAGAATAGCACCACCAGAATCAGTTGCCAGAGTTGCGCGCCGGTCGCGAGCACGATGATGATGGCCGGGACAAAGGCCAGGTACGGCCCGACCATCGGGATTAACTCGCCGATACCGGCAATGATGCCGATCATGGCCGCGTAGCGTACCTGCAGCACGGACATGCCAACCACAGTGGACAGCGTGATAATCAGTGCCAGTGTTACCTGCCCCCGCAGCCATCCACCCATCTTTTCCGCCGCCAGGTGGGCGATATGCTGCACGCGGTCATGGTATCGCGGGGGCACGAACTGCAGCAGCGTGTAGGTGATACCATCCTTGAAACTGGTAAAGAACACGGTGAGGATCAAGACGAACATCAGTGAAAAGAGACCGCCGATAAAGCCGAACACCGCCCGCGTGGTGGAGATCACATACCCGGCAATCTGGCCTGATTGCGCACTGAGGCGGGCAAAGATCACCGCCGGGTCGGGCACGATGGGGTAACGCGCGGCCATCTGACCGAGCCAGAACGTCAGGCGTGACTGCAATGTCGGCCAGACATTGGCGGAAAAGGTGGCGGTTTCTTTGATGACAACCACGGCGAAGAGCGCCACGATACCGAGCAGCACCAGCACCGCCACCACGATAATCAGCACCGTCGCGAGTGGGCGCGGCAACGCCCACCCGCGAATCTTCACCTGTTCCAGCCGCTCCACCAGCGGGGCAATGCCGTTCGTGACCACCAGCGCGATGAGCACCAGCAGCACCAGCGCCGCCAGCTTCATCACCAGCGCCCCCACCAGCAACAGGCCCAGCACGATGAGCGCAATCAACGCGCCCGCATACACATCTTTACGCATACCCCTCCTCCCGACGAACGCCTGATCCTCCCGTTCGCTCTTATCGGCGAAAAGCACCTCGTATCGACTTTACGCCTGCTGTCACGGGGAAAGGCAAAAGATCGATGAATTGTCCACGTTACCCCACCGTCGCGGGAGACAGCAACGCCTCCAGCATCGGCTGAATGCCGTCGGCCATGCGCAGGAAGCCGAGGTCGGTGGGGTGGCAGCCGTCTACCGTGCATTCGTCGTAGTCGTCGCCCAGCAGGTTGCCGCCGTCGCGGAAGTGCAAGCCGGGCAAGCCCTCGGTGCTGAGCGCGTCCACGATGTCACGCTGGGCATCGCGGCACGCAGCCAGCGCATGGCGACTGCTGTCGTACAGCACGATGCCGCTGCCCGGAATGCGCGAAATGACCAGGATGGGCACGTCGGGGTGGGCAGCACGGAAGATGCGGATGAATGGCGGCAACGTATCCTGAATGTGCTGCACGCCGGCACAGTTGGCTTCGTAATCCATCACCAGCAGCGCGGGATTGGGGATGTCCGCGATCACTTCCGCCAATTCCGGCTCACCGCGCCCGTTGCCGGAAAAGCCCAGATTGATGATTTCGCGGTTCATGCGGCGGCTGATAATATTGGTATACGCCATGCCGGGCCGCGACGCGCATCCCCCCTGGGTAATGGAGGTGCCGTAGATGATGATCGGCCGCAGGTCGGCATAAGGCGGCGGAGGCAGCAGTTTCGCGTCCGCATCCAGCCCCACCAGCACTTCCTGCACGCCCTGGTACAGCGGGAAATTCAGCGTCAGGTTGCGCAGCGCGCGGTCAGGCGCCGACAGCAACTGGCACTCATATTGATCTTCACGCGGATTCAGGCGCGTGGTGCTCAAATAGCGTTGCTGCGTCGGCGGTCCGACATACAGATCGAAGCCGCATTGCCCGGTGGCCGGCATATGATCCATTCCGGCTGCCCCGGCCAGCTTCACCCGCACCTTCAGCACGGTGGAATCGGTCTGCACGCGAATCTGCCCGCCGGCGGTGTTGTTGGCCAGGTCATCCACTGCCGGCGGCAGCGGATGACGCGGCGCCCGTGGCAACCGCCGGTAGATGCGCTCGCGCGCAAACCAGGCAAACCCCGCCAGCGCGAACGGCGCATCGTTGGGCGTATACCAGCAAATGCCCTCTTCGGTCGTTTCGCTCATGCATCACTCCTTCGCGGCCGGGCATGCCGGCGTTACGGTTCATTGTAATCGCTGCCCGAGTGATCGTAAAGAGGACTTGCCCCGCGCAGCCGATACCGCCATGCGGATCAAGCCGGACGCAATTCTGCGTATCTAAGCGTATTTTCTGCAATTTTAATGAAACGCTTGCCAGCCTGGGGAGAGCGTGTTAACATATTTAATTAATCACGCCAGTGATTTAATATTCACTACAGAAGGAGTTGACCTATGATCACAGCACCGTTCTTTCGGCTAACCCTCCTGGTCAGCCTGCTGGCGCTCTTTATTGTCGCCAGCCTCCCATCATACGCCGCACCCATGAAATGGTCACTCGGCGGTTATGTTCAGGCACGGTTCAACGACCAGCTTGGCGAGAATGTCGTCGTCGCGCCGGCTGTCGTCGATACCAAAGCCCCTTCGACGCTGCTGGATACCCGCCCTTCGCTGTTGGTGCGCGCCACCGATGAAGAGCATGTCTTCCTGCAGTTCTTCATCTCTTCCATTCCGGGCACCAGCCCCGAATTCCAGCATGCTTTTGCCGAATACCAGGCCAAGCCGTACTACGTACGCCTCGGGTTGAGCCCGATCCCGTTCGGCTACGAGAATCCCATCACCTCGTGCCGGTTGATCACTATGGAACGCTCGAAGATCTCTGCCGACCTGATCGGCAAGAAGGGACTCGATCGTGGCCTGTTTGGCTATTATCTGCCCGGCAAAGGCTTGAATGCCTCCGTCGGCATCGTCAACGGTGAAGACTACACCGTCTCCGCCGATACGAATAATGTGAAAAACGCTGTCGCCCGCGTTGGCTATTCCATCCCCGGCAGCGAAATCGGCGTCTCGGCCATCGTCGGCAAAGATGCGGCTGATGCAACGTTCGATCGGTATGGCGTCGACTTGCTGACCAAGCAAGGCGACTTCACCATTCTCTCCGAATACATCACCGGTAAGTCTGGCGCTGTGGAAGAGTCCGGCGCTTATCTGACCGCGGCTTACAAGCCCGCCAGTTGGGTCATCGAGCCGTATGCGCGCTATGACTTCGCCAACACGAAAGACGCGGATAAAGACTACTCCCGCATCACCGTCGGTGGCGGCTACTACCTGAATCCGACCAGCAAAGTGTCGGTGGAATTCCAGAGCACCAGCGATGACGCCAACCCCGATTTAGATGGCAACATCGCCGCGCAGTATCAGATCATTTTCTAATCACGTCAATGGATGCGCGGCAGGAAACAATGAGACTACCCGCGCATGAGATGATCGCGCCGCGCCCCCTGTCACATCAGTGACAGGGGGCGCGGCTTATTTGTCAGCGCGACTTCCGGCGTCTGCCCGGTTTGCCTACCTCGCCCCATGTGTACGGCACTGCGGCCGTGACCAGTGCGCGTTCAGCGGGGGACAGCGCGTAAAGGTCGTAGACCAGCGCGTCCAGTTGGCAATCAAGCGCGCGACGGTCGTCGTCGGACAGCGCGGGATCGAGCAGGCGTTGCGCCAGCGCGGTGATGGGCGCGGGGTCGTCGGCCAGGCGGATGGGCAGATCGCCGAGATAACAGGCGAGATAATGCAGATAAGCGCCGTTCACGTGGGTTGCCTTGAAGAGCACGCCATACAGATAGCTTAACAGCGTGCTGTTGAGGAGACCGAGCAAGTAAGCGAGTGGCGGCGCGGTGATGGTCGCCTCACCGACGATGAAGGTATCCTTGCAGACAAAATCCTCGGTATCCAGGGTCGCGATGATGCGGCGGGCGTTCTGCGCAACCAGTAGCTTGGGCCCGACGAACAGGCGCAACGGCGGCAATGGGTTGCCTTCCGCCTTCGCGCGTTCCGTGTCATAGTCGATCCACCAACCGCTCCACGCGGTGCGATACCGGCGCACATCGGCGTTCCCCTGAAACTTCTTCCCACCCAGCAACCGTTGCGGGCAGCGTCCGGTCGGCTCCGGAAAAATGAAGCGATCGCGCAGCCCCGCACGATGAAAGGAAACCGTCCAGCGCAGCGTCAGCAAGTTGGATAACGGCGTCGCGTCTGCATCGGTCATCAGCCGGTCAACCAGCCCGGCGGCGGTGGGCACGGACGGTGGCAGCCAGAATACCCGGTGCGATGTCTGCCACCAGCGCGCCTGCGCCATCGTGCCGCGCGCGAAATTGCCGGTGTCCAGTTGCGCCAGGTCGGTCACCTGCCCGACACGCACGCGGTGGTCGGCGGAAGGCGGCGTTTTCGTCAGCACCAGCATCACCGGATACACGGCGGCATCGCGGAAGGTGGGCAGATCGGAGACGTCGATCAACTCGTCGATGGTGGCATGCGCCAGCAGTGCCTCGCGCAGGGGGCGCGCATACTCGGCGACAAGGAATTTATTCGGCACAATGTAACCCAGTCGTCCGCCGGGCGGCAGCACGTCCAGTCCCGCCTGCAGGAAGCACACGAATACATCGAATCCGCCGCGCGCTATGCCGGGAAACAACCGCCGGCAATGTGCTTTCAATGCGGCATCGGTCTTCTTTGCCTCCAGATACGGTGGATTGCCCAACACAACGTCGGGCATGTGCGGTAGTCGCGGCAGCAGACCGTCGCCGCAATGGAGAAAGAAGTCTGTTTCCCGGCCCCCGTCTTCCGAAGCTGGACGCAATGTCGATCCCTGACCTCCTGTTCCCTCCCCCCCTATGGGGCGAGGGAGATTGACAATCGCGTGCAGGCGAGACGCGGCGCGGGCGAGTGCGACCGGGTCGCGGTCGATGCCCATCACCGGGTGTCCGGCGCGCGCCGCTTCCGCCAGGAATGCCCCATCGCCGCACGACAGGTCCGCCACCGACCCCCGCGGCGCGGTGGCGCGCAGCAGATAACGCACTACCGGCTCCGGCGTGTAAAACACTCCGTGCCGCTTGCGCACCGCGGCGGACAGGCTGGCATCGTAAGCATCTGACATAGGAGATCCTGGCGCTTTTCCATGAGAACAATGGCCCGCTCACGCTGTCGCAAGCGGGCCACCGCGGTATTCCGGCGCCAAATACGCTACTTCGCCCGGTGGTCGATCACCCGTTTCGCCTTGCCTTCACTGCGTTCGATCGTTTTTGGTTCGACCAGTTTGACGCGGCAGGTGAGACCGAGCAGGCTATGGATTTCGGCGGTGATTTTGCGCGAGAGCGACTCCAGCGAGCGAATCTCATCCTTCAGCACAGCTTCCGTCACCTCGACCCACAACTCCAATTCGTCGAGGGCGCCTTCGCGGCGGACGTGAAGCTGGTAATGCGGGGCAGTGCCTTCAATCTGGGTCAGCACATCCTCGATCTGCGAGGGGAAGACGTTCACGCCGCGGATGATGAGCATGTCGTCGGAACGACCCGTCACCCGGTCCATGCGCACCATGGTGCGACCACAGGCGCACGGCTCGATCTGCAGTGAGGTGATATCGCGCGTGCGATATCGAATCACCGGCAGCGCCTCTTTCGTCATGGTGGTCATCACCAGTTCACCGCGGCTGCCCGGCGGCAACACTTCCTCGGTGTCCGGATCGATGATCTCCGGATAGAAGTGATCTTCGAATACGTGCAGGCCGCACTGGCACTCGCATTCGTTGGAGACGCCGGGGCCGATCAACTCCGACATGCCATAGATATCGAGTGCCGTTACGCGCAGGCTGCGTTCCAGGTCGGTGCGCATGCCTTCCGACCACGGCTCGGCGCCGAAAACGCCCACGCGCAGCTTCAGCCGGTCCAGCACGCCCATCTCTTCCGCCACCTCGGCCATGTGCAGCGCATAACTGGGGGTGGAAGCGAGCGCGGTGCTGCCGAAGTCCTCCATCACCGTCACCTGGCGTTTGGTATTGCCGCCGGAAATGGGGATGACCGTGGCGCCCATCTTCTCCGCGCCATAATGCACGCCCAGGCCGCCGGTGAACAAGCCGTAACCGTAGCACACCTGCACCACGTCCTTGCGCGTGATGCCCGCGCACCCCAGGCTGCGCGCCATCACTTCCGACCAGACGCCGATGTCGTTAGCGGTGTAACCAACTACGGTGGCCTTGCCGGTGGTACCGCTGGAGGCGTGCACACGCACCACTTCCTCCATCGGCACCGCGAACATGCCATAAGGATAGTTGTCGCGGAAGTCCGACTTGATCGTGAAGGGGAAGTGGCGGAGGTCAGCTAGTGACTGCAGGTCGAGTGGCGTCACGCCGCGCGCTTTGCACTTCTCCCGATAGGCGGGAACGTGGTTGAAGGTACGCGAGATGACATCCTTCAGCCGGCGGAGTTGCAGCGCCTGCAACTCCGCGCGCGGCATGCACTCGTACAACGGATTGTAAATTGTGGTAGAGAGCGATGATGTCGCCATGATTGCCTAGCTCCTCGTGCCGGCCGGCACCAGCGCCCTGCCGCGCTGGAAGGCCATGAGATTGATGTCAATGAAACGCGGTTTCACCGTGCGGCGCAATGCCTCTTCCCAGCACGCCATTTCCAGCGAGCACCGGGCAGCCAGCGCGCCGATCAGCACACTGTTCAGCGCACGCGGATTGCCGACCTCGGTGGCGATGGCCAGCGCATCGACAAACAGCGCCTCGGGGCACCCCTGCCGAATCTGTCCATCGGCATCAGTCGGGTAGACGGCACCGCCATACGTGACCGACGACGGGACGACCCGTTGGCGATTCGCAATCACCAGGCCGCCGGGCCGCAAGCGTTCGAGCCCGCGCAAACCCTCCAGCAGTTCGAATGCCAACAGAAAATCCGCCCCTGGCGGCGGGATGAGCGGCGAGTAAATCTTCTCGCCGAAGCGCACCTCGGAGACCACGCTGCCGCCGCGCTGCGACATGCCGTGCACCTCCGACGCCTTTACGTCCAGCCCGGCCAATTGTGCCGCCTGACCGATCACATCCCCGGCAAGCACGATACCCTGCCCACCGACGCCGACGATTAAAATGTTCGTAGTTGATGCCATGTTCCGACTGATTCCTTATGTATTTGCGCCCGGCAAGCAAAATCCTTCAATGGGCGAATCGAGCATAACTTGCCCACGACAAATCCCCTTCACAGGCAAGAGCGCATACACTCCGGGAGTGCAATTGTACGCCTTCTCTCCCTCACCAGTTCACTGATGGGAGGGCGACCCCTTCACCCCCGACAGTTCCGCGATCTCCACCATGCGCTGTTCGCGGCGCGATTGTTCGGCGGCAAAGACGATGGTGTGAGTGCGCAGCGACTCCTGCACGTTGGTGAGAATGAATGAGGGATCGTTTTCGCGGATGGCACGCAGCCAGCTATTCACGACTCGCCAGTCGCCGCCGCCGTGCCCGCCGCTCTCATGCCCTAACGCGATGGTCTCCATGTTGCCGTCGGCGAAGGTGCGCACCGTGATCTGCGCTTCGTCGAACGACAACTCGCCTTCGGTGCCGTGCACGCGCAACCACCGCCCGCCGCCCTGGGTGAAGGCGGTCATGGTAAAGGTGGCGGTAATGTCGTTGGCATATTCCAGCAGCACCACCTGATGATCCACCACGTCGTTGTCACAGCGATAGACGCAGCGCCCATACGGTCCGCTCGCGATCGCCTCCCGGTGCGCCTCGCGCGTGTGGACAGGGCTGACCATATTGGCCGGCCACGCATCCAGATGGTCGCTCTCGACATAGGCCTTAATCGCCGAATACGGGCAGTCGCGTTCCACCGCGCAACCCTCGGTGCAGCGCGCCGTGCTGCCTGCGGGCGCGTTGGCGGCGGTAAAGAAGCTCAACGCCCCGGAGGAAGCGGTGCGCAGACAGGGGACGCCGATGAGATAGGAGAGGTAGTCGATATCATGACAACTCTTCGACATCAACATGGATGTCGAGCGATCCTCATTCGCCCAATTACCGCGCACGAAACTGTGCGCCTGGTGCCAGTAACTGACGCGCTCGAGTTGATCGACGGACATGATGCGCCCGACGCGTCCGGCATCCAGCAGCTCTTTCACCTTGTGAAAGCCTTTCTGATAGCGCAGCGAGTGGCACACAATCGCCATGGTGCCGGCTTTCCGCTGCGCCGCCTCGATGGCCTGGCAATCCGCCAGCGAGGTGGCCATCGGCTTCTCCAGCAGCACATGGTAGCCTTTCTCAAAGCAGGCCAGTGCTGGCCCGACATGGTCGCGGTCCATAGTGCTGATCACCACCGCGTCACACAGCTTTGGCTGTGCGACGAATTCCTGCCAGGTATGGAAGACCATATTGTCCGCCAGCGCGCAGCTCTGCGCAATCGCATTGCGATAGGCCTCGCGCGGTTCCGCCACCCCTACCACCTGGCCCAGGCCGGCATACCCGGAGGTATTGATCAGTTGCGCGAATCCCGTGCCGCGCCCACCGGCGCCCAGAATCGCTACCGTAATCGGTCTGGTCATGTCATGCTCCATTTCGTCAGACACTGGAACGAATGATATCGCTCTGGCTCCCTTACAGCATCATCCCTCGACCAGCGCCGCGCCTTCCCGCTTCCCTTTCGGGGCCAGCGCGTCGAAGCGGCATACCGCCGCGCACACGGCACAACCGTTGCACAGCAGCGGGTCGATCTGCGGGCGATGGCGCGCCTTGCCGTCGATCATCACTTCCACCTTGCCGATGGCCGGGCAACCGAGTTGCAGGCAGGCGCCGCAGTATTTGCACGCGTCGTCTTCCAGTTCCACCTTGGGGCGCACTTCATGCGGGATGAGCATGCACGGGCGGCGGGTGATGAGCACCGACGGTCCGGGGAAGGCTAGCGACCGGCGTAACTGTTTGTCCAGCGCAGTCAGATCATACGGATCGACCACCGCGACGTCCTGCACGCCCAGCGCGCGTATCAGCGCTTCCAGATCCACCTGCGGCGCGGGATTGCCGGCCAGCGTCTTGCCGGTGGCGGCGTGCTCCTGGCGGCCCGTCATGGCGGTGGTGCTGTTGTCGAGGATGAGAATAGTGCCGCGCGAGCCGTTGTAGACCATGTCCAGCACGCCGGTGATGCCCGAGTGCAGGAAAGTGGAGTCGCCGATGACCCCCACCACCGTGGCCGGGTCCACGCCCGCCTTCTCCAGCCCGTGCGCCACGCCGACGCTGGCGCCCATGCAGATGCAGGTATCCATGGCCCGCAGCGGCGGGGCCACGCCCAGCGTGTAGCAGCCGATGTCGCCGCTGACGGTCAATCGCAGCCGTTTCAGCAGGAGGAAGACACCGCGGTGCGGACAGCTCGGACACATGGCGGGGGGTCGAGGAGCCAGGTCGGTGCTCGGGAGCACCTCGGTCGTGGTGCCTCCCAGTCCGGCGCCGATGATGGCGGGATTGAACTCGCCGCACAGGGGGAAGCGCTCCTTGCCGATGACGGCGATACCGGCGGCGCGCAACTGTTCCTCGATGAACGGGTCGAGCTCTTCTACCACGAAGAGGGTCTGCACCTGCGCGGCGAAGGCGCGAATGGCCTCCAACGGCAGCGGATGCACCATGCCCAGCTTCAGCACGCTGGCAGTGGGCGCCACCTCGCGCACATATTGATAACTGATGCCGCTGGTGACGATGCCGACCGCGCGGTCGCGGTATTCGGCGCGGGTAATCTCAGCCCCCTCGGCCCACGCGCGCAGGCGCGCCGTGCGCTCCTCCACGATCACGTGGCGGTGGCGAGCGGCGGCGGGTACCATGACGTACTTCGCCGGATCGTCGGGGGCGACGGCGGCAGGAACCGCGGTCTCCGCTTCGCCGACGCAGACCACGCTCTTGCCGTGCGAAAGGCGCGTGGTGGTGCGCAGCAACACCGGAGTATCGAACTCTTCGGAGAGCGCGAAGGCCAGCCGGGTGAAGTCGTAGGCTTCCTGCGAGTCGGCGGGTTCCAGCATCGGCACTTTCGCCGCGCGGGCGTAGTGGCGGCTGTCCTGCTCGTTTTGCGAGCTGTGCATGCCGGGGTCGTCGGCCACCAGCACCACCAGCCCGGCTGCCATGCCGGTATACGACGCGGTGAACAGCGGATCGGCGGCGACGTTCAGCCCCACGTGCTTCATGGTGACCAACGCACGCCGGCCGCCGATGGCCACGCCCAGTCCCACCTCCAGCGCCACCTTTTCATTCGGCGCCCATTGGGCAACGCCGCCCTCCAGCGTGGCGAGCGATTCGAGCACTTCCGTGCTCGGTGTGCCGGGGTATCCCACCCCCAGCGCTATTGCCGCATCGCGCGACGCGCGCGCGATTGCTTGATTACCGGTTAAGATCAGTTCCACAGGCACAACTCCCGCACAATTATGCGGGGAAGCGGCGGCTGCGTCAATGGGCGAGGCTTAACGGGTGTAAGCATATCATCGATCGGCAACAGTCTGGCTTCGGGGCGCAAGCGGAAGGGGACTCATTTTCTGGTACTTGTTGCGTGCTGTCACGACAAGTGAGAAGGCGATATCACCTATTCAGCGTACCGCAAAGCACCGCGGGTATCAACGGCGGCGTCTACTCAACGCGATGGCCGTCTCCCGGCGGCAAAATCGACGGGGCGCAGGGGGGGCGACTATCCCGCGGTTATGTGGTACAGTATAAGGCAATCCGATCGCCGTATTGCCGGAGGGTTTGCTGCTATGAAAATGACTGCCTTTCGCGTGCAAAATTATCGTTCGGTGGTGGATTCGGGTTGGGTGAACCTCAGCGAAGTGACCGTGATCGTCGGCAAGAACGAATCCGGTAAAACCTCGCTGATGCGGGCGCTGTGGAAATTCAACCCCTTTTCCGACGTCGGCTACGATCCCTTGCGCGAATGGCCGCGCGGCTATCGTCGCGCCATGACCGACGACAGTCCGGTCACCTCGGTACGCTTTGTCTTCATGTTCGCGGAACAGCAGGCGCTGGCAGCGATCGATGACTGCCTGGCGGGACTGACCGGCGTGGAGATTACCCGCAACTATCGCGGCGACTACAGCTTCCAGTTCCTGCCGCGAAATCCCGAAGGGCACTATAACCAGCGCTGGATCTTCAACGTCATCCGCAAGCATTTCGACAATACGCCCCGCATGGCGATGGAATATATGAAGGCCGGGTATCGCAGCGTGCTGGAGACCCTGACCCGTCACGAACCGGCGCCGGACGAGCACCAGTTTGTGGTGCAGCACGACGCGGAACTGCCGACGCTGCCCGATTTGCGCGAGGACCAGCGCCGTTGGGGCCGGCTGGGCACGGCGATGAAGGATACCATCGACGGCGTGGTGACCGAATTGATTACCAAACCCCCCGCGCGCCAGGCAGTGGAACTGGTGCATCGCTGGATGCCTACGTTCGTCTACATGGATGATTATCGGGTGTTCACCGGCGCCGCCCATCTGGATAAGCTGTATGAACGCCAGCAGGCCGGCCGCCTGACCGACGACGACCGCACCGTGTTGCTGATCATGGAGATGGCCGGACTGCAACTGGAAGACGAGGTGCGCAAAGGCGCCCTTCTTGATCGCGAACAGCGCATGCTGGACATGAGCGATGCCAGCAAAACCCTCACCGCGGAGATCGCCCACCGCTGGTCGCAGAAGCGTTACGAGGTAATGTTCCAGGCGGACGGGCAGCATTTCGTGATCTTCGTCAAAGATCTCGATACGAATGTGCTGGTCTCATTGGAGGAGCGCTCGCGCGGATTTCAGTGGTTTTTCTCTTTTGACATGAACCTGATGTATGAATCGCAAGGCCGCTTCGAGAACGCCGTCCTGCTGCTCGATGAGCCGGGACTGCACCTGCATGCCGCCGCGCAACGCGACATTCTGGCACGCATCCGCGCCTACGCCCAGCGGAACCAGCTCATCTATACCACCCACCAGCCTTTCATGATCGACTTTACCCACCTGGAGCAGGTGCTGATCGCCGAGGATCACGGCACGGAAGGCGGCACCCGCCTGCACACGGACTGGGCCAGCGCGGGCCGCGACGCGCGCTTCACGCTGCAGGCCGCGCTGGGACTGGCGTGGAGCCAGTCGCTGCTCAGCGGCAATCAGACGCTGGTCGTGGAGAGCGTGACGGATTACTGGCTGCTCGCCGGCATGTCAGCACTGCTGGAGGACGCCGGTAAAACAGGACTGGACAGTGGCATCGTCGTCACTCCCGCTGGCGGGGCGCACCAGGTAACTTACGTGGGCAGCCTGCTGCATGATCGTCCCGCACACAGCGTGATGCTGTTGAACGCCGCCTTTCTGGAGGGAGAGGGCGACGACGTGCATCTGGTGCAACAGTGGCAGCACGACGAGGGACGCGTGGTGCGGTTGGATACGACCTGCGGCCTGCCGCCGGGCAGCACGCTGGAAGACCTGCTGCCACTCGACTATTACCTGGCGCAAGTGAATCTTACCTATCACCGCGAGTTGGAAGGGCAGTTGATGACACTGGACGGGCACGCCGGCCTGTCGCTGCTGGCACGGGTGAATGCCGCGCTGGCGGCACGCGGCCTGGCCCCCTGCCAGCGCGAACGCGTGGCGCGCGGCATCCTGCGCGACCTGGCGCGCAAACACCCCGCCGACTTCCCCGCCACCACCCTGGACCAATTCGCCCGCCTCTGCGCCGCCATCAACGAGGCGATGCGAAGGTAGTCACCGTCATGCGGCCTCCGCACCGGCATCCCGACTGTTCCGAACCTTCCAGGGGAATCGTGTCGGCACTCGACGCGGTGTGTGCCCAGCTGGCCGCAATGCGGTGGCTGGGTGGGGACGGAGTAACCGTTACCCTTTCACCTTCACCGAGACCCTGGCGAAGATCGCTTCACCTTCGGTGACGAACAAGCCCGCATAGGCGCCGTGGAGGTCATACATGCGGCAGGACAGCGCCACGCGATCATTGGCATACACGACCAGGTTGGTGCCGTCGACCAACAGACGCAGGGATACTGGCACGCCGGGGGTGATGGCCAGCGGGCATTCCAGCATGAAGGGTTGGTCGCCCGGGCGCGGCCAGCGGTCGATGACCAGCCGCGCGTTCGCCGGATCCAGCCGCACCTGGTAGTAGCTGTCCAGCGTCTCGTCCGCGCGCAACAGCAGGCCGGCGCTTACCGTGCCGGGCTGGCAGGTAACCTGCGCCTTCACCAGACATTCGTCAGGCAACAACCCCCACCTGAGGGCGGAGTAGCGTCCCACCGCCGGCGCGGTAAAGATGTTGTCCACCGACTTCCACGTGCCCAGCACCGGTTGCGGCGCGGGGGCGATCGACTTGCGGAACAGCGCCGGCACGGTGTCGGGCACGCGCACGCGTAGCGTGCCGTCCGGCTGTTGCATAACCTCGTGCACCACCACTGAGCCGCCCCATTGCCAGCCGCCGTCGTCCTTCTCACCGTCGCGAGTAGGCAGCCAGCCGAAGAGGTAGCGCCGCTCACCGTCGCCAGCGGTTTTCGCCGCATAGTAAGCACGCCCGTCAAAAGAATCGTGGGCGGGAGCCAGCCATGGCCCATCCAGGCTGCGGCTCATGCGGTAATGGGTGACGCAGCGCTCGGAGAAGGTGGAATAGACCAGATACCACCAATCGCCGATGCGGAACAAGTCGGGACACTCGTGGGTAAAATATTCGTCCGGCGCCCAGAACGGCGGGCGCACGTCCCACTGCCGCAGATCGCGACTGACCGCCAGCGCGGTGCAGCCGCGGTTGCGGCGGGGACCGTTCGTTTTGCGCGCGGCAAGCAGCATCCGGTATTCACCCGTCTCCTCATGCAGGAAGATGAAGGGATCACGCCAATCATTCGGCTCGTAGTCCGGCGGCGCGAACAAGGCGAAATCCTCGTCCTTCGTCCACGTGCGCAAGTCCGTGCTGACGGCGTGCATCACCCCCTCCACCGGCCGGCCCGGCATCTGCACGTGGCGGTTGTGACCAGTGTAGAAGATGTGAAAGATGCCGTCCCGCTCTATCACCGATCCGGTGAATATCCACAGGTCCTGCGCCTCAGTCGCCCCGCGCGGCAGCGCCTCCCCCCAATCCTCGAAGTGCACGAAATCGCGCGTGACCAGGTGGAACCACGGCGTGCCCAGCCCATGACCGACCTCGTCGCGATAATCTTTCAAATAAAACAGGTGGTATGCGCCTTGCCAGAAAAATGGGATACAATCCGCGGCGACCCCATCCGCGGGGCGGTAAAACGTGGTCATGCTTTCCTCCAACGCGTGGAATGGACATTACAAAGCTGTCATACGCCGTCATGTCCTGTCGATCATACCCCTGTCAGATTTTTCCGGTCGGTTCTTGCTCCGGCGGTATCTGGTATTCGTCCTCTCGCACCCATTCACATAGCGGCGGCGAAGAGAACGCATGAGCCGTTACCGCCAGGGAGGCCGGCGCTTGCGTGCGCGGATGGTCGAGTTCAATCCCGGGCATAATGGTTTTACCCATGTGCCACGTCGTACCGAAATATGGCGCGCAGACCAGCGCGAGCACCAGCGAAACTTTGATCGCTTCCCGCACGGTGAGTTCGGCGAAGGCGCGCGTGCTGACAAGCAGGCTCCACCCGAACAGACAGGGCAGCGCGAGGAGCGCGGCCAGCCAGTTGACGTGGCCAACGCGGTAGGCGTAAGCGTTGATGACCATGCCGCCGAACCAGAGCAATCCGATCCACAGGAACAGGTCACCATCGAACCCGCCGAAGCGCTGGAGATACGACAGGGTGATTACCAGCGCGGCGGCGTAAATCAGCAGGTAGGCGCTGGACCAGATGATGGTCGGAATCAAGCCGCTGAACAGCGCAAATCCGCTGAAATATTCTTTCACATCTTCATCCTGGCCCCAGGCGACCGCGGCCAGCAGCAACAGTGCCCACGCCAGTGGGATCAGGTAGCGATAGCGTGCGCTCATGCTCTTGACACCTCTTCCCCACGTTCGTATACTGAACTTAGTCTATTATCCCGAGCGGATCGGTCGGAAATGCTGGGCTCCTGCGCTATTCAACCCTATTCGTGACGCGCGGCAGAGTCCCTTTTCGGGTGGGCGTCCAAAACGGATCTTTCCCTTGCCATCATGACTGTGCGATGAACGCGGCGCCGCATGTATGGTATGTTGCCGGCAGTGCATACATCCCGTATACGGCACGGGACGGAAGCCCATTTCCGCTATCGACCGAGGAAAGGAACGACCATGCAATACGCCCAGGACGCGACCAAATTGATCGGGGGCACCCCGCTGGTGCGCCTGAATCGTGTGGTGGGCCAGACCGGCGCCACCGTGCTGGCCAAGCTGGAGATGTATAACCCGGCCAACAGCGTGAAAGATCGCATCGGCGTGGCGATGATCGAAGCCGCCGAGCGCGAGGGCCGCATCACCCCCGACACCATTCTGCTGGAGCCCACCAGTGGCAACACCGGGATCGCCCTCGCCTGGGTGGCGGCGGCGCGCGGCTACAAACTGGCGCTGGTGATGCCGGATTCCATGAGCATCGAACGTCGCCAGGTGCTGAAGATTCTCGGCGCCGAACTGATTTTGACCCCGGCGGCTGAAGGGATGTCCGGCGCGGTGCAGCGCGCGGAAGAGATGGCCGCCGCCGATCCGCGCTTCTTGATTCCGCAACAGTTTGCCAACCCGGCCAACCCGGCCATCCACCGTGCCACCACCGGCCCGGAAATCTGGCGCGATACTGACGGCCAGGTGGACATCTTCATCGCCGGCGTCGGCACCGGCGGCACCATCACCGGGGTGGCGCAGGCGCTGAAGCCGCTGAAGCCGGAGGTGCGCATCGTGGCGGTGGAACCCGCCGCGTCGCCCATGCTGTCGGAAGGCCGGCGCGGACCTCATCCCATCCAGGGCATCGGCGCCGGTTTCATCCCCGAAGTCCTGCACACCGAACTGCTGGATGAGATCATCCAGGCTCCGTCGGATGAAACGATGACGATGACGCTGCGACTGGCACGCGAGGAAGGTCTGTTCGTGGGCCTATCTGCCGGCGCCGCGGCCTGGGCGGCCGTGCAACTCGCCCAGCGCCCGGAGAATGAAGGCAAACTGATTGTGACCCTCTTCCCCGACAGCGGTGATCGCTACCTCTCTACCGTCGCGTTCCAGTCCGTGCTGGCGGAGTAACGCGACCCGCTTCCCATCAACCTGATACCCAACGTCCCCGCGCGGGCAGCGTGCGGGGACGTTGGCGTCAGGGGGTTGGCCTTGCCGTATCAGTTCCCGGGAGTTATCCTGTCCAGTTGCAGGGTGACGGTGGTCGCCTGGTCACCGCGGCGAATGCGCAGCAGCACGCCGTGCTTGGACCCACCCAGCGAATCAGCGAGTGCGCGCCAGAACTCCTCCTTCGTCTTCACCTCATTGCCACCCACGCGCAACACGATGTCGCCGCGCTTCATCCCGGCGTCCGCGGCGGGGCTACCGGGATAGACTTGCGTCACCAGCACGCCGGCGATATCCGGCAGGCGAAGCTGGTCGGCGAGGACGGGGGTGATGGTGATGACGGACATGCCGGTCTTCCGCTCATCCACGTCGGCCTTCGCCTGCACCCCCACAGCACCCACGGTAATGGTCAAAGCCTGTTCTCTCTTGCCGCGGATCACCACGACCGGCACTTTGGTGCCCGGTTTGGTACGTTCGACCAGCTTCACGAACTGATCGCTATCCGTCACCTTCACCCCGTTGAACGCGACGATGACATCCTCATCCTTGATGCCGCCCTTCTCTGCCGCCTGACCGGCGGCCACGTGGTCCACGAACACGCCGCCGTCCGCCACGCCATATTGTTCGCGCATGGCATCATCCAGGTTCTTAATGATAACACCCAGCATGCCGCGCTCCACCGTCCTGCCGGCGGCCAGCGTGTCGACGATGCTCCGGGTATAGTCATTGATGGGAATGGCAAAGCCGATCCCGACACTGCCGGAAGTGCTGCCGGGACTGAAGATCATGAAATTGATGCCCACGACTTCGCCGTTGATAT
The DNA here is from genome assembly GCA_964472305.1 of uncultured bacterium. Lineage (GTDB taxonomy): Bacteria > Armatimonadota > Hebobacteria > CAIYQO01 > CAIYQO01 > CAYYJR01. The sequence continues at coordinate 164,492 of CAYYJR010000003.1, forward strand.
TGGCCAGCGGTCCGCCGCTGTTGCCTGGATTGATGGAAGCATCGGTCTGCAGCAAATCGCGATAGGTAAACTCGTCATCCGGACCGCTTAGCTCGCGCCCGGTGGCGCTCACCACTCCGAGGGTCATCGTGGAAGCCAGCCGGAAGGGCGAGCCGAAGGCGATCGCCCAATCGCCCACCTGCACCTTGCTCGCATCACCCAGTACGGCGACCGGGTATTTGCCTTTTTCGGTAATGCGCACCACCGCAAGGTCGGTGCGCGGGTCGGCCTGCACCACTTCGGCAGGCAGCGGTTTTTCCGTACCGGCCAGCGTGACGGTGACCTTGGTCGCATTCTCCACCACATGCGAGTTGGTCAGCACGATGCCTTCAGACCGGATAATCACGCCGGAACCGGAGGCGCTGCTGATGCGCGGGCCGCGCGGTGTGCCGAATAACAGATCGAACGGATCGTTGCTGCGTGAGGTTTCCTCGACGCGTGAAGTGATGGAGACGACCGCGGGTGACACTTTGTTGTGAATCAGGCGAAATGCCGCCTGGGTAGATTCCAGGCTGGCGACGGCATCGCGATCGCTCACGGCCATCGTGACGTGGGGAAGCAGCAATAGCAACAACAGCGCGAGCGCACCGCCGCAGCGGGGCAAGGTGCTGGGCAAACGGAACGTGAACATGGAACGTCAACCTCCTCCATCGACAAGCTTGCGGGGGGGAGCGGCGGCTCCGGCGTCGTCGTACGGCTGTCCGGACACATCCCGGCGGATAGCGTATTTGGGCAGCGGATCCCCGGGGCTCTCACCTCCAACAACCGTCTATACCCAGGCGATTTCACGGCAAAACAGCCGGAAATCATTCGTTTCCGACAGCGTCGTGACGGGGTGAACGGTTGAGCAGGTGGTAACGCGCCAGAGTGAAGAAGATGTCGGAATACATGCGCCCGCGCGCCAGCGCGCCGCGCCACAGGCCCATCTTTTCTTCCTTCATCGTGTGGGTGGCGCCGTCCAGCGGGACGATGTCGATCACCAGCTTGCAGGCGCGCGCGTGGATGGTCAGCGCGATTTCGACGCCCGAGCGGCTGCCCTCGATAAGTGGGGCGGCGAGGAAGAATTCACGGAAGAGGCAGCGCTGGCCGGAGATATTGGGGCTGATGACTTGCGCGAGATCCGTGGCAGCGCGGCCTCCACGGAATATGCCGATGGCCATCTCCGCTCGATGCGTGATGACGGGGTGTACCAGCGCGTCCACCTGAGCCGGAGTCAGTCCGCGCAGGTCGGCGTCAAGGAACAGTAATATATCGCCGACAGCGTCGATGGCCCCGCGGCGCAGCGCGCTGCCCTTGCCCATGTTCTGTGCCAGGCGCACCACGCGCACGCCGGAACGGCGAGCGGCGTCGGCGGTGCCATCGCTCGAGCCATCATCGACCACGACGATCTCGTTGATCAGGGTGGCGGCCTGCACTACGTCAAGCACCACGGGAAGGCGCGCGACTTCGTTGTAGGCGGGAATCACCGCGGTCACGGTGTGGCGCATGCGTCACCTCCGGGTGGACGTTTCAGCCGCATCACCAGTGCGGTAGCCTCGGCTAACAACGTGCCGTCCGCCAGCCGCGCGGCGGCGGCGGTTTCCAGCACGCGACCTCCCTGGCGTTCAGCCGTGATCCAGCCCTGCACCGCGATGGGCTGCTCGACCGGCGCCGGGCAGCGATACCGCACTTCCAGCCGGGCGGTCGCCGCGGGTCCGTATTTCGCCCACACCAGGCGGGCCATCACCTCATCGAGCACGGTGGCAACCAGACCGCCATGCACGATACCCTGATAGCCCTGCAGCAGACGGTTGGCGGTGAAGGTGGTCGCATATCGCTCCCCTTCCTGACGAAAGGTGAGCTTCAACCCAATGGGATTGTCCGGTCCACAGGCAAAACACAACTGATCGGCGACAAACTCCACTGTCCAACCCTCGCGCCCGGCCAGCGCCGGCAAAAATCAGCTCAGTATAGCATGTTCACGGCAATTGAGCTATCGCCGGCGCTGTCAGCCTGGGTCGGCGCATCACCGCCGACCCCCACCTGATGCGGTGATCTGTGGTATGATACGACGTATGCCACGGTGGGAGAATGCTTGATGACCATGACTTCGCGTGAGCGCGTCCTGCGGGCGCTGGAGCGCCGGACTACCGACCGAGCGCCGGCCAATTACTCCGCACATCGTGAGGTTACCGACCGCCTGATATCGCGACTGGGCGTCGCGGATGACGAAGCGCTGATGCAGGCGTTGGGAGTGGACCTGCGCGCGGTGATGTTTTCCTCCCAGCAACCGGACAGCGGTCCGGACGCGGAGGGCTATCTGCGCACCATGTGGGGCGTGCGCTATCACCCCGGCAAAGCGGATGATGATCCGTTGAAGCGCATCGTCCCCTTTAACGACGACACCACGGTGGATGACGTACTCGCGCACCGCTGGCCATCGGCAGATGCGCTCGATTACCGCGACTTGCGTACCCGGTGCGCGCGCTATCACGATGAATACGTCACCTTCGGCAGTCCCTGGTGCCCGTTCTTCCACGAGGTGGGCTGGTTGATCGGGCAGGAGAATTATTTCGTGTGGATGCACACCAAACCGGAGGTCGTGGATGCCATCACCAATGGCATCGTCGCGTATGAGATCGCCGTGACGCGGCGCTACCTGGCCGCGTGCGACGGCAAGCTGGATATCGCCTACTTCGGCAATGACTTCGGCACCCAACGCGGGCTGTTCATCTCGCCGGCGCAGTGGCAGCGGTTTCTGCGCGCGCCGCTGAAACGGTACTTCGACGCCGCGCACGACTTCGGCTGCCGGGTGATGCAGCATTCCTGCGGCAGCGTGCGCGCCATTGTTCCCGATCTTCTCGCCGACGGCGTGGATATCCTCGACCCCATCCAGATGCGGGCGGACGGCATGTCGCTGGAGAGCCTGGTGCGTGATTTCGGCGACCGGCTGGCTTTCCACGGCGGGGTGGATACCCAGCACACCCTGCCTTTCGAGTCACCGGCGGAGGTGCGCGCCATGGTGCGCGGCTACCGCGCCCTCACCCGCGACCGCGGCGGCTACATCATGACCGGCAGTCAGGAACTGATCGCCGATATCCCGGATGACAATATACTGGCCATGTATGATGAACACATGAAAGGGTAAGCATGTATACGATCATGGGCATACGCACGCGTACGAAGAATGCAGCGCCACCCCGATTGTTGAACAAACGCTGCCGGCTGTGGTAGGCTATGCGGAGATCGTGACGCCGGCGGCATGGCGTGCGGCGGCGACGGAAGGGGGGGGCACTTGATTAAAGGCTTGATGCTGTCCGGCGGCAAAGGTACGCGCCTGCGCCCGCTCACCTTCACGCGTGCGAAGCAGCTCATTCCCATCGCCAACAAACCGAATCTGTTCTACGGCATTGAAGATCTGCTGGCAGCGGGCATCACCGACATCGGGGTGATTATCAGTCCGGAGACCGGCGACGAGGTGCGCGCTGCGCTGGGCGATGGCGCGCGCTGGGGCATCTCCCTCACGTATATTCCGCAGCCGCAGCCGTTGGGACTGGCGCACGCGGTGAAAACCGCGCATCCCTTCCTGGGAGACGCGCCGTTCGTCATGTACCTGGGCGACAATATCCTCTCCGGCGGCATCGCCGACCTGACCGAAGAATACCGGCGAGGCGACGCGGAAAACATCATCCTGTTGACCCCGGTCGAGAACCCCAGCCAGTTCGGCGTGGCAGTGCTGGACGCCGCGGGCAACGTGGTGTCGCTAGTGGAAAAACCCGAAGACCCGCCGTCGAATCTGGCGCTGGTGGGCATCTATCTGTTCAGTCCGCAAATTCACGCAATCATCGACGGACTCACCCCATCCAGGCGCGGTGAATACGAGATCACCGACGCTATCCAGGGGTTGGTGGAGCGTGGGTGCCGCGTGGTGGCGCACCAGGTGCGCGGCTGGTGGAAAGACACCGGCAAGCCGGAAGACCTGCTGGATGCCAACCGGCTGGTGCTATCGCAACTGCGACGCGACATTCAAGGGGAACTGGAGGAGGCCGACGTGGTAGGTGAGGTGGTGATCGAGGCCGGCGCGCGCATCGTGCGCTCCACCGTGCGCGGCCCCGTGCATATCGCCGCCGGCGCGGTGATCGCAGACAGCTACATCGGACCCTACACCTCCATTGGGCATAACGCGCACGTTGACCACAGCGAGGTGGAATATTCCATCCTGCTCGATCGCGCCGAGGTGCTGGCGCTGCCCTATCGGCTGGACGCCAGCGTGATCGGACAGGAAGCGGTGGTCGACGGCCATGGCCGCGGGCTGCGCAAACATACCCTGCAACTGGTACTGAGCGACCGCAGCCGCGTCCGCCTGTAAAGCGGCGCGGTGGTCATGTGCCTTGGAAGCCAGTGGGTGCACTGGCTCTCCGTCGCCTGCATTTCCACCAGACGTCCCAAGCGACGCGTGCTTCGTTTTCACACGGTTCGACACGGCCTCCCCGGAACGGTCAACGGCTTCTTCCACCTCCCGGCACCCACCTGTCAGCAGGCATTGCTCGTTGCCAGCGTTTGCTTTGTGATAACATTTGTTCCCTGTCGGGTATGATGACTCCATTATGCCTCGTCCGCGCTTGCGTGGGCGTTACCCAGGGGACATCACGCGCGATGGTTTCGTTCAACCCGGACAGCAGCATATACGGTGCGCCTGCCGCCAGCACGCGGCATTCGCTGACGCTGCTGTGGGCGCTGTGGAATCGCGACGTGAAAGCGCGCTATCGCCGCTCGCTGCTCGGACCTCTGTGGGCGCTGTTACAGCCGCTGGTCTACATGGTGGTCTTTACCATCCTGCGCGGCACGGTGACGGTCAACAGCGACGGTATACCCTATCCGCTCTTTTCTTTCGCCGCGCTGGTGCCGTGGGCGTTCTTCTCCAATGCCGTCATCGCCAGCGCGCCCAGTGTGGCATCCAATGCCAGCATTATTAAAAAAATCGCCGTTCCACGTGAGATTTTCCCATTGGTGTCCGTACTCACTGCACTCTTCGATCTGGTGATGGCTGGAGTGATTCTCGCCAGCATGCTGGTCTATTACCACATTGCCGTCAGCTGGTCGCTGCTGTGGCTGCCGGTGCTCGTCATGCTCACCGCTGCGCTCGCGTTCGGCATGGGCATGCTCTTCGCCGCGTGCGGCACGTTCAAGCGCGACCTGGTGATGGCGGCACCCTTCCTGATGCAGTTCTGGTTGTTCGTCTCGCCCATCATTTACCCGTTCAGCCAGGTGCCGGTGAAATGGCAGGCGCTCTTTCGACTTAACCCAATGACGGGCATGATCGAGGGTTATCGCCAGGTACTGCTGCACGCACGGTCACCCGATCTCGGATTGCTGGCGTGGTCGGTCGCCGGCATTGCCGTCATTCTGATGATCTCCTGGCCGCTCTTTCGCTGGACATCACAGTATTTCGCTGATGTGTTGTAGGAACGTATGACTGACGATATCGTAATTCGCGTCGAGAAGCTGTGGAAGCGCTACGGCTTGCCGTTGTTGCCGGCGTTGCGCCATGGGATGCGCCGACTGCTGGGCCATCCGGCAGGTGACGATGGGCCATGGGCGCTGCAAGGATTGGACCTTTCGGTGCGCCGCGGCGAGACGCTGGGTGTCATCGGCCGTAACGGCGCCGGCAAGAGCACGCTGCTGAAGGTGCTGGCCGGGGTATCGCCGCCCACGCGCGGGCGGGTGAGCGTGTGCGGCAGCATTTTTCCGATGATCGAGTTAAACGCCGGCATGCACAACGAATTGACCGGGCGCGAGAACACCTACCTGCTGGGCGCGGTGATGGGACTCACCACGCGCCAGATTACCACCCTGCTGCCGGAGGTGGAAGAATTCTGCGAACTGGACGAGTGGTTCGACCGCCCGGTGCGCATATATTCCAGCGGCATGCTGGCACGGCTGGGTTTTGCGCTGGCAGTGAACGTGAATGCTGAGGTGTTGCTGGTGGATGAAGTGCTCGCGGTGGGCGATATCACCTTCCAGCGGAAATGCTTCGATCGCATTGAGCGTCTGCACGCTTCCGGCTGCACGGTGATGTTCGTCTCGCACAGCATCCGCCAGGTGGAACGCCTGTGTGACCGCGTGCTGTTGCTGGAGCAGGGACGGCCTGTCGCCTGCGGCGACCCGGCCGATGTTATTTCCAACTACTATCACGAAGCCAACCTGCGCATCATGGAGCATCGCACCCACTCAGGTGAGACGGTGCGCATCCTGCAGGAGAAACTGGTGGATGCACCGGTCGATATTATTAATATCCGGTTTCTGGATCAACAGGGAAATGCGACGCTGATATTTGCGACCGGTGATCCATGGACGATCGAGGTGACCTATCTCGCGCATCAGCCGGTGTATCATGCCAACATCGGTATCGGCATCTCAACGGTCGATGCGTTGTATGTATCAGGCATGACGAATGAGCAGACGGAACACACGATGACCCTCGAAGGCACCGGTCGCTTCCGTTGTACCATCACCTCCATGCCGTTGCTCACCGGCATCTATACCATTCACCTGAAAATACGACAACAAAACGGCAGCGTTGTTGGGGGCGGCACCAGCCTGGCGGCATTTTCAATGTCTGTACCCGATCACCTGCGCCTGTCATCCGATTATGGTCTGGTGATGATGAATGCCCGGTGGGAACAGCCGGTCACCATACGGGAATGACTTGCGGAAGTGCTCCGATCAGGCAAGTACGATCGTGAAAGACGCACATCATGACGGCAAATGACAAAACCACCGCGATCCCCTACGAGCGCTTTTTCGCGTTATGCGGCAAAGCAGCCGAGCGCTACGGCAGCATTCTTCACCTGCCGGTGGCGGCACAGCCGTATGCGTACCTGCAAGCCAGCTACGCCGCGCAATATCCCGGCGGGCGGGTGCTGGATTTCGGCGGCGGCGCGCGCAAGCCGCTGCAGCAGGTAGTCGGCATCAACGATACGCATTACCACTCCTGCGATACCGATCCCTCCGGCGAGTTTACCTACGCCGCGCTGGAGGAAATTCCGCGCGACGCCCACTATGACATCGTCGCCGCCAATCAGGTTTTCGAGCACCTGACGTTCGAGGATGGCGTGCGGACGGCGATGACACTGGCCCGTCACGTCGCGCCCGGCGGCATCTTGCTCATCGGGGTGCCCAATCCGGCACATCCCACGCGACACATGAGCAATCCCACCCATCACACCCCATGGAACTATCTGAACCTGTATGCATTGCTCGCACTGGGGGAACTCGATCCTTTCTTCATCGCTCGCTGCAACAAGGTGCCCGCTCCGCGCTGGCACGAGCGCCCGCTGATCGATCTGCTCTGTCGCGTATTTCGCATGGACTGGTGCGATACCGTGTATGCCGTCGGGAAACGTGAGGGCGGTCATGGCAACTGACGCGACACCCCGGATGCAGCAGCTTCGCCTGGATGACCGCGACTACCGGCTGGAGGTATTGCGGCAGGTGGAGCAGCCGTCGTCGGCACCGCGGTTGATCGTGGTCTCGCTGGTCCCCACTCCGGAGGCGCGCGACTTGCTCGACGTGTGCATCCGCGCCATACGGCATTTCACCACCATTCCGTATGAGTTGTGGGTGGTGGATAACAATTCACCGCGCGAGCACGCCGACTGGTTGCTGACGCAATCGGGCATCAACGTGGTGCTCAATCGCACCGAGCCGTTGCCGCCGGCCGCCCGCGGCCCACGCTGGCCATGGCAGCGGCGCCGCCAGCAAACGTGGGGCAGCTATGCCAACGCCGTCGCGCTGGAACTGGCCATCCGCCTCATCGATCAGGCAACGCGGGCAATCATGCCGCTGCACATGGATACGATGCCGTGTGCATCCCACTGGCTGCCGTTTCTGCTGTCAAAATTGGGCCACGGCACCGCTGGGGCAGGAGTGCGTATGGATACCTATCGCGTGCCGGAAGGCGTGCTTCACGTGCTCGGGTACCTGGTCGATTTTCAGCTCTTCCGCCGGTTCGGCTTGGATTTCATGCCGCACTTGCCGCGACTCGACGTGGGCGACCGCGTGACGGTGGCACTCCGCGACGCCGGGTATGGCGTCTTCGCCTGTCGCAATACGCTGTGGGAGCCTGGGTTGATCGAGACCATTCCCGCTGCCTCACCCTTGCGTGAGTTGCGCGTAGACCGCGCGTTTGACGATGCGGGCAATGTGATCTTCCTGCACCTGGGCCGCGGCATACGCAAGGCGACGGGCGCATACAGTACCGGCACGCTGCCCTCGGAGTGGGTGCGCGTGGCGCGCGAGCGGTTATTGCGCTGACAGTCGAGTGCCGACGTCGCATAGCGCCGCATTAATGTCCGTAGACTGATCGTCGCCATCCTGATACACTATAATGCAAACACGCGTTTTCGATTCCCCGGCGAAATCCAACAGGAGAAAGCTCACGGCCACTCCGGAACAGATGAATCCGATTGAATACTCATTGCGCCGTCAGTATGTGGATGACTTTTACACCCGCCACGTGCCGATGCTGCCAGATGGCAGCCGAGTGCTGGACCTGGGCGGGAAACGGCACAACAAGCGCGGCGGCTTCGATATTGAAGCGTATCCGCTTTGCACCTATTACGCCAACATCGACGCCGGTAGCCGCCCAGACGTGCTTGCCGACGCCGTGCGGCTGCCCTTCCCGGCGGATTGTTTTGACGCGGTGATCTGTTCCGAGTTGCTGGAGCATGTGCCCACCCCGCCGACGGTGCTGTGCGAAGCGTATCGCGTGCTGCGCGCGGGCGGCGTGCTGCTGGCATGCGTGCCTTTTCTCACCCGCATGCACGGTGATCCCTGCGATTACGGCCGGTACACCGATTACTACTGGCGCGAACGACTGGCCGCACTCGGATTTACCGAGATGACGATTGAGAAGCAAGGCTTGTTCTGGAGCGTACTGGTAGACATCCTACGCGCGCTGGTCTACCAATGGACGCAGGAGCGAAGACCATGCTGGGGACTGTACCGGCGGTTGGCGCGGCGGTTGATTGCCTGGGGCCGGCGCCAGGCGTGGCGACGCGACGCGAAGTCGTGCTGCGCACAGCACCCGTTTTATGGCAGCTTCACCACCGGATTCGGGATGGTGGCGCGAAAGTGACGAATAGCGAAAGAGGACAGGTTGCGTAAACCCAAAGTATGGCTGACCGGAGGCGACACCATCGGGTGGGCGCTGGATGACGACATGCGGCAGATCGAGCGCGCGCTGACGGGCATCATCGAGCCGGCTACGCTGTCTGCCTGCGAGGTGATCCATTCCGTCTGGTACGTGGGGCTGGATGGCGTGCCACCAGCGGAACTGGTCGGCAAGCGCATTGTCTGCCATGCCTCCGGCGAACCGTTTCGCTACATGACGCTCCCCGAATTCCGCCGCAGCCGCGCGCTGGTCGGTCATTGGATCGCGCAATCCCGCCAGGCGCAGCGAGAGTTCGCTGCGCTCGATCTGCCTTGCACGTTCATCCCCTACACTATTGATGCGGCGCGCTTCCACCCGGTACCGCGCAATACTGACGTGCTCGATGCGCTGCGCGTGCGCTGGAACATCCCCACCGACCGCTACCTGATCGGCAATTTCCATCGCGACACCGAAGGTAGCGACCGGCGCAGTCCCAAATTGGTGAAAGGTCCCGACATCTTCCTTGAGGTGGTGCGCACGCTGCACGCGGGCGAATTACCGATTCACGTCCTGTTAGCCGGCCCACGGCGGCAATGGCTGCGCGCGCAATTGCGCGCACTGGGCATCCCCTTCTCCTATGCCGGCGAGGCTGTGGATGATGGCTCGGACGATTATACGCGCAACCTGTTGCCGCAAGACACGTTGAATCTGCTCTATAATCTACTCGACCTGTACGTCATCAGCAGTCGCAGTGAAGGCGGGCCGCGCACGCTGCTGGAAGCCGCCGCGGCGCGCTGCAAACTGCTTAGCACTCCGGTGGGGCTGGCGCCCGACGTGTTGGAACCCGGTTGCCTGTATCACACCCCGTCACAGGCGGCTGAGATTATCGCGCGTGATCTGCGCGACGATCACCTCGCCCCCACCCGCGACCCGCAGGCTGCGCGTGTCTACGCCCACCATCTCCCGGCTGCGACGGCACCATTGTGGGACGCCTTTTACGCCCGCATCGCGGAGGTCGCCAGCTACCAGCCGCCGGCGCGCCCGGCGGCGCCGGCGCGATCCCATGGCCTGTTCCACTGGTTTCGCTGCCGCGTGCGCTCCGCGCTGACGGTGGGCGTCTGGCAAGAATTCATGAAGCCGCCGTACGGCGGCGGCAATCAATTTATGCTCGCGCTGTGCAAGGCTTTGCGGCGGCACGGCATCATCATCCGCGAAAACGTGCTCGCTGATGACATCGATGTCTACCTGCTCAACTCAATTCACTTCGATGTCGAACGCTTTCAGGCGTGTCAGCGCCGGGGACAACTGCGCGTAGTGCACCGTATCGACGGTCCCATCCACCTGATTCGTGGCTTCGACCGCGAGAAGGACGAGCGCTGTTTCCGGCTGAACGCGGAGTTCGCCAATGCCACCGTGATCCAATCCGCATACACCTATCACCGCATCGTGGAGATGGGATACCAGCCGGTCAATGCCATCATCACCCATAATGCGGTGGATGCCGACATCTTTCACCGGCGCGGGCGCGTGGCATTCGATCCCGGACGCAAGATTCGCTTGATCTCCAGCAGTTGGTCGGATAATCCGCGCAAGGGAGGGCCGGTCTATAAGTGGATCGAGGAGCATCTGGATTGGGCGCGGTTCGAGTATACCTTCATCGGTAATGCGTCGGAACGGTTCGACCGCATCCGGCAAATCGCGCCGGTGCCTTCAGCGCCGCTGGCCAATTTGTTGCGCCAGCACGATATCTACATCACCGCCAGCCGGAACGATCCCTGCTCCAACGCTGTCATCGAGGCGCTGGCCTGCGGATTACCGGTGCTATATCTCAACGACGGCGGTCACCCGGAATTGGTGGGCGCCGGTGGGCTGCCATTCGATACGGAAGACGAAATCCTGCCGCAACTGGAGGAACTGGTCGCGCATTATGCGATGTTCCAGCGCCTGATCACCATCAACCGGTTGGAGGACGTGGCGAATATATACCTGACGCTGTTGCGGGAGGCGGCGCAATGAGCCTGCACCTCGTACTGTTTTTTACCAGCGGGATGTCACTCCGCCAGTGGGACGAAGGAGGGATGTTCACGCGCGAGGTGGCGTTGTATCAGCGGCTGGCGGAGCGTGGCGTACGGATCAGTTTCGTCACCTACGGCGACGCGACTGACCTGGCGTATCGCGAACGCTTACCCGGCATCAACATTTTGTGCAACTGCTTCGGCTGGCCGCATCGGACGTATGCGCGCTGGCTGAAGGCACTGCACGCGCCGGCGCTGGGGAGCGCGGACGTGCTCAAAATACACCAGATGAACGGCGCCGATGTCGCGTTGAGCGCCGCGCGATGGTGGCGGAAACCCCTGTTAGCGCGCTGCGGCTACCTGTGGTCGGAGTTGACCGCTTATCACCAGGGTGAAAACAGCGACGAGGTGCGCTACATCCGCACGCTGGAAGCGCGGGTGTTCGCGGCGGCGGCGGGCGTGGTGGTAACCACCCCGGCAATGGCTGTGACGGTGGCAGATCGTTATGCCGTGCCGCCGGCGAAGTTGCGCGTGATTCCCAATTTCGTCGATACCGCGCGCTTCACTCCCGGCGACGCGCCGGCCGCCGGGCGTTTGTGTTTCGTTGGCCGGCTGAGCCACGAGAAGAATGTGCTGGAACTGGTGCGCGCTTGCGCCGGGCTGGAGGTCGAACTGGTCATGGCGGGTGACGGCGCGTTGCGCGCGGAACTGGGCGCGCTGGCCGCGCAGGTGGGAACGAACCTGCACCTGTCGGGCGTGTTGCCGCATGCCGAGTTGCCGACGCTGCTGCGCGGATCGGAACTGTTCCTGTTGGTGTCGCCGCACGAGGGACACCCGAAGACGCTCATCGAGGCGATGGCGTGCGGACTGCCCGTCATCGGCACCGACGTGCCCGGCATTCGCGAGGTGATCCATCACGGCGATACCGGCTGGTTATGCGGCCTGAACGCGGCGAGAATTCGGGATGCGATTGAGGTGCTGCGCGCGCAGCCGGAACTGCGCGTGCGGTTGGGCGCCTCCGCACGGCGTTTCGCGGTGGAGCACTTCGCACTCGACCGCATCGTTGAATTGGAATACGAGGCGCTGCAGGCGGCGGCGAGAGGCGGTGAGGAATGCCGAACGGGTTGAAACACTGCATAACGGACGCGCTGTTTGCCGACCGGATGGTGCGGCTGCTCATCCGCATGCCGCTGTTTGAGCGCGACTGGCGCGCGCCGTTGAAACGGGAGGCGGGGATAGAGCAGTGGCTGGACACAATCCCTGCGCTGGAGGAATTGCCATCATGACGCCCGTGGTGAGCGTGGTGATGTCTGTCTATAATGGCGAACGCTACCTGCGGGAGGCGGTCGATAGCATCCTGGCGCAAACCTTCACCGATTTCGAGTTCGTGATCGTGGACGATGCTTCCACCGACGGCACGCCGACGCTGCTTGCCGAGTATGCCGCACGTGATGCCCGGATCGTGCCGTGTCACAATGTGAAAAATCTCGGTCTGACGCGCTCGCTGAATATTGGCCTGCGTGCGGCGCGCGGTGACTTGATCGCCCGTCAGGACGCCGACGACATGTCGTTGCCCACTCGCCTCGCTGCACAGGTGGACTGGCTGACCGCACACCCGGCAGTGGGACTGCTGGGCACGGCCAGCACCATCGTCGACGAAACGGGGCGGACCATCGGTGCGGACTACCCGCCGACGATGGACGCGACCATCCGCTGGCGTCTACTGGCGGGGAATGCCTTCACCCACTCCTCCGTGCTCTTTCGCCGCGCGCTCGCGACCGCACAGGGGCTGTGGTACAACGAGACGCTCCCCTGCGCGCAGGATTATGCGCTATGGGTGCGCATGGCCGGCGTCATGCAGATGGCAAACCTGGCTGAGCCGCTGGTGCGCTACCGCATGCACGCGCAGAGCGTGAGCACGCTGCGTCGTGACGAGCAACAGGCGGTGGCCGCCGCCATCGCACAACGACAGCTCATGGCGTTGCTGCCGGCGCTGGAAGAGGACGCGGTGCGCATCCTGCGCACGCTGCTGGCCGGGCAAGCGCATCCCGATCAGCCACTCAGCCCCGGCGTGATCGCGCACGTTCACGCGCTGTTCGGCGCGTTTGTCGCCCATCACCAGTTGTCACCGCCCACGGCGCGCGCGGTGAAGGCGTATGCCATGCAAGGCCTATTGTCCATGTTGCGCACCACGCACAGCGGCTACTGGTGGCGCACGCCGTTACTGCGATCGCTCGCGTGCCTCGATGGCGCCGCCGTGCTGCGCTTTATGCTGGTCAACGCGCTGGCGAAGGCAGCGGGAAAAGGATAAATGATGCGCATCGCTATCCCCGTGCAAGCCACCGAAGAGGAGTTCCGCGTCGCGATTGGCGGCGCACAGTCCTATGTGCGCGACCTGCGGATGGCATTGCGGCTGGTCGGCGACGCAAGCGAGCTGTGGTATCTCCCGCCGATGGTTTCCGCGCGCCGCCAACTGGCGCTGCGCGCGGACGCGCTGCTCTCCTCCCCCTGGTCGCGCACGCGAGCGGCGGATGCCTTTCAATGCACGCTGCAGCGCACCCGGCTCGACGGATTCCAGCGAATGGTGGATAAATTGCTGGCGGCGGGACAGCCCGATCTCATTCATGCGCAGGATGCGGTGTCCTGCCAGGCGGTGCTGCGACGGGGCGTTCCGGTGGTGCTCACCGTGCACGGCATCCTCTGTGACGAGCAGCGCATCAGCTTCGGCGCGGGCAAAACCCGCCTGCTGGCGTATCTGCGCGAGCTGGAACATATCGCCTATCACGCGGCTGATGCCATCATCGCCGTCTCCGCGCACCGGCGTCGCTACCTCATCGAGCAGCACGGCGTGGACCCGGCGAAGATCACCGTGCTGCATAATGCCGTCGATTGCCGCGCCTTTGCGCCGCCGCCCGATCCGCCCGGTGCGGACAGCCCCGCGTTCCTGCTGCCGCGCCGGCTGATCAAGCATGCCGGCGTGGATGTCGCCATTCGTGCACTGGCGCTGCTGCCCGACCGTGACATCGCGCTGTGGATTGCCGGCGACGGCCCGGAGTTGGGGGCATTGCGTCACCTAACCGCGACATGCGGGGTGGCGCACCGCGTGCAGTTTCTCGGGCCACTCGGTCGCGAGCAGCTCCGGCAGCGCATGGCGGGGTGCACCGGAGTGCTGGTGCCGACGGTGCCGGTGGAGGGCGTGGTGGAAGGCTGTCCCATCGCGGTGCTGGAAGGCATGAGCATGGGCAAGGTGGTCATCGCCTCCGACTGCGGCGGTACGCCGGAAATTCTCGCCGCAGGCCGTACCGGGATGCTGGTGCCGCCGGGCGACGTGGAGCGGCTGGCCGCGGCGCTGGATGCCGTCTGCCGCCAGCCGGATCTGGCCGCGGCTCTCGGCGTTGCCGCGCGCGCCTGCGTGCTGGAGCGGCACAATCTCGACAGTTGGGTGCGACGGATGCAGGCGTTGTACCGCGCGGTAGGCGCGCGGTGAAATCGACCACTCCACGAGGCAAGCCATGCGGGTGACAGTCGTCATACCCCTCTATAATAAGGCACGGTATATCGGGCGGGCCATCGCGTCGGTGCTGCGGCAGTCGTTTGTCGATTTCGAACTGCTGGTGATCGATGACGGCTCCACCGACGACAGCGCCGCCGTCGTGACCCGCTGCGCCAACGATCCGCGCGTGCAACTGATCCGCCAGCAGAACCGTGGGCCCGGTCTGGCGCGCGCGCGCGGCATGGAGGCGGCGCAAGGGGAATATATCGCCTTCCTCGATGCCGATGACGAGTGGCTGCCGCATCACCTGACCACCGCGGTGCGGTTGCTGGATGACTTTACCCAGGCCGGATGGGGAGGCGTCGGCTATTGCCTGGTCTTTCCGCATGGCGCGCCGCATCCGGCGCGGGTATATGGGCTGCCCGATGGCGAATGGCGCGGAGTGCTGACGGATTATTTCACCGCCGCGCTTGACGACCCGCCCATCTCCTCGTCGTCAGCCATCGTGCGAACCGCGACGGCGCGCGCCTGCCATCTGCAACACACCGGCGCACGGTTGGGCGAGGACCTGTTTCTGTGGTGCCAACTGGCGCTGCACGCCCCGGTCGCCTTCGACAGCACGTTGTGCGCCTATTATCATACCGAGGCGGGCGGGCGCGCGCTGCACACCGTGCGTGCCGCGGACGAGTTGCCCTTCGTCCCGTGGCTCAGAGACCGATTGACCACCGGCACGCTCACCTATCCGCACCTCAACTCCGTGCGGCGCTTTCTCGATTATTACCAATGGCTGCATGTCCGCGCCGTACTGCTCATTCAGCGCAACCCGCGCACGGCACGCCGGTTGCTGGCCTGCTGGGAGCCTACGCCGGCGTATGCGCCAAAGCGGCGTCGGTTCATGCAGCTCGCGCGGTTACCGGCAGGATTGATTCCGCTGGTCCATGCGCTCTACCTGGTGCTGTTGCGGTTGCGCGGGACGCGGAACGGGGGGGCAAGCGCATGACAACGCCCACTCTCCGGATTGGACTGGTGCTCTGGTCGTTGAGCGGCGGCGGAGTCGAGCGTTTCGTGCTGAGCCTGGCGACGCGCCTGCGCGCGAGCGGCGTAGCGGCGGAGATCGTCACCACCGACGGCCCTGGCCCGTGGGCGGCGCAGGCGGCGGCGCAGGGCATTCCGCTGCACGATCTGGCCGGACCGCCGGGCGCCTGCCGTCCGCTGCACGCGCGCCGCATCGCGCGGTGGCTGCACCGGAGTGGCCGCTACGACGTGCTGCTGGTGAACTGCGCGCCGCGCGTGCACGCCATCCTTCCGTTGTTGGCGGAGGAGACAGTGGTCATCCCGGTCTTGCATCTCGACGATCCGTGGACCTATGCCGTCTGCTGCGCGCAGCCTGCCGCGTGGAACGTGGGGGTGGCGGTCAGCCCGCGCGTACAGGCCGGCGTGCAGCGGGTAATCGCGAACCGCCCCGTGCTGTGCATACCCAACGGCATCGCTTTGCCACCCGCCGAATTGCTCGCGCGCCGGCGAGATTACGCGCGACCATTGCGCATCCTGTACCTGGGTCGCGTCGCGCGCGAACAGAAGCGCGTGCACTTACTACCCGAAATCCTCCGGCGCACGCGCGCGATGGGTGTCGATGCCCAACTCACCGTGGTGGGCGGCGGTCCCGACCTCGACGCGTTGCGCCGCCTGGTCGCCGCGTCCGGCCTGGCGGAGCACGTCACTTTCACCGGCATGGTTGCGCCGGAGGCGGTGAACGCCTATCTCATTGATGCGCATGTTTTCCTGTTGCCTTCGGCCACCGAGGGACTGCCGTTCGCGTTGTTGGAAGCGCAGGCGTGCGGCTGCGTGCCGGTCGTTTCGCGGCTGCCGGGCATCACCGACGTGGCGACGCGTGAAGGCAAGACAGCGCTGCCGGTGTCGCCCGACGACCTGGACGGTTATGCGCGAGCCATCGCGCAACTGACCGCGGCGCCGGAACGCTGGCGCGCCATGTCCGCGGCGGGGCAGACGCTGGTACGTGAAGAATTTTCGCTCGATGTCATGGTCGACCGTTACCGGCAACTCATCGCGGACGCGTTGGCGGGACACTACCCGTTGCCGCAACCACGCCGGACGCAACCGGCATTCGACTATCACGCACTTTACGAGATCGTTTCCCCGGCATCCGTCGGATGCGTCATCGCCGGGCGACTGTGCCGGGATGCGTATCGTTTTCTGCTCCCCGCAGTCCTCCAGCGCGCTTATCGCGCCTGGCGGGATGCGCGGCGGGCGAGGCACTCCCATGACTGAACATCCAATCCCGGTATTACTCGTCGCAACAGGTCGCCTCGACGTGGGCGGGGTCGAGGCGCACCTGCTCTCGCTGCCGCGCGGCGACGCGGCGCGGGCGTTCCGCTGGCATCTTGCCGCGCCGATGTCGGATCGCTTCGCCGCGGCGCTCCGGCAGGCCGGCGGTGAAGCGATCCCGTGGCAGACGCGCGGGCGCTTTGATCGCGCCGCCGTGGCGCACTTATCCGCGCTGATCAACGAGCGCGGTATTCGCCTGGTACATACCCACGACTCGCGCGCACTGCTACTGGGCGGGTGGGCGGCGCGCCGGCGACGAACGCCGGTGGTGGCGACCGTACACCTGCCCGCCTACTTTTACGACGGCATACGCGGACGGCGACCGCAGGACTGGCTATATCGACGCGTTGAGGCGTTCACCCTGCACAGACTGACCGACCACGTCATTTATGTGGCGACCAGCGTGCTGCGCGACGCGATAGCGAGCGGCGTGGCGCCGGTCGCGCGCGCGGAAGTGATCGAGAACGGCATCGACCTGGCTGCCTTGCGCGCCGCGGCGGATGCCGCCCCCGATCCGCCGCTACCCGCGCTGGCGGCAGGACCGGTGCTGCTGTTCGTCGGACGTCTGGCTAAGCAGAAAGGAGTGGACCTGCTCTTGCGCGCCGTGCAGCAACTGGCAGGCGACGGGCGGGCGTTTTCCCTGCTGATCGCCGGCGATGGACCGCTGCGCCCTGCGCTGGAGCAGCAGGCGGATGCGCTGGGCGTTGCGGCACGGGTGCGCTTTCTCGGCATGCGGGGGGATATACCCGCGCTATTGCGGCGCGCCGACCTGTATGTCCTTCCCTCACGCTACGAAGGCCTGCCCATCGGCCTGCTGGAGGCGCTGGCGGTGGGCGTGCCGTGCGTGGTGACCGACGTGAATGAGCATGCCGTCGTCATCCGCGACGGGCGCGAAGGGCTGGTGGTGCCGCCGGAAGATCCCGCGGCGCTGGCGTCCGCGCTGGAGACGCTGCTGGCGGATGCGCCGCGCCGCGCCGCCATGGCGGCATCGGCGACGGCGCGCGCCGAACGGTATAGCCTGGATCGCATGTGCGCACGCATCTTCCGCTGTTATCGCGACCTGCTGTCCACCTTGGAGACACCCCGATGACGCATCCCACCCTGGACATCCCGCCTTCCTGTTCAACGATCTGAAGTTGTCGAGGTAAACGGCACGCTGGAATGCGTGCACCGGACGATTCGCACGCTCCGCCGCCGATAACATGCCCGTCAACTTAACGCCCTTTTCCACACCGGTGCAGAACATTTTGCCGTTCTGGGGACAAAACAACTGAGTTTGTCGTCTTTTCTGGACAAACAGGGTTCCGACGCACCCTTCGCCTTTGGCGGCGGACCGTCTCGACTGCGCTCTCCCTTGACAGCCGGATGGGGGGTATGTCACCATGCAAGACGATGCAAGGCGCGGAAAGGCATGGGATCATGATCGTCAGCTACCATAATCATACGCTCATCAGCGACGGCACCACCACTCTGGAAGAGATGATCGCGGGAGCGCGGCGGCTGGGGGTCGACGAGTTGGGCATCTCCGACCACTTCGCGCTGTTTCCCGATCGTCATGTCGTCAACTGGGCAATGCCGCTGGACGGACTGGCGGACTATGTCGCCATGGTAGAGCAGGCACGCACGGCGACGGACGGCCTCACACTGCGCCTGGGCTTAGAGGTCGATTACCTGGCGGAGTCGTTGGACGAGCTGCGCCCGCAGTTGGCGCAATACGACTTCGATTTCCTCATCGGCTCGGTGCATTTCGTCGGCGTCACTCCGCACTATTTTCCCATCGACTTCGACGCGGAGCCCTGGGAAGTGCTGACCGTGGCCGAACGCAATGACGTATGGCGGTGCTACTGGCAGGCCATCCGCGAGGTGGCGGAGAGCGGCTTCTGCGATTTCATCGGCCATCTGGACCTGCCGAAGAAATTCGGCTACTTCGCCACGGTGGATTATACTGCGGAAATCACCGCCGCGCTGGATGCAATCGCGGCCGCCGGAATGGCGATCGAGCTCAACACCGCCGGGTGGAACAAGCCAGTGGCGGAAGCCTATCCCAATCTGGCGCTGTTGCGCGCGGCGCACCGGCGCGATATTCCGCTGGTGATCAACGCCGATGCCCACTCGCCGGGTGACATCACCGCCCACTTCGACCGCGCCCGCGCGCTGGCCTGCGAAGCCGGCTATACTGAGACGCTGGGCTTCGCGCGGCGCAAGCGCTTTACCGTGCCGCTGTAACCCGCCCGCACGGCGGAAACAGCCGGGAATGCCTCGCATTTTCGACCTCCTTGCCCCTCACGGCGCACTCCGCGAGGTGGCGTGCAATTCTTCCCGGCGCGCCTCTTGGCATCCCGAACTGAATTTGTTATACTCAGGCGTGTCGAGGAGCGTAAGCCGGCGGCAAGGCTGGTGGAGAAAATCATCGCCAACCCCTTGCAAAATCTGGAAAATTTGATATACTGATTACGCTTCGAGCGGAAGTAGCTCAGTGGTAGAGCACAACCTTGCCAAGGTTGGGGTCGCGGGTTCAAGTCCCGTCTTCCGCTCCATTTTTATGACTGTACCACGGCATCCGAAGTCGATCCTCGCTGCGTTTTCCCATCGATAATGGTCGGGAGCGCGCGAGTCTTATGCGGACCCGCACGGGCACAGCACTGGAGAGCAGCTATGCAGGTAGCCGTTGAACGGCGCCCAGGCAGTCAGGTTACCCTGACTATTACCGTGGAACCGGAAATCGTGCAGGAACGCATGGAGTCGATGTTTCAGAAGTACGCGCGCCGCGTGACCATTCCGGGATTTCGGCCCGGTAAAGCGCCGCGGAAAATGGTAGAAGACCGTATTGATCGCAACGCGCTGATGCAGGACGCGGTCGACGCGGTGATCGACAGCACGTATAAGGAAGCACTGCGGGAACAGCAGCTTGAGCCGCTGGAGCGCGGTGAGATCCAGGATATGCAGACCGGCGACGACCTGACCCTCACCTACCAGGTGTTGGTCTCCGTGCGCCCGCAGGTCGTGCTGCCTGCCTACAGCGATCTGGTGGTGCGCTATACCTCTACCCAGGTGACCGACGAGCAGGTGGAAGCCGAGATCGATCGACTACTCGATGCCCAGGCCGATTTCACCCTGGTGACGGACAGTGGGATCGAAACGGGCGACTTCGTGACCATCGATTACACCATGACGGTGGACGGCGAGCCATATCCGGAAGGCAACGCCCAGGGATATCCGTTGGAAGTCGGCGCCGATACCTTCTTCCCCGAACTCAACGAAGGCTTGTTGGGCTTGAAGTCGGGAGACACCAGCACCATCACCACCACCTATGCCGACGATTATTCGAACAAAGAGCTGGCAGGGAAAACCGCCGCCTTTGCCATCACCGTCGGGGAAGTGCGCCGGCGCACGCGGCCGGAACTGACCGACGCGTGGGTGAGCACCGCGTCCGAAGGCACGCTGCAGACGGTGGAAGAATTGCGCGCCCGCATCAAGACCAACTTAGTCGACACCGCGAAGCAGATGGACCGCGACCACGTGCGTGAAGATCTCATGAGCCAGCTTGTCGAGAAGGCCGAGTTGGAGGTGCCCGACACCCTTGCGGATGAAGAGTACGAGCACTTGATGGAGAACGTCCAGCACCAACTCGCGCATGAGCACATGACCCTCGAAGGATATGCCGAGCAGGTGCATCGAAGCGTGCACGACATCGAGTCCGATCAACGGATTCACGCTCGCGACATCGTGCGCCGTTCGCTGGTGCTGCAGCAAATTGCCCGCCAGGAAAATATTACTGTCACCGAAGACGACATCGAAGCCCTGGTGATGGTCGAGGGTTACTCACGCGGCGAACGTACAGTGGACCAGATCCGCAAAGACATGAAGAAACTGCGCAAAGAGATGGAAGAGTCGGGTCGTCTCGACCGCCTGGTGAGCCGCCTGTTCCATGAAAAGGTGCTGTCCTTCCTGGAAACTCACGCCGACGTGCAGATCGACGGGCAACCGTTGACCGCCGAGACACCGGAGCCGACGGCTGTCGAGGAGATTGACACTTCCGCCACCGAGGAGCCGACAGACGTGTGAGTTCCCAACAACACACGCGAAATCAAACAAGGCGGCCCACAGGTCGCCTTGTTTTTTCTTGATGAGACGAGTACAATGCGTTTACCGAGTCATCTCGTGCCCTGACTTTCTCGGGATGTTGAACTGTCGGGGCAGGCGTCATACCGGCACAGGCGTTTCGTTCGCCGGCAGGTGACGCCGTCACTGACTGTCGTGAGCATTAGGGTGAAGAAAAGGAGATATGGACGTGTTAGTTCCCATGGTTGTTGAGCAAACCCCGCGGGGTGAGCGCGCATTCGATATTTTTTCGCGCTTGTTAAAAGAGCGCATTATCTTTCTGGGTGGTCCGGTCGAGGACCACATGGCCAGCCTGATCGTGGCCCAGATGCTGTTTTTGGAAAGCGAAGACCCGGAAAAGCCGATCACGCTGTACATCAACAGCCCCGGCGGCTCCGTGACCGCCGGCATGGCCATTTACGATACCATGCAGTTGATCAAGCCGGACGTCAAGACCTTTTGCGTCGGATTGGCCGCGAGCATGGGCGCGGTGCTGTTGGCGTCGGGCGCCCATGGCAAACGTTATGCCCTGCCCAACTGCCGGGTGCTGATCCATCAGCCCATGAGCTACGGTATCGGCGGGCAGGCCACCGACATTGACATCCACGCGCGAGAGATTTTGCGCACGCGGGCCCGCTTGAACGAAATCCTGGCGGAGCATACCCACCAGCCACTTGAACAGGTGGAGAAAGACACTGACCGCGATTTCTGGATGGCGCCGGAAGAAGCCCGCGAGTACGGCATTGTGGACGAAGTGATTCAACGTCGAACCGAATCCGGCACGTAACCCGTGCCGGGCGCTTCCCCCGCGCATTGATCGCAGCCCCGCCGCCGGCCTGGCCGGCGGCGCGAGGGGCCGGGCGCAGCACACCCGACCCTTCCGTTACAGCATATTACACGGTAAAGGAAGAACGGTATGGCACGTTCCAAAGATCACAACAGCGACCTGAAATGCGCCTTTTGCGGGCGACGCGAGTCTGCTGATGTGCGGCTGATCATGGGGAAAGATCGGGTCGCCATCTGCACCCGGTGCGTTCACGAATGCACCGAAATTCTCGAAGGCGATCTGCTCGATGAAGACCTGGAAGGTGTTGCCGAGTGTGAGGGCAGCTTCGAAGTTCCGAAGCCGCGCGAGATCAAAGCGATCCTCGACAGCTACGTGATTGGGCAGGAATATGCCAAGCGCATCCTTTCCGTGGCGGTCTACAACCACTACAAGCGCGTCCACATCGGCCGGCAGGATGAAGAGCTGGAGATTAATAAGAGCAACATCCTGCTCATCGGCCCTACCGGATCGGGTAAAACGTTGCTGGCGCAGACGCTGGCGAAGATACTGGATGTGCCTTTCGCCATTGCCGACGCCACCGCCCTTACCGAAGCCGGCTATGTGGGCGAGGACGTGGAAAACATCCTGCTGAAACTGGCGCAATCGGCGGAGATGGACACCGAGCGGGCCGAGCGCGGCATCATCTACATCGACGAGATCGATAAGATCGCACGCAAATCCGACAACCCGTCCATTACCCGCGATGTCAGCGGCGAAGGCGTGCAGCAGGCGCTGCTGAAGATTCTGGAAGGCACCATCGCCAACGTACCCCCGCAAGGTGGGCGCAAGCATCCACAGCAGGAATACCTGCAGATCGATTCCACCAACATCCTGTTCATCTGCGGTGGAGCGTTCGAGGGGCTGGACAAGACCATTGAACGGCGCACCGCGGAGTATTCCGTCGGCTTCGGCGCGGATGTGAAGGCGAAAAAGGACCGCAACGTCGGCGAACTGCTCAGCCAGGTGATGCCGGAAGACCTGTTGAAATACGGTTTCATCCCCGAGTTTGTCGGCCGCCTGCCGGTAGTCGCCACGCTGGACGCGCTGGACGAACACGCGCTGGTGCGCATTCTCACCGAACCGCGCAATGCGCTCATCAAACAATACCACCGCATCCTGCAATGGGACGGCGTAGAATTGGAGATCGCGCAGGAAGCGCTAGCCGCCATCGCCATCGACGCCATGAAACGCCGTACCGGCGCGCGCGCACTGCGCACCATCATGGAAGGGATCATGCTGGACGTAATGTATGAGATCCCCTCAATGAAGAATGTGGTGAAGGTGATCATCGACGAAGAATGCGTGACCGAGCGCAAGCCACCGGAAATCGTTACCACGGTGGATTCGCTGCGCACGGCGTAACAGCACTGCCGTAGGTCGCGAGGAGATGATGGCGCAGCCGTTCACGACGATCCTGGTGCCCATGCGGAACGAGGAGGCGTTCATCGAAGCCTGCCTCGCTTCCCTGTGCGCGCAGGACTACCCGGCGGACAACCTGGAAATCCTGGTGCTTGACGGCGCCTCCACCGACCGATCGCCGGAGATTGTGCAGATGCTGGCGGAGCGCGATCGGCGCATCCGATTGATCGACAATCCCCACCGCCTGCAGGCGGCGGGACTGAACCTGGGCATTCGTGCGGCGCGCGGCGAGATCATCGTGCGCGCCGACGCCCACGCCGTGTATGGGCCCACGTACGTTGCCACATGTGTGGGCCATTTGCTATCCGGACGGGCGGATAACGTGGGCGGTCTGCAACGCGCGGTGGGCGTCACCCCTTTTGCCGCGGCGGTGGCGGTGGCATTCATGACACCGCTGGGCGCGGGGAACGCACCCTACCGGCTGTCAACGGAACAGCGATACGCCGACACCGTGTGGCTGGGCGCCTGGCGCCGGCAGACATTGCTGGAGCTGGACGGCTTTCGCCCTGACATGGCCGCCAACGAGGATTACGAACTCAATTGCCGTTTGCGCGAGCGCGGCGGACGCATCTTGCTTGACCCCACGCTGCCCAGCACCTACTACACGCGCACGACGCCCAGCCACCTGTGGCGCCAGTATATGCGTTATGGCTTTGGCAAAATTCAGTGCCTTCGCGCCCATCCCGACAGTCTGGCGCTGCGCCAGTTACTGGTGCCGCTCACCATGCTCATCCTGCTGTTGGCGGCAGCGTTGCTGCCGTGGACGTGGATCCCGCTGCTGCTCGTTGGCGGCGGCTACCTCACCGGGGTGCTGCTCGGCAGCATCCACGCGGCGCAGGCCCACGGCTGGCGCCATTTCCCGCTGCTCCCGCTCATCTACATCACCCTGCACTTCGCCTGGGGCCTGGGATTCCTGTGGGGCCTGCTTCGCCTGGGGGGTTTTCCGCTGCGCCTGCGCGGCTTGCGCGCCTCCGAACGGCTGATCCGCGAAGGAAAAGTGACGAGTGACGAGTGATGGGGTCAATGCCGGATCGATCCGGCATTGCGGCGACACGTGCACCAACTCGATTCAGCGAACGCTTCGGGGGATTGTTCTCAGATCGATCTGGAAGCCGACATTGCGTCCGGTACGCGTAAGCCAGCAACGATGGCGTCGCGAAGACTGTCACAGCGTTATGCTTCTTCGTCCGCCGTCCACCCGCTCCAGTCGCCGATAATCTCGACCTCCATCACCAGGTCGCGGTCGTGCACTTCGCGCACGCGGCGGTGCATCCAGTTGGCAAGGTTGCGGATGTCGGAGGCAGTGGCTTCGGGATGGGCGATGATGAAGTTCGCATGTTTTTCGGAGACTTCCGCACCGCCGATGCGATACCCTTTGCACCCGGCGCGGTCGATGAGTTTCCCGGCGGCGATGTCCGGCTGATTCTTAAAAGTGCTGCCCGCCGTGTGACAGCGGGTCGGCTGGCGCGAGGTGCGTTTTTCTTCCAGCCGCGCCATTTTCGCGAGAATGGTTTCTCGCGTGCCGGGCGCCAATTTCAATCGCGCTTCCACCACGATCAAATCGCTCCCCTGCAACACGCTCTGCCGGTAGCTGTGCAACAGTTCATCATTGACCCGCTCGACACGCTCGCCGGCATGGGTGAGCAAGGTGGCGCGCTCGACCAGATCGCAAATACCGCCGATGTCGGTGCCGGCGTTCATGACCATCGCGCCGCCGATGGTGCCGGGAATGCCCAGCGTGGATTCCAACCCGCTGAGCTCCTCCGCGGCGGCGAAGTGCACCACGCGCGCCAACTTGGCCCCGGCGCCGGCGACCACCGTATCGCCGTCGCGGGTGATTTGCGCGAAGTGCGGGGTCAGGCGGATCACCGCACCGCGGATGCCTTTATCGGCGACCAGCAGGTTGCTGCCGTTTCCGATGACGTGGGTGGGGATGCCAGCCTGATGCAGCAGACGCAATACCATCTCCAGGTCTTCCTCGTCCTGGGGCGCCAGAAACAGGTCAGCCGGGCCGCCGACACGAAAAGTGGTATGGCGTGCCATGGGCTCGCTCTGGCGCACTTCCCCCCGCATCTTCGCCGTCAACTCATGCACCAGCACATCGACCGCCGGAGCCTCGGAGCAGTGTTCGGTAAGATTCAACGATGTTGTGACCACAACAGCTACCTCATTATTCGGCAACATGGTGCAACGAGACTCCTTTGTCAAGTTGCCACTTCTCCGGGATGTCTGGCGAGTCCCTCTCCGCGCAGCAGCGCATGGGCGACTGCATCGACATCCCCCGCGCCAGTGGTGATAATAACATCCCCATCCCCCAGCGCGGGTATTTCCGCGGGTTGTGTGGCTGCGTTTTGGCCTGCCGCGGCGTGTGCGAGAATATATACAGCATCACCCAGGGCATCCAGCGCCAACACGACCGGCGACGCGGAGCGGGCGGTGATGCGTTCCACCAGTTGCCGGGAACTCACGCCGGGAATCGGCGCTTCCCGCGCGGGGTAAATGGGCGCGATCAACACCACGTCAGCCAGCGCCAGCGCGTCGGCGAAGTCCTCCAGCAGATCGCGCGTGCGGCTAAACAGGTGGGGTTGAAAGACCACGACGACGCGTCCGGGAAAGACCGCGCGTGCGGCCGTGATGGTGGCGCGAATTTCCGTCGGGTGGTGCGCGTAATCGTCCACCACCGCCGTTGCCCCGCATGTGCCCAGACGCTCGAAACGCCGGTGCATGCCGGGAAAGGCCGCCAGCGCGCGCTGCACCGCGGTCAGTTCGGCACCCAGTTCCAGCGCCAGCGCCGCCGCGGCGGTGGCGTTGCTCACGTTATGCAGTCCCGGCACGCGCAACGCGCAGCGCCCCAGCGGTGTCTCGCCGCGCAACAGCGTGAAGACGGTCTGCGGACCCAGCATCACGTCGGCATAGCGGTAATCGTTCTCCGCGCCCGCGCCGCAAGTCACCGTGCGCGGGGCCAGCGCCGTCATGGTCCGCAATCGCGCATCGTCGCCGTTCACCACCGCCAGCGAGCGCACCTGGCGTAAGAACTGCCGGAAACTCTCAAACAGGTGTTCAGACGTGCCGTGGTGATCCAGGTGATCGACCTCAATATTCAACACGATCGCCGCCTCGGGCTGCAACGCCAGAAACGATTCATATGCCTCACATGCCTCCACCAGGGTGAGCGCCCCCCCGGCGCGGGCATTGCCGCCCAGGGGCGTCAATTCGCCGCCCAGCACGCAGGTGGGGTCCATGCCGGCTTCCAACATTATCAACGCCAACATGCCGCTGGTGGTGGTCTTCCCGTGGGTACCGCTCACCGCCACGCCCCGCGCGCTGTTGGCCAGGTACCCCAGCAACTCGGCGCGTTTGAAAATCGGCAACTGCAGCACCTCGGCACGCCGTAACTCCGGGTTGTCCGCCCTGATGGCGTCCGAGACGATCACGACGTCGCCCGGTCGCACATGGACGGCGTCGTGGCCAACCGCCACCTCAGCCCCGAGCGCCGACAACCGATCTAGCATGGCGGACGCACGCGCGTCCGAACCGCTGACGCGCACCCCGCGCGCCAACAAAATCTGCGCGAGGGCGCTCATGCCGATGCCGCCGATCGCAATGAAATGGTAGCGCCGGGCCGGATCGATCTGCAACTCCATCATGGGATGTTCCATCATTGTCACTATCCATGGCATGATACCCCGCGCCCGCGAGGTGCACGCCGCGCCATTCTTACCTCGTCGTGGGCTGCATCGTTGCCGGCATCGTCCGCCGTGTCGCGGCGGGACGCAACGCGGAAACATTCATCAACAGCCCGCCCATCATCATACTGCAGGTGAGCGAACTGCCGCCATAGCTGATGAACGGCAGGTTGATACCGATGCAGGGCAGCATATTCATCGCCACCGCCATGTTGACGATGGCTTGCGTAGCCAGCATGACCGTGCAACCGGCCGCTACCAGCGCGCCAAACTCGTCGGGGGCGCGGTGGGCTACCGCAAAGCCGCGCAAAATTAGAAAGAGATACGGGACGAACAGGAAGAGGATCGTGAGAAAGAATCCCAATTCTTCCGCAATCACCGCCATAATGGAGTCGTTCTGCGTGGCGGGCAGGTAGAGCCATTTTTGCAGGCTCTTGCAGAATCCACGGCCAAACACCCCGCCGGAGCCGATGGCAATCAACGCGTTGAACGGCTGCATGCCTTCGGACAGCGCGTATTTTTCCGGGTTGCGCCACGCGGCGATGCGATTGCTGCGCGTGCTGTGATCCAGCGACATCACGAGCGCCAGCAGTATGAACAATCCCAGCAGCGGAATCCCGACATACCGCAGTTTGACACCGGCGATGAGCAGGATGACCGAGAGCGCGAGAATGACCCCGAAGGCGGTGCCCAGGTCGCGCTGCAACACCACCAGCAACACCGGTCCCAGCAGGAACCAGATCGGACCGGCGAGTAACCCGCGCACGGATTTCAGCATCCAGGGACGCCGTGTGATATACGCTGCCAGGGTCACCACGGCCACCACTTTCAACAGTTCCGACGGCTGTAATGGCCCCAGCCAGTTATGATTGCCGTGACGAGCCGGCAGGCACAGCGGCGCCAGCATGAGCACGGTCGTCACCACAATCACCCCCCAGAACACCCACTTTTGCGCGGGGTGGCGATAGAACCACTCCAGCGGGATGAACATGCAGAGCAACATAGCCGGCAGCCCGATGAGGAGGGCGGACATGATCTGCTTGCGCGCGAAAAAAAAGCTGTCGCCCCCCACCAGCGCCTTGGGATAACTGGCTGAATAGACGAAGGCGATGCCCATGCCGACCAGCGCGAGCAGGCAGAGAAATAACGGCATATCAAAGGCGACGGCTCGACGCATAGCGCGGTCTCCTGACTGTGATGAATGGCTGCATCCGGTAGACGGTTAACTATACCAGAGGGTCTTTGCCACCGTCAACGCAAGACATCCACCGGGGAAGCCGTGTCCACCCCGGGTGGTCGCGACAGGTGGCGCGCCACCTGCAGCGACCGCCGCCGGGGTGCCAACGATCGCGCGCCGCGGTGGGCGCGTATCGACCATGCGCTCAGCCACAACACGATGCACGTCAGCACCAGCAAACCGATCACCCCATGCCACCAGACGCCAATGGTGATGTCCCCGGGCGACAGCAGCGCGAATAGTTGCAGCGGCGGATTGGTGATGAACACCGTCCAGAACAGATCGGCAGTGGTGGTGAAGACCGCCAGCGCGCCGAAAATGGCGGGAATACCCAGCAGCATGATGAGCATGGCGCCATATGACCACGCCACCGCGGCGTTGATGCGCGCGCAACGGCTGGAAACGAACAACCCGATGGCGGAGAAAAACATGCCGGCCGCCAGCAGCAACACATAGCCGTTGACGATCTCGATAGGCGACACGCCGCCGTAGGTAAACACAATGGCGACCACCGGCAGGCCGGACACCACCACCATCACCATCTGGCCGATGGCGCCCCAATATTTGCCCAGCACCAGCGCGAGTGAACTGATGGGGGTGAGGTAGAGCAACTCCAGCGTGCCTTTTTCGCGCTCCGCGCTGATCGCACTGGCCGTCAGTCCCGGACTGATGAGGAGGATAATGCCCATTTGGCTTATGAGGAACGCGATCCACAGCGCCTGCCCGAACGCCGCCCATTGCTGCGGCTCCTGCTGAATAGGCACGATGAGGGTGGTGGCGACCAACACCAGCAGCAGCGCCGCGCTATAACTGCCCATCACCACGAATCCACGACCCCCGCGCAGACGGCGGCGTGTTTCCTCCCACATCACCGGACAACGGACAGGTAAATACCACGGCATGCCGAATAATTCCGTAATGCCGGAGAGAATCCCTGCTGTGCTCTCGGCTTTTTCACGGATCACCGGGGAGGGTGGGACGGCACGGAACCGAAATCGGTCGTCTTTCTCGGCGGGAGGAATATCCTTTGATGAATGCGCGCAGGAATGATTCCGCGCTTAAAAACGATGGCCCCTCACGGACACATCAGCGGAGACGGACGATCAAGGTACTGGGTCTGATCATGATCTTCCTTCTGGGCATTGCCGGATGGAGGATATGGCAAGCCGTGCGTCCCCCATCATTGATCCGCTGGAACACGCTGATGGGTACCGGACAACAGTATCAGCAGGACAGCCGGTATCGAAACGCCGAACAATGTTATTCGCAGGCTATTGCTGAAGCGAAACGGCTTGATCCTACACATCCGCGACTGGCCGACAGCTACTTCGCCCTGGCAGAGCTCTATTACGCTGAGCGCTGGCATTTCAATTCAGATTCACCGGATAGCGCCAATCCATTCCCGCAGGTGGGTGAAGCATTCCGCCAGGGACCAATGGGAGTACTGCGAGCACTCGAAAAGGTGGGAGACACCCGCCATGCGCGGCGGATAGCCCAGGATGTCACGGCGATCATCGCGTGTTATCGCCAGGCGATGCACATTCACGAACAGGCAGATGGGAATAATTCCCCGAGTTTGCTCCCAATACTGAAGCGAATGGCCGCGCTCACCGCGCTGCGGGATGTCGCCGCCACACAGCCCTTTTTTCTGCGTATCTGGCGGATATCGGTTTCCGCTTATGGACCGGATGATGCACGGACTCACACGGCATTCGAGACACTGCTTGATCTGGATTGCCGGCTCGGTCGCTTCGCGGAAGCCGTGCGTTTATGCCAGCATGCGCTGTCTAGATCTGAAGCGAATCACGGACGAACGAATATCAAAATACTCCCTGAACTGACCGCATTAGCACAAACATATCGCCGGGCGAAAGAGTATCATCGCGCCGAACCACTCTACCTGCGCGGTATCGCCATCGCCGAGCATGCCTACCACCTGCCGTATACCAGCATGACCGATCCAAGCCTGTATGGGACACCTTGCTGGGATGAGGTGTTCCCACTGCTGGATGACTATGTCTGGCAACTTGACGCCACCGGTCGCAAGGCAGCAGCGCGCGCGATGTGGATGCGGTTGACGGATTAAGCAACGATGCTTTCCTAAACTGTCGCCATGCCAGGCTGTCGAATTTCATCGGTGCCACCAGCACCAGCCGGGTGTCGTGTAGCCCGGTGTGCAAATCCTGTGCAATACCCAGTTCTTCTACCCGGGCACAGCACGGGTCGGCGGCGTGATTGGCGACCATCGGCGGCATGATGCTCGGTCTCCCTGCCACGGTGGTGCAATCTTACGCCTGCAGCGCGGCTTTGAAGCGGCGCACGGCATCTTCGATGGTTTCCGGGGTTTTGCCGGTGACGATGGCGCCGATCATCAAGGCTTCAATGCCGCAATCGCGGGTAAGCAGGGTGGCCTCTTCCGCGCGGATGGCGCGCTGGGTGGGAACGATGATCGGCAGGTCGATGGTGTCGCGCAGGGAGCGATAAGCGGTCAAATCGCCCACCGTCAACGGTTTGCCGTAGCCTTCGTGGGGGATGATGGCCGCTTCAATCAGATCGGCGCCCAGGCTTTCCAGCGACAGCGCCTGTGCCGTGGTGTAGGTACTCTCCAGCGCCACCGCCTTGCCCATGCCGGTCAGGCGCCACATCCATGCCGGCATCTGTGACAGGTAGAGATCGAAGAAATCAATGCCCATCCGCTGCAGTTCCGCCATCTCCTCCGGGGTTGCCGGATTGTCGGCGCCGGCGACGATGCCCACCGGACCGGGGAAAAGGTCAATAATTTGCTGTATCTGCTCCCGCTCTTCCGCCAGCGTGCCGAAGTGGGTGCCGCTGGCGTCGTGGTGCACGCGGATGTGGATCTTCAGCACGTCTGCTCCGCCGTCACGCGCCGCGCGCGCTAGTGCCGGATCATTGGCGGGCAGACTCATAATGAGCGTGGGACCGTTGCTGAGGAGTTCGATAGTGCGGCTCATGGTGTTCCTCCGTTCGTCTGCGTGCGCAGGCGCACATATTCCAAACCGATAACGGTGCTGTCGATGCCGGTCAGGCTGCCGATGCGCTCGAGTGCGTCGGCGATGCGGTGTTGCAACGGCTCATCGGCAGCGCCGGCGGCACGCGCGGCATCTTCCGCCCGCGCGATGACACCCAGCGCATCGAGCACGAAACGCGCCCGCGCCTGCGGCAAGGCGGCGCCGGCCCAGCGCCGCGGCAGCGCCTCCATCACCTGCTCCCAGTCGTCGGCCTTCGGCTCAATCGCCGGGGCGTCGGCGGGGGAAGGTGCCGGCGTGGCGGGGGCGCGCTTCTGGCGCAGCTTCGCTTCTTCGTCGCGCAGCGCGTACCAATCCTCCACCTTCCCACTCTGGATGACGCGAAAATCGAGCGGACGACCCGCCACCTCGACCAGGATGCGCCGCACGGCGGCATGCGCCTCGGTGGTGGTGAGGTAGCCGAGCAGGTTGGCGTGCAGCGGCTCGATGCCGACGATAAGCAGGCTGTCGCCCTCCATCGTCAGCGCCACGCTGTTGCGCAGCGCGTCGATGAGCGGCGTGAAGCGCGGGGATCGCTCGAAATACAGGCGGCTCACTTCCTGCCAGAGCTGGTCCAGATTCAGCACGCGCGGCACCGCCGGCAGCGTGGCGTCGTAGTTCTTGCGCCGTGCGGTATCCGTCAACACGTGCACCGCCTGCCGGAGTGCCTGCAACTGCCGTCCGCCGTCGTCCACGCCTAGGGCGCGCGCGCGAGCGCGAAACGCGGCGAGAATGGCATCGACGTCCGCATCGCGCGGCACGCCCAGCAACGCATAATAATCAAGCACGCTCATCGCAGGTTGCCTCATAAAATCGGTCGCTGGTCATCTCTTCGACGCATAGCGGGGATAACCTGCCGTCATGGCGAATGGTGAATTATGATCATCAGCGCATACACAGGTGGCACGATCGTTTTTTTCACCTGCGACTGCACACCGGTCACTGGTCACAAACGTGCCGGCGCCCGGCCAAAGGCCGGGCGCCAGGTGCTTCGCGCGTTATCGCCTGGGATCAGCGAGAGACTTTCTCGCTCTCCTCAGAGTTGCTCGTCACGCCTCCGCGCTTGGAGAAGGTGACGGCGATGATGAGGATCGCCAGAGTCACGATGACCACCAGCAGGCCCACGCCGCGGTTGGCCTGGACGTTATAGAGCACCGCACTCGGTGCGACCAGGATCGCGACCAGGTTCATCACCTTGATCATCGGGTTCAGGGCCGGGCCGGCGGTGTCTTTCAGCGGGTCGCCGACGGTGTCGCCGATGACGCCCGCCTTATGTGCCTCGGAACCCTTGCCGCCCAGGAAGCCGTCCTCGATCTTCTTCTTGGCATTGTCCCATGCGCCGCCGGTGTTGCTCATGAACACCGCCATGAGCTGACCGACCAGGATAGCGCCCGCCAGGAAGCCGCCCAGCGCGTAGGCGCCGAGCCAAAAGCCGACGAGGATGGGGGAGAACACGGCCAGCAGACCGGGACCGAGCAGCTCTTTCTGCGCGGCGGCGGTGGAGATGGCTACGCAGCGCGCGTAGTCGGGCTTGCCGTATTCACCCACGCCGGTGTATTCCCAGATGCCCGGGATGGTCTTGAACTGGCGGCGGACTTCCTCCACCAACTGCACCGCGGCGCGCGAGACCGCGCGAATGGCGAAACTGGAGAAGAGGAACGGCACCGCGCCGCCGATGAGCAAGCCGATGAACACGTCCGGCAGGTTCACCTGGATATTGCGCACCAGAATAGCCGGTTCGCCATTCACCAGCATGTCGGTTAACCCGAGCCGCGCGGCGGCGACTTGTGCGCCGGCGACGGTATCCAGGAAGGAACGATATAGCGCCACGGCGGCAATCACCGCGGTGGCGATGGCAAAGCCTTTCGTCAGCGCTTTGGTGGTGTTGCCCACCATGTCGAGACGCGCCACGATGTTATGCGCAGCCTTGTTCTCGGTGCCGTCGGCATTCTTCAACGCGCCGGACATCTCGAAAATGCCGTTGGCGTTGTCGGAGATCGGGCCGTAGGTGTCCATTGCCAGCACGTAGCCGGTGGTGGCCAGCAGACCGAGGCCGGTGAGCGCAATGGCGTAGGCGGCAAAAGCCGGATGCGGGAATATCACAAAGGCGCCGTAGATCGTCGCGGCGATAGCGACAATACCCCACACCGAAGACTCCAGCCCTTCGGACAAGCCGGCGAGAATCAAGGTAGCCGGACCGGTCTTCGCGGAAGAGGCGATTTCCGTCACCGGTTGCTTGTCATCCGCGGTGAAGTATTCGGTCAACTTGCCGATCACCTGGGTGAGGATGATGCCGATGGTGGTGGCGATGGGCGCCATAAACCAGAAATTCCCCACCATGCCGGCCATGGTGGCATCGGCGCCCGCCGGAATCACCGGCAGGGTTCTGAAGACCATATAGCCCACTACGAAGAAGCCGATGACGGCAATCACCGCGGAGGTGAAGAAGCCGGTATTGATGGGGGTCATCGGGTTCATGTTCGGATCATCTTTCCCCTTTACTGCCAATACGCCGACAATGGAAGCGACCACGCCCACCGCGCGGGCGAGCAGAGCGAAGATGACCAGCTTCAGCGTAAAGACCGACGTAAACGAGACGGCGCCGGCAACCGGGATGAGC
This sequence comes from uncultured bacterium, assembly GCA_964472305.1. Lineage (GTDB taxonomy): Bacteria > Armatimonadota > Hebobacteria > CAIYQO01 > CAIYQO01 > CAYYJR01. The sequence goes on from CAYYJR010000003.1 coordinate 198,433, forward strand.
GGGCCGAATCCGGCGAGAGCCAGCGTGCCGCCCACCGCGGCGGCCAGAATGATGGCGGCGACCAGGGTGACTTCATACGACTCGAACACGTCCGCGGCCATCCCGGCGCAATCGCCCACATTGTCGCCCACGTTGTCGGCGATGGTGGCGGCGTTGCGCGGATCATCTTCCGGAATGCCGGCTTCCACTTTACCGACCAGGTCGGCGCCCACGTCAGCAGCCTTGGTGAAGATGCCGCCGCCGACGCGCATGAACAACGCGGCCAGCGAGCCGCCGAAGCCGAAGCCTACCAGCACGAACATCGCGTTTTCCTGGAAGACCATGAACGTGATGGTCGCACCGAGCAGACCGAGGCCGACGGTGAACATGCCGGACACCGCGCCCGCCTGGAACGCGGTTTCCAGCGCGAGTTTGAAGCTGGACAGCGCGGCGTTGGCCGTGCGCACGTTGCCGCGCACCGCCACACCCATGCCCACGTAGCCGGCCAGGTACGACGCGGTGACGCCCAGGATGAAGGCGATGGCGACACCGAGGCCGAGTTTAACCGCGAGCGCGGGACCGAAGCTGCTGTATTGCCCTTTGTAGAGGAAAAACAGACCGAGGCCGATGACGATGACCAGCGGGATCATCGTTTTCACCTGGCGCAGCAGATAGGCCATTGCCCCTTCCTGCACCGCGGCGGCGACGCCCTGCATGCGCTCGCTGCCCGGGTCCTGCTTCATGGTTTTATTCCACCAGAAGAAGCCGAATGCCAACGCGACGAACGCGGCGATGAGCACGGTCCACAGTGGTCCCCAGGCTTCGGCGCCGAACGGCAGCATGATGGCTTCGCCGCCACTGCCTTCTACGGCATGGGTGGCGGTGGGTTCCGCCGCTGCTCCCTGCGCGAACAACCGCGAACCGGCCAGCGTCAGGCCGGCCAACGCGATAAACAGAAAGCCTAGCACCCAGGTGGGCAGCTTTGCACTTTTACGCGTGCGCGAACTGGAACGGATCTTCCGAAGTTGCGACGTCATGGTAATGATGTACCTCCTCAAAGTCTAACTGAGGCGAGAGCGCCTCAGGGCGGGGGCCTGCCCCCGACACGCAACAACAACGGGCGAGGACGCCACTCTCTCGGTATCCTGCCCGCCGTGGTTGTGGTGCGTGATCTTCAGTTATGCGCCGAGTACTTGCACCAGGGCAAACAACTCGGTGTCCAAAGGTTTCGTTTTCGACCAGGCATCTTCCAGCGGGCTGGTGGTGATGACACTGGCCTGCTCGCCGACCAGCACGCCGTAGTTGCCGGCCGCCAAATTTTTCACCGCGAAGGCTCCGAGCTGGCTGGCCAGCAGGCGGTCGGCCGCGGACGGCGACCCGCCGCGCTGGACATGACCGAGCACTGTGGCACGTGTCTCGTAGCCGGTCGCCGCCTGCATCTCTTTGGCAAGGGTTTCGCCGTGCGCCGCACCCTCCGCCACCACGATCAGGTACGACTTCTTGCCGCGCCGGTAACCACGCTGGATGATCTCGACGACATCCTCGAGTTTCCACGGAATCTCCGGCAGCAGCACCACCTCCGCGCCACCGGCGATTCCGACATGCAGTGCGACGAAGCCGCGCGACCGCCCCATCACCTCGATGACGAAGATACGGTCGTGCGAGGTGGCGGTGTCGCGCAGGCGGTCGATGCTCTCCAGCGCTGTATTGACCGCGGTGTCGAAGCCGATGGTGTAGTCGGAACCGTAGAGGTCGTTGTCGATGGTGCTGGCGACGCCGACCACGGGGAATTGCGCGTTGGTATACAGGGTGTAACTGCCTTGCTGCGAACCGTTGCCGCCGATGACCACCAGGCCGTCAATGCCGGCGTCGTGCAGGTGCGCCACCGCGCGGTCGAAACCTTCGGGGGTGCGGAAATCGGCACTGCGTGCACTGTGCAGAATGGTGCCGCCTTGATTGATGATACCGGAAACGGACCCGGTGTCCATGAGGACGAAGTTACCCTCGACCAGACCCTGGTATCCATGACGGACGCCGACCACTTCCATGCCTTCGCTGATGCCGGTGCGCACGACGGCGCGAATGGCGGCATTCATGCCGGGAGAGTCGCCTCCACTGGTCAATACGGCGATACGCTTCATCTCAATTACCCCGGGACGGTGCGTGGGGTGGGGCCGCGGCCCCACCCCGTGCGTCGTTTATTCTTCCCCGCGCGCCACGGTGCCGCCGCCCATGGCGGCGCCGGACTTGCCGGTGCACGGGACGTTCGCGGCTTTGCCGTCGCTTTCGAACAGGCAGATATATTCTTTCGTTTTAGCCAGCACGGCATCGCGGGCCGGGCCGATGAATTTGCGCATGTCTTTTTCACCCGGACGCTTACCCGCGGCGGCGATCATGGCGCGATTGAATTCCATGCTGAGCGCGGTGGCGACATTGATCTTGGTGTAGCCCACCTTGATAGCCTCCAGCAGCGAACCTTCGCCGGGAGCCAGCTCGACACCCTTGGCCTCCGCGTCGGCGCGGTTGACCAGTACGCCGGAGGAGCCGTGACTGACCAGCGGCACATTGGTCGCGTCGTAGATTTCCTTCAGGCGGTCAACGCGCAACGGCCAGATATCCAGCCATAGCCCGTGCACCGAGCCGACGGCGGCGGCGAGGAAATCCACACCGGTTTCTTCCACGAACCGCTTCGCTTCTTCCGGCTTGGCGATATGTTCCTCCACCATCGGGCCGATCTTCTTGCGCAGCACTTCAAACTGCTTCGGCACTTCCATCGCGCGAATCTCAACGATCTCGGCATCGCTAAGCAATTGCTCCACGGTGAGCACCGAACCGATTTCCGCTTCCACCGGCAGGCCGACGGAGTGAGCGATATCGACGATCTTCGCGGTCATGGCGATGTTCTGCTCCAGCGGCAGATCGTGCCCGTCGAACATCAGTGAGGTAAATCCGGCGCGCAGGCATTTCACGTTTTGCTTGTAATCGGTGCCGTGGTCCAGGTGCAGTACCACGGGCACGCTGGCGGCGTTGCCCAGCACGTTGGCCATGGCGGTGATCATCTCCAACCCGGCGTACTTGATGGCACCCTGGCTGGCCTGGATGATGACCGGAGACTTCGTCTCTTCGGCGGCCTGCACGATGGCCTGGGCCATTTCCATATTGTTCAGGTTGAACGCGCCGATGGCATAACCCTCCGCGCGTGCTTTCAGCAGCACATCTTTACTGGTGACGAGTGGCACGGTATACTCCTTTGATGGTAACGGCAGCCGGATCGATTTCGCGCCCCTGCGCGAGCCCGGCATGCCGCTTCAGGTTTTGTGTGCGATGAGAATCAGCCGAGGTGCTTCCAGTGTCAGCGCCTCGCCGCGAAAACCGCCATGCATCGCCGCGACGGTGAAGCCCGTCTGCTGCAGCAACGCGATCAACTCGGTGCAGGTATACACCCGCACGGAATGCGAAAAGCTGCGCTGACCCCGGGCATCCAGCAACAACTGCCAATGCGTATAGCGTCCGGCGGCGACATCCCAGCGCCATTCACTGATCACCAGCGCCCCGTCGGGCAGGCGTTTCCAACTGCGCGGTTGGGCGTGCCGCAAGAGGGCGTCGCGATTGGCGACATCGAGGATGAACCACCCGCCGGGGCGCAACACGCGCGCCACTTCGCGCAAGACGCGGACGTTCTCGTCCTCGGAAAAATACCCGAACGCGGTAAAGATGTTCAACACCGCATCAAATGACTCGGCAAACGGCAGCGCGCGCATATCGCCGCGCACCAACGGCACCGCCGTCCCTGCCTCGCGAGCACGATGCGCGGCGACCTGCAGCAGGTTCTGCTGGTAATCCAGTCCCACCACGCGCCAGCCATGCCGTGCCAGCGGTACGGCATGGCGGCCTTGCCCGCAGGCCAGATCCAGCACGCGCGCCGTCGCTGGCACCCGACGTGCCAGTTCGTTGGCCAGAAAGGCCACTTCCGGATCAGTCCGCTCGGCGGGGAACGTGTAGAGTCGCAGGTACTCGTCGCCGAAATATTCCGTAACCCATGCGGCTTCCGTTTCGTCCAGCGGGCGCACCGTTCACTCCCTTGGCCGTCATGTTGCAGCCTAACTCATCAAAGTAAGGATAGCCGATTTTCTATCCCACTGACAAGCGTGCTCGTGCAATTGTTCACAAACCACGACATTATACCGGGAATTCACAAATACAGGCAAGGCCCTGCTCGTTACAGTGGCGACGCACACTCGATGGGTAGTGTCGGCACGTAAATAATAGGTCAGGGGTAAAAAAAGTCATGCTTAATAAGAAGGTTAATCGGGAAAAAATACGAAGTATAGTGAACAATACCTGCGGAGCACGAGCTGAATGCGGATGCAGGAAGGCGTGGATTGGCTGACCGGAGAGAAATATTATGCACGGAACCAGACGCGGCTTTACGCTTATCGAGCTTCTTGTGGTCATTGCCATTATCGGTGTGCTGACGGCGCTATTATTTCCCGTTTTCGTGAAAGCGCGCGAGAAAACCCGGCAATCGAAGTGCCTGAACAATCAGCGGCAGATCGCGACCGCGATTCAGATCTTTGCCCAGGACCATGACGAGATATACCCGCGCGAGACGGTGTGGGGGGACGTGTCACTACCCACGGGAGTGAAAGCCTGTCCTTCCCAGCCCACCCTGGCGCAGGGGTACATTTACAGTGGGTATCTTTCCGGGAAAAACATCGCCTCGGTCAAAAACAGCCTGAACGAAATCATCACCGCCGACGGCGCCCATGCCGCCACCACCGCGCCCAACATCACCTTCGACAACCTTGGCTACGGTCCCGATGACCTGAGCTATCGTCACGTAGGGTCGGTGGCGGTCAGCTTCGTCGATGGGCATGTGCAGATCACCGACGACGCGCGCGACCTGCCCATCGAGTTCCGCCGGGCGCCGGCCGCGGTGGCGGAAGAGAGCGATGCCAGCACCCAGGGCGGGTGGTGGAATTCGGCGGGGAATAAAAAACTCTATGGCACGAAAGGCTACGTGCTGTGCGGGTGGGGCGGCGCCGATGTGTCGCAGCTCAACGACTACGTCGCTAGCGTCACCCCGTCGGGCACGACGATCAAGGATTGGGCATTGCCAACCGACCCGCGCGGACTGGTGAATCCGGCGACCGGCACCACCGCTTGCTCCGGGTGGATACACGACGGCAGCTATGCCATCCGACTGACCGACGCCAACGACACCGCCATTCACACGTTGCGCCTCTACTTCCTTGACGTGGACAACCAGGGACTCCAGATGAAGATGACCGTACGCGGAGCGGACGGCACCGCTGAGCTGCTGAAGAAACCGGTGGAGATCCACAACATCGGCGACGGCGTCTGGTATAAGCTCCGCTTCCGCGGCAACATCACCATCCATACCACGCGCACCGCTGGCACTGATGCGGTCGTATCCGCCTTCATGTTTGACTGACTATTCGTCGCGCTCGGTGGCCTGGGGCGTCCCGACCGGGGCGCGTCCGCGCAGCACCGCCCACGGCGTGCGCAGCAGAATGCACATGTCCAGCGCCAGACTGCGCCGCGCCACATAGGCCGCATCGCACGCGATCCAGTTGTCGAAGTCGTCCGCGGGGTGTGGCGTGATCTGCCACTGTCCGGTCAAGCCGGGTAACACCTGCCGGCGCACAGCCATCCACTGCAGCCGTCGCTCACGTTCCTCCGGCGAGACGTGCGACAACCACGACGGATGCTCCAGGTCTTCTACCGGCAGCGGGCGCGGCCCGACCAGCGACATCTCCCCCCGCAGCACGTTCAGCAACTGCGGCAATTCATCCACCGCGGTGCGGCGCAACAGGTGGCCTATCGGCGTCACGCGCGGGTCAGCCGGGGATTTCGCCACCGGGCGGTCTGGCAACCGCGGCGGCTGGCCGTCGCGCATGGTGCGAAATTTCCACAGCGTGAACAGGCGCCCATCGCGCCCGACGCGCACCTGGCGGAACAACAGCGGCGGCCCCTGCGCGACCAGCAGCGCCAGCGCCGCCAGCCCCCACAGCGGCAGCGTCGCCGCCAGCAACAGCACGGCGCCGATTACATCGAGGATGCGTTTCGCGGTGACGTAAGACATCTGTAACGTTTTGACACGGTTGAAAGGAAAAGGTCGTGCGCGGGAATGACAAATAGGCGAAATCCGTGCAAGTCTGTACGTCAGGATTGTTGTGATACGGATGGTGTGATTATCAGACAGTGGTTTGCGTAGACCATGGATGACGACAGCACTGCCAGGTGCGGGCATCGAGATGAGTGGGGGACGGGATTACACCCGTGCGGGTGGGCGCGGATTCCACTCCGCCAGGCGGCGGGCGACGAATTCGCGGTCGTATTCGTTCAGCATTCCCACGCGGCGGCAAAGTTGCTGGTATTGCTCCTGCTGCCCGTTCAGCAGGAAGGCTTCCGCCAGCAAGCGCCGGTACCCGTCGTTGTGCGGGCGCAATGCGACGGCTTTTTGCAGAAAAACCACTGCTTCGTTCTGGCGCTCGGTTGCCACCGCCAGGCTGGCCAGCCGCACCAGATAATAATCGTCGAAAGGCGCGATGCCGCAGGCAATGCGCATGTGGGTGTAGGCATCCTCGCTGCGTCCCAGCTGTTGGAAGAGCACTGCCAGCCGAAAGCGGTAAAACGAGGTTTTCGGCGAGAGCAGCGCGGCTTCCGTCAATTCTTCCATCGCATCGTGCGCCTTGCCCACGCGCTCCAGCACGTCGCCGAGTTGATAGCGGAAAAACGCGCGCTCGGGCTCCAGGCGCACCGCCTCGCGATACTGCTCCAGCGCGTGCCACAGCATGCCGTAGCGCAGGTACAAATCACCCAGGCTGGACCGCGGCTCAGCCAGCAGCGGGTCCATGGTGATCGCGCGCTGGTATACGTCCATCGCGGTAGGGATATCCTCCGCCATCACGTAGGCATCCGCCAGCCGGGTATGAAAGAGGCCGTTCTGTTTGTCGAGTTTGATCGCGCGCTTGTATTCGGCAATGGCACGCGCCACCTTGCCGTTGCGCATGTAGGAGTCGGCCAGCCGCAACCGCAGATAGGCGGTTTCCGCGCGCAGGTCCGCTTCCTCTTCGCGGGCACGTTCATCCTCGCGCTGCATGTTCTGCAGCTCGCGCCAGCGCTGTTGCACGAATTGATCCATCATATCCATACGGTACCACCGCGCACCCCCCGCCACGCGGGCAATGCACGCTGGTATTATAACACGCGCCCTGCATGCGTGAAAGTGAGGGAACGGCCATCATTCCCTCCCGGCGGTCGCTTTGCCGCTGATTGGCACGGCATCGCCGTGGCGGATTTTTGTTATAATGATGCCATGCACACCGGACAGTCGCGACCGCGCGTGGTCTGCGCGATGTCCGGCGGGGTGGACAGCTCGGTGGCCGCGGCCTTGCTGGTGGAGCAGGGATACGAGGTTATCGGGGTGACGATGCAGATCTGGCCCGAACAGGACGACAGCAACGAACGGGCTTGCTGCGCGCTCTCGGCGGTGGAAGACGCCCGCCGGGTGGCCGCCCGCCTGGGCATGCCGCATTACGTCCTCGATCTGCGGGACGCATTCCGCCACGCGGTCATCGACCATTTTATCGACGAATATCGCGCCGGCCGCACGCCGAATCCCTGCATCCGCTGCAATCGGTGGATGAAGTTCGACGTGCTGCTGCGCCGCGCTCGCGAGCTGGGCGCCACCCACGTGGCGACCGGCCACTACGCGCAGGTGGTCTATCACGAAGCGGTGGGACGCTGGAGCGTGCGGCGCGGCGTCGACCGCGGTAAGGACCAGGCGTACGCGCTGTACGATCTGACCCAGGAACAGTTGGCGAGCACGCTGCTGCCGCTGGGCGGATTGGAAAAGACGCGCACGCGCGCGCTGGCCGCCGCACTCGGCCTGCGCGTGGCGCAAAAGCCGGAAAGCCAGGACATCTGCTTCGTGCCCGACAACGATTACGGTCGCTTCCTGCGCAACGAGGCGCCGGAGATCGTCCGCCCCGGCCGCATCGTTGACCGCGACGGCGCCGTCGTCGGCAGCCACGAGGGCGTGGCCTTCTTCACCATCGGCCAGCGCCGCCGCCTGAATATTGCCGTCAACGAGCCGCGCTACGTTACCGCGCTGGACGCCGCGGCCAATACCGTCACCGTGGGTACCGGGGATGATTTGTTGCAGCGCACCGTCATCGCCGATGAGGTGGCGTTGGGCAAGCTCGATGCCGACGCGCTGCGCGACACGCGCCCGGTGACCGCCATGCTGCGCTACAAGATGACCGCGCAGCCTGCCGTCGCCCAACTCATCGACAACCGCCTGCATGTCACTTTCGACGTCCCCCAGCGCGCCGTCACCCCCGGCCAGGCACTGGTGTGCTTTGATGGCGACGACGTAGCCTGCGGCGGGGTGATCGCCAGCATGCCGAGAAGCGAATGATCGTCCCGCCTTGCGGGAGGATTTCGACTCTCGACGGCCAATCATGGGGACAGACCATCGACCCGGAAGGAGAGCGAACCCATGAACGATCGCGAGCGCTGCCTGGCAGTGCTGAACTACCAGCCTTACGACCGACTGCCCGTCGTGCACTTCGGGTATTGGGGATCTACCCTGCGGAAGTGGGCGAACGAGGGGCATATCACCCAGGAAGAGGCCAGTTCCTGGGGTGACGGCAATCCGACGGACGCGCGCATCAACGCGAAGATCGGCTTCGACTTCGATTATTATTCCTGTTTCCATACTGCCACCGGCATGCACCCCGGCTTCGAGTCGAAGGTGGTCCGTGAATTTCCCGACGGCTCGCGCCACGTGCTGAATTCCGAAGGCGTCATCACGCTGCAGGCGCCGGACGCCACCGGCATCCCCTCCGAGATCGACCACCTGTTCAAGGGACGCAGGGAGTGGGAAGCGCTCTATAAGCCGCGCTTCCAGTATGTCGAGGAGCGGCTGACGCAGGCGTGGGTGCGCGTCAACGATGCCATGGTGCCGTTCGACCAGGGTGGCGCCGATTTCCTGCGCGCCGACCAGCGCAGCTACCTCTATGGCCTGCACTGCGGCAGCCTGTACGGCAACATCCGCAACTTCGTCGGCATTGAGAACCTGTGCTACCTGTATGCCGACGACGAGGTGCTGTTTGACGAAATCATCGACACGGTGGGCGAGTTATGTTACCGCTGCGTGGAAGCGGCGCTCGCCAGCGGCGCGCAATTCGACTTCGCCCACTTCTGGGAAGATATCTGCTTCAAAAACGGTCCGCTGGTCGCCCCGCACGTCTTTATGGAAAAGGTGGGGCCGCACTACCGGCGCATCACGCAACTAGTGAATCGCTACGGGCTGAACATCGTCAGTCTGGATTGCGACGGCAAGATCGACGCGCTCATCCCCACCTGGTTCACGAATGGCGTGAACACCATGTTCCCCATCGAGGTCGGCACCTGGGAAGCCAGCATCGCCCCCTGGCGCGCGGAGTATGGCCGTGAACTGCGCGGGGTGGGCGGCATGAACAAGGTGGTGTTCGCGCGCGACCGCGCCGCCATCGACGCGGAGATCGAACGACTGAAACCGCTGGTGGCATTGGGCGGCTATATCCCCTGCCCCGACCACCGCATCCCCCCCGACGCCGAATGGGACAACGTACGCTATTACTGCGATACGATGCATACGGTGTTCGGGTAACAGGGGGAGGAGCGTCTCCATCACACGCTACCGTAAGGACCGGGACGATACCCGGTCCTTACATCGTCAACGGTAGCTTCGCCTCACGCAAACCGATACGCATACAGGTCGGCATCCGACAGCGCGAAGCGCAGGCGCACGGGCTGGCCGGCAAGACGGCTCACGTCGGTGCCGTGCTGCCAGCGCACCTGGTAGTCGAGAGTGTCGCCGATAATGTCATAACACTCCGCCAGCGTGAAGCCGTCGATGGGGCGACCGTCGGGAGTTTGCATCTCGACGCGCGCGCTGCCGCCGGCGGAAGTGGAGATATTCAACCGCAAGCCCATGCCGGTGAAGCGCAGCGGCACGGTGCACAATTCCCCGCCGCCCAGCGGCGCGTGCGCGGAAGCGAAACCGTCCAGGCGCAACGTGTAACGCCGGAAGGCGTTGGCGGCTCCGCGCCAATAGCCTTCGGAGGCGAACATCGACAGCTCGTTGGGCGCGCCGGTGATCTCCGACGCCGTCTCCAACAAGCCCCACCCCTGGAAACAATCGCCATATGCCCAGCTCCCCACCGGACGCAGACCTGGGCGAATGAACGCCTCATCCCAACGCTTGAAGGTGCGCCCGTCGCGACCCGCGATGAACTGCCCATCGGTCACCGCCGCGCCGTAGCGTTCGCTGGCCCGCGCGCGCAGTTGGCGATGCTCCCGTTCCGGCAGCGCCTCAATGGATGGCGACCACGGGCGCTCGACATAGCGCGTGGGGAAGCCGAGGAAGAGATGCGGCGCGCGATAATACGGGAGGATCTGGTTAGTGTAGAGCTGCTCGATGGGGGAACCGGGGAACTCCACCCATTCCGCCGGTGACCAGTGCAGGAAATCGGATGAGGTGCTGGTGCGAATGCCGCGCACCCCATTTCCCTGCGCGTCCGTGGTAAAATCGCGTACATACGCCCGGTATTCGCCGTGCAGCGTGTCCCAGAATGCCAGGTTCTGCGAGTCGAAGGCGCCGGCGATCTCCAGCGGTTCCTCACGCATCAACGACCAGTGCAACCCGTCCGGCGACTGCAGCGCGTAGAGACTCATCGGCCAGTTCCGCTCGTTGCCGCCCAGCGCTTTGTAGCGTGCTTCCGGTGGGCAGTCCGGATTGGCATCCTTGAACGGCGCAAAGCCGTGCACACCCTTGTTGTCCTCACCAAGGCCGGTAAAAGTGAGGTTATTGTCAGTCGATCCCTCGAACTCGATCATCCCCAGTGACGGGCGCTGCCAGTGCACGCCGTCCACGCTCTCCAGGTAGCCAATACGGATGTGATGGTCTTTCAGGCGCGTCTGACTGTCTTCTTGCACGAACACGCCATGCCAGGCCTGGTAATACATGCGGAAGGTATCGCCATCACGAAAGTAAGTTTTGAAGCCGCCGCACATGTTGCCTTCCCAGGGACGGTCGGTGACCAGCGCCAACTCGCGCGGCGTCGGCGGGTGCAGTCGCAACGTGACGGCGCCGTGTAGCGTGTCGATCAATGCGTCATCCACGAACAGTTCCAGCCGATTGCCGATCTCAACGGATTGCGTCATAGCGTCCTCCGCGGTGATGTGTTATTGCTTCGTTTCCGTGCGAATGGTGGGTTCCCTGCCCGACATGGCGGTAAATATGCCGGCGGCTCGGATTTTACACAAGGGAATTGCGGCACCCCGGCAGTGTTATCATCTCCGTGCCGACGCTGCCTACTGTACAACCCACGGCATTTTCCTTTATCATGCGCTAGCGAATATCCCGCCGGGCGCGGCGGAGGCGACGTAACGGAGGTTAGTCATGGCGCTCATCAACGAGAACTATCTGAAGCTGCCGGGAAGTTATTTATTCGCGGAGATCGGGCGACGCGTCACGAAATACAAGGAGCAGCATCCCGACGCCAAAGTCATCCGGCTGGGCATCGGCGATGTCACGCTGCCGCTGCCCGCGGCAGTCATCGCGGCGATGCATCGGGCGGTGGACGAGATGGCGCAGGCGGAAACCTTCCGTGGCTACGGGCCGGAGCAGGGGTATGCGTTCCTGATTCAAAAAGTGATCGAGCACGACTACGCCCCGCTGGGCATTCAGTTCGGCGAGGACGAGGTCTTCATCAGCGACGGCTCGAAGTGCGATGTGGGGAACATCCAGGAAATATTCGGCATCGACAACACCGTCGCCATCACCGATCCCGTGTATCCGGTTTATCTGGATACCAATGTCATGGCAGGCCGCACGGGCGAACTGGGCGGCGACGGCAAGTTCGGCAACATCGTTTACCTGCCGTGCACGGCGGAGAACCAGTTCCGCCCCGCGCTGCCGGAGACGAAAGTCGATCTCATCTACCTGTGCGTGCCCAATAATCCGACCGGCACCGCGCTGCCCCGCGCGGAGCTGAAGAAGTGGGTCGATTACGCCCGTGCGCAACAAGCGGTCATCCTGTACGACGCCGCCTACTCGGCCTACATCACCGAGGCGGATGTGCCGCACAGCATTTACGAGATCGAAGGCGCGCGGAACGTGGCGATCGAGTTCAACTCCTTTTCGAAGACCGCCGGCTTCACCGGCACGCGCTGTGCCTACACGGTGGTGCCGAAGTCGGTGATGGCCTACACGCGCACCGGCGAGGCGCTGCCACTAAATCCGCTGTGGAATCGCCGGCAGACGACCAAATTCAACGGCGTCCCCTATATCATTCAGCGCGGCGCGGAAGCCGTCTATAGCCCGGAAGGCCAGGCGCAAGTCCGGGCATTGATCGAGTATTACATGACCAATGCCCGTATTATTCGGGAAGGATTGCAGCGCGTCAACCTGCAAGTCTACGGCGGTGTGAATGCCCCGTATATCTGGTTGAAGACGCCCAATGGGCTGGACTCCTGGGCCTTTTTCGACAAACTGTTGCATGAAGTGCACGTGGTCGGCACCCCCGGCACCGGTTTCGGCCCGTCCGGCGCGGGCTACTTCCGCTTGACCGCCTTCGGCAACCGGGAAAATACCGAGGAAGCCATCACCCGCATCACCACGGGGTTGAGCCTGTAATACCCGTCAACCTGCACCAACACCGACACCGCCGAAGCAATCCGGCGGTGTCGGCGTTGGTACTTGCTGCTGTGATTGAGATGGCGAAGGCGCTCGGTCGCCCGGCGCTATCATGCTTCATAGGGCATGTTGCGCCCGATCTTACCCGTGATATCCGATCTCCTGCCATATCTGCCGGGCGGAGGCGATGCCTTCCGCGGTGGGTTGCGGCGTGCCGAGGATGCTGGGCGGCGGTTGGCCGGGGCCGGCGTGCTCGGGCCATGGTGACCAGTGGTCGTTGGCATAAGGCGCGCGCGCGGCTTCGCTGCGGAAATCGGGCACCTCGAACGGGCTACCGTCCTCCAGCGCGCTCTTCCACGCCAGGATGCCCACGCTCGACATCGCCACGCTGCGATAGACATCCAGGAATGGCGGCGTGCCGGTGCGGATGGCGTTCGTGAAGTGGAAGTTGGTCCAGAAGTCGCCGCCGCCATGCCCGGCGCGGTTAGCCAGTTCACCATGCTCGGGCCAATCAGGCGTATAGACGCGCTCCTGTTCCTGCTCGGACTGCAGGTCCCATTCCTCATGCCACACGCGCACCTGGCCAGGGCCGAAATAGCCAGGGCCACGCGTGATCTCCATAGCGCCATGCGCGCCGTGCACGCGATACCAGTTGCTGTGACCGGGCAACAGCAAACCGAAAATGCGGAACACTGCGCCGTTATCCATGCGGCAGAGGATCACCGAGCCGGGATCGGCGACGCGCGCGGTCATCGCATCCACCTCGCGGCAGGCGATGGACAGGCCGTTTACTTTCACCGGCATGCGTTCGGTGATATACATCAGCGGCGCAAGCGCGTGGGTGCAGTAATAAGTGGAGGGCAGCCAGTTGCGCCAGTGGTTGCGTCCGGGTGAGATGGCGATGCGATCGTGTGCCGACATCGGATGGTTGTACTCGCCTTCGGCATAGGTCACCTCGCCGATTTCGCCGGTGCGGTATACGCGGCGCATCTCCTGATTGAACGCGGTGTAGGGGTAATTCTCCGCGAGCATATAGGTTTTGCCGGTACGCTCCACCGCACGGCACAGCGCCACGCCCTCCGCCAGCGTGGTGTTGCACGCCGTCTCGCTCATCACGTGCTTGCCCGCCTCCAGCGCCTTGATGGCGAATGGCGCGTGCTGGTGAAAGAAGTTAGCCAGCACCACCGCGTCCATGTCATGCTCCAGAAAGTGGTCGTAGTCGGTGTAGGTCGCCACGCCGTAACGCTTGCCCACCTCGGTCAGCCGTTCTTCCCAGGTATCGCACAGCGCCACCAACTCCATTCCGGTCGCCTCGCCGGCGCCCGTCGCGAAACTCTGCCCGCGCCCCACGCCAATCACGCCGACGCGAATGGGTTTATCACTCATGGTTGCTGCTCCTCGATGTGAGATTCCCTGCCGGCAGCATGTCAGTCCATGCTGCCCAACATATAAAAAAGACCATCGCGAATACGATGCTCAGCACGATGGAAAGGATGGTGACGATGATGCCCCAGAACATCCACCTGCGCTGTGTTGCCAGAAATTGCTCGAGGCTCGTCCAGCGTCGTCCGGATTCCCAGGCTAACCAGTTACCATAGCGTCCGAGCCAGAACGCGTAGAGCAATATGCCGACATGGCCCCATTTCTGGGCAGCGGAATAGCAGGAACCGATCATACCAGTCACGACCAACAGACCAAGGTACGCCCAGAACACCAGCTATAGCCGCATGGCGCCAGCCCAGAACAGTGATAAGAGAAACGCACCCCAATTCCACTGTTTCGCATACCGCGGGGGAAGCGCCATCGGCGTTGCGGCGTCCATCGGCACCTCGCCGATTGGGGCTTGCAGTGGGATCGGCGTGGGGGGAATGGCAGGCCTGTCGAGGTTGACTTCCTTTGTTTCGTTCTCCATGACCAGTTCCTCTCATCACCACTTTTCGCTTCCATGGTGAACATTCGCGTTCAACCCGACGATTCCTGCCTGATCGCGGTCTGTCCTTCATGACACAGCCGCCGTTGTGCCAGCCTGTCGCCTCGGTCAGGACATGCCGGCGAAACGGTGTGCATCGACGCGGAAGACGTCCCCAGTCAGCACTGGCGACTGCACGCATGCAACCCGTCACTCGAATCCGCAGTTGAGTCCGTAGCCCCTTCAGGGTATAATCGAGCGATGGCCTACTGCGGACTGCTGAATATCTTCAAGCTGCCGGGCATGTCGTCGCATGATGTGGTGAACCGCGTGCGGCTGATCGCCGGCATGAAGCGCGTGGGTCACACCGGCACCCTCGATCCCGCCGCCTGCGGCGTGCTGCCCATCTGCCTGGGACCGGCAACCCGACTGGCGGAATATATCGCCGCCGGGCCGAAGTCGTACCGCGCGGAGTTTTGCTTAGGCATCGCCACCGACAGCGGTGACGCGATGGGCGACGTCACGGCGCAGTGCGATGCCGCGCACCTGACCGAGGCGCGGATCGTCGATGCGCTGGCACAGTTCACCGGCGTCATTCGCCAACGCCCGCCCCGGCACTCCGCGATATGGATCGGCGGGCAGCGCGCCTACGACCTGGCGCGCGCGGGGCAGGAAGTGGAGATGCCCGAGCGCGAGGTGACAATCTATCGCTTCACCCCGGTGCGCGTGCAACTCGGGGCCACCCCGCGCCTGCTGGCCGAGGTGGTCGTCTCCAAAGGCACGTATATCCGCAGCCTGGCCGATAACCTGGGCGCAACCCTGGGCGTGGGCGGCTACCTGAGCTTTCTGGCGCGCACCCAGGTGGGCGATTGCACGCTGGAGCGTTCGTTCACGCTCGAAGAGGTGGCGGAGGCAGCCGATGCCGGGCAGTTCGCCACGGTGCTGCGAGCCGCGGACGCGGCGGTAACCTATCTGCCCGCGGTATCGCTGCCGCCCGAGGCGCGGTGGTATCGGCAAGGCACCCCCGCCGACGTGGAGGCCGCGCCGGATCTGTATCGCGTCTACGACCAGGACGGCGAATTCGTGGGCCTGGGACGCGTGGAGGACGGCGTGCTGCGCACGGTCGTCAACCTGACCCATTGCTGACCCAACTTGGCGGTATTGATTGCACATGAACAGTTGTCGCACACAATCGCAGAATTTTCGTCGCCTGTGCCTCGCCGCCGTGCTGCTGCTGGCGGCGCTGTGGCCTGCCGCCGCGGAGGTTGATCCGCAGCGCCTGTTGCTGTTGCGCGGGGTGATCGCGCTAGCAGACAAGCATCCCGATGCCGCGCTGGGCGACCTGCAAGGCGCCACGGAGATGGCCCCGGAAGACTGGCGCAGTCAGGCGCTGTATGGCCAGGCGCTGCAATTGGACGGGCAACTGCTGCTGGCAAAGGCGCAGTTCCGCCGCGCCACGCTGCTGGCGCCCAACACCGCGGAGGCATGGCAGATGACGGCACGCTTCGCGCGGGACACTGCCAACCCGCACCTGGAGCTAGCCGCGCTGGCCGGACAGGCGCGACTGTTTCCGGAAGATCCCCCATTGCTGCGTCGCATGGCGGCCGTCTACCGCGCGTTGGGCCGCGTTGCCGATGCCGACAAGCTCGATGCCGCCGTGCGCAACAGCATGCCCCCGCTGCAATTGGATTATCGCTACGAGATTCGCTTCCGTCCGGCTACACTCGCTGAACTGCAGCAACTGGCGAAGGATGACCCGACCAACACCGCGGTGCTGTCCGCGCAGGCCACCGCGCAGTGGGCCGCCAACGACCGCGCGGCGGCGTGCGACACGATGCGCCGGCTCTGCGCCCTTACGCCCACCAGCATCGAGGCGATCAGCAACTACGCTCACGCCTGCCTGGCCACCGGGCAAACGGAGGAAGCGCTGCGCGTGCTGACGTCAGCCGCGCCGTTGGGCAACTACGCACTCGACCGCGCACTGTCGCTATGGTGTCTGTCGCTGGGCCGTTATCAGCAGGCGGTCGAACCGTTGGAACGACTGTTGATGCGCAATCCCATCGACGTCGCGTTGAACCGGCAATTGGGCATGGCGATGCTGGCGAGCGGCGATGCGGAAGCGGCATGCGCCGGGCTGCGCATCGCCTGGCTGCGTGGGCACGATCACCTGACCGCGCAGGCGTACGCCACCGCGCTGCTGGCCGCGGGCCATCCGCAGGATGCGGAGACGCTGCTCAAGCAGGCGATGACACTGATGCCGAATGAAACCGCGCTGGGATTGCAGCTCTCGCTGCTGTATCGTGACACGGGCCGGCTGGTGGAGGCGGCGGAGCTGACAACCGGATTGGCGAAAATCCGTCCAGAAACCGTCGAACTGCTCACCCTTGCCGGCGAGCGCTTTCACCGCGCGGGATTCCTCCAGCGCACCTACAGCGTGGCCTGCCAGTTGCGCGACGATTACCCCGCCGACCTGGTCGCCGCGCATGGTGCGGTGCAGTTATTCCGCAAGCTGTCGATCTTGCCCGAAGCGCGCCTAACGCTGACCCGCTACCTGGGGCCCAGCTTCCCCTCGCCGCTGCCGTCACAAGAAATCCTGATGCTGGTGTCACGCTACGCCGCGGAGGACAACCGCATGGCGGAGGCCATCATCGCCCTCGACGAGATTATCACATACCGCCCGCAATATCGCCCCGCCTACGCGCAACTCGCACGGTTATACATGCAGCGGGAGAACTGGGCCGATGCCAAACGCGTGCTGAACCAGGCGCTGGCACAATGGCCGCGCGACCCGGAATGCACGCTCGCGCTGGCACGCACCACCTGGCAGGAAGGCAATTATCCGCTGGCGCTGGCGGTCTACCAGCGCGCCACCGGACTGCTGCCGACCGCCGATCCCTGGCTGGAGATGGGCACGGTCTACCACGCCCAGGGGGACGAGGGTCGCGCGCGGGAGTGCTGGCAGACCGCCCAGACGAAGCTGGACGGCACTTTTCGCGCACGATTGAGCCTGTATAACAGCTTCCGCCGTACCGGCGAACTGGACCGCGCCGCCGAGTTGCTCAATGGATTGGCGCAGGACGTGCGTGCCGAACGCGACCGTCGCACCGCTGCCTGGCGCCGCCAACTCGCCGATCGCGGCTTCACCGCCACCCCCGACGAATTGAACGCCTTGCTGCAACTGGAACCGGACCTGGTCGACCCGCCGCCGGCGGTGAGTGACCGGTAAGGAGTGGCGAGTCACCGTCACTGTTTTTCACAAGCGAAAGCCCGGCCGTCACAGCGTAACCACTCGTCACGCACCACTCGCCACTACCCCGTCACTCGCCTTGACAAGGGGGAAACGCCTTCGTATACTTGCTGCAATGTCTTCCGCCCTGATACGATTACGACGGATTGGGGTGAAACCGTGCGGTGGGTAGCCGCGTGGTACTTCCCCGCACGTCTGCCCGCCGCAGGAGACCGCAACCCCTGCGGCGTTTTCATTTTCGCCCGGCGGGCGGGATATGTGAGCGGGACAGCACACGGCGTCCCGAGAGAGAGGGCTAATGATGTTGCTCGGAACCCAGCGTATCAACGCGAACGGTCATCTGGAAATCGGCGGGTGCGATACCGTCGCGCTGGCACAGGAATTCGGCACGCCGCTGTATGTGATGGACGAGGCGTGCATTCGCGAGAAGTGCCGCGCGCTGCGCACGGCGTATGCGCAGCGGTATCCCGATTCGCTGATGCTGTTTGCCTCCAAGGCTTTCATGAACCAGGCGATCTGCCGCATCATCGAAGAAGAAGGACTCGGATTGGATCTCTCCTCGGGCGGGGAGGTGTATACCGCGCTGAAGGCCGGCTTCCCCATGGAGCGCACCTATCTGCATGGCAACAACAAGACGCTGCCGGAACTGGAGCTGGCGCTGGACGCCGGCGTGGGCCGCATCGTGCTGGATAACGAGCGGGAGATGGACCTGCTGCAAGAGGTTGCCGCGCGCCGCGGCATGACGCAGCCGGTGATGCTGCGCGTGGCGCCGGGCATCAAGCCGGAAACCCACAGCTACATTTCCACCGGGCAGATCGATACCAAATTCGGATTGGGCATGTCCACTGGTTGCGCCCTGCGCGGGCTGAGCAAGGCGATGCGCCTGCCCAACCTCGACGTGGTCGGCGTGCATTGCCACATCGGTTCCAACATCATGGGACTCGATTCCTTCGAGATGGCCGCGCGCATGATGATCCGCTTTGCCGCACAGGTGCGCGACGAGATCGGCTTGACCATCCGCGAACTGAACCTCGGCGGCGGCGTGGGGGTGCGCTACAAGAGCAGCGACCGCCCGCCCAGCCAGGAAGATTACGCGGAAGCGGTGATCACCGGCGTGCACGAGGAAGTGGAGAAGGCGGGGCTGCCGCATCCACGCATTTTGCAGGAGCCCGGCCGCTACATCGTGGGCGAGGCGGGCACCACTCTCTACACCATCGGCACCATCAAGGACGTGCCGAACATTCGCCGCTATGTGAGCGTGGACGGCGGCATGAGCGACAACCCCCGCCCGGCGCTGTATGAGGCGAAATACGAAGCCATCGTGGCGAACAAGCCACACGCGCCCATGACCCAGGAAGTGCGGCTGGCGGGTAAGCATTGCGAGTGCGACAATTTGATCTTCGACCTGCCGCTGCCGGAAGTGGAGGCGGGCGACATCCTGGCGGTGCAGACCACCGGCGCCTACAACTACACTATGTCGTCGAACTACAATCGCTTCACACGGCCCGCAGTGGTACTGGTGAACGACGGCGCCGCCGAGGTGATCGTCGCCCGCGAAACGCTGGATGATGTCCTCGCGCACGACCGCATTCCCGCGCGCCTGGAGAAGAAAATCATTGCCTGAACTCCGCAATAAATACTGCGAAAATGGGGCGCGGTGGTTGCGCTACGGCTACGGGGGCGGGGGAAAGGCATTCCCGCCGGTCTGGTTTCACCCACTGGCTGGTCGCCTGTTTGGTAGCGCTACGACGGGTGCACTCAACGTCTAACCGCATGGCATCGTAAAAAATAGAACCCCCCGCGCACATTCGGGCGCGGGGGGTTCATACGTTGACGCAGTGCGTCTGAAAACCGCTTAGCTGCACCCGCTGGTGCCGCCGCAGTTGAGGCACTTGTAGCAGGAGCCGTTGCGCACCATGATCTCGCCGCAGCTCGGACAGGGAGGCGCGTCGGACTGGTTGTCGAAGCTAAGCGCGCGGCCTTCCACCTGCTGCACCAGTTCGGCGACTTCCTGTTCAATGGTGGGGACGACGTCCTCACCGTTCTCCTCGACGGATTCCACCTGCGTCGGGGTGACGTAGTTGGCGGTAATCTCCTTGGGCAGGAACTTGATCGCCAGCCAGCGGAAAATATAGTCCACGATCGACTTCGCCATCGGGATTTCCTTGTTCGTGGTCCACCCGGAGGGTTCGAAGCGGGAGTGACTGAACTTGTTCACCAGTGCCTGCAGCGGCACGCCGTATTGCAGCGCCATGGAGATCGCGATGGCGAAGGAATCCATCAATCCGGACACCACCGACCCTTGCTTGGACATTTTGATAAAGATTTCGCCGGGGGTGCCGTCATCGTAGAGGCCGACGGTAATGTAGCCTTCGTGCCCGCCAACGCTAAACTTGTGGGTGACGGCACGGCGTTCGTCGGACAACCGGCGGCGCATCGCCTTGAACTCCAGCTTGGTGTCGGCCTTCTTCGCTGCGCCCGGCGCGTTGTCTTTATTGGTGGAAAGCGGCTGGGTGCGCTTGCTGCCGTCGCGATAAATCGCCACCGACTTCACTCCCAGGCGCCACGCCTCCAGGTACAACTCGACGATGTCGGTCACTTCCGCCTCTTTGGGCAGGTTCACCGTCTTGCTGATGGCGCCGGAGAGATACGGCTGCACGGCGGCCATCATGCGCAGGTGGCCCATGTAATGAATGGAGCGGATGCCATTGGACGGTTTGAACGCGCAGTCGAACACCGCCAGGTGCTCGTCCTTCAGCCCCGGCGCGCCTTCGATGGTGCCGTTCTGCTCGATGTAATGCAGAATCTCCGATATCTGCGCGTCGGTGTAGCTCAGGTGCTTCAACGCGGAGGGCACCGTCTGGTTGACGATCTTCAGCATGCCGCCGCCGGCCAGCTTCTTATACTTCACGAGCGCGATATCCGGCTCGATGCCGGTGGTGTCGCAATCCATCATGAAACCGATGGTGCCGGTCGGCGCCAGCAGTGTGGTCTGCGCGTTGCGGTAGCCATACTCCTCGCCCAGCTTGATCGCTTCGTCCCACACCGTGCGCGCCGCCTTGATCAGGTCGCGTACGCTGCGCAGCCGCTCGATGCGGTCCACCTGCGCGCGGTGCTTGTGGATGACGCGCAGGAACGGCTCGCGATTCTTCACGTATTCACTGAAGGTGCCCACGCGTGAGGCGAGCTCCGCGGAGGTCAGATAAGACTGACCGGTCATAATCGCGGTGATGGCGGCGGCCAGCGCGCGGCCTTCGTCGCTGTCGTACGGCAGGCCGTAGGCCATCAACAGCGCGCCCAGGTTGGCGTACCCGAGACCGAGCGGGCGGAAGCGCTTGGAGTTGTTGCCGATCTGCGTCGTGGGGTAGGAGGCGCGATCGACGATGATGTCCTGCGCCATGATCATGATGCGCACCGCACGGCGCAGCGACTCGATGTCGAATTCGCCATGCGCCTTGCGGAAGTTCATCAGGTTCAGCGACGCCAGGTTGCAGGCGCTGTCGTCCACGAACATGAACTCCGAGCACGGGTTGCTGGCATTGATGCGGCCCGAATTCGGACAGGTATGCCACTCGTTGATAGTGGTGTCGAATTGGATGCCCGGATCGCCGCACAGGTGGGCGGCTTCCGCCATGGCGTGCATCAGGTTGCGCGCCTTGAACTGCTCCATCTTCTCGCCGTTGGTCACCGCGCGCGTGTGCCATTCCTTGTCACGAATCACCGCGTCCATGAAATCATCGGTGACGCGCACGCTGTTATTGGAGTTCTGGAACATCACGCTGGAGTAGGCCTCGCCGCCGAAGGAGCCATCATACCCCGCGTCGATCAGCGCCCATGCCTTCTTTTCCTCGTGCGCCTTGCAGTTGATGAAGTCGAGAATATCGGGATGGTCGATATTGAGGATGACCATTTTCGCCGCGCGGCGCGTGCGCCCGCCCGACTTGATCACCCCGGCGAAGGCATCATACCCGCGCATGAACGAGACGGGCCCGGAGGCGAAACCGCCGCTGGACAGCCGTTCGCGACTGGCGCGCAGGCTGGAAAAATTGGTGCCGGTGCCGGAACCATATTTGAAGAGCATCCCTTCCGTGCGCGCCAACCCGAGAATGGCATCCATGGTGTCTTCGACGGAGTTGATAAAGCAGGCGGAGCACTGCGGCTCGGTCTCGATGCCCACGTTGAACCACACCGGGCTGTTGAACGCCGCCTTCTGAAAGAGCAGCAGGTGGGTCAGTTCGTCACCGAAGGTGCGCGCTTCCGCGGCATTGCGAAAGTAGCCGTCCTCCTGGCCCCAGCGGGTGATGGTCTCCGCGACGCGGGTGATGAGCACCTTCAGGCTCTTCTCACGGACGGATTGTCCCGTTCCCACGCGGAAATACTTGGACACGACAACATTGGTGGCCATCTGCGACCAGAAAGCCGGCATCTCCACGTCGTTTTGCTCGAAGATCACTTCGCCGTTTTCGGCGGTGATGCTGGCATAGCGTTCTTCCCACTCCACTTCGGTGAAGGGGTGCACGCCTTCGGTGGTAAAGTAGCGTTCGATGCGAAGGGCGCCGGCGGGATCAGGGGCGAATAGCCCGTCCTCAGCGTTCGGCCGTCCGTTCGCGGGTACATCCAAACTGGCCATGGGGTCGACCTCCAAAGAAAATAATAACACTGACTATCGCCCGGAATGCCGGGCACGGTGTGTGAATAGTACATCGTTGGCGGGCGCTGTGCGCCCGCATGCTGCCGGCGCCGCGCGCCGAGGATCATTGGTCAAAGAGCTGTGGTTGCCCTTCGCTTTTGCGCTGTTGCTCGCTGTGTTCGAACAGGCGCTCTACCTCGTGCAGGAAGGAGTTGATATCGCGAAACTCCTTGTAGACCGAGGCAAAGCGGACATAGGCGACTTCGTCCAGGTCGCGCAACCGCCCCATCACCAGATCGCCGACGCGCGTCGAGGAAATTTCATCGGTCAGTGTGTCGCGCAGCGTCCGCTCGATATCGTATACGATCTGCTCGACCGCCTGCCGACTGACGGGACGCTTCTCGCACGCCTTGGTGATGCCCTCCACCAATTTATCGCGGTCGAACGGCTCGCGCCGGCCATCCTTTTTGATCACGTAGAGCGGGGGATCCTCGTAGCGCTCGTAGGTGGTGAAGCGGCGGCGACACTCCTGGCATTCGCGACGGCGGCGGATGGTTCCTTGCTCATCGTTGGCGCGGGTTTCTATCACTCGCGTGTCTTCGGCGTGGCAAATCGGGCAGCGCACGGACGATTCCTTTTGGACGAAAAATCTACATCTGGTGGTGAAAATTATTGTACACCCCTAGTCATAGGGGGTCAAGGGGGTTTGGTGGCGTTTGTGCAAAATCTTCCTCTTGCGGTGTAACCGCATGGGGAGCAGCGAAGAGCCGAGGGTGACCATCAGCAAAATTGCACGGGCAGACACGCCGGAGCGCGTGGGCTCTCCACTTCTCTGAGCGACGCATGGCCCGCGAGCGGTGCTCGCGGGCCATGCGGTCGACCGGGGATTGCGCGCGTTACCAGCCGCGAGAGGCCAGGCGCTCCTCCTCGGGAATGGTGCTCATCTCCAACCCGCGCATGGGGGTGCCCAAACCGGCGGAGATCTCCGCCAGCATGTCGGGACGGTCGTAATAAGTGGTGGCGTCCACCATGGCCTTCGCGCGGCGGGCGGGGTCGGACGACTTGAAAATGCCGCTGCCCACGAAGACCGCCTCGGCGCCGAGTTGCATCATCAGCGCGGCGTCGGCGGGAATGGCCACGCCGCCGGCGGAGAAATTCGGCACCGGCAGCTTGCCGTTTTCATGAATGAAGACCACCAGGTCATACGGCGCGCCCAGTTCTTTGGCCACCATCATCAACTCGTCTTCGCGCATGCTCTGGATGCGGCGCATCTCACTCTGCACCGTGCGCATGTGGCGGACAGCCTCGACGATGTTGCCGGAGCCGGCTTCGCCTTTCGTGCGGATCATCGCGGCGCCTTCGCCAATGCGGCGCAGCGCTTCGCCCAGGTCGCGGCACCCGCACACGAACGGCACTTTAAAGGCGTGCTTGTCGATGTGATAACGGTCGTCGGCGGGGGTGAGCACTTCGGATTCATCCACGAAGTCCACGCCCAGCGCTTCCAGAATCTGCGCCTCCGCGAAATGCCCGATGCGCGCTTTCGCCATCACCGGGATGGAGACCGTCGCCTGGATCTCTTTGATGACCAGCGGGTCGGACATGCGGGCCACGCCACCATCGGCGCGGATGTCCGCCGGCACGCGCTCCAGCGCCATCACCGCCACCGCGCCCGCCTCTTCGGCGATTTTCGCTTGTTCGGCATTGGTGACGTCCATAATGACGCCGCCGCGCAGCATCTCCGCCAGTCCCACTTTATTGCGCCAGGTTGATTTTTCTGCCATGGTAATTCGCCTCTGCTTGTTGTCCCGATGGAATCGGGAAAATTTGACGCGTCTATTGTACTGGAAAGCGTCCGGCGCGTCCAGACCGGAACGCGCGACCGCGGGGCGATCGCGACGAAGGCCTGCTCAGGGCAACAGCCTGTGGTATACTGGTATGTCGGGCAAGGGAATGGCCGCCATCGCGGCCACGACAATCCATGAAGGAGCATCGGATGAGAATCTGGTTGATCTGCTGCCTGTTGGCGCTAAGCTTCTCGCTGGCGGCGCAAGCGTACCGCCTGCAATACCGCGACCCCATGGGTGCCGTGCGGAATTATACCGTGCGCTCGGCCATGCACAGCAATATCGAGATGCACAACGCGACCATCCCCACCGCGGTCACTTCGACCTACACCATGCTGGAGCGGGTGACGAGTATCGGGGTAGACGGTGCATCGATCGCGGAGGAGGCGAAGGACGGCATCATTGCATCGATGGTCACGTTACCCGGGGTGAAGATCCCACGGACCATCGAGCAAGCGTTCCCCGCATATACCATGACCTACACCCGCACCCCACTGGGCACCGTCAGCAACATGCAGACGAACAGCCTCATCGGCAACACGGACGATCCAACCGACGCGCTGGCCGGCATGATCCGGCATCCAGGCACCGGCATTGCATTTCCGGAGAAGGATGTCCATATCGGCGATACCTGGGACGGGGTCATGACCATGCCGCTGGGTGACGGCATGACCGTCAATCTGTCAATGCATTACACCCTGGTCGGCACAAGAGTCGTGGACGGTAAATCCTACCTGAAGATCCACTGCGACCAGATTATGACCCTGCCCATCACGCGGACGAAACTTACCACGCCGGATCGTCAGGTGATACCCGTAATTATGTGCCTCACCCTGCAGGGAAGCTCGGATTCGCTGTTCGACGAGGCGATGGGGGAATACTACAGCAGCTTCGTCACGCTGATCGGGAACTATGATATGCGGATCACCGATACCCATCCCGTGACCATTCATGCCCCCGTCAAAATGTATATGGCGATGACGAAAGCGACCCCCACGCCATAACCAATGGCTTTTCGTCGCGATGTCCATCTGCCTCCCGCGATCACCCGTGTTATAATAGCGATAGTATTACTTGGACAGGGACCGGACATCCTGGCCGCCGCCGGCGTGCGGTGCCGTGTGATCCGGTGACCTGTCCGGCCGTTCTGCCGTCTCCCCTGCCGGCGGAACGGCCGCATCGATTCGGAAAGGAGGTTTGCATGAAACTCTGGACCGTCACGTGCCTGGCGCTGGTGCTGGGTATGTCGCTCACCGCGCAGGCGTATCTGTTACAGTTGCGCGACGCCGTGGGCACGGTACGCACCTATGCGAATAATATGACGATGACCGGCGATTTCGCCATGGGCACGATCACCATGCCGATCAAAGGCACCGTCACCTTCACCACGGTCGAAAGTGTCACCGGTATCTCCACGGACAACACCGCCGCTGTGATCTCCTCGTCACAAAAAGACGGCATGATGACGCTAGAACTGCCCAGCATGACCGGCGAGGAGGATACACAAACCGTCCAACAGCCCATGCCCAAACTCGCCATGACCTTCAACCGCACGCCGCAGGGGAAGATCAGCAACCTGAAGTTGAGCATGGATGGGCGCGCCATGGAAGGCAGTCCGCTCGATGTATTCACCAATCCGATGGAGGATATCGGCGTCGACCTGGAGTTCCCCAACCGGGAACTGAATATCGGCGATACCTGGACGGCCAAGCAATCCGTCGCGCTCGGGGGCGGGGCGATACTCAACGCCACCGGGAATTACACGCTGGTCGGCACGGAAGTGGTGAATGGCGTCACCTGCCTGAAGATTCAATGCAGCGTCACCGCCGGCACGACCGCCATGCCCGTCAGCACCCCGCTGGGACCCCAGACCATGACTATGTCGATGCTGGGCACGACCACCACGCTGTTCGACCCGCGCGCCGGCGAGACGGTTAGCGGCACCCAATCGCTGACGATCATGGTGGATATGAAATCAATCGGCGATGATCCCACCGTCGCAAAAACCAACCTGAAGTTAAACGGCACGATCACGAAGGTGCCAAATACGTGATGGGAGGACGCTCCCGCTCACATCACACCCTCGCGTGCGTCACGCACCCTCCGCCTGTTCGCGGGCGTGATAGGAGGAGCGCACAAGCGGAGCGGATTCGACGTGGCGGAAGCCCAGTGCGGCGCCGATGGCGGCGAAGCGGGTGAACTCCTCCGGCGCGTAGTATTTGTGCACGGGCAGGTGGCCGGTGGAGGGGCGCAGGTACTGCCCGATGGTGACGATGTCGCACGCCACGTCGCGCAGGTCGCGCAGCGCCTCCTCGATCTCCTCCTCCGTCTCGCCCAGCCCGAGCATGATGCCTGATTTGGTGGTCAGGTCGGGCATGCCGGCCTTCGCCCGCGCCAGCAGTTCCAGCGAGCGGCGGTAATCGGCCTGCGGGCGCACCAGCGAATACAGGCGCGCGACGGTTTCGATATTGTGGTTGAGCACGTCCGGGCGCGCATCGGCCACCGCCGCCAGTGCCGCGGCGTCTCCCTGAAAATCGGGGATCAGCACTTCCACCCGGCAGTCGGGCAGCAACGCGCGAATGCGGCGGATGGTCTCCGCGAAGATGGCGGCGCCGCCGTCGGCCAGGTCGTCGCGCGTGACCGACGTCACCACCGCGTAGCGCAGGCGCAATGCCGCCACCGCCTCCGCCACGCGACGCGGTTCGTCCAGGTCGTGCTGGGTGGGCTGGCCGCTGGTGACCGCGCAAAAGGCGCAGCCGCGCGTGCACACGTCGCCCAGAATGAGGAAGGTGGCGGTACGCGCTTGCCAGCACTCGCCGATATTCGGGCAGCGCGCGCTCTGGCACACCGTATGCAGACGCTGGTCGTGCACCAGTTGCTTCAAATCGCGATAGTTGTCCCCCACGGGCGCCGGCACCTTCAGCCAGGTGGGACGCGCGGCCGCAGAGCCGCACAGGCGGGGGTCATCGTCGCGATAGCGCCGGACGACCCGGATGGATTTCGTTGTTTCAGCCACGGTGGCATTCTCCCGGGAAAGCGTTGCCTGTGCCGAAGGACGGCAGACCGGCTTATTGTAACACAGTCATCGTCTTCACGGATGTCACTCCCGGCGAATCTTCACGCCGCAAACAACGCATCCGGGTCATGCAACGCCTGCACGACGGCGCCCATGAAGCGCGCGCCTTCGGCGCCGTCGGTCGCGCGATGGTCGCCGGAGAGGGTCAACGCGGCGCGGTGCTCGGTGATTAGTTCGCCATCGTGCATGACGAGCACGTCGCTGACGTTGCCCACCGCCAGGATGCCGACCTGCGGGGGAACAATGATGGCGGCGAAACTGTCCACCTGAAACATGCCCAGGTTGGTGAGGGTGAACGTGGCGTCGTTGTATTCCTCGGCGCGCAGCGTGCCTTGCCGGGCGCGGGCTGCCAGGTCGCGGGTGCGT
Organism: uncultured bacterium; assembly: GCA_964472305.1. GTDB lineage: Bacteria > Armatimonadota > Hebobacteria > CAIYQO01 > CAIYQO01 > CAYYJR01. The sequence goes on from CAYYJR010000003.1 coordinate 226,196, forward strand.
TTGGCCAGCACGCTGATCGGCATCCCCCGGCAATCCAGCACCGCGGGCGCCACCAGGCCGTCGTCCAACGCGATGGCGATGCCGATGTTGATGCGCTCCCGCGGCTCAAATTCACCATTGCGGAAATAACCGTTGAACTCCTGGTGTCGTTCCAATGCCAGCGCGACCGCCTTGAGCACGAGGTCGTTCACGGAGAGCGCCTCACCCACCGCTTGCCCCATGTTGTACTCTTCGCGCCGATCCAGTGCGGCACTCATCTCCGCCCGCATCGTCAGGTAGTAATGCGGGATATGCGCTTTACTGAACGTCATCAGGCGTGCAATCGCCTGGCGCATCGATGTCGCCATGTCACCCTCCGGGAACGGGGTAAATCGCCATGTCCACTTCCCCAGTGCTCATTCTTCCTGTATCTCGGCGATTTTCTCGCCGACGGGAACGGTTTCGCCTTCGTGCCGAATGATTTTCGTCAGTGTACCGGTGGCGTATGACTCCACCTGCAGCGTCACCTTCTCCGTCTCCACTTCCGCGATCGCCTCGCCGCGGGTGACGTGGTCGCCTTCGTGCTTCAACCAGCGCTGAAGGGTTCCTTCCTCCATATCGAAGCCCAATTGGGGCATGATGACATCGGTCATGGTCGGCATAAGATCCTCCGGGTCGATGAATTACGCGGCACGGCGCTGCCGGCCTTGCAGCATGCTGGCCGCCGCGTCTGCCACCACCTCCGCACTGGGGATGGCCAGCCGCTCCAGCGTGCGGTTATACGGCATCGGCACCGCGGCACCGGCGACCCAGCGGATGGGCTGCTTCAGCTCATAAAACGCGGATTCCTGTAACTCGCTGATCACATCGCCGCCGATGCTGGTGCCTTTACCGGCTTCCTCCACCATTACCACGTGGTGTGTTTTGCTCACCGACTGCAGGATCGTCTCCCAATCCAGCGGCCGCAGTGAGCGCAGGTCGATCACCTCCGCAGCGATCTGCTGCTCGGCCAGCATCTCCGCCGCCTGCAGGCAGACATGGATCATGCGGGAGTAGCTGATGAGCGTGATATCCTTGCCTTCGCGTGGGATGGCCGCTTTCCCAATGGGCACGCGCACCAGCTTCTCCGGCACCTCACCCTTCCGGTTATACAGGGAGAAGTGCTCGGTGAAGAAGACGGGATTGCTGTCATCATACGCGGCGAGCAGCAATCCCCGGGCATCCGCCGGGGTGGACGGCGCCACCACCTTCAGCCCCGGCACCATGGCGTAATGCCCCTCAATATTCTGCGAATGCTGCGCGCCAAGTTGATTGCCCGATCCTGTGACCGTGCGAATGATGAGTGGAACGGCAACCTTGCCGCCGGACATGGCATGGATCTTCGCCGCGTGGTTCACGATGGCATCGAAAGCCAGCAGGGAGAAGTTGATGGTCATAATCTCCACCACTGGTCGTGCCCCGGCCATCACCGCGCCGATGCCCGCGCTGACGAGGGCGGACTCGGAGATTGGCGTGTCGCGAATACGATCGCTACCGAACTCTTCGAGAAATCCCTTGGTAATGGCAAACGCGCCGCCATACGCGGCAATGTCCTCGCCCATAAGAAACACCATGGGATCGCGCAGCATCTCGCGCAATGCCTGGCGAATCCCATCACGATAGGTGATGATCGGCATACTCGTCCGCTCCCGCCTTCCCCGCAGCGCGAATCTTCACGCCGCGTAGACATCACGATACATGTCCGCCACCGTCGGCTCCGGACTCACCTCGGCAAAGCGCACCGCATCGTTGACAACCTCTTCCACCTCGCGGTCGATACTCGCCAGTTCATCCTCGCCGGCGACGGCATCCTCTAGCAGGCGATGACGATATGTGACCAGGGGATCGCGCGGGTGCCACTGCTCCTCTTCCTCGCGCGTACGATAAGTCACCGCGTCGGCCATCGAATGCCCCTTGTAACGATATGTCATTGCCTCGATCAGCGTAGGTCCACCCCCACGCCGTGCGCGCTCCACCGCTTCCAGCGTTATCCGATACACCGCTTCCACATCCATGCCATCAACCTGTTGCGATGCCATGTCGTAAATCTCCGCGTGCTTGTAGATCTCCGGCACCGCTGAGGCCTCATGCAGCGGGGTGCCCATGGCATATTGATTGTTCTCACAGAAAAAGACCACCGGCAATTGCCACAACGATGCCATATTCATCGATTCGTGAAATACGCCTTCGTTCACCGCGCCATCACCGAAGAAGTCCAGGCACACCAGCTCTTGCTTGCGATACTGAATCCCCAGCGCGATGCCCATGCCGATGGGGATGCCGCCGCCGACAATGGCATAGCCGCCCATCAGCCGGTGCTGCGGACAGAACAGGTGCATGGAGCCGCCCATGCCGCCGCTGACGCCGGTCGCACGTCCGAACAACTCGGCCATCACCGCGCGTGGCGAACACCCCTTGGCCAGCGCATGCCCATGATCGCGATAGTGGGTGACAATGTAGTCATCGGCGTGCAGCGCACTGCCGGCCCCGACGGCACACGCCTCCTCACCGATATACAGGTGCAGGAAACCACCGATTTTGCCGCGCCCATACTGCTCACCCGCCATCTCTTCAAACCGACGGATGAGTACCATCTGCCGGTACATCGCCACGCGTTGTTCAGCTTGCAGCCCATCGATCGCCATATCCGTCACCACTCGCCCCGTTGAGATTGCCGTATCGCCTTCACGGTAACGAAAATCCGGCGGCGCGGATAGGCGGAAAATCGACCCTTTGTGCACGCCTGAACACAAACGCCTCTCGGGATCGCCGGTGCGATCCCGAGAGGTTTGTCGGTATGGCCTTTATGACGCCGCGGGTGCGGTGCCATAACGCGGTTCCGTGCTGACCTGCGGAACCAGGGTGAACAGTAACCACAAGCCGGACACCCCGACCAGGGTATACACAATGCGGCTGAATGCGCTCAACGTGCCGTATCCATTGGCAAAAAGCGACGCAACCAGGTCATAACCGAACAGGCCTACCAGCAGCCAGTTCAGTGCGCCGATCACCACCAAAATGAGCGCGATCATGTTCAATGATCTCATTAGAATTCCCTCTTCATTCAGATCGCTGAGCGAGCTTGCGGCTCGCGGGGGACGCCTGCCGCCTTACTCGCCGACCATGGCACCGCGGGTGCTTTACGGCGTTGCCGGGCTATACTGCCCCCGAGCCAGGCGGGTGAGATAACTTCCGAGCTGGAATAATCCCGCCACCCCGACCAGGCTATAGACAATGCGCCCGGGCAGGCTGTCGCGCCCGAATAACTTACGCACCAGATCGAAATGCGACGTGCCAACCAGCAACCAGTTCAGTGCACCGACCACCATTAACAGGAATGAGGTCAATGAGGCTACGCGCATCACCATCTCCTTTCATCGTGCGTGTGACATCACGATATAGTACAAACGTTCTCCCTGCGGCACGTCATGGGCAACCATCCGGCCTGCACGAATTATCCGACATATTTGGAGCAGATCGATGGTGATCTGTATTCATCGGATGAAAAAGCGGTCTCAGGGGTAGCGAATTATGGAAAAATACCTGAGCGTCATTTTTCGGCAGCAATCACTTTTTTTCCGCGCGCCGGTGCCTGGGGATCACGGCGGTAATCCGCTTCACGATTTATTGGCAAACCGATCTATTGATGCTATACTAGTGAAAGGAAATCTGTTCCCGACAGACGGTCGGAAGCAGTCTTTGGGAATCAGCACATGCAAATCGATTTTTCAACGCGCGATGGACGGCGCCAACAAGGGAAACTGATCCAGCAGGCGGCGGAAGACGCCGGTCTTTCGCTGGAAGCATTAGCGCGCGAGATCGGTTGTTCACGCGCATTGATTTATCAATATGTCTCGGGCGCCACCCTCGCCCAACCCGATCGCATCCAGCAGATCGCCGAGCGCGCGGGCAAGCCGCTGCTCTACTTTTACGGCGGCGAGTCGGCCCCGGACAACATCATCGATCGCGTCGCCGGGCTGCAGACGCTGCTCGACGCGCAACTCAGTCCACCCGATCTGCAGGAAGCGTTGTCCACCTGCGAGCAGTGCATCGCGCTGGCTCGTCAGGCCGGTGAGGCGCGCAGCGAAGCGACAGCCCGACTGAAGCTGGTCGCCATTCTACTGCAGCAGGGGGAGGCGGCGCGCGCCCTGGCCGCCATCGAGCAGGCGTTGCCGTTGTTGCGCCAGCACCAGTTGACCGCGCACCAGCGCGTCCTCCAGCAAAACCGCGGTCACGCACTGGTCGCGCTCGGGCGCATGGATGACGCGGAAGCCTGTTTTCGCGAACTCCTCGGCTGCGACGAGTGGACCACGCGCTGGCAGACGCTGGTGTCGCTGGCCGCGGTCGAGGAATCGCGCGGACGGTATTTCCGCGCGCTGGAGTTGTTGGACCAGGCACTGGGGTTGGTTGACTCCGCGCCCACCGCGCGCCAGGCGCAGGAGTTGCGGCTGTATGCCGCCGGCAACATGGCCAACGTGCACCTGGCCTGCGGCGATGCCGCCGCGGCCACCACCGAGGCGGAGAAGGCCCAGGAGTTGGCGGTGCTGCTGGCGAACCGGGATCAGTATATCGAAGGATTATTGACGCTGGGAGTATGCCGGCGCATTAGCGGACAGCTCGCGCAGAGCCGGGCGACGCTGGAATCGGCATTGCGCTGGGCGCGCCTGGCGGAGGACGCCGGTCGCGAGGCGCTGGCGGGCGCCGAACTGGCCGTCACTCTGATAGAAATGGGGCGGTTGGAGGATGGACGCGCGCTGGGGAAAGACGCGCTGCAACACGGCATCGCCACCAATACCCGTCGCGCCGAGTTGACCGCACAACTGGCGCTGGCCACCGGTTACCTGCGTGCGGGATTCCCGCAGGACGGACGCTACCACGCCGCACAGGCGGCGGAAATCGGTGCCCACCTCGACCATCCGTATTTGCAGGCACAGGCGCTGGTGATTCTGGGTGAAGCGCACCGGGCGCGCCGTGATAACGAGGAGGCACACCGCGCCTTCCACAGAGCCGCCACCCAGACCGAGACCATCGGCGCGCGCGGCATACACCTGCAGGCAACGCTCGGGTTAGCCCAGTTGGGCGAAGCATGCGATGTCCCGGCCTTGCTCGCGCTGGCGCGGGCGCTGGGCGCGCCCGCGCTCCTCTGGGCCACGCTGTGCCTGGCCGGCATCCGGAACGAGGACATAGACGATTTCGATGCCGCCGCCGCGTGCTATCGTGACGCCATTCAGGTATTGACGGCGTTGCGCGCGAACCTGGCCGCGGAGCCGACCGGCGACACCTATCTGGAAAACCGCGCGGCCTGGGAGCCATATCGCCGCCTGGCCGCCTTGTTGCGCCGGCGCGGCGAGTCGCCAGCAGCCGATGATATTATTGCTACGGCGGAATGGCCCCCCCTCGCGCTGTCGCAAGAGGAGCCGGTATGAAATATCCCGTGATGGCGGTGGTGTTGGTGTGGTGCGCGCTCTGGCTGTCCGGATGTACCGGCATGAATAGCTTGAGCGGCGGCAGCATCCCCATCGGCGATATCGACGGCAATGTCTATTTGCCGTCCCGCGCGCCGCTGCCGCAAAATGGCGTCACGGTGGAACTGCGTTCGACGGCCGGCGAGTTGTTGCAGGCCGTGACCAGCGGCGCCAACGGGCACTTTGTGTTCACCCTGGTGCCACCGGGATCGGTAATCGTGCGCGCAACGCAAGGCGCCCGCATTGCCCAGGTAGACATCGACCGCGACAACGTGGAGAACGCGCACGTCGAGTTGGTGCTGGCCGAGATTGATCCGGCGGTAACGTCGATCTCTCTGCAGGGACCACTGCCGGGCGATCCGCAGATCCTCCTCGCCGGCAGCACCGCGCAGTTCACCGCGATCGGCGTGAAGACAAGCGGCCCGGTGACCGGTCTACCGGTAAGCTGGGCGGTGCGGGGGTGGGAGATCGGAACGATCACCACTACCGGATTGTTCACGGCGACCGATGCGGGCCAGGGGATGCTGTTCATACAATACGGTACGAAAAAGCAACATCTCAGAATCACCGTGCTGCCGCTGGTGCTGGGCCAGTGAGCGCCTCCTCCAATGCCGTCGTGCAGGAAATCTTCTCCGCTATTCAAGGTGAGGGGATGCTGGTGGGTGCACGCCAGCTCTTCATCCGCCTGCATGGCTGCCACCTCCGTTGCGACTATTGCGACACCCCCGCCAGCCGCGCCATGCCGCCGTTGATGTGTGCCGTGGAACGGACGGCGGGCACGCGTGTGATGGTGAAACACGCCAATCCGCTCACCGTGGACGCGCTGCTTGCCATCGTGTGCCGTTTGCAGGCGGAGTATCCCCACCAGGCTGTCAGCCTGACCGGCGGTGAACCGCTACTGCACCAGCCGTTCCTCGATGCATTGCTGCCCGCGCTGCACGCGCGGGGATTACACAGCTTGCTGGAGACGAATGGCCGCCTGCCGGAGGCGATGGCCGCGCTGTCGACGCCGCCGACCTTTATCGCGATGGATATTAAACTGCCCACCCTCGCCGGCATCCCCGCCGAGTGGGAGCGCCAGACCGCCTTTCTCGAAGCCGCCATCACCTGCCTGCTGCGCGACGGCACGGTTGCCGACCTCCTCGCGCGATTACAAATTAAAATCGTCTTCGGCGCAGACAGCCTGTCTGAAATCGATCGTGCCGTCGCGCTCATTGCCGCCTGCCGCACCGATCTGCCGTGCGTGCTGCAACCGCTCACCCCACGCCCGGGCAGCGCCGCCGCACCACCGCCCGCCACCGTGCTGGAGGCTCAGCGCCGCGCCGCCCGACACCTGGCCTGCGTCCGCGTCATCCCGCAGACGCATGTGATGCTGGGACAGTGGTGAGATGCGCCGCGGGCATCCGGCCTGCCGCCTGCTCGAATCGCAGACTCGCTCGGTCAGCGCCTAATCCCGAATGGCGGGCAGGGAACACCCCGAGCACTCTCCCCACCAAACGCAGCGGGGCGGTCCGTATGGACCGCCCCGTGAACAGGTCATAATGTAACCACCTCTGCCGTGTGCTCCTTCGTTTCCGAACCCCACCCTAAAAGGTGGGTGCCGTTACTCATGGTCCGCCGGATCTGGAAAAAATCCTAACCCGTTGGGCCAGAGCGCAGGCCCCGGAATGCTCTATGCTGGATCGAAACTCATGGAACTGAATCACGCACAGCGCAGAAACATTATGAACTTGTCTTCTACGACTCAGTATACCACACACCCTCCGGAACAACAACGAAGTTACACGCGTTGTGTCTATTTTTCCCACACCACTGCCGCCCCAATGCACAGGCGCAATCCGGCAGGGAAACGGCGCGACGTGCCGAACAGAACCTTTACGACTCAACATATTCAACGCGGGAGTGTCTATATGCAGCGTCCACGAGCGGAATCTGACGTGCTCTGGTTAGGCCAACCGGCCAGCCGATGGCTGGATGCCTTTCCCCTCGGCAATGGCCGGTTAGGCGCCATGGTGTTCGGCGGCGTCGAAACCGAGCGGCTGGCGTTGAATCACGAGAACCTGTGGCGGGGCGTGACACGCGACCGCACGACACCGGTGGCGCATGCGCACCTGGCGGAGGTGCGCGAAAAGCTGTTTGCCGGCGAATGGCTGGAGGCCACCGAACTCGCCACGCGCTATTTCAGCGGACATGACCGCCGCGTGCAACCCTACCAGCCGCTGGGCGATCTTACGCTGGCGCTGCCGATCCACGGCAACACCCGCGAGTATCGCCGTAGCCTGCGCCTGAGCAGCGGCATCGCCGAAGTGAGTTATCGCGTGGGCGTGCTGCGCTTCCGGCGGGAGATCTTCGCCAGTGCGGAGCACGGCGTCATCGTGGTCCGCCTGAGTGCCGACCGTCCCGGCGCCATCACCGGCACGGTGGGATTGAGTCGCATCGATGATCCCGACTGCACCCTCACCCACTGGGCGCGCGACAACCGAGCCGGCTTGACGGGTGACTTCCCGGAAGGCGTCGCCTTCGCGGTCGAGGTGCGCGCGGTCTGCACCGGCGGCAAGATGCACGCCGGTGAAGGCGCCACTTTGGAAATCACCGGCGCGGACGAAGTGCTGCTGGTGCTGACCAGCGCGGTGAATTACCACCAGCCGCGACCCGCCGACTGGTGCGCCCGCCACCTGGACGCGACGCCAATGGATTTCCTCATCCTGCACGACGCGCACGTGACCGAACATCGCGCATTGTTCGAGCGCGTGCGGCTGGAGGTGGGCGGCGATCCCGCGGTAGAAGCGCTGCCGGTCGATGAGCGCCTGCGCGCCATCCGCGCGGGTGAGGACGATCCCGCAATCATCGCCCGCTACTTCCAATACGGGCGCTACCTGCTGATGTCCAGTTCGCGCCGTTGCGACCAACCCGCCAACCTGCAGGGATTGTGGAGCGAAGAACTGCGGCCGCCGTGGGACGCTGACTTTCACCACGACATCAACATCCAGATGAACTACTGGCTCGCTGAGGTTTGCAACCTGGCTGAGTGCCTGCCGCCGTTCTTCCGCTACCTGAAACGCGCGCTGCCGCAGGCGAAACAATCCGCCCGCAATCTCTATGACTGCCGCGGCATCTTCCTGCCCATCCAGACCGACGTGTGGGATCGCGCCACCCCGGAATCACCGGGATGGGACGTGTGGACGGGCGCCGCGGCGTGGTTGTCCGCACACCTGTGGTGGCGGTATGAATATAGCCGCGATGAAGCCTTCCTGCGCGAGCAGGCCTATCCGTTCATGAAGCAAGCGGCGGCGTTCTACGAGGATTACCTGGTCGAACACCCGCAACACGGCTGGCTGGTGACGGCGCCGTCGCAATCGCCGGAAAATGTGTTCGTGGGCGGCGCCAGCCCGGTAAGCCTGTGTGTGGCCTCCACCATGGACCTGCTGCTCATCCGTGAGCTGCTCGACCACTGCCTGCGCGCCAGTGATATCCTCCACTGCGACGCGGCGCGGCGCCGGCGCTGGCAGGCCATTTTGCGCAAGCTGCCGCCCTACCAGATCGGCAAGCACGGCCAGTTGCAGGAATGGCTGGATGATTTCGAGGAAGCAGAACCCGGCCATCGTCATGTCTCGCACTTGTACGGCATCTTCCCGGGCGAGGAGATGACACCGGAGCGCCAGCCGGAATTCTACCGGGCGGCACGGGTATCGCTGGAACGCCGGCTGGCCGCCGGCGGCGGGCATACCGGCTGGAGCCGCGCGTGGACCGCCGTGCTGTGGGCGCGTTTCCTGGAGGGTGGGCTGGCCTACGAGCACCTGGCGCACCTGGCTACTGATTTCGGTACCGACAGTTTGCTGGACCTGCACCCGCCGCAAATCTTTCAGATCGACGGCAACCTGGGCGGCGCCGCGGCGGTGGCGGAGTTGCTGGTGCAAAGTCACGGTGGAGTTATCCGCCTGCTGCCCGCGCTGCCGCCGTACTGGCCCACCGGTTCGGTCACCGGGTTGCGCGCGCGCGGCGGCTTCACCGTCGATCTCTCCTGGCGCGACGGCATGCTGACCGAGGCGCGCGTCACCAGCGACCTTGGCCTGCCCTGTCGCGTGCGGACGTCCGGCGTCACCTGCCGGCCTTTCAGCAACAACAAACGCCTGCCATACGTCACCGATGATGACGGGACCTTGACGTTCAACACCATCCCGGGACAAGCAATTGTGCTGCAGGCGGCGCGCGATGTCGTGCAGGCGAAAAGGTAGCACCACGCCGCACGGCACAGCTCCGGGGATTCATGACAAACGAGGCTGCGCCGAACACGTCCACTTCCTCCGTGGCGCGTTATGCCGGGTTTACGCACGTGAATGCACACGCGCCATGGTGGATGTGGACTGCCGGTTGGCTTCGCTGGGCGTCACACCGGCGGCAGCGGCGTCATCAGGCGGCCCAGTGGCGGTTCGAGCGCCTCGGTGGCATGACGACCCGCGAAGAAGAGATACCCATAGAGCAGCAGGAACTCCACCAGCGCGACAGTGAGTTTGATTTCTTCGTGGATATTCAACGGGGAGAAGAAGCCTTCGACCAGGCCCGCCACCACCAGCAGGGCTGCCACTCCCATGATGAGCAGCAGTGCCTCCTTGCCGGCATTGCGCAGGGCGATGCGGCGGGGCAATCCGCCGGGATTGATGATCGCGTAGCCCAGCAGCAGTCCGGCCGCGCCGGCTATGTAAATGGCGCTGAGCTCGATCACCCCGTGCGGCGCCACGAAAGCCCAGAAGTTAAGCGTGGTGACCGGGCCGTCCAACGCCACGCCGGCGCCGATGATGCCCAGCATCACGCCGTTGAAGATCAGCAGGAACAGCGTGAGTACCCCGCCCGTCATGCCACCCGCGAATGCCAGAAAGGTGATGCGGATGTTGTTTGTCATAATCATGCTGGCGGCGGGCGCGCGCTGCAGTGCCTTCAGCCAATCCTGGGGGGTATGGTGGCGCGCGACCAGGCGGTCCAGCATGCTCATCAATTCGGGTGGCAGCACCTGCTCGGCAATCACGCGGTCGTGCCAGGTCAACACGAAACCGATGAGGGCGGGAATGAGCATAGCCAGCACCGCCAGCAGCATCCAGACGGCATGACGGCGGAACGCGCGGGGAAAATCGGCGGCGAAAAAGCGTGACGCGCTGGGCCAGGGACGGTGCGGCGCCACGTAGACGTGCGCATAGCACTTGCCCACCAGGTTGTTCAGAAACGCGATGCGTGGCAGGTCAACCCCGCGCATGCGATGAAACGACAGCTCGGTCGATGCCCGCCGGTACAGCTTACCGAACTCGATAATCTCGTCAGCGGTCAATCCGCTGAAACCCCGAGCCGTAATCAGCTCCAGGATTTCCTGCAATCGTTGCCACTCCGGATAGTCCTGCGCCATAGCGGCATTATACCACAAGCCTCATTCCTCGTTCTCGCTACCCCGGGCATATGCGGCATGAATCGGGGGACAACCCGGGCCGGACGGACTGCACCTCAGGGTTTAGCAGCCCGCCATGATCGCCGGGGGCAGGCACCGCGCACACGGTGTGCCTTGTGCGCGGTGCTGTCCCAGCGGCGATCTGTTTCAGGGATCACGCGGGTGCAGGCACGCTTTCCAGGTCCGCGTTGAAGTAGGCGGCGATCTCGGCGTCCACCGGCGGGATGTCGCGCGGCGTGCTGCCGTGGCGCAGTGACTCGGCGGCCATGCAGCCGGCGGCCACGCTGAAGCGCGCGGCGATGGGCGAGGTTTTCACCTTGCCGCCTTCGTGCACGTAACGAAGGAATTCGCCCACGATCTTCGGATCGGCGCCGCCGTGGCTGCCGATGTCGGTGGGGATGGGGAACTCCTCGTCACCGTTCGGCGCGTAGTGGTGGCGCTTGTTCCACAGCTTGATCACCGCTTCGCCGGGACCGTCGCCGAAATTTTCGAGGCGACCTTCGGTGCCGATGATGGTATAGTTGCGCCAGCCGTCCGGGGTGTAATGGCATTGCTGGTAGGAGCAGAACACGCCGTTGTCGAGTTGCATCAGCATCATGCTGATGTCCTCGACGTCGATGATGGGATTCAGCCCTGTTTGCGACAGTGGGGGCCAGTTGTCCATGCGCCATCCCGCGTCGCCGCGCTCAGCGGGGTCGTGCCGGTCGGTGATCTGATCGTAGAGCGTCAGCCCACCCACTGCGGTGACGCGCCGGGAATAGCCGCCGCACAGCCAGTGCAGTATATCGATGTCGTGCGCGCCTTTCTGCAGCAACAAGCTGGTGGCTTTGCTCTGTTCAGCGTGCCAGTCCTTGAAATAGGCATCGCACCCATAGCTGACGAAGTGCCGGCACCAACCGGCTTTCACCTCGCCGATGGCGCCCTGGTCGATCAGGTGTTTCATCTGCTGAATCACCGTCATGTGCCGCATGTTGTGGCCCAGGTACAGCTTGCGCCGTTGCTGAAACGCGGTGCGCAGGATGCGGTCGCAGCCGGCGATGGTGATGGCCATCGGCTTTTCCAGATACACGTGCTTGCCCGCCTCCAGCGCCGCCACCGCGTGCTCCTCGTGCCAGTAGTCGGGGGTGGTGACGAACACCGCGTCGATGTCCGGCCGCGCCAGCAAGGCGCGATAATCGTCGGAAACGAAGATGTCCTCGCCATATCGCTCCTGCGCCTCTTTGATGGCCGCGGGTACGATATCCACCACCGCGACGATGCGGGAGCCTTCCGCGGGTTTATGCGCCTCGCTGGCCAGCATGCCGCGTCCACCGCATCCGATCACGCCGATGTGCAACTCATCGAATTGACTCATGCCTGTTCCCCTTCCGGAATATCGTTCCCGGTGCGGCTCATGCCTGGCCGGGATAATGTCACTCGCGCTTATCGCGCCCCGTGCGTGACGGGTGGCGAGGTGAGTTCCAGTTGCGCCAGCACGCCATTGAGGTAATCACGGGCGGCGGGCAGGCGCTCTTCAATCTGTTCCAGGTACGGAATCGCCTCGTAGGCTTCCGGTTCGGCCATCTCTCCGGCGGCGATTTTTCGTCCGCATTCCCAGGCGATACGCGCCGTGTTCGCCAGTTCTTCGCGTGTCAGGTCCGGTTGCTGCGCGTGCCACCAACTCTCGAAGACCGGGATTTCATACCACCACTTGTGGTCTTCGATGGAAAGCGACAGGTCGGGTGCACACGCGCCCAGGATGGGCAGGATAGCGGGCCAGTGCAGCGCGCCCTGTCCCGGCGGTCGTACCTGGCGGCGCAAACCGGACGGACAGAAAAAGATGATCGCGTCTTTGGTGTGCGTCAGGTGGGTATACGGGGCGGCGCGGCGCGCGGCGGCGACCGGATCCTCGGCGAAACAGAAGACGTTGGCGGTGTCCAGGCAGATACCGCAGATGTCGGGCCCTACCGCTTCGGCCATATTCACCAGATCGAAAGTGGTGGTGTCGCCGTGTGTCTCCAGATTCACGCGACTGCCGTGGGCGCGCAGCACCGGCGCCAACTCGCGGATGAACGCGGCGCTGTCGGCCAGTTGCCGCGGCCATGCCACGGGGTGGCGATACCGTTCCTCGTCGCTGCCCAGCGCGGTGTGCAATTCGTGCCAGCCGATGGCTGCCGCCGCCTCGATCTGGCGCGCGATCTCTGTCCGGTGGTCGTCCAGCGATCCCTTCACCGTGTGCGGATTCGGCGACGGTACCGAGACATGGGTGTAGAGACCCAGGCTGTCGGCGTAATCGCGCACCGCCGTCAGCTCGCCCAGGTCCAGCGTTTCGCTCAAACCGCGCAAGCTGCCAAACTGAGCGCCCGCCAGTTCCCGTGCCTTGATGTAGTCCAGTGTCTGGAAGGGATCGAGCTGCAGTTGATGCAGCGTAAACGTATCAAGTCCGACGCGCATGGGATGCTCCTTTCATCAGGCGACGGGCCGCGGTGGGTTGAATGCGCCGTCCGGAGCGTATGGTTGCCAGGGTCGCGGCGTGATGGGCAGCGTCACCCGCTGACCCGTGTCATGCGACAGGTAGGCGGCTTCCGCCACCTCTACCGTGCCGCGCACCGCGCGCCCGCTGGTGAGCACCTGCGCCGGTTCGCCGCGCAACAGCTTCAGCCACTCCGCGATGCAGCGCTCATGGCCGCCCCACTCGCCGCTCTTCACCTGCTGGAAACCGCTCTCGGTCGGTACGCCTTCGTAGACGAAGGGATGCTCAATCTCCTCACTGTCATGCCGCAAGAGAAAGGTGCCTTTGCCCGACATGTAGTACGCTTCGCCGCGCGTGCCGCACACCTGCACCATCTCGTACCACAGCCCGTGTTCCACCGCGTTCGAGCGCGTGAACCAGTTAATGGAGAGTTGCGCCATCGCGCCGGACGCCATGGTGGCGGCCATGATGCCCAGCGCCTCGCCTTCCATGCGCTGCGGCACGGTTTTCGTCAGGCACATCACATCCTGGAATTCACCGCCATACCAGCGCAGCGAGTCGATCTGGTGGGTGAGACAGCTCATGATGGCCCCGCCGCCCAGCCCATCCTTGAAGCGCACCCAGGCGCCTTCGGGAAAGACCACGTTCTGGTTATGATCCAGCTTCCAGTAGAAAATATCGCCCAGCACGCCGGAATCGACAATCTCCTTCAGCGCCATCCACTGCCCGTGGTAGCGCCGATCGTGGCACACCGTCAGCGAGACGCCGGCCTGCTCGCAGGCGTCGATCATCATGTCGCACTCATAGACGTTGCGCGCCATCACTTTTTCCACCAGTATGTGCCGGCCCAGCCGCGCCGCTTCCACGGTGGCGGGCATATGCAGGTAATGCGGCAACAGGATATCGACGGCGTCGATCTCCTCGGCTTGCAACAAATCATGATAGTCGCGGTAGATGTGGATGTCGTTACCGAGTATGGCGCGCAGCGCGTCGTCGCGCTCCTCCCGCGGTTCGGAGACGGCGGTGACCACGCATCGATCCCGCAATTTCATCAACGCCGGGGCATGCGCGCCCAGAATGCCACCCCCGCCCAGTATCCCGATACGCATCTGCCTGCTCATTTACTCACCTCTTTCAACCACAACGCCGTCGCAACATGGCAACGGCTGCGTCATCGTATGCCGGGTCGCTCCATTTGTCAACGCCAGCCGGCCACGACATCGATCATGTCGTTGGACAATTATACCGATCAGCGCTGCTTGGCGAGTATTTGATCTCGCGCGGAGGTGCTCTGCCCGCGTTGAACTGTATTGTGGAGAGACAATCCTGTGATTATAAGAGCCTGCAACGGGTAATACCGGTGGCGAATCGTTGCACATCCTGCTTCGGTACGGTAGACGATGGTCGTCGGCTGACGAGGATGGCCTGCCCGGCGCAGCAACGGGCCGACGCAACCGCCGGGACAGTCATCCGTATCAGGACGCACCATGAACACATGGGGAAAGTGTCAAGGTCATTTGCCTTTCTTCTTCTCCAGCGCCTGTTCCAGCGTGTTCACCACGATCTTCGCGGTTTCGATGCGGGCGTAATGTTTTGATTCGGCGGGGATGACGTGCCAGGGTGACTCGGGGATGCTGGTTTCCGCGATCATCTCTTCCGCGGCTCTCCAGTAGTCGTCCCACTTCTCACGGTTGCGCCAGTCGTCATCGCCGATCTTCCAGCGTTTGAACGGATTGCTTTCACGCTCCTTGAAACGCTTGAGCTGCTCGCCTTTACTGATATGCAGCCAGAATTTAATCACGATCACGCCGTTGTGCACCAGCGTGCGCTCGAAATCGCAAATCTCGCGGTAGCCGCGCCGCCAGGCCTCCGGAGCGGTGAGCTTTTCCACCCGCTCCACCAGCACGCGGCCATACCAGGTGCGGTCGAAAATGGCGATATGCCCATGGGCGGGAAGACGATTCCAAAAGCGCCACAGGTAATGGTACTGGCGTTCCACCTCGTTGGGGGCGCCGATAGGCCACACCACATAGCCGCGCGGGTCCAGCGCCTGGGTGATGCGCAGGATGCTCCCACCCTTGCCGCTGGCGTCCCATCCCTCGTAGGCAATCACCAGCGCACGTTCCGACGCGCGCAGCTTTTGTTGCAACTTGACCAGGTGCAGTTGAATATCCGGCAGTTGCGCGGTATAGGCGTCGTGATCCAGCTTCAAAGAGAGATCGATCTGTTCCAGCATGATGATACCTCCGTGCCGGCACTTTGCCGCATGATACACCCGGCGCGGTGTGCATTGTCAACTAAAGCGACGGCGCAGGGGGATATCTTCATCCCGGTTCGCGCAACAATGGCAAGACAGGGGGAAATGCCATGGCGCGATGGATGGGGATATTGGGCGTGTTGGCGTTGGTGTTGGCGGCGCTGCCGACGCCGGCGACGGTCTTTCGCAACGGCAACACGGTGACGGTGGGTGCGAGTGAAACAGTCGATGACGACCTGGTGATCAGCGGCGGCACTGTGCGCGTGCTGGGACGCGTGACCGGCGACGTGGTGGCGGCGGGCGGCGACGTGGAAGTGAGCGGTCCGGTGGGGGGCGACGCCATCCTGGCGGGGGGCAACGTCAAAGTGCGCGGACCGGTGCGCGGCAGCCTGTACGTGGCGACCGGCGATCTCACGCTTTCCGCGCCGGTGACGCGCAACGCGCTGGTGGCGGCAGGATCGGTGACGGCCGACCGGGGGGCGGCGGTGGGACGCGACCTGACGGCGTCGGCGGGCAACATCACCGTGGGATCGCGCATCGGGCGCAACCTGCAGGTGAGCACCGGCAACCTGACGCTCACCGACAACGCGCGCGTGGGCGGCGATTTAATCGCGCAAACCTCCTCGCCCAGCATTGCCGCGGGCGCGGTGATCGCCGGGCGCCGACAGATCAGCCAGGCCGAACGACCCAATGCCGGGCGCGGCGCGGCCGGATGGGTGCTGTGGCAACTGCTGTCGGGATTGGGACTGCTGCTGGCGGGATTGCTGTTCGTGGCGGTAGCGCCGCACCTGACGGAACAGGCGGAGGTGGCACTGCGCACGCGACCGTGGGCGAGCCTGCTGGCGGGGTTGGTCATCCTGCTCATCGGCGGACCCCTCTTCATCCTGCTGCTGTTGACCATCATCGGCATCCCGCTGGCCTTCATCTGGCTGGCGCTGTATTTCACCGCAATTTTCCTCAGCCCCATCTTCCTCGCCATCCTGGTGGGCCGGCTGGTGTGGCGGCATCCCAGCGGAAATCTGTTTACCGCGCTGCTCATCGGCATCGCTCTGCTCATCCTGGTACGACTGATCCCGATTCTCGGCTTCCTGGTGACGCTGGCGGCAATTCTCTTCGGGTTGGGCGCGGTGGTGCTGGTGTTGCAGGCACGCACACACCATTTGCCGCCGGTGCCCGCGATCAATCCGCCGGCGACAGGGTAATATTGGGGCATCCGCTTGGCCCGATGGAAGGAAGTGTGCTACAATGCCGTTGCGCGCTTAGCGCACGATAACGCCATGCCACTGCAAGTTGCGAAAGACATCTACATCCTGCTGGCCGCGATGACCTTCGCCTTTCTGGTAACCTTCCTGACGGCGGTGCCCGTCATCGCCTACCTGCGCCGCAAAAAGCTGGGGCAGCAGATTCGCGACGATGGTCCGCAGCGCCATCTGAGCAAGGCCGGCACGCCCACCATGGGCGGCGTGGTCATCCTCGCCGGTACCATCGCCGGTACCGCGGGCTCGTGGTACTTCTTCCCCCGCCAGTTCTGGTTCAGCGTGCTGTTGCTGGCGCTCACGGTGGCGATGGCCGCCATCGGCTCCATCGATGACTGGGGGAAAATCAAGCGGGGCCGTTCGCTGGGGTTGCGCGCGCGTGAAAAGCTGATTCTGCAGTTCATCGCCGCCGCGCTCTTTGTAGCCGGACTGGTGTACGGGCTCGACAATGGCACGTCCATCGGTGTTCCGGGCATGGGCGAACTGCATCTGGCGACGTGGCTGTATTTCGTGCTGGCGGTGTTGTTCATCGCTGCGTTCAGCAACGCGGTGAACCTCACCGACGGGCTGGACGGCCTGGCGGCGGGCGCCACGGTGGCGGCCGCCTTCGCGCTGGCGGGCATCGCCTGGTACTCGCGACAGGGTGAGGCTATGGCGCAAGGACCGGCTATCGCCACCTTCATCGCCTGCCTGGGCGCCGCCACCTTCGCTTTCCTCTGGTATAATCAGCATCCGGCGAAAGTCTTCATGGGCGACACCGGCTCGCTGGCCATCGGCGCCGCGCTGGCCGGCACTGCACTGGCGCTGAAACAGGAAGTGCTGCTGCTTGGCATCGGCCTCATCTTCCTCATCGAGATGGGGTCGGTGATCCTGCAAGTCCTTGTCTTCAAACTCACCGGCAAGCGTGTCTTCCGCATGAGCCCCTTCCACCACCACCTGGAACTGGGCGGCTGGTCGGAGCCCAAAATCGTCACCAGTGCCTGGCTGCTCGCCATCATCCTCGCCGCTGCGTCATTCTGGCTGTTCACGAGGTTGTAAGGAGCTGTCTCTCGCCGGGTTGCCTGTTCCGTATTTTACGATTCGCCGTGACTGACAGCAGGCGTCAGCAGCGGGCATCCACCACATCTTCGAACTGTTCAGCCGCACCGCCCATGCGCAGTTGTACCGCATCGCCCAGCGCCTGCAGGTGCGGGGCGAGGGGGGGAGGAAAGGCATCGAGCCACTGCGTGTCGGCGAGGAAGTATTCCAGCGCCTGCGCGGGGGTGACGTTCGCGGTGCGCACGGTGAGCAGCGGCAGGCGGCGGTCTACCGCGCGGCCCACCTCTTTTTTCACATGCTCCGAGCGGTTGGCGGCGGCCGACAACACCACCACCATGCCGCGGCTGCGGTCGATGGCGGCAATGATGGCCGCGGCATATTCCGTGCCGGGCGGCACGTCGCGCGGGGCCACCCAGCAGCGCACACCGCGCGACTCCAGCGCGTCGACGATCAACTCGACCAGCGGGTGGTCGGCTGAAGCGTGGCTGATGAAGAGCAGCGGCGCCGCCGCGGGAGTCGGGCGCCGTGATCGTCGCAACCGCAGGCGCAACCACCCCAGCCGTACCGCCAGCGCCGTCGAGCAGCGCGGCAACAGCAGCAACGCGGCCACCCCCAGCACGGTACACAGCGCGTAGAGCCCGGGTCGCAGCCCCGCCAGCAACGCCGCGCGCCGATACAGGTCGCGCACGGCGCCGATGTCTTTCAGCCGCGCGGGATCAACGGCAGCCAGGCGCTGTTCCGCGGCGGCACAGCGCCGGTACAGCTCCCACCGCTCGCGCACTCCGCGATAATCGGCGTCGCGCGCCGGCACCAGCGTGTAACCATGTCCCGCCTCGTGCGCATTGGTCCACTCCCGGTAGGCGCGGGTGAAATGGGTGACGAAGGCCGGGTGCGCCCGCGCGAAGGCGCTGTCGGCGAACAGCAGATCGGCGGGAATCTCCGCCGGAATGACGGCCAGCACGTTGATGTTCTCGGCGGGATAGTCCGTCAAAGCATCCTGAAAGGTACACCCGGCATCCCAGCGCCCCGCGTTCACCGCCGCCACCAGGTCGCGATGGGTCTTCACGTGTTCCACGTCGAACGGCGGAACGGCGAACATTGCCTCGGTGATGCCGCGTTCGAGCAGAAACAGCCGCGGATAGAGGAAGCCGGAGGCGGAGTGGTGGTTGAGGAATAACAAACGCTTGCCGATGAGATCTTCCAGGCCGGTAATGCCGCTGAAGCGGTTCACGATAATCACGGCGCGGTAGCCGCTCTGCCCGGCGTAGTGCGATTTTAACAGCGGCGTGTAGTTGCCTCCCCGTGCCGCGATCACGTAGGTGACCGGGCTGCCCTTGAACAACTGGCACTGCCGGTATTCACTGGTCATCATGAAACGGTCGTAATCTCCCGTTTCGCGAAACACGAGGCGTGCCGCGCCCATGTCGCGCAACTCCGCACTCAGCGCGCCATTCAGGTACGCCTCAAACCGCGCGTTGCGCCGACCGGAAAGCAACGCCACCGTAATCTGCCGCCCCCCCGTCGCCGGAGCGGTCAACCCCGCCGCCCATGCCAGGCAGAGCAACAACAGACCGGCATATCGGCAGGCCAGCAAGCACATACTGCATCATTCGTGGCGCCACGGTCCAGTTCCTGCCGGCGCGCCTCATCCCGCGCACACGCGCAACTCGCCCGCCCACACCGTACATCCCGCGCCTGCAAAGTCCCGCGCATGGCGGGCCTTCTGTGCAACATGTATTTTGTCTGTCAAGGGAAGAAGTCGATACCGTACAACGCGAACCAACAGCAATGTACCGCATGCATTGTAAGCTGACAGCCTTTGTGTATATTGGTCTTGATCCCATGAAAGACCCGCCGCTCTGGAAACAGGTAACTGTCACAGGGGTATTGGGGACAGACGGTATTGATGAATGCGGGGAGAATCGCTCGCGCTAAAATACCTGTGATAATAAAATACCATCTGTCGCTAATACCAGATGGAAACAGATAACCTTAGCCATGCCCTGCAGTACAAACGTATCTGTGGAGATGACTCAGTGTTGCCTTGACGGGACGGCCAGGCACCAGGGAGATGCCATCGGTGAAGCCTTCCTCGCGACCGGTGAGTTCCGCGATGAGGCGCCGGCGGAGACCGGCGACATGCTCAGGTCTCTCGCCAGCCAGGTCATGGATTTCTTCCGGATCAGCATCCAGATCGAAGAGCTGCTCCGTTCCCGCCTCGCTCCACCAGATATATTTCGCATGGCCGTTCGTCAACCAGTGCATGGATTGGCCAAAAACCGTGTGTTCACCGTGGAGCAAGTCTCGCCATTCCGGCTGTTCACCACGTGCGAGCGGTAACAGGCTACGGCCTTCCACCTCCTCCGGCACCGGCAGACCGGCGCACTCCAGCAACGTGGGCATGACATCGCGCAACTCGACGGCCGGATCAAGGCGCGCGTTGCGCAGCAGACCGCTCCCGGCCGGCCCGTTGAGCAGGAACGGAATGCGGGCAGACCCTTCGTAGGCATACCCTTTACGGAACATCCGGTGATCGCCCAGCATCTCACCATGATCGGCGACAAAACAGAGATACGTATTGTCCGCCACCCTATAATCGACCAGCGACTCGCAGAAACGGTTGATTTGCTGGTCGATATGCGTCATATGTCCGTAGTAACCTGCGCGTGCCCGTTGCAGCAGGCGCGGATCGATGGCCCCGACATTGCATTCCGGTGAGTGCGGATTGGCATACGGCGCCAGTAGATCCACCCAATCGCCGACTGGCACCGGGGGCATGGGCTGATGGAGGTATTGCTCAAAAGCCCACGCCGGGGGATCGTACGGCGGATGTGGCCGGTGGAACGACATGAAGAGAAAAAACGGTTTGCGCGGATCATGCCGGCGCAGGAAGTCTATCGACTGACTGACGACAAAATTGGTCGGATGGGTATCCTCCGGCTTATCCCAGGGTCGTGCCACGATTGAGTTACAATTCACCCCATGGTCGAAGTACTCGGCATCGCGTCCCAGCCGCTGGCGCAACCAGGGGAGGTAGTCATCAATGCGATCCAGGTTCTCCGCGGTGCGGCGCGCGTGATGGATAAAGCCATCGTGAAGAATCACATGCTGGAAGCCGAGTTGCGACCGCTCCGGATAAACGTGCATCTTCCCCACGGCCTGCGTCTGATAGCCGTGGCGGGTAAACTCACCGGATAACGTCACCGGATAATTCCAGGGGACGCCGTCCTGGTATCCTACTCGCCCATGGGACCGCTGGCTCTGCCCGGTGAACAGCGCTGCCCGTGCGGCGATACAGGTTGGGGTAGCTGAGTAGGCATGCGCGCAGCGAACTCCCTGTAGCGCCAGTTGGTCCAGGTACGGCGTTTGCACGACCGGATGCCCGTCGATGCTCAAGCAATCGCCGCGCCATTGATCGACCATCATGAGGATAATATTGGGATATTCAGTTGTCATGTTATGAGCTCCCGATTGACATCTCTCCAGGACCTACCGGCGCGGTACGCAGCGTGGCGTATTCGGTATGGAGCAATGATTGATCGCCGATAGCCGTCATTTTGCGCCACATACGCCGGCACAGCATCTCCAGCACTTCCCGGCAGGCCGGGTCGCCGGCGCGATTCACGCGCTCGCCGGGATCCTCCGCCAGGTGGTACAACTCATCGATGCCGCCGGGATTGAAGACGTATTTCCACTCACCGTACCAGGTGATGCGCTGGGTATAGACGAAGCGCTGCCCGAAGAACTCGCCGTAGGCTTCCTGCCAGTCGGCAGGATTGACCGAGCCATCCAGCACGGGACGTAGACTGCGTCCCTGGGCATCCGGTAATGCCGGCGCTCCGCAGTAGTCCAACAGTGTGGGGGCGATATCCAGCAGGCTCGTGCAGGTACGCCGGTCTTCGACGCCCTGGCGCGCACCCGGCACGCGCAGGATCAGGGGAATATTATACACCTCTTCATAGGACGTCGCGATGCCTTTCGTCGCCAGGCCGTGGGCACCCAGCATATCGCCATGGTCGCTGGTGAAGACGATGATGGTGTCGTCAAAGAGATTGAGCGCCCGCAGTGACGCCAGCAGGCGGCCAACCTCCTGATCGAGGAAGGAAATGACTGCCCAATAGGCTGCCCGGACACGCCGCCATTGCGCATCCGTCATTTCACGCCAGACGGACGCCAGGCGCCGCACGGCCTCCGGTTTGTCCGCCAGATCGTCATGCAGCGAGGCCGGCAGCGGGAGGTCGTCCACCGCATACTGTTCGAAGAAGCTGCGCGGCGGCACGTAGGAATCATGGGGCTCGATGGTGGAGACGAACAGGCAAAACGGTTGCCCGGACCCAGTCGCCGCTTGCCGGTTGAGGAAATCGATGCCGCGATCAAAGGCCGGGTGCCGCGGTTCCGACACCTCCGCCACCCCAGCAAGTACATAATCCCGGTATCCGCGTTTGGGTACGATCACCGAGTCCGTCGGAGAAGATGGTTTGTAACCGGTACCCTGGCAGGTTTTCACTTCATATTCGTGCCAGCCGAAATCCTCCAGACGCGAACTTTGCTCGACATGCCATTTCCCATAATACGCATTACGATACCCCTGTTCAGCCAGCGTCTGCGAAAAATAGCGAAACCGTGACGCCGGCACGTCCACCCATTCCGCCCGTTGAGTGTGCGTGCAATCCCACATGCCGTGCGAGGACGGATACAGCGAGGTCATCAGCGACGCGCGCGCCGGCGAGCAGATGGCATTGGGCGTATAACAACGCTGAAACCGCCATGCCTCCGCCGCCAATGCGTCAAGGTGCGGCGTCTGGCAGAGGTTGCCGGGCGCCAACGCTGCGGCATTGGTATGGTCAGTCATGATGAAAATGATATTGGGGCGTTTCGCATTGAAGGTGTCTGACATCACAGGTTTCCTTTACCGGCAGAACAATGTTATGCCGCAGATGCAGCGTTCGCCGGCACCTGCATACGACAGATAGACGTGCCTGTCCTCTTCGAAGATGGCGGATTCGCGCACCTCGGTACTGGTTCATGCACGACGCCGAACCGCGATCATTAGGAGGACAGCAAATCCCCTTCGTATTCTCGTTCCGGACGCCATACTTCCACGGGGTTGGAGGTTTGCCGGCGCCGCCAGTCTCCGGTGAGCGACATCGTCGACACCACGATCCGCGCAAGCATCCCATACCGATCATGATACTCCCCGCTCTCCACCGGCGCAAGGGAGATGATAACCATGGCCTGCATTACAAACGTAAATTCGGCATGATGTCCCTTCAGGATATATTGGGAGGTGCGCTTCGGTTATAGGATCACTGCTCCGGCTGAAGATGCCATTCACCTTTCACATGCCGGATGTGCGGCGATCTTTATATTGAAGTGGTGCGGTCGCCGGGGAAGGCAAGACCGCGGGGCATGACTGTCTGCGATTCACGCTTGTCTCGCTCCCCCGAGTCTGCTACACTGCGGGCGGAGGCGATTATGCGGAACATACCAATCAACGAGGCACGTCTGCTGGCGACGTTCTCCGAGCTGGCGCTGATCAATTCGCCCTCACGGCACGAGGGTGCGGTGGCGGAGCGGGTGAGCGCGCTGCTGCGCGCGCTGGGCGCGAAAGTGCTGGTGGACCAGGCCGGGGAGCGGCTGGACGGTGAGACCGGCAACCTGATCGCGCGCGTGCCTGGCACGCTCGATGCACCGGCGCTGTTGTTCTGCGCACACCTGGATACCGTGGAGCCGACGGTGGGACTGACCATCGAACGGCACGGCGCACTCCTCGCCAGCGACGGCACCACCATCCTGGGCGGCGACGATAAGGGCGGGGTGGCGGCGATCCTCGAATTGCTCACCGTGCTGCGCGAAACGGGGCTGCCGCATCCGCCGCTGGAGATCGCCTTCACCGTGGCGGAGGAGGTGGGTTTAATGGGCTCGCAGGTGCTCGATTACTCCCTGCTCACCGCGCGCGCCGGTTTCATCGCCGATTCGTCCGGGCCGGTCGGGCAGATCATTACGCGCGCGCCAGCACAGAAAAACCTGGACGTCACACTGCGCGGTCGCGCCTCGCACGCCGGCATCGCCCCGGAAAACGGCATCAATGCCATCACGGTGGCCGCACGTGCCATCGCCGGCATGCGCCAGGGGCGCATCGATGCGGAAACCACCGCCAACATCGGCATCATTCACGGGGGCAAAGCCACCAACATCGTGCCCGACACCGTGCAGGTCATCGGCGAAGCGCGCAGTCGCGACCCGCGCAAGCTGGCGGAGCAAGTCGCCCATATGACTTCCTGCTTCCGCCAGGCCGCGGAGGAGATGGGCGCCGTCGCGGAGATCAACGTTACCGACGTCTATCCCGCCTTCAGTCTCAGTGAGGATGCGCTGCCAGTGTCGCTGGCCACACAGGCGCTGACCGCGCTGGGCATTCCGCCCGTGGTCACCGCCACCGGCGGCGGCAGCGATGCCAACTTCTTCAATCAACACGGCATCCAATCCGTCATCCTCTCCTTCGGCATGGAACACCCGCACGGTCACGATGAAACCCTGAGCATCCCCGACTGGGTGCGGTTGGTCGAGTGGTTGTATCAGATCGTGCGGCTGGCGGGTGAAGCGGGGATGTGAGGGGAAATGTCCGGGCTTGAACCACACGACGGCGGCTGTAACAGCCGCCGTCGTGTCCGTTCGCGGGAGGGCGGGGAGTCGAGGTGTCCGAGTTTCCCTGACGCCGCCGTTCCGCGTTCGCGGGTTCAGGTGCGCGAGCACTGCACTTTGCCGGGATCGAGGTGTCGTCCCCCGCGTCCCGAGCGCTCCAGGAAGGAGAGAAACTCATCGACTTCCGGCAGCGACGGGAGTTGTTCCCGTGCCGTGGCCAGCGCGCTGGACAGATTGCCGGTGTCGTAACAGACGATGCGGAAGGCCTTTTTCAAGGCGTCGCGCAGTTCGGATGAGAATCCGGCGCGCCGCAGACCGACCGTATTCAGGCCGTACAATTTCATGGGCGGCCCATCGACAATGACGAAGGGGGGGATATCCTGGTTGACTTTGCAATACCCGCCGACCATCACCATGCGCCCGATATGCACGAATTGGTGCAGCCCGGACATGCCGCCTAAAATGACGCGGTCGTCGATGAGACAGCCGC
The DNA here is from genome assembly GCA_964472305.1 of uncultured bacterium. Classification (GTDB taxonomy): domain Bacteria; phylum Armatimonadota; class Hebobacteria; order CAIYQO01; family CAIYQO01; genus CAYYJR01. The sequence continues at coordinate 251,248 of CAYYJR010000003.1, forward strand.
CGCTGAGGCCGACATAATTGCACATGGTCACGTAATTCCCGATGACGCAGTTATGGCCGACATGGGTATAGGCCATAAACATGTTGTCGTCGCCGATCACGGTGGCGTTCCCTTCGCCGACCGCGAGATGCATGGTGGCAAACTCGCGGATTTCGTTGCGGTGTCCGATCGTGAGATAGGACACCTCCTGGCGATACTTGTGATCCTGGGGAGCTTCACCGAGTACCGCGGCGGTGTGGATCGTACAGTCATCGCCGATCGTCGTCCGACCGGTGATGCGCACGTGCGGCCCGATGACCGTCCGCGCGCCGATGACGACATTGGCATCGATGATGCTGTACGGCCCGACCTTGACCTCCGCACCCAGCTCAGCCCCAGGATCCACGATCGCAGTGGGGTGAATGTTCACTGGCTATGCTTCCTTTCCTGGGGGCTGTGTTTGCATGGGATCGGGGACAAGGACGAAGGTGTACTGCCCCTCTGCCGCCACCTCGCCATTCACTCGGCTGACCACGCGGACTTTGCCGGCTCGTCCACCCATGCGCAGGATCGTCGCTTCGGTAATCAATTGATCACCAGGGATCACTTTGCGGCGGAACTTCATATCGTCAATAGCCGCAAAGAGCGCGAGCTTCCCTTCGTTGCCGGTGGTTGCCAGCAACAAGACGCCCCCCACCTGCGCGGCGTGTTCGGTAATCAACACGGCGGGCATGATGGGATTGCCGGGGAAATGGCCGTTGAAGAACTCTTCGTTCACGGTGACGTTCTTCAACCCGACCGCGCGTTTCCCCGGTTCCAGTTCAAGCATGCGGTCGACCAGTAAAAACGGATACCGATGCTGAAGCGTTGCCATGATCTGTAGGATATCCACTGGGTTGGCCTCCTGTCTATAATTGCGTTTCTGCGTGTCACAACTGTTCCGTCGCGCGCAAGCGCGCGGCCAGGGCGGTATGGCTGCGATGCCCGGCGCGCACGGCGATCACCTGGCCGATGATGCGCGCTCCGACCAGCGCGAGATCGCCGATCAGGTCGAGCACCTTGTGCCATGCCGGTTCGCATGGCCAGACGTGGGTGTTCCGATACCCATCGCGGGTGAGAATGACGGCGTTGTCCAATGAGCCGCCGCGCGCCAATCCGGCATCCAGCAGCGCCTGCACCTCGCTCTCCAGCGCGTAGGTCCGCGCGCGCAGGATTTGTTCGCGCACCACCGTGTCTGTCGTCGGCCCACCCGCCGCCATCCGCGCGGCCACCGTGTCGGGCACCGCGATGGCGGCGTAGAACGCCGGTTCCGCGCGCGGGGCGAGAAAAAATTCGCTCGCGCCATCGGCGATCCATGCCACGTCGGTGATGACCATTGCCGGCGCCGGGGTGTCCAGCGGGCGAATGCCCGCCGCCGCCAGCGCGGTATGCCAGGCCAGCGCCGAGCCGTCCAGCGCCGGCAGTTCCGGTCCGTCCACGACGATCTCCGCGTGATCGATGCCCGCCAGCACCAGCGCCGCCAGCAGATGCTCGACGGTGCTCACCCGCACCCCATCGCGCCCCAGCGTGGTGCAGCGGCGCGTATCCACCACGTATTCCACCCGCGCGGGAATCGTCACGCCGTCCCGCCGCACCACTATGCCGCCCTCCGCGCGTGGATATACCTCAACCCGGACAGGCGTCCCGGTATGCAACCCGACGCCCGACACTGTCAGCGTTTTAACCAGAGTTTGAGAATTCGGCATGGTGCTTCCGTGATTATAGCACAAAGCCCGATGTTACCTGTAGTGTTGGTGTACGGTGGTGACAAATGGCACATTTTGGTCTCTTTCACGAGGGAAATGACCGCGTGTGCCCCGGACACGCCCGCCGCGGTGGACGGCGCGACGGCGCCGATCGCCGCTATTGCGCCCAAACAGGCTATGTTTGTCCCCGCATCGGCAGGGGTACCGTTTCAATAGAGGAGCCTGGGCTGACTACTCTGCTCCGACCCCTCCGAGTATGGGTAACAAACAGGATAGCTGCCATGGAGAAGAAGTTGGACATTGTCGTTCCATGGACAAGTGCATATACGCAATCGGGTATCTTTGTTCGAGGGGAGAGAGCTCGGGCGCCCGGTAGATGAACAGATGCCTCGCGGGTCTTCCGCGAGGCATCTGTTCGTGTCACGCGAGTACGCCGGTCAGGAAACCGGCATCCCGGGATCTTCCAGCAGTTCGAGCAACTGACCGCTGGAGGTAGCGAGGAATGCCAGACGGTGGCCATCGAACAGCGGGGCGGTGGAAGCGGGATGGGTGATCACCGCGCCCAGCTCATGCAGCCGCTGCATCTCGGCATCGAGATCGGGCACGGTATAGCACAGGTGGTATTCGCCCGGTTGGTGCAGGGCATCCATGGTGCCCGACAACGGCTCGATCACCTCCAGCAACGTCTCCTCGTTCAGCAGGAACAGTTGAATGCGTGCCTGTTGATGTTCATCCTCAACGATGCCGCCGACACGCCGCGCGCGCAGCCATACCTCGAACATGGGGATGGCTTCATCCAGTTGATCCACCACGATACCCAGGTGGTGCAGAATCATCCGCTCGTCTCCCTCTGCCTGTTCACCGCCGAAGCGTATTCGCCGCGGCGGTGTCGCAGGCGTCCATCTGCGCGGCGCCGTGGCAATCACAGCCGGCGCAGGCCTTCAGAATGCGGGGATCGTGGCTCGGTTCGATGCACTCACCGGGCTGCACCACCTGAAACCGCTCGTCATCCCATACCCCGTCCAAAAAATTATACATCAATTGTGGGTCGCCCGGTATCTCATCATAGTTCCACTGCAAAAATTCCGCACAGTCGCGCGTGAATTGCCGGTCGTGCTCGGCAGTCGGCAGCTTCCAGTCGATGTAGGTGGCCCAGTTATATTCCTTGAACCAGTGCTGTTCCATCTCCATCAGGTAATCCGCATTGTCCTCGCCGTATTGGTCCAGATAATGCTGGCGGGTCAGCTCCCAGCGCTGGCGGCTGGGCTGCAGGGTGCGCTCGATCCACCCCGAACTGTACCAGTAAATGCCGCGGTGGGTATCAAAATACTCGCGATACGCCTCTTTCGAACCGAGCAGCAAGGTGATGCAATCGTGCCCGCGCGGGATGACCAGCGGGATGCGGCGCGAGGTGAGTCCGACCACGCCGTTGCTGCACAGCGCGTAGCCGAGGAGAATCGCGTCGTAGCGCGGTGGCGGCAGGGTATCGATCTCGGCATACGGTACGTATTCCGGGCCGCCGTTTTCCAGACGGTCGATCTCGCGCTGCACGCGCGTGCGCAAATCGGCCGGCACGCAGTGCAAGCCCTGCGGCAGCATCACCGGGTCGACGATCGCCGTCGAGCGCGCCGCCGCCAGGCAAAACTCGCGGAACAGCACCTCGCAGCCGATAAACGCAAAACGCACCTGGGCCTCCCCTTGCGGATTTGATATCAATGTATTACCATACGCCATCCGGCGCGCCGCCCCTGCCGCCTGCGGAATACCGGCCGCGGGCGGTTACTCCAGGGGCTTTTCGAACGGGACCGCCCAGTTTAGTCCTGTTTTATACTCGGGACGTGGCACAAACCACCCCGTGAACTCCTGATTATAGGAGAATTCGAGCGTCACCGGCACCAGTCCGCAGGGACCGTATTTCGGATGCACGATCTTCTCATACTTCCCTTGGGGTTTCAACATGCGGTCGGGCAGTTTGTAATAACAATCGATGCTGACCGTATTCATATTCTGGCTGCGGTCCATGGGCCAGGGCTGGCCGCTGATGCGGGTAATCTTCCAGCCCAGCAATGAATATTTGTACTGCAGTTCGTAATACTTGGTGTAGAGCGTCTGCGGGTGGTAGTACCGGTTGATCGCCGCCATGTTTTTGTCATGCAGCGCCTGGAAGTACTGATTGAAATGGGCGCGCACAAGCCGATTCTGTTCCACTGATGGGACGATACAGGCAATGCTGGCACAAACGATAAGGACCAGCGCGACAATCGGTCCAACGTTGCGTCGTCGTCTCATGGTAACCAAGAACCTCCGGAAGGAAAATGTGATGCCTGGCATATTCGGGAGGAGCGCGGCAGTCTCCTGCTCATTTATACGGCAATCCCTTGGTACCCATCACAGCCTACGATTAATCCTCTGCCTTGCCGGGTACCTGCACAAAGGAAGATCGGCCCCGGGTGTCGAAACCGAAGGATAACACCAACCCGGTTATCGACCAACAACTTCTGCCGACAGGTTTATAAAGGAGCCATGATGAGAACAACGTACACTGGACATCTCGTCGCCGACGATCTGCGTTTCGGGATCGTCGTCAGCCGTTTCAATGATTTAATCACCTCCCGGCTGTTGGCCGGCGCGGAAGACGCCCTGGCGCGGCATGGTTGCCATCTGGACACCCACGTGGACGTGGCGTATGTGCCCGGAACCTTCGAGATGCCGCTGGTGGTGCGGAAGATGGCCGAATCCGGCAAGTATGAAGCGGTGATCGGCCTTGGCGCGGTGATTCGCGGAGCGACGCCCCACTTCGAGTATGTGGCGAGTGAGGTGGCGAAAGGCGTAGCGTCCGTTGCCCTGCAGACCGGCGTGCCCTGCCTGTTCGGGGTGTTGACCACCGATACGATCGAGCAGGCCATCGAACGCGCCGGCACCAAGAGCGGCAACAAAGGCTGGGATGCGGCGGTGGCAGCGATCGAGATGGTTAACTTGATTCACGCAATGAAGGAGTGACACGATTATGGAGATGCACGAAGGGTATCACCCGCGACCAGAGCGCCGGGGTCCCGCAGCCGGCACCGTCGTTCTACTGGCATTGATCTTCGGCATCATCGGCGGCTTCGGGGGCACATATCTGGCCTTCTGGGCCGACCAGCAGCAGGCGTTGCGCCAGTATCTGCCGTTCGCGCTGCCGTACCACACGGCTGTCGCCACTGCCCCGACCGCGACCGGCGTCCGGCAGACCGGAAACCAGCCGGTCGCCGCGACGTTGAACTTCGCCCCGGTGGCAGATGAATTGGACGAGTCGGTGGTGAACATCAACACCCAGTCACGCCAGATGGATCCGTTCTCGATGTTTTTCGGCAACGGGCCGCAGGTGGTGAAGGGATTGGGCACCGGCGTCATCATCGACAACAAAGGGTATATCCTGACGAATTTTCATGTCGTGGGCGAGGCGCAGAACATCGTGGTCACAGTGATGCACACCGGCGGCAAAAAGCAGTATCCGGCGAAGTATATCGGCGGCGACAAACAGGAAGACCTGGCGCTGATCAAGATCGACGCGCCGAACCTGAAGCCGGTAATCCTCGGCGACTCCGACACGTTGCGTCCCGGCGAGCCGGTGATGGCCATCGGCAATCCGTTCGGATTTGAGCACACCGTCTCTGTCGGCGTGGTGAGCGCGCTCAACCGCGAGCTGCCGGTGGATGACGCGGTGACGCTGAAACGGATGATTCAGACCGATGCCTCGATTAATCCTGGCAACAGCGGCGGTCCGCTGGTGAACGCCAATGGCCAGGTGGTCGGCATCAACTCGGCCATTTTCGTGGGCGGCGGCGGGCAGCCGCAGGCCAACGGCATCGGCTTCGCCATCCCGAGCAACCGCGTGCAGAAAGTGATGCAGGCGCTGCGCACAGGCCAGACGCTGAAGCATCCCTTCATCGGCATCAGCTACAAATTCATCGACGACGAAGTGCGCCGCAAGGAACGCCTTCCAGTGAAGACCGGCATCATCATCTCCGGCGTATTGCCCAACGGTCCGGCGGCAAAAGGCGGACTGAAAGAGTCCGATCTCGTATTGTCGGTCGATGGCAAAGAGCTGACCGAACAGAATACCCTGACGGACTATATCAGCAACCTGGAAGTCGGCAAGATGATCACCCTGGACACCATGCGCTGGGATGAAGGCAAGAGCGATTGGGCCAGGCTCAATGTACGTGTGAAAGTCGAGGACAAGCCGGCGGGATTTGAGAAGAAGATGCAGCAGCAGACTCAACCGCAGTCGGGTGAAGGCGAAGACATCGCGCCGCACAATACGCCCGATGGCCAGCCGCGGTCGCTGCCCTTCCCCTGGCCGTTTTAACGTCGTACCGTGAAGGAATGCTCGGGGAGCGCGCCTTGCTGGGCGAGGCGCGCCCCGTCATGACGGAGAGCCGCATTCATCCGTATTTCGGTCGAACGGAATTGCTTATCGGCGCACACGGGTTGCGCAGCCTGGAAGGGGCACGCGTGGCGCTCTTCGGGTTGGGCGGCGTCGGCTCCTTCGCCGCCGAGGCGCTAGCGCGCAGCGGGGTCGGCATGCTGCGGCTGGTGGATTTCGATCAGGTGGGGCCCAGCAACTTCAATCGGCAACTCTTCGCGCTGCACTCCACCCTCGGCCAGCCGAAGGTGCAGGCAGCCGCCGAGCGGCTGCGCGACATCAACCCGGAAATCGTCCTTGAACAGTGTCCAACGTTTTTCCATGCCGACACGGCCGACGCGCTGCTGGAACCGCCGTTCGATTTCGTCATCGACGCCATTGACAGCCTGGGACCGAAGTGCGAGTTGCTGGCGCAGTGTCTGGAACGACATTTGCCGGTGGTCTCCGCCATGGGAGCCGCGGCGCGCACCGATGCGGCGGCATTGCGCATCGGCGACGTATGGGAAACGCGAGGCTGCCCGCTGGCCCGCAAGGTGCGCCACACGCTGCGCAAACGCGGTATCTCCACCCCGCTGCCCGTCATCTACTCCACCGAACCGCCGCGCGCCACCTTCGATCCCACCGAACTGGGCGAACAGGCGGAAGGTTACTACCAGCGCGGCCGCGCGCGCCGCGTGCTCCCCAGTATGGGCATGCTGCCCGCCATGGTCGGCCTGCTTGCCGCCAACTACGTGGTGCAGCACCTGCTCGCGATCCCCGCACCGGGCTGTTGCCGCGATTAGCCGATACGGCGGCGTTCTTTGTCTCGATCACTGCCACGTCCGCCAGACGCCATCTTGGTTCCTTCCCCCACCGGCCAAGCGCCGGAGGATCGGTTGCGCCCGGCGGTCCCGATGACTGCCGGCATCACCCCATTGCCAGCACGTCCTGCACGCGGGTGATGTTGCGCCAAGCGCGCGTGGTCAACTCGCGAGCGCTGGCGACCAGCCGCTCGCGCAAAACTTGCCGCGCATCCCACTGCTGTTGCAGCGTCTCGGCAAGGTCGGGGGGGGTGATATGCGCCCAATCGATAGGCAACGGCAACCCGGCGGCGAGGGAAAAATCGAGCACCTTCGGATCATACGCCAGCCCGAACGCCGGCGTCGCCTGCTTCACGGCGAAAATGAGCGCGTGCAGCCGCATGGCGAGTACGAAATCGCAGCGGCCAATGGCGGCCAGCATCTCCGGCGGTGTCAGCGCGATGGTCAGCACGCGGCTTTCCGCCGGCGTCCATCCCGCCATTTCTTCCGCCACGTGTTCATCCTGTTCCGGCTGCATGGGCAGGAACAACAGCAACGCGCCGGTGTGTTGCGCCAGCGCGACCAGCGCCTCGGAGATGGCGTGATAACGCTCCGGCGCCCCCGGCGAGCGCCAGCGCCGCAGCGCCACCCCGATGACGGGCCGTTTCGCCGGGATGTATTGCTCCCACCACGCCGTTAACCGCTCGGAATGCTCCGCTTGCAGCAGAAAGCTGGGATCGGCGGTCACCTCGACCGGCGGCTGTGTCACGCCCAACTCCTCCAGGAACAGCGCGGAGGCTTCGTCGCGCACGGTGATGGCGCGCGTGCGGTTCAGCACCTTGCGTGCCAGCAGCCGCGCCGGCAAGCGGCGCAACGGGCCCAGCCCCTGTGCCAACACCATGGTCGGCACCGCGGCACGCTGCGCCAGCCACAGCAACCCGAGATAGTAAAATGGCGACTGCAGACTGGTGATGTCCTGCAGCAAGCTGCCCCCGCCGCTGAGGAACAAATCCGTGCGTGCCAACTGCGCGCGGATGGCGCCCAGTTGCATGCGTGGCAGCGCGGTAACGCCGTATTGCCGTTCGGTCTGCGCCGGATCGGCGGAGAGCACCACCGGCGCAACCTCCGGCAACGCGTCGCGCAAGCCGGTCAGGATGCCGCCCAGCACCGCTTCGTCGCCGGTGTTGTGGAAGCCGTAATAACCGGAAAGCAGAATGGTTTTCATGCGAGTTCGGTCCGTTCCTCCGCTGATGCGGGACGCAGTCGGCGGCCAAACAGCCACAGCAGTATGGCGGCGATGCCAATGCCCAGCCACAGGCCGTTGGCGGTGCGCAGCACGGACAATAGCACCGGCGTGTGCGCGTGGCAGTAGGTATTCAATATATCGGACTGTCCGATGGTGGCGCCCAGCAACAACAGCATCGCCGCCGGCCGATAGCCGCGCGCGGCGGCGGCCATGGCCCACAGGAACATCGGGTGGCCGATCAGGAATTCCTTCGTGCGCGGCCGCGCGATCAACCATTGCTCCAGCGTGGCGCGTATCTTTAATTCAACATCGCTCACCCCCACGCCGCCATCGTTGCCTGACCGCGCCAGCAGCAACGCCACGGCCACCAATCCGATGATCGCGGCGACCACACCCCACAGGTAGACCGGCTGCGCTAAAAAGCTGCGCAACCGTGCGCGAATTCGTGCCAGGTAGGCATCCATCGTTTCACCCGCGCGCGCCACCCCGTCAGTGATGATGACCGTGCCCATTATCAGCAACGGCAACGCCAGCGTCAGCTTCACCCCGGTAAACTGGCCCACCTTCACCAGGAAGCGCGTCTCCGCCATCATGGCGGCGATCAGCAGCGCCCCACCCAGCGTGACCACCGTGCAACCGAGCAACAGCACAATGGCGGCGGACAGCACATGCCGCGGGCGTTCCGCCAGCAAACGCTCGATGCGGCGATAGGCGACGGTCAATCCGAGCAGCGGAAAAGCGATGGCGGCCAGCAATCCGAACTTGATACGGCCCAGGGTAATCAAGGTTTCATATTTCGCAACGCCCAGCAACCCCAGCGTTGCCACCCCCAGCAATCCGACTCCCAGCAGCACCAGCAGCACGGTGAACACGCGGTGCGTCACCCGCGGCAACTGCGCCGGCAGCAACACCAACAGCCAGAGCAGGAAGCCCGCGCCGGCCCCGGCGAAAATCAGTGCCAGCAGCGGCGGCGCCGGTCGGAACGCCGGGAAAGGACGGGCGGATCGTTTGACCGCCGACGGATACCCTTCGGCGGCGATCTCGTGGGTGATGGCTTGCACGTAGGCCGTGCCGTCCGTCAAGGCATTCGCATAAGCCAGTTGCGGCAAATGCACATAGAGCACGCGGATGTTGCGGTCCTTCACCGCCAGCGCGAATCGCTGTACCGCCTCCGCGGGCGCCAGCGTGGTCAACTCCTCCGGCGAGATGCTGTGCACGCGCACCAGGCAGCCTTGCAGTTTCGCCCCGAGCTGTTGATCGCCTTTCTGCTTGGCGAACTCCACCGCCCCGTACACCAGCCCGCGTGTGGAGAGTTCGTCAGCCAGCAGGGGTATCAGGTTGCGATAGCCGGGCAGCATGGTGCCGTCGAACACCACGATCCCGCCGACGCCGATCTGCTCTGCCACCACCCCCAGCGCAGCCGCCAGGCTTGCCGGGGTAATACCCGTCCCACCACGCAGCCGCGGCACCACGCGCAGGCCGCTGGCGGTGATCTGCGCCACCTTGTCCGGCGACAATCCTAATCCCAAATCGCGCATGGCGGGGATGGCGCCGCGGACGAGAATTTGCCCCACGCGCGTGGAGGGGGCGATATTCTGTGCGGGATACACCCGGCGCAAGCCATTGAGCACGAACTGTTGTCCGGGATAATCGCTTGCCGTGATGGCGAAAATCTGATCAGTCGGCTTCCACCCCGCGGGATAGGTCATCGAGGATGCATACCCGCTCGGATCAGCCTGCAGCACGACCGCTCCCTGATCCTGCAAGCCATCCAGCGTCTCTTCCTGCAGCGCGACCGCGGTGGCGCCGTGCGCCTTCATCGCACCCAGTACCTGTGCCAGCGGCATGCCTTGCTGACCGGCGAGTGCGACCATCTCGTTATAATCCACCACGACGTCGACAGCCTTCGAGGCGTTCTCCGCGTGGATACGCTGCCACAAGCCGACGCCGGCGGCGAATAAGCCCAGGAGAATCAACAGCAGGCAGATCGTGCGCAAGCCTTGCGACGGTACTGACGGTGAGGACGACATGACACGGTTCTCCTATCCGGAAGAGTGTTTCCCGGCAATGCACGCGGCAAACGGAATTTCGTGGGTGAGTTGCAGGATGCCGGCTTGCGCATGGCCTGAACGGTCTCACCAGGGTAATTCGCGAGCAAGCGCTGAAACTCCTTGCTCGGTCGTGAATAGGGGGAGCGACGCGCGGCGAGTGTCGGTCAACGCGAGACGGGAAGGCGAGACGCCTGCCAAGCCGGATTTACGGGAGGGCGAGGACCCATCCGAACCGTAGCGTTCTGAACCACAGGCATCCTGCCTGCACGCGCATCGAGTCCGCGAACTCGATGCGCGATGTTCCGACCGTGTTAGACGATATCGACACCGCGCTGGCCGGCGACGATCTCACCGATCACCCACGCCGTTTCTCCCGCGGCGGTCAGGCGCGCCAGCGCCGTGTCCGTCACGTCGGGGCGTACCACCAGCGTGTAGCCCACGCCCATGTTGAAGGTACGGAACAGGTCGTCGCGCGGGATGTTGCCGATTTCCTGAAGGCAGGTGAAGATTGGTTGAATTTCCCATGTCGCGGGGTCGAGTCGCGCGCGGCAGCCTTCCGGAAGGCTGCGCACCAGGTTGCCCGGCAGGCCGCCGCCGGTAATGTGCGCCATACCCTGCGCCAGGTTGTCCGCCAGCAGCGGCAGCACGGCGGGCGCATAACAGCGGTGGATGCGCAGCAACTCATCGGCCACCGTGCGCCCGGTGACAAGCTGGTCTTCCGGCTCCAGTCCGGCCACCGCAAAGATCAGCTTGCGGGCAAGCGAATAGCCATTGGTATGCAATCCGTTGGACGCAAGACCGATCACGCGGTCGCCGGGACGAATGCCCGCGCCGGTGACGATCTTCGCGCGGTCCACGATGCCCACGATGAAGCCGGCAAGGTCGTATTCTCCCGCGGTATACATGTCGGGCATCTCCGCTGTCTCGCCGCCGATCAGCGCACAACCCACCTGCACGCACGCGGTAGCCAATCCCTCCACCACCTGCGCCGCCACCAGCGGCTCCAGCCGTCCCACGCCGTAATAATCCATGAAGAACAGCGCCCGCGCTCCCTGCACCAGAATGTCATTGGCACAGTGGTTCACCAGATCCTGCCCCACGGTGGTGTGGCGGTTGGTCATGAACGCCACTTTCAGCTTGGTGCCCACGCCGTCGGTGCTCGAGACCAGCACCGGCGCGGTGAAGCCGGCGGTCTCCAGCGCGAACATGGCGCCGAAGGTGCCAAGGTCGGCCAGCACGCTGGGGGTGAAGGTGGTGCGCACGTGCGCCTTCATCAATTGCACGGCGCGCTCGCCGGCGTCGATATCGACCCCGGCATCGCGATAAGTAAAGCTTTCCTGTTCAGCCATCACACTTCTCCCCATTCCCGCGCGCAGGCGCGGCAGTCCGGAATTATTATTTCGCAACAAGGCGTGCCGTTCCTTCTTACCTCAGGGGATCGCAGCAACGGCGGCTTCTCGCATCCTGCTTGTCGCGTTGGGGTGATGCGTGATATTGTTTAGCGCGGCGCAGACGCGGGAGCGTGCTTGCCGTGGGGTACACGGACGATATGCATGAATTCGGCATCTGTCGAGAACTGGTCAGCGCGGTGGTGACCGAGATGAATCGCCTTGATCCGCCGGCGCGGTGCATGCGGCGGGTGCGGGTGGTCGTCGGCGCGCTGCGGCAGGTGATTCCCGACAATCTCACCTTCGCCTATGAGGTGCTCACGCGTGGCACCCCGGCGGAAGGCTCGACGCTGGAAATTGCCGCCGTCCCGGTGACGGCGCGCTGTGAGCAATGCGGACAGGTGGTCACGGTGGAGGATGCCGTGTTTCTGTGCATAGCCTGCGGCTCGTCGCGACTGGAATTGTTGAGCGGCATGGAATTATATCTGGATACCCTGGAGATCGAACGAGATGATATCGCAAAACATCAAAGTTTATCGTGACCTGATGGGCGCCAACAGTGAATGGGCGGCACGCACGCGCGAGTTGCTGGTCGAGCAACGGCTGACGATGGTGAACATGATTGGCTCACCCGGCTGCGGCAAGACCACGCTGCTGGAACAGATGGTGGGCGCGCTGGGCGGCCAGTTGCGCTTCGCCGTGCTGGAAGGCGACGTGGAAACCACGCGCGACGCCGAACGGCTGGCGGCACTGGGTGTGCCGGTCAGCCAGCTCATCACCAGCGGCACCTGCCACCTGGAGGCAAAGCTGGTGCATTACGCGCTGCGCGATTTGCCGTTGGACACACTGGATATCGTGATCGTCGAGAATGTCGGCAACCTGGTCTGCCCGGCGGAGTTTGATATCGGCGAAGCGGCAAAGATTGCGCTATTGAGCGTGACCGAAGGCGAAGACAAACCCCTCAAATACCCGCTGCTGTTCCGCGAGGCCGCCGCGGTGGTGCTGACGAAGACCGACTTGCTGCCCTACGTGCCGTTTCAGATGGATGTCTGCCTCGACTACCTGCGCCAGGTGAACGGCAACGTGCCGATTTTCCAGGTGTCCGCCGTCAACGGCAGCGGCATGGCCGAGTGGATCGCGTGGTTGAGTGACCGCCGCCGGTGATGGCAGATTCTTAATCAAACGACAACCTGAAATGGTGAGAAATCGCTGCCCGGGATGTTAGATCGGTGACCGGCTGTGGAATATACAACGTAGAGCAACCCGGCAGCCCAACGAGGCCGGCCAACGTAACACCAATCGCGCTGCGGCGCACGGAATGAAGTCCGGTTGGATGTGACGGGCGCCCGTTGCTGGAAAGGGGAATTCTCGTCGAAAACATAATCCGACCTGAACTCCTGTTGCAATGCCGACCCGAACGCTTTTGTGAATAAGGCGGCTCAGTGGCCTGCAACACAGGCATGAACCCGTGCCATAGGGAGGAAGTTCCCTGATTAAGTTCGATGCCACATTGCCGGGGGGCATGCGCCCCGCTGGAGGCAGGAGTCAGGCATAGCGAGAAGAGGCGGAGCAGCGTAGACCAGACGCGCCCGCCTCTTCTCTATTTGGTCTGCGTTCGCGGACGCTGCTGCGCGACAGCACAATCCGGGTGATGCCCTTCGCCGATTGCCCGGCATGATGTCTGCCGGAAAATTCGTCCCACGCATACCAATTCTCGGTTACAATACGAACGATTGGAGCGTGGGATGAAAACCGGCATGATTCGCATCGGCATTGTCGGCGCGGGGGCAAATACGCGGGCGCGTCATATTCCCGCCTTGCAAGCGATTGAGGGGGTGGGCATCGTCAGCGTGTGCAACCGCACGCTGGAATCCACCACGCGAGTGGCGCGCGAATTCGGCATCCCCACCAGCTATGACAACTGGCAGGACCTGGTGCACGCGACGGACACCGACGCCATCGTCATCGGCACCTGGCCGGATATGCACGCCCCCGTGACGCTGGCGGCACTGACAGCCAACAAGCACGTGTTGTGCGAGGCGCGCATGACCACCGACGCGTGCCTGGCGCATGCCATGCGCGACGCCGCCGTCCGAAAATCCCACCTGATTGCCCAACTCGTGCCGGCGCCATTCAGCCTGCGCGTAGACCGCACCGTGCAGCGTCTCCTCGCCGAAGGTTATCTGGGCGAGCTGCTGGCCATCGAGGTGCATGACGGCAATAGCTTCATCGATCCCACCGCGCCGCTGCACTGGCGCCAGGATTTCGATGTCAGCGGCTACAACGTGATGAGTCTGGGCATCTGGTACGAGATCCTGCTGCGCTGGGTGGGCGAGGCGACGCGGGTGAGCGCCCGGGGGAAAACGTTTACCAACATGCGACCGGATGCCAACGGCGTGCTGCGCGCGGTGCGCGTGCCGGAACACGTGGATGCGACCGCCGACATGGCCTGCGGCGCAATCGCCCACCTGCACATCTCCAGCCTCACCGGGCTGGCTGGTCCCACTGCCGCCACGCTCTACGGCAGCACCGGCACGCTGCGCTTCACGGAAAATCGCCTCCTCGGTGGAAAAAAAGGCGAAAATGCGCTGCAAGAACTCATAATTCCTCCGGACGAGGAAGGGAGATGGCGGGTCGAAGAGGAATTCATCAATGCGATCCGCGGCATCGAGTCCATCACTCGCACCACCTTCGACGATGGGGTGAAATATATGGAGTTCACCGAAGCCGCCGCCCGCAGCATGATGGAAGGCGCCGCCGTCCCGCTGCCGCTGTCAGGGGTCGGCTGAAACGGCATTACATACGGTGTGGCATCACCAGCCGTATGCGCAACGACATCACATCGCGTACCAATTCCGTAGGAGGATCTTTCATGGTTCAGTCTCGGGTTGAAACCCTGCCCACGCCGGGCGACACCACCTGGTTCGTGCACGACCGCTTCGGCATGTTCATCCACTGGGGCCTGTATGCCTTACCCGCACGCCACGAATGGGTAAAGCATAACGAGGAAATCCCGGATGAAGTCTATGAGAAGTATTTCAAACACTTCGATCCCGATCTGTATGACCCGAACCTGTGGGCGCAGGCAGCGTCCGGCGCCGGCATGAAGTATTTCGTCATCACCACCAAGCACCACGAAGGCTTCTGCCTGTGGGACAGCAAGCTCACCGACTACAAGGCGACGAACACGCCGTATGGTCGCGACCTGCTGCACCCGATGGTGGATGCCTTCCGCGCGAAAGACATGCGCGTCGGCTTCTATCACTCGCTCATTGACTGGCATCACCCGCACAATGTCATCGACCCGCACATCGGCCCGCTGCGCAATCATCCCGATCGGCTGAAACTGAACGAGACGCGCCGGCAGGAACTGTACGCGGAGTACCTGCGCGGACAGGTGCGCGAGTTGCTCACCGAATTCGGCAAAGTGGATGTCCTCTGGTTTGATTTCAGCTATCCGAAGGAAGACGGCAGCGGCAAAGGGCGCGCCGACTGGGAAAGTGAAAAGCTGTATGCGCTGGTGCGCGAATTGATGCCGGACGTTATCCTCGACGACCGACTCGATATGGAATACGGATGGGATATCAAGACGCCCGAGCAATTCCAGCCCGAAGGCTGGGTTACCTACAACGGGCAAAAAGTGGTGTGGGAAGCCTGCCAGACGTTCTCCGGCTCGTGGGGCTACCACCGCGACGAATCGTCGTGGAAGAGCGTTGATATGCTCGTGCAGATGCTCATCGATACTGTCAGCAAAGGCGGCAACCTGCTGCTGAACGTCGGTCCCACCGGCCGCGGCGAATTCGACTCCCGCGCGCTTGATTCCCTCAGCGGCATGGGCGAATGGATGAAACGGCACAGCCGTTCCATTTACGGCTGCACGCAAGCCCCGGAGGAATTCATCACCCCGCAGGATTGCCGACTCACTTACAATCCCGACACGAACCGGCTCTATATCCACGTGTATGCCTGGCCGTTCGTCGAACTGCACGCGAAGGGACTGAAAAATCGCATCGCCTATGCGCAGTTGCTCAACGATGCCTCCGAAGTGAAAGTGGAAAACCGTCCTGAGTGGCAAAGCCACTTCGGCGGCGTCGATCCCGACGCGGTCACCTTCCGCCTGCCGGTGCAGAAACCCAACGTCACCGTGCCGGTGATCGAGGTCTTCCTGAAATAGCACGGGACGAGTGATCCGTCCGTCGTGGGATAACGAACGGCACCTGCGGTGTGCTCTTCTGTCTCCCACATGTGCCTGTTCTCCGTCAGGGCCTGGCTTTGTCCCGGCCCTGACAACGTATCCACCAGATTGAGCATGGATTGGCGTGCACGAAGCAGGCACCGTGACATGCGACTCTCGCTGCTCTTCCACACCGCACTTATCCCCTCACCGTGCATGGCCGGGATGATTGCCGGGAACACCGCCATCCCCGCGGAAAGGCGATCAATACCTAAAAAATGATCAGATTTTGGTGTTGCGCACATAGGAATTGTTTCCTCACGCTAGAATAGCGGATGAAAGACCGATCACTCGGAAAGGAGTACTTCTATGGCGAAGAAGATCATCAACGAACCGACTTTCCAGCAAGCATGCGCCTGGTGGACGGATCTGCCCAACATCTGGACTCCGCTGGGTTGGCCCCATCACCAGGTACGCTTCAGTGTATTTTGGAACGGGACGCTGTTCGCACAGCCAAACCTGAACAACCGCACGAACCACCTGGATGGCCAGGGTGCGCAGATTGCCTTCGCGCCGCACTGCTCCAATGCGTTCAGTGAGTGGTCGCACCCCTACCTCGAGCACGACGACGGCACGGTGCGCCAGGGATGGACCGAGGCGAAGGCGCCGGTGTTGTGGACGGAATGGGCGCAGGACGGGTTACTGTTGCGCCAGGAAGTATTCGCGCACATCCCCGGCGGCGGCGAGACCGTCACGGGTGACGAGCCGCTTTTCGCCTGGGTACGATTGCGCGTGCATGCGCTGTGTGACGCGCTACCGCTGGAAGAGGTGCACGGCTTCAGTCTGCTCATTCAGGCGCCGCATGCCCAGGCGAGCATGAGCACGCGCAATCAGTGTGCCTGGCAATCAAACGGCGGACGCTACCCGCGCGCGCTGGCGCCAGAGCGCGAAGGCTACGACCTGGCGACTGGCCTGCGCGTGCTGGAGGAAGATGGCCGCGTGCGGCTGGCGGTGGCGCCGGAACAGACGCAGTGCCTCGCCGCACAGTTCAGCCCCCCGGAGGAGAATACCGCGTTCTCCCGGCTATATCTGCAACTGCCGGCAAAGAAGAACGCGCATATCGACCTGCTGGTGCCGATGCTGCCCACCGACCGCGCGATCTTCGACACCGAGCTGGCGCTGGGCTACGACGCGGCGCTGAAGGAAGCCAACCGCTACTGGGCCGGGGTGACGAAATCCGCCACCAAATTCGAAGTGCCGGAAGCGGATGTCAACGACGCCATCGCGCAGAGCGTCCGCTTCAGCCACGTACTCACCGAGCGCAATCCCGCCACCGGGAAAATATGCAAAATCAACGGCTCCTGGGTTTATGCCGCCCTGTGGACCACCCCCGGCGCCATGGACCTGGTAATGATGATGGACACGCTGGGTCATCACGCGCTGGTCGAGCGCTGCCTGGAAATCTTCCGCGAAGAGCAGGGAACGGTGGTGCCACCAGGCGACACCTACACGCTGCATCCCGGCTTTTTAAGCACGCCGGAGTTGTATAAATCCATCGACTGGCTCTCCGACAATGGCGCGGTGCTGTACACGCTGTGCATGCACGCGCTGCTCTCCGGTGACCGCGCGTATACCGAGCGTTTTACCGAATGCATCGTGAAGTCGTGCGAGTGGATCAAGGATGCACGCGCGCAGACCGGCCACGGCGGCTACGAAGGCGTGCTGCCGCCGGCGGTCGCCACCGACAAATGCACGAAAATCCAGGCGCTGTGGAGCATCGGGTGGAACTACAAGGGACTCACTAGCGCGGTACGGCTGTTGCGGCAACTCAACCATCCGCGCGCCGACGAATTCGCGCAGGAGGCGAAGGCTTACCGCAAAGTCTTCCTCGCCGCCTTCCGCGACAAGTGCGAGAAGATGCCCACCTGGAAGGACGCATCGGGCCAGACGCGCCGGCTGGCGCCCACCGCGCTGGCGGGCGAGGAAAAAGAGGAAACGCGCCATGCCTTCTACCTGGATACCGGGCCGCTCTTCCCCGTTTTCGCCGGATTGATGGATGCCGATGATCCGCTGATGGAGGACGTGCGCGCCTGGTTCCGCGAAGGGCCGCAGACAGCGTTCTACCGTCGTGACGCCAACTGCTGGCAGGTGCCGGTGTTGGATTATGAGATGTCGAGCTGCGAGCCGTGCTACTCGTGGAACGTCTTCCATAGCTGGCAACTCGGCGAGCGCGAGCCGTTCCTCGCCGGCATGTACAGCCTGTTCGCCGGTTCGCTGTCACGCCAGACGCGGATCTCCTGCGAAACGCGCGGTGGCATCACCGGCAACGTGTTCTCAGCCCCGCTCGCCATTTACCTGGCGCGACTGGCAGTGATCGACGATCAGCTTCGCACGGACGAACTGCACCTGTTGCGGCTGGCGCCGTTGGCGTGGCTCAAACCCGGCGATGCCTGCCGCTTCAAACAGGTGCCCACGGAATACGGACCGGTGACGCTGCTCACCGAGGTGGGGAAAGATGGCAACACCCTCGACATCACCTTCACCCCGGCCTTCCGCGCCGCGCCGAAGAAAGTCGTGCTGCACGTGCCGCCCCTGCCCGGACTGAAAACCGTGCGCGTCAACGGCGTCACCGTGCGCGTCAAGGGCGGGAAGGTGGTCTTATAAGCCTAAGGCGGACTCGACAGGAGGACGGGACTGATCTCGTCGAAAGCTGGATCAGTCCCGAACCCTTGCGCCGCCACGCCACTTTGTCGAGCAGGGAAGTGCCGCGCGTTGCGCGAATAGAAGCATCGTGGGCGCAGCCCGCCGATTTTCCGTAGAGGAGTTCCAACCATGACCACACCTGCCGAGCAGCGATCGGTGCTGGCGCCGGGCGATTTGTGCCGCGAGCGGTTTCGCCAGATTCACCTCGATTTTCACACCTCACCGATGATCCCCGACGTGGGAACCGCGTTCAACGCCGACGAGTTCGCCAACACGCTGGTGCGGGCGCGGGTGAACTGGATCACGCTGTTCGGCAAGTGCCACCACGGCATGAGTTACTACCCGACACAGGCGGGCGTGATGCACCCCGGATTGTCGTTCGACCTGTTGGGCGCGCAGATCGAAGCGTGTCGCCAGCGCGATATCGTGACGCCGGTCTACCTCAGCGTGCGCGTGGACCAGTACACCGCCGAACAACACCCGGAATGGGTGGGCCAGACGCGCGATGAGAAGCTGAACCACTGGGCGGATGCCAACGGCGCGGGGTGGTACAACCTGTGTATGAACCACCCGGACTACGTGGATTACCTCATCGCCCAGGCGGAAGAGGTGCTGCGCGCCTACGATCCCGAAGGCCTCTTCTTCGACATGTGCTATTACATCAACTGCTGCTGCGGCCGCTGTCGCGAACGCATTCGCAAAGCCAGCGGGTCCATCGACGACCCGGTCGCCATGCAACGCAAGGAATATGAGGTAACGCGCGAATACACCACGCGCATCGTCGATGCCGTGCGCGCGCTGCGGCCTAACGCCACGCTGTTTTTCAACGGCCGCGTCAGCCCCAACGTGGGACGTGAGCTGGACGTGCTCACCCACCTGGAGATCGAATCGCTGCCCACCGGCGGCTGGGGGTACCAGTTCTTCCCCTTCCACGTGCGCTACGGACGCACGTTGGGCAGTCCCACCCAGGGCATGACCGCACGCTTCCACAAAAGCTGGGCGGACTTCGGCGGACTGAAGACGAAGGACCAGATGGACTACGAGTGCGGGCTGCTGCTGGCGTCCGGCTCGGTGATGAACATCGGCGACCAGTTGCACCCGCGCGGGCGGCTGGACCCGGCGGTGTATGACGTGATCGGCCACGCCTTCGCCCACGTGGAGACGCGCGAGCCATGGTGCCGCGGCGCGGAGCCGGTGGCGGAACTGGGCGTGGTGATGCTGCCGGAAAATCCGGCACTGGAGATGGCCGCCACCGCCGGCACGGAAGGGGCCGCCGCCATGCTGCTGGAACTGAAGCAACAGTTCAACATCGCGCTGCCCGACGCCGATTGGAGTCCATATCGCGTGCTGATCCTGCCCGACAGCGGGCAGATCAACGACGCGCTGGCGATCAGGCTGGAACGCTACCTGGCCGACGGCGGCAGCTTGATCGTCAGCCATGAAGCCGGACTCGACGCGGAGCGCAAGGCGCTGCGCTGCCCGGGATTGCCGGTGCGCTATGTCGCGCCGTTCCCCTTCACGCCGTGCTACACGCGTCCGGGCGGGGTGGTCGGCGCCGGCCTGCCCGACGCCGAGTTCGATTACGTGCTCTACGACGGCGCCAGCACCGTGAAGGCGCTGCCCGGCGCAAACAGTTTCGGCGTGCTGTGTACGACGTATTTCAACCGCACCGCCGAGCATTTCTGCTCGCACAATCAAACCCCGGTGGACCAGGTGACCGACCAGCCGTTCGTGGTGTGCCAGGGGCGGGTTGCCTACATCGCCGCGCCCATCTTCGGCGGCTACCGGCGGCACAACTATCTGGTGTATAAGCGCCTGTTCGCGAATATCCTCAACCTGCTGCTGCCCACGCCGCTGCTCAAGTCACACGCGCCATCAGCCATGGAAATTTCCCTCACCCACCAGCCGGCGGAAGACCGCGTGATCGCCCATCTGGTGAGCTACCAGCCGCAGCGTCGCCAGGGGAACATCGAATACATCGACGAGGCATGGCCGGTACAGAATATCCGCCTCGCGCTTCGCGCCGACCGCGCCCCGCGCGAAGCCTACCTCGCGCCCGGTCGCGAACCGCTCCCCGTCACCTTTGCCGATGGGTATGCCACCGTCACCGTGCCGGAAATGCTGTCGCACGGCATGGTGGTGTTCCAGTTCTGACCAAGGCGGGAGGGCGGACAGTGAGCGTATCCTCGCAGGCACCACCAGGGGCGGAGGATCAGGCGACCAGCGCAGGTTTGGCCGCCGGTTTCATGCCGGGCAGCAGCACGAACCAGACAACCGCGGCCATCATCACGATCCCAACCCATATGATGCCGGCGCTGATGTAGAAGCAGTGGCGCAGGGGGAAGGTTTTCAGCAGCCAGACGCCCACAAAAGGCCCGACCAATCCGCGGATGCCGACGAGGAAGGTGTGGGTGGCGGCGTAGCGCGGGATGCCTTCGCGATTGGTGAATTGCATCACCGCGTTCAACCACGCCAGGTCGACGCCCGGCGAGGCGATGCCGATCAGTACCGCGGCGACGATGAGGGTGGGCACGGTGTGTGCCAGCGCGTAAACGATCGGGGTCAACCCCCACACCGCGAAGGAAAAGACCGCCGTATGGAAGGGGTTGGCACGGTCCATCAGCCGCCCCCAGATGGCATAAAAGAGCGCGCTCATGCCGGCGCCGATCATCGCGAGAATACCCACCCACTGATCGGTGATGTGCAATTCGTCCACCTGCAGCAGCGGAATGAGCGGGCTTTGCAGGAAGTTGCCGAAGCCGAAAGTGAAGAACGCGAGCGAATACAATCCGAACCGCCGGTCGGTCACGAGCGTCATCACGCCTTCCAGCACGTTGAACTGCTTTTCCGGCAAATCGGCGGCGGGGCTTTCGTGCAGGTGGTCGAACATCCACCATGCCAGCATGCCGATGGCACCTGCCACCGGGAAGATGACGGGATACGCCACCGGATGCCCCAGCCAGGGAATGGCCAGGTAGCCCACCGCCAGCGCCAGCAGCGCCGCCAGCACGCCGCGCACCCCCATCTGCAATTCAAACGCCAGGTAGGTCGCGGCAATCAGCGCCAGTGCCATCACCCAGCCCGCCGGCAACCCGTATTCCATCAGTTGTCCGGTCACCAGCCCGGCAAGCATGGCCGCCAGCGTCAACCACACCCGCACCATGCCCATCAGCCGCCCGCGATAGTTGTCGGGATACACGTCCTTCATAATGGCGGCATAGGCGGGGGTGACGAAGCAACTGATAAGCTGCGAGATGATGACGATGGCGATGAAGTCCCGCGAGTGGGTGGCGAAGGCCATCAGCAGCAACGGCGCGCGCGCCAGCATGCCTAACCAGAAGACGTAAGGCTTCTTGGGCCGATTCTGCATATGCCAGGCGACGAACATGCTCAGCAGATGCCCGAGAAACGGCGCGGCCATGAGCAGGGACATTTCAAGGTTGCTCGCGTGCATGCGGCGTGCCAGCACCCCGAAAAACGGCAGCGTCATCCCCTGGAACACCCCCGTCAGCAATCCGGAGCGGGTATCCCAGCGGAAAGCGGAGAGGGTCTTCGACGAGAGATGGTGTGTAAATGTGAGGCCTGGCATAATAGTTCTTGTTTCGTGGCGGGGGTGGAGGCTTCCTGCCGCGCAATGACACGAAACGCCGATTCCACACCTGTGGATAACTGGTGTGGAGAAATTGGCTATAGACTGAAAAGGTGAACGACGACAACCGGTGGAAATTTTTCTATACCCTGAACGATCGGCATCACAGCTCTCCAATCCTTCGCCGCTGATCGCGCTGCAGATTATGCGGAGGAGATCTGTATTGGCCACCTTCCCCCTGGGATTCTGGAATTACGCCGCGGTCGATCAACTCGGCCCCTTCGCGGTGCGCGACTGGTCTGATGCCGGCATGACGCTGACGATGAGCCCGGAATTTAACCCGGCGCGCCACGACGCCACCGCGCTGCGTGCCATCCTGGACGCCGCCGCCGACGCCAACATCAAGATGATCATCTGCGACCGCCGCGGCTATTGGGGCGGCATGGCGGAAGGCGAGGACGCCTATCGCCGCGGATTCGAGGCGGCGCTGCGCGACTTCGGCGATCACCCGGCGGTATTCGGCTTTCACGTGGGCGACGAACCGGGCGCCCCGGAGTTTGACCGTGCGTGCCGCGCCTATCGCGTGCAGAAGGAGATGGCTCCGCAACTGTCGCCGTTCCTCAACCTGTTGCCCTGGTACGAGGGGGTCGAGGCGCACGTGGGCTTCGCCAGTTGGGCGGCCTACCTGGACGCCTTCGTCGAGCAAGCCGGTCCCGACCTGCTGTGCTATGACTGCTATGCGCAGATGAATCCCGGCCACGAAGGCTGGGATATGTATTTCACCAATCTGCGCGAGTTCGAGGCTGCCGGCCGCCGTCACGGCATCCCCTACTGGACAACACTGCTCTCCGTCGGGCATTTCCGCTATCGCTGCCCGCGCGAGGATGACCTGCGCTGGCAGGTGAGCACCGCCGCCGCGCACGGCGCGCGCGGCCTGCTGTGGTTCTTCTTCTACATGCGCCAACCGCACGATAACTATCGCGTGGCGCCCATCGACGAACACTGGGAGCGCACCGAAACCTTCGAGTGGCTGAGCCGCGTCAACCGCACCTTTCTCAAATGGCAGGCGCCGGTGCTGAACAGCCTCACGCTGCGCCGGGCGCACCATGTCAGCCAGGCATGGGGCGGGTATGCGCTCTTTGCCGGCAGCCCGCTGGTGCGCGCCGCGCACACCCACCAGGGCGTGCCGCTCATCGTCTCCGAATTCACCGACCTGCAAGGCCGCGACTACGTGGCCGTAGTCAACAACAGCCAGACCGACAGCGCCAACGCCGAGTTGACCCTGACCGGCCTTCGCGCCCATCGCGTCGGCTGGCTGGAAACCGAATCCGAAGTCACCGGCACGCACGGCGAGGATTTTGTCACCCTCACCTGCTGGCTGGCGCCGGGTCAGATGGAGCTGTACCGGGTGGAGCGGGAGTAGTCGCCGGCATTGTCACTGGATGAAACAGGATGAGAGCCCGGCTTCTCTGCTCTAAAACCAGAGAAGCCGGGCTCTCACCTTGTTCCAGATGGTGATGATGGCTTCAATGCCTTCGGATGTCCCATCGCCAGCAGCATCCCATGGATGATGCTCCACGGATGCGGCGGGTCGCCGGGAACGAAAGCGGCGATGGGGAGAAGGTCGGTGACGCCGTTGGCCTCGGTGTAGCCGCCGGCAAAGAGACCGCCGCTGATGGCGCTGGTTCCCACGGCGATGACCAATCGCGGTTCCGCCATGGCTCGGTAGCAGCGGAGCAGCGCTTCGCGCATACCGCGCGCGACGGGGCCGGTGACCAGCAACGCGTCGGCGAAGCGCGGAGAGGCGACGTAATGCACGCCGAAGCGCGCCACGTCGAAAACGGCGTTGGTGCCGGCCAGCACTTCCAGGTCGGACGCGTTGTCGCCGGTGGAAACTTCACGCACGTGCAGCGAGCGGCGGAAAGGCGCGGACGGCGCGGACGGCGGCGCGGGAGACGGACGATTGGTGCGCACCAGCTCCGTACGGGTGCGGACGGCGGTGCGGGTGGCACGGTCGGGCACAATTACGGCGGCGGAACAGACGGCCACGCACTGCTGGCAGCCCACGCAGCGACCGCGGTCCAGTGCCACGGTGGGTCCGCGATCATCGGCGCCCAGCGTGATGGCCCCCAACGGGCAGCCGGCGGCGCACCGCCCGCAGCCATCGCAGGCAGCGTCGGTCACGGCAGGCAGGCCGCTGGCCTCCGCCGGCAACTCGGGAAAGAGCGCCGGCTGCGTGAGTATGCCGGTAGTGAGTACAGCGAGAAACGGATTGCGCATAGTATTTCACGACTGAACGATAAAGAATTCGACTGCATTACCTGCCGTACCGATGAACCTGAATACACTTAACGGAGCAGCAATAATGGAAAATGAAAAATGCCGGATTGCGGGTCAGCGCCGCCATGTTGCCTTCTTCATGTTTCACGCATCTTTCTTCATCCCCCATTCTTCATTCTCCTCATAGATCATTGCCGCTGTAGGACAGGTTGAAGCTTTTGTTGCATAACGGGAAGTCGGCGACCAGGTTGCCGCGGACGGCGATGGCAAGAGCGGTCCAGTTGTTGAAACTCGGGTCCTTGATGGCATACCGGGCGATGGCGCCCGAGGCGTCGGTGGTGATCCAGTGAATCAATTCCCCGCGCCACGCCTCGACCACGCCCACCCCGACGCTCTCGGCCGGTAATGCTGCGGGCAAGGCGACGTGGCAGGCCGACTCTGGCAGGCTGTCGAGCAGTGCGTCGATGACGGCGATGCTGCTCTCAATCTCGGCCGCACGCACCCGCGCGCGAGCCAGCACGTCGCCGTTCTCGTCATGCGCCGCTACCGGCGCCTGGGCGGGATACATGCCGTGGGCGAAAGACCGGCGGGCATCATACCCGTTGCCGCTGGCGCGCCCGGCGGGACCGACGATGCCGAAATCGTGGGCCAGCCCCGGCGCCAGCCGTCCGGTACCCTCCAGGCGTTCCAACACCGCCGGATGTTCCAGCACCAGCGGTACATGCCGGCGCAGGGTGGCCGCCAACTCCGCAAGGGCCGCGCGCAAAGCCGTCCGGCGGGAGTCATCCAACTCGCGTGCCACACCGCCCGGCACGATGTACCAGCGCTGGCGGCGCGTGCCGGTGAGCAGTTGCGCTAACGCCAACGCAGCTCCGCGCAACGGCGGGAAGAGCGCAGCGCCCACGCTGTAGCCGATATCCCCGGAGAGCGCCCCCAAATCGCCGACGTGGTTGGCCAACCGCTCGATCTCCAGCGCGATGGTGCGCAGCGCCTGCGCGCGCGGCGGCACGTCAAGGTTGAGCAACCGTTCGATCGCCGTCGCATGCGCCAGCGCATTGCCGGCGGCGGTATCGCTGCTGGCGGATTCGGCGAGGAAGCGCGTCTGCGCCCACGGCAACTCGCCCAGGCGCTGCTCGATGCCCCGGTGCTGGTACCCCAGACGAATTTCCAGATTGGTGATGACCTCCCCCAGGCAACTGAAGCGAAAATGTCCCGGCTCAATGATTCCCGCGTGGATCGGCCCGACGGGGATTTCGTGGATGCCTTCGCCGTGCACTTCCAGGAAATAATAGGGCTCGCGGGGTAGCGTCGCCTGGCGCGGCGCGGCCAGCGGATGCAGGTCGGCGGGCCAGGCTTCGTGCAACAACAGGCTTTTCCAGCGTGGATGACCGATCGCGCGCAGACCGAAGAGGTCGCCCACCGCCCGTTCCGCCCAGTGCGCGGCGGGCAGGCGCGGGGTCAGCGACGGATACTCGCACGTACCCGCTGCAAGCGGTGCTGACAGCACGCGATACCCACTGCCGCCGGTGTCAAGCAGCAAGACATCGACGGCAACGCGCGCATCATCCAGCCGGCGGGCGGTGAGGTGGCCGAAACGCCACCCGGGTTGCCGGGCTTGCCGAACGACCTCCGCCGCGAACTGGTCGGGCGCGATCTCGCAACGTGGAGGTGTAGCTGTGCTGACCGTCATCGAACGACTCCTCCCACGTGCGCCAGCATTGTCAACAGCGATATCACCGGTGGGGTGACGGCCAGTCCGGTGATGAGCGCCAACGCGAGCAACACGGCGGGCACCAGCGCCCAGGCGCGCCGCGGGCGTTCCTGTACTCGCGCGGGCACGTGCCCGAACACCACGCGCGCCACGTGCGCCAGGATGGCGATGCAGGTAATGGTCAACCCGAGCACCACCACACCCGCCGCCAGGTATTCACCCGCGGTGAGCGTGTCGCGCAGGATGAGCCACTCGCTGATAAAGGTCCCGAAAGGCGGGCTGCCGGCGATGGCGAAACTTGCCGCCAGCAGCAAGCCGCCCCAGACGGGTTCAACGGTGAGCAAGCCGCCCAGTTGCTTCAACGCTTTGCTGCCGTACAGGTGGAGGATGCCGCCGGCCAGCAGGAAAAGCGCTACCTTCACCAGGCTGTGATTCGCCGCGTGCAGGATGAAGAGCGGCCCTGCGCCGATGCCGATGGCGAGAGTGAGTAAGCCTACGTGCTCGACGCTGGAGTAGGCCCACATGCGCTTGAGATCGTGCTGACGCACCAGCATCAGCGCGGCGGCCAGCACGGTGACGGCGCCGGCGGGCACCAGCAACTGACGCACCAGGTGCTCCTGGCTGGCGGCGTGCATCACCTGCGACAACCGCCAGATGGCTACCAGCGCGCAATTGAGCAGCGCGCCCGACAGCATGGCCGAAGCCGGAGCCGGCGCTTCGCTATGCGCGTCGGGCAGCCAGTTGTGCAACGGGAAGATGCCGGCCTTGGTGCCATAACCGAGCAGACAAAAGATGAAGGCGAAGCGCAGCAGGCGCGGATCGAGTTGCGGCGCGCGCTCCAGCAGCGCGCCGAAGTGCATGCTGGCTTCGCCAGGCAGCGCGTGTTGGGCGGCGACGAGCATGATAGTGCCGAACAAGGCGAAGGCGATGCCCACGCTGCAGAGCAGCAGGTATTTCCAGGTGGCCTCCAGCGATTTTCGGCTGCGGTGATAATGAATGAGCGGCGCGGAAATGAGCGTGGTCGTCTCCATGGCGATCCACAGATAGCCCAGATTATGCGCCAGCAACACGCCATACATAGCGGTCACGAACAACCCGGCCAGCGTGTAGAAGAGGCAGAAGCGCCGTTCGGTGATCTGCGGCTCGCACGGGCGTTCCGCCGGCAACAGCCATGCCGCCTGACACAACGCCGCCGCCGCCACCAGCGTGGTGATGATGAGAAACGCCGCGCCGACGCCGTCGATACCCAGGTTGCCGGTCACCGGCTCGCTCCGTGACAGCGCCGGCAGCGCCTGCCACACGACCACCGGCAGTTGCACCAGCAGCAACAGCGCCGCGGTCCACGGCAACCAGCGTGCCGCGCGCGGGAAGAGTCCGAGTACCGCAATAGTCAACGGGATGATCGCCAGCAGCAGCAACGTATTCAATGGCGTAACCCCCGCAAGTGCGTCACGTCGATATGCTCGAAGTTGCGGTTGAGGCGAAAGATTACCAGCCCGGCGACCAGCACGCCCACCAGCATGTCGAAGATCACTCCCATCTCAATCAGTAACGGCATTCCCGGTGTTTGCGTCAAACCATACAGGAAGATGCCGTTTTCCAGCACCAGAAAGCCGATGACCTGGCTGATGGCCAACCGGCGCCCGATCATCAGCAGCATGCCCACCAGCACCAGCGTCAGCGCCATGCCGGCAGCGCCCGCATGGCCCGTCGGGGTGGCGATGAGCGAGGAGGCGAAATACCCGGCGCCCAGCACTCCGCAGCCCAACAGCAGGCCGTGCGTCGGCGCGATGGCCGCCCCGTGGTCTTCCCGCAGTCCGAGCCGTTCAGTCGCCCACGCCAGATAGCGTGGAATAGCGAGTGCCTTCACCAGCAGCACCACCAGGGCGAGGACGAGATAATGGGTGGCATGCGTCTGGCGGCCGATCTCCAGCGCGATGCCGGCCAGCGCCGCCACCTGCAGCGCCAACCCGGCGAGCAGCGTTCGCAGGCGCAGCACGCCGCACATCCACACCGCCAGCATGCCTGCGCCGGCCGCCAATATATCGAGCAGAGAGTATTCCATACCTTCGGTCCTTACCGGGTCACCGCGACCAATGCGGCAAATAGGCACAGCACGGTCGCGACGATGAGAAAATGCGGCACGCGCCGCCAGTTCAGCTTCACCAGCACGCCCTCGGCCACCGCGACGGCAGCCCCCATGACGAACACTCCGCCCAGACCGGCGACATAGCGCCACCCCGGCGCCAACGCGGCGAAACCGGTCCAGACATGCCACAGCGTGAGGGTTGCCAGGCCGAAATAGATGCACGCGCGCAAGGCGACGGCATATTCCACCAGCGCCAGGTTGCGCCCGCTGTTCTCCAGGATCATCGCCTCGTGCACCATGGTCAATTCCAGGTGAGTGGTTGGATCATCCACCGGCATGCGCGAGAGCTCTGCCAGCGCGGCAATCACCAGCGCGGCACCCACGAGCAACGCCACCAGCGGATGGAGGGGCTGACTGTAGATTGTCGCCAACTCCATGCTGCCCGCGCCCAGCGCCAGTGTACCGAAGCCGATCATCAGCGCCGGCTCCACCAGCAGCGAGATCGTCGCCTCGCGACTGGCGCCCAGGCCGCCGAACGCCGAGCCGGTATCCATGGCCGCGAGCATGCCAAGGAATTTACTCAGCCCCAACAGGTATAGCACCAGCAGGAAATTGCTGGCTGCCATCCATCCCGCCGGCAGCAGCAAACCGCTCCACGGGACGAGTACGGCAGTGAGCAGTGCGATCGCCAGTCCGATGCGGGGCGTCCACACGAACACCCAGCCGGCGGTCTCACTGATCGTTTCGCCTTTGCCCAACAGTTTCGCCACGTCGTAAAAAGGGCTGCAGGATGGGCGCGCCCACTCGCGTCTGCATCAACGCTTTCACTTTGCGCACCACGCCGACAAGCAGCAACGGCGTCACCAGCAGATTGAACAGCAGACAAAAAAGCGTGATCATTGGCGCCACCCCACCCAGCAGAGCAACACCAACACCAGCAGCATGTAGAGCAGGTACTGGTGAATGCTTCCAGCCTGCAGCCGCAGCAGCAAGCCGCCGGCGAGTCGTTGAAAGCTGCGCAGCAACGGCGCATAAACGCGCGTTTCCAGATACGGTTCGTGGGTCATGCTGGCCCCCACCGTTTCGGGAAAGAGGCGCCGTTGCCGTCCCTGAATCTCGATGTGCATCACATATCGATACAACCGGCCGAACAGCCGCGCGATGGGCTGCGCGAAGCTGGTCGCGGTGTATTGCATGCGCGCGCCCAGCGGGCCAAAGCCGCATTCCCAGGTAATGTAGCGAATACTCGGCAGTCGTCGCGCCAACACCGCCATTCCCAGTGTAATACCCGCGGTGGTCGCCAGCAGCACCAGGGTGAGCACCGGCAACGGCAGCGTCCACGCCGCGGCAAGGTTCGACGGCGTTCCCATCATCGCGGTGACCACGCCCAGTGGGCCCATCACCGCGGCGGCGCCGACCCCCAGCCCGACGCAGCACAACGCCAGCAGCAGTTGCGCGGCCACCATGCCCGGACTCGCTTCCCGCGCCCGCGCGGCGGCGGCACTGCGCGGCAAGCCGAGAAACACCACGCCCACCGCTTTGGCGAAGCAGGCGATGGCCAGCGCGCCCACCAGCGCCAGCCAACCCATCAACAGCAAGGCAGACAGGCGCACGATGGCTGTCGCTCCCTGTGCCGCCAACCCGAAGAAACCCTGATACAGCAACCACTCGCTGGCAAAGCCGTTCAACGGGGGCAACGCGCAGATGGCAGCGCTGCCGACGATGAACGCCGCGCCGGTCCATGGCATGCGGTGAAGCAGGCCGCCCAGGTGCTCGACATCACGGACGTGGGTTTGCGCATCTACCGCGCCGCCGCCGAAGAAGAGCAGGCTTTTGAATACGGCATGATTGAGCGTGTGGAAGAGCGCCGCCGCCAGCCCGAGCTGCGCGAAAGGCAGCGCGAGGTCGCGCCCGAGAATGGCGATGCCGATGCCCATCAGGATGATGCCGATATTCTCCACGCTATGGTAAGCGAGCAAGCGCTTTAAATCATGTTGCAGCAACGCAAACAGCACGCCCCAAAAGGCGGAGATCGCTCCGAGGATCAGCAGGAACGCCGCCAGGCCCGGCGCGGTCAGGTGATCGCCGATGACGAACAGCCGGATGATGGCATAGATTGCCGTTTTGATCATCACACCGCTCATCACCGCCGACACCGGCGACGGCGCGGCGGGGTGCGCGATGGGCAGCCAGAGGTGGAACGGCCAACTGCCGGCCTTGGTCAGCAAGCCGCACAGGATGCACAGCGCGGGGGCCAGCAACGGCAGACCGTGCAGGTGCCACGCGGCAAAATCCCAACTGCCGCTCAGGTGATGCAGCCAGAGGAAGCCGGCCATCAACAACGCCGTGCCGGCACGCGTGGCGCCGAAATAGACCAGCGCTGCGCGGCGAATCTGCTGTTGCGCGTGCTCCGCGGCCACCAGCAGGAAAGAGGAGAGCGCCATCAACTCCCAAGCCACTAAAAAAATGAGGGCATTAGCGGCCAGCACCACCGCGGCCATGCTGATGAACAGCAGGGCGATGCCGGCCCAGCTACCCCCTGTCGCGATGCGTGCCTGCTGGTGGCGCAGGTAGCCCGGGGTGAAACAGGCTGTCGGAATGCCGATGAGCCCGATAATGGCGAGGAACCACTGGCTGAGCGGATCCAGGGTGAAAGCGCAGGGGGCATCGCCGAGGAACCAGGGCAGTGGAAGGGTCACCGTGCCTGGATGACCGCTGGCGGCGCCCACCAGGACGAGCACGCTCCCCAGGCCGAACACGATGGGAAAAAACCACGATTGCGAACGTCTGACGCAGAGACCACTGACAGTGACTACCAGCCACGCCACAAGGGCGGCACCGCACCAACATGCGAAACCGCCCGGAAGATCCGGGATTTCCATGTTACCTACCAGCTTTACAAAGAATCGTGAACACGGCTCCTGTCCGAACATATCATCACGGGTAATTCATCCGCCGTGTCCTGGCGCTATTATTCTTTATTGTCCACTGTGCGCTCAGTTCCTCTCGCAATGAAATATTTTTTTAGTTCGTCAAGTTCCATGATCAGTGGGCCGTATGTGTTACCTTGACGGCCAGTCTGACTTCACCACTATTATGAGCAGGATGTAGAACGAACAGTGTTGCTGCCCTGCCTCGAAATCACCGGCCGCGTGCTCATGTGGCTTCACCCTGGTCTCCTCCGCAAAAGATGCGGATAACTTCCACCTGTTTCTGGGGAGAACGCGGGTGGTTTTTCTTGCGCTGCCGGCGGTGACGGCTTAAGATACCGATACCACCACACCATGGTTAACGAAATCGCACCACAACCCGTGCCCAACCCTCTCCCCGACGCCGACGTGCGCTCCCTGTTGGCGGCGTCGCACGATTTGCTGGGGCGTCGCACCCCGTTGCCCGCCCTGTATGAAGAGGTGCTCCGCGCGTGGCGCGGGCGGCCGGTGGGAACGGCGCGGCTGCGACGGGCAGAGGCGTTATGGGAGCGCATGCGGCAATGGCCGGACGGAGTGGAAGTGGTGCGCGCCGTCATCACCGATCCGCGCGCGGGGGCGGAGGACCGCCTGCTGGCGGCGACGCTGTGGGCGCACGCGCGCCCGGAGTTGCCATTGCCTTTCCCGGCGGTGGTGCCCAGCGGCGGCGACGACCCGGAGTGGTTGTACGTAGCCATGGCACTGCTGACGCACCCTGATTCAGGTGAGCGCTTTGCGGCGCTGCTGGAGACGCTGCTCGCCGATCACCGGCGCGGCCCGCGGCGGCTGGTGGATCGCCTGCCCGACCCGCTGCCGTTACTGGGATTTCTACACGGGCTGCACACCGGCGCGCTCTCGTCGGCCAATTTCCGCGACTGCGTGCTGGTCGAGCGTGTCCTGCACCCGGCGGAGGCGGCGCATCGGCCATTGCAGCGATTGCATCGTCTACTCGATTACCTGGGATTTTCCGCTGATCCCGTCGTGCAGGGCGCCTACCGGCAACTGACCGCCGAAGTGTGGCCGCTGGCGTGCGCGGAGAACTGGACCACCTGGCAATGGATCAGCGTTCCGGGCGGCCCGGACGTCTTCCCGCGCGCGCTGCGCGCTGTGGGCGAGGGCGACCGCACGCTGGTGCGGTTGCATGAGTTGAAGCACGCCCCACTGCCGCCGCCGGAGATGCTGTCGGCGTTGCTAGAACACGCGGAGACGCCGGTAGTGGTGCTGCTGTGCTGGCTGCGTCCCACGCTGGCGAAAGTGATGACCGCGCGACCCGCGCTGGCCGCCGCGCTGGGATGGATGCACGACAGTAACCCGATCGCCGCGGAGACGGCCTATACTGCGCCGCCATGGTGGGACTCGTGGCTTCAGCACGAGTTGCCCGCCGCGCGACAAGTACTCGGCTGGTTGCAACGGCTGGCGTTGCCGCCTCAGTGCGAGGGTGAGCCGACGTGCGCGCGCCACCAGTGGCTGGAACAGCACTTGATGCCCGGCTACCCGCACATCACCGCCAACCTGCTGCTGGCGCAAGCGGCACGGGGTGAGGGGCTGGAGGAGATAACCGTGCTGGCGGAGGACGGCTGCCTGCCCGCGGTGCGCGCACTGGCGCTGGCGCCGTCGCCTGTTGATGCGGTGTGCAACCTGTTGCGGCGGCTGCGCCGCACCGGTGGACGCCCGTTGCAAGCCGCCGCGCGCCGCGCGCTGGAGCACTTGGCACGCCGCCGTGGATTGTCCGGCGTTGAGGAGTTGGATCGCCAGCACCTGCTGAGCGCCGCGTGGGAGCAGGGGCCACTGGCGGGCGAACGGGTGCGGGTGGGCTGGCAGGATGGCTCTCATCGCATGCGGTTGAGCCTGCACGCGGGTAAAGTGCGCCTCGACGTGCTGGGCCCGGGTGGCCCAGTCACGCGCATCCCCGCCGCGTTGCGCGCCGGCGATACCTACCGGCAGGCGCGCGCCGCCCAACGCGAAACACAGGCGCAGTATCGCCTGTTCCGCCGCCACCTGGAGCAGCGCCTGCTGGAAGGTGCCCCATGCAGCACCGGCGAGTTCCGCTACCTGTGCGCCAATCCCGTCTTCGCCCACCTCGCAGAACGGCTGGTCTGGCGCACCTCCGAGGGGCAAGACTTGCTGTGGGCGGCGCCGGAGCGCTGGGAAACGCTGGTGGGCGAGACGGTTGATCTATCCGGCGCGACGCTTACGCTGACACTGGTGCACCCGGTAGCGCTGGCGGAGGACGGCACGCTGAGCGCCTGGCAGGCGCTGGCCGCCGACCGCCGGCTGGTGCAGCCGCTGCGACAAGTGTTCCGCGAGGTGTATACGGTGGAAGGCGAAACCGGCACCCACTGCCGGCGCTTCGCCGGACGACGGCTGGAGCCGGGACGCGCCTACGCGGTGCTGCGCGCGGCGGCGTGCGCCCCCGGCAACGGCACGGCGCGGCGCGAATGGCCGCACGGCGTAACGGCGCACCTGTGCTGGGCGCACGCCGCCGCCGGGCGCGACCTGTTCGGCCCCCAGCGCAAGGCTGAGGTGTCGAGCGGCGACATCTGGTTCACCCGGGGCGACACCGTGCTGCCGTTGCACCATGTCGATCCGGTGGTCTTCAGCGAAACGCTGCGCACCGCCGATTTACTCGCCACCCGCGCTGCCGTGGGCGAGGCGGATTTGACCTCGCGTGAGACCGTTGCCCTGCGCGCGCTGTTACTGCGCGAAGCGGCGCGCAGCTTTCAACTGACGAATATCGCAGTGCCGGAAGATGGACGCTATGCACTGGTGCTTGGCAGCCGCGCCACCTATCGCATCAACCTTGCCAGCGGCACCGTCTTTCTGGAACCCGAAGGCCGCCAGATCCTGATGCCTCACCATAATGCGAGTTGGCAACCGGTGGAAGAAGGCGATTCGACCAGTGAAATCCTCGCCCTCACCCTCGATCTGGCTCACGATGACACGCTGGGCGACCTGACCTTCCTCGCGCAGTTGTGAGCGATGGGGAGGCGACGCAACCGCCGCCGTGCCGGGCTGTTTTCATGGTTGATGGCTGGATCGCCGGGGGCAGTCGGTGCGCTGTTGCACCGCCGCAGGAAAAGTGGCGCGTCACGGCGCGCTGAGAATCTCCTGCACCCTGCCGACGCGTCCGTCCTGCAGGCGCACTTTGATACCGTAGGGATGGTGCGGCGCGTTGGTGAGAATATCTTTCACCACGCCCCGGGTGCGTGCGCCGGTCGCCTGATCCGCTTTCAACACGATGTCCACGACCAACCCGGGCCGGATGTCTTTACGATCTCGCCCACCCATCCGCATCACTCCCTCCGCCGCGCTGTACCGGGCACGACGAGGATTTCATTATGCCGTGCCTTGCCTGACGCGTCAACCATTTCCGGACTTCCGGGCACCGATATTGACCCCGTTGCGATAGAGCAGGTATGATTACATCATCGTTTTTCGAAAAAAGGAGTATGTTCATGGCCGAAAAGGTGGTGCTTGCCTACTCCGGCGGCCTGGATACCTCGGTCGCCGTGCAGTGGTTGCGGCAGGAGAAAGGGCTGGAAGTGATCGCCGTTGCGATCGATGTCGGCGAAGAGCGCGATTACGAGGCGATCCGACAGAAGGCGCTGCAGATTGGCGCCGCCAAAGCTTTCGTGGTGGATGCCAAAGAGCGTTTCGCCGATGAATACATCGCCCGCGCCATCAAGGCCAATGCGCTGTATGAGAATCGGTATCCCGTTTCCACCTCGCTGGCGCGTCCGCTCATCGCACAACTGGTGGGCGAAGTGGCCGAGCGCGAGGGTGCCTCCGTGCTGGCGCACGGCTCAACCGGCAAGGGCAACGATCAGGTGCGCTTCGAGACCACCTGGCAGTGTCTGTTCCCGCACATGCGCATTTACGCCCCGGTCCGCGAGTGGGGCATGACGCGTGACCAGGAAATCGAATACGCCGACCGGCACGGCATTCCCATTCCGGTGACGAAAAAGAGCCCGTATTCGCTGGATGTCAACCTGTGGGGCAAGAGTTGTGAGGCCGGCGTCCTGGAAGACCCGTGGAACGAACCGCCCGCCGACGTGTGGACCTGGACCACATCACCCGATGCGGCGCCGTCGGAACCCGGCTATGTGGTGATCGGCTTTGAAGCGGGGGTGCCGATCAGCCTGGATGGCGAGCGCACGAGCTTGAAAGAGCTGATTGTCCGCCTGAACGCGTTCGCCGGCGAGCACGGCGTAGGCCGCATCGACATGATCGAGAACAGACTGGTCGGCATCAAGTCGCGCGAGACATATGAATGCCCGGCGGCGATCACGCTCATTACTGCCCATCGCGAACTGGAAACGTTATGCCTGGAGCGCTCGGTAGCACACTTCAAGGCGGGTATCGAGCAGAAATATACCGAGCTCATTTACAATGGCCTGTGGTTCAGTCCGTTGCGCTTTGCGCTCGATGCTTTCCTCGACCAGACCCAACAGCGTGTGACCGGCGAGGTGCGCATGAAGCTGCATCAGGGGACCTGCATGGCGGCCGGTCGGCGCTCGCCATACTCGCTCTACCGCTTTGATCTGGCGACTTACGACACCGGCGATACCTTCGACCAGAGCCTGGCCAAGGGGTTCATCGACTTATGGGCGCTGCCGGCGAAGGTCTGGAACGCCGCCAACCGCGACACACGCTGATCGTTCTCGACGGCAGATGCCAACACGACGGCCTCCGGGTATCGCTCCCCGGAGGCCGTCGTTGTGTTGCCGTCAGCAACGGAAGGGATGGCGCTTATTGGCCGCCAACGATAATCGCGTTTTTCACGAAACCGCCGGTCGCGCCGAAGAACGCCTTGACGCTCAACGCGCCGAGCGTGGTGCCGGCCGGGATCGCGGTGGTGCGGACGATTTTCCCATTCTTGCGGTAGAGGATGTTTTTCCCCTCGCGCTCGATGGTCAGCTTGTCGGTCGCGGTGTAGCTGGTTTCGCTCAAGGCGGTGATCGGCGTGGTGGAAGACTCGATCACCTTCAGCGTGCCGCCATTCCCGAAGAACGCATAGTTCAGCGCGCTGTACGCGCCGGCGGTGGAGGCGCCCAGGCCGATCACGATATTCGACGTGTCGCCGAACTGGAATTTCAGCCGGCCATCGGTCATCGCGAGCGCGCTGCCCGCGTAGGTGTCATACGCCGTCGTCACGGTGCCGGCCGCCAGGTTGCTGCCGGTGTGCGCCGTCGAGGACTTGTAGCTGGGGTAGGTGGCCGCGGCGCCGCCACCGGGGTTGGTGATGGTGCCCCACTCGACATCGAGCGGCAGGCTGACGCTGGTCATTTCGCAGTGCCCATCCAGGAAGCTGGCGATGAACTTGTTGCCGTGGCGCGCTTCGACATCGCTGCTCACGTAGTAGGTGTTCGGCTGGGCCTTCTCGCCGACCGCCAGCGCATTGGCGGTGGAGGCGGCGCTGGAGACGCTCGACAGCGTTTTCCCGTCAGCGGTGATGACTTCTTTCGTCGGTTCGCCGAAGTCGCCCAGCGCGGCGCCGGACATGTAGTTGTTGTAGACGTAGCCATTGGCAACAGCGCGACCTTTGGTCGGACAGGAGAACACGCCCTTGTCCAACTTCATCGCGGCCCAGACACCGTCAATCGCCGGCAACGTTTCGTCGTTGTCCTGGGCATAAATCTGGACGGCGACCGCCATCTGACGCTGATTACTCATGCAGGACGACTGGCGGGCCTTTTCGCGAGCCTTCGCGAAGACCGGGAATAGAATCGCAGCCAGGATCGCGATAATCGCAATGACTACGAGTAACTCGATAAGGGTAAAGCCTCGCTTGGATTGAATCATGATATCTCCTCCGTATAGAATATTGGTTGCAATCAATGCCCGGTGCCAAAACAGCACCGGGACTGATCACACACTATAATACTTTGCCATACGATGGCTTAAATGTCAAGTGGTAACGGTAGATTCGTGGGGGAAGATCTTTGGGGCCACTCCGCACATCGCATCTCAGCCGCACCGATGCACCGCTTTGTTTGCACACCACATCATCCCGGAATGGGGTGCGGGGGACAGCACTGAAGCATACCGGCCCCAGCCGCTGGTGCGCGGACGCACCCGCGCGGACGCGGTGTATGCGCATGAGAGGCGTGCAGTCGACAATACGCGCTGATCGTTCTCGACGGCAGATGCCAACACGACGGCCTCCGGGTATCGCTCCCCGGAGGCCGTCGTTGTGTTGCCGTCAGCAACGGAAGGGATGGCGCTTATTGGCCGCCAACGATAATCGCGTTTTTCACGAAACCGCCGGTCGCGCCGAAGAACGCCTTGACGCTCAACGCGCCGAGCGTGGTGCCGGCCGGGATCGCGGTGGTGCGGACGATTTTCCCATTCTTGCGGTAGAGGATGTTTTTCCCCTCGCGCTCGATGGTCAGCTTGTCGGTCGCGGTGTAGCTGGTTTCGCTCAAGGCGGTGATCGGCGTGGTGGAAGACTCGATCACCTTCAGCGTGCCGCCATTCCCGAAGAACGCATAGTTCAGCGCGCTGTACGCGCCGGCGGTGGAGGCGCCCAGGCCGATCACGATATTCGACGTGTCGCCGAACTGGAATTTCAGCCGGCCATCGGTCATCGCGAGCGCGCTGCCCGCGTAGGTGTCATACGCCGTCGTCACGGTGCCGGCCGCCAGGTTGCTGCCGGTGTGCGCCGTCGAGGACTTGTAGCTGGGGTAGGTGGCCGCGGCGCCGCCACCGGGGTTGGTGATGGTGCCCCACTCGACATCGAGCGGCAGGCTGACGCTGGTCATTTCGCAGTGCCCATCCAGGAAGCTGGCGATGAACTTGTTGCCGTGGCGCGCTTCGACATCGCTGCTCACGTAGTAGGTGTTCGGCTGGGCCTTCTCGCCGACCGCCAGCGCATTGGCGGTGGAGGCGGCGCTGGAGACGCTCGACAGCGTTTTCCCGTCAGCGGTGATGACTTCTTTCGTCGGTTCGCCGAAGTCGCCCAGCGCGGCGCCGGACATGTAGTTGTTGTAGACGTAGCCATTGGCAACAGCGCGACCTTTGGTCGGACAGGAGAACACGCCCTTGTCCAACTTCATCGCGGCCCAGACACCGTCAATCGCCGGCAACGTTTCGTCGTTGTCCTGGGCATAAATCTGGACGGCGACCGCCATCTGACGCTGATTACTCATGCAGGACGACTGGCGGGCCTTTTCGCGAGCCTTCGCGAAGACCGGGAATAGAATCGCAGCCAGGATCGCGATAATCGCAATGACTACGAGTAACTCGATAAGGGTAAAGCCTCGCTTTGAGTACGACATGGGATCTCCTCTCTCTCCCCAAAAAATCTGGTTGCAATTGAGTCCTAGCCGTTCGAGAGCCTCGGAGTAGATTGCACCGCTATATATCTTTTCACTCTGCGGCTGGAATGTCAAGTGATTAAGGGTTAAATTCATGGAGTTTTTGCTATTTGTCGAGCACAGGTTGTGGAAAACTGTTCGAATACTAACCACTCAATTCGTATCGATCATGCTGATTTTTAGCCCTTGTCGGCGCCGGCAAACAGCGGCGATGTCATCGCTATCATTAATAGACTTGACCGGAAATAAATCCGATTCTCCTGTGGTGCTGTTCAGGCGCTTTCC
>CAYYJR010000004.1:0-124628 GCA_964472305.1 uncultured bacterium
GCTTCAGCGCGTTGAGCCGCGCCGCCAGCACCACCACCGCGGTGCCGGGCTGATCGTCATGAAAGACGGGGATATCCAATTCCGCTTTCAGCCGGTCCTCGATTTCAAAACAGCGCGGGGCGGAAATATCTTCCAGGTTAATGCCGCCGAAGGTCGGTGCGACGGCTTTCACCGCCGCGATGATTTCCTCGGGGTCTTTGGTGCTCAGGCAAAGGGGAAAGGCGTCCACTCCGCCGAACTCCTTGAACAACATCGCCTTGCCTTCCATTACCGGCATCGCGCCCAGCGGGCCAATGTCGCCCAGTCCGAGCACGGCGGTGCCGTCGGAGACTACCGCCACCGTGTTGCACTTGACCGTCAGGCTATAAGCGCGCAGCGGATCATCATGCACTGCCATGCACACGCGCGCCACTCCCGGCGTGTAGGCCATGGAGAGGTCGGCGCGGGTCTGCAACGGCATTTTGCTGGTCACTTCGATTTTTCCCTTGTCATGCAGCGCGAAGGTGCGGTCGGTCAGCGACGCCACCTCCACGTCCGGCAGCGCGCGCACCACCGCGGCGATGGTCTGCGCATGCCGCAAACTGTTGGCATTCACCACCAGTTCGGCGAATCCCGCGGCATCGTCCAGCGGATGCGTGCTGCTTTCGATCTCACCCCCGGCGTCGCAGATGGCCGCGGTGGCGCGGTTCAGGGCGTCCGGCTGGTTGGGCAGGCGAAGGCGGAACACCAGGCTGTAACTGGCACTGGGAGCAATCGGCATGACGAACACGTTCCTTTCCGGGGAAGTTTTCGGCGGTATTGTAGCATATTCCAAACAATCCGACGAGAGTGTTCACCGGAAAGGAACTGTCGGCTTATCATGGATAGGTAACAGTCTGGCTTCAGTGCGAAAAGAGGAAGGTGACTCGCCTTCTGGTACTTGTTGCGTGTTATCACTACAAGGGAGAAGGCGCTGTCGCCCCGCTCAGTCGCAGCACGATTAAGCAATTCGGCTGGTGACAAGCTTCCGCGTGACCGTATCGGATGACGATTTGCTTCCGGGCATACCGGCACCACCGACATTATCACCGGGGAGGCCGTGACAGTCCTTGAATCAGCGCGTTCTGCCGGAACCGTCCCCGTTCCACCAGGCTCCATCGCTCCGTCATTTCTGCCCCTCATTCATCAACGCCAGCGCTTCCCAGCCGGGCAGGCGGAAGGCGATGATGGCTTCGCCGGGCACGCCTTGCTGCAGCACCTGCGTGACGGGTAGATCCTGGCCGTAGGCTTTCACCTCGAATCCCGGATGCTGGGTGCGCAGGATGAAGGTTTTCGGCGCGACGTCGGCGGTTGGCGTTGCGGTGACGAAGGCCCACTCGCGCCAGACACGGGCGACGCCGAACGCCGCGGGCGCGCGTCCCAGCGATGCCTGCACCGTTCCCCGAATGGCGGCCACGATCTCCGGCGTGGGGATGGCCGCCACCACTCCGGGCAGCAGCAGATCATACGGAGAAATCGCCCGGTTCAGATTGGTGCGCATGAACGGTTCATCGACGGTCTTCCCGCCGAAGGTAAAGCGCACGGCATCCACCATGGGGAATTGCGTCAGCATCATCACCAGCCCTGCCAGTCGCGGGTGTGTCTGGCGCGGAACAATCGCGGACAGTTCGACAGACAGCACGCCGTCCTCCATCCGCTCCGGCGCCGCCGTCAGCGTGGTATCGGCTGGCAACAGCGGTTGGAACCCCCTTTGCACGGGTAGCGGACTGATCACACGCGAGCGGAGACTTGCGATGGCCTCTGTTGGATTGCCCGGTGTCGCTGCGCCGACCAGGTAACCGATCTCACCGGTATCCGGTTGCACGACATAGGTGTGATACACCGGACGCAGCGGCTGGGTCATCGCGAGCGGTCCTAACACGCGTACCGGTTCTCCGTTCACCCGCAGCGACATCGCGCGCACTCCCGGCACCCAGAACCACGCCTCCAGCACTGCCATCACCGCCATCGCCTGCGCGCTCGATAGTTGCGCCAGACTCGCGGAATCGCGATAATTGACCGTGAGGGTGCTGTCCGTAAGCGTCGCCTCGGGATCTGCCAGGCGCACGCCGGCCGTGGGGGTATAGCCGGCGCCGGAAAGCAGCGCCAGCGCCGTCGCATACCGCTGCGGATCGATTGGGACACTCACCAGCGCGGGATTCGCCGTCACCAGCACCACGTCCCGCGCCGCATCATAACGGAACGTCGGGATGCTGATGCGCTCGGTGGTTCGGCGGGGCTCGACTTTTTCGGTGCTGCAACCCATCAGCAGCAGAACGGCAAGCACCGCAGAATATAGTAATATTCCCCGCATGGCATATCCCCTCGTCGCCTGTAGCAGAAAAGACTGGCGCACCTGCTATTATCACCAGCAGGCAAAGCGGAGATGGGAGAGAAGATAAGACAGCAGTAGAGAAAGGACGATATTTATGTCGAGCATATACCATCCTGTCGATATTCTCGCCATCGGTGCTCACCCGGATGACGTGGAAATCTGTTGCGCGGGGACGCTGCTGAAAGCGCATGACGCGGGACAGCGCACCGCGGTGGTCGATCTAACCCGCGGTGAAATGGCGTCGCGCGGTACGGCGGAGGAACGCGACCAGGAAGCGGCATATACCGCGGAATTGATGGGCCTGGCGGCGCGGCGTAACCTGAACCTGGGCGATGGCCGGTTGATGGACACGCAGGAAACCCGTGAAGCGGTGGCGGCGGAGATACGCCGTTTCCGACCGCGCCTCATTCTGGCACCCTTTCCCGGCGACCGCCACCCCGACCACAACGCCACCGCGCGCATCGTACAGGCGGCATCCTTCTACGCGCGCATGAAAAATCGCGTACTGTGCGACGCGGAGAACCAAGAGCCGTTGGAAGCGCACTCCCCCACCCTGGTGCTTATCTACCTGATGCACGAGCAGGTGTCGCCCACGCTGGTCGTGGACGTGAGCGCGTATCAAGAGCGGAAGATGGAAATTGTCGGTGCCTATCGCTCGCAGTTCCACAATCCAATGCCCGACGATTATCAGTTCATCGGCGCCAGCGACTACCTGAGCATGATCCAGGCGCGCGGCGCGTTCTACGGCAACATGATTCGTGCCACCGCCGGCGAACCGTTCCTGGCGCGCAGCCCGCTGAACATCGCCGACCTGCTGCAACTGGCCGGCGGCAAGGCAGGATTGTAATACCAGTGGTGATTTGTTGTATCCCTGCTTCGGAAAGGTAGACCATGGCCGTCGGTTAAGCAGGCAAGGATGTCCGCCTCGCAACTATGACCATCTCCGTCGGAGTTGCGAGACGGCCTGCCCGGTGCATGAGCGTTCGCTGGCGCGGCAACGGGCTGACTCAACCGCCGGGACTGCCCGCCGTGTCAGGACGCACAGCACCGACAATCTGGTGGGTAACACGATGTTCTTTGCTTTCACCCGTCGCCGTTTTGCCAAATCGACCATGAGGTAATAATGATGTCACTGTCACCTGCCATTCAGCGCGTCATGCCGACGCCGTTTCTGCGCCGGGCGGAAGATGGCTTGCGCCAGGTGGCGCACGTGACCGTAACTCACGCGGGAGCGACGCAGTCCGGGGCGATTCACGTCACCGCACAAGGCGTCGAACTCGTTACGCCGGTGACGCTCGTTGCCGGGGAATCGACCATTGAGGTTGAAGTGGCTGAAGTGACCGCGCCGTGTGCGATTGACGTTGCGCTGGTGCTTCACGGTCACCCGGCAGTACGAATATCCATTGCCTGGATACCTCCCAAACACTGGGTGGTACATGTCGTGCAACTCTCGCATCACGACGCCGGCTATACCGATTTGGCCTCGCATGTCATCCCCGAGCACGACCAATGGTTGGACGATGTCATCGATATAGCAGAAGCAACCCGTGATTTCCCGCACGATGCACGCTTTCGCGCGGTGATCGAGCAAACCTGGTCCATCGACCACTTCCTGCGTACCGCCCGTTCCGCACGAGTCGCCGCCATGCTCGATCTGCTGCGCCGCGGCGACATGGAACTCACCGCGCTGTTCGGCAACATGGTCACCGAGTTGTGCGGGCATGAGACGCTGGCGCGCTGTGTTTATCACGCCTTCCGCCTCAAGCGTGCCTACGGCATCCCGATTTTATCCGCCGAGCATAACGATGTGCCCGGCTTCAGTTGGGGAGTGAGCCAGGTGCTGGCCGGGGCAGGGATCAAGGTGTTCTGTCCCGGTTTCCCCCAGTATTATTCCTGGGCAAATCCGCGTGCCGCCTCGTTCTGGAATGAAACGGCGATCTTCGGCGCGCAGGGGATGCCGGGCGCTTTCTGGTGGGAGGCGCCCGCCGGCACGCGCGTGCTGTTCTGGAGCAACAACCAGGGGTGCGGCGGTGACTGTCATGCCGAGTTGCCGGGTCTGTCCGCCCGTTTGCAGGAGTTGACGGAAGCCGAGTACCCCTACACGACATTGCGTTGGCCGGTCGGCGGGGGGGCGCGTGACAACTCGCCGTATATTGAGGGGTACGTCCACACCATTCGCGCATGGAATGCCTGCTGGGCGTATCCGCGATTGATCTCCAGCACCAATACGCGTTTCTATCATGACCTGCTGCCGCAATTGCCGGCCACGCTGCCGGTATGGCGCGGAGAGGTACCAGGGCAGGATTACCCGGTTGGTGCCACTTCCACCGCCGCCGCCACCGGCATCAACCGGCGCAACCACACCGATCTGCCCGCGGCGGAAGCACTGGCTACCCTGGCCGGAGCGATCGCTGATTACCAATACCAGGATGCACGCATCTTTCAAGCGTATGAGGAAACGCTGTGGCATGACGAGCACACCTGGGGACATCATTTTCCCTGCGGGCCTACCGCCGACGCGGCGGAATTGGAGAAGGCCCTCCATGCTTACCGCGCCGCCGCACTGGCACACGATATCGCCAGCAAAGCCATGGCACGCGTGGCTGATGCCGTGCGCCTGGACACGCCCGGCTTGCATCTTGTCGTGTTCAACCCGCTGCCCCGTGAGCGTTCGGGCACGGTGACGACTCCGCTACGTGAATTCGACAACTGCGGCAGCGCCATGACGGCTATGCCGGACGGGAGCCTGCGCGGCGTGCTGTTGCAGGATCGCTGGCACGTTAATCCGCCGATTGAGATCGTCGAAGGCAAGTTCGACCTTATCGACGTGGCAACAGGCGCCGTCGTGCCTTACCAGATCAGCGAAATTTCGTCCCCGCTTGCTGCAACTCCGCATGCGGGACAGCGCCAGGGGTTGGGTGCGGGCGGAAAACGCTAT
This sequence comes from uncultured bacterium, assembly GCA_964472305.1. Lineage (GTDB taxonomy): Bacteria > Armatimonadota > Hebobacteria > CAIYQO01 > CAIYQO01 > CAYYJR01. The sequence goes on from CAYYJR010000004.1 coordinate 5,292, forward strand.
GGCTTCTTTGAACTCCCGAGCGGCATCGCTCGCGAGTTATCCTTCATCGCTGACGCGGTGCCGCCGGTGGGGTATCGCACCTTTCGTCTGCAACCGCGCGAAGACCAGCCTGTCTTCGCCGTCGCCATCACCGCGTCACCGACCACGCTGGAGAACGCCTATTACCGGATGGAAATCGATGCGCACACCGGGCACGTCCGCAGCCTGTTGGACAAGGAGACGGGACGGGAATTGGTGGATCCAACCGCCCCGCATCCATTTGGCACGGTTGTCGTTCGCGATCCCTTTGGGGGCGAAACGTGTTCGCGTTGCACGGAGTTGTTGCCGAGCGATTGCGGACCGTTGTCGGCCAGCCTGTGCGTGCGCCTGTCCGCGCCGGGGCATCCGTGCATCGAGCAAACGTACCGTCTGCCTTCCGGCGAAAAGCGCCTGGACATCGCGATCCATCTGCTGAAAGATCCGACACCGTTGCTGGAGACCTTCCTGGCCTTTCCATTCCTTTTGCCGGAAGGACGCTTCCGTTATGAGGGACCGCTCTGCGTCCTCGATCCCGCCGTCGATCTGCTGCCGGGCGCCTATGCGGATCGGCTGACGGTGCAAAACTGGATTACGGTCACGGATGGGGAACTCTCAGTGCTCTGGAGCAGTCGGGAGGCGCCTGTCGTCAGTCTTGCCCGGTTGTGGCCGGGTCGGCTCTCACCCGCTCATTCAGCGGTGGTGCGCGCGGATGTCGAACACCCGTGCCCCGACGCCGCCGACTTGCGGGGTGGAACCATCTATTCCCTGTTGACCGCCAACAACGTCGGCACCAATTTTGCCGTCGCGCAGCAAGGTAGCCTTCTTTTCCGTTACAGCATGACTACCATGGCAGGACAGATGACGGACAGCCGGGCAGTGATGTTGGGGCAACAGTGCCTCACCCCGCTGCCGACGCTCTTCACCAAGCATCCCGGCCCGCGCCCCCTGTCGCCGACCGGCAGCTTTCTCGCCATCGATCATCCGTCAGTCGCTCTTGTTGCATTGAAGCGGGCGGAGGATGGGGAGGGATTGATCATCCGGTTGTGGAACGCAAGCGCAGAAACCGTCGTCACACGCGTTGTCTTGCCGAATATCGTGGTAAACGCAGCCACGCTGACCACGCTGGCGGAAGAAGAGACCGGCAAAGCGCTGGCATATGACGCGCACGGGATTGAAGTACCGCTTCCCCCGCGGGGCGTCGTCACGGTGCGGCTGCACGGCGCCCCGACGCGTTACTGACTCCTCCCCGCCGTGCTGACGTCGATCGGCGCCAGGCCCATTGCGCGCGCGGGTGAGGCAGGGGCAAAGCGATAATCGCCGCGGGCCGCGTCCACGAAGAGCGGATCGGCAAGGCGTGTGCCGTCATGGGGTACGAACACGACCGGTCCGTCGCCGGTGTAGCCATCGTGCACCAATGATTCGTAACGCACCTGACCCTGCGCGCTGAAGATATTATTCGGGGTGGCAGACAGCGCCTCGGGAGAGGCGCGAACGACCACGTCGCCGTCGGTGACGAAGATATTGCCCTCCATGATGAAGTCCGTGCACTTCATGAAGGTCAATTGACTTTGCCCGGCAGGCATGATGCAGACGTTGTGGCGAATGACGCAGCGGTGTGCCATATGGTTATGCAATGGCCAGCGCTGGCCTACCGCCAGATTGTCCTCGACCACGCAGCCATCGGATTGTTCGTCCAGATAATAGGCGTGCGCCTGCCGCGGCGCGCCGTTGGGCAGTGTCCCGGGCACATCGCGCGCGACGTTGCGGCAGATGACGACATCCTTGCAGAAGCCGACGTAGACGGCGGCGCCGTCCTGCAGCACCTGCATCACCGCATAGAACAGGTTCGCTTCGATGCGCGTACCGTTACCGCTGCTATGGATGGCGCAATAGGGGCAATCATGCATCTCGTTGTGGCTGATTATGCCATGATCCCACGCACCATTCACCGTGATGGCGCTGGGATAGGTCAGGCCGATATGGTGCAGGTGGTTATTGAGAAAGACTACCTCGGCGCAGTTGCCGGTGATGGCGCATGCGCCGGTCTGCGCGATCTCGCAACCTTCAATGCGCACGCGGCGACTTTTGCCGATTTTCACTCCCTGCCCACCGACGCGAGTGATGAGCAGATCGCGCAGCGTGCAATCTTCGGCGTATGACACTGTGACTGCGCCGTTGAAATACCCAGCGCCGAATCCACCGGCTTTTAGCGGCGTGGTGGTAGCGGCAAGCTGCAATCCGCGCAGCGTGATGCCGGTAACCGGTCGCCCTTCCCCGCCGTGAAGGTGAATGATCTGCTCGGTCGTGGGCGCGATGACCTGCGCCGTCGCCATCTCTTCGCCCGGCAGCGGCCAGTAGACCACCTTGCCCGCCGTGCGATCCAGATACCACTGTCCTGGCTCGGTCATCCCCTCGCGCACGTTCCACACCATGTAGGTCTTCGCCTCCGGATTCCATTCCGCGAAGGCGCCCGGCGGGTGCCCGGCGGGCGTGGAGAAGGTGACGGTGCGGGTCGCTTCATCCAGTGCCTTCAACCCGACCATCGACTCGTCCCATTGGTGATAAATGGTCAGTTCCGCGTTGTTGACATCCAGCCAGCGGCCAAGGTCGTCCCCGGCATACCGCATGGTATTCAGCTCGATCGGAGTGGGCTTGCGCTCCCACCCGCCGGCGGTGGTGCTCATCCAGCGCACGTTGAAGACGCTCTCATGGGTGAAGCGTTCCTCGCGCGGCAGGCGGGCGCGCGGGCAGAGACGGCCATTCACCAGCAGCAGGCGGAAATCCCATGCGCCCTCTTGCACTCCCGGCAGCGCCGCCACAACGCAATGCTCATCATCAGACGCCCACCCGGTGATGCGCCGTCCACCGTAGAGTACCGGACTCTCACCCGGTGCCGCTTCAATGGTGAGCCCGGAATCCTCCGGCTCCAGCTCCAACGCGACCTCGTAATATTCACCGCCGTGCACCACGATGCACCGCGGCCCCGTGACCGCTCGCGCCGCATCGCGTGCCCGCACCAATGTGGCGAAGGGATGAGTTTCCGACCCATCCCAGGAATCGTTTCCCTCCGGGGAGACATGGATAGACATCATCATGATTGCTCCGTTCCGTATGTCGTGCCGCCGCGGCAAAATGCGTGCCGTGTTCAGTCATCGCCGGAAATTCCGAGCAGTGGAATCGGCTGCGGTGAGATCAAACCGTCATCGTCATCGCTGAACGCACAAGTATTTCGTTCCAGAGACCGAATCACCTGCAATAATTGCGCGTAACATTCATCATTTGCCTCGCGCACGCGATGGGGGTAGAATAACGGAAATGGGATAAAGGAACTGTTATGGATACGCTGACCACGGTTGCCGAGTTGCGCACTGCGATTCGCGAACGGCGCTCCTATCTGAAACGCATCGGATTCGTGCCGACAATGGGCTTCTTGCATGCCGGGCACGAGGCGTTGATTCGCCGAGCGCACGAGGAATGTGACCTGGTGGTGGTTTCCATCTTTATCAATCCCACCCAGTTCGGACCTAACGAGGATTTAGAGAAATATCCGCGCGACATGGCGCGCGACCAGGAGCTGTGCCGCCGCGCCGGGGCGGACCTGATTTTTCACCCCGAGCCGCACGTCATCTATCCGCGCGGCGCTGTCACCTGGGTGGAAGTAGACGAGTTGACCACCGTTGCCTGCGGCGCTCAACGTCCGGGACATTTTCGCGGGGTTTGCACGGTTTGTGCCAAGCTATTTAACATCGTACGACCCGACCGTGCCTATTTCGGTGAAAAGGATTTCCAACAATTGCAGGTGATCCGACGTATGGTGCGCGACCTGTTCATGCCACTCACCATCGTGGGCGTGCCCACCGTGCGCGAGCCGGACGGGTTGGCGATGAGCTCGCGCAACAGCTACCTGACCCCTACTGAGCGGCAGGCGGCACGCGTGGTACCGCGTGCGTTGCAGGCAGCGCAGGATTTAGTGGAGCATGGCGAGTTGGAGACCGCCGCCATTCTCAACGCACTCGAGCAAGCCGTCGCCGCACAACCGCTGGCGCGCCTGCAATACGCGGTGATCGTCGATCCGGAACACTTAACTCCCATGCGCGTGCTCACCCAGGAGGCACGGCTGCTGGTCGCCATTTTCGTGGGCAATACGCGACTGATCGACAACGTCACGCTGGTGCCGAAAGCTCCACCCCCGCCCACGGTGTGAGCCAAATTCCCCAACGGGCTTGTCCTTCCCCGATACGAGCGGTACAATACAACACGATGCTACTCACCCTGTGTAAATCAAAAATTCACCGCGCGGTCGTCACTGAGGCTAATCTGCACTATGTCGGCAGTATTACCATCGATGCCGACCTGATCGATGCCGCCGGCCTGGTACCCTATGAGCGCGTACAAGTGTTGAACCTGAACAACGCGTCGCGACTGGAAACCTATGTGATTGTCGGCGAGCGCGGCAGCGGCATCATCTGCATGAATGGTCCGGCCGCCCATTATGCCACTCCCGGTGATTTGGTGATCGTGATCGCCTATGCGCAGATGACCCCGGAGGAAGCTCGCGATTGGCATCCGACGGTGGTCTTCGTCGACGAGAACAACGCCACAACGCGCATCGCGCGCAATGAAGCCCCACAGTCGGTAGAATGACCGACCAGGAGAACCCTCTTATGGCACAGCACGACATTGTCTTCGACATCGGCGGCATGCGCTTTCGCAGCGGCGTGACCGACGAGCAAGGCAAAATCATCAACCAGGTGACGTTTGATTCCCCGACCAGTCCTGATGAAGTGGTGGAACATATCGAGCGCATTGTCAAAAGCAACTCCCTTGTCGCGCGCGATCCGGTGGTCGGCATCGCGATCGGCGGCATGGTGTCGAAAAGCGGGTTGGTTACCTCCGGCTCGATCAACATGGTCGATTTTCCACTGGCGGAGCGTCTGCGCGTGAAATATCCTGTCACGGTGATCAACGATGCCAAAGCAGCGGCGCTGGCGGAAGCGGCGTACAACCCGCGGCTGGCGTGCAAATCCACTTTCGTACTGATGACCGTCTCCGCGGGCATCGGCGGTGGTCTGATCTTCAACGGCGACCTGTATGAAGGGCATTCCGGCACCGCCGGCGAGGTGGGGCACATGGTCATCGACCGCGGGTTGGACGAATATTGCCGGCTCGGGCACCGCGGTTGCCTTGACGCGCTGGCCAGCGGGCGTGCGCTGAACAATCGATTGAAGCGGTTGTGGCGCGAGGGGCATTGGTCGAATTTCGAACGTGCGGTAAACATCCGTGACCTGCCCGCGCTGCTGGCCGATGGCGACGGCATGGCGCAACGGCTGATTCAGGAAACAGGTCGCTGGATCGGCAGCGGGGTGATGCACATCATCCGCGTGGTCGATCCCTGCGAGATAGTTTTCAAAGGCTACCTGATGACCGAGTTATGGGATTATCTGCAACCGCACATCGCCCGCGTTATCGCCGCCTACGAACGTGAAATCCCGCTATCCCTCTCCGTGCTGGGCGAAAATGTCGGCCTGGTTGGCGCCGGCATCGCCGCCAGCCGCCTGCGCGAAACCGCGGCCGCGGCCGGGTAAAGTTTGAATAGCTTTGTGCTCGTGCTTATACTTGAACATGCGCTGCAATACAACTGAGTTACAAAGAGCAGTTTCGATAACAAAAGCAGCCGGTGAGCGATGCCCACTTACCGGCCACTTTTTATCTAGCCCGCATTATTCATGAAGGGGCCACGGCCCCACCATTTTTGTCTGTTGACGGTGTGCTGTGGCCTCCGACCTTGCGTCAGGGTCGTTGTCTGGCTCATCGACGCGGGTTTCCGCCGTTAACGGTCTCGGCGAAGACGCGGAACCAACCCCGGCCACTCGACGAGGAGCGTCCCGGCATGTTCGTACCCCGGAGGAGCGCCGCGGCATCCCCACCGCCAGTGAGTGTGTCCCCCCTCGCCACCCTCACGTCAGCCGCTGGCAGAGCCGCCGCCACACCGCCTGAGCCGGAAAGCTGGTCGGCCAGGCAGCAGAGCGCGGCAAAGAACAAAAAACTGCGCTTTAGTTCCTCCAAATGCGATAATCTCAGTTCAATATTCGAAGAGCACCCACTTGCTGTCAACAACACGATTGCCTGGCAATGGCAGGAAAGCGCGACATTCCAATGTATTGGGTAAACGGTAATGCGTGCAGAGGAGCACGGCGGCAGTGGGAACGCGGTTTGCCACGTTGGTGCTGTGCGGCAAAGGCACGGGCGCGACACGTCCATGTCGTTGGATTATCTCCTTCGTGCGCTGAACGGGCCCGATCAGTGCGTCTGACCTTTCCTCGCGGATTGCTGATGAACTTGGCGGTGACGTGCTGGTGGTCGGCGAAGGTAGCTGTTTGCCGTCTTTGTCCGCTTTTCCGGAGAAAGCAACGCTTTTGTCATCACGAAACAACATGCTGTCCCGCTGTAATCTGCCCCTTCTCGTTAGAATGAGTTTGTGATTGCGCACCCCGGCAGGAGGGCGCAAGCGGCTTGTGGCGTTGAGGAAATATAGCCTGATCAACCGCCACGGAAAGAGGAGGTTACAGTGAAACACTTGTTAGCACTCGGGGTGGCGGCGTTGCTGGTCTGCGCGTCGGTTGGCATGGCATACCCCAATCTCAATGCGGCGACCGGTATCCTTAGCGTGCCGAACGGCTACACGGTCGCGAATGGCGCCTTTTCCGGGGCGGCCGATATTCTGTTCCATGACGATACCACACTTAATACCCGCGTGATCGTGGGATTATCCAATCAGCTTGAAGCCGGCGCCGCGGTTATTCTCGGCGACGACACTGCTCTCGGCATCAGTGCCAAGTACCGCCTGCCGGTAACCGGCACGTCGGCCTGGGCACTGGGACTGTCCTTCATCACCTCCAATGACAACGGCAGCGGCACGCAGGCCTACATCGCTGCGTCACGCTCGCTGACCGGCACGGCCACGCCCGGCGTGAATCTGCTCGGTACATTGGGAGCGTCCTTTACCGATCTGGATAACACCAGCGGATTCCGTCCGTTCATCGGCGGGCAATTGCTGTTGCCGAAAGCGTTTGAGATCGATGCGGAATTCGAGTTGGAATCCGGCGATTTCGATGAATCCATCTCCTCCCTGTCGGTTCGCAAATCATTCAATCCGCGGTTGAGCGGTGAATTCGGTTTCACGAACGCCGTCGGCTTCGTCGCGACCGGCAGCCATGACTTCTTCATGGGGCTGTCATACAACTTCGCAAAAAGCCCGGTGAAATAACAGCGCTGGCTGGACGGCACGGAACCGAACATTTCCGTGCCGTCCGCGCTTCGCCCCCACCCCATGTCATCTCGGGCAACAGCGATGTGTCGTCGCGAGACAGCCGACGGCACCCCTCCCTTATTATCATGAAAGCAAACGCACCCATGCATCGACGCGAGGAGGCCATGATGACTGAACGGCAGGAGACAACACCCTGGTCTCCCCCCCCGCAACGCCAGACGGAACAACCGGGCCGGGAAAGCGAGATGATGCCGCAGCCATCGGTGAAAGGCGAGGAATTTCGTGCGTGCGGGAAACTGCGCGATAAAATCGCCATTATCACCGGTGGCGACAGCGGCATCGGACGCGCGATCGCGATACTGTTTGCCCGTGAAGGTGCCAACGTCGTTATCGTCTATCTGAACGAACATCGCGATGCCCACGAGACCAGGCGATTGGTCGTGCAGGAACATCGCCGTTGCCTGACCATTGCCGGGGATGTGGGCGACGAATCGTTCTGCAAGCTGGTGGTGAAGCAAACCATGGAAGAATACGGCCGCCTGGATATCCTGGTGAACAATGCCGCCGAGCAACATCCGCGCGACAGTATCGAACAGATCAGCGCGGAACAGGTGGAGCGCACCTTTCGCACCAATATCTTCGCCATGTTCTATCTGGTGAAAGCGGCAGTACCGCACCTGAAACCCGGTAGCGCCATCATTAACACCACCTCCATCACCGCCTACCGAGGTTCACCGCATCTACTCGATTATGCGTCGACGAAAGGCGCAATCGTGGCATTCACGCGCTCGCTGGCGCTGTCGCTGGTGGAGAAAGGGATTCGCGTCAACGCGGTCGCCCCCGGTCCCATCTGGACGCCGCTCATCCCCTCGACCTTTACGGAAGACCAGGTCAAAACCTTCGGCAGAAGCGTGCCCATGCAGCGTCCCGGCCAACCGGACGAAGTGGCCCCCTGTTATGTCTTCCTGGCCTCGCATGACGCGTCATACATGTCCGGCCAGGTGCTCCATCCGAACGGCGGCGATATCGTCAACGGGTAACAGGCTGATTCCAGTGTCTACACATGCTCGTATTCTCGCAAGACCGTGTCGAGCCGCGGGTATTCAGCAACATGTTTTCGATTACAGGTGGCTCGCGTCACTTCGGCTAACGTGACCACCGTCTCACCCGCCTTCGTTCGCCGCCTCATCCTCCCGTCGGCGCTGATCGAGCAGGATGATGAGGTGGTCGATCCGTTCCCGCAGTTGATCGGTGGTGGCCGGGGTGGCAGTAAGATCATCATGCAGTTGTACCGCTGTCTCGCCACTTGTTGCACTCGCGTGCCGTTCCGCTACGCGGCGATCAGCCTGAATGAACCAGGAAGCAATGGATGCCGTGATCACTCCGAACACCGCCAGCCCATAGAGCGTGATCAGCACGCCAAGAACACGTCCCTCCGGCGTGACGGGCGCAATGGGAATGTCGGCGTTCATCACCGACCGTGTGGCGAACCATAGTGCGGTACCCCAATCCTGAATCTTCGATCCCGGCGCTCCGCGTTCGAGGAAATAAATACCGACCGAGGAAGCGAATACCACAATGAGCGTGCTGACCGAAGCAAAGATAATGCGGCGGGCTTGCAGGATTTGCCCCAAAAGGTGAATCGCCCGATTGGTCAGTGCCAGCAACCGCGTGGTATTGAGCAGACGCAGCGCATTGACGGCGCGGAAGATGAGCAATGGGCGCAACACCGGCACCAGCAGGGAGAGTATCAGCAACCAGTTGCGGCGCAGATAATGCGTTTTACTCGATGCGAGCGAGAACATGACCATGAAGTGTAACAGGAAAATGATCCAGATAATCCATTCGCACAGAATGACGATCCGACGTTGTTCCGGTGTGAGCGGCAGCAGGAATTCCATGCCGATTAGCACCAGGATCAGCACGCTCAGCACGGTCATGGGTACTTCCGTCAGATCCTCAACCCAAATCTGCACCGCATGTTGCCGGCGAATTTCGCCCATCGCATCCCCCAACGGTACTCTTCCTGTCATGCCGTCCGGTGAAACCCGTCGCCTGTCTCGAGATGCAAGTGGATATAAAAAACGAGGCGCCCGAGATGGGCGCCTCGCGATGCCGCAGTTGGAGCGATGCTCTACATCACCATGCCGCCGTCCACGTTCAGCACATGGCCGGTGGTATAGGCCGCGAACGGACTGGCGTAAAACAGCACGGCGTTGGCGACGTCCTCGGCGGTACCGAGGCGACCGAGCGGGATAGCCTCGATATATTTCGCCTTCACCTCGTCAGACAGCTTGTCGGTCATCGCGCTGATGATGAAGCCGGGGGCGATGGCGTTGACGGTAATATTGCGGGCCGCCAATTCCTTCGCGTTCGCCTTGGTCAGTCCGATGATGCCGGCTTTGGAGGCGGCGTAGTTGGCCTGGCCGGCGTTGCCCATCAGGCCGATCACCGACGCAATGTTGATGATGCGCCCGTAACGGGCCTTCATCATGCGTTTGGCGGCGGCGCGCGTGCAGTAGAAGGCGCCGGACAGGTTGATGTTAATCACCAGTTGCCACTCGTCGTCCGTCATGCGGATGAGCAGGTTGTCGCGGGTGAGTCCGGCATTGTTGACCAGAATGTCAACCTTGCCCATCTCCGTCCATGCGCGCTCGATCATCTCGGTGGCTTCCTCGGATTTGGACACGTCCGCACACACTGCGACGGCGCGGCGGCCTAGCGCGCGAATCTCCGCGGCAGTCGTTTCGGCTTCTTCCTGTCCGGCGGCAATATCGTTGATGACAATATCTGCGCCGGCCTCCGCCAATCGCATGGCAATGGCTTTGCCCAGCCCGCGACGACTGCCCGTCACCAGGGCGACCTGGCCCGTCAAATCAAGCGAAAGTGTCATGGTATACTCCGATCGTAAAGGTGAATGTGACGTGCAAAGATACCGCCCAACCGCATGCGTGGCCGGTATCCCTGGCAGCTACGGAACGGGGTGTGGACACGCCGCACCCCGCACAGGTTACTTGGACTCCGAGTCGCTCGCGGGGTGCTCAACCTCTGCCGTGGTCGGCTCGGTGATGCCTGCGCTCACACGGGTGTTGAATTCAATCTCGCGTGCAGCGCGGAACAGGTCCGCGAAGCCCCACGCAATCAACGGGATGAGCATATTGAACAGCACGCCGCCTAACGGCTGCAGCAAGGTCAGCAAGCGCTCACCGAGATTTTTCGGCACGGGCGGCGCCGGCATATACGGATTCGACGGGGCTTGGGCTGACCAGCTTTCGATAGCGCGCTGGAAGGCTTCGACGGCCTGATACACAATGAAGAGCAACACCAACGTGGCGACGATCTTCAACAAAAGGGATACGACCGGAACAAACGAAAACCGGCGTTTTGGCATGGATTTTCTCCTTCTGGAATCTGATTCAGCCTGGCTGACGGACTGCTAATCGGACAGCAGTTCTTGCACGGATGCGGTGTACGATTCGGGGGAGGTACGCTGTACGAGTCCCGTGAGAACATTCCCCGGACCGATCTCGATAAAACGTTGTACTCCCAGGTGGCGCATTGCATACAGGCATCCGACCCACTGCACCGCGCCGGTGATCTGACGGGCGAGGGCATCGCGGATGGCCGCGGGGTCGGTGGTGGGCTCCGCGGTGACGTTCTGAACCACGGGAATAGTCGGTGTGCTGATCGTCACCCCGGACAGCACTTCGGCGAAGGCATCGGCTGCCGAGCGCATCAGCGGCGAATGGAAGGGCCCGCTGACCGCCAGCGGAATGGCCTTCGCGCCGCGCGTTTTGGCAGCGGCGCGCGCGGCGGTAATCCCCTCGTTGGTGCCGGAAATGACCACCTGGCCGGGTGCGTTGAAATTGGCGGGCGCCACCTGGACGTCGCCGACGGATACCTCTTCGCATAACGTGCGCACGTCATCATCACTCAAGCCGATAATGGCCGCCATGCCGCCCGGATGGCTGGCTGCGGCTTGCTCCATCAACTCGCCGCGCCGACGCACCAGCGCCACCGCGTCGGGAAAACGCAGCGCGCCGGCGGCGACCAGCGCGGAATATTCACCCAAACTATGCCCGGCCACCACGGTACAGGCGAAACCGCGCGCCATCAGCAGGCGCCAGTAGGCGGTGCTGATCGTCACCAGGGCCGGTTGGGCAATCGACGTGCGCTTCAATGCGTCAGCCGGGCCGTTGAAACAGATATCGGAAAGCGAAAATCCCAGCACCGCGTCGGCTTCGGCAAACGTGTCGCGAGCCAGCGGGTCGCGTGCAACCAGTTCCTGCCCCATACCCACGGTTTGCGATCCCTGCCCTGGAAAGAGGCCGGCTGTCAGCGGATTCGTCATGCGGAATGCATCCTTCAGATCGGGTGTGATGCGCCAGCGAGCCTGCGCTTGCTAAGCAATCGAAAGGATTATAGCTGATTGCCTTGCAAACGTCCAGTAAGCGCCTTGACAGTCACGTTCCCGACCGTATGCATTTTCGTGCAGGAAGATGATGACCGCCAGTTGAAATTCAACTAACATCGCCGTGGTGAGCCAGTGCTTGCGGAACTAGAATCATGATGGCGGTACGCGTAACCGCGAATCGCGTGGCCAGTCGTGGGAATTGGCGTCCGGTGCATCCATGCGCGTTCGATCGTGCTGGACGCCGGGAACCTACCGGGATCACCCCAGACAAGGTGGATCGTATGTATAGTGATGTCATCACCCCGAAATCATTTCCGGAACAGTTGCAAGAGGTAGCATACGACCCTTTCGACTTGATGCCGTCAGCGCTGCCGCCGCACCCGCGCGTACTGGTCACTCCGGCGCAACTCGATGTCACACGCGGGTTGACGGCAAACTGCCTGTGGGCGCGCAAGGCCAATGAACTGCTGCTGGCTCATTGCACGGAAGACACCGAGTTGCCTGACGCATTGCCGACGCCGGCGCAATTCAATCTCAACGACCGCGCAATCCGGCTGGCGCAGCGCAATGCACTGGCGCACCTGCTCACCGGTGAAGCGGCGTATCACGAGCGAGCGCTGGACGCCTTCCGCCTGCTGGCACGCGCCTATCCGCGCTGGGAACTGCACGGCGATGCCCGCGCCGCCGGCGGCGCCGTGCATGAGTCACGCTTCAACCTGGCGCTGGGACGCACCTACGATATGCTGGCCGCGGGCGGGTTGACACCGGAGGACGACACGCTGTGTCGCGCCATGCTCATCGCCGCACGCGACACCAGCGATCGCTGTGCACATCGCACCTGTGGCAACGAAGCTACCTGGTCGCTGGTCGGACGCATGGCCGTCGCCACGGCGCTGGGCGAAGTACAGGGTATCCACGACACGCTTTACGGCTGCGAGCGCGAGGGGAAATGGCGTTATGGGTTGATCCATCACCTGCGCCACGACATCCTCTCCGACGGCATGCACTGGGAGCGGTCGCTTGGTTACCATTTCGACACCTTGCTGGCACTCACCGAATTGCTGGACATCTTCGCTCACCTCGACGTCGATCTCTGGCATGCCGAATTGCCGCCGTTGCAGCAGAATGACGGCCAGGATATCCATCGCGCGTATGGCCCGCGCGGCCCGAAATGCGTGAAGGCATGCTTCGACGCGCCGTTCTATCAGGCGTTTCCCAATCTCGACTGCTGTTCCCTCTCCGATTCGGGACTGGCGAACCTGCGCGGGTGCTGGGCATGGGGTATCATCTATAATCTGGCCTACCAGGCGTATGACGACGCGAAATACGCCTGGCTGCTCAACCGTATCGAGCGCGAACACACCGAGCGCGAACAGCCGGGATTGCCGATGTGGCTGCAGACGCGCAACGGCGACCTCGACTTTGCGCGGCTCACTCACCGCGGCTATCCTGACGGGCGGTTCTCCTTCGGCGATAACAGTGAATTTTCGCTGGAGGGCAGCCACCAGCGTGGGTGTTCGATCTTTCCGGTGCACGGATCGGCGGTGTTGCGCAGCAGTTCCAGCGAGCATGCACCGGCAGCCTATCTTAGCTGGGGGCCGCACTCCGCTGGCTGCCAATCTCCGGCCGCACTGCACCTCGACATCCACGCCGGCGGCTTGCCTATCGCCTCCGCGCCGGCGGCGAGTGGATCTGCTGACCCCAACTATTTGACCTGGATTCGCACGACAATCGCCCACAACACGGTAACCGTGGACGAGCAAAGCATGTTCCCCTACGATTGCGACACCGGCTCCATCAGGGAATGCGATCACTGGCGCGACCGCATCTCCGACGGCGAGTTGGCGCTGTTCCAGCCGGACGAAGGATTTCGGGCCGTACGCGCCGTCAACGACCGCGTCTATCCCGGTGTGCGGCTCGATCGTACGGTGGTGCTCACCGCCGATTACCTCATCGACGCATTTCGACTGCTTAGCACGGAGCAGCACCAGTATGACTGGGCGATGCACTGTCCCGGCGTCATCCCGCCGTTGTCCGGCATGGAGGCCATCGCGTTGGACACAAAACACGGGTATTGCCATCTCAGCGAGGCGCGCGCGCTGGAACCAGCCGGTCACAATACGCTGCGCTGGGAGCGCGACGGCCACGATGTGCTGCTGCACGTGCTGCGCCCGGCGGACGGCAAGCTGATATTGGCTCACGAACTGCACAACGCCACGACCATGTTACCGGGGCAACTCGCCCCCGGCGAACCGCGCACCTGCCTGATCGTGCGCACGCGCGGCACCAGCGTGCTTTTCCTCACCCTCTGGCAGTTCGCGCAGCGCAATGCGCGCCCCATTCGCATCTCGCTTCCCGCGCAAAGCGCGGATGGCGACATCGCGCTCGAAGTGCACGCGCACACGCGCAAGGCGCGCTGGCTGTTGCCCTTCGCGACAGAAGCGGTGTGCCTGGACATCCGGTAAGCGGGTCATGACGGCATGCCGCGATTCCCCGTGTGGTAGAAGGATTTCAACGCTCGGGCGCATGCAGCCATGCGACGTTGACGTACACTTGGACTACGCGGCAAATACAGTTGCCTGACGTATTTGTGTAGCAGCAGACAACGCTTCGCGCCATCCGTGTCCCGTCATCGCCGTGCTGGCCATGCCCCAAGAATGCTGCTCGGTTGTGTGCAGGTCCCCACTATTGCGCGTGAACGACAATACCGGCACAATGAGCATTGGCGGGAATCACCGGGGTGATTCAGCCGATCTCCGAAAAATCACGCGCACCCTATTGACAGGCAAACCGATCCCCGGTATATTCCCTGTATTCCGATACGGAAACAAAACTATTCCGCCCGTGCGGTGGCAACTGGCCTACCGATCCGCGGACGATCGAGAGGAGTCAACTCCGATGAGCGACACGTATCAATTCGACACCCTGGCGCTGCACGGCGGGCAGGAACCCGACCCGACCACCGGCTCGCGCGCGGTGCCTATCTATCAGACGACATCATATGTCTTCGACAGTCCCGAACACGCAGCCGCCTTGTTCGGCTTGCAGCAGTTCGGCAACATCTACACGCGGTTGATGAATCCCACCACCGACGTGCTGGAGAAGCGCATGGCGCTGTTGGAGAACGGCGCCGCGGCGCTGGCGGTGGCCTCCGGTCAGGCTGCCGAGGCGCTGGCGTTGCTGACCATTGCCGGTCATGGCGACAACATCGTGAGCTGCACGTCGCTGTATGGCGGCACCTATACGCTGTTCCGCTACACTTTCGCCAAATTCGGCATTGAAGTGCGCTTTGTCGACCCGCGCGACCCGGAAAACTTTGCGAAGGCGATCGACGGCAACACGAAAGCGGTGTTTGGCGAACTGTTGGGCAATCCCAAGCTGGATATCTTCCCCATCGAGGACGTGGCGAACATCGCCCACGCCAACGGCATTCCCCTGATTCTCGACAGCACGTCAGTGACACCCTACCTGTGCCGTCCGCTTGACTGGGGGGCGGACGTGGTGGTGCACTCACTGACCAAATACCTGGGCGGCCACGGCACCTCGCTGGGCGGCGTTATCGTGGATTCGGGCAAATTCGACTGGGGTAATGGCAAGTTTCCCGTCTTCACCGAACCGGACGAGAGTTATCATGGATTGGTGTGGTGGAGCCTGCCGGAAGCATTGCGCGGCATCTGCTTCGCGCTGAAAGCCCGCGTCAGCAGCCTGCGCGACCTGGGGCCGGCCATTTCGCCATTCAATTCCTTCCAGATTCTGCAAGGCATCGAGACGCTGCACCTGCGCATGGAGCGGCACAGCAGCAACGCGCTGGCAGTGGCGCAGTACTTGAGCGCGCATCCGCAAGTGAGCTGGGTGAATTACCCGGGGTTGGAGAGCCATCCGTCCTACGCACTGGGCAAAAAATACCTGCCGAACGGCTGTGGCGGGTTGATCGGTTTCGGCGTGAAAGGCGGATTGGATGCCGGCAAGTCGTTCATCCGCAACGTGAAGCTGGCCTCGCATCTGGCGAACATCGGCGACGCGAAGACGCTGGTCATTCACCCGGCGAGCACCACGCATTCGCAGCTTTCGCCGGAACAGCAAGAGGAGACGGGCGTAACGTCCGATTTCATCCGCCTCTCCGTCGGCATCGAGAATGTCAACGACATCATCGCCGACCTCGATCAGGCATTACGCGCAACGGTAACGGCGGCGGTCTAACACCGGAGCAGAGCGGAATATCAGGGCACAACGGCGCCAGGGATTATTTCCCTGGTGCCGTTCTGTTCCGGTGCCCTGGTACGTACAATGCTCGCTGATCAGGCTGTTCTTGCTGTGCGAATTTTGCCGGTCCACTTCGGCGTCATAGCCTTCCAGCAGTGCGCGGCTCGATGGCCATCACCGGTTTCTTCGCGAAATGGATCATCGGCTGCACCAGGTTTCGTCTCCACCCGGCAGAGGGCTTCTGCCGCGTTCGCCGCGATTGGCTCTCGCGCTTCCGCGCGCTTTCCGCTATACTTGAGGCGGCAGATAAGGAGGCTCGCACATGGCTGTTCCGGTGACCATCGGCCCGGACTCCGTCGGGATCGTTGAGACGCAATACTTTCACTACGCGGATAAGCTGCCGCTGGAATCCGGGCAGACGCTCGGACCGATTACGCTTGCTTACGAAACGTATGGCACGCTGAATGCGGCGAAGGATAACGCCATCCACGTCGTCCATTCATTGTCCAGCGATGCGCACGCGGCCGGTTACCATGCCGCCGACCTGCACAAAGAGAAACCGAAACCCGGCTGGTGGGATATGATGATCGGCCCGGGCAAGGCTTTCGATACGAACCGTTTCCATGTGGTCTGCTCGAACATTATCGGCGGCTGCATGGGCAGCACCGGACCGAACACCATCGATCCGGCAACTGGCGAGCGCTACGCGATGCGTTTCCCCATCATCACCATCGCCGACATGGTCAACGCCCAACGGCTGTTGATGGACGACCTGGGCATCCCGCGATGGTACGCCGTCACCGGCGGTTCGATGGGCGGCATGCAGGCGCTGCAGTGGGCAGTCGCGTATCCCGACCGCGTGCAGCGCTGTATTCCCATCGCCACCACGCACCGCCTCTCCGCACAGAGCATCGGCTTCGATGCGGTCGGCCGCGTGGCGGTGATGAGCGACCCGAACTGGCAGGATGGCAATTATTACGATACGGGGAACAAGCCCGTCAACGGGCTGGCGCTGGCGCGCATGGTCGCGCACATTACCTACCTGTCCGAACAGTCGATGCATGAAAAATTCGGCCGCAGCTTGCGCCACGCCGAAGAATACCTGTACAAATTCGACCCGGAGTTCTCCGTCGAAACCTATCTGCAACACCAGGGCGACGAGTTCGTCAAGCGCTTTGACGCCAACTCCTACCTGTATATCACGAAAGCGATGGATTATTTCGACCTCGCCGCCGGTGCGGAATCACTTGTCGCGGCGATGGCCGGCGTGCAGGCGCGCTTCCTGGTCATCGCCTTCACCTCCGACTGGCTCTTCCCCACCGCCCAGTCGCGCGAAATCGTCCGCGCCCTCCGCCGCAACGGCGCCGGCGTCAGCTTTGTCGAGATCGAATCGTCGTACGGTCACGACGCGTTCTTACTGGAAGCCGAGGAGATTACGCGACTGATTAAAGGCTTCTTGAAATGACTGCCATGTCATCCGTCGAACCGATGACGGCGCGGCGGACTGCTGATATCACGAAGGTAAGCATCAACTTTCTGCATTGCCACGTCGCCATGCGGCATTTACCTTTACCCATTTCATGCTACAATACCCGCTGTTATGCGTATCCTCATTCTCGGTATCGAAAGCAGTTGTGACGAGACCGCGGCCTCGGTGGTGGCGGATGGGCGCGAGATGCTGTCCAACGTGGTCAGTTCGTCGGAGTCGTTCCACCAGGAATACGGCGGCATTGTGCCGGAGATCGCCTCGCGCAAGCAGCTCGAATATCTCCTGCCTGTCTTCACCGCGGCACTGGCGAATGCGGGAGTGGCGCCGTCCGAGTTGGCCGGGGTGGCGGTCACGCATGGACCGGGGCTGATCGGGTCGCTGGTGGTGGGCTTGATGGGCGCGAAGAGCTTCGCCTACGTGCACAAACTGCCGTTGATCGGCATCAACCACCTGGAAGGCCATCTGTACGCGAACTGGATTCGCCTGCCGGATGACGTGCGCCCGGAGCCGGCGCTGCCCGCGCTGGTGCTGATCGTCTCCGGCGGCCACGCCCACCTGGTCTGGATGCAGGAGCACGGCGAGTATCGCGTGCTGGGCCGCACGCGCGACGACGCTCCCGGCGAGGCGCTGGACAAGGCGGCGCGACTGCTGGAACTGGGATATCCCGGCGGGCCGGTAATCGATAAACTGGGGCGCGAGGGCGACCCGCGGGCAATCGACTTCCCGCGCGCGCTGCTGCCCGGCACCTATGATTTCAGCTTCAGCGGAGTAAAAACTTCGCTGGCGCAATACCTGAAGAAGACGGAAGCCGGCGGACGCGCCGCAACGGCGGATATCGCCGCCAGCTTCCAGGAAGCCATCATGTCGGTGTTGGTGGAGAAGCTGTTCACCGCCGCGCGCGACCTGGACCCCGCGCAGGTGGTGCTGGCGGGCGGTGTCGCGGCCAACAGCCGCCTGCGTGAACTGGCGGAACTCCGCGCCCGGCGCGACGGCATTCCGCTCTCGCTGCCCCCACGCCTGTTATGCACTGACAACGGCGCCATGATCGCCGCCGCCGGCTACTTCCATGCCTTGCGCAACGATTTTGCCACCTGCGACCTCGATGCATCTGCCAGTTTACCGCTGGCGGAGTAAGACGTTCGGGGACCGTATCGAGCCCGGATTTCGTCTCACCCAGCTCAAGGACGACGTGCGGGCTTATTGACATAGCACCCAGAAGCGCCCAGAGACGTTGTCCGCAGCTTCATCGAAGAACGGCATGTGCAGTATGCCAAAGCCGACCCTGAAGCGGCCTGATAACACTTTACCTATGCCGGGACGTTATCCCTTTTTCTGGATAGCGTGTGGCGTAACTCTACTATTCGACATCAAGGCTCGAATACTTGCTCAGCCGACTAAAAAATGACTCAGTGTCGACAATTTACGCTAGACGTTTATCTGTAGTTTAAAGATTACGGTCTGACTCAAAAGCCTTTCCCCTATACCGTTGATATTTTCTCACTTTAATTCGTGCCATCTTCGAAAGTAATCTCACATTGCACAATCTCGAGTAAAAATGATCCAAAATCCGTTGCAATCAAATCTTGCCGTTGCTCTGTAGGGCGATGGCAACAAACTCGACCTGCCCGTCATCGGCTATCGCGCGTACCGGGCATCATCCGCTTGTGGCTGCTCCCGCGCGCCACGTCGCGCATCGGCTCCCACCCCGCCCCTCTTCAGCTCATTCCGCGCAAGGGATGAGTGGAGGGAAAGCCGGAAATGGGAGCCGTCGATTCCACCGTCTCGCCATCGGAGAATGCCGGGCGGTTTACCCGCTCATGGTATATACCGCGCGCAGCACTTCTTCCAGACTGGTGATGCCGGCACGCACTTTGCACATGGCATCTTCCTGCAGGGAGGGCAACTTCGCGTCCTTGATGATGGTGCGAATCTCACCCGACGGCGCCTTGCGGATGATGGCCTGCTGGATCGGCTCAATGACCGGTACGATTTCGAAGACGCTCATGCGTCCGGAGTAGCCGGTGCCGCGGCAGGCCGCGCAACCGGTGCCGTGATAATAGACGGTGCCGTCGTCCGGCAAGTGTAACGTTTGACGCAGTTCGTCGCTCACTTTGAACTCGGTTTTGCATGCGGCGCAGATTTTGCGCACCAGGCGCTGGGCAATGATACCGTTCAGCGACGAGGCTACCAGGAACGGCTCGGCGCCCATATCCACCATGCGCGCGGCGCCGGCAGCGGCATCGTTGCAGTGCAGCGTGGAGAGCACCAGGTGCCCGGTCAATGCCGATTGCACCGCGATTTCCAGCGTATCCAGGTCGCGTATCTCGCCGACCATGATGATGTCGGGATCCTGGCGCAGAATCGCGCGCAGTCCGGCGGCAAAGGTAAGCCCGATCTTCGGGTACACCTGGATTTGCGTCATGCGCGCGAATTGATACTCGACCGGATCTTCGACGGTGATCACGTTCTTGCTGACGCAATCGATGCGCGACAGACAGGTATACAGCGTGGTCGTTTTGCCCGAACCCGTCGGGCCGGTCGCGAGCAACATGCCGAAAGGCTTGGCCAGCATCTGCTGGAGATATTTCAAGTTCTGCCCTTCGATGCCCAGTTGCTCGAACTCCATCGCGATCGGGGTTTTCGGCAACAGGCGCAACACGGCCTTTTCGCCGCCGGTAGAGGGGATGATCGAAACGCGGACATCGAAATCCTTGTTGCCCAGTCCGACTTCGAAGCGTCCGTCCTGCGGCAGACGGTTCTGCGCGATATCCAGTTTGGACAGCACTTTAATGTAGGAAATGACTGACGGATGGCCGGGGGGATCATAGGTCATCTGGTCATACATCACGCCGTCGATGCGACAGCGGACGTAGACGGTTTTGGCGTGCGGTTCGATGTGAATATCGCTGGCGCGGTCGGCGATGGCACGCTGCATAATGCCTTCCACCGTCTGGCGCGCTCCCCCCTGCTGCACCGTTGCCTGCGGGATCGTGGGGGTCTGCGCCGTCACGGCGGCACTGGGCTGCTCTTCCCCGGTGCTGAATTGTTTCAGCAGGTCCGTCGGCGTGTCGGTATGCGTATCTTCGGTGTAATGCGCTTCGATGCCGCGCATGATATCCGGCTCAAACGCCGTTACCGCGTGAATGCGGCTGCCTACCAGTTGTTGCAACTGGTCGAGGACCATCAGGTTGTTGGTATCGGCGATGGCGATGGTGAGCGCGCGTTGCCCGCTGCGCGTTTCCGCGAATCCCAACGGGCAGATGCGAAAACGCTCTGCGGTGGCGCGAGGAATCAAGGCGAGTGCCTCGGGTGGAACCTGGACATCCTGTGGGCGAATCGGCGCTGATCCTTCTTTCATGTACAACTCCTTACGTGTCAAGACCGACTGAACCGGAAGGCAACCCGAGGAGGCATTACCGGCGATATCCTTCCTGGCGGGACATGCGCGCACGATGCTGCACGCCATGGCGGCGGCGCGGAGATTGGGGTACACCGCTGACTTGCCGCTCACAGCCGGAAATTATAACTCAGGGAGAAGCCAAAATCAAACTTGCCGTCGCCGATACCCGCGACATCGAAACGCAGATTCGGTACTTCACGGGGATGAATGCGCGCACCGATGTTAAAGTTCACGCCGCTGTTGCTGCTCGGGATCGCTTTCACGAATACCGGATTCGTCACGACTTCGCTCACGAGATCGATATTATCCGTCACACTCCACTGTGCGCCGGCGGAGGCACCCAGGTGTCCATCGGTATAAAAAGCGCTCAAGTGAGCCCACTGGTAGCTGCTGACCAGGAAGATGCGCCGTCCGCGCCCGACGTTGATTCCCTCCAGTTTGCTGGCGGTATCGGTGATGTCCAACGCCCCGATCGCCAACCCAACTTTCCGCGTGTCGGGCCGCACCACGACGTACTTCACGTGCCCGAGCACAAAGGTATCGTTGAGCTGATTGGTAAAACCTGAGGTTGATCCCGGGCCGAATTTATAGATTTCGTGCCGAGACGTCACCGCGATCTCCAGCCGCGGAAACACGGCTGTTGCGGCGCTGGCCGTAAACCAGGTATCCAGCGACTTGCGGCCATCACGTTCATTGGCAAAGCGCGCTTCCGCATAGACCAGCGCAATCTGCCCGTGACGCAGCGTCTGCGCCGTCGGCATGGTAAACAATCCGGTCAGCCCTTCCCAACTCGCCGCCGGACCCTCTGGTCGCGCCGGCACCAATGCAGCCGCTATCGCCATACTGCACAGGACAATCGTTGATACGCGCATGCTGATTCCACCTCGTCTCTGCCAGTTTCACCGCCCGCGCCCATCATCACACCAGCGCCTGTACCGCTCATCGACAGCAATGCCGATTCAACGCGACGAATGCATCGAACACCTCACCCTTGCCTATCGTCAACCACGCATCACTTTTCGCGTGCCCTGTGCAACTTGTCCCGTTCACCGCTGTTATCGCCTTGTCATCGCGCGGGCAATCGGGTACAATCTTCGCTGGAGTTTGCGCCGTTTGGGCGCGTGATGATTGCACCCCTGCACACCTCGCCTGACGCCGCAATGGTAACCTGATGCACACTTCGGATATTGTAATTATTGGTGGCGGCATTACCGGACTGGCGCTGGCGCGTGAATTTGCGCGGCGCGGTCTGTCGGTGTCGCTGTTGGAGCGTCACCAGCCCGGACGCGAGGCGTCATGGGCATCCGCCGGCATGCTCGCACCGCAAGGAGAATTGAGCGAAGGCGATTTTTTGCAGTTGTGCCTGGCAAGCAACCGCCTTTATCCCGCGTTCCGTGCCGCGGTGGAGGAAGAGACCGGCGTCCACTGTTATCACCGCGAGGCGGGGACCATGGCGCTGGCGATCACCGACGAGGATGAGGTGGAATTTCGTCACACATATAATCGCCAACGTGCAGACGGACTGGCGGTTGAATGGCTGTCGGGCGATGACGCGCGCAAGGTGGAACCGGCGTTGAGCCCCGGCGTGCGCGGCGGGCTATACCTGCCCGGCGACCGGCACGTGGAAAATCGCTTGCTGGTGCCGGCGCTGGAGCAGGCATGCCGACGGCTGGGGGTGGAGATCGTCTGCGGCGCGCAGGTTAACCGCATCCTCGTGGGCGGCGGTCGGGCGACCGGTGTCGAAACCACCCTGGGCAACCGGTTTGGCGGCATGGTGGTGAACGCAGCCGGCGCGTGGGCGGGCGCCATCGGCGTGCCCGATGACGCGCTGCGCCCGCCGGTGATGCCCGTGCGCGGGCAAATGCTGGCACTCGCGCTCCCCTACCCCGGCTTTCTCACGCGCACGGTGCGCTCACCGCGCAGTTATCTTATCCCACGCTATGACGGGCGGCTGTTCCTGGGCGCGACTATGGAGGACGTCGGCTTCGACAAGCGCAACACGGTATGGGGCATCGCCCGATTGTTAGCCGGCGCGCAGGAGCTGTTCCCGGCGCTGGAACATTGCGCGGTGCAGGAAATGTGGGCCGGACTGCGGCCGGGCACCCCGGATCACTATCCGATCCTGGGCGACTCGACACTGCCGGATTATCTTTTCGCGACGGGACTCTTCCGCAACGGGCTGTTGCTGGCTCCCATCGTCGCGCAGACCATGGCCGATCGCATCACCGGCGGACGCACGCCGGAGTTGATTGCCCCGTTCACGCTGGAACGTTTTACGCGTGCGGACGTAACGGCCGGACGCATTCCCGGAGCATAACCATGCGGATACTGGTCAATGCACAACCCACGGACGTGCCGGATGACTGCACGGTGGCGCAATTGCTGGAGCAACTCGGTATCACAACCGCCGGCACCGCGGTAGCGTGCAACGCCGTGGTGGTGCGCAAAGCGCTGTATGCCGACACCACATTGTCGCCCGACGATCATATTGAAATCATTCGTGCTGTCGCCGGCGGGTAGATTCAGAGCAGGAGGTGGCTATGCTGTACCATCGTATCGCCGAAGCGATTCAGTTGGAGACGTCACCGGTGGCGCTGCTGATCAGCGACGAACGGCCCGCGGCAGCGAAGTCGTTGCCGGAAAACCGCTGGTCGTGCGTGATGTCCATGCTGCACGCGGCGGCACAGGGCGAGACCGCCGTGTTCGACCGCCGGACCGTCGGCTGCGGCGGCGGGTTGATCGGATTAGGATTTTGCGCCGACTACGCCGGACCGCCGGGAGGCATCGAATATTTCCTTTCCACCGGGCGTGAGGGTGGACCGGAAGGCGAAGGATATCGCAAAACGCCGGAAATGGCGCGCGCCTTCGTTGACGCGTTACCACGGGTGGAGATACCGAAGCAATTCGTCATCTTCACGCCGTTGACGACAGTCAATACCGCGGTCGAGCGCCCGGAAGTCGTGATTTTCCTGGTCAATCCGGATCAGTTGACCGCGCTGGTGGTGCTGGCGAATTATGGGCGATCCACCTCGGACAATGTGATTGTCCCCGCCGCCAGCGGATGCCAGAGCATCGGCATCCTGCCGTATCACGAAGCAAAGCAGGAGCGACCGCGCGCGGTGATCGGCACGCTGGACGTCAGCGCCCGCCCGTTCCTGCCGCCGGACAAGCTGACTTTTGCCATCCCGTGGACGATGTTTCTGGAAATGGAAGAACATGTCGAAGGCAGCTTCCTGCAGCGTACAGCATGGCAGCAAGTGCGCAAACGGCTCCCGGAACCGCCGGGACGCTGACGCGAATTTACACAGATTGAGGACGTGACGATGACATCCACCTGGACCATTGGTGAACGCACCTTTACCTCCCGCCTGCTGGTGGGAACGGCGAAATACCCCTCACCCGAAATCATGGAGCAGGCCATCGCAGCCAGCGGCGCGGAGATTGTGACGGTCGCTATCCGGCGCGTGAACCTGAACGAACCGAGCGGGCAGAACTTGCTCGACTTCATCCGCCGTACCGGGCTGACTATCCTGCCCAACACCGCCGGATGTTATTCGGTGAAAGACGCGGTGCTCACCGCCCAACTCGCGCGCGAAGCACTGGATACGAACTTGGTGAAGCTGGAAGTGATCGGCGACGAGAAAACGCTCTTCCCCGACAACGAAGGCCTGTTGGAAGCGGCGAAAGAGTTGATCGCCGACGGATTCGTGGTGATGCCTTACTGCATCGACGATCCCATCGTCTGCCGCAAGCTGGAGGAGATGGGCTGCGCCGCGGTGATGCCGCTCGCCGCCCCCATCGGCTCCGGGCTGGGCATTCGCAATCCGTATAATATTCGCATCATCGTGGAACATGCCCACGTGCCGGTGCTGGTGGATGCCGGCGTGGGTACCGCCTCCGACGCCGCCTTCGCGATGGAGCTGGGTGTGGAAGCGCTGTTGATGCAGACCGCCATCGCGCAGGCGGGCGACCCGGTGAAGATGGCCACCGCCATGCGCCTGGGCACCGCGGCAGGTCGGCTCGCGTTCGAGGCGGGACGCATCCCGAAAAAGCTGTATGCCACCGCCAGCAGTCCGATGACCGATCTTATCAGCACCGGACGCTGACGTGCTGCATCCTGCCGCTCGCCCTCGATGGGGAGTACCGGGAAGACGACACGCGCGCCCATATGTGACCGAAGCGTATTAGAACGGCGGCGGCGGTGGAATCTCGCCGCCGGCGCCGGTTACGTTCAATGTAACGCGATGCGTTGCCCGCAACGGGATCGTTTGCCCATTGACCAGCACATACGTCGTCACATCGAAGTCGCCGTGGGCGGCAACCATAAAGTCGGTGCTTTCGGACGCGAAGCTAAGTTGCCACACGTTCGGTGAGATCTGGCGGAACTGGACGTTGTCGACTATCTGCGCAGGCGTCAGATTCACGCTGGTAAAACGTGCGTAGAGGTGATCGACGAGGATATTATCGGCCGGTGGGGTATACGTGATCGTCTTCGCGGTGTTGTCGACCACCACGTCACCGTACTCGATTTCGTTGACCTTCACGATTACGGTGGAAGAGGCTTCGCCATCCGGGCCGCCGACGGTAATGGTGTAGCTGGTCGTTTGGGTCGGCGTAACCGTCTTGGTACCGGTAATGCTCGCGGCATCGAAGTCGGAGTAGACCACGTATTGCGCGCCTTTCGACGTCCACTGCAACGTCGTCGAGTCGCCCAGGTCAATGGTCGTGGGGGAGGCGGTCAGTTTCACGGACACTTTCGCGCCGGACCCACCGCCGCACCCGATGACGGCCAGCACAGTCAACAGCCCGAACAGCATCATGCCCAGCGCGCGAACGCACTTCATACCCAGTCTCCCCTCCCCGCGGCAATACGACGTTCCAGAGAAGCTTTATTCTAGGGGGTGACGACGCGAGTGGCAAGCCCCCACCCCGCCACACATCGGCGGAGGCAGGGGACAGCATTCCCCGAATTAGCGTGCAGAATCAGTATGCCCGATACGGCGCCGTGATAATCACGGTGTTATCCACCCACCGGCGGGCGCAAGGTCGTCCGTCATCTCCTGCCTTCATCCGCATAACTTCGCCGTCACCTCCGCCAGCCGCTTGCCTTGCGCATGGGCGATAGCCAGTTCCGCCGCGCTCGGTTGCCAACTGCCGTCAGCGCCGGCGACGGTAGTTGCGCCGTATGGTGAACCGCCGCGTTCGGTCGTCATCAATTCCGGCGTCGAGTATGGCACGCCGAGGATCACCATCCCGAAGTGAAACAGCGGGATCGTCATGCTCAACAGCGTGCTCTCCTGGCCACCATGCAACGTATTACTGGAGGAGAAGCAAGTCGCCGGCTTCCCTTCAAACGCTCCCTTGAACCATAGCGGACCAAGCTGATCGATAAAATTCTTCATCTGCGCGCTCATATTGCCGAAGCGAGTGGGCGATCCGAAGGCGATGCCGTCAGCCCATTCCATGTCGCTGAGCTGTGCGATCGGTACGTCTTGCTGCAACTCACGACCTGCCCGCATGCCTTCGTTGTGTAGCACGATTTCCTCCGGGATCAGTTCCGGCACGCGTGCAACGCGTACCTCAGCGCCCGGCACTGCGCGCGCACCTTCGCCAAGTTCGTTGGCCAGGTGATACAGGTGACCGTAAGTACTGTAATACACCACGAGAATCTTCATTGATAACCTCCATCCTTCGATAACGGCATGGTCATAACGTCGTTAAGTATCGCCATCATACCCTGTTAGAGGATCGAGCAAGCGCCTGGCGAACACTTTGCGCAGAATTCTAGTCCTACGGCAGTCGCATTCCCCGCCCGGTTTGTGTATAATAGCGAGGCGATCCCGGCAATGGGCTCGCGGATAACTGATCCACGCGGAAGGTGGTTGATTTATATGGCACGCTTGCCTCGTTGGTTATTGATTACGTTGATTGCCCTGGCGGTGCTGGTCGTGGTGGGGTTGCTGGTCTGGTTGATCCGCTCCCATCCGCTGATCGGTTGGATTATCACCGGGATTCTGCTGGCCGCCATCCTGGTGTTCCTCGCCGTCACCGGACCGCCGTTGTACCGGCTGTATAAGTTCCAGAAATACTTCAAGGCGCACGAATCGCAGTTAAGTTCGCTGCCCAACCTGATGAGCACCGGCCGCGTTCAGGAAGCCACCATGCGCTTCGAAGGGGTGATGAAGAACGCTCCGGAGAACGCCTACGTGTATTACATGCGTGCCTTTTTCCTGCAGGCGGCGGGCAAATTGCCCGAGGCGATGAGCGCCACTCAGAAAGCCATCACGCTGATCGGACGCGACCCCTTCCTGCCGATGATTCTGCAACAAATGGGCGGTCAGATGGGCCAGCCGACCACGGTGGAAGGTTTCCGCGCGCAGCTCGAAGACCTGCAACGGTCGTTGCAGCCGCGCGTGAGCCAGATGCGCGAGCGACGTGAGAAGGCCGTGGAAAAACGCAAGAAGAAGTCGCGGTAGCAAAAGCGACATGCCTTGATTGAAGTCGGGGCTGTAGAGCCTGCGGTCGGGTGTCCCCTCCGGGATGCCCGCACACGCGTCCTAACTTCAATCAGCCCGGCGAATTTTGAAACAGCTAAGAAGGCCTCCGGTGCCGGAAGACACCGGATGAACTGACGCATGCGTGTTCGCGTATTCCATCCACTATTGTTTCCGCTCTTCCCGCTGCTGTCGCTGTATGCCTCGAACACCGGCGAAGTGCCGTTTGCCGCGATCCTCCTGCCGATGGCCGTCGTGCTCGCACTCGCCGCGCTCAGTTATCTGCTGCCGTGGGCGCTCTTTCGCCGGCAGCATACAACCGGCGTGATCGTTTCACTCTGCTGGTTGATGTTTTTTTCCTTTGCCGCGCTGCACAAAGCGGCTGATGGCATGTTGCGCCCGCACGGGTGGCAGGATGCCGGCATTGCCGTCGTCTTCACGGTTTGCCTGCTGGCAATCGCCGGTGCGGTGGTCTTGCTGGCGCGCAGCGCGCGCACATTCGAGCAACTGACCCTCAATCTCAACTGGATTGCGTTGGCGCTGATCGTGATGCCGCTGATGCAGGCCGGCTGGTATCTGATCGAGACGACCCCACCCCCGGTCAGTGCTGTAACCGCCGGCGCACCGTCACCCGATGCGCCCAACATCTATTACTTTTTACTCGACGCCTACACCAGCACCGATCAGATGCAACGGCTGTATCAATACGATAACACACCGTTCATCACCGAGTTGGCGCGGCGGGGATTTACCGTCAATCCGCAGGCACGTTCGAATTACCACACCACCAGCCTGTCGATGCCGTCGATTTTCTACCTCGATACCATCGAAAAAGTCTTTCCCACCCACCTGTTGCGGAAGAACGGTACGCGCCGCTTGCCGCTGCTTGCCGTGATGAATGCCAATCCCGTCTGCCAGGCGCTGAAACAGCAAGGGTATCGCATGGTGTCGTTTTCCTCCGGCTTTTCCTGGCCGGAATTGGCGCATGTCGGCGAGTGCCGCCGCCCACCGGTGACACTGCACGTCTACACGCAGATATTACTGAAGATGACGCCGCTCCCCACCCTCTTCCCGCGCTGGTATCGGCGCCTTGTCTTCACCGACGAACGTGCGCGCATGCAATATGCCTTCGACCACCTCGACGAGGTGGATGACCGCGCCGCTCCGGTCTTTGTCTACTGGCATTCCAACGGCGTGCACGATCCGTTTGTCTTTGCCGCTGATGGTGGCATGCCGGTCGCCGACAACCACAAGCCATTCACCACGGAGGAATACGCGAACGGTTATCGCGAGCAACTCACCTATTTGAACGGCAAACTGTTATCCGCCATCGATGCCATCCTCGCCGGCGCGCACCGCCCCTGCCTGATCGTTTTGCAAGGTGATCACGGACCGTATACCTTCTCCAGCCGCGCGCGTTACGCCGTGCTCTCCGCCATCCGCATCCCGCCCGGCGTCCAACTCCACTTCACCGATACGCCGGTGAACACGTTCCGCGTCATCTTCAATCAATATTTCCATACCGCGTATCCGCTGTTGCCCGACCACAGCTACTACCCCGCGCCGCACCCCGGCGAGATACTGGATATTTCCGATCAAGTGCGCCGCGACGGACCGCTTCCCGAAAGCGAACGCCAAAACCTGCGTTCGTTTTTCATCGACGCACCTCAAGGGCAACAACCGTTCACGTCGCCAATACTGGGTGAGTAGCTGCATCACCAGCGAAGCCGCCTTTCTTCACCATGGAAGCAAGACACTCTGTCACCCCGTCATCGCCGTCTGCATTATCCGGTTGCCGATTAACCTTACCGGTGTTATGCTGTAGGAGTAATGGCGTCCACGATTCACCAGGGCGTCATCGGTCGACGGATTCGCTGTACGTGCAGACAGGCGCCTGACAGGTGCCTTCAATCGATAAGAGAATGCTGATTTCCGTGTGTATTCTTATCACACGCTCATTCCACTGCAAGCATCAAGCGATAATGCGATTCGTATACTGCTGACGTTTTCCCAGGGAAGGTATCCGTAGCATCATGCGCAATGCCATCATTATCGGAGCAACTTCCGGCATCGGGCGGGCACTGGCCATCGAGCTGGCGCGGCGCGGGTATGCCGTGGGCGCCACCGGACGGCGGGTGGCGTTGTTGGACGAGTTAGCGCGGGAGATCGCCACCCCCGTCTTTACCTGCGAGATGGATATTGCCCAGCCGGAAGCTGCGACGGCGGCGCTCGATGCGCTCATCGCGGAGATGGGCGGCATGGAACTGCTGGTGATCTCCTCCGGCGTGGGCATCCCCAACCCGGAATTGCGATGGGAGTCGGAGCGCGACACCCTTGCGGTGGACGTCATGGGCTTCGCGGCGATGGCTGCGGCGGGATTCCGCTATTTCGCGCAACAGGGACATGGGCACCTGGTGGGCATCACCTCCATCGCCGGGCTACGCGGCAGTCGCTGGAACCCGGCCTACGGCGCGTCGAAAGCCTTCGACATCAGTTACCTGGAAGCCCTGCGCGGGCGCGCCCGTCACCTCGGCCTTCCGCTCTATGTCACCGATATCCGTCCCGGCTTCGTCGCCACCCCGATGACCGCGCGGAACGAGCGGATGTTCTGGGTTGCCGGCGCCCCCGCTGCCGCACGCCAGATCGCCGTCGCCATCCAGCGTAAACAACGCGTCGCCTACATCACGCACCGCTGGGCGCTCATCGCCTGGCTTGTCCGCCATATGCCGGCATGGTTGCTGGAGCGCCTGTAAAATATCCCATCCCCGTTGCAATCTTCCCACTCCCGTGCTACCATCCTGCGGGCATGACCCAATACACGTATTGAGGGGTAGCAGTCATGAGTCAGAAACTGGCCTGGGGCATTATCGGCACCGGCGGCATCGCGAAGGTGTTTGCGCGGGCATTGGCGGCTTCGTCCACCGGCGAGTTGTTGGCAGTCGGCAGCCGCGCGCAGGCGACCGCCGACGCGTTCGGCGAGGAGTTTGCGGTGCCGCGCCGCTACGGCAGTTATGAGGCATTGCTGGCTGATCCCGATGTGCAGGCGGTCTACCTTTGCACGCCGCACCCGATGCACGCGGAATGGGCGATCAAGGCGGCGCGAGCCGGCAAACACATCCTGTGTGAGAAACCGTTGACCATCAACTACTACGAGGCAATGGCGGTGGTGGAAGCGGCTGCGTGCCATGACGTATTTCTTATGGAAGCCTTCATGTTCCGTTGTTTGCCGCAGACAAAAAAACTGGTCGAACTGCTGCGCGCCAAGACCATCGGCGATGTGCGCGTGATCCAGGCCACCTTCAGCTTCCACGCGACATTCAATCCCGAAGGTCGCCACCTGAAGAACGCGCTGGGTGGCGGGGGCATTATGGACCTGGGTTGCTACTGCGCTTCGATGGCGCGGTTGATCGCCGGGGTGGACCAGGGCAAGGATTTCGTCGAACCGCTGGAAGTGAAGGCGGTCGGGCATATCGGCGAGATCACGAACGTCGATGAGTGGTCCATCGCTATCCTGCGCTTCCCGGGCGATATTATCGCCGAACTATCCGTCGGTCTGCTGGTAAACCAGGAGAGTGTGTTGCGCATCTTCGGTTCCGAAGGCCAGCTTACGCTGACCGCGCCATGGTTTGCCAGCTACGGACCGGGAGAAACCACCATTCGCGTGCAGCGCAACGGCGAAGAGCCATACGAGGTGGGGGTGCGTAACGACGAGAGCATTTACACCATCGAGGCCGATACGGTGGCTGCCGGCATTACCAAGCGCCAGGCAGATCCGCCGGCGATGACGTGGGACGACACCCTGGGCAACATGCGCACGCTGGACCGCTGGCGTCGCGAGATTGGGCTGGTATACGAGTCGGAACGGCCGGATGCGTGGACGCTGCCCATCGACAAGCTGCCGCTGGCCGTACGCGCCGACGCGCAGATTCCGGCTGACCACATTCCCGGACTCGATAAGCCAGTGTCACGCCTGCTGATGGGTACCATGGAACCGACGAACATCGTCTACGCTTCAGTCATGTTCGATGATTTCTTCGCCCGCGGCGGCAACGCATTCGACACCGCCTATATCTACGGCGCCGGCGCCTCGGAGCGCGCGCTGGGGCAGTGGGTCGCCAATCGCGGCTTGCGCGAACAGATCGTGATCGTGGACAAAGGCGGACACACCCCGTTCTGCAATCCGGTCGATCTTTCCCGGCAACTGCTGGAGAGTCTGGAGCGTCTGCAAACCGATTACATCGATGTGTATATGACGCACCGCGACAACCTCGACTTGCCGGTCGACGAATTCGTCGATGTCTTTAACGAGCACGTTCATGCAGGGCGCATTCGCCTGTATGGGGTGTCGAACTGGTCCATCGCGCGAGTGGAAGCCGCCAACGCCTACGCAACCGCGAAAGGTTTGCACGGCATCAGCGTGCTTAGCAACAATTTCAGCCTGGCGCGCATGGTCAATCCGTTGTGGTCGGGCAGCCTGTCCGTTTCCGATCCGGCGTCCCGCGCCTGGTTGACGCGGACGCAACTGCCGCTGTTGCCCTGGTCCAGCCAGGCGCGCGGATTCTTCGTGCACGGAGATCCGAATTATCTATCCAATACCGAATTGGTGAATAGCTGGTACAGCGAAGATAACTTCCGCCGCCTGGCGCGGGTGAAGGAGGCGGCGACACAACGCGGAGTGACACCACTGAACATCGCGCTGGCCTACGTGCTGAATCAACCCTTCCCCACCTTCCCCCTCGTCGGACCGTATGCGTTAGCCGAGACGCGCACACTGTTGCCCGCCCTCAGCATCACCTTCACCCCCGACGAAATGCGCTGGCTGAATCTGGAGGATTGAGCGAAATACATATGGATGCGGAGTGGTGGTTCAAACCTGGATGACCGGATTGTAGCGGTAGTTAAGCAGGCTATGGCTTGTCCACCGTAGCCTGCAAGGCGAAAGGGGATGGTCGTATCGAAACCATACTGTCTCTTCCGCTTCGATATGATGTTCCAGGGTGATACCGAGCTGACACGGAGCGGTTGCACGAAACAGCAGCGGTTCTCCATGCGATCGTCGATGTGTTCTTCCCTATTCCGTTGCCGGCTCCAGTGTCGCCACTATGCCTTTTGCTTCCGCGGGTGGCAGTTCCAACGTTTGCCGCCAGGCCAGGTAACCGGCTTTCGTCAGCTCCAATGTGTGCCGACCGGCGGTGAGTTGCTCCAACGTCAGCGGAGTAACGCCCGCCGGTATGCCGTCCAGTGCCACCGTGGCGCCGGCGGGGAGGCTGGTGATGACGAGGGTGCCCGGTCGCGGGGCCAGCGTGACGGCGCAGCGCGTGTCACGTCCTTTTACTTCGACAGTACCCGTCCACGGCAGGCAGCGCGGCGAGGTGACGACAAGCGTGCGCGATCCGGCGAACACATTCTTCACTTGCACGCCCACCGGCCGGCCGTTCTCCATTACCACCGTTGTCTGGCACGGACGCCCGTCAAGCGTCACCGTCACTCCGGTGGGATCGAGCAGCACCGTCAGCATGCCGCGCTTGCCCGGCGCCGACAGCGGCAGCGTGAGCCATTTACCGCGCTCCAACGTGCAGTTCAACGTCGCCGGCTTGCCATTCTGTGTCTGAAATGTCACCTTCGCCTTGCCAGGCGCCAGGCCACCAAGCGTCACCCCTGCTTGCCCTACCGTCGTCGTCTCACTATGCCCATTAGCGGTGGTGATCGTGACCGCAAGGTCAACGTCGCTGGTGAACGTCACGGCGGCGGTGTTCGGGTCGGGTGCCAACGCCACCTGCATCGTCTGCGTTTCCCCCCGCGGAAGGGTCGCCTGCCGCGTCTGCGGTTGGAAGCCGGGGCGCTGCAGCGTGACTGTCGTTGTGCCGGGCGGCAGCGTGAGCGTGCACGGCGTGCTGCCGGCCGTCGTGCTGTCCTCACCAAGCAGCACACGCGCGCCCGGCGGAATGGTCGCCACGCGCAATTGCGCGGCGCGAGCGGTCAGCGTCAATGCCAGCGTTTCTTTGCCGCCCGAGACGAGAGTTATCGCCTGGTGCTGATCCTGGTACCCCGGAAGCGCCGCGTGCACGAAATAGCTGCCGGCCGGCAACACGAACCGGCACGGCGAAACATCGGGATTTGTCGGCATGCCGCCGGGGGTTGTGCCGGTGCTGACAGATACGTTCGCACCTTTCGGCTCGGTAATAACCAGCAATTCCGCCGGCAACGGCAGCAGATCCAGTCGTAGCGCGATTGTCTGGTTCGCCTGCACGCTGAGCGGCAGCACCTGGGGCTGGAATCCCTTGCCCGAGGCGACCAGCAGATACTCACCCGGTGGAAGGAGCAACGGCTCCGGCAGCGGCGTGTGGTATAGCGGACCAACCTTCGGTGTTTCGCGCGGCGTGTTGTCGATCAGGTGCAGCGTGATGCCGTCGGCGGGAGCGGTCACCACCATCACGCGCGCCGGTCGAGGTTTCAGCATCAGTGCCACCTGCTCCTCACCGCCACGGCGGAAGGTGCGTTCGAGGGTGCAATCATCATAGTCTGCCAGCGTAGCGGTGAGGCGATACGCGCCTTCCGGTAGCGTCAGTGTGAGGGGTGTGGTCCCCTCCTGCTTTTTCTCATCGACATACACCGTGGCGCCTGGCGGGTCGGTGGCGATGCGCACGCGCGCGGCCAATGGTTGCAGATCGAGCGTGATCGCTTTCACCTCGTTCTTGCCGAGGATGACGGTCTGCGCGCCGCCGGCACAGCCTTCCAGCATGCCTTTGATCTCAAAAGTGCCTGGCTGCAGGTAGAGCTTCAACGATTGCGTCGCCGGATTGGGCTGGCGCTCACCATTGATGAAGATGGCGCCACCCGGCGGGACGGTGGTGATGGTGAGCGCCTCGCGCGCCTCCAGCGTCACCGCGCAAACCGCCGTGTCGCCGGGTGGCACAAGAGCCTGCACGACTTTCTCGTAATAGCCGTCGAGTTTGAGGGACATCGTCGCCGGACCAGCGGGTTGGTCGGTGAGCGCCAAAGGGGTGACACCCACCGCGATGTTGCCGTCGCCAAAGTACACCGCCGCGCCGGGGGGTGTGGAGGTGAGGGTAATCGTGCCCAACCGGGGTTGCAGCGTCACCTCTTCGCGCGTCTCGGTTTCGCTGATGATGGTCGTTTCGCGCGTTGTATCGAGATAGCCCGGCGCCGATACGGTAAACGTAAGCTTGCCTACTGGCAGATTCATGATGCTTTCGCGCGCTATGCCGCGCGACTCGCCG
The DNA here is from genome assembly GCA_964472305.1 of uncultured bacterium. Lineage (GTDB taxonomy): Bacteria > Armatimonadota > Hebobacteria > CAIYQO01 > CAIYQO01 > CAYYJR01. Next base: position 39,821 of record CAYYJR010000004.1, read on the forward strand.
CCGATGAGGATGCGCGCCTTCGCGGATGCCGGCATCACCGCGACGTTGAGCCCGCCTAATCGCCTGCGCAGCGCCACCATCACGCTGGTTTCTTTGCCCGGCGCGATCATTGCGACCTCGGAGCCGGGATAACAGTCCTTGCCATTGACGATGATGACCACACTGCCGGGACGCAGATTGCCCACCAGCGGAGCCGGCGCATCCTGGACCGCCGGTTCTTTCTCCCCCGCGTAAACGACCGTCACGACGGCGCTCGGTATGACAGCAGCGCCGGGTATGGTGATACGCAGCGCGCCGGTCACCCTGGCGCACAGACCAGCGCGCCAGCACTGACTCAGCAGATTGTCGGCCAGCAGATCGACCTGTTTATCCGGGGCGGACAGCACGACAGGTTCCTTCACCACCGCCACCTCGCGCAGAGTCTCCGCCTCCAGCACGCGTGCGGTAACGAGCAACTTGCCTTCCGCATCGCGCTTTACCGTCCCGAGCAGCACGTAAGGGGTATTCAGCACCCGGGCCAGCTTCTGCGCTTCCGCCGGGGTGAGCGCGGACGTCAGCTTCAATGCGTCCTGCATGGCGGTGACTCGATCACGCTGTTCCAGCGCCAGCACGCCGGCAGCGGTCAGGTAGGCCTGTACCTGATCAGCCAGCGCTTTGCCGGCCTCACCGGAAAAGTCGGCAACGGCGATGGCGCGCGAGGGGCGGATGACGACCGGGTCGGTGATTTCCGGCGCCAGCACCGGGTGTTGCACGGCGGTGGCGCCCAGCGCTTCGTGCACCACACCCGGCACACGGTCCGCGATTTCGCCGACGAGTGTTTGTAGCGTCATCGTGCGGGTGAGTGCATCGATCGTACCCTTGCCGCGCAATCCCTCGATCAACGCTTCGGTAACAAACGAACGCGCATCAGTAACATAAGCGCGCTCGCCGACGCTGCACGCCCACAGCGTTGCCGACGCGGGCTTGCGCCATTTCGCACCGTCGTCGAAGCTGCTCCGTGTCAGCGGTTCGGTGAGGGCAAGGTCGAGTATCAGCAGGCGCTCTTTGCAGTTGATCGTTTCCAACCGCTGGCGCAAGGCTGAGAGCACCACGGCGTTGAAATCGTTCGCCTTGCCGTCAACCGGTGCGAAATCCGATGGCAACAGGTACAACCAACCCGCCCGTTCCTGTACCGGCATGTTGCAGTATACGACGAGGCGGTCGTTGGAGGTGATTTTGCCTCCCAACGCCTTCAGCGTGTCGTCGATGGTGCGCCAACTCGCGGTGGAGTTCGGCTCCGCGCCGTCGTTGGTCAGCACCAGCACCGTTGTACGTTCCGGCCATGCCTCGGTGAAAGCCTCCGCCACGCGTTTGGCCGACTGCGAAGCCAGCGGTGCCTGGCAACCCGGTTGCGTGCACTGACTCACTCCGATTGCCATGACCCAGATGCGTTGCGGACCACTCGCCGCGTGGAGGGGAGCAAGCGTCAGACCGAAAAGGATCGCCAACGCACAAGCCATCACGAATCCGGGTTGCATCGATATCTCCTTCGATTCGGGTGTTCGCACGGCACACCGAGCTGGGAATGAGCGGACGAATGGTCATACGTGAGAAGGGCGACATGGCACCCGGTTCATGGCAATCGGCCGTGTCACCACACTGTTGTCTAAGTATAGCACGAAGAGATAACAGAGCGGAATGCAGCATCCGATTGCCTGCGAACGATGTCTCGCCCCGATCCTCACGACATTTTCATTTTCCCGGTATGCTGAAATCGTGATCCTGCAAGACGGGTGGTATCAACGCCTTGCTGATGATTGCACTGGCCGAGCGACACGAGCAGGCGCAGCTTGCCGCGACGACGCTGACCGTCACCGCCGACGTGTCGCAGGCTTACTTGAACGCAAAAACGGCGGAACAGCGGTTGGCGACGGCAACGGCGGGGATGGCGAATGCCGAGGAAGGCGTGCGGCTGGCGCAAGGACGCTACGCCGCCGGCATTGGTGTCTTTCTCGATGTCCTCGATGCGCAAAACGCGCTGGTGACCGCACAGACAAACCGCGTCAACGCGCAATCCGCCATCAACCAGGCGCGCGCCACACTCGCGCACGCCCTCAACAGCGACCCTATTCTGCTTCAATATTCTATCCGGTGACCACCGACAGCCCATCAGTCCAATCCAGGAGTAGAACGTCGGACGCCTGCCAGGAGAGATGCGATATTCCCCCATACTCATCAGCGCCCGTTCTGCCCACGCAAGGTGAACTGCCAAACTGGCAGGATACGACAGCGCGGTGAACAACTGCCTGATCTGGTAACCGATGCTGGTGCGGTGTGATGCACTGCGTTAGCGTAGCAGGGGTCGCGGGAGATGCAATGCATTGGCGTCATGGCCGTTTGCGTCTTCGCCGTCATTCCCATCCAGCGAGACGCCGACCAGAGTGGGTTCGGGGATGAGGGAGATGCCGAAACGGTCAAAGACACGAGCGCGAATGGTGCGAGCCAGGCTAACCAACTCATGCGCGGTAGCCCCGCCGCGATTGACCAGGGCCAGCGTGTGATTGCGTGAGATTCCCACCGCGCCCTGGACATAGCCTCGTGAAAAACCGGCACGCTCGATAAGCCAGGCGGCGGATAGTTTCACGCGACCGCCTTCTCCCGCGAAGCGTGGCACCCGTTCTCCTGCCGGCAACAATCGCATTTCCGCTGCTTCGAGGGCTGCGAAGGTTTCCGGCGTGACCACGGGATTCACGAAAAAGGAGCCTGCGCTGCGCGTGTCAGGATCGTTTCTATTGAGCAGCATGGACTTGCGCCGGCGAATTTCCAGCACGGCGGCGCGCACCTGCACCAGCGTGGGCACGGTGATCTCCCGCTCCGCGAGAAGTCGGGTCACCTCGGCATACCGCACCGCGGGCAGGCCGTCCGGCGTCAACCGAAAGCCGACACGCAATATAATGAAGCGTCCGGCATCCGCGCGTTTGAAGCGGCTTTCGCGGTAGGCAAACCGGCAGGCGTCGTTGGGGAGGCTGACGATATTGCCGCATTGCATGTCGAATGCCTCGACGTGGGTGATGAGTTCGCGCACTTCCCATCCGTAGGCGCCGACGTTTTGGATCGGTGTGCCGCCCACCAGACCGGGAATGCCTGCCATGCACTCCAGCCCGGCCCAACCGCGCGCCACCGCCTGTGCGACGAACATGGACCAGGTTTCCCCTGCGCCGGCAATCACCTCGACCATGCCGTCGCGGACGTGATGCGTGATGCCGCGTATGCCGACACGTAACACCAGTCCAGCGAAACCGGTATCGGCAACGAGCAGGTTGCTGCCCCCGCCGATCACCAGCAACGGTAATCCGCGCTCTGCCGCCCAGGCCACGCCGGTTGCCACCTGCTCGGGAGTGCGCGCACGAAGAAAGTAACGGGCGGGTCCGCCTATCTGTAACGTAGTTACGGCCGCGAGTGACACGTTAGCGTGCATCAGTGCTTCGATGTCGTCCATAGTACCCGCAGTATGCCCGCGCGTGCCGCCGGGCATTCCCCACTTCACGTAACACCACACTGCAATCTATGTGATGTTGACGTTCTCCTGCAAGCGGAGCTTGAAAAAACGCATCGCGCCCATGTTGACCATTCGCTGGATGAGGGGCGGTGGCAAGATTCAGTGCGCGCAAGCCATATCTGACCACCGCCAGCCGCCTTTGTCGGGGAAACCATGCGCCGGCGCGGTCAAGCGCAAGGGCAAGAAATCGACTGCCCGTTGACAAAATATTGACAGCACCAAACGGAACAGGCTCCGAGATAAGCACTCGGAGCCTGTTTTACACTCAAAAATTGGGGTGAGTGACCGGATTTGAACCGGCGACCTCCAGGGCCACAACCTGGCGCTCTAACCTACTGAGCTACACCCACCATACCGGCACGGGCCAAAAAACTGGCGCGCCCAGCAGGGATCGAACCTGCGACCAACAGCTTAGAAGGCTGCTGCTCTATCCGCTGAGCTATGGGCGCGGGTGGAGCGGGAGACGGGACTCGAACCCGCGACATCCAGCTTGGAAGGCTAGCGCTCTACCAACTGAGCTACTCCCGCGAACACAGCCACTATCACGGTCCCACACCCCGGCACATGTCGGGCGTGCATGGTCGGGGCGAGAGGATTCGAACCTCCGACCTTCTGGTCCCAAACCAGACGCGCTACCAAGCTGCGCCACGCCCCGTCGACTCGTAAAAGTATAACGCATCACGGTGGGGGCCGTCAACTCCGGTGAGCCATGTTAATGCGGTTCGTAGCGCGTGATGCGATATCCTTGACCGGTCTGCAGTTGCGCGTGACAGGTGAACAACCATCCGTGTGGATTGCGGGTTCAGCGGCATGTGGGCATGGTCAGGATGCCCCAACGCTGAAAGCAGATAATCGGCGAGGGAACATGCGCGCTCAGAAAACATCGGGTATCCAATTACTGCCGGCGTACAACCAATGACCGAAACAACAAAATATTACTCGCAAAAGCAACTCGCGCTCTTGCCGCCACCATTCGCCGGGTCGTACACTGGGGTAACATTTCTCGCCTCGTGCGATGACTCGCTCAGAAAGGAACGATACCGATGGCTCAATTGGCAATTCTGGGTGGCGCCAAAGCGGTGCCCGACGGCATGCTCAAGAGCTGGCCCCCCATCTCCGATCTCGACCGCCAGTATGTGATGGCCTCGCTGGAAAGCGGGCAGCATACCTTCGGGCCGAACTGCCAGGCGCTGGAGGAAGAATTCGCCGCCTGGAACGGTAATAAATATGCCATCACCACCAACAGCGGCACCGCGGCGCTGCACATGGCGGTGGCGGCGTGCGGGTGCGGCACCGGCGATCACGTGCTGGTCACCTCCTACTCATGGTCGTCCAGCGCCACCTGCATCATCCACCACAACGCGCTGCCGGTGTTTGTCGATATCGATTTCGACACCATTAACATCGATGTGGACAAGATCGAAGCGGCTATCACCCCGAAGACGAAGGCAATCATCGTGGTGCACCTGCATGGCCTGGCGGTGAACATGGACAAGGTGATGGCGGTCGCCCGCAAGCACAACCTGAAAGTGATCGAAGACGCCTGCCAGGCACACGGCGCACTGTTCAACGGGCAGAAGGTGGGCACATTCGGCGATTGCGCGGCATTCAGCTTCAACCAGAACAAGTGCATGTGCTCCGGCGAGGGCGGCATGTTCACCACCAATAACGACGACATCGCCAACGCCGCGCGGCAGATCTGGTCGTTCGGCGAAACGCGCACTCCCATGCAATCGCGCGACTACCATGCCTACGCGCTGGGCTGGATGTATCGCAATAACGATCTCACCGCCGCTTTCGGCCGCGCCCAATTGACGCGCATGGATGAGTATTTTGCCGCGCAACGCGCCAACGCCGCCGTGCTGCTGAAAGGTCTGGAAGGCATCCGTGGGCTGATCGTCCCCACCGAACCCGCCGGGCATACGCACAATTGGTATAACTTTACCAGCCGCATTGATATGGACGCCCTCGGCTGGACCGGCAATCCGGTCGTGATGCGCGATGCCATCATGCAGGGTTTGCAGGCGGAAGGGGTGCCGGTCGGCGTGTGGCAGCACTTTATCCTGCCGGCGATGACCGTCTTCCTCGCCAAGAACGCGTACGGCCAGGGGTGCCCGTGGACATGCCCGTTCCAGACGGACGTGGAGTACGATCCCACTCAGTATCCCGCCGCGCAGAAGCACTGCGATACCCACTTCGGCATGACCTATCCGCTGCGCGCGCCGCATGGCCCGGAAGTTGCACAGGCGGTGGCTGCCGCCTTCCGCAAAGTGTTCGGGCAGACCGAGCAACTGCCGGCGATTCAGCAAGCCGCGGGAGTGTAACAGACTGTGCGTCGCGTTCGCGAACAACAGATGCGTGCACGATCAGTTGTTTGTGTGCGCGGCGGCAACGATACCACCTTCACTGCCGGTCACAAGCTGATGCCGGAAGGCGTCGCTCTGCTGACCGATACCATTATCGTACCGAGGCGGCAGGTAACGGAAACGGTATGATAGAATAAGAGCATTGTCGCTCATGCTGATCCCTCCCCGTTTCGGAGAAGGATCCGCATAGCCACGTTCCACCTTTGCTCAAGGGAGACAATCCGATGCGTTACCTGGTCTGCATGTTCCTCGCTTGCCTGTGCGCCGCATGGGCGCTGGGCGCGGCGCCCATGGCGGATTTCACACTGCGCGATTTCATTGGGCGCGACTGGCGCAACGAATGCGTCACCTTTCCGCTCACGGCCGATCAACTCCGGCAAGCGCAACTCGGCCTGTCGCTCACCGGCCCGGATGGTAAAGCGATACCGTATCAAGTTGCGGCGGGCGCGGGGCAGCAACCGGCAACCATCAGCTTCCTCACCGATCTCAACGCCTACGAGACGCGCGTGTTTCGCTTCACAACGGAACACGCGCAAACTGCCACCGATCTGCGCATCGTGGAGACGCCGGCGGATATCCGGCTGACAAACAGCCTTTCCGGCATTACCATCGCGAAAGCGCTGGCAAACGGCGCCGGGCCCATTGCCGGCATTCGTCTGAAATCGGGCAAGTGGGTCGGCGCCTCCACGCTCACGAGCGATACCCCGCTGACGGCGTATACCGCGGAAGTGACGGCGCGGGGTCCGGCATTCGTGGAGGTGGTCTGTCGCGCGACATTCAACGCGAAACAGACGTGGGAGCTGCGCGTGCGCCTGCAAGCGAATGAGCCGGTCGTGCTGGTAGACGAAACGTTCACGGCATTGACCAAGGCCGATTTTACTCTCTCGCTCAGTCCAAACTTTGCGCCGGACACCCTCTTTTATCGTTATGGCAAGGGCATGCCCGACGGCAACATCGGCAAAATGGCAACCTGGAAGATTGCGCCGGGCGAGGTATTCGTGCTGGAGCCGTGGCTGCGTTGGTGGGAACGTGATCGCCAGGGTGCCTGTTTCAGTGTCTATAACGAGAAAGAACCCGACTTGCTTTCCATCGCCGCCGGCGAAGCTGGCGTCTGGATCGATCCTGCGATACCGAGCGAGCAACGGGCACCGGTGCAACTCGTCTGCCGGCAAGAAGGACAGGATCTGCGCCTCACCTTCCCGCTGAAGACGGGACGACGCCAGTGGATGATTAGCGCGCTGGACAAGGATGCCGCGCTGACGCCGTTGCTCAGCAAGACCGATCTGTACCAGTCGCCGCTGCCATACCAGTCGCTGATCAAGCATGGGCATTTCCCGCTCGATACCATCAAAGATTATACGCTGACCTGGCCGGATGAGAAGACACGCTTCCCGCACCTGATTCTTACTCAGGCCGACGTAACGGCACTGCGCGCGCGCACGCCGGACCCGAAAGTCTACGATAGTGCTATCGCATCGTATCTGCGCAATAAACAACCACTCGGTCAGTTCAACATGGAAGGTCCCATCACCGCCTACCTGGCGACCGGCAATGTTGAATTAGGACAGTTCCTGCTCGACAGCGTGCAGACGAAGTTGCACGATTGCATCGATATTTTCATGCAGCAACAAGGACTGCCGTACGGCGCCGCGCCGCATAACTCGCAGGTCATCCTCGATACCATACAATTGGCGGACATCGTCCTCAGCAATCCCCGCCTGACTCCCGAGCAACGCGAGCGCCTTCTGGCGCAACTCGCATTCATCGGGTATACCATCAATCGTCCCGAATACTGGTCACTGCCCCGCGGGTATGCCGCCAACCCCAATATGACCACCACGGTCTACGGGTATATCACAGCTATCGCCTGTGAATTGCCCGGCCATCCGCTGGCAAAGCAATGGGTACAGGATGGCATCACCGAACTGAAGCGCCAGCTTGATGAGTGGTCGGACAGTAACGGAGGATGGCTGGAAGCCCCGCATTACGCAATGGTGTCTTTCGATCAGATTCTCGGTGGCTTCATGATGGCGCGCAACGCCGGCTTCGCTGATTATCTGTATGACCCGAAGGTGAAGTTGATCGGCGACTGGTTCGGGAAAATATCCACACCGCCCGATTCGCGCTTGAAAGGCTCACGCCACTTCCCGCCCGTGGGCAACACATATCTCTCGGAGCCCTCTGGAGAATTCGGCACGCTGGCCTACCTGTGGAAGGACCGCGATCCCGAGTTCGCCGCGCGCATGCAGTGGATGTACCACCAGCACCAGTCCTATCCGCTCCCCGGCATCGGCAGCGGTTATCCGGGGCTGGCAGGTTTCCGCGGCTTGCTGCTGGACCCAACCCTGCCGGAAAAGGCACCGGCGTGGGGCAGTGAATTGTTTCCACAGACCGGCGTGGTGCTGCGCAGTGGCTTCCCGTCCGCGCGCGAGACGATGCTGTATCTGATCGCCGGGAACAATCATGCCCACTACGACAATGATTCCGGCAGCATCACGTTGTGGGCCAAAGGACGCATCCTGGCGGATGACTTCGGTTATTACGGCATGGCGCCTGCCAACGACCACAGCATGGTGGAATCGACGGTGATGGGCCGCGTGATGGCGGTGAAACAGTTCACCACCGACAAGTATCTCGACTACGTGAGCGGCGAGTCAGGGGGCTGGACACGGCAGATCGCCTTCGTCAAAGATCCCGATCCGCTGGCGCCGAATTACTTCATGATTAACGACAGCTTCCAGGCGCCGACGCCGGCTACCTGGCGGCTGTGGTGTACCGCGCGTGCGGTAACGCCCGGCGCGCAGTTCGCGCTGGTGGAGGGCAAGGAAGACGTGGACATGGGCGTGTTCTTCACCCGCCCCACCCCACTCGCGCTCAGCACGGAAGAAAAGACGCGCACCGCGGGCGCCGGCTTACGTCCCGACGGTTCGCAGCAAGGCCGCATGGACTCAACCCAGATCGGGATCATCGCCACCCTGAAAGCCGATGCCGGTCTCACCGCCATCCTCTACCCATACCTTAAAACCGAGCAGATGCCGTTCGTTACCCCCATCGCCGATGGCCGCGGCGTGAAGATGGAGCACGGCGCAGGCACGGATTACGTCTTCCTGAGTGCAACGCCGTTTACGTATGCACAGGGTGACATCAGCTTTACCGGCACCTGTGGCGCCATCCGTCTGCGTGGTAACGGCGCACCGGCCTTGTCGTTAGGTGCGCCGGGACGCATCGCCGCCCGCGGTAAGGTGCTGCAATCCGGCGAGGCTGTAACCCCACCTCCTGCCACTCCGGTGGACAACGGGAACGCGCCGCAACCCGCCAAGGTCGTCCCTTCTGCCAATCAAGTACCGAACGGCGATTTCGAAACCGGACAACTGGACATCTTCACCCCGGGCACGAATCAGTATGGCGTCACCACCACGCTCTACAAAGGCAACCCGGCGGGGAAAATGCCCCACAGCGGCCAATATTGCGTGGAGATGATCCCGGCGGCGAACGTGAGCAGCGGATCGTCGACCAGCCTGTCGCTTCCGTTCGTTATCGATCCGAAGAAGATCTACCGCCTCAGCTTCCAAATCTACACGGGAACCAAGGCCATCGCCGTCATCGGCGGATATGCCTCCGACTCGAAGAATAATCAATTATCGCCCAACGGCAAGCCCGGCGTTTGGCAGTATCGGCTGGAGAAACGCGGGCCGACAAAAGGCTGGGAAACATTGACGACGACCATTGGTCCTGCCGGCACGAAGGCGCTGTTCACCTGGCCGTCGACTACCGAAAGGACCGGCATGACCATCTGGTTTAAAGGGCATGGCAAGGTCTATATCGATAACATCGTCTTCAAAGAGGTCAAAACACCGTGATCCGCACGAGGCAAGTACTTTGCGTGTCAGGCATCCCGCGCCCTCCGTGGCGCGGGGTGTCCTCGTGACGATCACCCGTGGAACAACCAGAACCCGCGCCGCTGATGTCGGCAGGGGAATGAGTCCACTCCCTATTCACGGGATTTCGATAACGACATCCCACGTTCGCCTGTTCGAAGAAGAGGGACAGCATGAAAATCCTGATTATGTGTGATATGGAAGGCACCGCCGGTATTCTTAACCATGATGATTGGGTGATGCGCGACGGCATGTTCTACGCGAAGGGACTACGACTGGCGACCGGCGAGGTGAACGCGGCGGTGGATGGCTTCTTTGCCGGCGGCGCCACCGAGGTGGTGGTGGTGGACGGTCACGGCGCGGGAGGCATCGATCCCGAACTGCTGGATGAACGCGCGTTGCTGCTGCGTGCCGGCAGCGAGGCAGCATACCCGTGGGGGCTGGACGCTTCGTATGCCGGATTGGCCTTCGTCGGGCAGCACGCGAAGGCCGGCACGCCTTACTCGCACATCACCCATACGCAATGGTTCAACTACATCGACCTGGCATTCAATGGCATCTCTATCGGCGAATACGGGCAGATGGCGTTGTGTGCGATGGAACTGGGTATCCCGACCATCTTCGCCGCCGGCGAGGACGCGCTGGCGCGCGAAGCGGAGGCGTTGACACCCGGCGTGGTGACGGTAGGGGTGAAGCGCGGCCTTCACCCGGACGGCCTGGATGATTTAAACACCGATGCGTATCGCGGCGCCAAGCTGGGCGCGGTGCATCAGGCGCCGAAACGCGCGCAGGAGGTGATTCGCAACGGAGCGCGACTGGCCGTGAAAAAACTCTACAGCGATCCCGACTCCTTTCACTATCCCGATTTGCAACCACCTTACGTGCGCACCGCGCGTTTTCGCGGTGGGGGGGACCAGCCGGGCTTCGCCGCGCGTGACGAGCACCCGAGCAACATCGCGGTCCTGATGAATCTACCGTTTACACCCGTGCAATAGCTGATTGCACGGGGTGCCACGGGTTGGATACTGTGGAACATACCGGCCATATGATGTGGATTTCGCGACGAAAAGCAACTTGTTCACAGGCGATAGCGATGGGGATATCCGATTCACCGGAGGCGATATGACCGGACGCGAGCGCATGACCGCGATCTTACAACAGCAACCCGTCGATCGGCTCTCCTGGACCACGCTGGTGGATAACCATACGCTCTCCGGATTGCCCACGGCGCTGCAAGGCAACGGCGGCATCGATTTTTATCGCCATCTGGGTTGCGATATCTTCCTGCTGAACGGCTGGAACACTCCGTATGAATACCGCGCGCCGGAGCATCGTTGGCCGGCGTGGGTGGAAACAGTCGCCACCGGGGATGGCAACCGGTATACTCGCGAGTGGCGCACGCCGCACGGCACGCTCACCGCCGTATTTCGCAACGGGCATCCGGTGAAATACCCGGTCGATTCGCTGGCGACGCTGCGCATCTATCGCCGCATGTGGGAAGAGATGCAATTTAGCGCCCACGATGATACGCCGGTACAGCAGGCCATCGACAACCTAATCGGCGACGATGGCATTGTCACGCGCTTCTGGGGACCCTCTACCATTCCATTGCTGCTGGAAACCGAGATAGGAACCGAGCAGTTTTACTTCTTCCTGGACGATTACCCGCGCGAGATGGCAGCACTCATCGATACCATCCACCAGCGTGAGATGGAAGCGTTCCGCCTCCTTGCGCGGGGACCCTACACCTCGGTGACGTTGTGCGAGAACACCAGCACCTACTATATCGGCCCGGACGTGTACCGGAACTACAACATGCCGCACGTACGCGATTTTGTAGAACTGACCCATGCAGCAGGCAAAACGGCGCTCATCCATATGTGCGGCCACGTGCATGATATTCTGCCGGACATCAAGCAGACCGGTCTGGACGGCATTCACGCGCTCACCCCACCGCCCACCGGCAACACGCACTGGGAGACCGCGCTTGATGTGCTGGGTGAAGAGTTGATCATCATCGGTTGCCTCGATCCCAGCATCTTCTGCCTGGAGCCGATCGAGCGGATCGGACCGACGCTGGATGCGCTGTATACGCCGCGGCTGCGTAAAGCGCACTTCTGTCTTGCCCTCTTCGCCGACGGCTTGCGCATCCCGCTGGAACGATTCGAGGCTGTGCGGGCATGGATGCGGCAACAATGAAAGGATGAATATGCGACCATTGCTCGGCATTCAATTATATACCGTGCGCGACCGGTGCGCGACTGATTTCAAAGGCACGGTGACGGCGCTGGCGGAGATGGGTTACCAGGGGGTGGAGTTGGCATGGAACTACGGCGGCATGTCGCCGGACGCGCTGGCGGAATTCCTCGCCTCGTTGAACCTGCGCGCGGCAGGATTGCACGTCTCCCTGGCCGAAATACTGAATCCGAACAGCGATGCCTATCGTTACGTGATGGAGTTGAAAAGCGCGTATCTCACCACCAGCCTGGCAGGCGAGGTGGCAAAGGATTGGCGTAATACCATCGCCGCCGTGCAGCGGGCGGGTGAGGTGGCGCGCGAGCAAGGCGTGATCTTCACTTATCACCACCACGCGGAAGAGTTCGCGGTCATTGACGGGGAATACGCCCTTGATCTGCTGTTCGCCGGCACCGATGCCACCGCCGTTGCCGGCGAGTTGGATACCTTCTGGATGCTGAAAGGCAGCGTGGATCCGCTGAGTTATCTACGGAAATACGCCGGGCGCGTACCGCAATTGCATCTGAAGGATATGGATCCGATAACGCGCGGTGCCACCGAGGTTGGCTGCGGGTTGCTGGATGTACCGGCGGTTTTCGCCACTGCGGCGGACGCCGGCGTGCGCTGGGTGATCGTCGAGCAGGACATCTGCGCGGGATCGAGTTTGGACAGCGCGCGCGCGAGCCTTGCCTACCTGCATCGTACCGGTCTCTTTACTGTTTAGGAGTACGTCATGAAATATAAACCCGACTGGGACGAAGCACGCGAGCGACTGGCCGCCCTCTGGGAGGGGCGTTCCATTGATCGTCCGTGCATCACCGTCACCGCGCCGCAGCCGGGCGGACGACCGATGCCTTCCGCCGCGACGCCGGAGCAGTTGTGGCTCGATCCTGATTATCTGGCGGAGGCAACCCTCTCGCGCGTCGAGAATACCTACTGGGGCGGTGAAGCGATCCCGTCGTATCTGCTGATGGGCGGCTGGTGCATCTGTTACGGCGCGACCCCGCAATTCAGTTGGCATACCATCTGGCATGACCCGATTGTCGTTGATTGGGATACGCCGCCGCAGTTCAAGCTCAACTGGAACAACTCCTGGCTGCGGCGTTATGAGGCTGCATATCGGCGGGTGGTCGAGGTGGCCGGCTGGGACGATTTCTTGGTGGGCCGTCCGTGCACGCTTCCCGCCAACGACATTTTGGTCGCCATCATCAGCAACAATGCATTCCTGCTGAATCTGGTGGACCACCCGGAGTGGATGCACGAGGCGCTCCGCCAGCTAGCCCGCAACCAGATCGAGGTCATCAACTATTTCGCCGACTTCACCGCGCGGACGCATGCCTTTCCCTATGGCAACGCGCAGTGGATGCCGTTCTGGGCGCCGGAGCGGTACATGTCCACCCAGTCCGACGTTTCCTGCATGCTGTCGCCGGAGATGTTCGACGAATTCATCATGCCGGAGGTGGACGAGCTCGGTAAGGAATTCGGGAAGCTGTGGTATCACCTGGATGGCTGGCGTGCCGGCCAGCACCTGCCGCGCCTGCTTTCATTGCCATACCTGCGCGTATTGCAATTCATCCCGGAGCCGGATTACCCGCCCAACGGGCCGGATTGGCTCGATCTGTATCGTAAAATCCAGGCAGCGGGCAAGATCGTGCATATCAGCGTCGCGCCAGAAAGGATCGAGCCGCTGGTGCGCGCACTCGACCCCGGCCTGCTCTGCATCGACACCTACGCCGACAGCATCAACGACGCAAACGCACTGCTGGAGTCGGCAAAGCGGTGGACGCGGGTGAATTGAAGGGAGCGAGGATTGCGTGGACCGCAGCCTGTCCTCCGTAACCGGCATGACGGCGATGGAATGGGCCGTAGAGCAACCACCCGCTTGATATGTGTATTTGGTATCACCCATTCGGAAAGGAACACACATGAAACTCTGTATGATGTCATATACCCTGGGACGGCGGCCTGATCTGTTCAGCGTGCATGGGATGATGGCGTTGACGAAGGAGCTGGGATTGACCGGCATCGACTTTGTCACGCTGCACGATACCCCGGCGGAGGAATTGCGACGGATGGCGGACGATATTGGCGTCACCGTGGCGTGTCACACCTTTTTTGCCGATCTCAGCATGCCGGACGCAAAGGAACGCCAACCCGGCATCGAGGCCATCAAACGCGGCATCGACGCGGCGGTGACGCTGGGCACGCACACCATTATGCTGCCCACTCCAGGCCGCGCGGACCAGACCCGCGACGACACCCGCGCCCATATCATTGCCGGGCTGCAGGAAGTGGCCGAGTTTGCGCAGCAGGCGGGGATCACGCTGACGGTGGAAAACTTTCCCGGCGCGCGCAGCCCCTTTATCACCGCCGCCGACGTGCTGCAAGCGGTGCGCGAGGTGCCGGGCATGAAGATCACCTACGATAACGGCAACGCCTCCACTGGCGAGGATCCCGCCGCGTCTTTCGTCGCTTGTGCCGAGCATGTCGTGCACGCGCACTTTAAGGACTGGCACTACATGCCCGACGGCGAAGGCATGGAAGGCCTGGATGGTCGCTGGCGGCGTCCCGGGCTCATCGGCGAAGGCATTCTCGATCAGCGCGGCTGCCTGAAGGCGATGCACGATGCCGGCTATCGGGGATTCATCAACATCGAATACGAGGGTGATGCCTACACCCCCGCCGACGCCACCCGCATGGCGGTGACGTATCTGCGCCAACAGATGGCGGAGATGGGCATTTCGGAATTCTAACTACCGCCGTCCGCAGACGCAGTCCGTTCCGGCGACCAACCGCCGGGACGGACTGCGGTAACCAAGCAACACCGGCCAACTCGGAATGGGGAGTGAACCCATCATGCTGACCCCGCGTGAAAACTTGTTGACGGTATTACGCCACGCGCAACCCGAGTGGATACCCATCACCGCGCATTGCGACCCGTATAACCAGCCGAAGCGCGACGGCATGGATCCCGCGCTGGCGGAATTGCTGCGTGACGTGCGCTGGCATGACGAGAGCACCATCAATCTCTCGCGCTATCTGGGATTGGACATCGCCGACTTCTACGCTGCGCCGCTGAGCTGTCGCCAGCAAACGGTAGCCGTCACGTACGAGCAGGATGGACTGCACACCATCACCCGCTGGCACACCCCGCGCGGCGAGTTACGCCAGGTGCAGCGGTATTCGCCCGACACCGGCATGTCTTACACTGAAGAGCACATGGTGAAGGCCATCGAAGATTTGCCGCGGCTGGCGTGCGTCTTCGACGATCAGGCGTTCGCGATCGATCCTGATGGCGCGGCGGCATTGCGACAGCGGCGCGCGCTGGTGGGCGACGACGGCATCGTGATGTTCGCCATGACCGGCACGCCACTCGGGCAGATGGTGCGCATTCACTCCGGCGTCGAGACCATCTCCTACCTGTGGGCCGATGCGCGTGCCGAACTGCACGCCTTGTTCGCAGTGATGGAGGACTGTTTCCTGCGCCAGTTCCGGCTGGCGGCCACGTTGGAAGGCGTCGATGCGGTGCTGGGCATGGATGATACCTCCACCACCGCCATTTCTCCCGCCATGTTCGAAGAGTTCTGCCTGGGCTACACTGATCACGTTGCCGATGTGCTGCACGCCGGCGGCAAGTATTACTTTCACCACTCCTGCGGGTTAATTCACGACATCCTGCACCTGTACCGGCAAACACGGATGGACGCGGTGCATGCTTTTCAGATTCCGCCGATGGGCGACGTGACCATCGCGGAAGGCAAGGCGCTGCTTGGTCCGAAAATCGTGCTCCTGCCCTCGTTCGTGCAAATGTGCGACCGCCTGGATGATCGGGTGGCAGTAGCGGAGAGCATCCACGCGATGTTCGACGACGCCGCGCCGGGTGATAACGTGATCATGGGCATCGCGCCCGATCCGGGGAAGACCATGGAAGAGATGAGCTTTGTGGTTCAGGAAGCGAAAAAACAGCAGCGCCTGTATGCGCCAGTCACGCGATGAGGAGGCGAGATGCGTACATCACTACCGAGCATGAACCGTGTTGCGGATGAGCAATTTGGCGTCGAAGCGATCCTGCTGCGCGCGTCGGAGCCGGGCGACTCGTTGTGCGAAGTGCAACTGTTCGCGCCATCGCTGGCAATCTTCCTGCCTCCCGCCGAGACCGCGACCGGCACGGCGGTGGTGGTGTGTCCGGGAGGCGGCTACGGGAATCTGGCCATCGACCACGAGGGCAAACAGATTGCACTCTGGTTGAACGCACTGGGAGTGGCCGCTTTCGTGCTGCGCTATCGGCACGCTCCCTGTTATCGCCATCCCGCGCCGCTGCATGATGCGCAGCGCGGATTGCGCATCGTGCGGGCGCACGCGAACGAGTGGGGTGTCGATCCCGCGCGCATCGGCATCTGGGGCTTTTCCGCCGGCGGGCACCTGGCCGCTACCGCGGGCACGCATTTCGATGCCGGCGATGCCGCGGCGGACGATCCCATCGAGCGCGTGAGTTGCCGGCCCGATTTTCTCATCCTCTGCTACCCGGTCATCACCTTCTACGCACCCTACGCGCATGCCGGCTCGCGCGAAAACCTGCTGGGCGACGATCCCGATCCCCGGCTGGTCGAATTGCTCTCCAACGAGCGCCAGGTGACCGCCAAAACGCCGCCGACCTTCCTCTTCCACACCGATGCCGACACCGGCGTGCCGGCGGAGAACAGCGTGCTATTCTACCTCGCGTTGCGCCAGGCCGGCGTGCCCGCCGAGTTGCACATCTACGCCCACGGCGCGCACGGCGTCGGTCTTTGCCTGCACGATCCCATCCTCGGAACCTGGTCCGCGCGATTGCACGACTGGTTGGCCGGATTGGGGATGCTGCAGCAGCAATAAGCGCTGAGTAAGGACCGTGAGATTCGGCAGGCAATGAGTAGTGGACGGATGGTGATCCCACATTCCGTGATGGTCACCACAGCATGTAACGGAAGAGTACCGCGATCATGCGAATGAACGAGACACCGCTAATAATCCTTCTTATGCACGACACGCCGGCTTCGATTCTCGAACGCGCGCAGGCGATGTCGTCTCGCGTGACGTTTATTACGCGAGATGACATTGAGCGAGATCCCGCGTTGCTGGAACAGGTCGAGGTGTGCTTCGGCGTGCCGCGATCGGCCTGGTGGCCAATGATGCAAAAGTTGCGCTGGGTGCAGTCACACGGAGCCGGCGCGGATTGGGTGACAAATACTGGCGCAGCGCGGCACCCCGCCATTATCACCGCGGCGCATATCCACGCGGACCCGATTGCCGAGCACCTTTTCGCGATGCTGCTGACGTTCACCAGAAAGTTACATTTGTCCGCGAAAAATCAGGCGGAACACCGGTGGGCCGGCGTTGGCACCCCGGATACGCTGCCCGGGAAGACCCTGGGCGTCATCGGGCTGGGGGTGATCGGCCGTCGTACCGCGGAACTGGGAGCGGCGTTCGGGATGCATGTGCTGGGCATGCGCCGTTCCGGCGCGCTGGCGCCGTGCGTCGCGCGGATGTTTACTCCGGCACAGAAGGCGGAGTTGTTGCCGTGCTGCGATTATATCATGCTGACGATTCCGCTCACGCCGCACACGCATCATTTCATCGGCGCGCCCGAGTTCGCCTTGATGAAGCCGGGCGCGCTCATCTTCAATATCGGGCGCGGAAGGACCATCGATACGCAGGCCATGCTTGCGGCGCTGCACAGCGGTCGGCTGGCCGGCGCCGGCTTGGACGTGACCGATCCTGAACCGTTGCCGCCCGACCATCCGCTGTGGGAGGCCCCCAACGTCCTGATTACCCCGCATAATTCCGGCACGCATCCGCAATATGACATGCACGCCGGCGAGGTGTTTCTGGATAACCTTTCCCGCTATCTCGCCAATGAGCCGTTGGCGTCTGTCGTCAATAAGGCCGAAGGGTATTGACCATCTTACGGCAGTAGGCGACACATAAAAACAGGACAGCGGCAGCGCGCGAAGAATCCGTTAGATCATGTGACGTGAGGAGTGACACGCATGAAAGTGCTGTTTATTGGCGGAACGGGGCTGATCAGTTCGGCGGTCAGCCGTCTGGCCGTTGCGCGCGGTGTTGATCTCTATCTGTTGAATCGTGGCTTGCGTGGGGTGGAGATTCCCGGCGTGCAGACGATAATCGGCGACATCAGGCAGCCCGATGCCGCGTGGGCCGAGCAGTCGTTTGACGTGGTGGTCAATTGGATCGCGTTCACGCCGGCGGATATCGAGCGCGATCTCGCGCTGTTTCGCGGGAAGGTCGGGCAATACATCTTCATCAGTTCGGCATCGGCCTACCAGAAGCCGCCCACGCACCCCGTGATCACCGAATCGACGCCGCTCTGCAATCCCTTCTGGGACTATTCGCGCAACAAGATCGCCTGTGAGGAGCGGTTGAATCAAGCCTACCGCGACGAAGGCTTCCCCATTACGATCGTGCGACCGTCCCATACGTATGACACCGTAATCCCGCTCGCGGTCGGCGGGTGGTCGGACTACACGATCATCGAGCGCATGCGCCAGGGGAAGCCGGTGGTCGTTCCCGGCGACGGCGCCTCGCTCTGGACCGTCACCCATGCCGATGATTTTGCACCAGGCTTCGTGGGCCTGCTCGGGCACGTCCAGGCCATCGGCCATGCCTTCCACATCACTTCCGACGAAAGCCTCACCTGGGATCAAATTTACCGGATCGTCGCGGAAGCCGCCGGGGCAAACGCCAACATCGTCCATATCCCATCCGATGTCATCAGCCGCATCGATCCCGCACAGCGTGGCAATTTGCTCGGTGACAAGGCGAACAGCGTCATCTTCGATAACACGAAAATCAAAACCTTCGTACCCGGATTTACCGCCGTCATACCCTTCCATCAGGGAATCCGGCGCACGCTTGCCTGGTTCAACGCCAATCCCGAGCGGATGCGATTGCATCCCGAATCCGATGCCTACCTTGACCAGATGATCGCCGCCTATGAACGCGGCATCGCCATCACCTCAGGCGAGTAAGCGTATAACAGCAGGTATTGCGCTGTTTTCGATGCTTTCACTGGTCGTTGGTTGAGTCGGACTGGAGACCCGTATCGATACCGAACGACCAGTGTAAGGAATGAATATACCTAAATACATCTATTTCTTACGCTTGCTTCTGCTTCCGCCCGCCGGTTGCTGCTGGAGCAGTCAGCCCAGGCGGACTTCGAGATGGGATATGGCTAGATCGATCACCCCATCCAGACGCTCATAGCAATGCCGCTTCGGAATGTGGGCATACGGATCTCCGCTGGGAATGAGCAAGCTCGGTGGCGTGATGTGGCTCTTCCCTTGGTGCCTGCCTTGTATATTCTACAAGGCAGGCACAAACTCTTTGGTTCCCACATGACTTTATCCGCGCGCTGCTCGTGGAATTACTCCAGGCGCACTCTGATCGTCAGCGTGGTATTGCCATCCTTCGCGTCCTTATCTGGGTGCACAACAATCGGAATGGAGAAGTTGGGTGACCAGCGTCGGCTATCCTGGATGGTAATCTCCGCTTCGGGTTCCAGTTCTACACTCAGTTTCGAACCGCCAGTCGTCATGAATGTCAACTTACCGGCTTTCCCCTGGTAGAATTTGATTGCATCCATTGGCAATGGTTCAGACGGCAACTGTGCAGTTGTCTCATCTGCCGTGTATGTGCCACCCGCGAAGCGCGTCGTTGGCACTTGCATGGTGTAGCATAACTCCGGTGCCGGGCCTTCCGTCGATGCCTCCAGATTCAATACCAGATTACCGTCCTTGACCGAAACACGTTGAACCATCTGCACGGCGAGATTGTTGTTTACCACGGTACCCCGGTAGGTTTTCGCTTCCTCCTCCCGAGTCAGTTTCAAATCTTTCGCAGAGGGTAATCCGTTCATTTCACCCTGAATATTGAGCGTGCCACGACCGAGCCGCAACCACCGCAGTATGCCGTTGTCCTGTATGACATCGATCGTCATGGGAGCTGCGAGCGGGTGCAGCCAGCTCTCCGGAACCTTGATGCTCTGCCAATCCAATTCGCCGCGCGTGAGGATCATCGGATGGTTGAGCAATTCTTTCGCATTGCGGTTTTCTGCAACACTCATGATATTATTCGGCCAACTCGTCCAGTGCAGGGCATACACGGTTTGCGGATATTTATCGCTGATGACTTTCACCAGATTGGTATCATCCCATGAACCATCAGGCAGGGGGCCACGGAAGTTTAAGCCTCCTGAGTTGTTCGGTGGCCCGTATTCGGTAAAGGCAAAGGGTTTGCCCAGAGCCACCAATCGGTCATATATCTGCCCGTACAGGTCGGTATAGTACGATACGCCGACGATATCAACATACTCATCACCCGGATAGCAGAAGTCGGCCGGAAATCCATAATCTTCCGCATTCGCTGTGCCATACACCCAGAGTAAATTATTCAGGCCTCGCTCGTACGTAAAATAGTTGAACATATGCCTCCACATATTTTTCCAACCTTCTGCATCAGCATCGGGCCCAACATCCCACCACCAGCTCGTTTTGAAATTCATTTCATGGAACGGTCTCCACAACACCACCACGCCGGCATCGCGCAACGGAATCAGGTGTCTGGCCATCTTATCCAGGTAGGCCATCCAGGCTTTATTGGCTGGTGTCCCGGGTTTGATTAAATCGTCCTTAGAGCCATGGAAGGGAGGCTGATCCACCCATATCCACTTGCCGTTGAAGGGATTATTCGGGTGCGTATCCATCACCACCAGTCCGCCGGCTTTCCAGTGCTCGATCGCGATTTGATTCGCCGCCGCGGCTTGGTCATCTCGTCCCTGGGGTGAACCATCATTATCGATCGCGATCAGCGGTATCCATTTGCCGGTCGTTTCCGCCAGTGCGGTCACCAGCTTCCGGTAGTATTCACTCTCCGTTCCTTTCACACCGCTGATGCGCTGTCCGACGATCACACGTTTATTGGGTTTTTCTGGAAGACCGGCCAGGTATTTCAACACCCGGTATGTATCCGGTGAAGCGTTCGGATTGGCTGGTTCGATAGCCAGCCGTTTTGCTGTATGCTTTGCTGCCGCTGCCGCCTTCTCTGCCTGGAATTTCGCCTCCAATGTGCGCTTTACTGCCAACACGTCAGCCGTGACTGTCGTACCGGAAAAAATGACATGCGCCCACTGTGTTGTGTCTGCGGCGTCACCATTGGGAAACGGCATCCACGAAGACGTTTCCATCGTGTTGTAGTTATACTTACCGGGATGGTCAACGCGCGTCAGATTGATGCCCCAGACGTCTCCTGGCTTCGGAGCGGTCGCGCCCAGGCCTTTCCACGGCATAGTGATCCTGCCGCGCCATCCGGTGTCGGTGCGGGCCACATCCGCCGCGATGCCTTCGATATTGAACGCGGCATCACCGTCACGATGATCATGGAAAGCGCCGCTGGCCGTCAGTTGAAGCATCATTTGCTGGTGCGTGGCATTTTCGAGATGGCCGGGATCAAGCCAGACGTAAACGCAATCGTCTTTCCAGAGCTTGATGTTATCGCGGCCAGTTTGTTCCGCGATGATGCCGGTATCCGCGCAGTCGAATATCACTTCCAACCCGGTCGCATCCCAGCGCAATGTCGCGCCGGTCAGATTGCGCGCCGGCGTTCCGTTTTGCATCATGTCGCCAATCTTCTGCACGCGAAAATCGGTCACTGGCACCGGCGTGCTCATCGGCAGAATAAGAATGTTCTCGGCGGGCGGTTTCTGCGCGACAGGCGCGATTTCCGTCGCGGGGATTTCCGCCGGATTGACCGCCCAGGCGGCGCAGGACAGGATGAGCGTCACCAGCGGTAGAATTATCCGCTTTGTATTCATCACGTGTTCCTCCTGGTGCAAAACATAGAAATGGACTTCCCTGTTTTGCACTCAACGTCCTGCCAATGACGGGGCCACCAGGAACCCAGCGAAAGCAGAATCGTATTTTGCTGATTTGCATCAGGCATATTGATCGTTAAACGATCGTGAGTAGGAAATACCGCTTTTCAAACGGTTTGCATCGCCGGATCCAGCGGCTGACCGCCTTCCCTGACTGATTGGTGCAGCGCCACGATGATATCCTGGTCCATGCCGGCTTGATAGGGACCATAGAAGGGCGCGGAGTCATTGGCGACGGCATCCACCAGGCTCAGCAGGAATACCCGGACAGGTTCAATATCGTTCGATTCTCCCTCTCACGGGCTTCTTCCTGCGGGCAATGTGCAGAGTTTGGGGGTGCAGAGTCCATTTTTCTGCCGGTGACACTCCCCGGAAGCGCGGGCGAGATACTGGGAGATGCGCCGTCAACCCGAGTCGGATATCCACCTGCTTCAGCAACAACACCCCCGCGTCGGAGATCACATCGCCCCCGTCATACTCAGCGGCCACCGATCAGCCAGCGACAGCAGGAAACTCCAAGGTCAGCGTCGAACTCGTCAGGCAGAGCCTTACTGCGAATCGAGTGTCTGGTAACGCTCTTGTTCGCCAGCAAGGCTCAAACACTTGCTCAGCCACCCAGAAAATTGACGCGGTGTCGGCGATTTACGCTCGACGTGCATAAGGCGAGATAAGATCGCGATATACGCCATTCCCATATGCAGGAATACCTTACATAACAGGAGCAGTAGATATGGACATGCAGCTTAAGGTAAATTACTGGATATTCTCCAACAAACCGGCTGGCAGCTACACCACGAAATATGACATGACGTGGATACTGGCGCAGAATGCCTATTACTTCAAAAAGACGGAGCCGAACCGTGCCCGTATACAGCCGGGAGATGTAGTCTATCTGCGTATTTTCGGGGATTCTTACATCGGGCGCTGTGTTATCGGCGACGAATGGGTCGTTGACCCGGAGTATCGACTACAGCAATCACCAGAAGCCGGTGCCTTCCCGTTGACCAATATTGAACTGTGGTCACGTCCACTTCCACAGGGGATGGTCATCCGCGACCTGTCCAACCAGGACGTTCGAGCCCGGATCGTGCGTATCTCTCACGACGATGCCATCATGATTGAAACAGCCCAGCGCATCTATTCCAGGCTCGGATTCGGCGGCGCGGATGGGCAGATATTCATTCTGGAGAAGGGGTTGGAGGAGGCAATCAAGCCGAACCTTGCCAAGTTAGGTCTCCGGTTGGCCAATGAGCGCATCTGCCAGCAGTTCGCGATGGGACCGGGCGTGGGACGTAGCGACTTGATCTGCGTGGATGGTAATAACGACCTTGTGGTGCTGGAACTGAAGCGAGGTGCTACTTCCGACGAAACCATCGGCCAGGTGCTTCGCTACGTCGGCTACGTCATGGAAAACATCGCTGCCGAGGGACAACAGGTCTTCGGCGCAATCGTCGCTTCGGACTACGATGAGCAACTACGTCTGGCTGCGATGGGGTCAGGGGTAAGGCTGTATCTGGTCAGATTAGGATGAATTATATGAATATACGACAGGCGATATTAAACACCAAAGCCGGAGCAATATTCGTTATTGTTGTTTTCTTAATTGGCCCACTTATTGCTATTCGTCTGCACAAAGTATTGACTTCGCCATGGCAAGCCACTCTTGTAGAAGACGGTTCGATAGTGTTAATTCATAACGGTTATTTTTCCACAGAGGAGTATGATCTGGTAATTCGTGAACGCCGATGGATGTGGCAGGATAAACAAACCCATTGGCATGTCCTTGTAACACCGTTTGAATCACACTTTACTGAACAAATGGTCCTTAAGCTTGGCAATTATGGTGATATCTACTTGTGTGATCGAAAGACCCGTAAACAATATAAGGTTCGAAGTGAGTATGGGGAAGGATGGCAATTAAAGCGAGATAAAGATTGGAAGCCAATACTATTTCGCGATGACCCTGATCCACCGGAACGATGGTAGAGTATAATAAAGAGAGGTGCAATGGGGGGCTATGCATACAGAGATAAAATTTGAGGCTGCCGTCTTACGACTTTTCTGATTGGCTCTTAATTCCCACCGATTATCCTCCAAACCCCTCCCTAATCCCTTCTTTGATATATACCATAGGGGAACTATTCAGCCCATCCCAAAATATCAGCAACCGTTTACATATCGGACATACGATTACATGTTTCATATTTTCGTATATAATATCTGTATTGATTTCATATCCTAAAAGAGGAGAAAAGTCAGTGTCTGATACCAATAGCCACTCGTCATCATTCGGAATTCCACTTAGACTAATAATATTATTACACGGACACTTAATTTTCGGCATTGCATCCTCCTTTAAATGACTTACGCCATTAAAAAATAACAGTTACCTTCTTTACCAGTTTCGCTCCAGCACCTCTAATTCGTTTGAATACTTTTCGAATTGCGAAGGTTTTCAGTTGTAAAACGCATATCAACGATACCAATGTCACATTGGGTATTCTTTTTCGCGATAACTGAGATAATCGGAATACAGGGACAATGCAGAAACAGGTTATCGATTTCGTACGTTTGCTTCCGCTTTCGCCCGCTGGTTGCCGCTGGAGTGGTCGGCCCCAGGCGGGCTTCGAACTCGGGCTGGCCGGCGGTCAGCCGGTGCGGGTGTTCGTAGGCAGGATGGTCAGCGGCAGAGCATCTTCCGCCTGCGGACGGATGGTCCCCTGCGTTTCCGCGACGGATTAGCGTTCCGCGGCCACTAGCGGCGGTTGCGGCGCGGGTTCGGCGGTGGCTTCGTCGGGGATGACCATGGTGCCGATGCCGCCGTCGGTGAACAGCTCAACCAGAATAGCGTGCAACTGGCGGCCATCCACGATGTGGCAGCGCCCCACCCCGCGCCGGATGGCATCCACGCAGGCGTCGATTTTGGGGATCATGCCGCCGGAGATTTGCCGCGTCTCGATGAGCGTGCGCGCGTCGGAGACCGTCAGGCTGGAAATCAGGCTTTCCGGGCGCTTTACATCGAGCAGCACGCCGGGGACGTCGGTGAGCATGATGAATTTTTCCGCGCCCAGCGCGCCGGCGATGGCGGCGGCGGCGGTGTCGGCGTTGATATTGTAGCCTTGCCCGTCTTCATCGACGCCGATGGGAGCGATCACCGGCAGGAAGCCGGCTGCGACCAGGTCGCGGATCACTGACACGCGCACGTCCGCCACTTCGCCCACGAAGCCGATATCCGCGCCGCCGGGCATGAATTTCGTCACGCGCAACAGGTGACCGTCTTTGCCGCAGATGCCGATGGCGTTGCCGCCGTTGTCGTTGATCTCCTGCACGATGCCTTTGTTTGTCGTGCCGGCCAGCACCATCTCCACCACCGCCATTGTCTCGGCATCGGTGACGCGATAGCCCTGCACTTTTGTTGTTGCCATGCCCAGCCGGTCGACCAGCGCGTTGATCTCCGGTCCGCCGCCATGCACGACGATGGGATTCATCCCCACCAGCCGCAACAGCACCACGTCCTTCAGCACCTGCCGGCGCACCACGGGATCGGTCATCGCCGCGCCGCCGTATTTGATCACCACCGTCGCCCCGCGATGCCGCTGCAGGTAGGGCAGCGTCTCGGCTATCGTCTGCGCGCGATCATAATTCGTCTGCATGGTTGGTCTCCGTTTTTCCACTATCGCTATGTTCACCGCGTCAGGTCGTGTAATCCGCGTTGATGCGCACGTAGTCATAGGAGAAATCGCACGTCCACACCACCGCCTGGCCGTCACCCTCGGCGAGGGTCAGGTCGATCAACACCTCGTCCGTCTTCATGGCGGCAGAGGCAGCGGTTTTGTCGAATTCCAGCGGCTGTCCGTCGCGCACCACCGGCGTGCCGGCCAGATCCAGGTTGACGCGGTTCGGATTGAAACAGACGCCGGCGCGCCCCGCGGCGGCGAGGATACGCCCCCAGTTCGGGTCATTGCCGAAGAGCGCGGTTTTCACCAGCGGCGAGTTGGCGATGGTGGCGGCCACGCGCGCGGCCGCGTCGTCATTGGGCGCGCCGTGCACGCGAATCTCCACCAGCTTGGTTGCCCCTTCGCCGTCGCGCGCAATGGCCTGCGCCAGCGTTTGCGCCACCCGGCACAGCGCGGACTCGAAGCGGGCGAAATCCTCGGTACCCTGGTGCAGGCGGATGCCGGTGGACCCGCTCGCCAGCAGCAGCACGGTATCGTTGGTGCTGGTGTCGCCGTCCACGGTGACGCGATTGAAGCTGTGGTTCACCGCATTGCTCAACGCGTATTGCAGCGTGTCGGGATCGATCTGCGCGTCGGTAGTAATCACCGACAGCATGGTCGCCATGTTGGGGGCGATCATACCCGATCCCTTCGCCATGCCGCCCACGCGCACGATGCCACCTTCCACGGGGATTTCTAACGCGATCTCTTTCGGACGCGTATCGGTGGTCATGATCGCCAGCGCGGCGTTGTGCCCGCCTTGCGGGGAGAGCGCGCGCGCCGCGTCGGCGATGCCGGCACTGATCTTCTCCATGGGCAACTGGCGGCCGATGACGCCGGTCGAGCAGACCAGCACGCGGTCCGGAGTCAGGTCGATCGCTGCCGCCACCTCCGCCGCCATCCGTTCGCAACGGCACATGCCTTCGTCACCGGTGCAGGCGTTGGCCACGCCGCTGTTGATGACCACCGCCTGGGCGCGTCCGGTCTTCACCAGCTTGCTGGTGTAGAGTACCGGCGCCGCTTTGACCACGTTGCGTGTGAAGACCCCGGCCACCGAGCAGACGCGATCCGCCACCAGCAGCATCAGATCGGGCACGCCTTCCTTTTTCAAGCCGCAGGCGATCCCCGCCGCGCGAAAGCCTTGCGCCGCGGTGATGCCGCCGATTGTTTCAACGACGTTCGTGGTGAGTGCCATGGTAACTCCCGTCTCAGGTTCCCCATCGCGGCATATGATGTGGAGACGGCGCGCGCATCCGCCGGCGTGAAGATGCCATGCTCGAGCGGAAAGGAGAGCGTCAGCGGCGCGCGCCGGCGTATTTTTTCCAGTACGTCATATCCGATAACGAATCGATCGCCACCGCGCCGCGATTGGATGACGCATGAATGAATTGTCCGTTGCCCAGATAGATGCCCGTATGCCCGATGACGCCGGTCTTCGCGTAAAAGTAGAGCCGGTCGCCGGGTTGCAATTGGGTCACATCGATGGGTGCCCCCACATTGCTTTGCTGCGCCGCCGTGCGCGGCAACTTCATCCCGTGGCGGGCAAAGACGGTCTGTACGAACAGCGAACAGTCGATGCCGTCCGGCAGATGGCCACCGTAGACATATGGGACGCCCAGGTATTCCATTGCCGTGTTGAGCAATGGTGAACGTGTTTTCTGTGCCGGTTGAGGCGCGGGGCGGCTGACGGTCATCCGCGAATTGGTTAGCCCGACCGCCTTGCGCGGAATGAAGCCGGTGCTGCCGTCGGCCATCAGCACGGCGTAATAGTCGCCCACCTCGCCCGTCACCAGCACCTCGGTGCCGCGCACCGTTTTCGCGAATAACGGCTTGCTCGGTCCCGGTTTGCTGAAAATTTGCGTCACCAGCGCGACCACCGTCCCCAGACGGCCCTCGATGACGTCGCCGGATGGCGTCGTCGCCGTAGCCTTGCTCGGTGTGGTCGGCACGGATGGCGTTTTCGGGGGTTCAACATGCTGCGGTGAATTGCTGGGGACGATGATGACCCGCCCACCGGGCAATGGCTCGTTCACGCCGACACGATTATATTGCGCCAGATACACCGCCGAGATACCATATTCCGAGGCAATCGCGGTGATAGTTTGTCCCTGCTCCGCGACATACGCCTCATAATCCGGGGCATCGGTCGCCGACACCGCCGCGCCGACTAACCAAATAATCTCCGCCAGTACGAGCAGACCGATAATCAACAAGCGTCGCTGCACGTTCCCCCTCTACCTTCGCGTAGATTTCCCAGAGTGACGATCTATTATACCCCAAGAATGGCGATAGGGCTAGACGGACGGCGAGGCCTGTATCGCAACCACCGAGCCTTATCGATCCCGCGCGTTCACGCTGCGAAACCGCCACGTTTCACCCATCGTTCAGCGCGCATTCGTCACCACCCCATCCTCGTCGATGCGCACGTTGAAGGAGCGTTGTTGCAGCGCTGCGAGCACCGGGCGGATCGCGGTGGGCTTGCGAAGGAGGTGGGGACGATAGCGGATAATGCGGCAGGGGAGGATGGTGGCGGTCTGGAGTTCACCGCGCACGAAGGTGGTTTGCAGCATTGCGGTGGTCTGGTTCGTTTTGGTGAACACGAAGTTGCCCAGGCTGTAGGCGATAAACTTGCCGCGGTAATACTCGAATCCCTGCAGCACGTGTGGGTGGCTGCCGATGACCAAGTCGGCGCCGGCATCAATGCAGGCATACGCCAGCGAGCGCTGGCGTTCTCCTGCGGCGGTGCTCTTCTCGACACCCCAATGCAGGTAGACGATCACGATATCGGCGCGCGCGCGTACCGTGCGTATAGCCGCCAACAGGCGCGTTGAGTCATAGGCGCTGGCAATGCCGGGATGGTGAGCACCGGCATACCAGGCGGTGGAAGGCAGCACGCGGCTGGCACCGAGCAGCGCAATGCGCTGTTGCTTGCGGGTGAAGAGCGCCGGGCGAAACGCGTCGGTGACGTCCATGCCCGCGCCCACCGTGCTGAGACCGGCGCGTTTCGCATGCATCAGCGTATCGCATAGCGACTTCGCCCCAAAATCCAGCGTGTGATTGTTGCCCAGCGTCACCGCATCGACCCCAGCCTTGCACAAGCCGGGCAGCACCTTCGGGTCGGCGCGAAAGGTATACTGCTTCTCGGCAGCGGAGCCGCGCGTGCTCACCGCGCATTCCAGATTGGCTACCGTCAGGTCGTCCGCAGTAAGCACAGCGGAGACGCCGGAGAACAACGTGGACGCGCCGCCCGCCTTCGCCGCCTTCCCCACCCCGCCGGCCAGCATCACGTCGCCGACGAAGGTGATGGTGACCGGCAGCGGCTCCACGGCGGTGTGTTGCGGCGCGGGTGTGCCTGCCGACAGCAGCGCCCCCGACCACACGCCCAGCGCCAGCAGGCAAGCAGACCGAATGATCCGTGAAATATCCATGATCCTCATAGTAACAAATTCCTCCCTCTCCGAAAAGCGCCGCCGCTCCCGCCGACGCGGTGAGCGGTGAGCGCGCGTTTTCCGCCATCGGTGTATGCATGGATAACACGCGGGGTGATTGCCGGTCGCTGGAACTGCCCAAATACTCAACACGGCAACGCCGCGGAAAGGTGGGATGGGCGATTGGCTGCACTACGTATTGCACTGTTAATCATCGACGGCGTCACCCTGGCGGAGGTCACTCCGATTCGAGAGCGCCTGAAAGTGCTGGGGACACAGGTCACCATCATCGTTCCCACCGGGGGATCCATCCTGCCGGTCAGCGGTCGGTATTATGCCGCCGCCAGCGGGAATGTCCCGCGACGGGCGTTATGCCAGCTTACCTCGGGAGAGATCGACCTGCTGTTGCTGCCCGACGGCATCACCGGCGAGCGCCTGGCGCGCTACCCGGAAGTGCTTGCCCTCGTGCGCGGCCGGCAAGCGGAAGGTCCGGCACAGGCGGTGCCGGTCTTCACTATACGCTATCTGATCCATTTGCTTGACCATGGGCTGGATCTATCCCATTTTCGCGAGGAAGCGCTGACCGGATGCACCTGATCGCGGGAGGCGCGCCAACCACGTGCCTTCCGCGACATGGCCGCGCGTTGCCTTGACGCCCGGAAAGCGCTGTGCTAAGCTCAGACATCCACGGGCGAGTGGCGGAATTGGCAGACGCGCCAGACTTAGGATCTGGTTCCACCCGGAGTGGGGGTTCGAGTCCCCCCTCGCCCACCACCTCAGTATGTATCCGTACTCATATCTGCCACGTAAAGACCCGCAACATTGTGCGTACACTCGAAGTGGAAAATCAGCACATGTTATCCCACCTGCTGCACCGCATACTCCGGTGCTAATTCCCACGCGCGGCGCTCTTCTTCGGCGGTGAGCGCACCGGTTTCCAAGCTGATGCCCAACGTGGCGGCGAAGCCGGTGCACAGCGCGGCGACCACGTTATCAGCGGCGACCTGGCGGCCGGCGGCTGTCCACAGGTCCACCATGCCGTCACGCATGACGGCTTCCCAATCCGAACGGTGGAACACCTCATCCCATAGCGGGAACTCGACGGAAAGCGGCAGTGAATTTTGCTGCAGAATGATGCCGTCCTTGCGTTGCTGCGCGCAGCCGATGATCTTGCGTCCCGCCACCATCAGGTCGCAACGCGCCTTGGCCGCGAAACAAGCCGGATTGCCCGTCGCCATCATCGACGGGGCATCGCCGCCGCGCACGGTGGACTTGCGATCGACCAGCTCAGCGGGTAATCCCAGCCGTTGCAGCCCATCCGCCAGCGCACTGCCCAGCACGCGATAACTGTCCATCACGCTGCCGCCGGCTTCCGGCAGGTCCGTCTCCGCCACGATGATGCTGAAAGTCACCTCGTGGTGATGCAAAATCGCGCGCCCGCCGGTTGGCCGCCGCACCACGTCGAATCCCAGCCGCGCACAATTCTCCAACTGCACGTTGCCGTCCGCCGGCTGGAATTTACCCAGCGTCACGCACGGCGGCGTCCACTGATAAAAGCGCAGCGTCGGCCCTGCCAGTCCCGCCCGTATCGCCTCCCGCACCGCCACATCTGCCGCCATATGGAACGCCCCCGACCCTTCCGCCGGCGGCACATATCGCCAGGTAGTCACATCACGTCCTCCGCATCACCCTCTTTCGCCTTCCGCCGTCATTCTCCCTGTCGCGACGCGCCATCAACCAACAATAACGGAAAAACGCGCGCACCGGCTTGACATCACCATACGGATTTGCTATCGTTATAGGGTCAGGAGCAATCCGGACACTGATCATGGCCCCTTCGTCTAGTGGCCTAGGACGCCTGGTTCTCAGCCAGGAGATCAGGGGTTCGAATCCCCTAGGGGCTGCCAAATTTCAGTAAGGTCGCTAGAAACACTAGCGGCCTTT
This sequence comes from uncultured bacterium, assembly GCA_964472305.1. Lineage (GTDB taxonomy): Bacteria > Armatimonadota > Hebobacteria > CAIYQO01 > CAIYQO01 > CAYYJR01. Next base: position 70,851 of record CAYYJR010000004.1, read on the forward strand.
ACTTTTTGGTCTCGCGATTGCGCGTGAACGGGCAGCTCAAAGGGCTTCCCAACCGGATATCGCCGTCTATCACGATATACCGAGCAGGGATGTACCACCTGAAAGATCCGTTGCCACACGCAGACGGTATTCCGATTCACCGGGCCAACCGGTGATGCCAACTGCCAGAGAACGCTCTGCTCCGCTAAGGTGTGCTTATCGGGTTGGCGTCAGGCGATAGATGAGGATCGACTTCCCCGCGCGCGCGACAGGCGTTTCGCGCAGGAGCCGGCGGTAATCGATGCCCGAGTAATCCGGACCGCCGCAGAGCGTGGTGACGCTGATAGCGAAGTAGCCGTGATATGTCTGCCAATCGGGCTCAGGGGCGGCTTCCATCACCCCCAGGCTTTTGGCATAGGTACATTGCACGCCATACGCTTCCGGCGGGGTCGTGCCGAAATAGGCCAGGGTGAGCGGTAAATCCCGGTGCGTCTGCTGGAAGGCGGCCAGTTTGTCCAGATCCTGCCCCCAGTCGAAGTTGGAATCGATGAGGATACGATACCCATCGCCGCCGGCGAGGGCGATTTCGTTGAAATACGGCAGGTAATGCGGAAACGCGAAAGCCACCGATGCGAGTTGCGCTGTCATCGCCCCCCCCAGCACCGCCGGCAGTGGGCGGAAACGTGGCACGAACTTCACCCACCCCCCTGCCAGGATATACAGAAACGGGTAAAGCGGCAGCACGTGTCGCAGGCCAAGGTTCAGCGAAATGCCCAGCAAACCCATGGCGGCGAGGAGAAAGATGGCGGGAGGAATGAGCAACAGCAGCATCTCGCGCGCGGGGAGCGCGAGCAGGCGGCGGCTGCGCGGAATACCCAGCAGCACCAGTATGCCGAGGATGCTCATCAGCGCGGGGATGGGAGTTTTCGCGGCGATGGCGACCGGAAAATAATAACGCCATCCGCGCCCGGTATTGTCCGTCATGCCCAGCAGGTAGGCGCGATGGCCTTCGAGTCCCGATTTCACCGCCTTGATGCCGCGCAGGAACTGTTTGGTCGGGATTGGCAGTCGCTGCACCAGCGAGGCATGCACCGGCAGTTCCTCGCCGAGTTTTTGCCCCAATCTTTCGACGCGAAAGCCATATGCGCCCCACAACGTGATGCCCGCCGTCAACAGCAACAGCAACAGCAGACCGGCGGCACGAAACAACCGGTGCCACCAGGCCGTGCCCAGCCATTCCGTCCATGCCGGCCATGCCGTGGGGAACAGCGCCAACGCCAGCAGGAGCATCCCGATGATGGGCACCACCAGCAAGCCGGAATATTTCGCTGCCAGCGCCAGCCCCACCCCCACGCCGGCCAGCGCCAGCCGCCCACGCGTCGGCCCGAGCAGATAGCGGCGCAGCCAGAAGATCGCTGTCACCAGCATGCTGACGATAGCCATATCGGTGGTCGCCAATCCGCTGTGCGCCAGTATATTCGGGTCCAGCGCGAAAAGCGCCAGCGACAGCACCCCGCCCCACGGACCGAACAGTTCGCGCGACCAGAGGAAGACCACCAGCGCCAGCACGAGGGTGAAGAGGAGCACCGGCAGGCGCGCCAGGTGCACCAACCCCACCCCGTCATGCGAATCGTGCCAGAGTGTCCGTCGTGCCAACTGCCAGGTATGCACGGTTTCCCATGCTGGACCGCTTGCCGTGAACCGCATTGCCGGATGCCACGCCACCGGCAGCGCTTCCAGCAGATTCGCCAGCGGCGGATGATCCAGCGACAACCGGCAGTCACCCGTGCGCAGAAAGGCCACGCCGCGCGTAATGTGATTTTGCTCGTCAAACGTGGGCGCCATCCGCCACTGCGCGCAGGTGACCACCACGATGATCCAGAGGAACAGCGCTGTCACAATTCCCGCGCGTGTGATCGTCCAGATACTCGCCTTGCTGTGCATGGGCCAACGCCTCCGCGTAAGAATCCGCCATCCAAAATCAGCGAACTGTCCCCGGCATTGTCAGACAGTTCCGGGGGGGCACGCTCAACACGACATGCAAAACCGCATGTTATCGGTGTATACGCGGTCTCCAGTTTCACAAGTTCAGGCAGGCCATCTCGATCCCCTCATTATACGCGGTGGTCGCGATTTGGCCATCCCTTCTTCGCCATATCGGCTACGACAGACAAGCCCCGACCTGCTCAGCCATCGACCGTGCACAAAGTCGGCATCAGGGCTTTGTACGGACCTGCCGGTGTGTCTTCCGATTTTGACACCGGAATGCAACAAAGGTCGCACCGGACCGCTGATGTATACGGATGGCTCCTCCCGCGCGGAGCATGTGGCAAGTGCGGACACAGACTGCGATACGTCGTCGGTACAATGACCATAGCGCCATGCGAATCGGATTGATTGCGTGGCAAAGGAGATGATCGTGGCCAATCAGGTTACCGAACTGTCCCCCGAGCAACTGCGCCGCACAGCGGATCCCGCCGGATTTTCCTTTCGCAGCACCGAAGAACTGCCGGCGCTGGTGGAGGTGATCGGGCAGAACCGTGCGATCAAAGCCATCACCTTCGGCATCGACATTCAAAACGATGGATACAACATGTATGCGCTGGGACCGTCAGGCACCGGAAAGACAACCACCATTCAAAAATTCCTCGAGCGTGAAGTCGCCCAGCGCCCGGTGCCGGATGATTGGCTCTATGTGAACAACTTCAGCAATACCGATAAGCCGCGTGCACTGTGCCTGCCGGCCGGCATGGGGTGCAAATTGAAGGCTGACATGGATAAGTTAGTCGAAGAATTGCGCAGCGAAGTGCCGCGCGCCTTCGAAACCGCGGAATACAGCAAGCAACAGGAGCAACTGGCTGAGGACATTCAGAAACGCAATCAGTCGCTGCTGCAGGAAGCAGGGGATTACGCAAAGACCAAGGGTTTTGTCATCATGCAGACGCCGCAAGGACTGATGCTCGCGCCGGTCATCAACGGCAGCGTGGCCGGTCCGGAGCAATTGAAACAACTCGACGAGGAAAAGCAGCGCCAGATCGCCGTCCACCAGCAGGAGGTGGAGGAAAAAATACGAGATTCCATGCGCGCCATCCAGCAGTTGCAGCGCGAGGCACGCGAACGCGCCACCGAACTTGATCGCCAAACCGTCGCGTTTGTCGCCGGGCACCTGCTTGATGAGTTGAAAGAACGTTATGCGCAATACGCGGCAGTGACCAGATTGCTGGACGAAGTGCGCGCCGACATACTGGAAAATGCCGGAACTTTCAAGCAAATCCGACAGTTACAGGAAGCACAGTCGGAGCAGAATCCGTTCGCCGCCATGCTGGGCCGCCAGATGCCGACGTTCGATCAATACCGGGTTAATCTCATCGTCGACAACTGCGATACGAAAGGCGCCCCGCTGATCATCGCGCGCAACCCGAGTTATCAGAACCTGGTCGGACGCATCGAGCATCAGGGACAATTCGGCATGCTGGTGACGAATTTCAACATGATCAAGGGTGGCCTGCTGCACAAGGCAAACGGCGGCTATCTGATGCTGGACGTACGTGACGTGCTGATGAAGCCGCTGGCTTATGAAGGCTTGATTCGCGCATTGAAGAACCGACTAATCGAGATCGAATCGCTGGGAGAAGCGTATGGATTGTTCACCACCCGCACGCTGGAGCCGGAAGCGATCCCGCTGAACGCCAAGGTCGTGCTCACCGGTGATCCCCAGCTCTACTACCTGCTCTTTGCGCTCGATCCCGATTTCCGCGATCTCTTTAAGGTGAAGGTCGATTTTGCGACCCGTGTAAACCGCACCCCGGAAACCATCGAGCAATATGCGCAATTCATCGCCAACGTCTGTCGCGAAGAGGGACTGAAACACTTCGATCCGACCGGGGTGGCGAAGATCACGGAACACGGTTCGCGTATGGTGGAACATCAGCACAAGCTGGCGACGAAGTTCGGCGACATTGTGGATTTGCTGCGCCAGTCATGCTACTGGGCCGACAAGCACGGACACCCGCTGGTCACTGGCGAGGACGTGAAGACAGCCATCGACGAAAAAGTGTATCGCTCGAACCAGATTCAAGAACTGCTGCAGGAAATGATCACCGAGGGCACATTACTCATTGATACCGGTGGCGCGGTGGCAGGCCAGGTCAACGGCCTCGCCGTGCTCTCGCTGGGTGATTACGCCTTCGGCAAACCTTCGCGCATCACCGCGCGCACCCATATCGGCAGCAAAGGCGTGGTGAATATCGACCGCGAGATTCACCTGGGTGGCCCGATTCACAACAAGGGCGCAATGATCCTCGCGGGCTATTTGGGCGGCAAATATGCGACCGACATGCCGATGGCGCTCACCGCCACCATCACCTTCGAGCAAAGCTATGAGGAGATTGAAGGCGACAGCGCCTCCTCCGCCGAGTTGTATACCCTGCTGTCATGTCTGTCCGGTTTCCCCATCCGGCAGGATCTGGCGGTCACTGGATCGGTGAACCAGTTGGGACAGGTACAGGCCATCGGCGGCGTCAATGCGAAAATCGAGGGATATTTCGATGTCTGCAATGCCATCGGCCTGACCGGTAATCAAGGTGTCGCCATCCCGCAGAGCAACGTGAAGCACTTGATGCTGCGGGAAGACGTGGTTGAAGCCGTGCGCAACGGCCAGTTCCACATCTATCCCATCGGCACCATTGACGAAGGCATTTCCTTGCTGACCGGCAAAGACGCCGGCGAGCAACAGCCGGACGGCACGTATCCCGACGGCACGGTGAACGGCACCGTATACCGCAACCTGAACGCCATGGCAAATAAAGTCAGGGACTTCATGAAACCCGACGAAGGCGGAAACGGGGAGAAAAAGGAATGATGGGGTGACCATTGCGGCGCACCCGGACAGTCATCTCATACGTTCGGCGCGCCAGCGGGACATGACGACAGAAAGCCGGCAGTGATGCCTGGTGACGAAATATTCGCGCGATAGGATTTCATACCTGCGCTGACTCGCTGCTTGAGCAGCATAGCAAGTCCGTCTTGAAACCATATGCGAAACGTCTTGCCGGATTTACTGCTATAGCATCAGCATGGCCAGTGCCCCATCAACCATGGCATCGGTCACCTTCCGCGCTTTGACGGCATCGCCGACAACCAGCACGGTCGGCACCACCGGGCGCAGCGTCTCGACCAACACGTCATTGGGTGCGGAGCCCAGGCAGATGACCACGGTATCCGCCGGAATACGATCCTCACCGCCTGGACGCTCCACCGCCACTTCGCCTTGCTCGATGCGCATAATCTTCGTTTCCATCTGGATTTTCACGTCCAGACGGCTAAGCCGGGCGATCAGCAATTCCCGCTCGGCGCTGGGCGCATCAGGAGCGACGGCGCCCATCATCTCGACAATGGTTACCGGATGCCCCTGCGTGGCCAGATACTCCGCGGTTTGCGCACCCGCGCAGCCGCCGCCGGCAACCACCACCCGCCCCTTTGCGGTGACGCGCCCCTCCAGCAGATCGCGCGCGGTGATCACGTTCTCGTTGCCGATGCCGGGTATCTTCAAGCGAATGGGCAACGAACCGGTAGCCACGATAGCGACTTCCGCACCGCGTTGTTGTGCAAGTTCCGGGGTGAGCTGCGCGCCCAACCGCACGTCAACACCGAGATGCTGCATTTCACGCTGTAAAAACTCGTTCAGTTCGCGCCAGCCGGGCCGGTACGGCGCCGCTGCCGCAGCGATGAGCTGTCCGCCCAGGTGGTCCTCCTGTTCGAACAGCGTCACCCGATGACCGCGTCCCACCGCCACGCGTGCCGCTTCCATGCCCGCCGGACCGCCGCCGGCAATGACCACGGACTTCGCCGCTGTCGGCGGTCGCGCGAACTCGATCTCGCGTGACGTCTCCGGATTCACCGTGCACCACACATCGAGCTGGTCGAACAAGCGAGTAATGCAACCCTGGTTGCAGGCGATGCACTTGTTGATGCGGTCGCTCTGTCCCGACTCCGCCTTGCGCGGCCAATCGTGATCAGCGAGCAGCGGGCGCCCGAGGGCGACGAAATCCGCTTGACCGGTACGGATCACCTCGTCAGCCAACTCCGGCGTGCGGATTTTCCCCACCGCGATCACCGGAATGCTGACTGCTTCTTTCACCGTTTTCGCAAAAGGCAGCAGCGGGCCATCTGGCATCGCCATCGGCGAAATCATATAGCCGCGCACGTAGGACGCGTAATTACCCGCGGAGATATGCAGCGCATTCACGCGCAACGATTCCAACCGCCGGGCGATGTGCACGGTGTCATCGATCGTCAGGCCATTCGGCACCTGTTCCTCGCCCGACAGGCGCACGCCAAGGGGAAAATCAAGGCCGACGCTCTCGCGAATCGCCTCGATGATCTCCACCAGCAAGCGCAGCCGCTTTTCCGGTGTACCGCCATACTCGTCTTCACGCATATTGGAAAAGGGTGAGAGGAACTGGGTGATCAGATAGCCGTGTGCGCCGTGAATCTCCACGAAATCGCATCCCGCCTCCTTCGCCCGCCGCGCGCCTTGCGCATAGGCGTGCACCAACGCCTGAATCTCCCCCACTTCGAGAGCATGGGGTATTTCATTGATCGTCGGATCGGGAATGGCGGAGGGAGCGACCGTCTGCATCCCGGTAATCGCCGACGCTGTCTGGCGCCCGGCGTGGTAGAGCTGCGGACCGATCGCCGCTCCCTGTCGATGCGCCGCCTGTACCAACTCACGCAAACCCGGCACCAGCTTGTCGTCATAGATGCCAAGTTCATTCACGAATCCTTTGCCATCCGGACGCACATAGGTGGCCTCCAGAATCATCGCTCCGACGCCACCACGCGCTATTCGCTCGATGTGTGCCCGGTACTTCGCAGTTACCTCGCCGTTTGCATCGGCGTAATTGCGCACCATCGGCGCCATCATCACCCGATTTTTCAGCGTCAGCGTACCGAACTGTCCCGGCGTGAACAATGCCGTGTATTCACCCATCGTACTCCTCCCATCCCGTTGCGGCGTCTGTCTTTGCAGTATACATAACCGCCGCCGCCGGGATTGCGCGGGGAGTGGACAAAACAGCCGAAGCTTTCCTCCGGTGATGTGCGAGAATCGTCCCCCGTGCGCCACGCGTCGCCGGCGCGGCGTGCCATACTATAGCAGGAAGGAATCACGATGGCGCGACCTGCCGGAGATGACGAGTTATATCCCGGTTTTGCAAAACCACCGCTGCCTGATGTCGTTGCGGAGGAGGGATGCGCGCTTTCGGCCGCCGAGCAGTTGGCGGTGCTGGCGGCGAAGATTCGTGTTTGCCGGAATTGCGACCTGGCCGAGTACCGCATGCTGGCGGTACCGGGCGAGGGGAACCCGCATGCCGTTATCATGTTCGTGGGCGAGGCGCCGGGCGCTACGGAAGACAAGACCGGACGCCCGTTCGTGGGCAGCGCGGGGAAGTTCCTGGATACATTGCTGGCACAGATTGCGTTGCGGCGGGAGGATGTCTTTATCGCCAACGTCAATCGCTGCCGTCCGCCCGGCAATCGCAACCCGAACACCCAGGAGATCACGGCGTGTGATCCCTGGCTGCGCGCGCAAATCGGCATCATCCACCCGAAGGTCATCTGTCCGCTGGGCCGCTTTGCGCTGGAGGCGCTGCTCGATCCGCACATGAAGATTAGTCAGGTGCACGGTCAGCCGTATGAACAAGGGGGCATCCTCTTCGTTCCGCTGTATCACCCGGCTGCCGCGCTACACCGACTCGACTTGCGTGAAACGCTGGTCGCCGACATGCACGCCTTACGGGCGCTGTTGGAAACGCGCGGACTGTGGCAGACATAAAATACACATCAGGAGGTAGTATGCAATACGACGAATTTGTGGGGCAGGTGCAGCATCGGGCGCGCCTGGCTTCGACCGGCGAGGCGGTGCGCGCTATTCACGCGACGCTGCTCACGCTGGGGGAGCGATTGATCGACAACGAGGCGCACGATCTGTCGTCGCAGTTGCCGCAAGAGATCGGCGCGTACCTGCGGGAAGCGTGCATTCACGACAGCTTCTCACTCAACGACTTTTACGCGCGCGTTGCCGCGCGCGAGCAGCGCGAGTACCCCGACGCGGTGTATCACGCAAAGGCGGTAATTTCCGTGTTGTGCGAGGCGGTCTCCGGGGGTGAGATTGCCGACATGCGCGCGGAACTGCCGCCGGAATACAACGCGCTCTTCACCTGGGAAGGCGAAGACGGATTGCGCAAAAGCGCGTAAGCGGACGGACTACTTCGACGGCGAAGATGTTGCGGATGCGTGGTCGGCGGTGTTGGGTGGTTGAAAACCAAGCGCCTCGTAGACCACGACCGGGGCTTCCTTGCCCGCCACATATTCGGAATACGGCTCACCCACCTGCACGATGTCCCGCACCTGGGCGTAGGCGTCGGCAGTCAGCAGGATGTGCGTCTGTAGTTCTTTGTTGAGATGCTCGACGCGCGAGGCGAGATTCACTGTGTCGCCGATGGCGGTGAAGTCGAAGCGCTGACGACCACCGATGTTGCCCACCACCATTTTGCCGGTGTGAATGCCGATGCCGATGTCGATGCGCGGCAGGCCTTGCTGCCCCCAGCGGGCCTGCAGCGCTTTCAGTTCGTGCATCATGTCGAACGCCGTCGCCACCGCGCGACGGGTGTGATCCGCATGGTGAATGGGGAAGCCGAAAAGCGCCATGATGGCGTCGCCGATATATTTGTCGATGGTACCCTCATGGCGGAAGATGACGTCCGTCATCGCCTGCAGGTATTCGTTCAGCAGGCTCACCACCTGTTCCGGCTGCAGCTTTTCCGACATGGTGGTGAAGCCGCGAATATCGGAAAAGAGGATGGTGGCTTCCACCAGTTGCCCGCCCAGCTTCACTTCGTCGAGGTGCTCGACCACATACTTCGCCACCTGCGGACTCACATAGCGCTGCAGCAATCCCAGCATGCGTCGCTTCTCGCGTTCCTCGGTCATGCTGCGTTCGGCGATGGCGCCCACCGCGGTCAGCACGATGGCCAGCAACGGCGTGGACAGGTGCGTATTGAGCCGGTAGTCGACGAACAGCAGCACGTTGAGATAGAGATAACCAAGCAGCAATACGGCGCTGATCACGCTCACCCACGGCAGGCTGCACCGAGTAGCGGCCAGGCAGATGCACAACGAGAGCACGGCGAGTATGGCGATGCTCAACCAGGGGGGCGCGGTGGTGATGGCGCTGCGCTGTAGCAGGGTGGCGATGGCGTGAGCGTGAATCTCCATGCCGGCCATCTCGCCCACCTGCGTGGTATGGTAGTCGTTGCCAAGGGTGGTGATATCCCCAATAAGTACGACTTTGTTGCGGAAGAAGTGATTGTCGCTATAAAACGGATCATCCACCGCTCCCTGGCAGATTTGCTCATACGGCACGATGGGGAAGGTTTCGTCGGGTTTTCCCATGTAGCTGATGGTGAAATAGCCTTCCTTATCCACCGGCAGATACAGATCATTGATCTGCCAGCCTTCCGTGGTGCGCGTCGGCACTCCCAACCGCCGCCCGTTAGCCAGCAACGCCGCTTGCAGGGCCAAAGCGGGGACAGTGCGTCCGCCCTCGGTTTTCACCGCCTCGATGCGGTCGATCGCGGGGCGCTCCGGGTCTATCGGCACCTGCACATGCCCCAGATGCGGGCTGGCGCTATAAAGCTGACGGTTGGGGAGGATGATTTGCGAGGCGCCGGTGGCTGAGGTGTCATAGGCGCATGCCCACACCACATTGCCGGTTGCCTGGGCGGCGGTGGCGAACTCGGTGTCCTCTTTGCGGGAAGCATCGAAGATGAGATCGAAAGCGATAACGCGCGCGCCGGCGCGGGTCAAGTCGCGGATGACTTTCGCATGATAATTACGCGGCACGGGCGGACCGGGCAATGTCTTGAACGTATCATCGCTGATGGTGACCAGCATGACGCGTTTACGGGCTTCTTCCGCCAGCGAACCGTTCTTTTTGGCATAGACGGCGGTTTTCAGGCTATCGGTGAAATGCTCGGCATAGCGCAGCAATCGGCTTTGATCGAGGAATGCGCAACTGCTGGTGACCGCGAGAAACAGCAAGACCAGCAGCAGTACGCGCCGCCAACGCGGCGGCGCCTGAAGCTGTTCGAGCTTCATCGTCGTCCGGGGGGAAGCCTGCCTTCGGGAGTTCACGCGGAAAAGCACAGCGTCCTCGATTGCCTCGTGTCTGCATGACCGCCAGCCGAGCGGTGCGGGAATGCACCAATACTAGCATGGCAGATACGCATTGGCAACGGGACGGTCTTTTCGCGGCTGGTCTGGCGACAAATCGACGACAACACGCACACGGACGGGTCGCGCTCGAGTGCACGATCGCAGGCGCAGCCGCCGGGCGTCAAACTTCCGTGCACGTCCACTCATCTTTGCTGACGAACTTCGTCAACGTGCGGCCATCCGCCGTCTTGCCGCGCAAGGCATACCGCTCTTTACCCGGCTCCCCATAGACGACTTTCTCAGTCACGTCCGCTTCCACTTTTTGCCGTTCTTTCACATCGTAGAACGTTGAACGCATGCCAGCATCTCCTTTCCTGGTACACACCTGCCACGCGCGGTCGCAAGCACCATCATGATACTGCACATCTCCGCATTGTTTTGTGATGGATCCGCGACGTTATGCGTGACGGACCGCCGTCAATGCGCGCGAATGACGACAAGCGGGAAAGCCAGGGAAAATGGCGCAAACCGGTGCAGTGATAAACGAGATATTGATCACTAATGACCGAAGCGCGGCGTTTCTTCCTCTGACTTCACTGTGCCGCGAAGCAACTGCTCGCGCTTCAGGAATAGTCGGACCACCACCCGTCATCGCAGATGCTGCCTTGACGCCACACAGGACTCGATTGCGTCCAGCGCCCATCAATCTGTTATAATGTAGATGAGGCGCATCCCATGCCGATGAAAATGATTACCTGCCCGCATTGTGGAGCAACAAACAGCGAGCGCAAACAAGAGTGTTTCGAGTGCCATCAGGCGCTCACGGCCACCGCACCGGTCATTGAAACGCAATCCGACAAAATCACCCCCGTGAGTTTACCCCTCAATACCGAGAAAATGGCCGCGCGGCTGAAGACGACACAAGACGCCGTTTCCACGAAAACGAAGTCGGTGGAGTTTCGCACCCAGGTAGCCGTCGCCGTCTTTGGCGCGACACTGAAACAACGCATTCAGCTCTATCGTCAAATGCATAGCCTGCTCAAAGCCGGCATTCCAATGGGATTGGCGTTGAATTATCTGGAAGGCGCCATCGCGTTTCACCTGCGCCCGATGGCGAAGACCATGGCACAGTCAGTACAAGGTGGCAGCCTGCTGTCTGAGGCGATGACGCGTTTCGCCGGCATTTTTCCCGAGTGGGAAGTCAGTATGATTATGGCCGCGGAAAAGAGCGGCAACCTGCCCGAAGCGATGGAGGATCTGGCAGAAACACTGGAAGTCGAGATGGACTTGCGTTATCAGGTGGGAGTGAAACTCTTTCCCTTGAAGGCGACCGCGGTGGTGTTTGTGCTGGTGTTGATGTTGATTACCGCTCTCGGCAGTTCCCCCGGCGGCATTACCTCCATGAGTGCGTTGATGGCGCTGTTGGTCCAGGTCGGGTATCGCTTCATCATGCTGTGCGCCGCGGCGATCTGCCTCTGGCAAGCCTGGAAATTCTGGGGACGATCGCGCACGGGCGCCCGCGTGGTCTTTGAAACGACCGCGCGCACGCCGCTGATCGGACCAATTATCCGCAACCAGATGCGTTACCGCTTCGCCGAAGTGCTGGGGGCATTGTGGCGTGCCGGCGTGGCGCCAATGGAATCATTGGCGACTGCCGCGCGTGCTTCCGGCAATCACCACCTTATGCAGCGGGTCACCAAACAGCTCAAACGTTTCGGCGAAGGAGCGACCATTTCCGATATTATTGAGGACTTAAAAGTGTTTCCCGCGGAAGCGATCTACTTGATCCGTAGCGGCGAAACCGGTGGCAGCATCGGTGAATCGCTGCAGAAAGTGGCTGAATATATTCGCATGGAGCTCAACGCCCAGGTGAAGACACTGCCCATGCGGGCGCAGTTGGCCATGTATGCGCTCCTGGTACCGGCGGTGGCGTACCTGGTCATCAAAGTCTATCTGGGATACGCTGGTATGCTGATGGATCTCATGAATTTCTAATACCGCACATATTGCAGGTGATCCCGTAGCCCCTTGCTCAATACGCCGGCAAATTGCGCCCGGCATCAGGCAACACCCTTTTCGACGCCGCACGGCAGGAGTGCACTCCCTGTTTACGGAAACATGTACCATCTCTCCCCACGAAGGAGTCATCGCATGATCGAATCACATGACCGCACGGTATTGCGCGCGCTAGCCGCCCGCGTTGCCGAGATCGCCGAGTTGCCGGAGATGTCCGAGCGTCGCGCGCTGTGGACACGGCACAACCGCCTGTGCCCGGCGCGCCCGATGATTCTCGTCTTCCCCGAAGGGTCGTGGAGCGAGCTGCTGCCGTACCAAACACTGCAATGCCGGGGCGAACGCGAGCGTGGCATGGAATACGAGCTGCGCATGCGCATTTATGCCTTCGAACACTTTCACTCCGATAACGTGGTAGAGAAGGAATGGATCGTCGGCAAGGTGATCCACAACACCGGCTGGGGACTGGCGGCGCAACACCGGCCCAGCAGTTCGGACCGCGGCGCGTGGGCATTCGATCCGGTTATCAAGACGGCGGCGGATTTGCGCAAAATCACCTTTCCGGAGGTTACCTACGATGAGCCGGCGACGCTGGCCGCGTTAGCCGACATGCAGGAGTTGTTCGGCGATATCCTCGATGTGAAACTCAAGGGTATCAGCCATCTCTCCTTCCACCTGATGAGCCATTATACCGGACTGCGCGGGTTGGAAGAGGTGATGATCGATATGTACGAAGAGCCGGGGATGCTGCATGAAGCGATGGCGCGGCTGGAGGAAGGGCATCATCAGCTCCTCCGCCAATATGTCGAACAAAATCTGCTCAGTCTGAACAACGACAACACCTACCACAATTCCGGCGGCGTGGGATACAGCGACGAATTGCCCCTACCCGATTACGATCCGGCGCGCGTGCGCCCGTGCGACATGTGGGCATCCGCCGAGGCGCAGGAAATGGCACAGGTTTCGCCGACGCAGCACGCCGAGTTCATTCTGCCGTATGAGAAGCGTCTGCTGGAACCATTTGGACTGACCGGCTACGGCTGTTGCGAAGACCTGACCGCCAAGTTGGACGATGTCGTGACCATCCCGCACTTGCGCCGCATTTCCATTGCCCCCTGGGCGGACGTGGACGCTTGCGCCGAGAAGCTGCAAGGCAACTATATCTTCTCCTGGAAGCCCAATCCGTCATATCTGGTGGGTGACTTCGATCCCGACTTCCAACGGCAATATATCGGCCATACGGTGGATGTGGCGGGCGGCGGCGTGCTGGAGATTATCTTGAAGGACACCCACACCTGCGAAAATCATCCGGAACGCTTCGACGCGTGGACACGCATCGCGCGCGAGTTAGTGGAAAATTGGGGGTAGCGTACATCAGGTACCGGCTCGTGTGCGTCCGCGATGGCGGTGGGCTTGAACTTCGAGAGAGGCGAGACATATGCGTCTCGCCTCTCTCCTCTACGCCTGACAATCGATCCGGATAGGCCATTGGCCTTCCTGGCGATGTGACATCGAACACCTGAGGAGTATCTCCCCGTGATGCGGGTTCCCTTCCTATGGTCCGGAAGATTGGTCCGCCTCGGCAGTCGCCTGATCGGTCCGGGTCATCACCGCAGGTTGTCAAGCATTGCTAATTTCAGTGTACCTCAGATTTCTCCGGCGTCAATAGGGATCGCTGTATCTTAACCTATTCCTAATGTCAAGATTTATCCACAGCCGTATGCCTCACTCGCCGCGCACCAGCACCTTCACCCGTCGTTTGCCGGCGCGGATGAGCGCGTCGACGCAGGGCACCAGCGTGGCTTTCGGATCGGTGATTCGCGCGTCGTCGACGTAAACGGCGCCTTGCTCGATCAGCCGGCGCGCTTCGCCAGCAGTGGCGGTCATGCCAATATCGAACATCAACTTGGCCAGTGTGATCGACTCGGTGAAGGCCGCGTCGGGCAGTGCCGCCGGCTCTGCCACCGCGCGAAAGTCGTCCTGTGTTTGCGTGCGACCGCTGAAGGTGCGCCGGAAATTCTCCGCCGCCTGCCGTGACATCGCGGCATCGTGAAACTGCGTCACGATGTCCTGTGCCAACCGGTCTTTCGCATCGCGCGGATTCATTTCGCCGCGCGCCATCGCCTGTGCCATCGCCTCGATCTCGGTCATGGAGATGTCGGTCAGATACTCCATATACATGGGGATCAGCTTGTCGGGCACCGACATCACCTTGCCGTACATATCGTCCGGCGCGTCAAGCACGGCGATATAGTTGCCCAGGCTTTTAGACATCTTCTTTTCGCCGTCGGTGCCGGGGATGAGCGGGCGAGTGATGACGATCTGCTCCGGCATGCCGTAGTTGCGCTGCATCTCGCGGCCCACCAGCAGGTTGAATTTTTGATCGGTGCCGCCGAATTCGATATCCGCCTGCACAGCATAGGAATCATACCCCTGCATCAGCGGATAGAACAGCTCGTGGATGCCGATGGGCGCCTGTTCGGCGAAGCGCTTGGCGAAGTCGTCCCGTTCCATTAACTGTGCTACGGTAAACTTGCCGGCGATGCGAATCATGTCTTCCGGGGACAGCTTGCCGATCCATTCACTGTTGGGACGAATCTCCGTCTTGCTGAAATCGAGAATTTTCCCTGCCTGTGCCACGTAGGTTTCGGCATTTGCCGCCACTTGCTCGCGAGTAAGCTGGGGACGGGTGGCGGAACGACCGCTGGGATCGCCGATCATGGCGGTGAAATCGCCGACGATGAACACCACCTGGTGTCCCAATTCCTGCATGGCGCGCAACGCGCGCAACTGCACGCAATGGCCCAGGTGCAGGTCGGGCGCGCTGGGATCGGCGCCGAATTTCACTCGTAATGGCCTGCCCAGCCGCAGTTTCGCTTCCAGTTCGGTCGGATCGATCAGATCGATCACACCACGGCGCATGATCGCCAGCTGGTCTCGTATGGTCGTCATCTAAGGTTACCCCACTTCATTTCAGGTGGTATTGGTGGCCAGCAGCCAAGACATCAACAGGCTGGCGCCGATAGCGGCCAGCACGCGGATGTCGAATAGCAGGATGGCAGGCGGGAATAGCTGGAACTGGATGCCGGCATACACGGTCAGCACCACGGCGGCCAATAATGGCGCCAGTGCTGCCAATGAGAGCGCCCACAGCAGCGTCAGGCGGTTCCAGGAGCCGCTACGTTTGCGGATCACCCATCCCACCAGACCACCCACTAGGCCGGAAAGCAGCAGGTTCGGCCCGATGGCAAAACTGATCCAGGGTATGCCGACCAGCACCAGCAGCACGGACATCCCCAGCGTGATGCCGCCGGCGATAAGCAGCGTCGTGGATAGTTTGCTGGTATCAACCAGGCCGCTGCCTTGTCCCTGCGGCAACAGGCATTCCCGACAGCGGATGCCGACGGGACCATGCACCATACAGTCGGGACACAGCGGTTTGCCGCACCGGCCGCAACTGACCCAGGTTTCCCGCGCTGGATGGCGGTAACAGGTGGGCGTCTGTCTGGTTGTCGATTCCATATCCGTCATGCGCCTGTACGTCCTTTTGTTATGGTATGTACCGTGCACGATGTGCATATCAAAACACCCCGGGACGCCACGCCCCGGGGTGTTTTGCATGCACACGACGCGTGTTAGAAGCGACGGCGCGGGCGATTGTCGCCCCCACGGCCACCTTCACGGCCGCCGCCACCTTGCCGGTGGTCGCCGCCTTCACGCGGCGGACGCGGCGGGCGCGGTCCCTCTTCGCCGCCTTCGCCCGGTTCGGGCGAAGGCAGCATGGCTTTGCGCGTTAGGCGAATCTTGCCGGACGGATCGCGCTCGATGACCTTCACCACTACTTCGTCGCCGATGTTCACCACGTCTTCCACCCGCTCCACGCGATGGTGGGCGAGTTGGGAGATGTGGATCATGCCATCGCGACCGGGCGCGATCTCGACGATGGCGCCGACCGGCTTGATGTCGATCACCTTGCCGACGTAGACTTCGCCTTCGGCGACATCGCGGGTGATGTCTTCGATGATCTTGCGTGCGGCCATGCCGGTTTCCTGGTCAGGCGCGGCGATGAAGACGCGGCCATCCTGCTCAATGTCGATTTTGACATTGAGCTCGCTCTGGATTTTCTTCACCACTTTGCCACCCGGACCGATGACATCGCCGATTTTGTCGGGATGAATTTCGATCACCACCACGCGTGGGGCCGTATCGGCTAATTCGGTGCGCGGCGCCGAGATCACCTCTTCCATCTTGCCGATGATATGCAGGCGGGCACGCCGGGCGCGGTCAAACGCTTCAGCAAGTAGTTCGCGCGACATGCCGCCGCGCTTCACGTCCATCTGGATGCCGTTGATGCCCTGGCGGGTACCGGTGACTTTGAAGTCCATGTCGCCGGAACCGTCTTCCACACCCTGGATGTCGGTGAGCAGCATTGAGCGCGTCTCGTCGCTGACCATGCCGATGGCGATGCCGGCCACGGGGGACTTGATGGGCACGCCGCCGTCCATCAGCGCCAGCGAACAGCCGCAGGTGCTGGCCATCGAGCTGGAACCATTGGATTCCAATACCTCGGAGACAACACGGATGGCATACGGGAATTCGTCCACGTCGGGGAGCACCGCCAGCAGCGACCGCTCGGCGAGTGCGCCATGGCCGATTTCACGGCGTCCAGGTCCGCGCATGGGGCGCACTTCGCCCACGCTGTACGGCGGGAAGTTATACTGGTGCATGAACCGCTTCTCTTCTTCCGGAGAGATGGTGTCCAGCGTTTGGGCCTCGCCCATGCCGCCGAGGGTCAACACGGTCAGCGCCTGGGTTTGTCCGCGAGTGAAGAGCCCGCTGCCATGCACGCTCGGGAGCACGCCGACTTCCACGCTGATCGGGCGAATTTCGTCCGACTTGCGTCCATCGGGACGACGGTCTTCATCGAGGATAAGCGTGCGCAGGGTGTCTTTCACGACCTTTTCGATAAGACCACGAATGTCCGCCAGGCTCTCTGGGAAGCGCTCGACCAGCTCGCTTTCGATCTCTTTGATGAGATCGTGGGTGGCGCTTTCACGCGCCTGCTTGCTGGGATTGACGATGGTGTCGCGGATGCGCGGGGCGTAGGCCTTGACCGCGGCATACAGGTCTTCATCGATGCGCGGTTCGGGCGCTGAAAATTTTTCCGGCTGAATCTGCGCGACCAGTTGTTCTTGCAAGTCGATCATCTGCCGGATGCCTTCTTCACCGAAAGCCACGGCTTCCATCATGACGTCCTCCGGCACTTCTTTGGCGCCGGCTTCCATCATAATCACCCCTTCGCGCGTGCCGGCAACGATAAGGTCGAGATCGCTCTTCGCCACTTCAGAGAAGGTGGGATTGAGAATGAACTCGCCGTCGATGCGACCCACGCGCACGGATCCGATCGGACCCTGGAACGGAATGCGCGAGATGCTCAGCGCAGCCGAGGCGCCTATGGTGCCGAGTACGTCCGGCTGGTTTTCCTGATCGGTGGCCAGCACGGTGATAATGATCTGCACTTCGTTGCGGAAGTGTTTGGGAAACAGCGGACGAATCGGACGGTCGGTCATGCGTGCGCTCAAGATGGCGCGTTCGCTCGGTCGGCCTTCGCGCTTAATGAATCCCCCCGGAATTTTCCCGGCGGAATACATGCGCTCCTCGAAGTCCACGGTCAGCGGGAAGAAATCGACCCCTTCGCGCGGGGAATTCGACATGGTAGCCGCAGCCAACACGACCGTGTTCCCATAGCGCACGAGGACAGCCCCGTCCGCCTGTTTGGCGATACGGCCTGTCTCGAGGCTGAGTACCTTGCCGTTCAAGGTAAACTCTACTGTATTCATTTGTCATCTCCTCATGGATTGTCGCGTCGTGCCGATACGTATTAGCGGCGGATGCCCAATTTGGCAATCACGGCGCGGTACCGACTGATGTCGATCTTCGTCAGGTAGTTCAACAGCCGACGGCGTTGGCCAACCATCATGAGGAGACCTCGGCGAGAGTGGTGGTCTTTCTTGTGCACCTTCAGGTGCCCGGTGAGATGATTGATACGAGCAGTAAGCAACGCAATCTGCACTTCCGGTGATCCGGAATCACCTTCATGCGAACCATACTCCGCAATCAACGTCTCCTTGTGCTCTTTGGCTAATGGCACGTGTCTGTGTCCTCCAGTTGAATATCCGCGGCATTATATCACATGGTTGCGCGCGTGTAAAATAGTTGTCGTTGTGAAAGTGGCGCGACAATGATATCGGTGTGATCGTCAGCCGGATACGGGGCTGCGGCGGCCCCACACCGTCATGCTTAGCGGGGGCATGCTTAGCGGGGGCAGCCGTTACTGCGCTATCACGTTTGGCATGGTATAATATGCGGAGGCACACGTTGGGAGGAAGCATGTCCCATCCCCGCATTCTGCGTAATGTACGCGTCCCCATGCGCGACGGCATCGCACTGGCGACCGACGTCTACTTGCCTGCCGAAGGCGACCGGTTTCCGGTGGTGCTGGTGCGTACCGCCTATAACCGTACCCTCTTCAATGACTCCTCTTTCCCGCAACACGGCATCGCCTATATGGTGCAGGACTGCCGTGGACGTTATGATGCGGAGGGGGTGCATAACCCCTTCATCGCTGAAGGTGACGACGGCGTCGATACGCTGGAATGGCTGGGTTCACAGCCGTGGTGCGATGGGCGCGTGGGCATGTTCGGCGATTCCTACCTTGCTGCCACGCAATTCTATCTGGCGCCATCGGGTCATCCACTGCTCAAGGCGTTGAATCCGCGCTTTATGTGCGGTGACGGGTGGAAACATGCTTATTACTGCGACGGCGCGTTCAGCCTGGCGCTGAGCTGGAGCTGGTTGTGCTTCGAGTGCGCTTCGCGGGTATCGCAAGCAGCCTTGCTGCCGCGTTTCGACGTGCCGGCGCTGCTGCGCCACCTGCCGTTGTTGACGCTGGATGAGGCCAGCGGCGCGGGGGTGTTGCCGATTTATCGCGATTTCGCGCGACATAACCGTTATGACGACTACTGGCGGCGCCTCAACGTGCGCGAGCAGACGGCGCAATATCGCGTGCCGGTGCTGCTCACCGGCGGATGGTATGACAACTACCCGGGGGAAACCTTCGCCAACTACCTGGCGCTGCGCAAGGACGCGCCTACCGCCGAACTGCGTGACAGCCATCGGTTGCTGATGGGGCCGTGGACGCACGGCATCAACAGCAGCACCGTGCTGGGCGAGGTGGACTTCGGACCCGAGGCGGTCGCGGAGAACGATCACTCCTATCGCTGGCTGACCACGCTGCTGCGTGACGGCACGCCGGCGGAGGCGCAACCCGCGCCTATCCGCCTGTTCGTGATGGGCGCCAACACCTGGCGCGACGAATACGAATGGCCGCTAGCGCGCACGCAATATACCGATTTCTTCCTGCGTGTCGGCAGCAAGCTCTCCCGACAGGCACCGGGCGACGAAACGCCGGACGGCTATACCTACGACCCGGCGAATCCGACACCCACGCGGGGCGGCAACCATTCCGTCGGCCCCTATAACCCCGGCCTGTACGAGCATGCACTGCCCGGTCCCTATGACCAGCGTGCCATCGAGGCGCGTCCGGATGTGCTGGTGTTCACCTCCGATGTGTTCGCTGAAGATGTCGAGGTGACCGGTCCGGTAACGGTCGAACTCTACGCCGCTTCCTCTGCGTGCGACACCGATTTCGTCGCAAGACTCACCGACGTCTATCCCGACGGTCGCTCGATCAATATCACTGAAGGCGTGCTGCGCGCCCGTTTCCGTAATGGTGTGTGGGATGCGCCGGAGTTGATGCATCCCGGCGAAATCTATCGCTTCAGCCTCGAACTGCAGCCTACCAGCACCGTCTTCAAGGCGGGCCACTGCCTGCGCCTCGATCTTACCAGCAGCAACTTCCCGCTGTGGGACCGCAACCTGAACACCGGCAACGATCCCGCTACCGACACTGAGATGCGCGTCGCCCGCCAGACAATCTACCACGACGCCGTCCGCCCCTCGCGTCTGGTGTTGCCGGTGATACCGCAATAGATTACCATCCGCATACACGACAACACCGGGGCGGCCCAGATGGCCGCCCCGGTGTTTGTTTGGCGTATTCACCAGATCTTACTGCTGGCCGAGCTGGAAGCGCACGTAACGCTTGACAGTCAACTCGGTGCCGGCGGCTTTGGCCGTCTCGGTGATGAGCGTCTTCACTTGCTTGTCGGGATCCTTGATGAACGGTTGCTCAACCAGACAGTTGTCCTTGAAGTATTTGTCCAGGCGGCCGGCAGCGATGCGGTCGAGGAACTCTTCCTTCTTGCCTTCGTTGCGGCCCTGCGTGCGGTAAATTTCCATCTCGCTGTCGATGACTGACTGCGGCACATCTTCGCGCGTCAGGTATTCCGGCGATGCCGCGGCCACCTGCATGGCCAGGTCTTTGCCCAGCGCGCGTACGGTGTCAGTGTTCGCGCCGTCCACCTGCACCAGCACGCCGATCTTGCCGCCGAGGTGAATGTAGCTTTCCACCACGCCGTTAGCGCTGCTGAATTTGATGCCGCGACCGAACTGAATATTCTCGCCGGTCTTCGCGATGGCGGCTTTCAAGGCGGCCTCGATGCTTTCCGGCAGGTGCTCGGCGTTGGCGGCGCCGTCCGGCTGCGTGAGCATCCACGCGGCCATGTCGGCGGAGAGTGCCTTGAAGGTGTCGGTCTTCGCCACGAAATCAGTTTCGCAATTCACTTCGACCAGCACGGCGGCGGTATGGTCGGCGGCCTGCGCGGTGGCGATGGTGCCTTCCGCGGTGGCGCGATGCGTGCGTTTCGCCGCATCCGCCTGGCCCTTTTCGCGCAATAACGCGACGGCCTTATCGACATCGCCGTCGGCCTCCACCAGGGCTCGTTTGGCGTCCATGATTTTCGCGCCGGTCTTCTGGCGCAGATCATTCACCATTTGCGCGGTAATTTCTGCCATGGTCACTCCTCCTCTATACGCATGCCGTTGCGTTTGCCGGCAACGGCTGCCACATCAATTGCGGAACGCGGACGGCGGCGCGGATCATCCCGCTCTCCGCCATCCGCGCTCCGGCATCGAATCAGTCTTCTTCGCCGATGATACCGTAATCTTTGGCGACTTCGATGTATTTCTCGCGCTCGGTGATGATCGGCTCCTCTTCCTCAACGAATTCGATCGAATCGTCAAACTCGGTGATGGCGGTCTCCGCGGCTTCCTCGACTTCTTCCACGTCGGCGGTGCCCACCGGCAGTGTTTCAACCGTCTCCGCCTGCGCCTGTTCGGGCAGTGGGCGGAACGGTGACATTTCGACGGTGTAGCCTTGCTCGCCGTAGAGTTCGCTCATTTTCGCGTCATATTCGTGGCGTCCTTCGATGATCGCATCGGCGTTCTTGTTCGCGATGAGGCGAATGGCACGGATGGCGTCGTCGTTGGCGGGGATCACGTAATCGACCATCTCCGGATCGCAGTTGGTGTCGACAATGGCGACCACCGGGATATCCAGGCGGCGCGCTTCCAGGATGGCGATGTTCTCTTTGCGCACGTCCACCACAAACAGCGCGTCAGGCACGGTGCGCAGGTGCTCGATGCCCGACAGCGTGCGTTCCAGCTTCTCCATCTGTTCGCGCAGCTTGATGACTTCTTTCTTGGGCAGGCGCTCGAAGGTGCCGTCTTCCGCCATCGTGCGCAATTCGCGCATGCGGCGAATGCGCTGCTGGATGGTGGGAAAGTTGGTCATCATGCCGCCCAGCCAGCGATGGATGACAAAGTGCATGCCGCAGCGTTGCGCCGCTTCATACACCGCGTCCTGCGCCTGCTTCTTCGTGCCCACGAACAGCACCTGGCCGCCGTTGGCGGCGATTTCGCGCAGGAATGCATACGCGTCTTCCATGCGGCGCAGTGTTTCGTGGAGGTCAATGATGTAGATCCCGTTGCGCGCGCCATAGATAAAGCGCTTCATCTTCGGGTTCCAGCGGTGGGTCTGGTGGCCGAAATGGACGCCGGCCTCCAGCAGTTCTTTCATTGATACCAATGCCATTGGTACTCCCTTGTCTCCCGCGGTGCGGGAAAATGTAGAATATGTCGCGACGTCAGAGTGCCCATGGGCTGCCGCAGCAGGGAGTGAACATGCCGCGGCTATCGGTCGCAAACCGGTATAGTATAGGGAAGTCGCCTCACGGCGTCAAGCGCGAGACGATGAACGCGTGGACCGGACGGCATCGCAAGCGCGCGTCAACCAAAACGCAAAACAATCTCGCGCCGCGGTTTGTCGCATCCATTGCCACCGTACGCCGTCAATTTCATCCGCGCCTCTTGTTTCGTGCCCCGGTGCGCGCGATAATACAGCAGACCGGAGAGGAGATGCGATGGAACTCGGCTTTATCGGATTGGGACGCATGGGGCTGAACATGGTGGCGCGACTGGCGGCGGGCGGACACCGCGTGACGGCCTTTTCGCCCAGTGGCCGACACCGCCAGGCGGTGGAGGAGGCGGGCGGGCAATATGCCGTTACCCGCGAGGCACTGCTGGCCGCGCTGCCGGCGCCGCGCGTGGTGTGGCTGATGGTGCCGGCGGGACCGGTCGTAGACGAGAACATTGCCGACTTATTACCGCTGCTGACGGCGGGCGACCTGCTGGTGGACGGCGGCAATTCCAACTATCACGATAGCAAGCGCCGGGCAGCACTGCTTGCGGAGCACGGCATCGCTTTCGTCGACGCCGGCACCTCCGGCGGCATCTGGGGCCTGCAGATCGGCTACTGCATGATGATCGGCGGAATGCCTGAGGCGGTCGCGCGCATCGCACCGGCGCTGACCACGCTTGCCCCGCCCGACGGCTGGCTGCACGTGGGGCCGGCGGGGGCCGGGCATTTCGTGAAAATGATTCACAACGGGGTCGAGTATGGCATGTTGCAAGCCTACGGCGAGGGATTCGAGATATTGCACGCCAGTGAATACGACCTCGATCTGCAGAAGATTGCCGGCCTGTGGAACCACGGCAGCGTGGTGCGCTCGTGGTTGCTGGAGTTGGCGGAGCGTGCGTTCGCGGAGGATCCGCGGTTGGCATCCATTCGCGGCTATGTAGAAGATACCGGCGAGGGACGGTGGACGGTGCAGGAAGCCATGGCGCTCAACGTGCCCGCCCCGATCATCACGCTGTCACTGCTGGAGCGTTTCCGTTCGCGCCAGCCGGAATCCTTCTCCGCCAAAGTGATTGCCGCGCTGCGCAAGGAGTTCGGCGGGCACGCCGTGCGGAAGGATGAAGCATCGCATGACTGACCACGATCCGCGACACTCCGGCCCGCAGCCTCCACCCGAACCGGCGTTATTCATCATCTTCGGCTCGCGCGGCGACCTGTCGCGCCGCAAACTGTTGCCCGCGCTCTTCAACCTGCTGCGTGACGGGGCGCTGCCGCGGGATTTCGCGGTGTTGGGCTTGGGACGCAAGCCGTTCACCCCGGAGCAGTTTCAGCAGGATGTCCATCACGACCTGGAGCAGCATTCGCGCCGTCCGCCATTGCGGAATGCATGGGCGCGCTTCAGCAAGCGGCTGCGCTACTTTCAGGGAGTGTTCGAAGAGGCGGGAACCTATATCGCCCTGAAGCGGACCATCGACGAGATGGAGCGCCGTCACCGCACCGGCGGCAACCGCGTCATCTACCTGGCGGTGCCACCCGACGTGGCGCCCATGCTGCTGCGCCACCTGCGCGATGCCGGCATCATCAGCGAGCCGCACGCGACACCGTGGACGCGGGTGATCTTTGAAAAGCCCTTTGGCGAAGATCTGGCTTCAGCCCGCGAACTGAACCGGTTGATCGCCCACACGCTGGACGAATCGCAGGTGTACCGCATCGATCACTACCTGGCGAAGGAAACGGTGCAAAACATTCACGTCTTTCGCTTCGCCAACACGCTGTTCGAGTCGGCGTGGAACCACCGGGAGATCGACCACGTGCAGATCACCATGGCCGAACAACTCGGCATCGGCACGCGCGGGGCGTTCTACGACGAGGTGGGCGTGGTGCGCGACGTGCTGCAGAATCACCTGCTGCAGTTGCTTTCGCTCATTGCGATGGAGACGCCGAGTGCCTTTACCGCGGAGGCGATCCGCGACGAGAAAACGCGCGTGCTGCGCGCCGTGCGCGGCCTGTCACCGGACGAAGTCCCGCGGCACGCCGTGCGCGGCCAATATGACGGTTATCGCCGCGAGCCGCACGTCGCGCCGGACTCCGCCACGCCCACCTTCGCGGCACTGCGCTTGTTCATCGACAACGCACGCTGGCAGGGAGTGCCGTTCTACCTGCGCACCGGGAAAAAGCTGGCGACGCGACTGACTGAGATCGTCATCCAGTTCCGCGACGTTTCCTCCTGCCTGTTCAACGACCCCGAGGTGTGCCGCCAACTCGCGCCCAACGCGCTCGTGCTGCGCATTCAACCGAACGAGGCGATCACGCTGACGGTGATGGTCAAAGCGCCCGGCATGCGCCCGGACGTACACCCGGTGGAGATGGACTTCTGTTACCACTGCAAATACGGCACCGCGTTCGAAGCCTACGAACGTCTGCTCATCAACGTGCTGCAAGGCGACCAGACCCTTTTCGTGCGCAGCGACGCGGTGGAAACGCAATGGCAGATCGTCGAGCCGCTCCTGCGCTACTGGGATACCCACCCGCCTACCGACTTCCCCAACTACGCCCCCGCAAGCTGGGGCCCGCAAGCCGCGGATGAACTGATCCAACGCGATGGGCGGAGGTGGAAAAAGGAGTGAATTGCCTTCTTTGCACAATATTACGGGATCACAACATTCCGCAGCGTGCGTGGCACAGGCGTCTCGTGACCTCCATTGCGACGGGTGCTTTGTTCGGGACAGGAGCGCCATGGCAGACGCACGACAGATAACACAGTACGGAATATTTTGAGAATTACCGCGTACGGGTGTCCCTATCGTGTGAACAGGCTTCGCACATTCAGTTCAACCTGCATCGCCAACTCCCGCGGCTTCTCGCCGCGCAGTTCGGCGATGCAGCGGAGCACGCGGGGGAGGTGGGCGGGTTCGGCGCAGTCGGCGGGGATGCCGTCGAGGGCCATGTAGGGGGCGTCGGTTTCCAGCAGCAGGCGGTCGGCGGGGACGACGGCGGCGGCTTCGTGGGCGCGGCGCGCGTTGGGGCGGGTGACCATGCCGGCGAAGCCGAGATACAGCCCCAGCGCCAAGCAGTCGCGCAGGATTTCCCGACTGCCGGAGAAGGCGTGCACCACCCCGCGCACCGGCGGACCCTCGCGCAGGCAGGCGAGCAGGCGGTCCCAGCGACGGCGGCAGTGCAGCAGTACCGGCAGGTCGCGCTCGGCGGCGAACGCGAGTTGCGCGCGAAACACGTCTTCCTGCCGTGCGGCATCGGTATCCACTGCGCCGTCCAGCCCGATCTCGCCGATGGCGACCAGCCGCGGGTCGTCGAGCAGGCGCGGCAACCAGTCGAGGTTGCTCTCCGTGTTGACGAACCACGGATGCAATCCGACGGCGGGGCGAATGGCGGGGTAACCGGCAGCCATCGCCAGCGCGCGAAAGGAACTCTGCGCGTCCCACCCCGGCGTCACCACCTCCGTCACCCCAACGTCGGCGGCGCGATCGAGCACCTCCCCCACCCGTCCGGTGAAGAGCGGACTATTCAGATGGCAATGCGTATCGGTCAGCATGCCTCAACACCGACCATCCCGACTCCTGACCCGCTCCCGCTTCATTCCTGGATAATCTCCACGTTGGCACGCGGCACCAGCGTAGTCTCGCCGTCGTCCAGCCGCACTTCCACCACCCGGACCATGGCCTCCGTTTCGATTTTATGCAGTTCGGGTGGGAGAGCGGCGACGGTGGCGAACTGGCCGAAATACGGTTCGCGAATCAGCCGCACGCGTACGCCGGTGACCAGCTCGCTGTTACCGGCGGCAGGCGCATCGACGGCGGCATGACCGGGGACGATAATTTCCGGACGGATGACGCCGGCGCGAATCTGGGTAGCGCCATTGACGGATGCGGTCTGTCCTTGCAGGGAATGCAACAGTTCGAACGTGCGCGTTGCCATGGCAAGCCGGCCGAAGCCCTCGGTGAGAATCAGCGTCAGCGGCACATCTTCCTGGCCGGTAATGGCAACCCCGATGTCGTAGCCGAGGTAAGCGCGCAGCACGGCGTCGCTGACGGCGCCCACGATGAGCGCCACCGCGCCGCAGTCCGCCGCTTTGCGAATCTGCGCCATATTGGTGGTGGCGCCGCCCAACAGCACGCCTCCCGCGCACTCCGGACCCAGGCGACGCTCATCCAATGGCGCGTCGGGACCGTCCGCCACGGTCTTCAGCACGCCGCGGCGCTCGCCGCCCACGCCGAAAATCCCCTGTACCAGCGCGCCTTCGGTTGTTACCGTCACGCCATCGCCGGGCATCACCGTGTCTACCGTGCCGGCGATATAGGCCAGCAAATCGAGCGGCACCGGCGGCTCGCGCACGCCCAGCGTGCCGGTGAGCGGGCTGATATACTCGATTATCCCGCCGACCGGCGCGTGCAGCTTCACGCCGAACAATCCGAACAGGCCTTTTGTCTCCGCCAGCAGTTCGTCGACCGCGACGGTATCGCCCGCCTGCTTCTTCAGCAGTTGCACCGCTTCCGCCGGCGTCACGCCCAGCTTTTCCGCGGCGCGTATTGCCTGAATGTTGCCCGGCAACAACGCGCGCGCCACCACCGTATCGGCGTCCACGCGCTGCCCCGCCTGCACCAGCACCTCGCCTTTGAGCGGCAAACGCCGCACCTTATGAATCAGAGTATGGGGGGTGACCAGCAACCCCGGAGTATACGCAGTCGGCATGACCGTATTGTACCATAACACGCGCGTCCGCAATCCGCGACACCGGATAAACAGAGAAAATGCATAATGAGATAGCAACCACAGAGGCACAGGGACACCACGGAAGCTGCTCGCAGTGCCTGCGTGCCGCTATGGTGCCATGCCTGTCAGGAAACGGAGAGCCGGAATGCCGATGACGCTGATTGCGCGACGGGGAGTGCTGGAGCGCAAGCTCGCCACACACGAGGGAATTGAGTTGTGGGTTGTCTACGTCGACCGGGTAGCCGTGGAGGCCATCCTCTATCCGCAGTTGGTCGGACCGGGTATGCCGGGTGCGCGGGTCATGCTGAACACCACCGCGGCGGAACTCGGTTTGCCCACCGGCGCGCTGCCGGTGGTCATCGCTCTCGCGGATATCGGTGGACCGCTGTTGCCGGAACGGGTGACGGGTGAGGATGGGCGAACGCTCAAGCTGCGCGGCACGCCGTTGCAGTTGCGCGTGCTGACGGTCGGAGAAGCGGCCAGTCCGCACCATGTGCGCATGACGGCGACGGAGCGTCTGCGGGGAACGCCGGTGGTGTGCCTGAGCGGGCACGAACAACTGGCGGCCGCCGCCGGAGGCGTGAAAGCGGTGCATGCCGGGCTGCGTGTCGTGTTGGTGATGACTGACGCCGGCGCGTTGCCGTTTTTCGCCGGGGGTCAGGCTTGCCGGCTGGCGGACGTGCGCCTGGTGGATGCGGATATCACGACCGGCCAGGCCTTTGGGGGCACGCTGGAAACACCGGACCTGTACACCGGACTACTCGCTGCCGATGCGGTGGTTGCCGCGCAGGTGATCCTAATCGGACCGGGTCCGGATGTGTCCCGTGATGCCGCGCCCTTCAGCAGCGCCGCCACCGGGTTGGCAATGGCGATTAACGCCGTCGCGGCACTGGACGGTCATCCCATCGCCGCACCCCGCGGCGATTTCTCCGGCGCGGACGGACAGGTTGGGCTTGACCGCGACAGCCTGATCGCGCTGGGGCGGTTAGCGCTGGCGGATGCGGTACTGGCACTGCCGTTGCTGCCGCCGGATCAATGCGAGCTGCTGCGCGCGCAACTGGATCAGGATACTCTGCGGCGCCATACCCCGCACTACGCCGACGCCGCGCCCGGACTCGATTATTGCCGGGAAAACGGCATCCCGCTGCACGCCCCGGGCACAACTTACGCTGCGAATCCTTTATCATACCAGATCGCTGCCGCCGCCGGACGCCTCGCCGCCGAGATGGTGCATCAATAGGAACCGGAAGCGGTAATTATTCCAAAATCCTTTCCGCCTTCCCCGACGCGGAAAGGTGCACAAATATCGTGTACGCTCTGCTTCTCACTCCTGCTTGCGATGCGCCTGGTCCTGTTCGATGAACGGCCATCGCATTGCGATTTCACGCGATGGATATGCAACTTCCGTGTCAATTATCCGTATCATTGATAACGCAACCGCGACACTGATACTTCTGTTGTTATTTATAATTATACAATTTAATTGAGTTAACCGTTTGTATAACACCCGAATTGAGCATACTGACAATAGCAGAGATGGGTTGAGCGTATGTGTGTTCATCCCCCACCCTTCCCCCGGGCGTGGCGGCAACCGAAGAGTAACTCTCTCACAAGGAGGCAATGCCATGCAATTGCGGAGGAAATGGTGGATCGTGCCGGCACTGGCGCTGGGTGCGGTGCTGCTGGCAAGCAGCCTGCATTATGCGCAAGCGGCATCGAAGCCGGCGCGCAGCGTTCACCGCGCGCGCGTAACGCAACGCACCCCCCCGAAGACAGGCACGAAGATCGTGCCGATCCTGAGCGTCGGCACACCGGGACTGCGCCTGGGAATGGCGCAGGTGAGCGGACCGGCATCGCAAACGACCCGGGTGCAGGCCGTGCTGCAACTCGACGCCGAATACAAAGGCGTGCGAGCGAAAATCCTGGTGCCGTCGTACAGCCTGACCAGCCTGCGCCGCGTGCAACAGACCGCGGTGACGGCGGTGGTACAGTACCAACTAATCGACTTCACCCCACACAAAAAAGCACAGCAGGCATCTCCCCCACCGAACACCTGCCCCGCAAACACGCCGACCGTTACGCCGCGCGGCAACGTGCATCACGACAACGGTTGGCATGGACGACACAATAAACATGGCCGGCAGGGCCGCGGCAACGATGAGAAACGGAAGGGAGACTGACATGCGACAATGGCGCTTGTGGAAACATACCGGCGTGCTGATCGTGGCGCTGCTCGCGGGCAGCCTGCTCACCGGCACCTTCATCGCTCAGGCTCGACCCATCACCACCACCGACGTATTGAAAGTCGGCGGCGCGCTGCTGGTGGTCAATCAACTCGGCGATAAAATGGACAACTTCATCAACGACCTGCTGCGGCAGCGCAAAGCCGAACAGCAGGGTGCGACAAAGGTCGTACCCATCTTCTCCATGGGCCAGGGCGCCTACATCGGCGCTGTGCAGGTGATCGGCGTACCGTCGCTGGTGCGGCGCGTACAGGCGGTGGCGGCGGTCGATGCGGTGCTGAACAAATTCGCCGGCACCATGCTGGTGCCCATCAGCACCAAAATGCCCGGAAGTAAACTCGCCCGCGTCAACGGGGTCGGCGTCTCGGCGATCATCGATCTGAAGTTGTAGCCAGGACGCAACGCGAGGAAAATCCGGCGCCGGTCATGACGATGACCGGCGCCCGTTGTTTACCACTGACATCAGGACAGCCTGAATCCGTCAAATACGCATGCCGACCTACTTTCGCAATACAAGCGACTCGTGTATGATAGGCCATCAAAAACTCATGCAATATTGCCGGCGTTGCCGGGAGTCGTGCATGCGATAAGGAGTAGATTATGGCGCAGGCCACTACCGGCGACACCGTGCGCGTGCACTACACCGGCCGTCTGGAGGACGGTTCCACGTTCGACAGTTCCGCGGGACGCGAGCCGCTGGAGTTCACCCTTGGCGCGCACCAAGTGATCGCCGGCTTCGAAAACGGCGTCACCGGCATGGAAACCGGCGAGACGAAAACCGTCACCATTCCGCCCGAGCAGGCATACGGCCCCCAGCGTGCCGATATGATCGCCGTATTCGAACGCGAAAAATTCCCACCGGAGATGCCGTTGACGGTGGGTGAGCAACTGCACCTGCGCACGCAGGATGGACACCCCGTCGCGGTCACCGTCACCGAAGTGACGGACAGCCAGGTTACCCTCGACGCAAACCACCCGCTGGCCGGCAAAACGCTCATCTTCGATCTGGAGTTGACCGAGATCGTGTAAGATCACGAGGAGGACGGCGTGGCTGGTTTGCACGCTCACCACAGGTGCGCTCGAGCTTTCAGACGCGAGTCTTCGTCGAGCATAAAACAAAGGACGTAACAGACAACAATCTCTGTTACGTCCTTTTGTTCAGATGCGAAAGCGATGCTTATCTGGAAGCTCGGGCGCATCCGTGGTAAGCATGACAAACCAGCCGCGCCACCTTTGCGCATCGCCCCCGTTAGATCCACTTTGCCGCGCCCGGGTCGGGCGTGCAGTAAGCGGCAAGTACCTTGTTCAGGCCGGCGGCGATATTATCGCAATCCTCATCGCTGTACCACTGATCGAATTCGACCGTCACCTCGCGCGCGTAGAGGTCGCGAGCGACGGGGCAAATATTGTCATAACTGACTTGTCCGCCTTTGGTCAGGTATCGCGGATCATCGAAGACCGAGCCGCCGGGGATGTGGCCGGTTTTGAGGATGATCGGGAACATACAATTGGCGACGTGCCAGTCGGGGGCGTGACCGTCGCCGCGCGTTCTGGCGCTGATACCTTCGGCCTGCAGCGCCGTCGCGATCTGTTGACTGAGGGCATAGGTTGCCGGGAAGAAACGCAACTGGTAGCCGATGTAGCCATCGGGATCGGGTATCGCCTGCGGAGTGATTTCGCGGCACGCCAGCAATTGCTCGCGCACGCGGCGGCTGACATGCCGATAGCGGGTGCAGTAATCGTCGACCTTGCCCAGTTGAATCATGTCGATAGCCGCTTCCAGTTCGTTCAGGCGATAGTTGGTGCCGGGGAACAACTCGCCGTCGTAACGCGGAGCGGCGAAACGGTCGGGACGCCACAAACCGCCCGCCTCGGCAAGCTGGCACACGCGGTCGAACAGCCGTTGATCGTTGGTAATCACCATGCCGCCTTCAGCACCACCGATAATTTTATATGCGGAGATGCTGAAGCAACCGATGTCGCCGATGGTGCCGACATATTGCCCGTGATACCGGCCGCCGGGGGCCTGCGCGCAGTCTTCAATCACCTTCAGGTGATGTTTGCGCGCGATCGCCATGATGGGCGCCAGATCGCACACGTTGCCCCAGTGATGCGTCGGCGCCACCGCCACCGTGCGTGGGGTGATGCACGCCTCGATTTTCGTCGGATCGAGCAACAGCGAGGTATCCACATCGCAAAACACCGGCACGCCGCCCGCCAATATCACCGCTGATGCGGTGGCAGAGAAACCCAGCCCCGGCACGATCACCTCGGTGCCTGGACCGACGCCGACGGCGACAAACGCGCTGTGTAAGGCGCCGGTGCCGCTGCTGGTGCCCAGCGCGAACCGCACCCCGAACTTCTCACGCGCCAGTGCTTCGTACGCATCACCCTTGGTCTCCGGCGGGAACGCGGTAATATAACGGGCAAGGTTGGGACCGCCGCCGATGAAATCATCATTGCTGACTGCCGTTTTGATGCGTGCCAACGCTTCCGGTTTGAATCCGAAACGTTCGACGACAGAGAAAAACTCCTCTACGCCTATCTTCGGCTCAGGAGTTCCGGTCATGCCCGGAAACGCCTTGGGTCCGCCATTGATAGCCAACTCATTCACAATCTTCTGCATGTGGTATCTCCTCTGCGCGCGCCAGTTATGGGGAATACGGCGGCAGTCGCAGGACATGATAACGGAAACGTCCATTCGTTGCAATGGGGTTAAATCGCTCGCGGTTCGTCGGCGAGAAAGGCGGCGGGGGGGGTGCCGGTGCCGCGCAGCCGGCACAGATCACCCTCTGGACCGGAGACCAGTTCCTCGATATGTGCCGTTGCATCGACCGGCCGGCCATCGCGGGTGATGTAGCGAATGACCAATTCGTCATCGGTGATTTCGGCGTCGATCAGGCGATGCATCACCTCCTGATTGTCGATGCCGAGGTCGATGAACCATCCGCCCCCGCGTCCACCCTTGCCCGTGTGCACCAACGGCAAAATATCATCGCCGTCCTGCGTCCGGTCGAGTACCAGGATATCATCTTCAAGTCGAATCATCGCGTTGCTTCCTTCTGGTGTTTCTTTATAATGGACTGATCGGTTTTAACCGGACGCTCCCACTGTTCCACAGGGTGACCGGCGGCTGTCATTCCTCAATCACCAAATCACGCACAAACTGTCCGCACCGCAATTTCAGTGCGTCGGCATCAACGATGGCCGATTGGTGGCGCAGGCGCACGTTGCGCAAGGTGATGCCGCGTATGTCGTGTTCATCGTCGAAGCCTTCGAGCAACGACGGCGGCAGGTAGTCGCTGTCGATGGTCACCCCGTCAAGGGTGACGTTGCGAATGCGTCCGCGCTGCTCGTCATGACCCCAGCAATCCTGGACGATGGACAGGTACAGCAGCAGCGGCTCGGTGCTCAATGCATTGCGCGCGCCGCCCAGCCTGCCGTAGACGGAAAAATCGGCGATGCCGATCTCATGAAAGCTGACGTCACTGATAGTGGCACTGTCGGACACGCGCACGCCCATGCACCAATGGCGCACGAACAGCACGTCGCACCGGTGATAGCTTACCCGGTTCACCGTCGCGCGCGTCTCGTAAGTAACGCCCATCGCGTAACCCCAGTCGTCCCAGAGTTGGCAGTCTTCCACCCGGACATCCGCGGCCGGCAGTTCCGGTTGTACAGTCTTCACCACAATGCTGTCGTCGTGGTTGCGCACGAAACAGCGCCGGATGCGGATTCGCTGACTGTTGACGCTGTTGATGCCGTCGCTATTCAACCGCCCGCTGATGATGCGCAAATCGTCTACTTCGACGTCGTGTGAGCCGGAGATGATAACATTCCAATTGGGTGCGTCGCGCAGCACGATACCACCGAGGCGGATACCATGCGCGTCGGCCACGCGGATCAGCTTGCGACCGGGATGCGGTATCAGGCTGCCGTCCAGGATGCCGCGCCCGGCAATGCGCACATCGTGCACCCCCGTCACGTCCAGCACTACGCCGGAGAAGAAGGTGACTTTCCACTTCTCATTGTAGGTTCCTGTCTCGCCCGGTTTCAGCACCGCCTTCACCACCGCGCCGCCGGCCAGGTAGACGGTCTGCCCGTCGCGAATGCGCAACGACTCGACTTCGTGCACGCCGGGGCCGAAATAGATCACGTCGGGATCGTCAGGCGCGGGGATATCGGTCTCCGGCGCTCCGATAAACAGGTGCAGCGGCTGGGTGTCGCTGCCATCCAGCAGCAGCGTCAGGTGCCGCGGTTGGTCGAGGGTGAAGCGCACCACACCGTCCTCCAGCACGGGCGCGATCTCCGCCCGCGCAGGGAGCACCGTGGCGGTGATGAACGGTCGTGACGGGCGCACGCTCACCGTAACCGGCCCGGCCATGTCGAACATCGCAAATGACGCGCGTTCACCCGGGCAATCCGGCGTATGCGTCCACAGCCCTTCATGCTCCAATATCTCCGCGCGCACCCGCGCCTGATAAACGAACACCGGGCTGCCGTCCACCGTGAGCGAATAATCGGGCGAAGGCACTTCACCCGCGGGCGCGGGCCAGCTAATCAGTTGGGTCAGCATACTGCTCCTTCGGTGCCCGGAGGTGTTCCCGCTGCCGTTCTCGCTCCTGCACATGATCGAGTGCAGCCCAAATTCCTCCGCCTTCGGTGTTGCCGTGAGTTAGCGCAATGAAGGTAATGAGGTATTGATACGCGAGCAAGGTATTGTGGTTGATCAGACTCCCTTCTCAAGCACCGGAACAACTCAGTGCAGCCTCGTTCTCCGGAATAATTGACTGCTGCTTATACTTCGCCCAGCGGGACAAGGTTCCTGCTGGCATCAATCATGCACTTCACCGCGGACCAGGTTGGGCGGCTCGCTGGCCGGCAGGTGGTGGAAGGCATCTTTTCCCAATACGGTGTCGCTGTCGGTGGCAATATAGTGATACCCCAGCGCTGCCCAGCTAGCGTGAAGCCCGATGGCGGAGGCTAACGCGGTGAGAATATCATCGGCGATATAGCTCGGGGTGCGCAGGATCGCCTCCAGTTCCATCTCGCTCACCGGCGTGCGGGTGAGTGATTTCAGCAAATCGGTATTACCGCCGTCCGACTGATCTTCTTCCGTCGCATAACCGGCGTGCGAGTCGGGGCCGTAGCCGGTGAAGATGCCTTCTTCCGGCGTGGTATTCGGCGGTTGTGCGTAAGCAGCGAAATATTCCGAGTTCGAAGTATAGTAATCAACTTCGGCGCCAAGGTTATACAGCCAGTATTCCGCCAGCGCGCTATCCTGCACCTTAAAGGCGATGCCCACGCACCCCAACGCACGCGTGAGGTGCATCGACATATCATTTAACACGTCCATATCGCCCGCGTCGGCGTTCCAGTCGAACACGGTGATCCACCCGTGATACGGCGGCGTCACCCATGCCCACGAGGTCTCGTGGCGTTCATCCCAGTAGCTCGTCCAGGCCTGTTCCACCAGTTCGCGCTCGGTGGTACGCAGGTGCAAGTTCGCATAAAAAGAGCCCATGCCGTTCCCCCTGACATCAGTGTAACGAGAGAACGGCATAGGCAGTGCACCGCGTGGGCGACATTACAGGCGGCTCATCATCGCGTATCCCTTCGGGACAAAAGCGCGGGGATAGCTATTTTGTATTCAACGATTCCAGGTTCTGTCGCACCAGTTCGATTTCAGTGCCATAGGTTGCCCAGTCGCCTTGTTTCTGTGCAGCCTGGGCTTTCTTCAGGTGCTCCAGCGCGGATTGCGCCAGCGCTTTTTGCGCGGGAGACGGCGTTGGCGATGCTGGAGCACCCGACGTTTCGGTCATCGCCGTCGCGGTCGGCACAGCATGGCCGGTCAGCGCGATCAGCGCTTCCTCCAGCGTCTGGCGCATCACCACCTGACCCTGGTCGGCTACGATCACGCGCTTCAACTCAGGAATCTGCGATTTTTCCGCCTTCAGATAAATTGGCTGGGCGTAGAGCACCGTCTGCCCGAGCGGAATGACCAGCAGGTTGCCTTTCTCGACCTTGGATCCCGATTGGCGCCACAACGAAAAGGCCTGACTGATCTCCGGCATTTGTTCGATGCGCGCGGCGATCTGCTCCGGCCCGAACACCATGCTCTGCTTCGGGAAGTTGTACACCATCATCTCGCCCAGATGGTCAGGGTCGTTGCGCGCGCTCAACCAGGCGACCATGTTCTGTTTGCCCGTCGGCGTGTAGGGACGAATGAGTAGATACTCCGGCTCGCTGCTGCCGGGCAGGCTCATCGCGATATAATACGCCGACATCGGCGCCACGGGCGCCCCCGGTATGCTGGGCACGGAATCACCGATATCCTCCCGGGGAATCTCCCACAGGTCTTCCTGACTGTAGAATTCATTCAGGTTCGTCATATGATACCGGCGATACACCTCGGACAGCGCGTTGAACATGCCTTCCGGCACGCGCACGTGCTGCTGTAATCCAGCCGGCATTGACGACAACGGAGCGAACAGCCGCGGAAACACCGTGCGCCAGGCGCGGATGAATGGTTCGTTTTCGTTGGTCACGTACAACCTGGTGCCGCCACCGTAGGCGTCGATGACGACCTTCACCGCATTGCGAACGTAATTGGAGCGAATTTTTTTCTCGCCGCTGATCTCCAGGTCGGTATATTGTGCATAGGGATAGCGCAGGCTGCGCGTATACGCATCCATGATCCAGTACAGATGCCCGTCATCGCCCACCACGATATACGGATCGCGATCGAAGAACAGGAACGGTGCCACCGCCTGTGCGCGGTCGGCGATCTGACGGCGCATCAGGATGCGGCTCTCCGGGGTGATGTAACTGGATACCATCAGGTCGAGTGAACCGAAGCGCATCGCCATCAACCAGCGCACCAGCGGATTCTTCAGTCCGATGCCGGCCGGTCCCTGGTAGGTGCTGTATTCGTTCGATCCCTCACCGCGCGGGTAGTCGAATTCCTGCTGGTTACTGCGCACGACCGCATAATCGCTGTTCAACTCGCCGAAATAGATCTCCGGGCGCTTGACGTGCAATCCGGGCACCGTGGACTTCGGCGGGATATCCTTCATCAGGAAGAGCGGTTCGCCTTTGGCGGGGTCGAAGGTGTTCACTGGCGACATCACCACCCCATACCCATGGGTGTAGACCAGGTGGCGATTGATCCAGCGCTGCGTGCCGGGAATCTGGCTCATATTCATTTCGCGCGCCGCCAGCATCACCTGACGCAACTGCCCGTTCAACCGGTAGCGGTCGATATCCACATTCGCGATCTGGTAATAGGAACGCAATCCCTGGAGTTGCTGAAGGGTAGTCAGCAATGGGCGCTGATCCCACAGGCGGATATTCTGCACCGTGTGGGGCGACGACGCCAGCGATGCCGTGCTCACCTGCTGATCCGGGTCGAATGCCAGCGAGCGTACCTTATTCAGATCATAGGCTTGCCGCGTCAGCGCGATGTGGTTTTTCAAGTAGGGCGCTTCCAGCGCCAGTTCGTTAGGCGCCACGCGGAACCGCTGCACTAATGCGGGATAGATGCCCAGTGCCACCACTGAAATGGCTATCCAGCAGCCCAGTGTGATGAGCAGCGTTTTAAAGTTCCACCGTTTCAGGTTGATCAGCACCACCAGCGCCGCCGCGATGGCTACGCCGAACATGAACCACAGCGCCGGCAGGCGCGCGTTGACATCGGTATACCCGGCGCCGACGAAGAGGCTGTTATTCGAGTAGAGCACGCTGAAGCGCCCAAGATAATAACCCAGCGCTTTGCTGAGGAAGACCAGTGCCAGCAACACGGACAGGTGGAGCACCTCAGTGTTAATGGACGCGCTTCGGCCCCTGCGCAATGTGCGCAGCCCGCGCGTGGTCATGTAGACAACGGCCGTCATCGCCAGCGCCAGCAGCAGCGTGGAGAACAGCCACTGGTTCAGCAGCTCCCACGCCGGCAAGTGGAAGAGGTAGAACCCAATGTCGCGGTGGAAGATGGGATCGGTGGTGCCGACCTGCTGTCCGGTGGAAAAGAGCAGAAACTGCGGCCAATAATCCGCCGCCGCGCGCCCCACGCCGAGTGCAAAGAGGAAGGTGAGCAATCCGCAGCCCCAGAAGATGAGCCGGCGCAGCGTGCGGTCGACGATATCGATTGTACGTTCGCGCAGCCTTTCGCTCAATGTATACCAGGCGGTGTTGGACGTTTGCCGCAGCGCGATCCAGACGTTGGCGAAAGCGATAACGAAGAAAAACGTGCCGATGGCGCCCCCAAGTACCCAGCGACCCCAGAACATCACCCAGTAGACGTCGGTCCGTGCCATTTCACGATACCAGAGGAAATCCGTCACCCATTGCGAGAGGCGCGGGAGGACGATCAGCAGCACCAGCGCGACGAGCGCCAGCGTAACCCACAGACCTTTCCGATCTTGCGGAATACGGGGTAAATCACGATATACCATCAGACACGCCTCCTACGACTACAATCACACACCATCAACACTATCTGCATCCTATCCCTTTCCCGACCGGGAATGTTTCAAACAGTATGGCACGCAACGCTGCAAATTCTACCGTTACCGGTGAAATATAGCAACCCGTCATAACTGCACCTGTTGCATCGGGTGGACGATTGCCCACCCCATCCGGCGGTTGATCATCGGTTTGCAGGTAAAAGTCGGATTCAATCCGGGCGAACAGCGTGTCGGACAGGGAATGCGCCGGTGCGGGTTTGTGCCACTCCGGGCACAGGTGCTACAATACGAGTAACCATTCTCACGCATGCCGAGTGTTGCCAATCATGTCTACCGATACCACGCCTCCCACCTTCGCCGAGTTGTTGCCTGACCTGACGCGCTTGCTGGAAAAGGCCGAACGGTTGCTGGATGTGCACGTCCCGCCAGGCGTGGAGGACGCGTTCACTGAAGCCACGGCCTTTATCTGGCAGCGCCGCGACGGTGTCGGGCGCTTTCGCCCGGTGCGCCACGTGGACAACATCCGCCTGCGGGATCTGCTGGGCATCGAGGCGCAGTTGGGCAAGCTGGTACGCAACACGCGCCAACTGCTCCACGGCGCGCCGGCCAACCACGTGCTGCTGTGGGGCGATCGCGGCACCGGCAAATCCTCCGCGGTGAAGGCGCTGCTGCACGAATTCGCCGGCGACGGCTTGCGGCTGATCCAGGTGCATCGCCAGGATCTGCTCGATTTGCCGGATATCATCGACCGCCTGTGGGACCGTCCGGAAAAATTCATCCTTTTCTGCGATGACCTCTCCTTCGAAGCCGACGACGCGGAATACAAAGAGTTAAAGGCGATGCTGGAAGGCGGCCTGCACGCGCAACCACCCAACCTGCGCATTTATGCCACCTCCAACCGGCGCCACCTCATCCCGGAACGCATGGCCGACCGCCAGGTGATGGTGAACGGTGACGAAGCGCATCCCAACGAAGCCATCGAGGAACAACTGTCGCTGGCAGACCGCTTCGGCCTGCGGTTGGGATTTTATAAAATCGACCAGCAAACCTACCTGCACATCGTTCGCCACCTGGCCGCTATTCGCGGCTTGCGCGTCGATCCCGCCGACCTCGAACGCGATGCCCTGCGCTGGGCGATGTCGTACTCCGGCCGCTCAGGCCGCAGCGCCCGCCAGTATATCGACGATTTAGAAGGCCGGATGGCGGTAGAATAATGCCTGGGAGCGCGGGCGAGGGCGCCCGCGCTTTCTGGTTTCACCGCCCGTATTGTCCGGGTAATCCTGCGACATGATTCATGCCATCGGCTATGCCGGGATCTGCCTGGGACTGACGCGGCGGTCTATCACGCGGACGGTGCGGCTGGCCAATGCGGCACCCGACCGGCTGCGTGAATTGATCCGGGCCAATCTCACCGATCTGCTCGCGATTCTCGCTTATAACAGCGAGCAGCATTTCTGCCTGTTCCGCATTAACCAGGGCATTATCCCCTTTACCTCGCACCCGGTGAACACGCTGCGCTGGTGGGAAGAGTTCGCCCCGCTGCTGCGCGCCAACGGCGACTATATCCGGGCACATTGCCTGCGCGTGAGCATGCATCCGGGGCAATACACCGTGCTGAACTCGGAGAACCCGGCGGTGGTGAAGGCGGCGCTGGCGGATGTGACCGCCACTTGTCGCGTGCTGGACGCGATGGAACTGAACGGCACGCACAAGCTGGTCGTCCATGGCGGCGCGGGCAAACCCGACCGGGCAACGGCGCTGGCACGATTGGAAGCGAACTGGCCGCGCGTACCGGAGCAGGTGCGCCGGCGATTGGTATTCGAGAATGACGATAAAATCTTCAGCGCGGAGGAATTGCTGCCCGTCTGCCGACGGCTGGGCGTGCCCATGGTGTTCGATTGGCTGCATCACCACGCGTTGCCCGGCGGGTGGGCTGACCGCCCGGTGGCGGAGATCATGGCGGAGGTGGCGTCCACTTGGCGTGTGGAGGACGGCCTCCCCAAGGTGCATTTCAGCAGCCAGGATCCCCACAAACGCCCCGGCGCCCATGCCTACTGGCTGGACGCCGCCGACTTCCACACCTTCCGCGCGCAACTCGCGCATCTCACCGTGGACGTGATGGCCGAGTGCAAAGGCAAAGACCTGGCGCTCATCCGCCTGCGCGAGGAACTGGGGTGGGAGATGCTGGCATGCTGCTGATCATCCCGCGAGAGGCACCGGGTGAAGTGTCACGCTACACTCCTGCCCTCAACCACCATACCAGGCACTGGCAGCGCAAACAAGCCGCAACGCGACAATCCGCGACATCTACTCACCGGGCGGTGGGAAACCTACCCACGTGTTCACCCACGCCGACGCGGCATAGTAGCCATTCCCCCCGGTCCCAACGCGCTGTACCGGTTGCGCCGGTGGGGCAATGAAGATGCGCGCGCGCACGGTGACCGGCGTCAGCAAGTAGGTCTCCGGGGTGAGGAAATCCCAGTTCTGCGACTTCAACGCGGCGATGACGATAGTCACGTCTTTCGTCTTGCCGGGTTCCAGCATGACCGCCTGGGGATTTTCGCCGGCCGGCATGTTGGCGGCTTGCTTCAGCGCGAAGTTTATCTGCGTCCCGAGGCGGGATGAGAAGTAGAAACCTTCCAGTGTAACGAGGCTGCACTGCAACACCGTGGCGCCGCGATTGGTCATGCTGACCGGCACGGTGGTTGGCCGGTCGAAATACAGTGGGCTGACCGTACCCAGCTTCACCGTCACCGGAAAGGCTGCGATCATTTGGGCGATCTTCTCCGCATCGTCCGGTGCCCGGCGACCCATCGGCCCGGCGGTAATCTGATAGCCATACTGATACCGCTGCAGATAGAAGAGCCAGCGCGAATTCTGTGCCAATATAAAACCGCCATGATCCATGATTATCATACCCTGCGGCGGCATGGGCGGCATGCGGTGGCGAAGCACCAGGGTGGCGTCCGCGGTGCCCTTCAGCACCCGTTCGACCTTGATCGTTGTCTGCCCGTCGTTCCAGTCACCGGTCTGTGGTTGGCGTACTTCATCCACGACCGTCCCCACTACGATCAGGTCGGACGTGCCGACCAACTCCTCATCGGTGATCGCGGCCATCATCGCCCCTGCCCCCAGCGACCAGGCCAGGCAGCATGCCAGCGCGACAAAACAGCGTAGATACAGCATCATGTTACCTCCAGGATATTAGACGCGCTTATGCGCCAGGATGTTCCCACCAACCATGACATCGGCATGAACACGCGAAAATCAGTTGCCGGTGGCATGCTGAAATAATTGGGCGTGTGAGCACGCCGGACTGTCCGATAATAGACATTCACACGCCGCAATCGTCAGATGTGCCGGCTGTCTTCTTCGTCCTTCACCGCGTAGCCGCTCTCCTGACGCTGGAAGTTGACTTCGTTCTTCTTGACATAGGCGTTGAATACGTCATCGGCGGACATGCCCAGCACCTGTGCCAGTGAGATGAGAAAGTGTAACATATCGACCACTTCAACGCAGCAGTTTTGCTGGTCAAACGTCTGGTATTTCGCCCACCACTTCCACGGCACACTGTCGGTGAGTTCGGCAATTTCCTGGCTCATGGCACGGCAATAATTCAATACCCAGTGCACGCGTTCTTCGTCAGTCATCTGCGCGGTATCGACGCCGACGCGACAGTTCAAGCGTTGTTGCATAGCAAACAGGGTTTCCAGACGATCAGGCATCTCCGACGGTCTCCCCTCAAGCGGTTTGTTCCCATATTATTCGTTTCCACCTGTCGCAATACCTGCCGCCGGCAGGAAATAGGCGCGCGAAAGCGGAAGAAGAGGCGTGATGCATACCGAATTCCGCGCGAGATTGCGTGCCATGGCCGAACAATATCTGCACGACGCCAATGGCTGTCATCGCACCGATCATACCGTGCGCGTGGTGGCTAACGCGCTCACCCTCGCCCGCGCCTACCCGGAGGTGGATAACGAGGCGCTGGAAACGGCGGCGTGGCTGCACGACGTGGGGCGCGGGCTGGAACGGGCGGAAGGCCTGTCGCATGCCAAACTCTCCGCGCGCATCGCGAAACCATTGCTGATCGCGGAAGGATTTTCTCCGGAGCGGGTGCAGCTTATCGTGACCGCCATTGCCGATCACCGCTTCTCGTCGGGCCGAATACCCGTCAGCCTGGAGGGTAAATTGCTGCAGGATGCCGACCGGCTGGACGCGCTGGGCGCCATCGGCATCGCACGCACTTTTGCGGAAGGCATGACGCGCACGCTGTATCATCCCGACGACCCATTCGTCACGCGGCGCGCACCGGATGACGACCGGTATACGCTCGATCATTTTTTTGCTAAACTATTACAGTTGCCGCAAACGCTGCACACACCGGAGGCACGCGCGCTGGCTGATCTGCGCGTGCAATACATGCACGGATTTCTGCGACAACTGGCGCAGGAACTCGCCGTTGAGATCGTGCACGCATTCAACGCCCTCCCGTCCGCAACCACGGGAGACGACGCATAGGCAGGACGACACCAATGGAAGAATATACTGGATATGAAGTCAAAGAGCCGCCGATCCAGATAGCCGGGCGGTTCCTCGGCATCGTGGTCTTTCTCGTCGGCATCGGCATGCTCGGCCTGACGTTTTTACTGGCCTACAAGGGATTCAACAATCCCGATCTGCTGATTCCGCTGCGCTCGCTGCGCGGCGACGCCGCGACAGAACCGACCGCGGTATATCTGGTCATCGGATTGCGGCTGGTACTGCTGTTCGTGATGGGCTACCTCGGCTCGCTGATTGCGGGGCGGGGCGCGCATCTGTTCTTTTCCGCGAAACGCGAGGCTCAGCGTGTTACTCCTGGCGATTGATCAGGGCAATACGCGTACCAAGTTCGGCCTGTTTCATGATGGCGCGTTACTGCGCGCCTGGGCCACGGCCACGCAAAAAACCGCCACCGCCGCGGAGCTGCGCTCCGCGGCGTTCGCACATCCGGATCTCCCGGCGGGCATCCCGGTCGGCTTGTGTACGGTGGTGCCGGAACTGCTGCCGGCGTGGCGACAGTCGGCAGAGGATGCCGCCTTTTCGCTCACCATTTTCACCGGGGAATCCCCCACCCCGCTGTGTAATGCCTACGCCACTCCGGCCACGCTCGGGCCCGATCGCTTACTGACCGCGGTGGCCGCCGCGCACCGGGTTGGGATGCCCGTGCTGCCTGTCAGCCTGGGCACCGCCACGGTGGTGGATGCGGTTTCCGC
This sequence comes from uncultured bacterium, assembly GCA_964472305.1. Taxonomy (GTDB): domain Bacteria; phylum Armatimonadota; class Hebobacteria; order CAIYQO01; family CAIYQO01; genus CAYYJR01. The sequence goes on from CAYYJR010000004.1 coordinate 113,899, forward strand.
CGATGGCGCCTATCTGGGCGGCATGATCGCACCGGGCATCGGCGTCACGACGGCGGGTCTGTTCTCCGCCACCAGCGCGCTGCCGGACACTGCCTGGCGCGTACCCGCGCAACCCATTGGCCGCACCACCGATGACGCCATAGCCGCCGGCATGTTCTACGCAGCCGTCGGCGGGGTGCAGGCGATGATCCGCGCGGTGCGCGATGCACTGGGCACGGCGGCGCCGCTGGCGCTCACCGGCGGCTGGGCGGCGCAAGTTGCTCCCCACCTGGACGACGTGGCGCTGGTCGATGCGCATTTGACGCTACACGGCATCGCCATCACGCTCGCGGACCGGTAATATATCCCGCACGCAACCTGTTGCGCGTTGCAGGAATCGTTCCTCCCCATCACGAATCTTCTGATACTCCCCGAGCACAACAGACATTTGCGAGATTAGTGGAGATTTCATGACCGAACGCATTGACGATTCCCTGGTAGTCATCGAGAGCGACGAGCGCATACGACGCGTGCCGTCGTTGTTGCCGGTGTTGCCCATGCGCGACACGGTGATCTACCCCTACATTATCCAACCGCTATGCGTGGGACGTACGATTTCCCGCAACGCACTGGAAGCGGCGATGGCGCAGGAACGCCACCTGCTGCTGCTCGCGCAGCGCGACGCCACGCTTGACGACCCGGACAAGGATGACCTGTTCACGGTCGGCACGGTGGCGGAATGCCTGCAACTGCTGCGATTACCCGATGACACGCTGCGCATCACCGTCGAAGGCATTGCGCGGGTGCGGGTGCGTGAATACACGCGGCAGGAAGGCTATTTCGAGGTGCTGGGCGAGGTGGTGCCCGAGCAGGAAGAGAGCAGCCTGGAAGCGCGCGCGTTAATTCGCAGCGTGTTGGGCATGTTCGAGCGCTGCATCCAACTGGGCAATCGCATCCCCATGGAGGCGCTGGATAACGTCCGCAACATCGAAGAGCCGGGTCGGTTGACCGATCTCATCGCGTCATACCTGAACCTGGCACTCGACCAGCGACAGAAGATCCTGGAAACCTTCTCCGCCATGGCACGGTTGGAGCTACTCGCCGGGTATCTGAATACCGAGATCGAAATTCTGGAGATCGAACGGCGCATCCATTCCAAGGTAAAGCGTGAGCTGGAGGATACGCAGAAGGAATATTACCTGCGCGAGCGCATGAAGGCAATTCAGGAAGAACTGGGCGAGCGCGACGAGCGTACTTCAGAAATCGAAAGCCTGAAGGAAAAAATTCTCGCTGCGGGTATGGCGGAGCCGGTACGTGAAAAGGCGTTGAAAGAAGTCGAGCGATTGGAGCGCATGCCGTATACTTCGCCGGAGGTCACGGTCACGCGCACCTACCTCGATTGGTTGCTCGGTCTGCCGTGGAACATCCGCAGCGAGGATTTTCTCGACTTGCCGGCCGCCGAATGCGTGCTGAACGAGGATCACTGGGGTTTGCCCAAGGCCAAGGAACGTATTCTGGAATACCTGGCGGTACGCAAGCTGAATCCGAACATGAAAGGGCCGATCCTGTGTTTCGTCGGGCCGCCTGGAGTCGGCAAAACTTCCATCGGGCGTTCCATCGCTCGCGCGCTGGGACGCGAGTTCGTGCGCATTTCGCTGGGCGGCGTTCGCGACGAGGGTGAAATCCGCGGGCATCGCCGCACCTACGTAGGCGCGCTGCCGGGCCGCATTGTGCAGGGAATGAAGACGGCGGGTAAAAAAAATCCGGTGTTTATGATGGATGAGGTGGATAAAATTGGGCAGGATTTCCGTGGCGACCCGTCGGCGGCGTTGCTGGAGGTGCTTGATCCCGAACAGAACTATGCGTTCAGCGATCATTATCTGGAGGTACCGCTGGACCTGTCGGAAGTGATGTTCATCACGACCGCCAACCTGCTCGATCCGATTCCCGACGCACTGCGCGACCGCATGGAGATCATCGAATTTCCCGGCTACACCGAGGATGACAAGCTAAAGATCGCGCAGTTGTTCCTGTTGCCGAAACAACTGAAAGAGCATGGGCTCACGCCGCGGAACCTGCATTTCCACGACAGCGCGTTGCTGGAGTTGATACGCCGTTATACGCGGGAGGCAGGTGTGCGCAACCTGGAACGCGAGGTGGCTGCTATCTGCCGCAAGGTCGCCCGTTCGGTGGCGTCCAACCGGCGCAAGCAATTCACCGTGCGTCCCAAAACGCTGCACGATTTCCTCGGCGCAGAACGCTACAGCTATGGCATCAAGGGGGCGAAAGACGAGATCGGTGTCTCCACCGGTCTGGGTTGGACGCCCACCGGCGGCGATATCCTGGCTATCGAAGTCGGCCTGATGAAAGGCACCGGCAACCTGCAACTCACCGGCCAACTCGGGGGGGTGATGCAGGAATCGGCCAAAGCGGCGTTGAGCTATGCCCGCTCGCGCGCCAACGAGTTGCGTATCGCCCCGGCGATATTCGCCGAGACCGACGTCCACATCCACGTACCCGCCGGCCAAACACCGAAAGACGGGCCTTCCGCGGGCATCGCGCTGGCCACCGCGCTCATCTCCGCCTTCACCCGGCGACCCGTGCGGCGCGACGTGGCGATGACAGGCGAGATCACCCTGCGCGGGCACGTGCTGCCGGTAGGAGGCATCAAGGAAAAGATGCTGGGCGCCCATCGCGCTGGCATCACCGACATCGTGCTGCCTGAGGAGAATCGCAAAGACCTGGAGGAACTGCCGACGCATGTGCGCGACGCGCTCACATTCCATTTCGTCGACCGGATGCCGCAGGTGCTGGCAGTGGCACTGCAATCAGACCCGGCGCAGGAATAAGCTTGCGCGATGCAACGAGGACGGCATGATCGAGGTGAACCACCGAGATTTATCGCCGTCTCGATTCTGCACACAACGCACCGTGCGTTCTTCGGAGAGCGCACGGTGCGTTTCGCTTTCAGGCATGCACCTTCTGAAGAGCGCGTGCGTTTGTCACTCAGGGCAGATAAGAATTGAGAATAACCGGCAGGCCGGCTTGCTCAGCCGCGCCAGGGTGCCAGCGCGACCCACAGCCGCGCCAGCGGCAATCCCACCACCGTGTAATAATCGCCGACGATATCCTCCACCAGCACCGCGCCGCGCTCCTGGATGCCATAAGCGCCTGCCTTGTCCAGCGGTTCGCCGGTGGCGACGTAGTCGGCAATTTCCCGCGGCGTGAGCGCGCGAAACCGTACCGTGGTCTCTACCGCATCGTTGTGCGCCTCCCCCTCGGGATGCACCAGCAGGCAGAACGCGCTGATGACGGTATGGCGGCGACCGGAAAGCTGCTGCAACATGCGCGTTGCCTCGTTGGCGTCGCATGGCTTGCCCAGTACTCGCGATAGCCGGCCATGCAGGCGCGGCAGCGCGGGCTGATCGTCGTCGATCACGACGATCGTATCCGCACTCAGTACCAGCACCGGAGCAGCGGACAATTGGGCGGCGGTGGCACGCGCTTTGTCTTCCGCTGCGCGCTGCACGTAGGCCAACACGTCGTCGTGTGGCTGCGGCGGCGGTTCGTGCAGACGGCTGGGCACGATGTCACGCGGCGATAATCCGATCTGCGCCAGCAAGGCGGCGCGACGCGGGGATGCCGAAGCCAGGATAAGCGGGCGGGTCAGGGATACGGTGGCCATTCGTTGACGCTCCAAACGCACGCGAGCCCCGGTGATCCATATCACCGGGGCTCGCAGACACGGGCAATCAGCGGGAGAAGACGGCTGAACCTTCGCTGGTTTTTGCCTTCAACTCATCGATGCGCTGCGATACACTGTCGGCTTCCTCTTTCGCTCCGATTTTACGAAACTCGTCGCGTATCACTGTGAGCATGCCTGCGTCATCCAGGGCATAATTCTTGGCATTATTCAACTGGACAATGGCTTCTTTCTTATTGCCAAGAACGGCATAGGATTGCGCCATATCGACATACAGACCGCTCGCGGTGGCGGGCGGGGCATACTGCAACGCCGGTACCAAAAGATCGATGCGCGCTTTATGATCCTTGGTGTTCTGCGCCAGTCGATACCCCAATGCCGCTTTCACCGCTGGCGGTATGTTCTGCTCGGTAAACGCCTTGGCCCGATCGCGGTCTGCCTTGACGAAATCTCCACGCATTTCATCCAGATAGGTCGCAAGTTCGGCGCTGTTGCACTCGATTTTCGCGTTGATATTCTGGATTGCCAGGTATTCCGAACCGAATTCCAATTCATAGCGCTGTCGAGTCTCTTTGCTAAACTGATCGCGCTCCTGCGCCCACTTGCTGTTTTTCTTATCAGCCCGATCTCGTATCCCATTGATTTGGACGAAGGCATAGCCGTAATGAGACAACGTCGGCATTGACCGGTTTTCCTTCGCCACCTGGATGACCGGACTGAGCGAATTCTCTTTGCCGGAGAAAATCAGGTACTCGAGAGTGATCGGCAGATTATTGCTCGCGTCGCCGCCTTTGATCCACCCCAGATCGCCGCCTTTTGACGCCGCCGGATCACTGGACTCTTTCTTCGCAACCGCGGCGAAGGTTTCCGGCGCAGCTTTTATCGCATCATGCAGGGTGATGGCTTTGGCTTTCGCGGCTTCCAGGCCTTTCGCGGAGTGCGTCTTGTCTTCGATGAAGATCTCACTGGCTTTCACTTCCTGGGTATTGAGCTTCTTCAACAACTCCTCGGTCAGCGGATTGCCGCCCATATCTTTCTTCATGATGGCATCGCCGATGAGGCGTGTCTGCACATGCTCGCGGAACTGCGCCGCAATCGACTGCTTGGCATCAAGCAAATAATTATTCACAAACACGCGCTTATAATTCGCCTCATTCAGCGCGACATTGCCTTGCAGCGAGATCTGGCTAAAGAACTGCGCAATCTGTTGTCCCATCAACTCGTCCGCAGACTTCAGTTTCTTTTTTTCCTCCGGCGTCTTCGCCTGTTCCTTCATCATCTGGGCTTGCATCTGCGCTTGCGCGAGCATGCCGGAATAGGAGGTTTGCGCGTAGTCTTCAGCATATTCACGCAACGCGCGGTCGAGATTACGGATATTGAACGACTTGAGCGCCTGTTCGGCTAACCGCGCCCGAATGATATCCGCGAAGAGGGTGCTGCGTACCTGCAGTGCGCTATCCAGGGACGTGGCACGTTTGTCCTGACTCACCTGCGCATTATACGCGCCGTTATAATCGGCTACGGTGATTTCGCTGCCGTTGACCTTTGCCAGCACGACATTGCCATTCGCCCCGGTGTAATTATCCGCGGCCCCCGAGGATTTCGGGGGATTCAGAAAGTTCCCGGGCAGGCTCATAAAGATCGCGCTGACCAGAAAAATCACAATCAGCACCCATAAAATAATGGTGGCGGTTTGTCGAGACGCCATTTTGCGCCGCATAGACATCAAGGACATGGAAAAAATATCCTCCGATAAACGAGTTCTGTTGCACGGCTGTGTAGACAGTCGTCCTATGATACCGATAGGTCCGGCAATTGACAAGGCGGCCATCCGGTCGCCTGTGCTGCGGCGCGATCAGACTTTGATTTCGTCCCGCGCGTTCTGGGCGACTGTTTTGAGTTGCGTCACGTGGTCGGCGAGGTTGCTGACGGTCTGGTTCAGGTTTTCCATCACATTACGCGCATACTCCAGCGCGCCTTGCCGGATCGCCTCGCCTTCCAGTTTCGCCTGCTCCACCATGCGCTGCACTTCCGTCTGGGCCTGACGGGTAATTTCATGACTGGAGACGAGAATACGGGATTCGTCCTGGGCCTTACGGATCGTTAACTCCGCCTGCCCCGCCGCTTCAGTCACCATGCGTTCGGCTTGTTCGCGCGCCTCGGCCAGGATGCGGTCTTTCTCACGCGTAATCTGATCCGCTCGCTGAATTTGCTGCGGCAGCGACACGCGGATCTGATGCGTATAGTCCAACACATCCTCGACGTCAAGGAAAAATGCCTTTCGGAAAGGGCGCGCGCGGCCAATCAGCGGCAACGGCCGGTGCTCAACGTATTCTTCCAGATCATCCAATAATTTGTTCACGTCCATCATCGCACCTCTTTCGATCATCCGGGCGCAACAGGCCGCGGACGAAGTCCTCTGCACTTGCTTATGATTGCTGAAAATACGCCCGTAGGCGCGTCGCCACGGCCGCAGGCACATAGGGAGACACATCGCCGCCGAAACGGGCAATCTCTCTCACCAGGCTCGCACTGATAAATACCCATTGTGGGCCGGCAGGTAACAACAATGTCTCAATGCCGGTCATCGCCCGGTTCATCTGTGCCATTTGCTGCTCGTGGTCGTACTCACTACCCGCGCGGATGCCGCGTACGATTACATCGGCCTCCACCTGGCGCGCTGCCTCGACGACCAGTCCGCGAAAGGATTGCACGGTCACGTTCGGCCATGCCTGGCAGGCTTCGCGCAACAGCGCGACACGTTCGTCGTCGGTAAAGATGGGCTGTTTCGCCAGGTTCACGGCGACACCCACCACGACATCATCCGCCAGCGTCGCCAGCCGGCCGATCAGGTCCAGGTGCCCGTGCGTCACGGGATCGAACGTACCGGGAAACAATGCGCGCATAATAATGATTCCACTACCAGCACGGTATATTATCGGTTTCAGCAGAACCTGTAAAGTAGAAGGCGAGCGCGCGCTCTACACGCGGCTTGCTTCCCCATGCCGGGCAAGCCTATTATTCCACACTCCCGACCTGGCGGCAAGCGCATGCTGAATCGCCGGAACGGTCACCCGCGAAAATATTCCGTACAACGACCCATCTCTTCGATTTACGGCCTTGTGTTCTCACGAACCTTATGCTACACTGCCCGGCAAGATCGAAACGTTTTTCCGGGGGAAAGGCGCCACATGTTCTCGAAGACCGGTCTTGCAAAACTGCTCGATGCCGCCATGCTGCGCGGAAACGCCACGGGGGACGATATTCGCCGGTTATGCGCCAACGCGAAAAAATACCATTTCGCGTCGGTCACCGTCTTCCCGTATTGGGTCTCACTCGCCGCGCGCGAGTTGCACGGCAGCGATGTCAAAGTCGGCTCCGTGGTCGGCCTGCCCTTCGGCTCGCTCTCCGCCGCCATCAAAGCCGCACAGGTGCGCCAGGCAATCCACGACGGCGCCAATGCCGTCGAAGTGGTGGTGAACATCGGCGAGTTGGTGGCTGAGCACTATGACGTGCTCCGCCGGGAAATCCACGAAGTGGTGAACGCCGGCAAGATTCGCGCGCTCACCGAAGACGGCGGTGAAGTTTCCGTAATGATCACCGTCGAGACTGCCCTCACCACTCGGGAACAACAGCGCCACGTGTGCGAGATCGTCGCGGAATGTCGCGGCGATTTTATCATCACGAACACCGGCTTCGCCAACCGCGGGGTGACGATGGAAGACGTCATGGCGCTGCGCGAGATGGCCGATTATGACATCGGCATCAAAGCCGCGGGCGGTATCCGCACGGTGGAACAGGCGCGCACGCTGCTGAACGCCGGCGCCAACCGCCTGGGCACCAGCGCGGGCATGCAGATTGTCGAAAGCTTCGACGACGGACGACCCGGACTGGATTAAGCGACCGCGATCACGCCCCCCACCGTCCGGCAATGGCCGTGCCGCAACAGGCGCACGTCCCTGCGCGCAGCGCCACTCCGGTCACCGTGAATCCCTGCCGCCGGATCACCACCGCGCCGCACGCGGGACAACCGGTATGCTGGCGCGGATCGCCGGGCACGTTTCCCACGTAAATGTACCGCAACCCCGCGGCGCGTCCCAACGCCTCCGCGTGATCCAGTCGTTCCAACGGCGTCGCGGACAGGTGCGCGAACCCCTGGCATGGATGAAACCGCGTGATATGCCAGGGTGTATCCGCACCCAGCGCGTCGGCGATCCAGCAGGCGATGCCGCCTAATTCCTCGTCGCCGTCATTGATGGTCGGCGTCACATTGGTCACGCACTCCACGTGCATGCCCCAGTGCTCGTGCGCGTAGCGCGTATTCTCCAGTATCTCCTCGAACGCCGCGAATCCCGCCACCGCTCGGTAACCCGCGCGGGTGAACGCCTTGATATCGACGCGATAGGCATCCAGATACGGCCCGATCAGGTCAAGGTGCTCGCGGGTGGCAGTACCATTCGTGACATACACGGTGTAGAGACCTTGCGCTTTCGCCCGCTGCGCACCCTCCAGTGTATGTTCCAGCCAGATGGCCGGTTCGTTATAGGTCCAGCATAGCCCCGCCGCGCCCAGACGCACCGCTTCATCGACCGCCATCGCCGGCGTCAGGTGCTGCAGCGCGGGATCGTCAGCCAGCGGCGCACGCCGGGACAGTTGCCAGTTCTGGCATCCCGGACAGGTGAAGCTGCACCCCAGCGTGCCAAGGGAATAGACCGGCGTACCGGGGAAAAAATGGTACAGCGGCTTTTTCTCGATGGGATCGAGTGCCACCGAGCAGATACGGTCGTCGATGAGGGTATACAGCCGTCCATCGCGGTTCTCGCGCGTTCGGCACTGACCGCGCGTGCCGGGCGCGATGACGCAGCGCTGCAGGCAAACCCCGCAACGGGTGCGCCGATCGTCAAGTTGCGTACTAAGGAGTGCTTCGTGCATCTGATGATCTTTCGCTCTCAGTATACCAGACCGCGAATGATTCCATGCACGATTCGGCGATTGACAGCGCCTCGCAAGACCTCTACCATAACGACGGGAGAACACGCTAATGTCGACCTGTCCGCAATGCGGCGCCGCCAACCCTGACGATCATCGCTTCTGCAAGGATTGCGGCGGTGCGTTGATGCCCGAAACGCATGGCGAGGTGGATGACGATACCATCATCATCCAGTTGCTGGAACGGCGCGGCGCCCCCCACCCGACCTCCGAGCGCATCGCCCGGCTCTGGTTGCTCGATCTTACCGGCGAACACGTGGAGCGCGTCTACGAACTCAGCGACGAGCAGGTAACCGTGGGACGGCGCGACGATTGCACCGTGTGCCTGCCCGGCAACACCATTTCCCGCCGACATGCCCAGGTCCGCCACCTTGACGGCCAGTATCTGCTCACCGACCTCGGCAGCACCAACGGCACCTTGCTCAATGGCGAGGCGCTGGTCGGCGAGGAACAGTTGCGCGACCGCGACGAGATCGGCGTCGGCATCTACAAACTCATCTTTCGAGTGACGTAACCGCGTCACACCCGCCATTGCGTTTCCCATTCGCGGGTATACCGGGACGGGAGGTGATGAGCATGGCCTTGCATCTGGAGCACGGCGCGGTGAATCTCGTCGCGCGCGACATGGATCTGCGGCAGGTGTTGGACGAGTTGTTTCTGGTGATGGGAACCGCCTATAGCCTGCCGCCGGAGGTACAGGGAACCGTAACCCTCGACCTGCACAATGCCACCTACCGGCAGGCGCTGGACGCGGTGCTGGGCAGCGAATTCACGTACGACATCGGCCCGCACGATACCATTTACATCCACCGCGGCGGCACCACCTGGCGACCGGGCACGGAAGAAGCCGCGTGAGCGCAAACGGCTTCGCGTAATACTGCTGTCATCGCCAACACATGCGCCCTGTGAGATGAATGACCGAAGCGAGCGAACGTGTATCGTAAACAGTCGTAATGAATAGGCGACCACGCCTACTCGGAAGGATTGCCGCTATACCCCTCTCGCGCGGGAATGGGCGATGACCAGGGTGATGGCGGCGAGTGTCGCAACGAAATCACATCACCGCGAACAGCTCGCACCGCGGCGCAAGCCGTTATCGCGTCTGATCCCGGCATGATGGCGGAGGTATAATGGACGTAACCCTGCTCACCCCACGAACCACGCATCTCGGCGTCGGTTGTTTAGCCGAGTTGCCGGCGCAGGCGCGGCGCTTCGGGACGACGGTGGCGCTGGCGCGCGGCGGCGAATCGTTCACGCGCGCGGGGCTGCGAACGCGATTGCGGCAACTGTTGGGCGACGCGGGATTGACGGTGATCGAATTGCCGGCGCAGACGCGCGAACCGGAGCCGGCTGACGTGGATGCCGCCGCCGCGGTCGCACGCGAGGCAGGCGCGCAGATGGTGGTGGCGGTCGGCGGCGGCAGCGTGATTGATCTGGGCAAGGCGGTAGCGGCGTTGGCGCCGCAGACGCCCGTCTATCCGGTCTGCGAGTATCTGGAAGGCGTGGGCACGGGTCGCACGCTGGACGCCGATCCACTGCCGCTGCTGGCGGTACCGACCACCGCGGGCACCGGCACCGAGGCGACGAAAAATGCCGTCATCGCTTCCACGCAAGGGCGCTTCAAAAAAAGCCTGCGTGACCCGCGCCTGCTGCCGGCGGTGGCACTGATCGATCCGGAATTGCTGCGCGATCTGCCGCCGCACCTGATGGCGTGGAGCGGCATGGATGCGCTGACCCAACTGATTGAAGCATATACCAGCAACCGGGCACAGCCGGTCACCGACGCGCTCGCGCTGCGCGGATTGCAGGCGACGTGCCGCTTGCCGGCGGCCTGTGCCAACGGGCGGGACGATTCGGCGCGTGCGGAGATGGCGCTGGCTGCCTACCTGTCTGGAGTGTGCCTGGCCAACGCCGGGCTGGGCGCGGCACACGGCATCGCCGCCGCGCTGGGCAGCGTGGCGCCCATTGGCCACGGGCTGGCGTGCGCGCTGGCGCTGCCGTGGGTGATGGCGGCTAACCTGCCCGCCGCGGTCGCGAAATACGCGCGCGTGGGCGAGAT
>CAYYJR010000004.1:124728-230925 GCA_964472305.1 uncultured bacterium
TCGCGAAATACGCGCGCGTGGGCGAGATACTTTGCGGCCGGTCCGCACATGACGATGAAGACGGCGCCCGGGCTGCGGTGCACGCGGTATGGGAACTGTCGCGGACGCTGGGTATTCCACGCGCCGCCGAACTGCCCGTGCTGGCTCCGGTGCTGGCGGAAGCGCAGTTGCCCGCGCTGGCGTCGGCGTGCCACGGCAACAGCCTGCGCGGCAATCCACGGCCATTATCCGACGAAGAGTTGATCGCGCTGCTGCGCGCCATGCGCGACGCGGAAAATCCGTTTGCGTCACCTTGATCATTGTCGCGATTCCGCGGCGATGCCCCTCCACCCTCATGGGTACATCGCGAATGAAGAGGAGGGGACCCGCATGGACGAACCGAAGCGCAATCAATTGATCGATCCGGTGTGCGGCATGCACCTGGATGCCGAAGAGGCGCCCGCCGTAACTTCCTATGGTGGCCGCAGTTATTATTTTTGTTCCGACACCCATCGGTGGGAATTTGAACGCGATCCGGAGAAATATGCCGAGAAGGCGCGCATGGAGGAATCGGGATTGGCCTGATCCTCCGGCAGAGGGAGCACACAACATACCGTGAAATTGCCGGCTGAATTACACTCGATCGCCACCAAACTCGAACGGGGCGAACGTCTATCCGTCGAGGATGGCGTGACGCTGTACCGTGCGCCGCACCTGTTGCCGGTGGGGGCACTGGCCCAACGCAGCCGTGAGGCACGCCATGGTCGGCAAGTCAGCTACATTGTCAACCGCCATCTGAATCCGACTAATATCTGCCACCTGCGCTGCCCGTTGTGCGCGTTCTCCCGCTCCCCCGGCGAGTCCGGCGCCTATTGCCTGTCCATCGAAGAAGTCTGGGCGGCGGCGGAGGCTTATCGCGAGCACCATCCGGCAGAATTTCACATCGTGGGCGGATTGCATCGCGACTTGCCTTTCACGTATGCGTGCGACTTGCTCGCCGGCTTGCGCGCACGCTTCCCCGGCGTCGCGCTGAAGGCGTTCACCGCCGCCGAGATCGACCACTGGGCGCAGGTCGCCGGCATATCGGTGGAGGACTGCCTGCGCGCGCTGATGCAGGCGGGGCTTGACGGCCTCACCGGCGGTGGCGCGGAGATATTCGCCCCCCGCGTGCGCGCGCTCATCTGCCCGCAGAAGATCAGCAGCGAGCGCTGGCTGCAGATACACGGACTCGCGCACGCGCTGGGCCTGCCCACCACCGCTACCATGCTTTACGGACACGTCGAGACGGTGGAGGAGCGGGTACAGCACCTGCTGACGCTGCGCGAGCAACAGGACCGCAGCGGCGGCTTTGTCGCCTTTGTGCCGCTGGCATATCATCCCGAACACACCGCGTTGGGCGGTCAGCCGACCACCGGACGCGACGATCTGCAGACCATCGCGGTTTCACGACTGTTTTTGGACAACATTCCGCACATCAAGGCATATTGGATCATGCTTGGCATGAAAATCGCGCAGCTTGCCATCGCGTTTGGCGCTAATGATCTTGATGGGACGGTGATGGAAGAGCGCATCTGCCACATGGCGGGCGGCAATTCGCCACAAGCGCTCTCGGAAACGCAATTGCGCGACCTTATTACGGCAGGCGGTGGTGAGCCGGTACGCCGCGACAGCCGCCATCGCGTGCAATAACGCCACGGTCCCGGAATGCACAGGTATGGCGCGTTTAAAAGTGATGACGCTGCATTTGCACGGGTACAGCGGGGATTGGCCCACTCGCCGCGATCGCCTGTTGCTCTTTTTGCAGAACGAAGAGGTTGATGTGCTGCTGCTGCAGGAGGTGCAGGAGCGCCCATGGCGGTTGAGTCAGGCGGAAGAACTCGCCTACCTCTCCGGCTACGGCATGCTCTACAGTCCTGCCCATCGTTATGTCTTCTGGCCGATTGTTGCCAACGGACTGGCTATTCTCTCACGGTATCCGATGAGCAACCAGTTCGTGCGATCCATTGCGCCCGCGACTGGACTGTTTCCAGGTCCCGACGGCGAACGACGGGTGTCGCAGCGGGTGGAACTGGCTATGGAAGGCTTCTCGGTGGTCGTCTACAACACCAATTTTCCCACCGCGGCGCCGGTGCAGCCCACGGCGGCGCAACGCCTGTGGGAACAGGTGGCGCAGGAAGAGGCGCTGCTGGTGGTGGTGGGTGGCAACTTCAACGTTCCACCCCAGCATGACGCCATCGCCTTCCTGCAAGGCAAGATCGCCGTCGCCAATAAACGCGGCGGATTGGCGGATGCGTGGACGACCGCCGGCATCGGTCCTGCAGAAACCTTCCCCAGCGCGGCGCCCAGCGCACGTCTTGATTACATCTTTTATCAAGCCGAACCCGCGGTGGTGGTGCAGGAGGCACGCGTCATCGGTCGCCGTCCGGTGGAAATGGCCGACCATGCCGCCGTAATCGCTACTTTCTCCATCTCACACGCAACCGAACATGAACTGCCGTTCGATGCCCAACCGGTTGCCACGCTGGAACCGATCTGAACACCTGTTCCTGTTTGGTGCAACACGTGGAAATGGACTTCCACGTGTTGCACCCCACGTCCCGCCAACGACAAGATCATCAGGTACCCCAAAAAGTGGAATCGCATTTTGCAGCATTGCACTGGAGGGCGAGCGGGACAGCACGTTCACGGCGAAATTGCGCGAATCGCCCACAAGCGGAAAGGACACTGCCGTATCTCGGCGAAACATAACGGCAACAAGGTTAGAGCATGAGGAGGATACCCATCGTGATGCGACACGATGCCCCACGGAAACCCCTGTTGATCGTCGGTTCCATCGGGCTGGATACGATCGAGACGCCGTTCGGCGCGGTGCAGGAAGTGCTGGGCGGCGCGGCCAGCTATTCCGCCACCGCCGCGTCATTTTTCACTGATGTCCGTCTGGTCAGCGTGGTGGGCGAAGATTTCCCGCAAGCGCACCTGGACTTTTATCGGGCGCATAGCATCGACCTCGCCGGTCTGCAGCACATCGCGGGCAAAACGTTCCGCTGGAACGGCAGCTATGAGTACGATATGAATCAGGCGCACACGCTCGCGACGCACCTGAACGTGCTCGAACAGTTCACCCCACAGGTGCCGGAAGCGTATCGCAATTCGCCGTATGTCTTCCTCGCCAATATCGACCCCGTGCTGCAGTTGAGCGTGCTGAACCAGGTACACGCGCCGAAGTTCGTGATGGCCGATACCATGAACTTCTGGATCGACAGCAAGCGTGAGCAGGTGCTCGCGGTCATCAAGCGCGTGAACGCGGTGACGATGAACGACGCCGAGGCACGCCAGCTCTGTGAGACCGCCAGCCTGGTGACGGCAGGTCGCCAGCTCCTCGCCATGGGTCCGCAGGTGGTCATCATCAAAAAAGGCGAGCATGGCGCGATCATGTTTACCGCGAACGATTACTTCGCCACCCCGTCTTTCCCGTTGGAAGAAGTGCGTGATCCCACCGGCGCGGGCGACACTTTCGCCGGCGGTGTGCTGGGCTACCTGGCCTTCACCGACGACATCAGCCAGGATAATATCCGTAAAGCCGTGGTCTACGGCTCGGTACTCGCTTCCTATTCAGTGGAAGACTTCAGCCTGAACCGTATTGCGCGGCTGGAACCGGGCGAAGTGATGGTCCGCTATGCTGAAATGCGCCGCATCACCGCCTTCGCGGAATAACCGCCCCCGCGTGTGATCTCGGGGGCAATCGGGAATATTCAACTCGGCCCGGCAACTGTTGCCGGGCCGAGTGGCAATGAAGCATCTGTCTTTGACAACCACCCCCGCGGTGCGGAGACGTTTGCGCGGGATTGCGCCGGCGCTGGCCGCGGTCGTGCTGTGGAGCACGGTGTCGGTGGGCACGCGACTGCTGCTGCACGACCGGGATACCTTCTCCGTGGCGTTTCTTTCGGCATCACGCCTGACCCTTGCCGCGCTGGCGTTCATCGTATTGCGCGTGTGGTATTCACAGCGCGCCGGCGTGCCGTTCTGGGCGCCGGTCAAACAGACAGGCTGGTTGCTCATCGCCGCGCTGAGCATCTTCCTCAATTACCTGCTGTACAACATCGGATTGCGCTACACCACCGCCGGCGCCACCGCGGTCATCTCACAGATTCACACCATCGCCACCGTGCTGCTGGCGGCGTTGCTACTGGACGAGTCATTGACGCGTCGCAAATTGATCGGCATGGGGGTGGCCACCGCCGGCGTGCTGCTGGTGGTGATTCAGGGCGCCTCGCCGGCGGCGCTGTTCACGTCGAGCACTCTCTGGGGGAATCTAATCCAGGTGGTCGCCGCGCTGATCTGGCCGCTGTACGCCATCGGGCAGACGAAGCTGCTGCGCGAAAGCGGCAATCAGCAGGCGCTGATGCCGATTTTCGTCATCGCCGCGTTGCTGTCGATCCTCGTGCTGCCCTTCTCCGGCCCATCCATCCTGCATCCCACCACCCCGCTGGATTGGAGCGTGCTCCTCTTCCTCGGACTGGGCAGCACCGCCGCCGCTTATTGGCTGTTTGCCGTAGCGGTGCAGCGCATCGAAACCTCAGAAAGCACGATGACCAACGTGCTCATTCCACCCATTTCCGTGTTGATGGCACACGGACTGCTGGGCGAACCGCTGTCATCGGGCGTCATTGCCGGCTCGGGACTGGTGGTGGTCGGCCTGGTGCTGCTGGTATGGCAGCGCGAATCCCGGGCGCCCGTCCGCCGCGACGAGCATCCGCGCAAGGCGGCGTGAATCATGTTTTCCGATCGCCCGGCGCTTCCTGTCAATCGAGAGAACGGAGGAAAGGGAGTACCGCGCGACGATGGAAAAAGGACCTTATCGCCCATTCATTGAAAAGATATTTTATGGCAGCTACATTACGCATCACACCCGGAACGACCTGCGCGGGCACGCTGGCGGTGCCCGGTGACAAGTCCATCTCACATCGCGCGCTGTTATTCGGCGCGCTGGCCGACGGCGTCACCACCATCACCAACTTTCTCGATTCCGAAGACACACAGGCGACGCGCGGATGTCTGGCGGCGATGGGCGTGACTATCGACAGCGGAGAGACGGTGCGCGTGCGCGGCGTGGGACTGCATGGCCTCATCGCGCCGCCCGCAACGCTGTGGACCGGCAACTCCGGCACCACAACACGTTTGCTGCTGGGCATCCTGGCCGGACAGCCGTTCACCGCCGTGCTGGCGGGTGATGCTTCGCTCAGCCGCCGTCCGATGGACCGCGTGGCAATCCCGCTGGCACAAATGGGCTCGACCATCAAGGGCCAGGGCGAGCGCTGCCAGCCGCCGATTACCGTGCGCGGCGGCGCGCTGCACGCCATCGCCTACATTTCGCCGGTCGCCAGCGCCCAGGTGAAGTCCGCCATTCTGCTGGCAGGGCTATATGCCGACGGCGTCACCAGCGTCACCGAACCGCATAAATCGCGCGATCATACCGAGCGCATGCTGCGCGGCTTCGGCGTGGCGGTGGAGGAAGACAGCCTCACCGTGCGCGTGCGCGGCGGCCAGCGCCTGTGCGCGCAAGCGATTCGCGTGCCGGGCGATATCTCCTCCGCCGCGTTTTTCCTCGTCGCCGGCGCGGTAACGCCGGGCGCGCGCGTCACCGTGCGCGGCGTGGGGGTGAATCCCACGCGCGCCGGCCTGCTCGACGTACTGCGCGCGATGGGCGCCCGGTTGACGGTGCATGAGGAACGGCTGGAAGGCGGTGAGCCGGTAGCCGACCTGACCGTGGAGCATGGCCCCTTAACCGGCACCGAAATTCGCGGCGCGGTGATTCCGCGACTGATCGACGAGTTGCCCGTGCTGGCCGTCGCCGCCGCGTGCGCGCGCGGGACCACGGTCATTGCCGACGCAAAGGAGTTGCGGGTGAAGGAGTCCGACCGCATCGCCACCGTCAGCCGCTTTCTGCGCGATATGGGCGCGGAGATCGAAGAGTGCGAAGACGGCATGGTGATTCACGGCGGCCGACCGCTGCACGGCGCCGAGGTGGAGAGCGACGGCGATCACCGCATCGCCATGAGCGCCGCCATCGCCGCCCTCGCCGCTGGCGCATCCTGCCACATCCACGGCGCGGAAACCATCGCCACCAGCTTCCCCACCTTCACCACGCTGCTGCAATCGCTGGGACCCGGCGTAAGCGAGGAAGCATAGCACCGGGAACAGCGCAAGGAAAGCACGCTACCGGCTCTTTCGTGTCGCCCATGGAGCAGAAATTTCCCACGTGCGCCACGGCGGACGCGCGCTAACGAATAAGGTATCAGGCAGGTGGTTGCATAGGCCATGCCGGCGGAATGCCCTTCCCCCCGCCCCCGTGGCCGTATCGAAACCACACCGCCTTGCTTATTCGCGCCGGGGTTTCGATACAGACATCCTGAACTACTCAACCGCCGGATGGGCGGGACGCCCGTGCCAAGGTGGGTAGAGATGCGGCGTGGCTGCGGCCGAGCTTCCAAACAAGACTCTTCGACGAAAAGCCGTAGAAGGACGTCACGGTCAGCAGGTCTGTGACGTCCTTCTGTCTGTAACCGAACACGATTCTCAGTCTGAAAGCTCGACTGCACCTGTTGTGAGCTTGCCGAACCAGCCGCACGCTACCGAACAAGGCGACCAGCCGGTGGTTGAGTAGCGGTTGCCACCCGCGAATGGAGTTCACCGCGTTAATCATGCGCCATGAGCGGCGACGAAACGCATTGCGCACGCACGCACAGCATGGTGTCTGAAAAATGGGGATACCTTCCGGGAGGACGCGCCGGCGCATCATCGAGCACGACCGGCGCAGAGGAGGGCACAGCATGACCGCATTCACCGTCGCGGCAATAGTCGCCGTCATTGTTATTGGCTTGCTGCTGGTGATCGAGCTTCTGGCGGCGACCATGATCCTGCTGAAGGTGCGGGGCATGGCGCAGGAGATACGCGACCGTGTTGATCCGCTGATCAGCGATTCGCGGCGCCTGCTGCATACCGTGAACGACGTCGCCGATCACGTGAAGCAGAATACGGAGAAGGTGGGGAACTCGGTAAGCAACGTCACCGAACATCTCGCCGAGCGTGTGGATCGCACCAGCGAATCGGTGCAACAAGCCGCCGGCGCTGCCGTGCGGCGCGTCGCCGCGTCGCCGCTGTTATCGGCTTTTGCGCTCTTTGCCGGACTGCGCGTGACGACCACGCTGCTGCGTGCCATTCCATGGTCCACCCTGGCGGGAATGGTGTTCATGGTGGTGGGCCTACCGCGCCTGTTGCGCGCCTTGCGCTCGCTGCCGCCGCGCGCAACGCCGGCAGCCACGCAGGCGCCCATCATCGTCAAACCGCCGGCGGTCATCGCGGATGTGCTGGAAGAGGAATCGCTGCCCCGCGCCGCGTAGCCGTCTTGCCGCGGAACGCCTTCATCGTTGTACGCCGCGTGAACACGCGCGGCGTTGCGGCGCGTCTACACTGACGGTGATTTACTTCGGGAGGGACGATACGATGGATTTCACCGATCCGTATGCCGGCACCGCGCGCAACAAGCTACAGCACTCGACCCTGGCGCAGGCCATCCGCATCGACATGGCAGCCGAACTGGATGCCATCAATCTCTATGTGACTCACATGGAGTCCACCGACGATCCGATTATCAAAAGCATAATCGAGCACATCATCGAAGAGGAGAAAGAGCATCTGGCCGAGTTCGAGCAAATGCTGTTCCGGTTGGATCAATTGCAGCAGCAAAAGGTCGGCAAGGCGCAGCAGGAAATTGAAGAGCGCAAGAAAGCCGCGTGAACGCAGCATTCTATCAGCCGGATTATCGTGAAATCACCGCGCACACATGCGGTGGTTTCACGATAGCCGGGAATGGCTCACGCTTCCCCAGGTCAGCACCCGCGGTATTGACCGTTGTCGGGAAAGTACGCTACCGTATGGCACCCGCGGCGCCTTGATCCGCTTGCGAACGAAGCGACATCTGTTGCACGCGTTCCTGCGTAAGGCTGGACTGCCGCCGCGTCACCGCACGCAATAGTTTCCTTCCGGTGATTCCGAAAATCATGCCACCGCACAAAGGATTCCGCCCGGAATCGGCGAAGTAATCACCGGCCTCGCGGCATGCGCAAGCTACACTGTCGGAGAAGGGGCATTCTCTTGGCGAAGAAGTTAAAATACGGTTTAATCGGCTGCGGCAACTGCGGAGTATACAAGCACCTGGCGTCTTACGCGAAGTTTCCAGAGGACGTCGAACTGTTCGGAGTATATGATTTCGTGCCGGCAAAAGCGAAAGCGGCGGCGAAGCAGCACGGCGTGCCGCACGTCTTCACCAGTTATGAAGCCATGCTGGCGGCGAAGGAATTGGACATCGTCTCGGTGGTCACCCCGAATGCACTGCACGCGCCGATCAGTATCGCGGCGTTGCAGGCGGGCAAGCACGTGCACGTGGAGAAACCCATCGCGCTGAACGCCGTCGAGGCGCAGGCGATCGTTGAAGCGAAGAACGCTTCCGACAAGAAGGTGCTGGTGGCACTGAACAACCGTTTCACCGAAGTCTCCACTTTTGCCCGGCAATACGTGCGTGACGGTCACCTGGGCGAGATTTATCACGCGCGCTGCGGCTGGCGGCGACGGCGCGGCGCTCCCGGCGCGGGAAGCTGGTTCACCTACAAGGCGCTTTCCGGCGGCGGACCGCTGATCGACCTGGGTGTCCACTTCTTCGACCTGACCCTGTTTCTAATGGGCTTCCCCACCCCCACCGCGGTGTCCGCGTCCACATATCAAAAGTTTGCACCCAAACCGAATGGGAAAAAGACCGCGGCCATGGACGTCGAAGACTTCGCCGCCGGCTTCGCGAAGTTCGACAACGGCGCCTCGGTAGCGTTTGAATTCAGTTGGGCCTCGAACATCGAGCAGGAAGTTAACTACTTCGAACTGCTGGGCACTCGGGGCGGCATGAACATGTATAACGGTGAGGTGAAGCTGTTCAGCGAAGTCAACGGCATCATGACCGACATCAAGCCGCACGTGTCGAACAGCACCGGCTGGGGTGAGAACGAAACCCGCCACTTCATCGACTGCATCAAAAAGAACAAGGAGCCACTGGCCCCTCCGGAGGAAGCGGTGAACATGATGCGGATCATCGATGCAATTTACGCATCGTCGGACACCGGACGTGAAGTCGTGATCGCTCCCGCGTTGGCGGCAAGATAAGGGCACCCATGCGCGCCGGTTTTGCGGAAATCGATATTACCCCACCGAGCGGGACGCAGATGATGGGCTGGCTGCGCCGGTGCGTATCCACCGGCGCGCTGGATCCGCTGTACGCGCGGCTGGCGGTGTTCGAATCCGGGGAGGATCGTCTCGCCTTTCTCCAACTGGATACCTTGAGTATCCGTTGGACACAGGTGTACGACATTCGCCGGCGCGTGGAAGCGCAGTATGGCTTTCCCGGCACGGCGATCATGGTCTCCGCCACGCACAACCACGCCGGACCGGCCATCGCCAACCTGGGCGAGTCGGAACGCGATGACACCTGCATCGAGACCGTCACGCAGCAATGCGTCACGGCATTCGGGAATGCATTACAGCAGGCGCGTACCGCACAGGTCGGACTTGGCAGTTGTTTCAACTTCGACATCGCGCAAAACCGGCGGGTGGTTATGCGCGACGGTACAGCCTGCACGCACGGCACCTTCCGGCATCCCGACGCGTTATGCCTGGAAGGACCGATCGATCCCGAAGTGGCGGTGCTGGCGGCACGAGACATGGACGGAACGCTGCTGGGCGCCATCGTCAACTATGCCTGTCATCCGTGCCACCATGGTGACGGTACGCTGTTTTCCGCCGGATACCCCGGGGTGCTGGCAGCCGTCATGAAGGAACGCGGCTGCCCGGTCACGCTCTTTCTCAACGGCGCGTACGGCAACATGCACACCAGCGATCCGCGCGGCGTATTCGGCTTGCGGACCAAAGAAGAGGTGGGTATACGGCTGGCCGACGATGCCATGGGGGTCATCACCACGATGTCATTCCGCGATGTGGTGACGTTGACCGCACACCAGCGCACGGTGCAACTCCCCTACCGCGACTACACCGATGCCGAAGTGGCAGGTACGCTGCACGGCGCGCAACGCTTCGTGGATCCGACGATCTACGACCGCGGCATGCCGGCGCTGTTGGAACGCATCCGCACGCGCGGCACGCAGCCGGCGGAGGTGCAGGTGCTCTCCATCGACGAATACGCTTTCGCCGGCATCCCGGCGGAATATTTCGTCGAACACCAGTTGCGCATCAAGGAAGCATGCCACCCGCGCCATGCGCTGGTGGTGGGCGGCGCCAATGGTATGGTCGGCTACGTGCCGACACGCGCGGCCTTCGCCCGCGGCGGCTACGAAACCACCTTCGCCGGCAGCAGCCGGCAAGCGGCTCACGCCGGCGACCTGCTGGCCGAATGCGTGATCGCGCAAATCCGCGCCGGCGGGTAGCGGCGACCTATTGCGTCCAACCCCCGGCGCTGGTAACATAATACTGAGCCGGGACTGCACGCACTTCCGTCAGGCTCGACTGTCCCTTAACTATTGCTGGAGAGGTGATGCACGCGCCCTTACCGGGCAAAAATTGAATAGGCCTCAAATGCCTGGCGCATGGGTTGCCGCCAGGCAAACCGATTCCCTCGTCGGAGTGATATTATGCCTGTACGCACCCGCGGCTTTACATTGATAGAGCTACTCGTGGTCATTGCGATTATTGGTATATTGACCGCCATGTTGATTCCGGTGATCACGAAAGCGCGCGACCAGGCGCGCAAAGTTCCCTGCATGAACAACCAGCGACAAATCGTGCTTTTCATTCAGCTCTGGGTGCAGGATCACGATGAATACCTGCCTGCCGCCGCCACAATCTGGGACGACATCGAACTCAATAAAGACCGAAAAGTGCTCGTTTGCCCGCAAGCTCCGCAACAACAACGGGGTTATATCTACTCCATCAACGTGGCCGGGCGTTGCCAGGGGAATTTCGCCTCGCCGGCATCCGCGGAAAACATGCTCGATTACGCGACGGAAATCATCACCATGGACGGCACCCATGACGCCACCAACGAAAACCTGACCGCCGTACCACCGCAACCCGCCACCTATGCCAGCGTAATGTACAGCTCCGCCGATATCGCGTTCCGCCATAACAACCACTTTATCGCCGGCTACCTGGACGGCCACATCGAATACACCAATGAAACACCGACGCAGGATATCACCTGGGCGAGTTGCGTGGGCAGCACCGCGGCGTATCAATCGCCGCCGACCGAGGGAAGCACGCTGACGAAGACGCTGGCCGGCGATGGCTGGGATACCGCCGATGCGGTCAGTACGCTCGCTATCCCGGCGAACGGTTTTGTGATCTGGAAATTCAGCCAGGCCAACAAGGACGTTGTGCTCGGATTGGATCATACGGATGTGGATTTCAATATTGACCGCAATTTCGCCGGCATTGACTACGCCATCCACGGCGGGGCTGACGGCCACATCCACGTCTTCGAGCAGAATACGGATCGCGGCGACTTCGGCACGTATACCACCGCTGACCTGTTGACGATCATCCGGACGGACGGCGTCATCCGTTACAAGAAAAACGGGAAAACCTTCTACCAGTCGGTCGTTCCGGATAATGCCGTGTTACGCGTCGATACCAGTTTCAATCAATCCGGCGGTAGTCTCACCTATTGCCGTTATCGCGGCGCGTATTGAACGCCGCCTCGCGGTCAGCGTCGCGGGTATACCCGGTGCGCGCGTCTCGGGTCACCGCGTCGCGCATAACCCCTCTTCCTTTTCTCGCTGCTTTTCTTTACAATCAGCAGACGAGGAATGATGATGGCAATGACCGTACAGGAATTTCAACAGCAGATCGAGCGGCTCTACTTCGAGAAAGATCGCGGGCGAGGCTGGCAGGAAACCTTTATCTGGTTCGTGGAGGAAGTGGGCGAACTGGGCCGCGCGCTGCGCTCGGAGGGACGCGAAGAGATCGAGGCAGAATTCGCCGATGTATTCGCCTGGCTCGCGACGCTGGCCAGCATCTTCGAAGTCGATCTGGAAGCGGCCGCCACGGCGAAATACGGCGGCGGCTGTCCGAAGTGCCGGCAAACCCCCTGCCGATGCCGCGAGCGTGAACGCGCCGAGGAATAGCGCGTCAGAACATTTTGCCGCGCGCTCGGTCGGGTGGCGTGACATACACCGGACCATCCGAACCGCTGGGACGAAACTCGATTTTGAAGCCGGTTTCATCGTGATCGTCCGGTCCGCCGCCGGAAAATGGCAGTCGGAACTGCCAGATCGTTACATTCCGTTTCTCATCGAAGATGGACTCGCCGGAGTGTTCCTTCTCGTTGGGCATCGGTGCGTCCGGCTTGCCGTCGTTACCGAGTAGGCGCGCGCTAAGTACGCGGGGTTGCGTGGCGGGCCCGGACATGCCGAGTAGGAAATCCACGGCAGGCCGGGACGGCAAAGCCTGATACTTCCCGTCGTTGTTGCCATCCACCAGCAATGCCAACTCAGCCTTCGCATCTTCGACTTTCTGATTGAGCTCGATATCAAAACGGCAGAGTTGCTTTTCGCGCGAGAAATGGATCGTCGCCGCGATGGTGTGCTGCCCGTTTGTCAGGGTGACGGCACGAGTGCTGGCGCCGGACGGTATGACCGGCGTGGGCGGCGGCAAGGATGAATCCGGCGGAGTGACGAGATTCGTCGCCGAGGACGCGGCATTGATCGCCGACGCGTCGGCATTTGCGGTGGTGAGCGGAGAAGGAGCGGGTGACGGCACGACTTGCGGGTTCACCGACGGTGCTTCCTCGGCGGCGACCAGCGGCGGCAGCGAAGTGGGCGGTTCCGTTACGGTGCTCTTGCCGGTCACCACCGGCGGCGCGGGTACGATGCGTGGTGTCTGTTGCCGGAGCATCAGGCCGACCGCCGCGCCGATGAGGGCGACACCGAGTACGATAGCCGGCACCACCACCGGAGCGCGCTTGCCAAATAACTTATTGAACTGAAACGGCTGTCGCACCCCGCGTGGCGGCAGGATGGCGTTATACGGTTGCTGCCCAACCGCCACCACCGTCATGGGTTCCGCCAGCCCGCGAATCGGCTGCTCCTTCCACACCTGCCATTCCAGGTCTTCCCGATTGCCCAGAATCAACCGCGCATTATCATACACCGCCTCGGTCATGTAGACCTGGCCTTTACCCGCCAGCGAGCACAGGCGACAGGCAATGTTCACGTTATGTCCGAAAACATCGCGTGACGTGCGGCCGCCGCGGGTGACCAACCCCAGGTGCAGCCCGATGTGGATGCCGTATTCGATGTCGTCGGCACTGGGGAAACTCGGCATTTTCGCGCGTTTCAATGCGTCCGTCAGATAACCGCCGGTGATCAATCCCTGGTGATAATGGTGAATGGCGGCATGCATCTCCAGCGCGCGTTCGGTGGCGGTCGCCGGGTTGGAGAACACGGCCAGGATGCCGTCGCCCGCGGTGTTGACGACTTCCCCACCCTTCTCACGCTCGACAATCGCCTGCGTCAGCGCCATATGGATGGCCAGAATCTTCTGCGATTGGGTGAGGCTGCGGTTGGCGATGCTGGTGAAACCGCTGATGTCGGTGAACATCACGCACAACAACTCGGTATTCGCACTCAGGCGATACCGTTCGACGCGTTCCAGCTCTTCCGGCGACATCGCGAGCAAGACGCCGCATTTCCGGCAAATCAGGTCCGCATCTTCTTGGAGCGCATTGCATGATGGACAGCGCATGGCGCCTTCCTCTGGTCAAGCCAGCATTGGTCGAAAACCGAGCGATAATCAATATCGCGTATTTACCGTGACACGGCCTGTCTAAAACACCGGTGTCATGTCACTCACTGATCCCGGTGCAGCACCTTGGGCGGCAGGTGGGCCAGCATTTCCGAAATCGTCACAAACCGATAACCCTGCGCCGTCAGAGTTTCTATAATGCGCGGCAGCGCGGCAACGGTAGCGGCATGACTGTCATGCAGCAGGATAATGCTGCCGTTTTCCGTACGGCGCACAATGTGTCGCACGATATGCTCCGCCGACACCTGCGTGCTGACGTTGGCGGTACAGGTTTGCCCCACCACGGTATAGCGCAGTTCGCGCGCCACCTCCAGCACCCGCCGGTTATACCGCATCCCCGGCGGACGCAGCAGGTGCAGCCGGTGTCCGGTGGCGCGAAACACATTGGTATCGCAGTTCACCAGTTCATTGCGCACCTGCTGTGGTGTCAATCCGGTCAAACGAAAGTCAAAATGACTCTGGGTATGATTGCCGACCTCATGCCCTTCGGCATACATGCGACGGGCCAGCGCAGGCCAGCGCTTCACGTTCTGGCCGACCACAAAGAAGGTCGCGTGTATTTTATGCGCGCGCAGCACATCCAGAATCTCGGCATCCAGCGGGTTATGCGGCCCATCGTCGAAAGTTAATGCCACCTCCGACAGCGCATGGTTCCCCTGATACAGCAACGCATAACGCGCGTCATACATATCGTCGCCGCGCCACCGATGTATCCAGTATACCGGATTGATCGCCTTATGCAGCGCGACTTTCCGATAGGCATTTCCCCATGCGCACACCAGCACCAGCGCCAGCACAACCAACAGCCAGATATAGCGCCGCGCACGGACGGATTGTATCCGTCCCGTATCCTGAATGGTCTTCTCGCTCTTCCGGCGCTGTTGGTAACACATCTGAACCTGCGACTCGATACTACCATACTCGACGAACACACCGCAATCCCGCGCGCTATTTCGCGCTGCCAGGAATGGCGGCGCGCGGAAGGTAGCGCCCGCATGCATGCCGAATAGGAAGAAGAGCGAGATACCCGCATGGTGAAAACGCCGGTCATTGGTCTGCTCATATTGCTGCTATCACTCTCCCCGCTGCATGCCGCCACGGGGCGTTCTTCCGTGCTGTCTCCCGCACCTGGACGGGAGACGATCTCACTGGATGGCGAGTGGCGCGCGGCTATCGATGCCGACGCTCAGGCGCCGGCGGCTGTCTGGGCGCGGGAGTTGCCGTCCACGCTCACCCTCCCCGTCCCCGGCGCATGGTCCGCGCACGCGCAAACCGCCGATTGCCAGGGCGCGGTGTGGTACCAGCGCGACGTGACCGTTCCGGCGAAAATGAGCGGATCGGATGCGCTGCTGGTCATCGGCAATCCGGTGGGGATGCTGGAGATCTATTATGACGGGATATCTATCGGCTCCTTTGTCGGCAACGGTCTCACCCGTCACATCCGTGTGAAGGCAGTCGCCGATTCGACTCACCGATTGGTATTGCGCCTGTCGCGCGTTGGGCTGCCGCCTTCGATCCCGGCTTTCGCCTGCGGCTTGAGTTCCGTCAACCTCATCCTGCTGCCCCCGACGCGTGTGGAAGAGCTTCTCGTAACGATCGATCCGGTTCGGCAGCGACTGACGGCACGCTACCGTATCAATGTGGAAACATCCACCGCAACGTTGCGCTTTGATCTGTACCCACCGAATGCATCCCGCGCGCTGACTACCGCCGCGATACCGATCACCGGCACGCAAGGGCCGGTAGAAGGCGAGTGGAGCTACACCATAAAAAAATTGCAGTACTGGTCGCCGCGCGACCGCCACCTATATCGCGTGCGCGCCAGTCTGACCACCACGCTCCGCACCCTGGATTCGCGCGAAATGCGCTGCGGCGCCAGCAACGTCACGCTCCGTGGCAACGAGTTGCAACTCAATCACACTGTCATCTTGCTGAAAGGACTCCGCCTTTCCGGTCACGGCATGCATCTGACGCATGAGCAGGCGATGAACACCTACGGCAGCGAATTCAAGCTGGCGCGGCAGGCCGGTTTCAACGCCGTGATGAGCGACGGCCTTGCGCTGCCGGAAGAAGCACTGGCAAAAGCCGACGAACTGGGATTGCTGGTGGTCGGCGATATTCCCGTGGATAACACCATGCGCCCGGAGATGCGGGCAATAGTCGAGGCGTATGCCGGCCACCCCTGTGTCGCAATGTGGAGTTGGGACCAATCCGCCGGCGGCGAGACTGGCATTGCCGATCTGCGCGCCATCGACGCGTACCGTATGGCGTTCGTGCGAAACGGCGAACAGGGACAGGTGATTCCCACCGAATCGACCACCCCACACCCCGTCGTGAATCTGGATGTCACGCTCACCGCGCCGACGACCCCCGCATGGTGGGAGCGGATGCGCGCGTTGGAGTCAAATCAACTGCCGGTCTTCGTCAGCGGCATCGGCGTGAATCCGCCCGCGGAGACTGATGACAATTCCGATACGGAGAACGGTGAACAACCGCTGGTGTTCCGCAATCGCAAACAGGAAGCGCAGGCAGCGCTGAACGAGTTGCGCGAGATCATCGAGACACTGCGCAGCGCACGGGCATATGCGCTGCTTGGCTATTTCGTGCGACTGCCGCAACTTGAATCCATCTGCGGCCTGCAGAGAAAAGACTGCTCGCCACTCGGTATCGTCATCACCGGACAGGCATTCAACCAGGCTTGCTTGCTCGCTGTCCGCGATCATCAGTCTGTCACCGCGGGGAATATGCCGAATTACAGCGTCGTCATCGTCAATGACGCGCACTACACCGGCGTCTATCAACTCTCGTTGATCCTGACCTCGTTGATTGACGGCGAGACGAGTATTGACGGACGCGAGGTGTTTCTTATCGATAAACGTCTATTGGAAGAAGTCGCCGCCAGCGCCTACACCCACCTTACCAGCGGCAAAGCGGATAAACCGGGCACGTATCGCATGCAACTGGTGTTGACGCGCGGCAATACGGTGGTATCGACGACGCGGATGATCGAGTTTACCGTAAGTGAGCCAACCGCGCCGGAACCGTCGGTGCTGCTCGACGAATAACCGCCATTACGCCACCAGTGCGACGATCCGCAGTGCCCCCGCCTCTTCCACCACCGCCAGCAACAGCGGGCGCTCGTTGGGGGAATCATTCGGATAATGGATCGACAGCCGCAGGTCGCCGTCAAAAGTGCGAAAGAGCATGCCATGCCCACCGTCGCGCCGATAGAGTGGATCAGACTGCTGGCGCCACGGTCCACCGATGTCGCCATTGTCCGATCGCGCCGCGCCGATGGCATATCCCTCGGCGCCGAAACTCGACCACAACAACCACAGCGTACCCTCCGCCGTTCGCCACAGGAATGGACCATCGGTAATAAAGCTGTTGTGCTCTCCGATCGCCCGTGCCCACGGCGCATCCGAGGCGTGGAACAGCAAGAGCGGCTCACCGGCGGCGTGCGTGAAATCGGGTGCGAGCGGCATGGCGCACATCTCGCCATCACGTACCTGCACCCACTCGTGACAAAACACCATCCACGGCTGACCGTGGGGATCGATATAGAGCGTCCCATCCAGGCATTCCCACGCGGACGGGGTCACCGGGCCGTCACTGTGCGGACGAAACGGTCCGCGCGGCCCGGCAGCGGCCAGGATTTGCGTGGCACGCGGGCGCTCAGGCGCCTTGAAGCTGGCGAACATAAAGTAGCGGTCGCCATACCGATGCACTTCCGGCGCCCAGAAATTTTCGGTCGCCCAGAATCCCGGCTCCGGGCGAAACACCGGAATCGGCCCTTCCCACTGCACGAGGTCGCGACTGGCATACGCATCGAAGCCGACCGCCGGGCCGTTCCAGCAGTTCATATCCGTGGTGCCATACAGGTAGTACGTCTGCTCTTCCGCCACCGGCACGATGAACGGATCGCGAATCTGTATCGCATCGAGTTGTTGCATGATCGCTCCACGAAGAAGGGATTGCCGTCCCGCGTATTGAACTGGGGAAGCAGGAACGACGCTGTATTATTCGCGACCCGGCGCCATTCCCCTCTCCGATATGAAGACCATCCTCTACTTGAATGCCACCGGCGAGATCAGTGGGGCGGAGCGCAGCCTGCTTGCCATGCTTGACGCGCTGGACCGCGACCGGTGGTCGCCCGCCGTGGCGGCGCCGGAGGGTCCGCTGCTGCGTGAGGCAAGGGCGCGGGGCGCGGCGACGCGGGCGCTCGTGCTGCCGTTGCTCCGCCGTCCGACCACCACGCGCGCGTTGTGGGACATGCTGGCCATGTTGCGCGCGGGTTGGCGCGAAGTGTCGCGCGCGATCGGCGAACTTCGCCCGGACCTGTTGCACGCCAATACCACACCGGCGATGCTCTACGCCGTGCGCGCCAATGTGCCGGTGATCTGGCAGGTGCGCGACCTGATCCCCCTTGGCCCCATTGCGGCGCTGCTTTATCGTCGCGCCGCGCGCGTGGCGGCCATCTCCACCGCGGTGCGTGACGAGATACAGCGCGCGGTCGGTGATGCGCACAAGATCGTGCTGCTGCCGCCGGCGGTGGATACCGACCATTTTCGGCCCGCCCAGCGCTGTGCGGAATTGCGTACCGAACTCGGCCTGCCCGGCGATGTACCGTTGCTGGGTATGATCGCCCAGTTCGTGCCGTGGAAACGCCACACGCTGTTCCTCACGGCGCTGGAACAACTGGCTGACCGCCCCTGGCATGCCGTGTTGGCCGGCGCCGACCTGCACCATGACACCGCATTGGACGAGGAAATCCGCGCGCGCCTGGCACAACCATCCCTGGCAGGCCGCGTCACCTGGCTACCCTGGCAGGAGGATCCGGCGCGCCTGCTGGCGGCGCTGGACCTGTGCGTGCTCACCTCCGAACACGAGCCGTTCGGGCGCGTGCTCATCGAAGCCATGGCGTGTGCGGTGCCCGTGGTAGCCATGGACGACGGCGGCGGGCCGTGCGATATCGTTCTTCACGGCCAGACCGGCCTGCTCGTCCCCCCCGGCCCCGCCGCCATCGCTGCCGCCATCGCCGGAATGCTCGACGACCCTGAGCGTCGGCACTGCCTGGGGCATGCCGCCCGCCTGCGCGCGGAAACATGCTTCAGTGTAATCCATCAAAAACAATCGCTCAATTCGTTATATGCATTATGCAACTCTGCGGTTCATCGCACGTATGATATATAAGATCGCTTTGCGATCTGCAGGGCGCCAACTGGGGGACCGACCTGCCGGGTTTGGTGGAGGGGATTCCTTTCTGCCAAACCCTGTTTTTTGGTCAGGACCACATGCTGCCGCTCATCTTGTGCAGGAACCGGAACGCCCGTCGCGAATAGTCAGGTGGCGGAAATGCAATACGCCACGAAGGGGAGAACCATGACGTATCGCGAGCTGTTTCAGCAGATCATGTTTTATGGTGATTTCGACCGCATGCCCGTGCTGCACTGGACCGGATGGGAAGAGACGATGGAGCGCTGGTATGCGGAAGGATTGCCGCGCAATATCAGCCAGCATGAGTTTTTCAATACCCAGCCACTGTGGCACGACATCTGGGTGAACCAGAACCTGTATCCGGCGTTTGAGGAAGAGGTGCTGGAAGATACCCCCGCGTATCGCATCTTTCGCAACGGCGACGGAGTGGTCTGCCAGGACTGGAAGCACAAAAGCTGCATCCCCCACTACATTGACTACACTCTAAAGAGCGCGAAGGAGTGGCCGGAGTTCAAAAAGCGGCTGCAACCCGATCCGGCGCGCATTCCCGCTGACCTTGACCGGCAATTAGCCGCCGCGGAGGCGTCGGGTTTGCCCATTAAAATCGAAGTGGCCTCCATGATGGGGTGGATTCGTAACTGGATGGGCGTGGAGAACATGTCGTACCTGATGTATGACGACCGCGACGCGTATGCCGATATGGTCATGACGCTGGCGGACCTGACCTGCTGGACCATCGACCAGGTGCTGCCGCATATGTCGAGCAGGCTCGATTACGCGCATGGCTGGGAAGATATTTGCGGACGCAGCGGCCCGCTGGTCAGTCCGATGATCTTTGACGAATGCGTGGCGCCCGGCTACCGAAAAATCCGCAACAAGCTGGAAGAATATGGGGTGACGTTGTTTGGCATCGACTCCGACGGCGACGTCACCGAGTTGATCGGCCACTGGCTCGACGCGGGCGTCAACGTGCAGTTCCCCATTGAAGTCGGTGCCTGGAAAGGCGACGCGCGCGCGTTCCGCCGGCAGTACGGCAAGGAATTGCGCGTGGTCGGCAACTTCGACAAAATGGTGCTGGAGCAGAGCCGGGCGGCCGTAACGGCGGAGATCGAGCGCCTGCTGCCGTTAATGCGGGAAGGCGGCTTCATCATCCTCCCCGACCACTTGATTACTCCCGGCGTAGCGCTGGAGGATTATCGGTGGTACCTGGAACAGGTGCGGGCGATCCGACTATAACCCATGCATGCTCCCCGCCGTGACAACCTGGCGCACCTTGCCGCGGAGCTGGCCGCATTGGCGCACCGGCTCCGCGACACGCTGGGCGGGGACGACCAGACCGCGCAGACAGTCGTCTACGGTCTTTTTCTCGCACGGCTGCACCTCGGTTCGCCGCTCACCAGACAACAGGCGCATGCGACACTGATCCGCGTCGTTCCCGAGTTGGCGTCTACGCTGGAGGCACTGCGTGCGCATGGTGCGACACGTGAAGTGGTTGAGCAACTCGTTGCGCTGCTCAACCGGCAGAAGACGGCGGATGCCCTGCAGGCGCTCGATCCACGTGTCGTCGATCCCGCGGTGTCTTTTTACGAGTTGTTCCTCGCCGTCTCTGCTCCACAACGACGGAAGACCCGCGGGGTATACGGCACGCCGCGCCCGGTGGTGTCGTATATCGTGCGCAGTGTCGACACGCTGCTGCGGCGGGATTTTGCCTGCGCGGACGGTCTGGCCGGCGTGCCGATGCTCGATCCCGCCCTTGGCGCCGGCGCCTTTCCACTCGGCGTCATCGATCTGCTGCACACTGTTCCGCGCCTGCACGGCATCGAATTGCTGCCCGCCTCCCGTGCCGCCGCGGCCATGGCGCTTGGTTTGCGGCTGCAGGATGACCTTGCACGCGGCCACGACGTCAGCGCCCCGATCAGGCAGTTGCATCTTCGGCAGGCCAACGCGCTCGACATGCCGGATGCGCAATCGCGAGCGCTGCTGAACGAGGCGCGGCAACGCGGGTTGGTGGTAATGGGCAACCCGCCGTATGCCGGACACTCGGCGAATAGCGGCGTATGGATGGATGGCCTGCTGCATGGGATTGATCGATGGTCCGCTACGCCGACCGGCAGTTATTTCGATGTGGACGGCGAACCGCTGGGCGAGAAGAACCCGAAATGGCTGCATGACGATTATGTGAAATTCATCCGCCTGGGCCAGTGGTGGATCGAGCAAGCGGGCGCGGGCATTCTCGCCGTGATTACCAACCACGGCTATCTGGACAATCCCACCTTTCGTGCGATGCGGCGCAGCCTGCTAGACACCTTCGATGAACTATACCTGCTCGATCTGCACGGCAGCAGCATCAAGCATCGCCAGGCGAGTGACGGCGCGGCGGATGAAAACGTGTTCGCCATTCAATCCGGCGTGGCGATCGGACTGTTCGTGCGGCGGCACGATCCGCGACAGGCGCCGGTGGTGCATCATGCCGCTCGGCGCGGTCGGCGCGAGGAAAAATTCGCCTGGCTACTCGACAACGATGTCACATCCACCGCCTGGACCACGCTCGTGCCAGCCTGTCCGCGCTACCTGTTCGTGCCGCGCGCGAACGACCGGCGGGAGGAATACGAGACGGGCTGGGCGATCACACAGGTGATGACGGAACACTCGCTGGGCATCCTCACCAAGCGTGACCGGTTGGTGGTCGGTTTTCAGCCAGACGAGGTGGCGAAACAGCTTGCCGCCTTCCTCGATCCCGCGCGCGATGCGGAAACCTGTGCCGCGCATTTCGACTTGCCGTTGCGCGATCGCGACCGCTGGAACCTGGCGGAGACACGCAAGGGGCTGGGTACGACGCCGAACAGCATGGCGATTCAGCCGCTGCAGTATCGTCCCTTCGACCGGCGGTACGTCTATTACGACGCCGCGGTGGTCGCCCGTCCGAACACGCGGGTGATGCGCCACCTGGCCCGCGCCAACGTTGCGCTGGTGCTGGGGCGACAGGGAGACGCCACCGGTTCCTTCGAGTGGGACGTCGCCTACTGTGTTGACACACTGGTCGATCAGAACATCTTTCGCCGCGGCGGTGGCACCGTCTTCCCGCTCTATCTGTATGATGACGCCGGTCAACGCCGTCCCAACCTGGCGCCGGAGTTCGTCGCGGCATGCGCTGCACGGCTGGGAGTGGAGGCCGTCGATCCCGACACGCTGTTTCATTACCTGTACGCCGTGCTGCACTCCCCTGCCTATCGCCGCCGCTACGCCGACTTCCTCAAACTCGACTTCCCGCGCGTGCCGCTGCCTGCCGACTCGGCGCAATTTACCTCGCTGTCGTCACATGGGCGCCGCCTCGCCGATCTACACCTGCGCCGCCTCCCCGCGCCCCACCCGCCCGACTTCCCCATCGCCGGCAATAACCGCGTGAGGGCGGTCCGCTACCAGCCGGACACCTCGCGCGTCTACCTGAATTCGACTCAATATGTTGCCCCGGTATCGTCCGAGGTCTGGCAGTTCCGCATCGGCGGCTACCCCCTTTGCCGTAAATGGCTGCAAGACCGCACGGGACGCTGTCTGACGGCGGCGGAGATAGTGGATTACCGGCAACTCGTCGCGATACTCGCGGAAACATGGCGTATCATGGTTTGCCTCGATGAAATGAGCGAATGAGCGGAGCGGGTGATTGGGGTGAACACAGGTGGCATTGCGGTATTGGAGATCAAAGACGGAGATTCCTTCGCTACGCGACGTCAGGACAGCCGGGTGTGTCGGCCCGCATCGCCGTGTGGGAATGTCCATGCGCACCGGAATCGTTATTCCTCTCCGGAAACAGTTCCCGGCAACGCTTTTCGGATTCCCGCGTAAGCCTGGCGATGGTGAGAAAATGTGCCGGCACTTTCCTCAACACCCGGGGGATCCGAACCGGTTAGCGATGAAAATAGCCGGCGGCGTCCGGATGGCGCAGCACCCGCAGCGCGGCAATGATCAGCGGGATGGCGATAACGGAGAAAACGAGCATCCCGATGCCCCAGCGCCCATCGAGAGTCAACGCGCCGAATTCGTTTCCCCTGATCAACACCCAACTCCCGAGGATCAGCCCTCTACCACTGCCGCTGCCCCCGGCATTGCACAGGTTGTCGAACGCCCACATCCCAAATGACGCGGAAAACAGTACGCTGACATATGCCGGCGTAAACACGATCCTTGCCAAACGATACACCCTGCGGAATCGGTTCAGCACACATATCCCCGTAATACCGACACCGTAGGCGGCCAGCACCACCAGCAAGGCTACTGCATGCTCGTGCTGCCAATGCATGCCAGGCCAAACCGGGAAAGTGAAAAACCACCAGAGGTATACGAAGCAAGCCGCCAGGTTCTCTAGCTCCAGGAGATCACAGCCGAACCCACCCAGAATGGGGCAAACGGGATCACCACCATACCGACAACGATCAATCCCCATCCGATGAGGGTGATACGTTTGCGAAAACCATCGATCATCTGCAATCATTCCTTCTGTCTATGACGCATCACGTGTCTGTAGCCATTCAGCCAATAGTGCGCCGAGGAAGGCGCCCAGGAGCAGGCAAGGCAGGCAGACGACCAGCTCGAGCAGGGTTTGGCGGTGGTGTCGATGGCGCCCGTGGGAATACCAGGTGATGCTGTCCAGATGAGCCGCCCACGGGAAGTGCGACGCCAGCACGCTCTTCAAACCAAACCCGGCGGCGATGCCCAGCAGCGCGAGCAAGGCGACGAGCCAGCGCTTGCGTGTATCGTCCGGCGCGATGGTCGAGAGGGCAGCCCAGTCGATTGAACGAGTGGATGGCGTACGCATGCCGGAAAGCACCTCGGAAATAGTATACCATGGATGGCAGAATTCATTGCCGTGTGCCGGCAGGAGTTTCGCCTATGGCGGGGAAGTAAACGCTTGCACCTCTCACGCAACAAAGGAGCGATGACCATGATTACCCGCACGGAATACGGTGGCTGGAAAAATAATGTCAAGCTCTCCAACGGGCAGCTTGAACTGATTGCGACGCTGGACGTCGGTCCACGCATTATTCGCTTCGGCTTCGTCGGGGGGCCGAATGTCTTGAAGGAATTCCCGGAACAGATGGGTAGTACGGGCGAGTCGGAGTGGAAGATTCGCGGTGGGCACCGGCTGTGGCATGCGCCGGAAGCGAAGCCGCGCACCTACGCGCTGGACAACGGGCCGGTGAATCTGGAGCAGCACCATGAATGCTGTATCCGCCTGTCGCCGCCGCCGGAAACGGAAAACGGCATATTGAAGCAGCTCGACATCAGCATGGGGGAAAATGATAACGCGGTGGTCATCACCCATCGGATTATCAACACCGGGCCGTGGGCCATCGAGTTGGCGCCGTGGGCGTTGACAGTGATGGATGCCGGCGGCATCGCCATCGTGCCGTTGCCGGAAAAGCGTCCGCACACCGAAGTGTTGACCCCTGATTTCCCGCTGGTGCTGTGGCCTTACACCAACCTGCGTGACCCGCGGTTGGGACTGGGCACACGCTACATCACCCTGGCACAGGATGCGCGGCAAGGCGCGACGAAGTTCGGCATGGCGCAGATGCTGGGATGGGCGGCGTACCAGGTGCACCACTGCCTGTTCGTGAAATACTTCGATTACGATCCCTGCGAGACATATCCCGACTACAACTGCAATTTCGAAACCTTCACCAATGAGGAGATGCTCGAGGTGGAAAGCCTCGGGCCGTTGACGGTGTTGGAGCCGGGCGACTGCATCGAGCACCCGGAAACCTGGCGCCTGTTTGCTGACGTGGAAGCGACGACGGACGAAGATATCATTGACGAGCGGATTCGCCCGCTGGTAGAGAATTAACCTGCTCTTAACGCGCCATGTCGTCATGGCGCTACAAAAATCGTTTGTCCGATGGCCGGTTTGTGCAAACCGGCCATCGGTATTTCGAACTTGTCAAAAGTACCGTCCACCCGGCGGGTTGCGGCGCGACGGAGAGAGGAGATTCTGAGCCCGGAGTATCACGGATGGGAGAACGGGCATGCAAGAGTTACAGCCGTATGATGAACACGTTGATTATACCGGCTACGGCCTGTGGATACTGGCCGTGTTGCTGGTGGTAGCCTTATATGGGGCTGTGGTGGTGTTGACATTGAGCTTGTGAGCCGTCGCGGCGCGGGCAGCCGGGCTTGCGGAGTCGTGCCGGGGTCGCTACAATGGGGCGTGACGGGAGGCAGACAGATTGCGATGAGCCCACATGACGCCGGCTACACGGGTGCCGATGCTTGCCATCCCGTGCCGTCCGCGTGCTTCCCCCTACTCGGCCTGGATGTCAGCGAACAGCGCATCGGATTGGCGATCTGCGATAGTCCCGCCGCGCCGCCGCAACCATTGTTTACCTATGTCCGTGTCTCGCGCGCCCGCGATGTTGTACGGTGCGTCGAGTGGGTACAACGCTATCGCATCGGCGCGGTGGTCATCGGCTTGCCATTGAACATGGATGGCACGCCCGGTCCACGCGCTCAATGGATGCGCCGTTTCGCGCGCGAATTGGAAGCACGCCTGCCCGTACCGGTGTATTTACAGGATGAGCGGTTGTCCACCGTGGAGGCGAACGAGCAACTGGCAGCGCAGGGATTGGAGCGGAGCGTGCGGCAGGAGCGGGTAGATGCAGTCGCCGCCGCCTTGATTCTGCAGCGGTTTCTCGCGGAATCCTGCGCGCGGGAATGTTGAATGGCGGATGAGATGCATAACGACAATATCGCCGAAATCGCCGCGACGCGTCGATCGCCGGTGAAGACCGCGCTACTCATCAGCGCGTTGGTTCTGCTGTTGGCGGCAGGCGGCGGCGCCTTCTGCGGATATCGTTTGCTCTACCTGCCGATTCCCTTCGCCCAGCCGCGTACCTTCGTCGTCGAACGCCATGCCACGTTGGGCCAGGTGGCGCGCATATTGCAGCGTGAAGGCTTTATTCCCAGCGGCTTTGCGTTGCGTGTTTATGCCCGGTTGAGCGGCAACGCAAATATGCTGAAGGCGGGGGAGTACGAGGTGGAGAGCGGGTTGCGGCCTATCGACATCCTTGACTTGCTGAACTCCGGCCGTGTCAAGTCCTACTGGCTGACCATTCCGGAAGGCAAGTGGGTCAACGAAATCGATCCGCTACTCGCGACGCACTGGCCACGGCAACAGGCAGCGTTTCGCGCACTGGCAAGCCAGCCGGGCTATTGGCAGCAGAAGGTGCCCTTCCCACTCCCGGTGAATTCGTTAGAAGGCTACCTCTTCCCGGATACCTATCTGTTGGGCAAAGACAGCAGCGCCCAGCAGATCGTCGCCGCCTTGCTGGACGGCTTCACACGCCGGTGTTACGCCGAGTATACCGCACGTCCGCCACGCGACGGGCGCACGCTGGCCGAGGTGGTGACGCTGGCCTCACTGGTGGAAGCGGAAGCGAAGGTCGATGCGGAACGTCCGATCATTGCCGGTGTGTATATGAATCGGCTGCGCCGGGGAATGCGCCTGCAATGCGATGCCACCGTGCTGTATGCGCATCGCCAACGGCTGACGCGCGTGCTGTACCGTGACCTGGAGATCGATTCACCGTATAATACATATCGATATCCCGGCTTGCCGGCCGGCCCGATATGCAATCCGGGACTGCGCTCTTTCTCCGCCGCGCTGCACCCGGCGGACGTTTCGTACCTGTATTACGTGGCGCGCGGCGACGGCACGCATATTTTCAGCCATACACAGGCAGAACATGAAGCGGCGATTCGACAGGTGCGTGGGAAATAACGATGACAAAACGAGGGCGAGGACGAGATCAGGTTCACCAGGCAGCCTGGGGGGAGTCGTATCCCCACCCCTTCATCAGTTGCCTGATGCCCGGCATTGCCACACTCGCGGTGGTGGCGGCGCTGCTGGTGGGCTTTCAACTATGGCAGATGTCGCTGCCGGGTACGACAAAGATTCCCTCCGTGGTGGGAATGCCGGTTGAGGACGCCAAAAACGAGCTCTACCGCGCCAACCTGAACGTGGAAATCGCCGGTCACCAGGTTGCCAGCGAAGAGGTGCCCGCCGGCGCCGTGCTCTCCATGGATCCCGAGCCGCCCCGCGATGTGAAAGTCGGACGCATAGTGCGCCTGGTCGTCAGTTCCGGTTCGGCCTTCACCAAAGTGCCGGATGTACGCGAGCTGTCGCAATCGGTGGCACGCGCGCGGCTCACCGCCGCGGAGTTAGTGATCGCCGACGAACAGTATGTTTTCAACAGCAGTATTCCATACGATCGAATTATCAGCATTCTGCCCAAACCGGGCACCCGTCTCGCGCGCATGAGCACGGTGGCGTTGACCATCAGCAAAGGGAAAAAGTCCGCCCAGCCGCGAGACGAAGACGGCGCGCCGATTCACAGTACCGTCCTCACCGTCGACCTGCCAAGTGACGGCGCGGAACGCGCCGACGTGCGGATCGACATCACCGATGATGACGGCACGCGCACCATCCTGCAAGAACCGCGCAACGCCGGCGAAACCCTGGTGCAAAGCGTGCAGGGGAACGGCGATACCACGGTGGAAGTCTATTACGGTGACCGCAAAGTGCTGACACGGACGTTCTAACCGCAGTCACGAAATGTAGTCGCGTCTTCGCGACCAAACAGCGCAATCACCGGCGAATGGCCGTGTCACGCCTGTTTTGATGAAATGGGGATATCCTGCCATGATCACCCTCCCTCCTCTGTTTGATGCGGTCAATTGCCTGGGCGGCGGGGCAGCGGAATGCGCTGATTTCCTCACCGCGGCGGATGTACTGACCCACCTGAACCGGTTGGAGATTTCACGCGCGCTGGTATGGCACATTGCCGGACGCGACGTGCACCCGCAATATGGCAACCAGCAGTTGCTCGCGGAAATCGATAACACCCCGGACGCGGCGGAGCGACTGATTCCGGCGTTCGTGGTCACCCCCACGCTCCTGTATGATGAAGCCGCGAAACGCGGGCTGCTGGAAACGATGGCGACGCGTCAGGTGCGCGCGCTGTGGTGTTTCCCCACCGGATGGAACTGGCGGTTAAGCATGCTGGCCCCGTTGTTCCACGAAATGGCAACCCTACACCCGGCGCTCTTCCTCAATTGTCATCAGTCCTTCGATCACGCCGACGTGCTGGCCTTCGCCGGCGAATTCCCCGACGTGCCGATTGTCTACACACAGGCAATGTGGCCGCACCTGGCGGCGATGCTGGACCTGCTGCGCCGGCGTCCGAACATTGGCCTCGATATCTCCTCGATACACACCACCAACTCTATCGAGCTGATCGCGCGCCACTTCGGTCCCGAACGGCTGTATTTCGGAACGGGACCGCAGGCGATGAACGGCGCCGCCATCGCCGCGCTGGCCACTGCGCAGATCAGCGACGACACCCGCGCCCGCATCGCGCACGGCAATCTGGACCGCATTCTCGGCCTGGATGCCACACCCCCCGCCATCCCCGCGCCGACGCCCGCGCCATTGTGGCAGCGGCTGCGCCACGCCGAGCATCTGGGGGTGGAGATCATCGATGCCCACGCACACCTCGGCCCCTTCGGCACCTGGGTGATGGATTGCGGCGACGCGGAGGCGCAGGCTGAGCAGGCGGAACGCTGGATGGAGCGTTCGGGCGTGACAATGATGATCGTGTCCGGCGCCGAGGCACTGTTAAGCGAAGCGGTGGAGGGCAACCGATTGCTGGAGGAGCGCCTTGCGCACCGCGCCGGCTTCCGCGGCTACGTGGTATTTAATCCGCTGTATGCCGACGGCTTGCTGCCGCGTTTTGACGACTACTTTTCACGCTCCTTCTTCGTAGGGTTTAAACTGCTCAACGATTACTGGCGCATCCCCGTCACCGATCCACGCTTCATTCCGGTGTGGGAATACGCCAACGCGCATCGGTTGCCGATCCTGCTGCACACCTGGGATGGTGGCTACGATGCGCCGGGCATGTTGCGCGACATCGTGCCTGCTTACCCCGACGCCGCGTTCCTGCTCGGTC
This sequence comes from uncultured bacterium, assembly GCA_964472305.1. Classification (GTDB taxonomy): domain Bacteria; phylum Armatimonadota; class Hebobacteria; order CAIYQO01; family CAIYQO01; genus CAYYJR01. The sequence continues at coordinate 153,783 of CAYYJR010000004.1, forward strand.
ACTCAGGCTCCGGCGACCGTCCGGTGGCGGAAGAGTTGGCGCTCGCTCACCCCAACGTCTATCTGGAATGGTGCGGCAGCTTCTGCACGCGCCGGCGCTGGGAGACAACACTGGCGCGCATCGGCAACCGGCAGATCGTCTTCGGCACTGACGGCATGGCCCACAACCCTGCCTGGGAGCTGGGCCGCCTGCTGTCAATCGACGCGCCGGAATCGGTGCTGCTCCCCATTCTCGCCGACAACATGCGCGGCGTCCTGGCACGAAAGCGATCATAGCGCTCGGTGCGGCGCGGGAAGCTCCTCGATGTCGCTGGCACCGGTTTGGCACAGACGCCACGTGCGTGATTTCGACTCGCCATTCACGTAACCGAGACGACGTTAAGCACCGCCCACGTCCTCGCGGTCGGCGTTTCTCTATTGTCCGGCCGCCGGGGGATTTGCTATACTCCTCTTCATGAGTGCAAGTGCTCTGATACCGGTGTTACCCATCTCCGGCCTGTGGCAACTCGCGTCCGAGACGAACGGTTATGTCTTGATGCGCAATGGGCGCAGCCTCCTGATCGATTGCCCAACGGTCGATGCCCACCGGACATTGCGACGGGCCGGCATCCCCGAGCCGGTCGCCGTGCTGCATACCCAGGTGCAGGAAGAGCACTGCCGCGAATGGGCGGCATTTCCGCAAGTTCCCGTATACGTCAGCGCTGCAAGCCAGGCGGTCGCGACGCTGTCCGAAGAGTTTTTCACCGACAGCGCCACCGTGTGGCCGCCATCACGTGAGTGGGATATGCGCGGGGAAGAAAAATACGGTATTGCCGGCTGCCTGACCGAGCGGCCACCGGTGAAGCCGTTGCCGGTCGCCGACGTATTGATGCCCGGACAGGCGTTCAACTGGGAAGGAGAAACACTGGAGGTGGTCGCGCTTCCCGGCTCCGGCAAGCGCGCGATCGGCTTGTACTGGCGCGAGACCGGCGTGCTGTTTTCCGGCGACCTGCTGCGTGCCGGCGGTTACCTGGTCAACCTGTATGACCTGGAGCGCAGCTACGGCATTCTCACCGGCTACGAGCAACTGCACCATTCCCTTGATGCCGCCCTCCTCTTGCGTCCGAAACTGCTCTTACCCACCACCGGCCCGATTATCGATGATCCGGTTGGAGATATCGCCGCACTGCGCGAACGGCTGGCCTGGTTACAGCATCCACCGCTCCGCAAAGCGGAAGTGCGCTGGGGCGACTGTCCCCCACCCCGCCGCATCTTCGGACGCTACCTCGAGCGGGCCGACGGCCTGTACCAAAACACCGAATCCGGCAACGTCGTGCTCTATGTCGATGCGGCTGGCCGCGGTTTGCTGATTGACCCCGATCCTTGCGTGTGGAAGAGTTGGGAGGAAAATTGCACGGAGATGCACGCCCAACTCGACCAGTTGGAGCACGAGACCGGATTGCGCCGGATTGAATACGCCCTCATCACCCACCCGCACGGCGACCATCTCCAGTATTGCGACCTGCTGCGCGAGCGATATGCCACGGAAATCCTCGCCACTCCCGACGTCGCCGCTTTGATGGAACGGCCTCGTGACTACGGCTATCCAGGCCTGGTCGATTGGTACGGATTTCCCTTTACCGCCACACGTGTCGACCGCCGCATTGCCTACGAGCAAGTGTTCCAATGGCACGATACACCGGTGACGCCTCTCCATACACCGGGCCATAGTTACGTGCACGCGGGATTCTTCATTCCCTGGCATGACCTGCGCACGGTCTGCGGCGGTGACACGATACAATATTCGGGCGGATCGATCAGCGCCACGCTGCCCGTGCTCTATAACGACACCGCCTGGCCTGATCGCAGCCCCCTGGCCACCTATCGTCGCCTGGCCGCATTGCGTCCCACACTGCTGCTCGGCGGGCATGGTCATTGCTTCCGGGTACAAGACCAGGCTATCTGGAGCGCATTTATCGCGGTGACCGAAGAAGCCATACGCCTGGCAACGGCGATGGTGCACGACGGCGACCTGGCACACGCCATGACGCCCCCGGACTTCAACGCCAAACGACCGGCGCAATGCCTCACGCCCGGCGGCGGAACGCGTCCGGCGACAGAACGGTTGGGATCATAACCGGGGCAACGGACCACATGGGGCATATTGCGCAGGACGACGTGACCTATTCGTATCCCGGCCAAACTGAATGCTTCCACATCGCGATTTCCATTGACAGCCCCTTTCAAGCTGGTATAATGCAATAGGGTAAGCGTTTCCGATAGGCAGACAACCGGATCGCCGATGGAGAGCAGCGCATGTCATGCCTCAATTGCGCATTTCGACGACTCGCCATTGCCTCGCCCACATCGTTATACTTGCCTTGCGATTTACCTGCTCTTGTGCAATGCGGCCATCCGCGGTTTCGATTTTCGTGTTGCACAGTCACCCCGTTGGTGACGAAACGTGGAGTGCAACCCATAAAATACATCTACACCTGTTGCACCAGAATTGCTCCCGGAGGTAATACGGATGTTAGTACGACCCTGTCACCAATCCCGCGCACGCTGCGACATCGGAGCGCGCCTCGCCATGGTGCTGCTTGCCATCGGTCTTTTCGCCGTCATCACGGTCGGTAAACTGAATGCGCAAGCGCCGGCGACGATGTATTCGATGGTTCCCAAGAGCGCTGTCGCTTTCACCGTGGTGGATGCGCAGTGGCTCTGGAAATCCATCACCTATTACGGGAAGTACCCCGAGTTTGGGGACGCGCTCCGTAAAATGGACGACGAATTTGGCTTTTCCGTGGAAAAGGATATCATCCCCTGGGCTGGCGACGTGGCGATCATGCTGCTACCCGATGACAAGAAGACGCCGCGCGGATTGGCATTGGTGCAGATCAAGGATCCCGTGGCGTTTCTGGCATCGGGTCTGAAACTGAAAAACGCAATCACGGCAAAATCGAAACTTACCTGGACCACGACCAAATATCAGGATATCGAGTTACAGCAGGCAACGCTTCAGCAACAGCAACTTACCACCGGCTTGTATCAGAACTGGCTCATCTTCGGGATTGGCGAGAACGTAGTGCAAAACGCCATTGACGTATGGATGGGAAAGAGTCCGAACGTGCTGGACGATGCCCGCTGGAAGCAGGCGTTCACCCGGTTACCCGCTATGCCCCACTTCTTCGTCAGCGCCAACATGGGCGACATTATGTCGATGATTCCGCAAGGCGCGGCAAATCCCGTGGGGATGACCGGATTCACTGAATACACGAAATACACGACGCTGATGACACTCACAGAAACCGACCGGGGGAATCGCCTCAGCCAGGTCACCTATACCGATTCCGCAAAACTGCAGCAGCTCTGGAAAGAAATTGGCGCCGAACTGACGCCGGTCACGGGTGACGTGCTGGCGCAACTGCCGGACGGTACCTGCGCGGCGATCCTCTTTTCGTCTCCGGAGGTGTTCTGGAAACTATACACGAAGGTGCTGCCCGAAATGATGCCGAGCGAGGAAGCGAAAGGCACCATGACGATGGTGATGGCCGCCGCCACGCCGTTCGCGCAGGCCTTGAGCGCGATGAAGGACAACAGCGTGATCGCCGTGCATTACAGCGAAAAGAAAGGCTTTGGCGTCTCGTTGTTCGGGAAAGCGACAGATGAGCCAGCGGCTAACGATGCGGCGGCGCAATTATCGAACGCGTTCACCAAGCTGGGCGCGCCGGTAGTCAAATCGAGCGTCTATTTCAAAATCGGCGAAACGCCGCTGGTCGACAACCCGATGTTTCAGCTCCATCCCTGCTGGACCACACAAGGACCCTGGATGAAACTGACCACGAACAAGCAATGGACCTTCACCGGGAAAGCGCCGCTGGTGCTGCCGGAGGAGGCGCGGGGATCGCAAATGGTGTTCGTACTGAACACGCAACCACTCGTGCCGCTGCTGCAAAAAGCGATGGGGTCACTCAGCGCGGATCAAAACGCGCAGGCGTTACTCCAGGATGCGCACCTCGATACCCTGCAAATCGTGGCCGCTTCGCGCATCGATGCCGATGGTCAATGTACGGTATCGACGCTCGATATCAATAACGGGAATGTGGTAGCCTTGTCCGCTGCCATGCTCTACCCGGTCTTCGTAAAAGCGCGGCAGCAAGCATTGCGCGTGACATCGATGAGCAATCTGCGCCAACTGGCGACCGCGGTGTCACTATATGCCCAGGATCACAACGAGACGCTCCCGCAGTTGACTTCCGCAAAGGATCTCCAGACGGCGCTCGGTGATTTGATCGGCTCGGATTCGATTTTCCTGCATCCTGCCTCGAAGAAGCCGTATGTTGTCAATACGCGTCTGTCGAAGCGGACGCTGGCCTCCATCGCGCACCCGGAACTGGTGATTATCTTTTATGATCCGGTGCCCGATGCCGCGGGATTTCGCTGTGCGGCCTTCGTGGACGGGCATGTCGAATATCTTTCGCCGGAAGCCTGGACGAAGATGAAGAGTAAATCAGGGATTCCGTAACGACGAAAGAACGCAACGCGGCCGGGGGGTACTCCCCCGGCCGTATTTTTTAGCAGTCAGTGGGCGCGTCAGCGCGGCCACAGCACATCGACGGCAGCACCGAGCAGCAGCAGCACGCTGATGACGCCGTTTGCGGTGAAGAATGCGGCGTTGACGCGCGACATATCATGGGGACCGATGACGCGATGCTGGTACACGAGCAGCGCGCCTACCGGAATGAGCGCCAGGCCATATCCCCAGTGCAATCCGGCCAGCACGCCGAAGGCGATCAGCAGGACAAAGGCGATCAGGTGGAGCAGCGAGGAAACGGTCAGCGCGGGACCGAGCCCGATCTTCGCCGGCAGCGAGTGCAACCCGGACTGACGGTCAAACTCGACATCCTGACCAGCGTAAATGATGTCGAATCCCGCCGTCCAGCACAGCACCGCCAGCGTAAGCGCCACCGGCGGCAACGGCAGCGTGCCGGTGAGCGCGATCCACGCGGCGGAAGGCGCGATGCCCAGTGCCAACCCCAGCACCAGGTGCGAAAAGCGGGTGAAACGCTTGGTAAAGGAATAGCCCCAGACAATGAGCAGTGCCACCGGCGACAGGAACAGCGCCAGCGGGTTGAGCATCGCCGCCGCCAACACCAGCAATCCCGCGGTAATCAGCGTGAACACCCACGCCTGCGACAGCGACACCAGTCCCGAGGGCAGTGCGCGCCCGCTCGTGCGCGGATTCCGGCGGTCATATTCCAGATCGATGATGCGGTTGAACGTCATCGCGCTGCTGCGCGCGCCGACCATCGCCACCACCAGCCAGCCCAACTGCCGCCACTCCGGCAGCCCCCCCGCCGCCACCAGTGCCGCCGTGAGCGCGAACGGCATCGCGAACAGTGTGTGCTCGAATTTGATCATTTCCAGGATGACGAATAAGCGACGAAGCATACGATCAGCCTTCATACGAATAAACTTGGCAGGCATGGAGAATGCGACTTCATAACGTGCCATGCCGAAGGACGGATAAAATAGACGCAAACCGGACTGTTACGAAAGCAAAAGTGTGTTGACAATTCGTGTCTGTCTTCACGTTTCGCGACGTCTATCCCGCTTCAGTTACCGGCACGCTTCCCATGCCCGCAGCACTTCGGCGACGCTCCATGCCTGGCTGATAGTGCCTTTGGGAGCGTGGGGCGGGTCGCCATCGAAAATCTCCGAGATCGAGCCGACGCCGGCGTCCATTACGTGTGCCAGCAGCGGCTGCAATATTGCGCGACACGTTTCTTTGGCCTGCCGGGAGTGACCGTTCACGCGCAAATACGCATCCACATACGGGCCGATCAGCCAGCCCCAGACCGTGCCCTGGTGATAGGCGCCGTCGCGTTCCCAGGTGTTGCCGCCGTAGTGACCGCAATAAGCCGGATCATTCGGCGCTAGCGTGCGCAGACCATATGGGGTCAATAGCTGTTGCGTAACCACTTCCACCACGCTTTTCGCCTGTGCGGCATCGAGTGGCGAATGGGGCAAGCTGACGGCTAAAATCTGGTTCGGGCGCAGGCGCGCGTCCGGTTGCTCGCCCAGCACATCGTAGAGGTAGCCACCATCGGCATACCAGTACGCAGCGAAGCGCTGCCGCACCCGCTCCGCCAGCGCACCATATTCATCCGGCCAGTCGAAGCGTTGCGCGAATGCCTCCATGATCCGCAAGGCATGATACCACAATGCGTTGATCTCCACCGGCTTGCCCATGCGCGGCGTCACCACCCAATCGCCGACCTTGGCATCCATCCAGGTGAGTTGCCAGCCCGGCGACGAAGCGTCGATGAGCCCGTCCTCCGCCATGTGGATGTCAAAGTCGGTGCCGATGCGGTACGCATGAATGATCTCCTCCAATGCGGGACGCAGTTCTTCGACCAGCGCGGCATCCTCCGTCACGCGCAGGTATTGATCGACCGCGTGTACGAACCATAACGAGGCATCGACGGTGTTGTACGCCTCGCCTTCGCCGGAATCGAGAAAGAGGTTGGGCAGCAGACCGCGGCGGCGCGCGGCGGCGAAAGTGCGCAAAATATCCGCGGCTTCGGCAAACTGCCCATGCAGCAGGCACAGACCGGGAAGCGCAATCATGGTATCGCGACCCCAATCGCCGAACCAGTGATAGCCGGCAATGACGGTGCGACCATGGGTCAGGTGCATGCGCTCGACGGTGCCGCGCCGCACCAGAAAACTGTGCGCGGTGCGCCGTAGTTGCGCGATTTCCGGTGGGTCGTGCCGGTTCAAAAAGCCGGTGGCCAGCGGCGCCGGGGTCGGATCATGCCGCGCTTCTTGCGGCGAGATGGTCGAGAGGCGAATCGTCACCTCGTCCCCCGCCGGCAGCGACACCAGAAAACGGCCGGGCGAGAAGTGGTTTTCCGTCGCGTTGAGGCCGCGCCGGCGTTCCCAGGCATACGTCATATTGTAATACCACTCCCGCGCGTCTTCCCAGCGCCCAGCAGTGGCGGAAAGCCAGTAACCCGCCGGCATCCACCATGGGCACACATGCACCGCCGGACCATCCACCCCGCCATCGGTATACACGTGAAATTCGATCGCTCCCGGTGTCTCGCCATGGAAATCACGCGCGTTGACCAGCGGGGTCAATGACAGTGTATACACCACGTCGCCGGTATTGCGATAACGCACATAAGTGGTATTCTCCTCGAGTGCGACTGTGATGCGTTTTTCCAGCGCCGCGCCGCCGGCCTTGAAACGCATGGTAACGACATCATTCGTCAGCGCGAATTCACGCAACGAACGGTAGCCTTCCGGGTGGAAGGCTCCGGGATATTCATTCGTCGAGAGCGCGTAGGTGCATCCGCCGACAGATATTTGTTCTTCCAGCTTCGCCACCAGCAGCGTGCGTCCGCCGGGCGGATTCAGTGCCGCCACCAGCAAGCCATGATACCGCCGGGTGTGCATGCCGCACAGCGTCGCGGAGGCATACCCGCCCAACCCATTGGCGAGTATCCATTCCTTTTCCGCCGCCGTCTCCAGCGTGAACGGTCCGGAAAAATGCATGATCGGCCTCCTTAGCCTTCAGGCGACGATGTCTTCCCCGCCATCCACTCGGATCACGTTACCGGTTATCCATCCGGTGCCGGGAACAGCGAGTGCGACAAGAGCCTGCGCCACATCGATCGGTTCTGTGATCCGCCCGTGCGGATTGTTCGCCACACCGCGCTCGATCATCGCCTGGAAACTCGGTATTTTGCGCAGTGCCGGCGTATCGGTGACGCCGGCTTGAATGGCGTTCGCCGTGATGCGTCGCGGCGCTAACTCCACTGCCAGTTGGCGAATATGCGCTTCCAGCAACGCCTTCGCGCCGGAGATGGCGCCGTAATCCCGCCAGACGCGATGCCCGCCGGCGCTGGTCATGGCGAAGATGCGAGCGCCGTCGTTCATCAATCCGCCAGCGAGTAGATCCTGCGTCCAGTATACCAGGCTATTCGCCATCACTTCGAAGGTCATGGCGAATTGTTGCGACGTGATCGCCTGTTCGCCGGTATATGGACGCAGGGCGCCGAACGCCAGCGAATGCAGCAGCACCCGCATCCGCCCCAACTCGCCGCGCTGCATGAGCAACGTGCCCAATTCGGTTATGACTTCACCGCGGAATCCCTCGTCGGCGGCGTTGCCGTTGTAAAAGCGTTCCTCAACCCCCTGCGCGCGAATCTCGTCACGCAATGCCGCGATATCCGGCAGTGCCGCGCGCCGGCCCAGGTGCACGCCCGCAATATGGTACCCCGCCCGTGCGAACTCACGCGCCGCCGCCGCTCCGAAACCGCTGGACGCTCCCAGTATCAACGCCCACTCACCTGTCTGTTGTGCCATCAACAATATCCTCCGGATCCCCTACCGTATTCAGTCTGACAACAGCGAATTCCTGCCGTCTCGTGGCGCGCAGCTTGTCATCGTGCCCGCTTTCAGGTATAAAATAACGTCAGGCGCACAGCGCCGGGAGAGAAGGCAACATGGCAGCATATGAGCGCGCGACGGAGACAACGCTGTTTGCGCGAGTGGAAGACGCGTTATCGGAGATGGCAGCGGGCCGTTGCGTGATCGTGGTGGATGACGAGGGACGGGAAAATGAAGGCGACCTGATTGCCGCCGCCCAATTGGCGACCCCGGACGTCTTGAATCTGATGATGCGCGAAGCGCGCGGGCTTATCTGCGTGCCGATGCCGCGCCAGCACGCAGAAACGCTGGGCCTACCGCCGATGGTGGCCAGCAACCAGGACGCGCACTGCACCGCGTTCACTGTCTCGGTGGATGCGCGCACCGGCGTCACCACCGGCATCTCCGCCGCCGACCGCAGTCGCACCGCGCAATTGCTGGCCGATCCCCACGCCACCGCCCATGACTTCGTGCGTCCCGGCCACCTCTTCCCGCTGGCAGCCCGTCAGGGCGGCGTGTTGCAACGCGCCGGGCACACCGAAGCCGCGGTCGATCTCTGCCGAATGGCTGGACTGCCGCCGGTCGGGATTATCTGCGAGATCATCAATGACGACGGTACCATGGCCCGCCAGCCGGAGTTACTGCGCTTCGCCGACACGCACGGTCTGGCCATGATCACCGTGAAGCAGATCATCGCCTATCGCCACCGACACGAGCGATTGGTCCGTCGCGTGGTCGAGACGGAACTACCCACGAGTTACGGTGAATTCCACGCGGTGTGCTACACCTCCGACATTGACGACCGGCCATACCTGGCGCTCACGCTGGGCACACTGGACACCGAGCCGACACTGGTGCGCGTGCATTCGAGTTGCCTCACCGGCGACGTTTTCCACAGCCTGCGCTGCGACTGCGGCGAGCAATTGGCGCAGGCGATGGCGATGATCCAGGAAGCAGGCAAAGGCGTGGTACTCTACATTGACCAGGAAGGCCGCGGCATCGGACTGGCGAACAAACTGCGCGCCTACGCACTGCAAGACGAGGGCGCGGATACGGTGGAGGCCAACGAGATGCTCGGTTTTCCCGCCGACCTGCGCGACTACGGTCTGGGCGCGCAGATTCTCGCCGATTTGGGCTTGCAGCGCCTGCGCTTGCTGACGAACAACCCGCGTAAAATCGTCGGATTGGAAGGCTACGGGCTGGAGATAACTGAAGTCATGCCCATCCGCACCCCGCCGAATCCGCACAACGAGCGCTATTTGCAAACGAAGCGCGAGAAGATGGGCCACTTGCTGGCGGAAGAGGATGCTTGCTGCCCGTAGCGCGCGTCAGCCGGGCAACATCGGCGTTTTGTCCGAGCCGGGTGCTGCCGGCAGTCGATGATTTCGCTATCATTACCACAAGGCGTTTTCGTGCACGTTCCCGGCCTGATGCGCAAGCGCAAATTCATCATCAAAGGTGTGGCATGCTGTATCCGTTGCGTTTTACCCCTGTCTATTTCGAAAAAGTCTGGGGCGATCGGCGCCTGGAGTCGGTACTCGGGCGCACGCTGCCGCCCGCGCAACCGATCGGCGAATCGTGGGAAGTGTCCGATCACCCGCATGGTCCGAGCGTCGTCTGCAACGGGCCGCTGGCCGGCGTATCGCTGCACGAGTTGATCGAGCGCGATCCACTCGGAGTGCTGGGCGCCGCGGTGCATCGGCGCTATGGCAACGTCTTCCCGCTGCTGGTCAAATATATCGATGCCGACGACCGGCTCTCAGTGCAGGTGCATCCCGATGACGACTACGCGCTGGAGCATGAGGATGAGTTGGGCAAAACGGAGATGTGGTACCTGCTGCATGCCGACCCCGATGCCTGCCTGATTGCCGGTTTGCAGCCGGGCGCCACGCCGGAGGCGTTCCGCCTGGCGCTGGACGCGGGTGATCCCGCGCAGTTGCTGCATGCGCTGCCGGTGAAGACCGGCGACGCGCTGCTAATTCCCGCGGGCCGCATACACGCGCTGCTGCCCGGACTGCTGGTGCTCGAAATCCAGGAGAACTCCGACACGACGTATCGCCTGTATGATTGGGGTCGCGTCGGCCTCGACGGCCAGCCGCGCGCGCTGCATGTGAAGCAGGCGATGGCCGTCGCCGATTGGTCGGACATCGCCCCCGAGCCCCGATCCGGCCCCTGTGAAACCGAGGGTGTCAATCGCAAATGTACGTTGGCGACGTGTGAATACTTTACCGTGGAGAAATACGAATTGGCTGCCGTGCGGGTGTTCGTCACCGACGACACGCGCTTTCATATTCTCAACTGCGTTGCCGGCACCGCTACCCTCGCCTGGCGCGACGGCGTAGAAACCCTCTGCTATGGCGACAGCCTGCTCCTGCCCGCCGCCGTGAGCAATTTCACCATCACGCCGCAGGATCAGGCATCGGTGTTGTTGAGTTATGTGCCGTAATAATCATGGCTGAGGATAGCTAACCGAATGCCATCGCCGACAGCGTTGCGTCGGCGATGGCATTCGGTCTGCACACAAAAAGCACGGCAATACATATGAATACGCAAAACCGCTCCCATCTTTGACATTCCACCTTGCACCAGCTACACTGTTGCGGTTTGCGAGGTTTCCATGTCCAACTGGCCGGTAGTGCTGCTGAAGATAGCCGCGATGTTTCTGGTGATTCTGGTCGGGTGGATCGCGCGCCGTCGCGCGTACCTGACCGCCGAAACGACCAGCACGCTTAGCCGGCTGGTGGTGGATGTCACCATGCCCGCGCTCATCTTCACGCAGATGTTGCGCACGGTCAATCCCGAAGAACTGTTGGGAGGCTGGTACCTGCCGCTGCTGGGTGGGCTGGTCATCATTATCGGCCACGGCGTCGGGCTGCTTACCGCGCCATTGTTCAGCCGCCGCGATCAACGGTCCACCTTTATCTTCCTGATCGCCATCGCCAACTGGGTTTACCTGCCGCTGCCGATCATCCAGGCACTGTATGGCGACAGCGGCGTGCGCGAGTTGCTGATCGCCAATGTTGGTTCGCAACTGGTGTTATGGACACTGGGCGTGTGGACGCTGCGCGGTGGGAAACCCGACTTGTCGTCATTGCGCAACGTGGCAACGAATCCCGGGCTGCTGGCCACCGCGGCCGGCATCATCCTGGCTATCCTGGCGCCCGGCACGCGCACGCTGGAAACGCTGGATGTCACTACCGCCTCGCCGCTCCTGCAAAGCGCCAGTGCCGTCATCCAGGCTTTGGTGATGGTAGGCAGTCTGACCATTCCACTTTCGCTGGTGGTCACCGGCGCGCAACTGGGCGGACTCGACCTGTCCGAACACGGTCCCTCGCGCACACTGTCAGGCGTCCTCATTGCCCGGCTGGCAATCGTGCCGGTGATCACCATCGCGCTGACCGTTATTGTCGCCCGTTTTGGCATCATGCTGCCCGAAGTCTCGCGCATGGTCGCATATATCATCGCCTGCATGCCGACGGCGGTGAGTTGCAGCATCTTCACCGAGCGTTTCGGCGGTGACACCCCGCTGGCCGCACGCGCCATTTTCTATAGCACGCTGTTCAGCATCGCCACCGTGCCCGTCTGCTATTATCTGATTCGCCGCTTCGGATGGTAGGACTACCTGCTGACGTGCTCCCAACTATATCCTGCCGGATTGGTGCGACTCAGCCGCAGAATATATGTGCTGCCAAGTTGAGAATCCAGCAGCATCACCACCGATTCCGCGCGGTTGACTCCGGGCAATACCAGTACCTGCCAGCGCGGGTAGATCGGATAGGTGTTGGTGAAGACCGATGTGCCGGGCGGGTTGTAAGGAACGCCGGGATTGAGCTCCGCCGTGCCCACCGGCGGGGTATCGGCGTGCGCGACGCCCAGGCACAAGCTGCCCACGACGATTCCGCTGCCGAAGGCCAGCGCCAGCGCGATGATGGTGATGCAGCGCCGCATGGTCTACCTCCCTCACGCACTGCCGGCACGCCTGTCCGAGTGACCTGCATCGAGGCGCCGATCCGGGAGTGAGCACAACGCCGGTACACCGCAACAGGCCGCGACAAGCAACACGCTTGAATTATTTACCTGCTGCAGTATACATGTGCTCCGAAATGCGCCGCGGACAGGCACTTGACATCGCAGGGGCAAATTCGTGACACTGTAGCCATGACGATACTGAATCTACCCGACCTGTGCCACCGGCTGGGCACAACCTACTCGGTACACTATCACGCCGAAGTATCCTCGACCAATGATTGGGCGATGGCGCTCGCGCGTGACGGTGCGCCGGCAGGTACGCTGGTCTGTGCCGACTATCAAACTGCCGGACGCGGACGGCGCGGCGCACCCTGGTGTGCTCCCGCCGGCAGCAGCGTGCTGATGTCGCTGGTAGTGCGTCCGCCGGCGCCACTGCCGCCGCACCACCTGGCTATATTGACCGGTGTCGGCGTGCTAAACGGTCTGGCAGCCCTCGATATTTCCACCCAGATCAAATGGCCGAACGATCTGTTGCTCGACGATCGCAAGGTGGCGGGGATTCTGGTGGAGACCAGCGGTGACGCGGTGGTGATTGGCGTGGGGATCAACTGCACGGTGGCAGAGGAGGCATTTCCCGACGAGTTTCGCGAACGGGCAGGATCGCTGCACACGCTGACGGGACGGGAGATCGTGCGCGAAGAGGTGCTGGCGGCGGTGGCGCGGGAGCTTTCCGCGGCGGTAACGCGGGTGGTGGATGGCAGCATCGTGAAAGTGCTCTATACGTGGAATATGCAGAATTGGTACCGGCGCCGCCGGGTGCGGGTGAGCGGTCCGCTTGGCGTGGCGGAAGGCGATGGACTGTTCCTCGATGGTCGTAAACTGGTGTGGCACGTGTTCAAGGACGGCGGCGTGGTAACGATGCCGTTGTCCAGCACGGTGGAGGCGCGATAGTGCGAATCAGCACGGGAGAACATCGCGGACGCGTATTGCGCACGCCGAAAGGGGAAGCCACCCGGCCGACCTCCGGCATGGTGCGCGAGTCGCTGTTCAATATGCTGGCACGCGAAGTGTCGGATGCGCGGGTACTCGACCTGTATGCCGGATGCGGCAGCGTCGGTTTGGAGGCGCTCAGTCGCGGCGCCGCGCACGTGACCTTTGTGGAGAAAGCCCGTTCTGCGCTCGCTTGCCTGTATGCCAATATCGAGGGATTGGGCGTGGGTGCGCGGATCGCTGTCATGCCCATCCCCGTCGAACGCGCGCTGGACGTGCTGGCCCGGCAGGGTGAATCCTTCGATCTGATCTTCCTCGACCCACCCTTTACCGAGGTTACCGCCTACCAGCGCGTGCTGGAAACGGTCGCCATCTCCGTGCTGCTCGCGCCGGGCGGCAGGCTGGTCGCCCAGCACGATATCCGCCTTCTTCTTCCCGAACAGATCGGGACGCTGGCGTGCTATCGCCAGCAAAAACTCGGCGACAACGCGCTGTCACTTTACGCAAGAAACGCGGATTGAACCAGAGAGGCACGGAGACACCGCGCAACACTGCTCGCCGTGTCTCCGTGGTGTATATTTATTTCGTGCTGTATGCCGCTTCCGCGTCGAAGATCGGCTCAGTGGTGAAGATCAGTTTCCCAGCGTGCACCTTGCGATAGAAGCAGGAATAATAGCCAGTGTGACAAGCACCGCCGACCTGTTCCACGCGCAGCAGGATGCAATCGAGGTCACAGTCAAAACGCAGTTCCAGTACTTGCTGCCGGTGGCCACTGCTCTCGCCTTTGCGCCACAGCTTCTGGCGGCTGCGGCTGAAGTAGGTGCCATAACCGGTGGAAAGCGTCTCCGCCAACGCCTCGCGATTCATGTACGCCACCATCAGCACTTCGCCCGTAGCATCCTGCACCACCGCCGGAATCAATCCGGCCGCATCCCACTTTAACTGTTCAAGTTCCAACGGCATTTCGCCTTCGTACGGTTTCATCGATACCCCTTCATCAATTGATCATGTAAAGTATACCAGCCGCACGCCGGGAGCGTAAAGCCGTCAAGTTAACTTCGCCTTGCCCTTCCGGGCACGCAAGGGTACAATAGCAGTGATTCACTATGACCACCGAGCACCGACAACACGAGTTGGAGTCCCGCCTTCACGCCGCGCTGGCGCAACGCGATGCAGCGGCGTTGACACAGTTGCTGGACGAGTTGCATGCCGCCGACCTGGCTGATCTGTTTCTGGAGCTGGAGGAGGACGAGCAGACCGCGGTACTGGAGGCGTTAAGCGACGAACAAGCGGCGACACTGCTGGACGAGTTGGAACCGAACGAGCGCGCGGACGTGTTGGATATGCTCCCACTGGAGCGCACCTCGGATATCCTCGAAGAAATGCCTTCCGACGAAGCCGCCGACCTGCTGGGCGAGTTATCCACTGAGGAGGCGGATGCGCTGCTGGAGCGCATGGAGCCGGAACTGGCCGACGACGTGGCTGAATTGCTGCGTTATTCCGATGATTCCGCCGGCGGATTAATGGCGAAGGAGTTCGTGCGCGTCGAACCTGAGCAAACCGTTGCCGAAGTGCTCGCGGTGCTCCGCCGCCACCACGACGACGCGGAGATGATCTACTACCTCTATGTGATTGACGAGGACGACCGACTGATCGGCATCGTCACCCTGCGCCGACTCATCGTCAGCGATCCCGCCGTTACCATGTCGCAGATCATGGGGCGCGATATCCACAGCGTCACCGTGCAAACACCGCAGGACGAGGTGGCCGATCTGGTACGCCGTCACGACCTGTTGGCGGTACCGGTACTGGATGACGAGGGGCGCATGCAAGGCATCGTCACCGTGGACGACATCGGCGACGTAGTGCAGGAAGAAGCCGCGGAAGACCTGCTGGAGATGAGCGGCAGCGAGCCGGAGGGGGAGGCACCCACCACGGGCATGCAGTGGCCGCCGCGCGGGCTGCGCACCGGCTTGCTCGCGCTGTTCGGCGGATTAGTGAGCGCGGTATTGATCTGGCGTTATGCCGGCGCGCTGGCTGATTGGATGGATATCGCGCTGCTGCTGCCGCTGTTGCTGGTGCTGGGTATCACCGCGGCTAACCAGGCGGCGCTGGCCATGGATCACGCCTACGAGAGCGCGGTAGAGCGCCACCAGGTGAGCCGCATCTTCCGGCGTGAGGTGCTGGCCGGCCTGGTGCTGGCGCTGATCGCCGGCTTACTGGCGGAGGCGCTGCTTTTTGCTTTGCGTGCGAGCGGCCGGAGCGAGTTGGCCACCGCGATCCCGCTGGCGGTCAGTCTGTGGATTGCCTCCATCGGCGGCGCGCTGGGCGCCGTCACGCTGCGCCGCCGCGGCGACCGCCTCAGTCCCGCCTCGCACACCATCATCGTGGTGCTGTCGCTCCTCATCGCCGTCAGCGTCTATTTACTCATTGCGGGGTTGGTGTCGAACGCAACTCGCTGATCGCCGCAAACAACGCTTTCAGCTGTTCCGGGTCTTTGCGGCCGGGAGCGCGTTCCACGCTGCTGCTAAGGTCTACCGCGTAGGGTTCCACGATGCGCACGGCATCGGCAACGTTCTCCGGGGAGATGCCGCCGGCGAGGATGATTGGTTTGCCGAAACGTTTTGCATCCCGCGCGATAGTCCAGTCGAAGGTTTGGCCAGTGCCGCCGTGCAAGCCGGCGACGCGGGTATCGAGCAGGAAGGCGCGGGTGTGGTCGTAGCCGGCGAGGGCAGACAAATCGGCGACGGAGGAGACGGAGAGTGCGCGGATGGCCGGACGCGCCAGTTCGCGCAGGAACGCCGGCGATTCGTCGCCGTGCAGTTGCGCCATCGAGCAGCCGGAAACAGCGAGAATCTGTCGCGCCGTCTCGACCGTCTCGTTCACGATCACCGCCACCGTGGTGACGAAGGGCGGCAGGCGGTCGATAATCGCGCGCGCGGCGTCCGGCGCCAGGTAGCGAGGGCTCTTCGGATAGAAAATGAAGCCCAGCGCGTCGGCGCCGAGCTCTACTGCCAGCAGCGCGTCGTCGAAGAGGGTGATGCCACAAATTTTGATTCGCAGGCGCAAGGCCATCGCTTTCCGTATCCTTGGAATTGGTGCCGGGTGCCCACGTTCCAGCGGCAGTGCGGCGGAATAAAACACCCTGCTCTACCGTGAAGCACCGGTTTGTGATAAGATATTAGTGGATACATAGTAACACGGTTGCCGTGGAGCGTAAACCGTCGCCCTCTCGGTTGCGCACCGTTGATATGCCATTGCTCCGAATGGGAGGAGAACGACACACCATGATCCAGCGCATGCTCCATATCCTGTGGTTGCTGTTGGCCATTTCGCTGGCGATCGGCCTCGCGGGGTGCGGTGCCACCGGCACCGGCGGCTCCGGCATCGGCGCGGACGGCGGTTCCTGGCCGCAGGGACCATCACGCGGCACCACCCAACCCACCGCCACCCGCCCTTCCACCGACGAAGTGCCCACCGCCGCGTTGATGGTGATGCTGCGCGGCAAAGCCGCGGAGGACCAGGAATTGCGGCTGACCATCACGCAAATCGAGGTCAAGTTCAAGGATCAATGGGTGCCGGTTGCCAATAAAGAAGCCATCAACAAGCTGGAATCGATGCCGGTGCGCATCGGCGAAAAAGGGACCACCTTCGCGATGCTCGCCAACACCAGCATCCCGCGACGCAAGTATACGCACCTGCGCCTACACCTGGACGACAAAAAAACGCTGGTCGTGCACGGGGAGAAGAAAGAACAGTCGTCCCTCACCCTGCAGAGTACCACCTTTGAACTGGGTGACTGGACGATGGATGAGAAAAAGACCAACGTGCTCACCATCACCGTGGACGGCACGAAAGCGACGGACGGCAATACGCTGCCAGCTGCCGCCGTGACGGTATCGAAAGGCATGCCCACCGCCGGCATTAGCGGGAAGCTGTCCCCGGCGCTGCCCACCGCCCGCGTAGACGCTTACTGGGGCACCAGTAAACTGGTGCTGGGTTCGGCCGTGCCCAGCGCGCAGGACGGCGCCTTCACCATCGCCAACCTGCCCGCCGGAAGCTATCGCCTCGAGATGACCACTCCCGGCTACGCGCAGAGCGAACCGCGCAAGAACCCGATTCTGCTGGAAGATA
The DNA here is from genome assembly GCA_964472305.1 of uncultured bacterium. Lineage (GTDB taxonomy): Bacteria > Armatimonadota > Hebobacteria > CAIYQO01 > CAIYQO01 > CAYYJR01. The sequence goes on from CAYYJR010000004.1 coordinate 171,290, forward strand.
AATTCGTGACGCTGGATGAGATCAAACTGATCAGCGAAACCGCGCCGCGATAACGCGACCGCATCGCATGAGTAATAACGGGACCCGGCTTCGCGAGCACGAAGCCGGGTCCCGTAGTTTCAATCCAAAGAATGTCCTTGTCTTACGCCGTCACTTGTGCTTCCGATGGTCGTCGACCGAGTGAACAGGATCAGTCCGGCGGTTGAGACCACTGATAGTGCACCGAAACACCGGCGGACCTGAATACGCTTCACGGAGTCGCACTATTCGCGCATCCTGCGCAATCGACGGTTTGATTCTTCTGTTGTCTTTACCCCACCCCGGCAGGGATCTGGTGGGCGGCTTTGATCTGTTTGATCAACTCCTGCACCACTTCAATAGCATCACCGACGAAGCCGAAGTCCGCCACCTGGAAGATCGGGGCGTTCGGATCGCTGTTGATGGCGATGATGCAGTCGGAGGATTGCATGCCGGCCAGGTGTTGCACGGCGCCGGAGATGCCGCAGGCGATATAGACCTTCGGGCACACCGTTTTCCCGGTTTGCCCCACCTGGTGCGGGTAAGGCATCCAACCGGCGTCCACCGCCGCGCGCGACGATCCCACCGCGCCACCGAGGAGATCGGCCAGTTCCTGCAGGTAGACGAAGTTCTCCGGCTTGCCCAACCCGCGCCCGCCGGAAACGATGATATCGGCTTCGACCAGGTTAACCTTCTGCGTCACGTCGGTGATAAAGTCGAGGATGTTGACTTTCGACGCCAGCAGCGGCTCGTGCGGTGTCAGGCGAATGATTTCACCACGAATGGTGTCGCCGGCCTGTGCGGGCGGCATCACCTTATGGCGCACGGTGGACATCTGCGGCCTGGTGTAGGGGCAGAGAATGGTGGCCATGATGTTGCCGCCGAAGGCTGGACGCGTCTGATAGAGCAACCCGTCGTCGCCGATCTCCAATCCGGTGCAGTCCGCGGTCAACCCGGTGTACAGGTCTACCGCCACCCGCGACAGGAAGCCGCGGCCCGTGGTGGTCGCGCCTGCCAGTACCACTTCCGGTTTGTAGGTGCGCACCAGCGAGGAGAGCACGCGCGTGTAAGGCTCCGGACGATAACGAGCCAGTTTGGGATGGTCGTAGATATAGACCTTGTCGACCGGATATTTCGCAAGCTGTTCCGCCAGTGCGTCGAGATCACTCCCCAGCGTCACGACCGCCAGCTTGCAGCCGCGCTTGTCGGCCAGTTGGCGTCCAACGCCGATCAATTCCGGCACCACGCCCGCCAGCACGCCGTCGTGCTGCTCGCCGAACACCCACACGTCCTGGTATTGTTCCAGATCCTCGCGCGCCTGCTTCTCGATATCGATGACGATGGCGCTGAACTTGCACGAACTCACGCACGAACCGCAGTAGTTGCAGTTATCCAGCGCGATGGTAGCCAGCTTGCCATCCATCGCAATCGCCATATTCGGGCAAGACTTCACACAGACCTTGCAGCCGATACATTTTTCTTCGATGACGCGAATCGACATGATACAACCTCGATAGAGTGAACGGGACGGACTTCGCTTTGAGCAAAGATGGCAAGGATCTTCACGGAGATCAACGATCGCGCGTACAATCCCTCCACAACGCGTGCATCAATGATGCGCAGCGCAGCCGTCATGTGTTTCTGTTACACGGTGACCCGCTCGCGCAGGATGTCGAGCAGTTTCGCAGCCAGATCGGACGCATCGCCTTCCCAGCGTTCGCCGCCAGCGCGGTGTTCGGGTGAAAAGATTTTCACCACCTGGGTGGGACTGCCTTTCAAGCCGCACTTCTCAGGGTCCAGACCCATGCTTTCCACGGTCCAGACGGGAATCTGTGCGGATTTGGCTTTCATTTTACCGCGGATGGACGGCGTGCGCGGTTCGTTGATCTCTTTTACCACGGTGAAGAGCGCGGGCAGCGTCAGTTCGCACACCTCGTAGCCTTCTTCCAACAGGCGGTGGACCTTCGCGTGTTTGGTATCGATCTCGTCGATCTTGCTCACATAGGCTGCCAGCGAATACTCGGCGTGCACGGTGATGCCCGGTCCGGTTTGCGCAGTATCGCCGTCGATGGCCTGCATGCCGGCAAAGACCAGGTCTGCCCCAAGTCGTTTCAGCGCTTCCGCCAGTGCATACGAGGTTGCCCAGGTGTCGGCGCCGGCAAAGGCGCGGTCGCACAGTAGAATCGCGTCGTCGGCGCCGAGGGTAATAGCCTCGCGCAACGCGGCGTCAACCTGCGGCGGACCCATGGAGAGGACGGTGACCGTGCTTTCCACGCCGGCTTCGTTCAGGCGTTCTTTCACACGCACGGCTTCTTCCAGCGCATACAGGTCAAACGGGTTAATCTGTGACTCCACTCCCTCACGAATGAGCGTATTCGTCTCGGGGTTGATCTTCACGTTGGTAGTTTGTGGCACCTGCTTGATACAGACAGCGATCTTCATGGCATCTCCGGCGGTTTTTGAAGTCAGCAACAAGGCGTCATGCCGGATAATCTCAGCATGGCGCCCGTATTATAGTATCACGTATTCGATTTGCTGAAAAGTCCGGTGTCTCCTCTTTTCTCACTTGTGCATGCGCTTCTCCGGTTTGGCGATCGGCGCCGGTCCTTCCTATGGCACCCGCCGCAGCGCATTGCCCCGTAAAATCGTCCGCAGCGCCTCATCAGGCAAGCCGCAGCGCACCAGGCAGGTAGACGGCGCATCATCGAAATAGCCGCGTCCGAACAGGCAGCGGTCCTGAGCGCGGAGCATGAAGCGTTTTCCCGCCAGCATCCCAGCGCGTGGCCGAGGACGATAGTTGTTGGGCACAACTCCAGCGCGATCCGGTGCCGGTCGATCTGCTGGGCCGGCATGTCTGGGCCGGGTTGCTGGGGGAGCAACTGGTCATAGAACATGCTGGCCGCATCGTTGCCACGTTTCGGACCTGAGGACTGTTCAGTTTTGGCGTTACAAGCATGTTCAGTCTTGGCTGTTACCGCACACGCAAGATGCGGCAGGATAACACAGACGGCGGTTGAATAGTATACGGCATGCACACACCGGAAATCTTACTTGCCGTCACCGGCGCCAGCGGGGCGATTTATGCCCGACGCCTGCTCACGTGCCTGCTGGAACGGGAAGACCAGGTGGGATTAGCAATCTCTACCCAGGGCTGGGCGGTCGCGTGCGAGGAACTGGGCACGGCTGACGATCCGGTTGAACTGATCCTTGGGCGACAGGACGAACGGGTGGTCTATTACCCGCGCGACCATTTCGATGGTCCATTTGCCACCGGCTCACAACCCTGGCGGACGGTGTGCATCGTTCCCTGCTCGATGGGTACCGCTGGGCGCATCGCCGCCGGGATCTCCGTCGATCTCATCACGCGTGCCGCCGACGTGGCGCTGAAGGAACGACGGCGGCTCATACTGGCGCCGCGCGAGACGCCACTCAGCCTGATTCATCTGCGCAACCTGACGGCGCTGGCGGAGGCCGGTGCGGTCATCGTGCCGCCCTCTCCGGGATTTTACCGGCATCCGCAATCGCTCGACGACGCCATCGACTTTGTCGTCGAACGCCTCCTCGCCCAACTGTGACAACCCTGCGATCATCGCTCGCGATGTAGCGCAATCGGCAGGGGAGTTATAGTTGCACGCACGCTTGGACGCAATGAAAGACGACACGAGCGTTTCTTTCTGGCCACTCTTGCACCCGTGCAACTGTGCTGCCCGTCACTCTTTACCGCAGCCAGCGCAGATGCACGGGCAGCATCTCCGGGAAGTCGGCGTGTGGCTCGCGTTGATACCAGAAGGCGGTGGAAGCGATATCGTCGCGGAGAGGTTGGAATTTACCATTCGGCCACCAACCGAGCGCTTGAATAGTCAGTGACAGGTCGCTGGCGAAGTGGATCGGATCCATGATGTGCCAGCGATACAGATCATACGACGGCACGGTGTTGGGCGCATGACGCACGCCCGGCAAACCGAGGAACGGTGTGTTATATACTTGTTCGCGCCCGTTGCCATCGTAAAAGCACCACGCGCCGCCAAAATAATCTTCCGTGCCGGTGCCGCAGATGGTCGGGTAGTCAGTATCGCCGTCGAGGAAAAATTTTACTTCGCCTTCACCCCACCAACCATTGGAGTTCTGCGACCACACCAGCACGGTGCCGACGTATTGCCCCTGGCCGCGGATGCCATCCACGATCACGTGCTGCGGGCACTCGATGGGCGTCACCGAACGTCGCCACTGCGCATGGAAGCGTCCGGCATTCTCCGGCACCTCGGTGAGCGAATACGTGATCTGGTAGAAAAAATAGCCAATGTCCTCACCGTGCTGATTTTCGATGGTGATGCGCGCATGCGACCTGAAGGGCATCGGCCAGTAGCAGTTGCAGGCACCGGTCGGGTTCACACAGATCGGCATGGAATTCACCAGATGGCGCTCGGTATGCCCCTGCACGAAGAAATCACCCAGCGGCACCTCCACCGACGGGGTCTCCTCGCCATCCCAATACATGCGCAGAATGCAGTTGCGGTGTGTCTCCGGCGCGACCGCCATCCAAATATGCTGGATGACGCCGGGTCCGTCGATATCGGCCAGCAACGTCGTTTGGCCGGCCGTCAGCGGCGCCAGGCAGGGGTGTTCCTTCCAGCCTTTCGCCAGGTTCGCGGGATCGTCCAACGGAAACGGCACCGTGCGTGGACCGCCACCCTTTTTACCGGTCGGATTCTCGGCGCAGATGGAGCGCGTTTGCGCCGTCGAGATGATGGGCAGCATGCCCAGGCCGTTGAGAAAGCCCGGTTGACAGAACATGGGATAACTCCTGATGACGATAGGTTGTACGGACGGTTTGCGCGCGGGAGCCATGCGCGTTGTTCACCCGCTCATTCAGCGCCCGGAGTCCGCATCGCCTCCGCTTCCTGGCGCTTCACTTCCAAATAACGCAGGATGGCGGTTCTTTTCTCCGTGTTGATGATGTAGATCATTTGCCGCTCGTCGCGAAAACGGGTGGCGACAACCTCACCGTTGACGAAGGCAGCCACGTCCACATCGAGCGGGTTGCAGATGAGACCGGTATATTCAAATCCGGTGTGCAGGTAGGTTTGCCAGCCTGACTCATTGGTCTGCGCAGTGGTGAGTTCCACGCCGTCCGCATGCAAATCGTGCGCCACCGCCAGCAAGAAGCGCATGGCCAATCCGCCGAAACCTTTCCCCTGCACGGCATCGGCGACCGCCACTCCCAACTCCGGCACTTCGACTCCATGTGCACGCGCGTGCGGATTGCCGCCGGCCTTCCACAAAAAGAAATGCCCGATGGGCTTACCGTCGCATTCCAGCAGATAGGAGGCATCGACGCGATTCACCGCGCTGGCAATGGTGGCCGCAAACGCTTTCGGGAGTTCGTTCTCCGCATGCCAGGGATATGGGGCGAAGAAATCCAGCGCTGCCGGCCCGAGCTGACGTCCGAATGCCAGCAGCGCGGGCACGTCGCCCTCGCGCAGGTTGCGTAGACGAAAATCACCACAGCCTGCCAGCGTGAAGGCGACATCCACCGCCCAACAACTCGGCGCCTGCACCGACAATGCCGTCGGCGCCGCGGCAGTCCGCCGGGTGGCGAAATCGCGGATTAACTGCTCGATTCGTGCTTGCAGGGGCATCGATTCTCTCCTGTCTCGCGGCGAGAACGGTTCCGTCTCCGGAAAATTCCGGCAGATTGGGATTTACAATTGCGATACGAATATCCCGTCCTTCTTCACCGCTGAACTATGCACATATCGCCGCACGCTTTCCGCTAACGCTTCGGCGATGCGTTGTTGACCACCGGCATTGCGGATGAAATCAGCATCCGCCTTATGGCTCAACACGACCATCTCCACCGTCACCACCGGCACCGTGCTGAAGATGGAACCGGTCAGCGCGCCTTGCTTGCGACCCACGGCGGTCTGGCGGTCAGTCTTGATCCCATTGTCGCGCAGCGTTGCGCCAAGCGCGGCGACCATCCCCGCGTGCAACAAGCCAGCCGCGCGTTTGCTCGCTGCCATCACGGCGGCCGAGGGACCCACGTGACCGTCATGTTTTCCCGCGTGATCCGGATAATACAATGCGAAACCTGATCCACGGCCCGTGTCGCAGTGTAAACGCAATAATAACGCGGCATGGACAGCGTTGGCAATCTCCGCGCGCCGGCGGTTGGTGATGAATTCATCGCGGCTGCGCTTCGTCATTACGACAGTGATGTCATGCGCGCGCAACAGCGACGCCAACCGTTGTGCCACTTGCCAGTTCATCGCCAATTCCGTCACCCCGTTTTGCACCGTGCACGCGGCATTAACCTCCGACGGATGGCCCGGATCGAGACAAATCGTGACGGCACCTGACGGTATGACGATGCAGAGCGTCATGATGACGGACATGATCGAGCGCAACAGCATGGCTTTCCCTGTATACCTGTTCAACATCCCTTCGCGGCGCGGGGAGAGATTGGGTGGGATGTTCTGTTACTTCCTGATGAGTGCGAGGCTTTCCTCTCGATACTATTCAATACTCATTATCGCAACCGCGTTGTATTGCCAGAGAATGCCCCGGGAACATCCGTGCTCCCGGGGTAGCGCAACAGCGCATACGCCAGCAGACGAGCGGTTTGCTCCAGCCGCAGCGCATTCACGCGCGCCGGCACGTCGGCGCGGCGATGATAGGCACGGTCTCGCTCCCAATGCAGGTAAGCGGTGGGAATGCCATACCGTGCGAACGCTTCGTGATCGCTGCGAGGTTTACTGCGTTCCGCGATAGGCGACAGGCTCAGCGAGTGCGCGGTGGCCGTCACCTGGTCGCGCCAATGGTTGGATGCGGGCGGCTGGTTGCCGATAAACAAGCGGTCGCCCACCCCCACCATGTCCAGTGAAGTCATGCAGACCAGCCGCTTCCGCAGCGCCGCGTTGGTCGCCAGCACCCGCGAGCCATAGTGATGGTGCTCGCGTGTGCGATCGATCATTTCTTCGGCGCCGAACGCTACGAAGATACACGTCATCGGCGGTGTGGTAGACCGGAATACGCGTGCCAGTTCCAGCAGCACTGCCACTCCCGACGCGTTGTCGTTGGCTCCCGGCGACGGCGACTTGCTGTCCAGGTGCGCACCGATCAGCATAGCCTGTGGCGAAGCCCCCGGCAATTCGGCGATCACGTTGCCACTGACGGCGCCGCCGGGCAACTTCACCGGCGTGAGCTGCACGTCATAACCGAATTGCCGCAGTTGCCCGGCCACATACTCGCGGGCACGAGCTTCCGTTGCTGATCCCGCACGGCGCACACCGATATCACCGGCCAGTACGCGGATATGCTGCCGCATGCGCTGCGGATCGATACCGCGCGCGATCTCCTCCGCTGATTGGCAGGGAGCAGGCGGTGCTGCTGGCGGCGTTGGTAACGTCCGTGGCGAAGTGATCGGTCGCGGATGGATGACCACGAGCAGCACCGCACACACGCCGATAACTGACAACAGCCCACCGATCACCCAATTCTTCACCGGTCACTCCTCGCATGCATCCATGTCCGCAACTATTGTAGCGTGTTCGACGACCAGGCGATACGGGGGCGTGGGGTGAATATGCGCCAGCGGTGTCCCGCGCCGGCGCGCTGCCCGCACGATTTCCGCCGTGTGCGCACCGCCGGTCGGATCGCACTCGTCCCAGATGGCGATCAGAGCGTCGGACTGGCGCGCCAGCTCGATGCCGCAGCGACGGTATGCCTGCGCGAGGGCACGCGGAGACAGGGATGCCGCCGGCGGAGCAGTGATTATCACCTGATCGGCGTGCAACAGCAACGCGACGCATGCGTTGCGGCTTGCAGGTGACAGGCGGCGTAAATATGCGGAAATTTCGCAGGGAAGGATGGCCTGCGCCACACCATTCCGCCGCAGCGCGACCTCTGTCACCAGGCGCTCTGCACCCTCCCCCAACATCGACAGCACCGCAAACGACGCGCCGGCGCCCAGTTCACTCAGCGCCTCGCTGATACGTTGACGCAATGCCTCGTCCTCAGGCAACTCCGACAGGCCGGTTACCCCAATCACCGGCGACGGCGCGACAGTCTCCAACGGGCCGGCAAGAAAAGCATCGACTTGTTCCACTCCGGCTGTCGCGCACCACTGGCGCAGGATCAGCGCGAGTTGCTGTCGCGTGGATGCGATAGCGGATTCCCGGTCAGCATGCCGGGCGAACGCCGCCAGAAAGTGATTGCGCGCCGGCGCCCAATGGCCGCACAGCAACTCCGCCTCCGCCAGGGTGACCTGCGCCCAATAGCCCCACCCAGCCGCGCCGTCTACGGCGAAATATTCACGGCGGCGCCAGTGTGCGCGCAGTCGTTGCAGTACCTCGCCGGCGATGGCGTGAGCGCGGGCTGACTCTCCCATCAGCAGCGCGGTGGTAGCGGCATTGATGCCCAGGTACGCGTTGGCGTCGTTCCATGCCCAGCCCTCGTGATAGAGCGCCGCGGCCTTGCGCAGCAGGTCGCCGCGCGCGGGTGTGCGCTGCCACAAGCGTTTATACACCCCGGCGAGGATGCCCAGCAACTCGGTGTCGCGACGAAAATAGCGATTGGCATACAAGGCTTCCAACGCCGTACGCGCTTCATCCAGCAAGCCTTCGCGGCTGTAGGACAGACCGATGAGCAGCGGCAGGCGTAAATCGTCGAGATGGCGATCCCACGCCGCGTGCAAGAGGCGCCGCGCCGCCGGATGCTCGTCGCGTTCGATAAATTTTTCGCCTATTACCGCGGCGAAAACAGGCGTACTGAAGCCCAGATGCGCTCGTGGACCGAACAAATCGGCGGCCAGGACATGCAGGTCGGTCTGTGGATCTTCCAGTGCCAATACGATAGCACGCGTTTCCTGCGCCAGGGGAAGCTGTGGCAGCGCGTCCGCTGTTTCGTCGGCAAAGCGCCAGCGAGTGAAAAACCAATCGAGCAGGCGCTCGGTGCAGACCAGCGCCAACGCGGCGTCGGTGGGGACCGTCGCGCGCAGCAAGTGACGCGCATCATTACCCAACCGGCGCAGCGCGTGTGCCCAATACCCGCGCTCGGTGGAGAGCAATCCGCACGCCTGCAGCAAGTTCAATCGCTCATACAGGCGTCCGGTTGCGTCGAGCCCCACCCGCTCCAGCGCGCGAGTAGACAGCACCTCCAGCACCCGTCCCGCGTAGAATACCACCGCCGCATCAGCGCCGAGGTGGTGCATCTCGCCCATCCGCTGCAGGTCCTGCACCAGGCTGAATTGATGCCGTGATGATTCCGTCATGCTACCTCGTTTATCCCGCATCAACCAGCGACGACTGCAACGCGCGATATAGCGCCAGCAGAAAGGCGCGGTTATCCAGGCAGATATATTCCAATGCGCCGCCCATGCGGTAAAAAGTTTTACAAAAACGCAGATAATATGCCGGATGGTCCATCGGCGGTTCACCGTGCGTCCAGTCCCAGTCACCGCCTTCCTGGATATCGTTAATCGCCAGCGTGTAGTCGGACAATGGCTGGCCGTGCGCTTGCAGCGCCAGGTTATTGGCCATCGAGAGTGATTTTTCGAAAATCATCGGGGCCATGATAGCCGAGCCGACGGTCAGGTGCACGCCGCCGGAAAGCCGACGGATGCTGTCGGCGTAGGTGAGAAAATCGCGTACCGCGCCGCGTCCGATCGCTCCGCCGCAGTTCAACGGATGTGTATAAATGATATCGTAGCCGATGCCGGGGTGCACGGTGCACGGCACACCCAGACGGTGGGCGGCGTATTGCACGCTCACCTCGCGTGCGACGTGGGGAATCGGCATCCAGCCGGCAGGCAGGTCGAACGCCGTGACCAGATAGAGCAAATCAGCCAGCGCGCCAAGCGCTTCATCCGCCGGCGCTTGCGCCAGCGCGGCGCACAGTGCATCGCGCGTGGGGAGGCGCAGCCCGTCATCGGCGATCATCTTGCCGATGGACGCGCCGTAACCGAGGCCGGCAACCCCGCCCACCGCGACGGCAAGGTTGAGGAAGCGTCCGGTCTCGTCCCAGGTTCCGAACCGTCCGTGGGCGGTATTGGCGCGCACGTCCTCGGTGCTGCGACCCACGAAGGCGAACTCCCAGTCGTGGATGGAGCCGGCGCCGTTCGTCGCGACATGGGTGACCCAGCCATCGTCCAGCAAGCGAATCACCACCGGCGCCAGGCCGTTTTTAATCAGGTGAGCGCCATACGTGAGCACTACCTGACGTCCCGCCGCGCGCGCGGCCGCGATGCGCGCCGCGACGCGCTCCACCCGCGCCTGCTCCGCCGCGCCGATCGCCGGCAACGGGCTATCCGGGTTGACGGCAATCTCCGCCATCACCAGCTTGTGTTTGCGTTCCGCCAGGGGAAGCATGCGCAGCCGGGCACGATCCAGACGCCCCATCTGTGCCTCCTCTTCATCATGCTACCGTGTTGTTCCACAACCGCGGTATGCGTTCCTGCCCGTTGACTTCTTCGGGCACTTGCATAAGAGTATTCCTTTGTCCGGCAGCGGCAGGAATCGCCGGGTGGGTGGGAAATAACAAGCTTGACAGCTTTGTGGAGTGCCGTTGAAAGGATCACCATGTTTATTGATATCCATGTGCATGCGGTCAGCGCCCCAGTGCCGACGCGCAATGGCAAGAGTCTCGCGACCGATGCGGAGTTGATTCAGCAATACGACGCGATGGGGATCGAGCGCGGCATCCTGCTGCCGCTGGTTTCACCGGAAGCAATGTGGCTGGTGCAGTCGAACGAAGAGATACTGGCGATTGCCGCGCGCCATCCCGACCGTTTCGTGCCTTTCTGCAATATCGACCCGCGCGCGATGACGAACTCGCCCGAAGCGCCGCTGGAGCAGTTGCTGCGTTATTACCGACAACGCGGGGCGAAAGGTATCGGCGAGGTGACCGCGAACCTGCCGTTCCTGGAACCGCGCGTGCAGAACTTCTTCACACACGTGGAAGCGATCGGTTTCCCGCTCATTTTTCACATCGCGACGCAGATTGGCGGGTGCTACGGTCTCTATGACGAGCCGGGTCTGCCGCAACTCGAAGAATGCCTGCGGCGTTTTCCCGGCTTGCGCTTCATCGGTCATTCGCAACCGTTCTGGGCGGAAATATCCCAGCTTCGCATGCCGGGCGACCGCGGCGGGTATCCGAATTATCCGGTACTCGGGGAAGGCCGCATCGTTGAGTTGATGCGTAACTATCCCAATCTCTACGGCGACTTGTCGGCCGGGAGCGGACACAACGCGCTGGCCCGCGACCCGGAGCATGCGGTGCGCTTTCTGCATGAATTCCAGGACCGCCTGCTGTTCGGCACCGATATCTGCGCGCCGTTCCAGCAGGCGCCGTTGGCGGGATTCCTGCTCAAGCTCCGCACGGAGGGCCGGTTGGACGAAACCGCCTTCCGTAAAATTGCACGGGAGAACGCCGTAAAACTGCTGGGACTGCTTTAGCGAAGAACACTGCGCATGCCGGGAACATTTTGCGTGCGTGCGCCGTCCAACAGGAAAACCGGCAACGTCTTTTCGAAAAGAGGAACTTCGATGGAACGCTTCAGACTGTGTATCTTCGTGTTGCTTGCCGCGTTATCGGTGATGCTGATCGGCGACGTCGATCGTGTCGCGGGTGAAGATCCGGCACTGCGCACCAAGGCCGCGCAGCAGATGAAAGACGGCAACTGGAAAGATGCCTACGAGAGCTTTTCCCAGCTTGCGCTCGATCCCGCCGACAATCCGCTGCTGGTCGGCGATGACCTGAACGATGCGCTCACTTGCCTGGGCCGCCTGGGCCGGGTGGAGGAGGTTGATGCCTTTCGCGAAAAAGTCATCACGACCCATGCGGGCAACTGGCGGCTCTTGCATACGGCGGCACAATCGTACCTGAATACTGTGCACAACGGCTTCATCATCGCCGGCAACTTCAGCCGCGGCGGGCATCGCGGGGGCGGCAAGGCAGTCAACGCCTATGAGCGCGACCGCGTGCGCGCGCTGCAACTGATGCAACAGGCTTCCGAAGTCGCCACGCGCGATCGGGATGCTGATGCGCTGGGGCAATTCTATCTGAGTTTCGCGGAAATGCTGCTGGGCAATCGCGGTTGGAGTGAAGCCTGGCGGCTGCAATATCTCACCGACCTGACGGTCCTCCCCGACTACGACGAAGGCTACTGGTATGGGGGGCGTAATCCGCAGCGCGGCGCGCCGGTAGACGAGAATGGCACGCCGGTCTACTATTCCGTACCGAAGAGCTGGCAAGACGCGCGCAACGACGGTGAGCGCTGGCGCTGGGCGCAGCAGCGAGCGGTCGATCTGTCACCCGGCCTGGCTGCGAGCGTGAAGTGGGGATTTGCCCAGTTCCTGCAGGCGCAGTTCGGCCCGCAGACAATGGCGCAGTACGATTGGTACTTCCGCGGCCAGACAACTGACGACAGCAAGGGCAACGAATCAGGCCCATATGCGCTGTTCACGCTGGGCGACGATGAAACCATCGCGCGACTGGCCACCGGCATCAAGCGTTTCAAGCTGCCGGATGAATTCAATTATCATAAAATCTATCAGCAGCTTGCCGATGGCGTGACCCTTGCCGAGGAAGCGCTGGACGCGCTGGCCGGCGAGTACGAAACCCGGCGGCAGTATGACCGGGCGGCCGACTACTGGCAGCAGGCGATCAAGCGTTTCGGAGCGGGTCACGACCACTTCCGTGAGCAGCGCCTGGCGCAGATCATCCGCAACTGGGGGCAATTCGAGCCGGTGATGACGCAACCGGCGGGGCAGGGCGCTACCGTCGAATTCCGCTTCCGCAACGGCACCCATCTCGACCTGACCGCGCAACAGATCGATGTGAAGCGATTGCTGGATGACGTGAAAGCCTATCTCAAATCCAATCCCCGGCAACTCGATTGGCAGCAGATGGATATCCGCAATATCGGCTGGCGCCTGGTGATGCAGAATCAGGACAAATACCTGGTCAAACAGGTGGCGCAATGGGAACTCGACCTGCAGCCGCGCCCGCACCACTTCGATAAACGCATCACCATCACCACCCCGCTGCAGAAAGCGGGCGCGTACCTGCTGACCGCGAAAATGGCTGACGGCAACACCAGTCGCATCGTGCTGTGGGTGGCGGATACGGCCATCGTGAAGAAGATGCTGGATCAGCAAAATTACTACTTCGTCGCCGACGCGGTGAGCGGAAAACCGATCCCCAGGGCGAACCTGGAATACTTCGGCTATCGGCAGGATTGGAAGCGCGAAGGGAACGGCGGGCACTACGACATTACCACGCGCAACTTCGCCGAGTTTACCGACGCGGACGGCCAGCTCTTCCTCAAACCGGGGCAGCAGGATCAGAACTATCAGTGGGTTATCGTCGCCACCCAGGGCGAACGGATGGCCTACCTGGGCTTCACCGGCGCCTGGTGCGGCAACTACTACGATGAACAGTATAACGCGACGAAAACCTTCGTTATCACCGACCGTCCGGTGTATCGTCCCGCGCAACCGGTCAAGTTCAAATGCTGGATCAATCACGCGCAGTACGACCAGGAGGGGAACAGCGCGTTCGCCGGGCGGCAGTTCCTGGTGCGCATCGACAATCCGAAAGGCGAGAAGGTTTTCGAGAACACCTTCACTGCCGATGAGTATGGCGGTCTGCAGGGTGAATTCACGTTGGAGAAGGATGCCACGCTGGGCACCTATCAATTGTCTTTCCCCAAAGGTGAGGGCAACGGCAGCTTCCGCGTGGAGGAATATAAGAAACCGGAATTCGAGGTAACGGTGGTTGCGCCGGAGAAGCCGGTGATGTTGGGTGAAACGATCACCGCCACCATCAAGGCCAATTATTATTTCGGCGCGCCGGTGACGGATGCGAAGGTGAAGTATAAGATCCTGCGCTCCAATTACAGCGCCAACTGGTATCCTGTCGCGTATTGGGACTGGTTTTACGGTGCAGGTTACTGGTGGTACGCCTGCGATTATCCCTGGTATCCCGGCTGGCGCGATTGGGGTTGCCGGCGGCCAGTTCCCTTCTGGTGGGGTTACCAGCGCCAGCAGCAACCTGAGCTGGTAGCGGAGGTGGAAGCGCCCATCGGCCCTGATGGCACGGTGAAGGTGGAGATCGACACCGCCATCGCCAAAGCGATCCAGGGTGACACCGATCACCGCTACGAAATCACCGCCGAGGTGACCGACCAGTCGCGACGGACCATCGTCGGCCAGGGTGCGGTGCTGGTGGCGCGCAAGCCGTTCAAGGTGTACGCGTGGGTGGATCGCGGTTATTATCGCGTCGGCGACGTGATCCAAGCTGATTTCAACGCGCAAACGCTGGATAACCAGCCCGTGCAGGGGAAAGGCGAATTGCGCCTGCTGAAGATCAGTTATCCGCGGCAAAACGGCCAGGGACAGCCGGTAGAGACGGAAGTACAGCGCTGGGATCTTCCCACCGGTGACGACGGCCGCGCCCACCTGCAGATGAAAGCCGAACGCGCCGGGCAGTACCGGCTCAGCTACAAGGTGACGGATGCCGCCAACCATGCCATCGAAGGCGGGTATGTCTTCACCGTCATGGGCGAAGGGGTGAACGGCAGCCAGTTCCGCTTCAATGACCTAGAATTGATTACCGATAAACGTGAATACCGCCCGGGAGAACAGGTGAAGCTGCAGGTGAACACCAATCGGCCCGATGCCACCGTGCTCCTCTTCGTGCGTCCGGCAAACGGCATCGGCTTGCCGCCGAAGATACTGCGCATGGACGGCAAAAGCGCCGTTGAGCAAATCGAGGTGCGTAAAAAAGACATGCCGAACTTCTTCGTGGAGGCGGTGACGGTGAGCGGCGGTAAGGTCTACTCTGAAACACGCGAAATTGTGGTGCCGCCGGAACAGCGCGTGCTGAACGTAAAAGTCACTCCCTCGGCGGCGACCTACAAACCGGGCGCGAAGGCCACGCTGAAAGTGACGCTCACCGAGCCGAATGGGGAACCGTATCGCGGCACGACGGTGGTGAGCATCTACGACAAGGCGGTCGAATATATATCCGGCGGCAGCAACGTACCGGCAATCAAGGAGTTCTACTGGAAATGGCGGCGCAGTCACTATCCGCGCACGGAAAGCAGTCTCGATAAGGGCAGCAGCAACCTGAACAAATCCGGCGAAATCGGCATGGGCTTCCTTGGTCTCTTCGGACGTGAAGTCGCGGATGAAATCCTGAAGGAGGATAGTGATAAAGCGTTCCTCACCGATAACGAACTGGCTGATCGCAATTCCGAAGTCGGGGGAATGTCGCGAAGGGCGATGAAGGCTGCCGGCCCAGCAGGTCCGCCAGCAGCACCATCCGCCGACCTACGGGCTGGGCGCTTAGAGGCGCAAGCTCCCGCCGACGCCGCGCCGGCTGGACCGGTGGTCGAACCGACGGTGCGCAGCAACTTCGCCGACACCGCCTACTGGAACGCGCTGGTGCAGACTGACGAGAAAGGCCAGGCGGAAATCGAACTGACCATGCCGGAAAACCTGACCACCTGGAAGGCCAAGGTGTGGGCGATGGGCCAGGGCACCCGCGTCGGTGAAGGCACGGCGGAAATGATTACCACCAAGAACCTGATCATCCGCTTGCAAGCCCCGCGCTTCTTTGTGCAGAAGGACGAGGTAGTGCTTTCAGCCAATGTGCACAACTACCTGAAGACCAGGAAGACGGCGAAAGTGCTGCTGGAGATGGACGGCGGTTGCCTGGCGCCGCTGGCCGGCGTGCTGAGCACGCAGACGATCACCGTGGAGGCCAATGGCGAAAAGCGCGTCGACTGGCGCGTGAAAGTGCTGCAACCCGGCGAAGCGAAGATTCGCATGAAGGCGCTGACGGATGAAGAATCCGACGCCATGGCAATGTCCTTCCCGGTCTTTGTGCACGGCATGCTGAAGACGGAGAGCTTCAGCGGCGTCATTCGTCCGGACAAAACTTCGGCAACCGTGAAGATTCGCGTGCCTGCCGAACGGCGACCCGAGCAGAGTCGACTGGAAGTGCGCTACTCCCCCACCCTCGCCGGCGCAATGGTGGACGCGCTGCCCTACCTGGCGGAATACCCCTACGGCTGTACCGAGCAGACGCTGAATCGCTTCCTGCCCGCGGTAATCACGCAAAAAGTGCTGCTGAACATGGGTCTGAACCTGAAAGACATCCGCGACAAGCGCACGAACCTGAACGCGCAGGAGATTGGCGATGACGTAACACGCGCGCAGGATTGGCGGCGCATGGAAGCCAACTGGCGCGGCGAGCGCAATCCGGTCTTTGACGAGGCGGAGGTGCGCAGCATGGTGAAAGCCGGCCTGGAACGGCTGGCGGCCATGCAGTGCCAGGATGGCGGTTGGGGCTGGTTCAGCGGGTGGGGTGAATGCTCGTATCCGCACACCACCGCGCTGGTGGTGCACGGCATGCAAATCGCTCGCCAGAACGACGTGGCCCTGGTGCCCGGCGTGCTGGAGCGCGGCGTGGATTGGTTGAAGCGCTACCAGGCCAACCGCATCGCCGAATTGCAGGCACACCCAACTTGGGAGGCCAATGCGCTGGATGCCTTCGTCTACATGGTGCTGGTGGACGAGAAGAGCGACAACAAGGAGATGCGCACATTTCTGTATCGTGACCGCAACGACCTGCCGGTTTATGCGAAGAGCATGTTCGGCATTGCGTTGCACCGGGTGGGCGATGTCGAGAAGCGCGACATGGTGATCCGCAACATCGAGCAGTACCTGGTGCAGGACGATGAAAACCAGACCGCCTATCTGCGGCTGCCGGAGAATAACTGGTGGTGGTGCTGGTATGGCAGCGAATACGAAGCACAGGCATACTACCTGAAGCTGTTGACGGTCACCGACCCGAAGAGCGAAAAGGCCTCGCGGCTGGTGAAATACCTGATGAATAACCGCAAGCACGCAACGTACTGGAATAGCACGCGCGATACCGCGGTGGTGATCGAGGCCTTCGCCGATTACATGAAGGCCAGCGGCGAGGACAAACCCAACATGACGGTCGCGTTGCGCGTGGATGGCAAACAAGTGAAGGAAGTGAAGATCAACACCGCCAACCTGTTCAGCTTCGACAACAAGCTGGTGCTGGAGGGTGACGCGGTGACCACCGGCGAGCACGTGATCGAACTGGTGAAGCAGGGCACGGGTCCGTTGTATTTCAACGCGTACCTGACCAACTTCACACTGGAAGATCCCATCACGAAGGCAGGATTGGAGATCAAGGTCAACCGCACGTTCTACAAGCTGGTACGCGTGGATAAAACCATCAAAACGGCAGGGATGCGCGGTCAGGCGGTCGACCAGCGAGTAGAGAAATACGAGCGCCGGGAGCTGAAAGACCTGGCAACGCTGAAGAGCGGCGACCTGGTCGAAGT
Organism: uncultured bacterium; assembly: GCA_964472305.1. Lineage (GTDB taxonomy): Bacteria > Armatimonadota > Hebobacteria > CAIYQO01 > CAIYQO01 > CAYYJR01. The sequence goes on from CAYYJR010000004.1 coordinate 188,691, forward strand.
TGAATTGGAGATTGACTCCAAGAACGACTACGAGTATATCCTGTTCGAGGATATGAAAGCGGCGGGTTTCGAGCCCGTCGAGGTGCGCAGCGGTTACAACAGCAACGACATGGGGGCGTATATGGAACTGCATGATGAACGCGTATGCTTCTTCGTGCGCCAGTTAGCCCGCGGCAAGCACAGCGTGAGTTATCGCCTGCGCGCGGAGATTCCCGGCCAGTTCAGCGCCCTGCCCACGAAGGCTAGCGCGATGTATGCGCCGGAACTGAAAGCAAACTCGGATGAGATCAAGCTGCGCATTGAGGATTAGCGCGTGACACGTCACAAGTAAATCCTTCGCGTCACCCCCCTCACCCAGCATAGGATGAGGGGGGTGACGGTTTTTCGTGGAAACGTCAATCACGCCGATAACCGGTGTCGCGGATTGGCACATTATCCCTTACGCGATCTGCCGGCGCCTATGCGGGGATTAAGCAGGTCGGATGCGCATGCGCAGCACGGGTGTCTCGCCCGTGACGTCATGGCCGGGACAGCCCTGCCACAATGACGGGAAAACATTCCGCTCCGCTAACCTGCTCAACCACCCGTAAGGCACACGCGGTGACAAGCCAAACCACTATCAGATGATGACACAATCCGTATGCCATATCACGAAATGCAAGTCGCGGCAGAGAACAAGTCGGGTATCAGCAGTATCATGTGACAGCTCTTGTGTTGATATGACGCAGACAAGCCAATTCCAGCCTGCGGTCCGCTGAGGACACAGGCGGAATGGGATTATCCATACGAAAACGAGCCCTTCCCCGGGATCCGCCGGGGAAGGGCTCGAACTTATCATATACGATCCATTCTCACATACTGGATTGCAGCCGGGAAGGCTGTGAGCCTTCCCGGTATTGGCCAGATACGGACATTACTCCGTGTCAGCGGCCGCTAGCAATTCCTCGACTCGCTTCAGCAAGTGTTTGGCAAATCCAGGGTTGTGCACGCCCAGGCTTTCGTCGCCGTAGACATAACGGAAATTGTAGCGTGCGCCTTTGTAGGCAATCACTTTCGGATCAGTTGGATCTGACGTTGCGGTGATGTTGTATTTCGTCGCAAACGCTCCCAACAAGCCGCCGCGCATACTCGAGTCGAAATGACCCGGCACCGTGGGACTCTCGCCGCCCAATTTAATCATCCACTCGTTGATGCCGGCTTGCAGCGGTTCTTCCGAAAGTCTGCTGCCGCCATGGCATGATTTACATGCATCACGATTGGTATTGATGTTGGGATACTGAACGTTTTTCGTATTGTCGGGATCGTCTGACTTGCCGTGGGGTACTGGATTAGGATCATTCGGATCATGGTCGATACCCGGGTTATGGCAATTCAAACAGGTATTCGGCATAGTGCTATGGGGACTGGGCATGGGTGCATCGTCGTCATAGCCTTTACGACCCAACATGAACGCGGCAGCCGCATAATGTGGACCACGTATACTGGTCGGCGCCGTTGATGCCAGGGATTCTGCGGTGACTCTCACTTCCGGTTGGAACATCGCACCCGGACGATAATCATCACCGACTTTCAATCGATCACCATGACAGCCGATACAGGTGGTGTCGGGCGGTGTCCGCGTAATGTTCGCGCGGCGCTCGGCTTTGCTGTCAGCATTCACATGCTTGCTGCCAGGGCCGTGACAGCTTTCACAACCGATACCATTCAGGTGTGACACTGAATAGTCAAAGGCGCCGCCAGTTGGTTGACCACCGCCGGTGACGTGACAGGCGTGGCAGGCGGCATCGTCTTTGTGACGACCGAGATCGTCGCCCTTCATGCGCGTTGAATACTGGCTATTAATTCTACTGTGACAATCAGAACACACCGTGCGGCCGACATATTCAGCGCCAACCTGCTTGAATCCCGCGGCTGAGGCCGGTGTGATCGATTTGGTTGAACCACCGCCGCAGCCAGCGGAAATCATCACAATAGCGACGACGATAAACGTCGCCATGAGTACAGACATGATGAACGGGATGCGTCCACCTTTTACCGCATTGGCGGTCAGTTGATTGAGTTGCTTCATGTGCCCTCCCTATAGGACAGAAAATACGTATATTTAGTTATACGGTCGAGCGTGGAGCGACCGCCGTCAATACTCAATTAGTAAATGGCCTTCGTGTAACGCACTTCATAGCGATTGCCATCGTAATCCAGCGTCGGCGTGGTGCCCGTGAAATCGTCCCGCACCGCGCGAATGCCCAGCGAGTCGCCTGACAGCCAGCGATAATTGAGTCCCAGCCCGTATGTTCTTTGCGTATTGGTTTCGAAGCCCCAGGTTTTGGTATTGGTGTAATCGGCATCAAGTACCAGGGTGTGAGCGAGTTGGTAACTGATGCCGGCGGTGATCGCATGATCGTCGGTGGTGTATGGCCTGGTCTGTTCGATACCGTTCAGTTCGAAGGCCTGGCGCAGATAACCGCCGTAGACCGTCAACCGATCTATGGGGAGCCACCATCCGAAGAGATCGAGAGCGCCCAGGGAGTTCTTTGCGTCGAAGTCGGTATTTTTCCACACCAGCCGGCGATACCGGGCAGTGGCGCCCATACGCCAATACGGACTGAGCGTCACTTCCACCCGCTGGTCATCTTTGCTGCTCCATACCAGCGAACCGCTGGTATTTTCAAAGAGATTGACCGTTATCGGGCGATTCGTCGTCCGCCGGTGCGTCAGTCCGGCATTGAGCGTCAGCCACCGGGTGACTCGCATGCGGGATTTGACGAAATAATCGCTCTCGATGGCATTGAATAATATCGTCTGCTCATTATTGATGTAGCCGACTCGGTGAGCGCCCCCGCCCACGTCAACAGTCGTGTTCGGCACACCATCGAAGGTCAGCCTGAGCTGACCGTCGGTATCGCGGGTGGCATAGGCATTTTCCGCAATGGAGTGGGTGATTTCATCATGCGAAAGGAGGCCCGTCAGCGTGGCATTGCGACCGAGGATGTGTACGCCTTCGAGACCCACCCGTGTATGTCCGGGCTGCGAAAAGCCTGGCGCTTCCAGTGATGTCCGATCAAAGGCAGCGCTGGCTTCCACCTGTGTGCTGCCAGAATCCGGGGTAGCCACACGCATTGCCAGCGTGTGGGTGTTACCGTTCAGCAGAGGACCGGAAGCGAAATCGAACGACTCGTCGCGATACCCGATGCCGGCACGCCAGCCATTGATTCCGGTGGTGTAGCGTACCGCCGGTGCATTTAACGTCCAACTTTCTTCTGCGTCATTCTGCTGCACATTACGGTCGATTACGCGCAGTTCCCCGGTGCCGGTACGTCCGCTCAGGTCGATATAGGTATCACTGCGTTTGGCTGCGGCACTGTCGGCGTCCCAGTCGGGAAAGAACGTGGATTGGCGCACGATGCTCCGTAGTACGGCATCGCCGTTGTCGAGTCCCAGCCAGACTGCGCCGGCCGCGCTCGGTGCACCCAGGTCAGTCACCGCCAGGTCGAGCAGGCTATGCCCACCATCGGAGAACCGGTATGCCGCCAATTGGCTGAGAAACACTCTCTCCGGCGGTGTGACATACTGCCGGAAGCGCTTCTCGTTGCCGTCGATATCCCACTGTGCCCCTCCCAACCCGAGGTAAAACTGTACCGGAGTCGGCAAGGTGGCAGTCGGTTGCACGCCGGTTGGCGTCGCGGTAGCCTGTGCAACGATGATTGCCGGTCGTTCGGCGGTGGGATTGGGCAGCGCGCTCGCGGCGGTCACCGTGAGCGCCGTTACGATCATGCTCGTGATGCAGGACAGACGTAATTGATGCATCTTTTCTCCTGACGACCATGCACAATTGCCTGGCGAAACGTCGATTATTTCCGGAACAATGCCGGTTCACTATTCGATCCATGCACTGCCTGGTGACAATCCCAGCAGTTAGTTCCGTTGAAATGCCTCACTTTATCCGCGTGGCATTGCAGACACAGGCCGCGGTTGGCGATTTTCAACAAACGCTGGTTCGGCGAACCATGCGGACGATGGCAATCCAGACAGGCATCGGTGAGATGACCGGAGATAGCCCCGTGCTCGAAACGGAACGGTCCGCGTTGCGCGGCATGGCAGGACACGCATACTTCGCGCTTCATCTCCTTGCTCTGCGGCCGATGCGGGTCGTGGCAATCCGTGCAGCCCACCCGGCCTTCTTTCACCGGGTGATGCGACGGCAATGACAACTCACCACGCTTATTGCCGTGACAAGTCAAACACGTCCCCGTGCCCGGCACACGATTAAGGTCCGCATGCGGCTGAATCGCCAATGCCTTGATGTTGCGATTCGCGGGTTTGCCTTTTGCCGGGGTGACACCTGTCACCGCCACCGGTTGCGCGTGACACTGCAGGCACCCGATGCCCGACCGGTGGTGATCGCTTTGCCGCCATTTCACCGATGACAACCGGTTGCCATGACATTCCAGGCAGGTCGTTCCCGCTTTCGCCGTGGTCAACAGTGGCTTCGCGGTTCTCGCGGAGGGGTCATTCGCGTGGAGTTCACCGGGACCGTGACAGCCTTCGCACAGGCGCCCTTTTCCGTTCTTTTCCAGCGCTGCCATCGCCGCGCCATGAAAATGCTGCTGCAACTGCGCGGGGAGATCCGCGTGACACCCGGCACAGGTTTCGCTGCCGACGAAGGCGGGATGGGCGGGAGCCTGCCGCGCCGGCGCTGGTTGCTCCACCTCGGCATGCAACCGTGCGCCACCAGCATAAATGCTGATAATGCCAAGAGTGCTGATCAGCGCCAGTGCGCAGCAAAAGAGCCATACATGGTGCCATTTACTCATAATCGTATTTCCAGTGTTGCAAGGCGTTCTGTCAATCTGTTCCGGCTGCCAGGCAGTCGAAGATCATGCGTCACACCGGACGTCTGCCATCACTCTGACCTCATGTCCGACGTCACGTGCTGACTTTTCTGCCGTTCCGCGATTATGTCACTCGATTCCTGTACTGTCGGTTTGCGGTGAGTAGCTGGTGGAGAGCGGAACGGCGATGCGGATGACCTGCAATTGTCTCTGCAACGCGGAAACAGCCCGGGTGTGAATGTCATAATTCACTGCCGTCGGTTCGGATTGCAGTTTACACGCCCGAATCGGCTGTTTACTATTACGTCCACCTATTCGTCAACATCGCTGAAGTCGAACCGCGTATCCGGCACGAGGACACTAACAATCGACATGTGAGATTTGGAACGAGTGTCATGATTGCCGGCAGCGACGTTGCCACAATCAAGCTAATTCCTGATTGTTCTGATAAAGTATAGCATCTAAAAATACGCTTGACAATCCCTAAAAAGGAATATTTACGAGCGATTGCCATGATATTGAGCATCTATTCACAGATATATCTTACCGGTAATATCAAATATGCTTTAACACGACAGGAAGTCGCGTGTTATCCGGGCGGGTGGTCGGCTGGGTGAGGTGGGTGCCGGAGCATCGGCGCGCAAGGCGTAAGCGAACACAAGCGCCCGCGGGGCAGGCGAAAGCCGGGCGGGCGCGGTGCGTGTATCAGATGTCGTCGCGGCGACAAGCCGCTTACGGTTTCATCGCGGTAATGACGGCGGAAACGACATACTGTTCGATGCCGCGTCCGGGCGCCCAGTGTTTGATCTGTTCGCGACTGGCTTCGTTGAGACGGATGGTGATCTGCTCGAATCCGGCGTCCCGCAGCATGGCGTCAACCTCCATCACCTGGCTCGCGCCGGCGACACACCCGGAGAGCAGCGCCAGGTCGTCGCGGATGGCATCAGGCATCTCCGCGGTGGCGACGACATCGGAAATAGCCAGCCGCCCGCCGGCGCGCAACACGCGAAATGCCTCACGAAAGACGCGCGGTTTCTCGGGAGACAGGTTGATCACGCAGTTGGACATAATGACGTCCACCGTGTTATCCGCGACCGGCAACGCCTCGATCTCCCCCAGGCGAAACTCGACGTGGCCATATGGTCCCTGCGCCGCGTTGGCGCGAGCTTTACTCACCATGTCGGGCGTCATATCGACGCCGATGACAACGCCTTCCGGACCAACCTGCCGCGCCGCCAAAAAACAGTCAAAGCCGGCGCCGCTGCCCAGGTCGAGTACCACCTCGCCGGGTTGCAGCGCCGCGATGGCCTGCGGATTGCCGCAGCCCAAGCCCAGGTTGGCGCCGTCCGGCACGGCATTCAGTTCATCGCTTGAATACCCGAGCTGTTGCGACGTCTCCGTCGCGGAGGGCGCGCCGCAACAGGCGCTCTTCGTGCTGCTGCATCCGCACCCCGCACTGTTTTTCCGAGCGATACCGGCATAATTGGCGCGTACAGCTTGCCGTACGGCATCCGCTTTCAATACATCGTTCATGTGATTCTCCTTTTCGTAAAAGTTCCGACGGCGCCACTCCTACCGTGGCAACGGCGTATCCACTGGTGGAGCGGTAAAGAAATGACGTTGAAAATAGCGTGCGACATTCACCAGACTGATGAGCACCGGCACTTCCACCAATGGCCCGATTACCGCGGCGAACGCCACGCGGGATTGAATGCCGAAGACGGCAACGGCGACGGCAATCGCCAGTTCGAAGTTATTGCTGGCGGCGGTGAAGGAGAGCGTCGCCGTTTGACCATAGGTTGCACCGATCCATTTGCCCATGACAAATGACACCAGAAACATCACCACAAAGTAGACGAGTAGCGGCAGCGCGACGCGAAGGACATCCAGCGGCAGTTGCACGATCACCTCGCCTTTCAATGAAAACATCACCACGATGGTGAACAGCAGCGCGACCAGCGTCAGCGGCGCGATGCGCGGCATGAAGCGTTGCTCGTACCAGGCGCGCCCGCGAGTCTTCAGCCCGATGACGCGGGTCAGCACGCCGGCAAGAAACGGGATCCCAAGGTAGATGAATACGCTCTGGGCGATCTGCCCCATGGTGATGGCGACCACGCTACCCCGCAGACCGAAAAGCGGCGGCAGCACGGTGATGAACAGGTAGGCGTAGACCGAGAAAAACAGCACCTGAAATATGGAGTTGAAGGCGACCAAACCCGCGCAATATTCGGAATCGCCGTCCGCCAGATCGTTCCAGACAATCACCATGGCGATGCAGCGTGCCAGCCCGATCAGGATCAACCCGATCATAAGGTCCGGGTAGCCGCGCAGGAAGAGGGCCGCCAACGCGAACATTAGCAACGGGCCGATGACCCAATTTTGCACCAGCGATAATCCGAGCACCCGGCCATTGCGAAAGACTTCACCGAGTTCTTCATACTTTACCTTCGCCAGCGGGGGATACATCATCACGATCAATCCGATAGCCAGGGGAATATTGGTCGTGCCCACCGACGCGCGGTCCCAGAAGCGATTGATCTGTGGCCATAGATACCCCATGCCGACCCCGGCAGCCATGGCCAGGAAAATCCACGCCGTCAGGTAGCGATCGAGAAAAGATAATCGCTTGGTGATTCGTGCGGTCATGTCACCTCCCACTGACACACTTCATCGGCTAAGTACGATAGAACGTCGAAAAAATGAGACACCTTACAGCGCCGCGATGAGCGTTTTCAGCACTGTGAGCTTCTCGTGGTTGACGCAGTAACACACACGCGGTCCGTCCACCTCACCCTGGATCAATCCGGCGTCCTTCATCATCTTCAGGTGCTGCGAGATGGTGGATTGCGCCAGCGGCAACTGGTCGCAGATTTCCCCACAGATGCACTCGTTCCGCGCAACGAGCAAGCGCAAAATCGCCACCCGCGCCGGATGAGCCAGCGCTTTGGCCAGCCGGGCCAGCGCCCGATCCGCGTCGCACGCGCATACGTCGGTTGCCGGCACGCAACAGCAGGTGCGGGATCGTTCGTTGGCTGTCGTTGCTTTCATCGTAAAAATACGATAAAGGAATAACACAATAATGTCAAGCCTTTGGTGTGAAACAGCACAGTCCAGTCTGCAGGTAGTCGCACAGCGCTCTGTGGGTTGCAGTCGCAGCTCCGTGGGAACATGGCACTTCTCCCAGGCGCGCCACGGCGGGTTCGGGCTACCGAACAAGGCACCTACCAGGTGGTTGAGTAAGCCAGGCTGGCGAAATGCCCTTCCCCCCACCCTCGTGGCCGTATCGAAACCACACCGCGCTTGCACGCCGGTGGTTTTGATACGGACATCCTGTCCGACTCAACCGCCGGGCGGGTGGAATCGCCCGTGCCACGCGGGAGGAGAGGAGGCGCGACCTTACCCCTCCGCCAGCCATTGTGCCATGTCGGGGGCGTGGTAGGTGAGGATCATTTCGGCGCCGGCGCGTTTGATGGCGGTGAGAATTTCGGTGACGGTGCGGCGTTCGTCGAGCCAGTTATTGAGCGCGGCGGCTTTCACCATGCTGTATTCACCACTGACGTTGTAGGCGGCAAGGGGAGCAGGGAAGGCGTCACGCGCTTCGCGGATGATATCGAGGTAGGCCAGCGCGGGCTTCACCATCACGATATCCGCGCCTTCGTCCAGGTCAGCGGCAATTTCGCGCAGAGCTTCGCGGCGGTTGGGCGGATCCATCTGGTAGCCGCGGCGGTCGCCGAACTGCGGCGTCGACCCGGCGGCATCGCGGAAGGGGCCATAGAAGGCGGATGCATATTTGGCCGCATAGCTCATAATGGGCAGATGGCTGAAGTCCGCCTCGTTCAGCGCGGCCCGGATGGTGCTCACGCGGCCGTCCATCATGTCGGACGGGGCGAGGAGATCGGCGCCCGCCCGCGCGTGGGAGAGCGCAACCTCCGCCAGTCGGTGCAGCGTCACGTCATTCTGCACCTCGCCCGCCGGGGAGAGGATGCCGCAGTGGCCGTGACTGGTATATTCGCACAAGCAGATATCGGTGACGACGCACAACTCGGGAAGTTGCTGTTTCAGCGCGGCGCAGGCGCGCTGTACTGCCGCCCGCGGCGACGAGGCTTCCGTGCCGGATGGGTCTTTTTCGTCGGGAATGCCGAAGAGCAGCACGGCGGGGATGCCCAGGCCGGCGACGCGCCTGCATTCTTCCACCAGCAGATCCACCGACCAACGATACTGCCCCGGCATGGAAGCGATGGGCTCCTTCACGCCCGTGCCGGATACGACAAACATGGGGTAAATCAGGTCATCGACCGTTACAATGGTTTCGCGCACCATGCGCCGCAGGGCGGCGGTGCGGCGCAGGCGTCGTCCGCGGAAAAAGTCACTCATGCCGTACCTCGCTCGTTGAAATGGCGCACCAGCGCGTCCACCAACCCCGGTATGGTGAATTCGGCGGCTTCAATATCCACCGACAATCCCTCTTCGCGCGCGGTTTGCGCGGTCACCGGCCCGATGCAGGCGATGACCGGTCCGGCAATCGCGCCGGGATAACGGGCGCGGAAATTCTTCACCGTGGAGGAACTGGTAAAGGTAATCACGTCGATTGTCGCCAGATCGGGACCCTCGCCATCTTCCGGCACGGTGCGGTATACCGGCAGCACGTCCACCGTTGCCCCGCGCGCCGTCAGCAGTTCCGGCAGCGCCTCGCGCGCTTCTTCGGCGCGCGCGATCACCACCCGTTGCCCGGCGGGATTGGGGAAGCCTTCCGCCACCGCTTCGGCGACGAATCGCTCCGGCACGAAATCCACGCGCAAGCCATACCGGCGGATGCTCTCCGCGGTGGCGGGTCCGATAGCCGCCAGCTTCGCATGACCCAGCGCGCGCACGTCCGCGCCCAGCGCGTCCAGTTGCCCCAGCAGCGCCGGCAGGCCGTTGGCGGAGGTGAAGACGATCCAGTCGGCGCGCGCCAGCCGCGCGCACAACTCGGGGGCGGGCGGCAGCGGGTGCATGCGAATGACGGGGTATTCGACCGCTTCCGCGCCCGCCTGCATCAGCAGCCGCGTCAGGTCGCTTGCCTGTTCACGCGCGCGGGTGACCAGCACGCGCCTGCCGAACAGCGGGCGATTATCGAACCAGGCCAGCGACTCGCGCAGCCGCACCACGTCGCCGACCACGGTAATGGCCGGAGAGCGCAGGCCAGCCTGTTGGGCGCATTCGGCGATGTCCCGCAGCGTGCCGACCACCACGCGCTGGTCCGGCGTCGTTCCCGCTTGGATCACCGCCACCGGTGTGTCCGCCGCGCGGCCAAATTCCATCAAGCGTGCGGCAATGATCGGCAAATTGGCCAGCCCCATCAGGAAAACGAGCGTATCCGCGCCGTGGGCGATGCCCGGCCAGTCGATGGACGATTCCGGTTTACCGGGATCTTCATGCCCGGTGATGACGGCGAAGGACGACGCGTAGCGGCGGTCGGTGACCGGAATGCCGGCATAAGCGGGCACGGCGATGGAGGAGGTGACTCCCGGCACCACCACCACCGGCACGCCGCGCTCTTTCAGAAACAGCTCTTCCTCTCCACCCCGTCCGAAGACGAAGGGGTCGCCGCCCTTGAGCCGGCAGACCGATTTGCCCTGCAGCGCATACTGGGCCAGCAACGCGTTAATTTCGTCTTGGGTACGCGTGTGGCGCGAGGAGGCTTTTCCCACGTACTCGCGCACGGCATCAGGACGGGCAAGGCGCAGCAAGGCGTCATTCGCAAGCCGGTCGTAGACCACCACATCGGCGCAAGCCAGGTAATCCGCTCCCGCGCGCGTCAACAATCCAGGATCACCGGGACCGGCGCCTACCAGATAGACTGTCCCGGGCAAGTGCTGTGCATCATGTGCTGTGTTCATTCGTGAAATACCATCATCTTTCTAGTTTAAAGTGTAACGAAACGTCTGTCCAGTGTTCAGAACAGTTTCCGGCAGGGTAAATAGCATTCGGTCGCGAAGTAGTAGTTGAGTTTATTTATCGGGAGCTTACCAATGGAAGCACAACAGACCGAAATGCCGCTGGTGCGGTCACAAGCAATCTTCGCCGCCGCGCAGGAATTGATTCCCGGCGGAGTGAACAGCCCCGTTCGCGCGTATAAGTCGGTGGGCGGTACGCCCGTGGTCATCGCGCGCGGCAACGGCAGCCGCGTGTGGGATGCCGACGGCAATGCCTATCTCGATTACCTGGGATCGTGGGGACCGCTCATTCTCGGCCACGCGCCTGACGCGGTGGTGGAGACGATCGTCGCCACTGCAGCGCTTGGGACCAGCTTCGGCGCCTCGACCGCGCGAGAAGTCGATTTCGCGCGTCTGCTCTGCGACGCGGTGCCGTGCCTGGAGATGGTGCGCCTGGTGAGTTCCGGCACCGAGGCGGTGATGAGTGCTATTCGGCTGGCGCGCGCGGCGACCGGTCGCGACCTGGTGATCAAATTCGATGGCGGGTATCATGGTCATAGTGACGGCCTGCTGGCGAAAGCCGGCTCGGGCATCGCCACCCAGGGTATTCCCGGTACTCCCGGCGTGCCGGAGGCGTTTGCCGCGCTCACCCTCACCATTCCGTTCAACGATATTGACGCCTTGCGCCAGGTACTCGACGCGCGCGGCAGCGAAGTGGCGTGCCTGATCGGCGAACCGGTGCCGGCCAATATGGGCGTGGTGCAACCGCGCGATGGCTACTGGCAGGAAGTGCGCGCATTGCTCACCCAGGCGGGGGCGCTGTTGATCTTTGACGAGGTGATCACCGGCTTCCGGTTGGGCTGGACCAGCGCACAGGGGTGGCTTGGTGTGATGCCGGACCTGTGCACACTCGGCAAGATCATCGGCGGCGGCCTGCCGGTCGGCGCATATGGGGGTCGCCGCGACCTGATGCGCATGATGGCGCCGGAAGGCCCGGTTTACCAGGCCGGCACGCTCTCCGGCAATCCGCTGGCGGTGGCGGCGGGATTGACTACGCTGCAAATACTGCAGCACGAGCAACCGTACGCGGCGATCGATACGCGATGCGAGCGGCTGGCGCGCGCGACCGCCGATGCAGCGAAACGAGCCGGCGTGCCGGTGCGCGTGGTGGGTGTCGGCTCGATGATGACAACATTCTTCACCGACGAGCCGGTGACGAATTACGCTACCGCCGCGCGCGCTGACACAAAGCGCTACGCCGCCTTCTTCCACGCCTGCCTGCGCCGGGGCGTGATGTTCGCACCCAGCCAGTTTGAGGCGGCATTCGTCTCCGCCGCGCACACCGATGACGATATCGAGATGACCATCGCGCGAGTGGCGGATGCCTTCCGCGAAATTGCCTGAGGGATATGATGAGCGAAACAGCACAATCCGCGCCCACCTATTTTCCGGTCTACCTCGACCTGCGCGGCAAGCGCTGCCTGGTGGTGGGCGGCGGGCAGGTGGCGCGGCGCAAGGTGGATGCGCTGGTGCACTCCGGCGCACAGGTGACGGTGGTGTCGCCCGCGTCGGTGCCGATGCCGGACGGGGTGTGCGTCGTACCGCGACCCTTTCAAACGGACGACCTGGCAGGCGCGATGCTGGTGATTGCCGCGACGAATGACCCGGCGGTGAACGTTGCGGTTTTTCGCGAAGCTGAGTCGCGCGGCATTTGGGTCAACGTGGTGGACGATCCGCCGAACTGCTCAATGATCTTCCCGGCGGTAGTTCGGCGCGGCGCGCTATGCATTGCCATTTCCACCGGCGGCGCCAGTCCGACACTGGCCCGCCAGTTGCGCGAGCAGTTGGAGACGGAATTCGGCCCGGAATACGGTGAGTTGATCGAGTTGCTCGCTGCCTTGCGCCGGAAATGGGAGCCGCGCGCCATCGCCGCGAAGCTGCCCGACGCCGTGCGCCGCCAGGCGTGGGATGACGTGCTCGCGCTGCCGCTGCTGAACTGGCTGCGCATGAATGACCGCGCCGCCGCGGAAGCGGCGGCGACGGAAGTGCTGGAGGAAGCGTTCGTGGGCAATGCATAGCCCGCCGGGATAACCCAGGAGCCGTATGCCGATCTATATATTTGGCGTGAATCATACCACGGCACCACTCGACTTGCGTGAGCGGTTATATGTCAGCGCCGCCCACCGGGGACGAGTACTGGCCGACTTGCGGCGACAGCCGCAGATCCAAGAGGCGGTGTTACTGTCCACCTGCAATCGCACCGAGGTATACTTTGCCGGCACGCCGACGCTGCTGCCGCTGGAGGCACTGGCGGCGCATGCCGGGCTGCCCGGCGACGCGTTGCAGCCGCACAGTTACGCCCATGAAGAACTGGACGCCGCGCGCCACCTGTTTCGCGTCGCGGCGGGACTGGATTCGCAGGTGCTGGGCGAGTCCGAAATTCTCGGCCAGGTGGCGGATGCGCTGGAAGATGCCACTACGCATGCAACTTGCGGACGCCAGCTTGGGACGCTCTTTCAGCACGCGCTGACGGCGGGCAAACGCGCGCGCACCGAGACGGTGATCGGGGAGGGCGCACGCTCGGTGGGGCGCGTGGCCGCGGAACTGGCGCGCACGCTCTTCCCCGACCTGCGCGACCGGCCTGTCCTTGTGCTGGGTGCCGGACGCATGGCCGAAGTGACCGCCAGGCACCTGGTGGGCCTGGGAGCGCAGCCTATCTTCGTCGCCAATCGCACTCACGATCACGCGATATCGCTGGCCGAACGGCTAAACGGCCGCGCCGTCAATTATACCGACGTGGGCGATATTCTCGCCCAGGTAGATATCCTCATCAGTTCGACCAGCGCTCCGCACGTGGTGCTGAATACGGACGCGGTGGCGCATGCTATGGCAAAACGCCCCGACCACCCGCTGTTCCTGATCGACATCGCCGTACCGCGTGATATTGATCCCGCCGCCAGCGCGCTGCCCAACGTCCATCTCTACGACATCGACCACCTGCAGACCACCACCGACTGCACCGGCGAACGCCGCTGCGCGGAGATTCCCAAGGTGGAAAAGATTATTGGGGAAGAGTTGGAGCGCTGGCGACTGCGGCAGGCAGGCCTGGACGTGGCGCCGGTGATCGCCGCGTTGCACAATGCCTTCGCCACGGTGCGCGACACCGAGCTGGCACGCGCCGCCAACCTACTGGCTTCCTTGACCCCGGCACAGCAACAGGCTGTCGAGGAACTGACCGCATCCATGCTGAAGAAAATTCTACACACGCCGACCGTACGCTTGAAGGAAATGCAATCCCGCGACCAGTCGAATCCACCGGTTCCGCTGTTATGCGAATTGTTCGATCTCTCGCCGGCGGCGCCGGAGGAGCACGCATGACACACCGTACCATTCGCCTGGGTTCGCGCGGCAGCAAGCTGGCCCTGGTGCAGGCGCACTGGACTGCCGACCGCCTGACTGAACTGGGAGTGCCGGTCGAACTGCAGATCATTCGCACTACCGGCGACCGCTTCGCCGAGCAGGCGGTGGATACGTTTACCACCCGCGGCGTATTCGTCGCGGAAATCGAGCAAGCGCTGTTGCGCGGCACGATCGATCTGGCTGTACACAGCATGAAGGATCTGCCGGGCGAGACGGTGAGCGGACTCACTATCGCCGCGGTGCCGCCCCGCGAAGATCCGCGCGATGTCTTGATCAGCCGCGTTGCACCGACGCTGGACGCGCTGCCCACCGGGGCGCGATTAGGCACTTCCAGCCTGCGCCGCCGCGCGCAATTGCTCGCGGCCCGTCCGGACCTGGCACCAGCGGAGATGCGCGGCAACGTGGATACGCGGTTGCGCAAGCTGGATGAGGGGCAATACGATGCTATCTGCCTGGCGGCGGCGGGGTTGCACCGGCTGGGATTGCGCGACCGCATCACTGAGTATTTTCCATTGTCGCTGGTGCTGCCGGCGGCGGGTCAGGGCGCGCTGGCACTGCAGACGCGCGCGGACGATGCGGAGCTGATCGCCGCGCTCGCGCCGCTGCACGACGACAACACGGGTCGCGCTACGCGTGCCGAACGCGCCGTGCTGGCTGCGCTCGGTGGCGGCTGTGCTATCCCACTCGGCGTGCTCGGAACCCTCGAAGGCGCGGAGGTAGCGCTGACGGCGGCGTTATGCAGTCCGGAAGGCGAAGTAATCCGCGAACAGCTTCGCGGCGCCGGCGCGCCGGAAGACCTCGGCCTGGCGATGGCCCAGCGCCTGTGGGCACGCGGCAGCCACCTTTTCCCGGAGAAGACGGCGCCGATGTCTCGTTGAGATAACGCGCGCCGCCTCGATAGCTATGACAAATATCATGTCATTGCCTGGGAAAATCCGTTATAACTGTGGCATGTCACACCTGCACGATCGCGAGAATACATTTGCACGCCACCTGGCGGAGGAGTTGGCGCTGGTCACGCGGATGATCCGCCTGGCCTGCGCGGGGCAACACAGCACGCCCGAGGGGGAACCGTGCGCGGAATGCCTGGCATTGATCGCCTACGTCGAGCAGCGGCTGGTGCATTGCCCATATGGCGAGTCGAAGCCAACTTGCCGTAAATGCCCCGTCCATTGCTATCGTCCTACCGAGCGCGAGCGCATCAAGGCGGTCATGCGTTACGCCGGGCCACGCCTGCTGCAACGCGGTGATTTCGGCGCGTTGAAACACCTGCTGGCCGACCTCAAGCCGGCGCCGCCGAAACCGGGGAAACAGCGTCGCGATGTACAGTAGGCGGAATAACACGTGGAAAAGGCCATTTCAAACGGTATGGGACACTGTGCCCCGCGTTGCTGCCGCGTCTACGCCAGATACACCATACTCGTCTTCTTGAACTCGCGTACAGAGAAAAGCACGTCGTAGTCCACAATATCGGCGAGGGAGGCGATACGGTCGGCGACGGCGCGGCAATCCGCTTCGGTATGCCCGTGGATCATGGCGAACAGGTTGAATGGCCAATCGGGGAGGCGCGGACGCTCGTAGCAATGGCTGACTTCCGGTTGCGCGGTCATGATGGCGCTGACGCGCTCCACCGCATCGGCGGGGACGTTCCACACCGACATGCCATTAGCCGTGTAGCCGGCGTTTTGATGTTTGAGCACCGCGCCGAAACGACGCAGTTGACCGCCCTCGCGATACCCACGCACGCGGTCGAGCAGCACTGCGCGCGGTATATCGAGCTCTGCCGCGATTTCACCGAAGGGATCCAGTCCCTCGCCGAGATCCCCGCATAGGCGAGCGATGATCCGGCGATCCAGTTCATCCAGCATGCTCGTCCTCCTTGAACTGGAAATCTACCCGAATTTTGAACAACCGCAGTGCGGGCAGCGAGTGGACGGCGTGCACGCCGGGTGTCCGGCGCACCGCGGTCAGAATCGCGTCCACGCGGGACTGCGTCTCGCCGATCACGGTGAACCACAGGTTATACGCGTGGGCACGCTGGTAGTTGTGCGTCACTTCGGGAAAGGCACCGGCTACCGCGGCGGCCGCGTCGATCGCGTCCGGTTCCACGCGTGCGGCGACCAGCGTGCTGACGTAGCCCAGTTTATCGGCGGCGAAGGAGGCGCCGATGCGACGGATGACGCCGCGCCGGCGCAAGTTGACCACCGTCGCGTGCGCGTCATCACGCGTGCATCCTACCGCGGCGCCGATCTCCGCGTAGGGGTCGGCACTGACGGGGAATCCGGTCTGGATCACCCGCAGTATCGCTTTCTCGACCGGTGTCAGCTCCGCGCTCACCGCCCTACCCCACTTTCCAACTTCGGCGGCACGTAGGCGCAATCGGGTTCTTCCGCCAGATAGTCGTTGTGCACGGCATAGGCGCGCGCACGACACCCCATGCAGACTTTACGAAACGCGCAGGCACCGCACTTGCCGCCCAGGTTGTCCGCATCGCGCAGGCTGTTGAATAATTCGGATTCACGCCAGATCGTTCCGAACGGTTCCCGGCGCACGTTGCCGGCGATGAGCGGCAGATACCCGCAGGGCTGCACGTCGCCCAACCGTGAGATGAAGCAGACCGCGGAGCCGGCGAGGCAGCCGCGCGTCATGGCCTGCATGCCGCCCTCATTGCCGGGCAGCGCCACGCCGCGGTCACGCGAGACTTGCCGCATGATGCGGTAGTACTGCGGCGCGCAGGTCGCCTTGATGTGCAACTGACCGCGCAGTTCCAGCGACTGGTCATACAGCCAGCTCAAGACTTCTTCGTAGCGTTCGGGCGACAGGCGCCCGTCGTCCATGAGTTCCAGGCCGCAGCCCACCGGCACCAGCATGAAGATGTGCAGCGCGTCGCCGCCCAGTTCGCGGGTGATTTGCAACAAGTCCGGCAGCTCGATTTCGTTAAATTTGGTGATGGTGACGTTAATCTGCAGCGAGATGCCCGCGCGACGGATGGCGCGGCACCCCTCCATCGCGGCGGCGAAACTGCCTTGCTGTCCACGGAAGGTGTCATGGGTTGCGGCTTTCGCCCCGTCCAGACTCACGCTGATGCGCTGGATACCCGTCGCGGCCAGCCGTTGCGCCAGCGCGTCATCCACGAAGGTGCCGTTAGTGGCCAGCGCCACGCGGCTGAACAGATTGCAGCACTTCTCCGCGATGGGGAAGAAATCCGGGCGCATCAGCGGTTCGCCGCCGCTGAGAATGATGATAGGATCACCGGTTGCGCGAATATCCTCCGCCAGGGTGAAAATCTCCTCGGTGGTCAACTCGCCGACCACCGCCTCCTCCTGCGCCTCGGCGCGGCAGTGCTTGCACTTCAAGTTGCAGCGCGCGGTCAATTCCCAGAATACCAGCCGTAGTGCGTCACCGAGCGATCCGCCCCCCCCCGCATGGGCGTGTTGATGTGGATGTGTCATACTGATGCGTCCTTGTTCAGTCCGATTTCTTCGTCAGTCAGGTAACAGGCGGGATCCGGTTGCCACAGGTCGCCGGTCACCGCTTCCGCGCGCACGCGAAAATTGCCGTTGCAGATGTCGAGCCATTGACACTGCGCGCAACGCCCCTTCAGGTGCGGTTTGCGATCTTTGAGCTTCGCCATCAACGGATTGGCGATGTCCATCCAGATTTCGCTGAATGGGCGCTCGCGCACGTTGCCCAGCGGCTCGTGGCGCCAGAACTGGTCGGCATACACCACGCCATCCCAGCTCACGCAGCCGATGCCCACGCCGGAACTGTTGCCGCCGTTCATGTTCAGCAGCTTCAGCGCCTCTTCCGCGCGCGCCGGATCTTCGCGCAACAGCCGCTGATACAAGTAGGGACCGTCACAGTGATTATCGACGGTCAGCACTTCGGCGGGAAAGCCGGCACGATGCAGCGCGGCGGTGCGGTCCAGGATCAGGTCTACTGCCTTGCGCGATTCCTCGTGCGACAGCGCGTCAGCCACCAGGTTGGTGCCGCGGCCCGCATAGACCAGGTGATAAAAGCAGATGCGCGGGATGCGTTCGGCATACAGCAGGTCGAAGATGCCGTCAAGATCCTGCACGTTTTTCCGGTTCATGGTGAAGCGCAATCCCACTTTGATGCCCGCGGCCTGGCAATTGCGAATGCCGGCCAGCGCCAGTGAGAATGCCCCACGCATGCCGCGGAAGCGGTCATTCGTTTCTTCCAATCCGTCCAGACTGATACCGACGTAGGAAAGGCCGAACTCCTTCAACTGCGCCGCCAACTCCGGGGTAATGAGCGTGCCGTTCGTCGAGATCACCGCGCGCATGCCGCAACTGCGGGCATGGGCGATGAGCTCCAGAATGTCCGGACGCATCAGCGGCTCGCCGCCGGAGAACAGCATCACCGGCGCGCCGAACGCCGCCAGATCGTCAATAAGCCGCAGTCCTTCCGAATGGGTCAATTCACCGGTATATTCCAGATCGCGCGAATGGGCGTAGCAATGCACGCACCGCAGGTTACAGCGTTGCCCGACGTTCCAGACCACCACCGGTTTTTTATCCTGCGAAAATTGCAGCAGGTGCGAGGGTAAATCTTTCGACCGCCGTCCATAGCGCAACACGTCCGCGGCTTCCACCGCGCCACAATACAATTTCGAAATTCCGATCAACAGCGTTCCTCACTACTAACGGTATCCGCGAACAGGATGCGCTCGGTGGATCCATTAATCCGCGCATGTCATCCTGATAGATCAGTTCGAGCCTGAATAGACATGCACGCTCATCTTTGCCGATGGCAGCACATTGATGCCGAACCAGCACCCCAACACCAGCAGCGCCACCAGCAGCACCAACCCAAGGTTGCGGCGCGGCGTGAGCGCAGTACGTTGCTCCAGATGCAGATAGATCAGATAAGCCGCCCAGGAGACGAAGGCCGCGGTCTCCTTGGGATCCCAGCTCCAGTAATGACCCCAGGCGATTTTACCCCAAAAGGCTCCCAGCAGCATGCCGATGGTCAGCAGCGGATAGGATATGTAGATCAGCAGGCGTATATCCTCGACTACCCCCGGTTGCGGCGCACGGAAGGTAAAAAATTCAAGGGTGAGATGCCAGAGTGCCGTCAGCGCGGCGACGGCGAGTGTCGCATACGCGAGCATATACACAAGCACGTGGGGGGCGAACCACGGGCTTTGCAACGCGGGCATCAGTTCCTTGTTCGGTGAGTCGTGAATCGCCAGCGTGCCGATGACAAAGATCAATCCGATGAAGATGGTCGGAATCACCAGCGTGCGCGTACCCCGCCGCCATTCCATGACCAGGCTGATGAGCGGCAGGAAAAAGGCGGCCCACAACAGCGTCTGGCCGATAGAGCGCATGGGCGGATGTCCGAGCACGATCCATGCGACCACCAGATAGGCGGTGATGAGCACGCCGCCGGCAATAAGCATAACCGCACCGAGCGGAACGCGCAACCGCGCGGCCGTCTGGGGCAGATAGGCGATGAGGGCGACCAGCCAGCAGGCCAGCACCGCGCAGGCGATGATGGTAAAGAGAGTGGATAAGAACGTCATTCCGTCGCCTCCGCTGCTTTTGCGATTTCAATTGTCTCGTGTTGTTCTGCCGGCGGCTCCGGTTCCCGCCGACGGCGGGGGGTGAGCCAGAGCGCGATAATCGAGCCCAGCATCATGCACACCAACCCGGTATAGACGACAGGCATGGCCGGGTCGCGCACTGCCTGTAGAATGGTGTACGTTCCCTCCATGCTTTGCTCATATGATGATTGATACAGCGACCAGTTGCCGATTTTCACCGGCTGGTTCACCGCCACGATGCGTTCCACCGGCTTGCTGTTCCCCTGTTGAATCGTCAGGTAGGAGCGGTAGGCTTTCGGCTGCGGCTCCATGAGCGCAAGGCGATGGGTGTTATCAATATCGGCGAAGAACGAGGGAATGCCCAGCGCTTCAACGCCGGCGGCGACCCACAGGTCTTTCTTCACACCGGCGCCGGTCACCAACACATGCGCAGCCGGCAGACCGTGCGAGCTTGTCGGTTCCCAGGCGCTGCTGGTGTGCTGCATATCAGTCGGCATGGCTTTCGGGTAGTAATCGAGCACCGTCACCAGCAAACCGAATGCCCGAAGGGCATGCCCCTTTGCGACCCAATCCGTATCATACACGACCGCCGGGGTTTCCATCGACCTGGAGTAATCCACCATGGCCAGCTTGGGCGGATATTTTTCGATCTCGAATTTTTGCAGCGTGATCGTTGCGCCCAGATCGTAGGTCGCTTCGTTCATCTGGGAAATGCCGGCGGTGGAGGTTGATTCACCTGCCTTCAGCACCAGACGCGGATTCACGAATTGCGCGGTGCCGGCGATCATGCCGCCCGCCACCAACAGCAGGCCGACGTGATTCAACATGAAACCGAACAATCCGGGGCGCGGCGTCACCAACCGCCGACCGACCACCAGAGACAGGTTGAGCATCATCAACAGGATGGCGGTTACGAATGGCAGCGAGGTGAACATCGCGCGCAATCCGAGACCGGTAATCGTCGAATTGAGCGTCGTAAGGAACTGCCTGACGGCCTGCGCAATAGCGAGATTGTGTACCGTTTCGGGCAGCGGCGCCACGGTGGGCGGTTCACCCTGCGACACCAGTATGCCAAGTAAACCGAGTGCCGCGATGATGGCAATCGCGCATACCGCAAACTGTACGCCGGAAAGCCAGCGCATCCACGCCTGACGGCGGAATGCCGCACCCACGACACCGGCGACAACGACAAGCGACGCGGGGAGTATCCAATTCCACGGCGGCAGGATGCTCGGTGAATGGGTTTGCATCCAGCGTATCTGGACGATTTCCGCGACGATAAGAAGCGCCAATTGTATCAGCAACGCGTGTCGCCACCCCCAGGGTTGGCCCCACGACTTCGTCTGCTTCAACTTTGGCGGACGTTCTGTCACATTTATTGTCAACGCGATTTCTCCTG
This sequence comes from uncultured bacterium, assembly GCA_964472305.1. Lineage (GTDB taxonomy): Bacteria > Armatimonadota > Hebobacteria > CAIYQO01 > CAIYQO01 > CAYYJR01. Next base: position 209,823 of record CAYYJR010000004.1, read on the forward strand.
CAATCACGCGGCTTGTCACCGACGTGATAATTGTTTCAGTTTATTCCCCTATTAATGGTTTTCCACACGGCATATCCGCGGAATTCCTGTTATTGTTCTTCCGGTCGGCAACACAGAATCTGTATACCAGTGGTGAATCCCTGTGCGTGCTGACACGGATGGCAGTCCCGGTGGTTGATCAAGCCCATTGCTGCGCCAGGAACGATATAGCACCCGGCAGGCCATAGCGAAACCTCGGCGGGATAGATATAATTTCGCGCTGGACATCCTGTCCTCCTCAAGCGACGACCATCGTCTATCTGACCGAAGCGGACTGTGCAACGTATCACAACTGGTATTACACTCAACACCGCCAGACAGCAATGACTGCCTGGCGGTGGTACATATTCAATTACCGATCCACCTGCATGTGAAGGATTCGAGCATAATCTGCGGGGAGCAATTCCTAGCGCCCCTTCACCAGGTAATCCTCGCCAACGACACCGCGGTATGCGTGCCGCTGAACGATCTATTGTGCATCATCACCGTGGCAAGTCACGCAAAACTCTTTCCGCGAATGACACTTGAAGCACACCGCTTTGTCAGCGAAACTCGCGACGCCTTTATGTTCGGTGGCGAAATTCTCCGCATGCGGCATTTTCAGCCCATGGCATGTCGTGCAAAAATCACCTTTTTTGCCGGTTGCATGACATAACTTGCACAAATTCCCCTGTTTTGTGCCGGATTGCGGATGTGCCGTGGGCCATGTTTGATCGTGAAATGCCGGTTTGAGTGATTTATGGCACACCGCACAATCCGTCTGCTGGTGACAGGCATTGCACTTTGCGGGTGATGCCATCGCCTGTTTGCCATGTTGGGGAATCCACGGTGACGGATGCGGACGTTTGTTCTGATGACAGGTGTTGCAATCAGTCTGTTGATGACATTTCCGGCACACGGCACCATCGGTTCGGGATGCCGGACCATGCTTCGTCAACCATCCCTGTGCATGCGGCATCGTCACGCCGTGGCAGGAAGTGCATGTGTCTTTCGTATGACACACCATGCACTCCTTGCTGTCGTGTTTTGCCTGTGTTCCGTGCATCGATGCCCATGTGGCAGGATGCGGTGAATTCGCACGCTGTCGCGTATGGCAGGCACGACATCCCGCGGCATCGATCTTTAACTGCCCGTGACTGGGCTTCTCGGGTGCGCCCTGCCGGTGACATGTCTCGCAGTCGAGTTTCCGCTCGTTGACATGACGAGTGTGGTTGAATTGTGCGCCGAAAATCGGCAAGGAACCGGAGGGCGTCTTGGTATGGCAGGTGGCACAGGCTGTCGTGGTCGTCTGCTCCCGCAGCGCCGGCATCGGGACGCGGAACGTGTTCCCATTCGTCAGCAAGGCCTGATTGGCCTGTTCGACGGCCTTACGAATCAGTTGGCGCGCATAACGCGGGTTATGGATGCTGTTGGCCTTGAGTAGTAAGGTAATATTGGTCTCGGCGTTTTCGATTGAGGTAAACGCCGCGGAATTGGTTGCATCCCCCCGCAGCGCATCCGCGGCCAGTAATGTTTTCGCTTTCGCGATGGCCGTATAGGTTTCACGCACCGCCCCGTCAAATTCGCCATGCCACTGGGTTAACTTGGCGCCATACTTTTCGCCATGGCACATCATGCAGCCCGCTGCGCCGGCCTTCGAGAAAGACGTACCACCGGCAGACTGATATGACCGATGACACGCTTCACAACTCACCCCGGCGGTAAACATCGGATCCGGGGTGCCGGTGATCCCGGCGCCACCACGTCCCGAATAGAGCTGCGCGACCATGTTATGCTCGCTTTCGTGGCACTTGCGGCAGTCACCGGATTGCACGTGCCCGGAAGCATTCCGTGTGACGTTATCAAGATTATGCTGAATGGTGTCGTGGCACTGCTGGCATTCAATCTTCCGCTCGGTGACATGGTTTTCATGCATGAACGCCACGTCCGTATAGCGTTCCAGGCGCGACTTTTCCGAATGACACATCACGCATCGGGTTTTCGGTACATCGCCATTGCCATGCGTGACATTCGCGTGACATTCCTGACACTTGATCTCACGTTCCTGGACGAAGGCATGGTTAAATTTTTTCGCCGGCAGCGGGAATTTATGACAGCGCGTGCATGACGAGAGCTCTGTCTTTTTGCCTTTTACGTCGTTCTTAAAGTGGCAGAGAAAACAGGAACTCTCTGTCACAGCCATGTGTTGTCCCTGTACCATCTGCGAGTGACAGGAGGTGCAGCGCAGTCGCGTGACGCGCCGATGCTTGGTTAAGTGGGGCAAGTGGTCGAATTCAACGCCTTTGAACAACACCTTCCCCCGCAGTAGCCGCACCTGATGACATCCGGAGCGCAGGCAACTGGCATCTTCGACCTGCGTCACCGCCCGCGTGCCGTACTGGCGAGTGACGTATTTCGTGACTTGCACCAGCGCCTCAAACTTCTTTTGGAATTCATGCTGGAGACCAGGGGGATAGTGACAATCGACACAGCGAACATTTTTATGCGACGAGAGCTGCCAGGAATCATAGAATGGTTGCATATAGTGGCAGGTTGTGCAAAAGCGCGGCGTGGTGCTGTATTGCATACCGACGACCCCGAGCAACACCAGCAAGAGGCTTGCGGTGACACCGATTTTCAGACACAGGATAAGAAAGCGCGACATGCGATCGCCTAATCGCCGTCGTACCGCCTGTGCCAGCTTATACAATATGCTGAAAGGAGACATCGGGTAGTACACCACTTTCCAAGACGACAACTCTTACTGCGCGGAATGCTGCTGCTCTGCTCTCTCGCTGCGGCGTCGTTTCACATACAACATGAACGCCATCATGCCGGCGAAGAGCCAGAGCGGAATCAACAGCAGCTTCCTCTCCAAATCTTCCGCATTGGCATGCACGCGTGCTTGTTGCACCTCATCAACGACGGCTTCGACGGAAACCAGACGTTTATCAACTGTTGAAGGATCTAACGTATGCTGGTCACGGGTTGCTTCGACCAGACCCATTTTTGCTTCATCCAGTCGTCCGTACAGTTCCGTCACGAGCAGACCGTCCTTCTCCAGGTCCTTTACGAGCCCGATGGCTTTCTGGTAGTCGAATCGTGCCTGTCTGATGCTCCCATGGATTAACGAGCCAACGCCGGCTTCCGCGGATTTCGGCGCATGGCACTTGGTACACGACGTTTCTAAGAGTTTGTCCTGCGGATGTTGTATGGCATGGTGTTGATGACAGTTGTCGCATGCCATCTTCCCTTGTGCGAACGCCGCGGCGTGCGGACTCGCTTTGACCAGGTCAAGTACCTGGGCATGACAGCGACTGCAGATATTGGGCACATCTTTCGCACCAGGCGGCAGTGCGGTATGACTGCCGTGGCAGGTCGCGCAACTTGGCGCGGATTGGCGGCCACCAGCAGCGAGCACCTGTGCATGCACGCTGCTCTGATATTGCTTGGACACATCCGAGGGTAACCCGTATCTGTCCATCAACGCTTTATTATCATGACATTTCGAGCAGGTTGCGGCTACATTCATGGGAAAGACGTGGCTATTCGGATCTTCAGGCGCCAGAATATCGTGTGAGCTGTGGCAATCCGTGCAGACGGCCACGTTACTGTCTCCACGCGCCCAGGCTTTCCCATGCACACTGGTGAGATAGTCCTCGAATTGGTGGGTTTCCAGGCCGTATTGTTGCATCTTCGCACGGTCGGTGTGACAGGATGCGCAGAAACGCGGTATTTCTTGCCGGGAGGGTTTGCCGCGAAATCCTTTGCGCGGATCCATCGCACTGCTTTGTGGGTCATGCGAATCTCCACCATGACAGGTGACGCAAGTCACGCCGGCGTTGGTGTGAACGCTTTTGCGAAACGCGACGGCCACCTTGGAATGGCACTCTTCGCATGTCGATGTCTGCGGCGCCTTCTGCGCGACCGCTTCGCGTGACATACCACAGACCATTATCACAAGAGCGATTCCGACGATTGGCAGAAGTGCTCTCCCCCTTGTCATCACGACCATTACTGCGTACTTCCTTCGGAAGGATTTTGTTCGGGAGTCTCTGGCGCTGTCTCCGGGGTTTGTCTGCCGTCCTGGGCGCTCACGGCGTGGGGAATGCCTAACAAATCGACGTCATAGGTTCGCCCCATTACGTGGAAAGTCCGTTCCGAAGCCCAGCCGATGAAGCTGAACAACAGCACGAGTATGACAGCGATCGTCCCGATTTTCCGATACGCGCGCATGCCGAATCGGGATTCGATAAGTTGATCGAGAAACGGCCAGAACACCATGCCCAATGCGAAGATGCCACAGACCATGATCCCAATGGTCTTCGGCATATATTTGATCACCTGGTACGCGGCCAGAAAATACCATTCCGGTTTAATGCCGTCAGGCGTCACCAACGGGTCAGCTTTCTCATGCAAATGAAACGGCATCACAACCGCCAGGGTGATAAGCACCGCGGTCAGGAGATACAGGATGATCAGTTGATTCAACACATGCGAAGGCCAGAAGTGGTGACCTTCTTCTTCGCCATGTTTCGCGCGGGTTGTCATCGCTGTGCGCTGCGTGTCGAGTTGTTCATCCATCGCCACGGTCATAGCCTCCTAGTGCAAATCTGCAAAATGCGATTCCGCTTTTCCGGGTTCCTGGTGGCCTCGACGATGGTGCATCGGGCGGAACAACACGAACAGTCCCTCTCCACACTCTTACCGCGCCCGCAGGATGCATCCCATCGTGAATAATGCCGTGAGCAGCCCGGCAGTCCAGTCTTGCCTCGATCTTCCACACTAGAGTGGTTTTGAAATTCCCAACCGCCTGACCAGCAAGAAATGGCCGATCAAGAGCGCGAACATAATCCAGGGAAGCACGATACAATGTATCGTGTAGAAGCGGCTGATAGTCAGCCCGCCGATGTGCTCTCCGCCACGCAATGCCACCAGGATGGTGTGACCGATCCACGGCACGGCTTCTGTCAAGCTGGTGCCGACAGTGCTCGCCCAGAAGGCTAATTGATCCCAGGGAAGCAAATATCCGGTAAAGCCCAACGTCAAGGTAAAGAAGAACAACAGGGTGCCTGTCACCCAGGTGAGTTCCCGCGGTGGACGATACGCCTTGTTGAAGAAGACCTTGATCATATGCATCAAGACAAAGAAAATCATGAGATTGGCGCCCCAGGCGTGCATTTGCCGAATTAACCACCCGAGGAACATCGTGTGTTCTATCACCTTGATGCTCTCGAAGGCGGCTTCCGGCGCCGGTTTGTAATAGACCGAGAGCAAGACACCGGTGAGGATTTGATTAACGAACAACAATAAGGCTGTTCCCCCCATGCACCAGGTGTATTTGAGCGCGAACGAAGGCACCGTTTTATTCAGCGCTTCTTTCAACGCTTCCTTGAAAGTGAGCCGATCATCCAGCGCGCTATACAAGAAAGCGGGACTGATGATGCGCAACCATCGCTCGAAATCCGGTTGATTCCTGAACCATTCTTTGACGCGAGACCACATTGCTGCACGCTTGTCCATTCTGTTTAGGATTCAGCCAGCAGGATTTTCTCACCCTGCACTACCACTCGGATTTTTTTCAACGACCGTGGAGGTGGGCCGGAAACGACATTCCCTTCGAGATCGAAGATACCGGCATGGCAGGGACAAAAGATGCGTTTCTTGTCCTTCTGCCACGTAACGACACATCCGGCATGCGTACAAACCGCCGAGAAGGCGATAAATGCTTCGGGGGTATGAATGATGATCGCCGGAGTGCTGTTGAAGGAGACAACCCTGGCATCACCGACGGGAATCTCACTCTGCACGGCGACCTGCACCGCTCCGCCTTTGCCGGTATCTGACGGTGGCGTCAAGTAGGCCAATATCGTTCCTGCCACCGACAACACACTGATGCCGCTTAGCAGACCGATCATCCATTCCAGGAAGCCACGGCGGCTCAGCGATTTCTCGGCCTGCACGTTTTCGTTAGCTGCATGGTTGTCGATTGCCACGACGCATCCTTTCAATACGATGGATAAGATACTTTAACTCGGCTTCAAACTCGCACCTTCCCGGGTATTCGGCAATTGGAATGCCGCATGCTCAAGTGAAAGGGTAGGCAAGCCATCACGTCTGATGGCACATGAAGGTGGAATCATGTGGGAATACTGCCATCGACTACTGCTATGATTGCATCCCTCAACTTGCTCCCGAACATATTGCCACAAAGTTGAACCGTATCCTGTATGCCTTCGTCTTCATGTTGCCGCCGGCCATGTGGGGTGTGACCCGCGGTGCGCACGAGAGATTACTTACTCGTTTTATAAGAATATCAGATTGTTTAACGATTGGCAAGTCCCTGTAGCAGGCAACGCCACTATCCGGTTGCGCGTGGATATTGCAGAATTATGTTTGGCATGTCCCCTCTCCCGCTCACGCCTGTGCCGTGTGCGTGCTTCCCCGTGTGATCGGCCGGATGAAAAAAAATAGAGATTGTTCTGGGAGCAAGAGGAAATCTGCTACAAATCGGGAATACTGATAAAAAAGATAGAAAGGGTTGGTTCATCATGAAACAATGGCTCTCTTTGACTGGCTGGTCGGTCGCGGTTTCCGCCATCCTGCTCGGACTCGGGGCAATCGCCAGTGTCGGCGAAGAACCTCCCAAAGCTCAATTCCCTGCGCCGTACCTTGCCAATGCCACCTACCTCACCTCCACGAAGTGCAAAATGTGCCACTCACCGGTTTTTCAGGCTTGGAGCGCGACAAAACATGGCGCCCTCAACAAGGCTCTGCCCTGGGAGAAGGACGGCAAGCTTCCGGCGGCGGATGTCATCTATCGCCATACGACCGGCTATAATCCCGCCACGAACACCTGGGCGGAGAAGGGTATCGCCTGTGAAGCGTGTCACGGTCCCGGCAGCGAGCACATGAAGGCAACCAAAGCCACGCGCAAAGACACCATCCTGAATCCGAGCAAGCTGGATACGCCCGGCAAGCAGGTGTCGCTCTGCGGACGCTGTCACGGGCAGTACACCATCAACGGGCAGAAATACGCCGCGCAATATTTCCCCGGTCAGGATCTGCTCCTGGTCAACGACTTCAAGCTCGATCCGGTGCAACCGAACAAAGCCATGCAACAGATGAACGAAATGGTGATCAGCAAGCATTTCGCCAAAGGCATGACATGCCTGACCTGTCACCAGGCGCATTCGGCCACCCCGGCCAAACACAATCTGCGGAAGTCGGGTTCCGCGCTATGCCAGGACTGTCATAAAGAAAAGACCATGGCTGAGCACGCCCCCAAGGCAGCGGCGGACGCCACCTGTTCGACCTGCCATATGCCCAACGGCATGCATACCTTTACCAAGCTGGTTGACTGAAATCGACGCGGCATGCAAATCTATGATCGTCCCCATCGTGACGCGCGCACGGTGGGGACGATTTCTTTTGTGAACAATATCATTAACGCCTGTTCACCTCCAGGCTCCCCGGTGTTCCCATCCGGTGATTTTCCAGATTTCCGGCATTTTTTCGTATTTTTACTTCTTACTCAATTGACGTTTTCTATCGTCTGCTGTATTGTATGGAGGAGTTTGCGAAATATTTCACTAAGGACACGCAACCCAGGGCGGACTTGCGACTTAGCAGTGACGGAGTACGACCATGAAGCTATCTACCCGCGCGACATACGGCTTGCGAGCGATGATGGCGCTAAGCCAGGAGTACGGTCAAGGATCGATTTTATTAAAAGACATTGCGGAGCGACAGCGATTGCCGGTTACCTACCTTGAGCAACTGATGGTCCCGTTGCGTAAATCGGGACTCGTGGCCGCTTCCCGCGGCGTAAATGGCGGCTATACCCTCACGCGCGATCCGGCGTCGATCGTGTTGGCGGAAATTATTCTGGCGCTGGAAGGTCCGTTTGTGCTGGTCGACTGCGCCTCCATCGCCAGTTGTCGCGGACGCCACAGCACATGCGCGCTGCGCGATGTTCTCGACGGCGCAGGCACTCTGCTGACCAACTATTTCCAGGCTATCACGCTGGAAGACATCACCATCAAACAACTCGCATTGGACCGTGAACCGGACGCCAAAGCGGTCGATTACGCTATTTAACGTATCCGTGCCGCGCGTTCCCGCCGGAGTTCGGCTCAGGCGGGAGCGCGCGCGTTGCCCCATTTGCGCCATGCAGACGGCCTTGCACCGCACCGACATGCTATTCCACGCCAAGCCGTCGCGCCACGCATTCCTCTTTTTCACCGACCGAGCTTCCCTGGATCACCGTTCCACGGTACCGTACTGTGTAATGGCCGCGGCCTCCGGTGTGCTGACAAACGCCTGCCCACGGTGAGCGTACCATCTATGCGAGTTCACACGATGATTCATACGAATGTTTGATTTCTCGCTGAAGTACGCCCATCGTCGGATGTGATGCGGCGGGTATACCTCCGATAAGGCCGTGCAGTACCGCCGATCTCACCGGAGTGGAAAATGCGGGATTATATTTCCAGGCACGGACTGGCCATTGCCGCTTTCGGCCTGTTCGTGCTGTTCTGGATCGGGCAAAGCATCGCCGGATTCCTGGTGTTCAACAGCGAACAACAGGAGCACGGCCTGGCCATCATCTCCTACCTGGCTTACTTGGCCACCGGGCATTTCTGGGAAGCCACCGCGGAGAACTGGGAGAGTGAATATCTGCAGATGGGCTTATATGTGTTGCTTACCGCTTTCTTGTCCCAGCAGGGATCGGCGGAATCAAAGACGCCGGAGCAGAAGCAACAGGAAATTGCGGAAGAACAGCAGGGGGCAGGGAAAGGACCGGTACCCTGGCCGATTCGTCGCGGAGGGATCGCGCGCACGTTCTACGAAAATTCGCTCAGCATCGTCCTGTTGTCGATGTTCCTGCTCTCCTTCGTCATCCACGTCATCGCCGGTGCCGCAGAGTATAACTGGGAACAGGCGCAGTTGGGCCAACCGCCCATCACGCCCCTTGCGTTCCTGCGTGTGCCACAACTCTGGATGCAATCACTCGAGAACTGGCAGAGTGAATTCCTGGCTGTCGGATCCATGGTGGTTTTGTCGATTTATCTGCGCCAGAAAGGGTCGTCACAATCCAATAACGTGGCGGCGCCGTCAAGCCAGACGGGAGAATGAGCGCAAGGCCGACAGCCGCAATGCACCGCGCCGGCGTGCCTTCGCTGTATGTGCGGATGCGCATCACCCCAGGGTGCCCCCCCTGACGCCGATTTTTCCGGCACGCGACGATGCGACGGCATCAGTCCAGTGATGACAACGCGCGGTGCGCGTACGCCGCGTTCTATCGACTCGCAGCCACGTTCTGATTGCCGGTCGCGGTTGGACAAGCGTTACTGCATCCGATCAGACACTGGCACCCACCAAGCCGTTGATTCCCCCACCCCGTGCCCGGAATTCATCCAATGCCCCCGGCTTGTGCGAGAACTGTACCCGCGCGGGAGTGTGCTGCCGGGCATCATAGAGTGACGATTATTGCATGAGGAAGGAGAAAGCCATGTCATTGGATCGACACCTGGTGGTGCATCTGCAGGGAATGTATGCGAGCGAACGGGAATACAGGGAGTATCTGCTCCATTGGACCGACCGCCTGCGCGATCAGCAGTTGAAGTCGGTTGTGAACAAACAGGCGCAGGGAATCGAACAGGAGTTGCTCAACCTGAACCAGGCGCTCCTCAACCTGGGTGCGTTCCCCCAGGACCGTCTGCACAGCCCCGCGGTGCAGGCGTTACGCCAGGATGACCAGATGATGATGCAGACAGTGTCCGACATGAGTCCGGCGGATTTCGACATACACGTCGCGATGACCGATATCGCGTTCGGAGCGATGGAGATCAGCAAGTACCAGGGGATGCTCGCGATGGCGAAGGCGTTGAACCAGCCGGACGTGGCGCAATTACTGCAACAGAATCTCGACCATGAGGAAGGCGACCTGCAGCAGATGCAAGCCTTGCTGCCTGCGCTGCTCAATGAGTCGCAGCAACAACAGCGTGCCGCGTAACCCTGTTCATCGAAGAAAGCGAGGCTCGTTCGCGTCGAGCGCATTCCGTGGCATCGGGATGCGCTCGACGCTACTCCACCGCAATCCGATACACCAGCGCGTCCGCCGTCCAGTTCCCAGACTCGGCGGCAAACAGTCGCGTCAGGTGCAGCAGCAACTCGCCGGTTTCGCGGTCTTCCCGCACATAGAAGTTGGAAAGCGTCAGGTGTTCGCTATCGCCGTCGCGGCGATCGTCGATGACGCGGATGCTGTCGCGGAGCAGCAAGCCGCTGCCGCGATCCACCTCAGCGAGCACGATGGGGTAGCGAGGGCTGTTGCCGCGCGGATTGCACGTGCAGATATTCCCCATCCAGAGCAGCCGGTCGCCGGCATACGGGATGAGCTGTGAGGTGGAACTGGGCGAGAAGAACGCCGTGCCGTCGGTGCAGGTCCACGGTTGCGCGTCCGACCAATGCTCGCCGCCATCGTCGGAGAAGGCAGCCCAGCGATAGCCTGGCAGCGCGCTCACGGCATCGTTGCTGCCGCGCATGACCATCAAAATGCGCCCGTCCGCCAACTCGGCGAGAGTCGGCTCAATTAGGCCGCGTGTGGTGCGTGCCGGATCGCCAATCACTCGCTGTGAGGTTGTCCACGCCAGCCGCCCATCCGCCTGCCAGCGTCCCAGCAACAACAGGCAGTCGGTGTAGGTGAGACCGGCGCCGGGATTGGCATACATGCCGTCCGGCCCCACGGGGGAACTCTGCACCGGCAACAGGATCACGCCGTCCGAGCGCGTGAGGGGACGCTCGCCCAGGTCGCCCATCATCACGCAATTCTTCCCGACGGTCACACCCGGCAGATGATGCACGGCATCGTATTCGTCACCCTGATGGATGATCTGCTCGCTGACGCGCTGCGTGGTGCCGCCATCGTCGGAAACCGCGTAATGCAGCGTCCAGCGCGTCATCCCCTCCAATGGGTTATCGGTGGGCAGCACGCCCTGGGTCCAGACGGTGAGATAGCGCCCGGTATGCGGATCGACATAACCGCCGCGCCCATGCCGCCGTCCGACGCCGCCGGGATCGTCAAACTTCGTTGGCCACTCGATCGTCTCGCTCCACGTGCGACCATTATCCGATGAATAACGCAAGTAGGCGATATCGACGGTATCGCTGCGGCTCACGAGCGAGTGCATGCTCATCAGGTCGCCGCCCCACGGCTGCGTGTAATAACTCGACGCCAACACCGCCGTCCCCGCCGCCGGCGACGGAACAAACACCTCACGCGATAACACGCGTGCGATCATGCCGCACTCCTTCACCGATATATAGAGGATGAAACCTCCGCGCATTCCCCAGCGGTTCGCATCACACGGCCTGCCGGGCGTGCATTGAGCACAGAGCGGAGTCATTGACGATTATAGCATACTTCACCGGACGAACGAGCGCCTGCCATCCGGCCATTCCTCCGGCAGGAAGCCCTTGCGCGCCGGCGAAAGAAGTGAGCAGGGAAGAAGGAGTCGCCATGCACCCGAACTGGATGATCGTCCCCACGGTGGGATTGGCGCTGGCGCTGTTCGTGCTATGCGAGCGGTGGATGACCAGGCTGCGCGGATGGGCATGGATATGGATGGTGCCGGTCGCGCTGGTGCTGGCGACGCCGGGATTGTTATACACCCTGTATTACCTGCACCTGTTCGATAACGCCGCCTGGTTCTACTCGCTGCGTGCGCTGCCGTATTCCGAGCTGTTCGCCGCGGGACTGGGGGTGGCATGCGGCATGTTGCAATCCCTCACCCGCGGCCAGCGCTGGCTGGCGTTGGCATCGCGCACCAGTGTGCTCGGACTGATGTGCTACTGGCTGGCGGTGCCCTACGTGAAGAGTTTTCTCATGCCCGCCAATCTGGCGAGTTTCCGGGATACCTGGGATAACGACGTGTGTCTCCAGAGTTATCCGTCGTCGTGCGGCCCTGCCAGCGCCGCCACCGTGCTGCGCCATTTCGGAGTCACGGTCACCGAGCGGGAGTTGGCCGCGGAAAGTTTCACTTCATTCACCGGCACTGAAAACTGGTACCTGGCGCGGGCGCTGCGCCGTCGCGGCTTCGCCGTGCGCTACCGCATTCTGCCCGCGCTGCCCGATCCGTTGCCCGTCCCATGCATCGCCGGTACCCGCTTGAACACCGCCGGTGGCCCCGGCCACTTCATCGCCCTCCTCGATTATCGTGATGGGCACTACCTGGTCGGCGATCCGCTGGTCGGCGCCGTGCAACAACCAGAACGCGACCGTCGCCCGTATCACTTCACCGGTTTCTTCCTGCTCATCACCCCGGGCGACCAGCAGTTCCGCGGAAAGGAATAACGTCGGTTGTGCCGCAAGGTGTGAACAGATCCCCAGGATTGCGAACTGACACCGCCTGGCCGACTGGTACCGCCCTTCCACGCGGCGCATCGTCCGTTCCCGCATCTGTGTGAATGGAACAGCGCCGCGGGATTCACACAGCGTCGGGACCGCGCATACGATCGCGAACACGGACAGCGTCCATCAACGGCATGATAAATATTTTGCCGTCACCATGCTCGCCGGAGGAACCGGCGTTGCAGATGGCTTCGACCACCGCTTCCACGGGAACTTCATGCACGACGGTGACAATGCGAATCTTCGGCAGCAGGTTGATGTGGGTTTCCAGTCCGCGATAATGCTCGACATGACCGGCCTGATGACCGCAGCCCAGCACTTCGTCCACAGTCATGGCAATGACGCCGATCTGCTGCAACGCGTCTTTCACTTCCTCAAATCGCTCCGGTCGAATGATGGCTTCGATACGAAACATCGTCTGACTCCTTTCGCGCGTGAACAATCCGGGGAACTAAAAGACTTCCTCCGGATAGGCTTTGCTACTGTGCACCACCAGATCGGTGCCTAACAATTCTTCTTTGGGCGTCAGGCGAATGCCCAGCCCGCGACGGAGGATTCCGTAGACAAGAAAACTGCCCGCCAGGGCAATCGCAACACACAACAGTGTGCCGATAAGCTGCGACAACGGACTGACGCCGCCCAGACCGCCCAGCACCGGCAGGGAAAAGATGCCGGCGGCGATGCCGCCCCACGCGCCTCCCAATCCGTGCAACGGCCATACACCGAGCACGTCATCGACTTTCCATTGCTCGTTAATGAGTTGAAAGGCTTTGACGAAGATGATACCGGCGATAATGCCTACCATGCAGGCACCGAGGGGATGATACTTATCCGACCCCGCGCACACCGCCACCAGCCCGGCCAGCGCGCCATTGTAGATAGCCACCGCATCGCAGCGGGATACAATGCACGCCGCAAGCACGCCGCCGACCATCGCCATGAGCGAGTTGATTGCGACCAGTCCGGAGATTTTCGACAACTCGCCGGCGCTGGCCACGTTGAAGCCGAACCATCCCACCATGAGGAACCACGAACCCAGCGCCACGTACGGGATGGAATGAATCGGCGCGGGCAGGCTATCGCCGTTCTGGCGATAGCGACCCATGCGCGGGCCAAGCAACAGCATCGCCGGCAATGCCAGCCAGCCGCCCATCGCGTGCACCACCACCGAGCCGGCATAATCATGGAACGGCAGCCCGCCCAGTGTCGCCAGGAAGGCGTTGAAGCCAGTCGACCACTGTCCCCAGATCAGCGATTCGTAACACGGGTAAATCAGCCCGACCAGCACCGCCCCCGCCAGCATTTGCGGCACGAACTTCGCCCGTTCTGCAATGCCGCCGGAGATGATGGCGGGTATGCACGCCGCGAAGGTGAGCAGGAAGAAGAAGTGCACGAAGTTGAAGTCGAACTGGGTGATGGCGCCGACCGGCTTGAAGAACGAGATGCCATACGCAATGGGAAACCCGATCGCAAAATATATGATGGTCGAAACCGACCAGTCCATCACGATCTTGGTGAGCGCATTGACCACGTTCTTGCGGCGCACCGAACCGGCCTCCAGAAACGCAAAACCGGCGTGCATCGAGAACACCAGCGCCGCGCCCCAGGCCAACATGAGAATATTGCCACTGTTGACAACATTATTCAACTGCTGTTGAATTGCTTCCGGCATAACCGACTCCTCCCTCAAGCGTGCGGTCTGATCTGATCACACAATACCGGCGCCGCGTGACGGAAACATTACCGCACATTTCGCGGGTATTACCGAATGTTTCCTGGAGATTTCCTGTCGGACGTGAGCGGTGGGTGGGGTGAAATGGCGATGTCGAAGGCAATACCAATATGGTGTGTTTCGCGTGTTGCCGTCATCCCGCCGATCTGAATCGGCCGAATGCAGGCGCGGAAGGATGACATTTCACGCGGTTATACCCCTGTGGTGTTACGGCGTTTCCTGCGACTGCAGCGTGCCCGGCAGGCTCAGGTAGCGTTGCTGCGGACGGTACAAGGGATAGATCGCGGCGGAACGCACCGTGACGGCAGCGGGGTAGAGCGCGCGCAACCGATAGGTGAATGTCAGCGGAGCAGTGAGTTGGCGGAAGTAAAGAAATAGATGCGCGCCATTGCTCTCATAGCGGGCAAGCTGACCGCCGGCCTTGAGGGTTTCCAGATCTTCTTCCACCGGCATGAAGCCGGGCGGTACGACCAGCTCGACCATCGTCATCGCCCTCGGCGCCGGCGGAACCAGTCGTACGGTCGTGCTGACAGGGTTGCCGACCGGAACTTGCACCGTATCATACCGCACCACCAGCGCGTCGGAATGACGCGACTCAGCGAGCAGCGGCTCGGTCACATACCGCGCGGTGAGCTGGCAGGACGGCATCACCTCGCGTGACGCGCGCAGCATCACCGTGTTAAGACCGCTCCGCAGGTAGCGGCTGAGGTTTATCGTCTTCGCTTCCCCGTCGCCATGCAGAATGATGGAGGGCATCAGCGTGCCATTGACGGTGATCTCCACTTCGCCGGATTGCGCGCGCATCCCGGAGACCAACAGCGCCCGCAGCGCCTGCATGGTTGCCTGGGAACTGCCCCAGTCGCCGGCGGGCTCCCGGTGCAGCAGCAGGTATTTCAGCCCCGCGTTCATTAACCCGTCGTCATATTCACTTTCCGCCAGCGCCTGCACCGCCAGTCCGGTGACCTCCGCATCGCTCCACGCCATCCACGATGCCTGCGCCGTGCCGGCAGGACTCGATGTCCAATACGCAATGGCTTTGTCCCGGTTGGCTCGTTCGGCAAGAGTGGCGCACAGCACCCGAGACAACGGGTGTTTCCGTGCGACTGCTGCCTGGACCAGCACGGCTAATTCATAGGTGGAGAGCACAGTGGCCTGTGCGCCGCGCACTCCCAGCCAGGAATCGACCTGTTCCGTTTCCCCGGCGCGCGCCAGCGCCAGCGACGCGAAAGACCGCTCGATCGACGGCGCGGTAGCCCAGTGCGTGCGCAACCACCGCGTGGTGCGGGCCAGCAAGACATCATCGACCGGCTGCACGTTTGCCATCGCCTGAAACTGTGTCAGCACCAGTGCGGTAAGGGCGAACTCCGCCGGCGCATCACCGAATTGCGAGAAGCCTCCACCCGGCACTTCGAAGGTAAGCAACCGTTGAAAATCAAGGGAGATATTGGCGCGCGCACGCTGTGGAACCCGAACATCCTTGATCCCGCGTTGCCGCGCATACTGCAGGATCAGCAGGTTGATCATCGCGTCTGAGCAAGTCGGTTCGCAATAGCCATGCGGTCGCAGGCGGATGCGTTCCAATCCATCCAGCGCCTGGCTGATCGCGCCGGGATACAGGCGCAGCGTGAAGTCACTTGTGCTCAGGTCAGCGGAAGCCGGCACGCGCACCTGCAGCTTGGACCGTTTATCCAGAATGACACCGTCGGTTGTCTCCATGTGCACGCCGGGTGGAAACACGTCCAACCGGCCGTGCGCAACACGGGTCAGCGCATCGCTGGCGGCTTTGACCGTCACCTGCGCGCGCCCGGCGGCATAGATGCGCAGCGCGAAGAACACTTTCTCCATCCCACCGGCAGGCAGCATGATCCGCCGGGAATCGTCATCTATCGGCGTAATACCGTTGCGGGCGACGAGAGACAGCGTCACCAGGCGTGGCGTCGCCGTATAATTATGGACGACGACCGGCATGGTGAAGCGATCGCCGACAGTGGCGCGCGGTGGAAGACTGAAGTCGACACCCAGTTCCTGATAAACACGAAACGGCAGATCCGCGCTGCCCAGCCGGCCATCGCGGGTATTCGCCAGCAGGCTCAACCGCCCGGTCGCGATGCGCTGTGCCGACGGCAGGGTGATGCGCGCTTCGCCGCGGTGATCGGTGACTATCTCCGGTAACCAAACCAGGGTATCGGGGAAATAGGTCTGTATCCGCGCGACCACGGCTGCGGGAATGCCGTCTTCCGTCGGCAATTGCGCCCGGATTTTTGCCAACAGGCGTGCCGTGCGATACTGCGCGTCGGCACCGGAAGGCGCGGGTGGAGTAACGGCAAAGCCGGAGAGCCGTGGAAACAGTACCGCGGCCAGCACCAGCGC
This sequence comes from uncultured bacterium, assembly GCA_964472305.1. Lineage (GTDB taxonomy): Bacteria > Armatimonadota > Hebobacteria > CAIYQO01 > CAIYQO01 > CAYYJR01. Next base: position 226,355 of record CAYYJR010000004.1, read on the forward strand.
GCTGATCGCATGCAGCATGACATCGCGCCGCGGGTCACGGGCAAGGCGATATAGGACCACGCCCCAGATCGCGCCACTCAATACGGTAAGGAATAGGATTACGCGCGTGCCCTCCGTCGGCATGCCGCCGGCGGCAATGGTCGCGACGGCGGTCCGCCAGGTGGTCAATATCCCGGCGGCGAAGAGCACACTGAGCGTTGCCACCGCCAGAGCCAGGAACACCAGCCAGCCGGTGTTAGCGTTGATCGCCGGCTGCGCGCGCCAGCGGCGTACCAACCAGACAGTCAACAGGAACAGCACCCAGACACCGAGCAGCACGCGCACCATCAGGAAACGAACCATCTTCACGTCCGCGTGACTGTGCATTTCGACCGAACGATTGTAATGAGCCACCCGCAAGATGGGTTGCGCATCATACGCAGCCAGCGCCACCCGCGCGATTTGCTGGTCGAGCGGAATCGCGTGCTCCAGCCGATACCGTGCCGGCAGGTTGGCGGTGTGCACGATCATCGCCGGATCGTCCAGTGCTCGTTGCAACAGGAAAAAGAGCCGTGCCACGCCGGGATATTGTTCTTCCATGGCGTAGATCGATTCATCCACCGCCGCCAGGCCGACCGAGGCCTGCACGCCTCGCCCGTCTTCATCGGTGACGCGCAGCCGCACCGTTTGCGGCTCATCAGGCTTCACGGTACGTAATCCCTGAAGTGTCAAGTGCAGCGTTTCCGCCGGGCGCACGAGGATCGTGCGATTGCCGCCTGCCAGGATGGGGCAACCGTCAATTGTGGCGGCAGAGTCGAGTGTCTCGCCGGGCAGGTAAGCCTGTATGGTCAACAATCCGCCGAGGTTGGCACCCAGGGGCAATGCCAGTTTACCGTGTCCGTCCCGCAGGGTGACAGCGCCGGTGAGCACCGGTTGCCTACCGCGCATCACCGCCAGATAGACCACGCCTTGCCGCCCCGGCGCCTGGATAGCCATCTGAAGCGTCTCACCGGCCGTGTAGATCGGCTTACCGGTGCTAAGGAAAATCTCCGGCGAACGTAACAGCATCGGTCCGGCTAATTGATCCAGGCGTTGTGCCGCCGAGAGAAAGACGCGATGAAAGCGTCCGGCGGCGCCGGCGGCGTCCCTTGCGGTTAAAGTCACCCGCAACGGCGCCGTCCCGGTGGGCGTATAGCGAAAGACGCCGACTCCCTGGGTGTTCGTGCGAATGGTCGTCGGCACGGGAGCGGTCAGGGTGACGGTCGCCGCGACAGGCGAGCCGTCCGGATAGGATGTGACCAGATAAAAATCGTTGGCTACGCCGCGCACGGGCGCGCCGGATTCCGGCAGCACCGCTACCAGTATCGACTGTGTGGTGCACGGCAGTGGGTGGGCAATTTCCTGCACGTGTCCGGCAGCATCGGTGATAATCGCCTTGATGACGGCAGTGCCTTCGCGTGCCAGGCGCGGCGGGAAACGCGCCGGCAGGTTAAGACGAAAGCGGAATGCGCCTTGCGCATCGGCAATGCCCGTCGCGGTCGCGAACGGGAGGGCGGTCGGCGCGTTACCCTGGGCCATCACCTGCACGCGCGCGCCCGCGCAGGGTTTGCCGAAGGTATACCGCGTCGATACGGTACCGGTCGTCACCTGGCCCGGCAGCAGCCATCCCTGGTCGGTGGTGAGCGTCGCCTCCAGCGACGGCAGCGTATAGCGTGCCACCGTAATGGTGCGGATCGACGCGGGAGGAACGCTCTCGCGCGTTTTCACAAGCCCCGTATCGGGAGGATAAGCCGCCGTAACAGTGTAATCCCCCGGCATGGCCTGCGCATCCAGCGGAAAATCCGCGGTGACAACACCCCACTTCGACGTTTTCCGCGTCTGCCGCATGACCAGATTGCCATGGGGATCAGTGATCGTCATACGGACTGCCTGCCTGGCGACCGGATGGGTCGTAATGCGCTGCAGACAGAGCGCGCGCAGGCGCACCGTCTGGCCGGGCTGGTACATCGGCTTGTCGGTATACAGATACAGCGTTTCCGCATGCAGCGTTTCGACCGGCAGCAACAGGCGATGCTCGCCGCTTCGTGTATACACCTTGACCTCGAGTTCGTGATGACGCGACCAGGATGGCAGGGTAAAGGTGGCACGACAGAGTCCCGCGGCATCGGTGCGCCCGTAATAGGTGAACATGCCAAACGATGAGATGATAACGGGGCAATCGGCCAGCGGATGCCCCGCGGGATCGGTCACATACACCGGCGCCACGCACGGCCCGTTGGCAATAACCGCCGGCGGCATGCCCACGGTCACGCGGTCATGCCCGACACCATCGGGCAGCAACCGCAGCAACAATAGTGACAACGCCACCAGCACGGTGAGCGCCCACCCCAGCGCCAGTGGCAACGGCATCCAGTTCGGATTCCATAAGCGGTCGCGCCAGGGACGTCGGGCGCGGGACAGAATCATCGCGGTGAAAGCATCACCGGGATCGCAATCGGGTTTCTCGTGAAATCGCCGGGTCATCGCCTCCAGGGCCTCCATTGTGTGCCGGCAATCGGCACAAGTCGGGAGGTGTTCCTCGATTTCCGTGCGCCGCACTCCGAGCAATTCGGGTGCCGCGGTGCGATACAGGTCGATTTCGAACGGTTCGGGACAACGGCTCATTGCGCAGCCTCCGCCGTCGATAACTGCTCGTAGGCGATGACGAATGCCGCGCGGGCGTGGGAAAGGCGGGCGCGTACCGTGCCGGTCGGCAGATGAAAGGCCTGCGCGATCTCGTCCTCGTGCAAGCCCGCCAGCTCACGCAGCACCAGGATGGCGCGCTGAAATCCGGAAAGGTGCAATAGCACGCGCTGCATGCATTGATCACCACCCCGGCAATGCGCGGGCAGCGTGTCGGATTCCGCGGAAGGAGTCTCGTTCCGCTTGTGTAATCCCTCGATATACAGGTGTCCCAGCAAGCCGAAAATCCACGGCATAAAGGACTGGGCGGCATCGAAGCGGTGCAGTCGTGGCGCGGCATGTAGAAACGCTTCCTGCGCGAGGGCTTCCGCCTGTGGATAATTGCCGCATAACCACAGCGCCATACCGAACACGGCGCTGCGATACCGGTTGATTAACAGGCGCAACGCCTCTACCTCACCCGCGCGCCAAGCGTGCACGAGCGCGTGATCCGACATTTCCGCTGTAGGAACCGGCATCGGAGTTTCCTTTCCGCCCGATGAGTATGCTGGGGAATCGTGCCCGCGGGGCACGACCGGCATATTGTAGTGTTACAGTTATTCGACAACCCGGCGCCTCGCTCCTTCCCGGTGCGATGAGTTTGCCACGGTCATCTTCCCCGCCGCTGCCGGTCGATGCGCCGTATCGTGAACGCCAGGAACAATCCGGCGCTGCCCACCTGGATCGCCACCGCTAGCGGAGTGTAATAGCGCAGCGTCCATGGCACGTAGATCCAATCGGGCCAGATGATGCTCCAACCATCCAGTTGATGCACGATGGCCGCCAACGGATTGCCGAGTAAGACGTATTCGGGATATTCAGACGCCAACTCGCCGAGGGCGGCGCATTCAGCGGGAAAGAACTGCGTGATGACCGCGCACAATGCGCTGAAGAACAGCAGGAATACCATAAGGAGGACGATGTTGAATCCCCACGATGTTGCTCTTTTCACCGCAAGCGCCACGGGAGCGCGCAATATCAGGGTGGCCAGCACGGCGCCTACCGGCATCAACAACCAGCAGATGAGTGCACCGAGCGAAAGATCATACAGCGTGCTCCTCACTTCACTTGCCAGCAGGGCGCAGGCTGGCAGCAGGAATACTTGCACGAATACCAACACATAGGTCACCGCGGTCGCGACGGCGGTGCTTTTCCCATACGCCGAACAACACAGGCCGACGGCGGTCAGGTTGAACAGCATCGCGAGCAGCACGCCCAGCGCCCACCACGCCTGACCGGGACTCACGCCGCCCAGCATGAACGCGATGGTTGCCGCCGGAAAAGCGCACCACACGAGCAGGGCAGCAAAGCTGACCGTGGAGAACAGTTTGCTCCATACCAGATTGGCGGTCGACAGCCGGGTAAGCAGCAGGAGTTCGAAGCGGCCGGCCTCACGCTCTCGGCTAATCGCGCCAGCCGCCAGCGCAGGCACGATCAGCGCGCACAGCACCGCTTGCACCATCATCAACGTCAGCAACAGGTGACGGGCTATTGCGGTCGTCGCCGCCCATGCCGACAGCCCATCCCGCGCGAACAGGTCGCCGTGCGGCATGGCGTGGAGAAAGCACAGCGTCATCAACACGGTGACGGCACTCGTCACCAGCAGCAGCACCGCCGAACGCCTGTCCCGCAAGCGCGTGCGATTCTCCTGCCGCAAGATCGGCAGCCCTAACTCTCGGCACTTCTCTCGACGCTGTCGCACTGTAGTAGTTCCTGCCCCGAGACATCTCTTCGCTCACGAGCCAGGCATCCCCTGCCAAAGGATACCTTGTCATCCGCTCTGCCCGCGCTCAGCACGCGAATTGTTCCTGTTTCGGTTTATAGTGGACCCCAAAATCTGTACAATAGAAAAGGGGTAGCTTAGGTGGCAG